>JBMONN010000001.1:0-43705 GCA_049323935.1 Thermodesulfobacteriota bacterium
CCAGCATCGCAACCAACGGCCCGTGTGCCGTCATTTTTTAACACTTTTTGGGAGGATCAGGTTATGAAAAAGAAGTTTATGCAGGTTGCAGTGGTAGCAGTGGCGGGAGGCATCATTCTGAGCGGCGGCCCGGCGGGCGCCGGCGACAGGAAAGACGTACACCGTCACCCTGAGCGCGGCCAGGCCCGTAACATCATCTTCATGGTGCCGGACGGCATGGGGCTGTCCAATGTCACTGCGGCCCGTATCTTTGTCAACGGCCCGGACGGCGATCGGTTGAGCTTTGAAAAACTGCCGGTCATCGGCTATCAGTCAACCCATGCAGCCAACAGCACGGTGACCGATTCCGCCGCCGCGGCCTCGGCCTGGGCCACCGGTAAAAAATTCAACAACAACGAGGTGTCCTGCCACTCAGAAGGCGCCTCCTGTGTCGATTCTCCCAAGACGATCCTCGAGCTGGCCCGGGAGAAGGGCAAGGCCACCGGCCTGGTCGCTACCTCAACCATCACCCACGCCACCCCGGCCGCCTTTGCCGCCCATGTCAATCACCGCAACTGCGAGGCGGAAATCGGCCGCCAGCTTGTCCAGGAAAGCAGCGTGGATGTGTTGCTCGGCGGCAACATCGGCGCCAACAGCAGCAATGCCGCCTACAACTGCGCCCAGTACCCGGGCCAGGATGTTGCCGGGATCATCGCGGCAGCGCAAGATGACGGTTATGTGCTCGTCAGCACTGCCGCGGAGATGCACGCCGCGGTGGCAGGCGATGATACCGTGAAAATTCTCGGCCTGTTCAACCCGGCCGGCCTTACCCCGGAATACCTGCGCAGCCCTGACAGCACCGAGCCGCGCCTGCCGGAAATGACCAGGGTCGCTCTCGACATTCTCGAAGAGGACAAGGACGGCTTCTTTCTCATGGTGGAAGGTTCACAGATTGACTGGGCCAGCCACGACAACAACGCCGCCTACCAGCTCGGCGAGATGATCGCCTTCAACGAGGCGGTCGAGACGGTGCAGGCCTGGATCAACGCCAGTCCAGCCCGTCGCAGCAGCACCCTGCTCATTGTCGCCGGCGACCATGAAACCGGCGGCCACGCCATCAACGGCCCTTACGGCACTCTGAGCAATCCGGGCGATCAGGTCGACCCGGGCTGGACCAGCACCAATCACACCGCGGTCGACACCGTGGTCTGGAGCCAGGGGCCGGGCAGCGCCAACCTCGGCCGGGCCATGGACAACACCGACCTCTTCACGGTAATGAAAAATGCCATGAAATAATTTTTATGATTTCGTAAAACAGAAAATTAACCACAGAGCACACAGAGGCTACCGAGATAACTATTTGCAATTCAATCTGTTTTTTCTTTGACCTCTGTGTCCTCTGTGGTAAAAAAAGACCTTTTTGCGATTTCATCAATCTCGACGGCACGAATGCCCGGCCGCATCACGTCCTTCCCTCGCACCTGAGCCTGGCAACCCAGGGCGGAGCAAACGTCCGCTCCTTCCAGAATACGACAGAACAAGTCCTGACCCCACATGTGACCCCGCATGCAAAGGCTGGATTTTCGCCTGTTTGCGCCGAAAAAGCCGATCTTTTTCTTGCCAAAGCGGTCAATACGGCTATAGTAAAGCAGTCAACACTGTACGCCGCTCGTCATCCTGCCGCATTTGCTGCCCGACACTCTCTTATTAACCGCTCAACGAGGACGCCATGCTGACCACCATGAACCGACTAACATCCTTTTTCCTTCTCTTTCTTGGCCTGATGCTGATCGAGGGCGGCATCAGCACCGATTACGCCGACGCCCGCTCCCGTTCCGGCGGTCGCAGTTTCACCCGCAGCGCGCCGGTTCAGAAAACACCGACGACAACCCAGCAGGCGACAACGGCCCAAAAGCCCGGATTCGGCAAGGCTCTGGCCGGCGGCCTGCTGGGCGGCGCCATCGGCGCCATGCTTTTCGGCAGCCTGTTCGGCATGGGCGGCTCCGGCTTCGGCATACTGCCGCTCATCCTGCTTGCGGTCGGCGGCTATTTCCTATACCGCCGCTTTGCCGGCAAGCCGGCCTCGGCCGGAATGGCAGGCTATCAGCCACCCCCGCCGCCGGCCGGCTTTGACGCTTTTCCCTCGGCGCAAGCCGGCACGACGACCGACTTGGGCCGCAAGGAACAGGGACTTGCAATGATCCGGCAGACCGATCCCGGCTTTGATGAAAAACATTTCGTCGAGGTGGCCTCCGACGTCTTCTTTCAGATCCAGGCCGGCTGGATGCGGCGCGATCTCTCCTCCTACCGCCACCTCCTGGGTGACGAACTGGCCGCCCAGTACGAGGGCCATTTCGAGGAAATGCGCGAGAAGGGAGAGATCAACAAGCTCGAAAACATCTCCATCCGCACCGTGGAGATCATCGACGCCGGCAAGCAGCAGAACGAGGACTTTGTCACCATCCTCTTTACCGCCAACCTGCTCGACTACACGGTGAATGATACGAGCGGCGAGCTCATTGTCGGCAGCATGACCCAGCCGGTCAAGTTTGCCGAGGCCTGGACCTGGGCGCGGCCCGCGGGCACCGAAAACTGGCGCCTGGAAGGGATCAGAGAGGTGAACGGCTGAGGATGACGCTCCCGCCTTTTTCCCGAATAAACGCCGTGGCACCGATTGCATCGGTGTTGCCGGCCAGTAATGCCAGTCAACAAACCGGGGCGGAGGCCCGTCCGCCCCGGTGCCTGATGTGATTCATCACGACCTGATCCCCCCCCTGACCCGAATCCCCCCAAATCTCCTTTGGCCGCCCCCGCTCTTGTGGACGCGATAAAAAAACCGATTGACTTAAGTCAAGGACTGTTCCGATTCCCTGCGGTAGATTGAAAACAGAGAGGCGCAGCGACGGGAGGCTTTTTCTCGCGCTGGGTCGGCACTGATTGCGGAAGTTGAAACCTTTTCCTGCCGGGGGTGGACTATGATGACAGTGGATGAGTTGAAAAAACATCGGGAAATTATCAATGCGGTGGACTGGACTATGACTCCGGAAAAAGCGGTGGATATGTATCTCGAATGGGGGGCAGGCTGGACCCGCGGCAATGATTTTGTCAGCGGCAATGACCAGTCGATCTATTTTGTTCTCTTTGACTGGGAAACACCACCGCAGGCGACCCTGATCCGGCGCAGCATGAAAGAAGCCGTCGAAATTGCCAAGATCCCGGTGCCGACCGATCTCTTTCATGAGGCCTGTGCTGAAGACGGCTACCGGCCGGGCGGGACGGTCCATCGCCTCAATGACAGACTGAAACAGTGGCTGGCCAGAGAAATTGGTGGGACGGCCGGCCTGTAACGGTATTTTTTGGGCGGAGAACGGCCGGCCCGACTTGCAGAGTGACTGTGCCGGGAGTTCTTTTTCCTTGCGCTCTGCAAAAAAAGTTTACCAGCGATTGGGAGGAAACATCCCACCTATTGGCCACAAGCTTGGCAACTAATCGTGGAGATCCCAAGAAAAATCTCGCCGCTGTGCCGTCCATTTGCCCAGCCCGCCACTTCCTATATATACTTGCCAGATCATGATACACGAGTTTGTTGACAGCAAGCAAAAGAATCCCCCCTGAAAAAAAAAAGCCCCAGGGCGACAGTTCCCGGCCATGGTCTTGCCTTCTCCGAGGGAGTAGGCTATGGTATTTACGGGTGCCGCCCGTCAATCCCATGCCCAGGAAACCATGCCCATGCGCTTGCCCATCCTCGCCCTGCTGGCCTTCCCTTTTCTTTTTTTCTGCCTGAGCATTCCCGCCGGCGGCCATCCGCATATCCGCGATCTGGCCAGGGGACAGGAGGTCGCCGCGACCGACTTCATTGCCGCGCTGCAAGAGGTCCGGCTCGTTTTTGTCGGCGAGGAACACGACCATGACGGCCATCATGCCATGCAGGCGGCCATCATCCGTGCGCTGAAGGAACGCGCGCCGGAGCGCAACGCCATTGCCGTCGGTCTGGAGATGTTCCAGGCCGACTTTCAGTGGGCCCTCGACAAATGGGTGGCCGGCGACTTGACGGAAGCCGACTTTCAGCCCCTTTATGCCCGCAACTGGAGCATGTGGCCGACCTACCGGCCGATCTTTCTCCTGGCCCGCGACCGGGGCGTGCCCCTGCTCGGCCTCAACATCTCCCGCGATCTGACCCGCCAGGTGGCGCGGCACGGCTTTGCCAGCCTTAGCGAAGAACAGCGCCGCGGCCTGCATGGCATTGCCTGCCGGGTCGATCCCGCCTATGAAAACTTCATTCGCCGCGCCTTGGGCGGCCACGGCCATGGCACCAGAGACTTCACCCACTTCTGCGAGGCGCAACTGCTCTGGGATGCGGCCATGGCCCGCAATCTCCTGCAATTTCTTGAAAAAAATCCCGAAACCCGGGTCGTCGTCCTCGCCGGCAGCGGCCATTCCTGGAAATACGGCATCCCCCATCAGATCAGCCAGCACGCCGAGATCACCTATCGGGTGGTGTTGCCGGAGGTGCGAGGCCGCATCGACCGCGACAGCGCAACGGCAGCGGATGGCGATTTTCTCTGGCTCGACGCCGGCCCTGAAGGCTGGCGGCTGCCCTAAACATGACGGGCACCGGTCACGACAGTGCGCCCCACTCTGCAAGAAGGAGAAATGAGAGATGAAAGAGCTGACCGCCTGTATTGCCGCCCTGCTGTGCTGGGCGTGCATTCTCCCCGCCGCCCTCGGGCAAGGCGGCCTGGAGAAGGACATCATCCCCACCTCGGCCGGTGCGGTGGAAATCACCTTTATCGGTCATGGTTCGCTGATGCTGCGCTTCAACAACCGCATCATCCATGTCGATCCCTACGCCAAGGTGGCGGACTACCGGGAGCTGCCCAGGGCGGACCTCATCCTGCTTACCCACCATCATCAGGACCATCTCGACGAAAGCGCCCTGGCCCTGGTCCGCGACGACAAGACCGAACTGCTTCTCACCGGACTCTGCGCCCGCCAGGTCACTGGCGGCACGGTGATGGCCAACGGTGACAACCGAAAAGTTCTGGGCATCGGGGTGGAGGCGGTACCGGCTTACAACATCGTCCACAGGCGCGACAGCGGTGAACTCTTTCATCCGAAAGGCGAGGGCAACGGCTATGTCCTGACCTTCGGCGACACCCGCATCTACATTGCCGGCGACACGGAAAACACCCCGGAGATGAAGGCCCTGAAAAAAATCGACTACGCCTTTCTGCCGATGAACCTGCCCTATACTATGACCCCGGAGATGGTGGCCGACGCGGCCCTGACCTTCCGGCCCCGGGTCCTGTACCCCTATCACTACGGCGAGACCGACACGGCGCAACTGGTCGAGCTGCTCAATGAGGCTGGCGATATCGAGGTGCGGATCCGGAGGATGCCGTGACAGCTGCCAAAAACGCCATTGATTACTGGGAGGAGATCGGCGCACTGGCCGATGACGAGGTCATGCAGACTTTGACCCGGCTGGTCGCCCTCTATGGCGACCGGCTGGAGCAGAACGACGAGGACCGGGAGGCCCTCACCTTTTTCCGCACCCTCGACATCGCCCTGGATCAGGTCCGCCAGTGCAACCTGAACCGCCGATGAAAAGAAGGGGCAAACGAATGGTCAATGATAAAGGCTTTGCAGGTGGCACAGAGCACAACCGCAGCTCCACCCCACTTTTTGCTTACGCCGCGAAGTCGAGTAGTTCAAGTGTGACGCCCCTCTTTTTTTCTTCCCTGGCGTGTTGAAGGACGGCCTTGTTCACCTCAGCGGAAATATACTCTTCACCGCAGTTACTGCAAATTTTCGCCGGAACATTTTTAAACACCAAGGTCAAATCCTTTTGCTCTAAGACAATGGTCGTGGCACCATCTTCTGTTGTTCCGTTTTTGCAGATCGCACATTTCATTTTGTCGTTTACGTTTTCTGCTTTCACAATTCTGACTCTGCAATCTCGCCAAATTTCATTATGTGTTTCTTCAGGCCAGTTTTTAACGGTGTGTTTCCATGCACGGGAACGGAGATTCTTGCAGGGTTTCCGGGCTTTGCGTAAATATGATGACTTCCGGCTATGCGTTTCAATTCCCATCCTTTATCTTCCAAGAGGGAGCACATTCTTTTCCCGCTGCACCTTTCAAACTGCGATCTCCATTATTTTGTCTTTGCCTGAAAGGTCAATATCCTGGACATCTACCGACAGGCAGCCTTCCACCGCTTCATAAATGTTGCTCAGCAGTTCGTCAAAAGTTTGTCCTTGTGTTGCGCATCCGGGAATCGCAGGAACCTCCGCCCAAAACCCGCCTTCCTCTGTTTCTCGAATTATCACTTTCAGTTTCATATTGTCGCCTCTTTTACTTACACGTTTGAAATTACATCCACAGTATCACCCTTCGTTTTGTGTCGATCCGAGAAGGATGCCTTGCAAAAAAAATACATTACATTTTTCGTTCCATTTGCTACCTCTACGGATAAGTATCATCACGCATCGTGCGCGGATACCCGGATAATTTTATATAAAATGCTTCATGCGCATGGTCTTTATTGCATGAGCAGCGAAACCGACACAGGAATAAAGGGTTATCGGACTTTGCGTAATATCAAGACATCCAGCCATGCCTTGCAATTCCCAGCCTTTTAGCATGCAGGCTTATAACATATCAAACTGGATTTGAGCGGACACCGGAAAAAGAAAAAGCCTTGATTTCTCAAGGCTTTATGGATGACTCCGAATTATTTCGGATTCTATGCTGGTGCCGGAGGTCGGAATCGAACCGACATGGGGTTGCCCCCGCGGGATTTTGAGTCCCGTGCGTCTACCAGTTTCACCACTCCGGCATATGGGCAAGACGATCCGCCGGCTCCGGCAGAAGCCGGGCCGGCCATCGCCAGGTGAGCAGTGATGGTGACATTCTAATAGCCTACTTCCCCGCCTTTTTCAAGACATTTTGCCGAAGCGGCCGCCGCTCACTGCCGACAGATGCCGCCGAACACCTGACGCAAAATCCTGTCGTCGAGCCGGGCGGCAAGAATCTGTTCATACTCGTCCGGCTCCGCCGCTTCGCTGCCGCCCTCCGCCAGGTCGGAATCATCCGCACCGACTGCATCGATGAATACAAACGCCGCCGTCTCGATCTCAAGCTTTGTTCCCCGCCGGTTGTTGAGCCAGCGGTCGCATTCATCGTGAGTGCCGGTATAGAGGAGATAAATGGCATTGTCCTTTTTCAGACAGATCAGCCGGTAGCCGCCGCCCAGATCGTACTTGACACAGCCGCGGACCCGCAGTTCACCGTGCCGGGTTCGTTTGTTTTTCAGGACAAACCGGTCAACATCAGTGCGGGCGAGGTGGTTGACGATCTCCTCGACCCGAGCCCCGGCCAGGGCGCCCTTGCGATCGCTCCGGCTCAGGGCCGCCAGTTGTTTTGCAAAAAACGGTGTGCGGTAGACCTCCATGGCGTTCCGTCCTTTCAGGCAATTCCCGCCTGGATCGCCGCTCCGATGGCGCCGACAATGTCAGGATGCTCTGGGGTGACGATGCGGACCCCATCGAGCTTCATGGCCAGCAGCCGCACCATGGCCGGGTTGCGGGCCACCCCGCCGGAAAAGACGATGGTGTCGCCGAAGCCGACCCGGTTCAGCATGGCGACGAGGCGATTGACCACCGACAGATGGACACCGCGGGCAATATCGGCGGCCGGCACCCCCCGGTTCTTCATGGAGATCACCTCGGACTCGGCAAAGACCGTGCACATGGAGGTGATCGGCGCATCCTCCGCCGAGGCCAGGGCAGCCGGTCCGAATTCATCCAACCGAAAGCCCAGGGTGGCGGCCATGATTTCGAGAAAGCGGCCGGTGCCGGCCGCGCATTTATCATTCATCTGGAAGGTGACGACGCGGCCGGCCTCGTCAAGGGCAATCACCTTGGAATCCTGGCCGCCGATATCGACGATGGTCCGGCAGTCGGGATAATAGTGGCGGGCGCCCAGGGCATGGGCCTTGATTTCGGTGATCACCTCGTCGGCAAAGTGCTTGCGGGCCAGGTGGCGGCCATAGCCGGTGGCCACCACCCGCAGCGGGGTAAAATCAGCAAGCATCTCCAAGGACTGGCCGTGCGGATCAAAGCCGCTTTCCCGGATCCGGTGGCTCACCAGTTCACCATCGCGCAGGGCGGCAAGCTTCACCGTGCGCGAGCCGAGATCAACGCCGACGTACATCCCATCACCCCCGCAGCTGTTCGAGAAAGGCCTCGACCCTGGTCTGCAACTGGCCGACGTCCTCGGTCGAGTAATCCGATTCGATGGAGAGATAGGGGATGCCCGCCTGCTGGCAGGCCTCCTTGATACGGATCTCCTCGATGTTGTAGGTGTGGCAGAATTGCAGGGAATAATGGATGATGCCCTGGGCCTTTGACTCCTGGTACTCCTTGAGCACCTGGTCGATGCGCTCGTTGTTCGGGGTGAAACAGGAACAGTCGATCTGCATGTAGCGGTCGGTCAGCACATCGAGCTGCTCGTCGAGGTCGTTTTTATCTTCGTCGATGAGATCCTTGAAATAACGGGTGCCGATGCAGCTCTCCTCGTTGACGATCACCGCGCCGGCGCTCTCGACGATGTGGTGGAGCTTCCAGTTCGGCAGGGCCATCGGCGTGCCGGAGATCATGATCCGCGGCGCGTCGGCGGGCTGTACCCCCTTGCCCTCCTTTACCCGCTGGTCGAGTTCGTCGCACAACTCATTGACTTGGGCCGCGAAACGGGCCGGCTCGTCGTAAAAGGCGATCTGTTCGATGAGCAGGGCATCCTTGCCGCTGATCGGCGCCGGATTGTGCCCGCGCAGCCGGGTGAGACGCTGGAGGGCGCGGCGCTTGTTGTTGATCACCCGGATCGCCGCGGCCAGATCCTCGCTACCGATCGTTTTGCCGGAGACCTCTTCGACCTTGGCCTTGAAGTCACGCACCTCCTCTCGCCACAGAGTCTTGTCCCGCTTGTTCTTCATCTGTGGGATCTCCATGACATAGGTGGGCACCAGGCGATCAAGGATCTCCCAGGTCTTTTTCTTGGCGTCGCAGGTCGTCTCGCCGTAAACGAAATCAACGGCCTGGAAATAGGGGCAGATGCGGCCGGCCTTGAAGCCGAAGGCGGATTTGACCATGGGGCAGATGTTGCGCGGCAGAATCTTTTCCGCGTCCGGGATCGAGCCCTGGGAGCCGCCGCACAGGCCGACGCAAACGCCGCCCGCCGCCACCACCACCTCCTCCGGGATATAGACGCAGAAGGTGCCGACCACCGGCCGACCCTGCCTTTTGGCCTCGACCAGCTCCTGGACCCGGCCGCCATGAATCTCGGCGATCATGTTGTCGAAATAGGCCATCTTTTCCGGCCGAAGTCCCTGGCTGAGATAGATGGAGCCATAGGCCTGGCCCAGCATCTGCCGCGCCTTGTCAAAGCGCGCCACGTCCATGTCCAGCTCCTGCCACAACTCCGGATATGCCCTGACTTCAAATTCCGCCATGTCGATTCTGTCCTCCGCCGATTTCAGGCCCCTCACCCCCATGGTGAGTGCGGCCCTGTAGAGACAAAATTATCGACTTATTTCTATAAGTCAAATCGATAATATTGATGCCTATGACCACCGGCATAGGCAAAGGGCGGCAAGAGGGAAGGGGCGGGAACTTCAGGGATTGAGATAGACCTTCTGGAAGCGGTAGAAATAATCGACCCCGGACCAGATGGTGAGGATGAGGGCGATGTAGAGCAGCGCCGGGCCGACCTGATGGAGAAAGGGGATGGGGAGGACATCGGAAGGGAAGACCAGGGTGCCGAGGGCGATAAGCTGCACCAGACTCTTCCATTTACCGAGGCGGCTGGCGGCAATGACCAGCCCGGACGAAGCGGCGACCCCGCGCAGACCGGTAACGATCATCTCGCGGGCAATGATGAGAAAGGCGACCCAGGCCGGCATGCGGCCAAGCGGAATCAACATGATGAGCACCACCAGCACCAACACCTTGTCGGCCAGCGGGTCCATCAGTTTGCCTAGCACCGATTCCACCTGATACTTACGGGCGATATAGCCGTCGGCCAGATCGGTGAGGGCGGCGGACAGATAGAGGGCAAAGCCGGTCAGGCTGATCCACTTGCCTGCCCCGGGATAGAGAAAAAAGAGAAGCAGCGGGGCAACGACAAAACGGTAACCCGTCAGAATATTGGGGACGTAGGCCATCTGGCTCACAGCTTCACCACCTGCCCTTTTCAGCCGCCCTTGCCGGCGACTGAGGCGATCTGATAGCGTTTGTAGTGGCGGAGCACCCGTTCCACATATGCCGTCGTTTCCGGATAGGCGGGGATGCCGCCCTGGTTTTTGACCACCTCCGGCCCGGCATTGTAGGCGGCCAGGGCAAGATCGAGATCGCCGTCAAAGATATTAAGCAATTGCCGCAGGTAGCGGGCCCCGCCCCGGATGTTCTGGCGGGGATCAAACGGATCGCTCACCCGCATGTCGCGGGCAGTGCCGGGCATGAGCTGCATCAGACCGAGGGCGCCCTTCGGCGACACGGCCAGGCAATCGAAATTGGACTCCGCCTTGATCACCGCCTTCAGCAGCATCGGATCAAGGGTATAGGCCGCCGCGACTTCAACGAGATACCCCTCGAAGTCGGCCGGGTCGACATAACGGGCAGTGGGAACCCGGATCTCCCGGGACTTGACCCATTCCACCTTCTCATAGCGCCGGTCATTGGGCACATTGGAGAAGTGGCGCACACCCTTGGCATCGACAAAGGAATACATCTCCGCCCCGGCCGGGCCGGCCAGGACGCCGAGCAGCAAGGCGGCGCATCCGGTTCTGACGAGTAGTGTTCTCATGACGTGATTTCAGCGTTTGCAGGCACTCTCATATTATACAGATCGGGCCGCCCTGAGTCAGCTTACTTTTTCCGTTTTTTCCAGTCAGCCAAAAATTTTTCCATGCCGATATCGGTGAGCGGATGTTTGGCCAGCTGGGTAATGACATTGAAGGGGATGGTAGCAATATCCGCGCCGATCAGGGCGGCGTCCAGTACATGGACCGGATTGCGGATACTGGCAACGATCACCTCGGTCTGGTAGCCGTAATTGTCGTAAATGGTCATGATGTCGTTGACCAGGTCCATGCCGGTCAGTGAGATATCGTCAAGGCGGCCGACAAAGGGGCTGACGAAGGTGGCACCGGCCTTGGCGGCGAGCAGGGCCTGGGTGGCGGAAAAGACCAGAGTGACGTTGGTCTTGATTCCTTCAGCGGCAAAACGTTTTACCGCTTTGAGGCCGTCGGTGGTCATCGGCACCTTGATGACGATGTTGCTGTGCAGAGCGGCAAGCTTGCGGCCTTCCTCCACCATGCCGTCGGCATCGAGACTGATGACCTCGGCGCTGATCGGTCCGTCCACCGTGGCGCAGATCTCCGCAAGGATTTCCTCAAAGGGCTTCTTTTCCCTGGCGATCAAGGATGGGTTGGTGGTGACGCCGTCCACCATGCCCATGTCCACCCCTTTGCGGATCTCGTCGATATTGGCGGTATCAATAAAAAATTTCATGGCCCTTCTCCTTTGTCCTCTAAAAATTTTTGGCAGCATTTTTCACTGCAGAAGTAATACTGGCGGCCGTCCTTCATGGCGCGAATCGCCTGGCGGCTCGGCACATAGGTATGGCAGACCGGATCCTCCACGAGCACGTCATCGGCGGGCAACGAGTCGGCCGGCGACGACGGCGGTCTGTTCATGCGTTTTTTTCCGAAGAGCAGGCGATAGAGGATATAGGCCAGTATCGCCAGGATAATGATCCGCAGCGGCGTCATGATCGCTCCCAGTCGATTTTCGTCACTCCGGTGGCATCGCCGAGTTTGTGCAGCATGGCGACGACGGTCAGGCCGGTGAGGGGGTGTACCCGGTCCGGCAGGATCTCGCCCAGCGGGACAAGGACAAAGGGACGCCGGGCGAGATGCGGATGAGGCAGCACCAGCGTCGCCGACTTTATAACCAGCTCGTCGTAAAAGAGCAGATCCAGGTCAATGGTGCGATCCCGGCCGTTACGACGGTCGCGGCCCATTTCCCGCTCAAGCTCGAGCATCGCGGCGAGCAGCCGTTCCGGCGACAGCGCGGTCTCCAGCAGACCCACCGCATTCGTAAAGAGGAGGCTGCTTGCCATGTCCATCGGTTCGGTGAGATAGGGCGAAGAGAGGGCCACGGCCCGCCCGGCCCGTTTCACCAGCCGCTGCCAGGCGGCTTGCAGATTCACTCTGCCGTCGCCGAGATTGGAGCCCAGCCCGATAACGGCCTGCGCCATCACCGCCCCAGGCCCCGCACAGGATTGGCCAGCGTGCCGATGGGCTCGATGGCGACCGCGACCAGGTCGCCGCTTTGCAACGGGCCGACCCCGGCCGGGGTGCCGGTGGCAATGACATCACCGGGCAGCAGCGTCATGACCCGGGAGATGAAACTGACCAGTTCCGGCACGGAACGGATCATGGTGGCGGTGCTCGCCTCCTGGCGCTTATCGCCGTTGACGAAACTGCGCACCATGACGTTCCCCGGGTCAAGCTTTGTTTCGATGCAGGGCCCTAGAGGAGCGAAGGTGTCGAAACTCTTCGATCGGGTGAACTGCACGTCCTTTTTCTGCAGGTCCCGGGCCGTGACATCGTTGCAACAGGTGTAGCCAAGGACGAAGCGCAAGGCCTCCTCTTCCGCCACATTCTTGCAGGGCCGGCCGATCACCACCGCCAGTTCGCCCTCGTAGTCAACCTGGGCGCTCATCGCCGGCAGCATGATCTCCTCTTCCGGTCCGATGACGGCGGATGGGGGTTTCAGGAAAAGCAAGGGTTCCGGCGGGATGCCGAAATCGAGTTCCCTGGCATGAGGGGCATAGTTAATCCCCACCGCGACGATCTTCGACGGCCGGCAGGGGGCGAGCAGCTTCACCGCATCTGCGGCCACGACTTCGCCGCTCGGCGCGATACCGGCAAAGGGTTCGCCGGCGAGCAGGCGGATAACCTCGCCTTCCCACAGCCCGTAGCACTCGCCCATATCTGTGCGGCAACGGACTATCTTCATCGCCGTTTTCCCGCCACGATCAAATATCGGTGAGGCCCAGCACGTCAAACATGGTGTACATGCCGTGCGGTTTACCGGTCACCCAGGCGGCGGCAAGAGCCGCGCCGCGGGCAAAGTTGTCCCGGCTGTGGGCGCGGTGGATCAGCTCGATGCGCTCGCCCGGCCCGGCAAAGTAGACGGTATGCTCACCGACGATGTCGCCGGCCCGGATCGTCTGGATGCCGATCTCCTCGCTGGTCCGCTCGCCAATGATGCCGTTACGCTCAAAGACGCCGACCTTGGCGAGATCACGACCAACACCGAGCGCCGCCATCTCGCCGAGCTTCAGGGCCGTGCCGCTCGGTGCGTCTTTTTTCATGCGGTGATGGGCCTCGACGATTTCAATGTCGTAATCGTTGCCGAGAATGGCGGCCACCTTCTGGGTCAGCTTGAACAGCACGTTGACACCAACCGCCATGTTGGGCGATTGGACAATGGCGATGCGCGCGGCAAGTTCTTTGAGTTCCGCCAGATTCTCGGCGCTCAGGCCAGTGGTGCCGATGACCATCGCCTTGTTGTGCTGGGCGGCGATCCGGGCAAAACCCATGGTGGCGGCATGAAAGGTAAAGTCGATGATGACATCGCACCGGTCGATGATCGCTTCCAGATTCGGGGCAATGGTTGCACCCACCGCGCCGTAGCCGCCCACCTCGCCGATATCCTTGCCCACCGCCGGGCTGTTTGCCTGCTCGAACCCGCCAACCAGCGCCAGGGCGCTGTTCTGGGTCACCATGTAACCGATTCTCTTGCCCATCCGGCCGGCAGCACCGGCCACAATGACTTTGGTCATGCTCTTTCTCCGTTGTCGTATTCGGTCACGTGTGGTGCCGTCGATCAGATCAGTTTTTGGTCCTTCAGCACCGCCTGCATCCGGGCCAGAGGCTCTTCGCCCATCTGCCACAGGGGTTGGCGGGGCAGGCCGGAGCTGATTTTTCCCATCAACTCCAGGGCCTTTTTCGCCGGCACCGGGTTTGTGTCATAAAACATGGCTCCCATCAGCGGGAAGAGTCGGTACTGGATCTCCCGGGCAGTAACCACGTCGCCGGCCAGGCCGGCGTTCATCAGATCCGCCATGCCTTTCGGGTCTACATTGGAGGTGACCGAGATGACGCCGGAACCGCCGAGCAGCACCAGGGACAGGGAGGTGAAATCGTCACCGGACAGCACGGCAAAATCCTTCGGGCAGCGACGGATGACGTCACAGGCGCGGTTCATGTCACCGGTGGCCTCTTTGATGCCGACGATATTGTCAACAGCTGCGCAGCGGGCCACGGTGGCGGGCTGCATGTCAACCGCGGTGCGGGACGGCACATTGTAAAGGATAAGCGGAATATCCACCGCCTCAGCCACGGCCTTGAAGTGCTGGTAGAGTCCCTCCTGGGAAGGCTTGTTGTAATAAGGGGTGATGACCAGCGCACCGTCGGCCCCGGCCTCCTGGGCATGGCGGGTCAGCTCGATGGTTTCCTCGGTCGAGTTGGAACCGGTGCCGGCCAGCACCGGCACCCGGCCGGCCACCGTCTTGATGGTCAGCTCCACCACCCGGTGATGCTCCTCATGGCTGAGGGTCGCCGACTCGCCGGTGGTGCCGCATGGCACGATGCCGTGGGTGCCGCCCGCAATCTGAAATTCGATGAGATCCTTCAGTCCCTGTTCGTCTATCCTGCCGTCAACAAAGGGGGTGACGATTGCGACAAACGCTCCGCGAAATTTTGTCATGGCTTTCTCCTTGCTCTTCCTCTATGAAAATTTTTTTGTTCGTGCGTCGTTATGTTCAAGCGACCAGGCTGACCGGCTAAGCGATCGCCTCGGCATGCAACTGGCCGTCATAGATAAAATGGGCCGGCCCTTCCAGGCAGACGCCGCTGATCGCGTTGTCCGCCAGGGTAAAGTGGATGACGAGCTTTTCGCCGCCCGAGGTGGTCACCCGCACCGGCGCCGTCACCCGGCCAAGCAGACCGGCGATGATGGCCGAGGCCACCGCGCCGGTGCCGCACGCCATGGTCTCGTCCTCAACCCCGCGCTCGTAGGTGCGGACATGCAGCGAATCAGGCCCCAGCACCTGGACGAAATTGGCGTTGGCCCCAGCGGGTTGAAAGAGCGGGTGAAAGCGGACGACCGCCCCCCAGCTTGTCACCGGCGTCGCCTGGTTGTCATCGACAAAGCAGACGGCATGGGGCACGCCGGTGTTGAGAAAGTGAAGGGTGCGACTCGTGCCGTCGAGTTCCACCGCGAGATCGAGGTTGAGATGGGTCGGCGCAGTCATCTCCAGCTTGACGTTGGTTCCGGTCACCTCGGCGTGGATCTCGCCGGCCAGGGTGAGAAAACGCATCCTCGCCGGCGCGATCCCCTTGGCGTAAGCAAAACGGGCGGCACAGCGGGCGCCGTTGCCGCACATCTCCGCCTCGCTGCCGTCGGCGTTATAGAAATGCCAGCGGAAATCGGCGCCGTCACAGTTTTCAATGAGGATGAGGCCGTCGGCGCCGGCCGAAAATTTGTGGCGGCAGACCGCTTTGGCAAAGGGCCCCATCGCCTCTTTCGTCAAAAAGGGTTTGCGGTGGTCGATAATGATGAAATCATTGCCGGTGCCGCTCATCTTGGTAAATTCAATCGGAAAATTCATTGGTCGTTCACATGGCTCGTTGCAAAAGGCAGTCGTTCTCCTGCCCCTTGCCCCTTTTTTCGTCACTCCGGCATCGTCTCGCCGGCAATCAGCGCTTCATAGGTCTCCCGGGCGCGGATGACATGAAATTCATTGCCGCGCACCAGCACCTCGGCCACCCGGGGCCGGGAGTTGTAATTGGATGACATGGAAAAGCCGTAGGCCCCGGCACTCATCACCGCCAGCAGGTCATTCTGGCCAACCACCGCCACCTCCTTGCCCCGGGCGAGGAAATCACCGCTCTCACAGATCGGACCGACGACATCGACCACCTCGGTTTCCGCACCGCGCCGCAGCACCGGCTGGATGGCATGATAGGCGTCATAGAGGCTCGGCCGGGCGAGATCGTTCATGCCGGCATCAACAATGACGAACTTCTTGCCGCCCTGCTTGGTGTAGAGCACCTTGGTGACGAGGATGGCGGCATTGCCGACGATGACCCGGCCCGGCTCCAGCACCAGAGTGCAATCAAGTCCCGCCATCTCCCGCTCCAGGGCCTCGGCGTAGGCAGCGGGTAAGGGCGGCTCCTCCTCGTTGTAGCGAATACCGACCCCGCCGCCGAGATCGAGACAGGAGATGCGGATGCCGGCCTCAGCAAGCCGGCCGACAAAACCCTTGACCTTCACCAGCGATTCAACAAAGGGCGAGACATCGGTGAGCTGGGAGCCGATATGACAGCTCACCCCAACGATGCTGATATTGGCCATCTTTTGAGCCGCAAGATAGGAATCAAGGGCATCGGTGATGGGGATGCCGAACTTGTTCTTGGCGAGCCCGGTCGAGATATAGGCATGGGTCTTCGGGTCCACGTCCGGATTGACCCGGAAGGAGACCGGCGCCGTTACCCCGATGGCGGCGGCCACCTGCTGCAGGGCCTCCAGCTCCTGGTGGGATTCGACGTTGATCATGCGGATGCCGGATTCGAGGGCGAATCGCATCTCCTCCCTGGTTTTGCCGACCCCGGAATAGACGATCTTCTGCGGGTCCACTCCGGCCTGCAGGGCCCGGAACAACTCGCCGCCGGAGACGATGTCGGCGCCGCCGCCCAGCCGGGCGAACAGGTTAAGAATGGCGATGTTTGAGCAGGACTTGACCGCGAAACAGGTGATGTGCGGCAGGGTAAAGGCGCCGTCAAAGGCGGTGAAGTGACGGGTCAGGGTGGCGGCGCTGTAAAGATAAAAAGGAGTACCAACCCGGGCGGCGATATCGGCCACCGCCACCTCCTCGCAAAAAAGGGCATTGTCTCGATAATGAAAATGGTTCATGTCGTCGTCTATTCTGTCTGGATTAAAGGCCCGGCCGGAGGCGACGGCGCACCTCGATCTCCCGGGAATAAATGCTTTCATTGGGCGGGGTGGCGCTGTCAATGGCGGTTACCGCATAGTAAAGAGTCTCCTCGCCGATCGGCGCCTGTGCATCGGTAAAAGAAAAGGAGAAGGCGCCGGTTTCGCCGACCAGCACATACTCTTTTTCCCCGGCGGTCCGCCGGTAGATGCGGTAGCCGGCAACATCCTCCCCGGCGATGCTCTCCCAGAGGATGGTCACTCCCTTGGCGCCGACGGCAGCGGTGAACTTGTGCGGAGGCGCCGGCGGGGTAAGATCGCGCGGCGTAGCGGCGATGACCTCGCTCGCCGCCCCCGGCATCAGGCTGTCATCGAAGGCGGCAAGGGCGCGGACCTGATAATAGTATCTGCGGTTGTTGGTCAGCTCCGTGTCCTGCCGGGAAAGGGCAACCTGCGGGTCGCCCACTCTGGTGAATGTTGTACCATCCTCGCTGCGATAGAGCTGGTAGAGGACCGGCATGTCCGCCACGCTGCCGTCGAGCCGCGCCGTCACCGGCTGCCAGCTCACGGTCAGGCGCTGATCAGCAACCTCGACGTGCAGGCCAACGGGGGCGACCAGTGGGCTGTCCCAGGGAAAAGAAACCAGATTGGAATCACGGCTCGTGATCTTCCAGCCCCGCTGGGAGATCACCTTGTAGGTATAGTGATGCCGGTTTTGCAGATCCGTGTCGCGCCAGGTCAGTTCCGAGCCGGGCTTGACATCCTCGCCGCTTATGGTGATGACATGGGGAAACTGGAGCGGGCAGTCGGCGCAGAAGCTGGCAAAGGGCACCTCGCTTTTCAGAATGGCGAAGGTGCGCACCTCCTCCAGCCGGGTGCCGTCCTCGGCCCGGGTCGGGCAGGTCCAGCGCAGGGTGATGCCGGTGTCGTCCGCCTCGAACCGGAGATCATCAATGGGCAGGGGCACCACCGCATAGGGCGGGATGACCGGCGTCTTGCGGCCGCAGCCGGCCACCGCCAGCAGCAGCGCCAGCCAGATCAGAATGCCGATGCCCATACTGCGCCGCGTCATGAGGCCAATCCCATCTCCTGCTCGGCCAGGGCCAGGGCCTCGCGCACCCGGCTGATGGCGGTTCCACCGATGGAACGGCGGCTGTCCACCGATCCCTTGACAGCCAGCACATCAAAGACATCGGCTTCGATCGCCGGGGCAAACTGGTGAAGCTCATCCAAAGAGAGATCAACCAGCTCCTTCTTCTGTTTGATGCAGTAGGCCACGGTCTGGCCGACCACCGCGTGGGCCTGGCGGAACGGCATGCTTTTCAGGACCAGGTAATCGGCCAGGTCGGTGGCCGTCATGTAGCCGCTCTTGGTGGCATCCTCCAGCCGGGCGGTGTTGAATTTCAAGTTGGCAAGCAGCTCGGCGGTGATGGCCAGCTCCCGCGACAGGGTGTCCACCGTGTCGAAGACCGGCTCTTTGTCCTCCTGTAGATCCCGGTTGTAAGTAAGGGGCAGGCCTTTGAGCATGGTGATGAGCGCCATCAGATTGCCCACCACCCGGCCGCTTTTGCCGCGGATCAGCTCGGGGATGTCGGGATTTTTCTTCTGGGGCATGATGCTGCTGCCGGTGCAGAAGCTGTCGGCCAGCTCGACAAAGCGAAACTCCTCGGTGGACCAGAGGACCAGCTCCTCGGCCAGCCGGCTTAAATGGAGCTGGATCAGCGTGCAGACCGAGACGAACTCCACGGCGAAATCGCGGTCCCCCACCGTGTCCATGCTGTTGGCGGTCACCCTGGGGAAATTGAGCTCCCGGGCGACGAACTCACGGTCAATGGGCAGTCCGGTGCCGGCCAGCGCCGCCGCACCGAGCGGCAGGACATTGATGCGCTTGGCGCAGTCGGCCAGCCGCTCCTCGTCACGGCCGAACATCTCGTAATAGGCGAGCAGATGATGGGAGATGAGCACCGGCTGGGCCCGCTGCAGATGAGTATAACCGGGCATCACCGCGCCGAGATAACGGCCCGCCAGTCGGACAAAGGCGGCGCGGACCTCGCGCACCAGTCGGGTCAGTCTTGCCGCTTCGTCGCGCAGATAAAGACGCAGATCGAGATTGACCTGATCATTTCTGCTGCGGGCCGTGTGCAGCCGGGCGCCGGCCGGCCCCACCTTCTCCACCAGCGCCTTTTCGATATTCATGTGAATGTCTTCCAGCTCCGGCCGGAAGACAAAGATCCCCTCGTCGATCTCCCGCTCTATCTCCCGCAGGCCGGCGGCGATCAGCTCACCCTCCTCGGCGGAGATCAGTCCTTGCCGGACCAGCATCCGGGCATGGGCCAGGCTGCCGGCGATGTCCTGTCTGTAGAGGCGGCAGTCATAATGGATGGAGGCGGTGAAGGCCTCCACCGAGGCGGCGGTCTTTTCGGCAAAACGACCGCCCCACAGTTTCGTCTCGTTGCTCATGAGGGTGTACTGGTCAATTTGGTTACGTGGTCAACTGGTTGATTGGTTGATTGGTTCCACCCGTGAACGACACTGCACTACCCAACCAGACCAATTCAACCAAGCCACCCATCAACTTCTCTCTTTTTCTATCTCTTTTTCAGCGCCTGCATGGTCATGCGCAGGGCATTGAGACGGATGAAGCCACCGGCATCGGCCTGGGTGTAGACCTCGTCCTCCTCAAAGGTGGCAAAGCTCGCCTGATAAAGCGACTGCTCCGACTTGCGCCCGACCGGGATGCAGTTGCCCTTGTAAAGTTTGAGGCGGACGACGCCGTTCACCGTATCCTGGCTGGCGTCCATGGTCTTCTGCAGCAGTTTCATCTCCGGCGAGAACCAGAAGCCGTTGTAAATCAGTTCGGAATAGCGCGGCACCAAGCTGTCGCGGATCTTCATCACCTCCCGGTCCAGGGTGATGGTTTCGAGATCGCGGTGGGCGATGCGGAGAATGGTGCCGCCCGGCGTTTCATAGACCCCGCGCGACTTCATGCCGACAAAGCGGTTCTCCACCATGTCGAGCCGGCCGATGCCGTTCATCCCGCCCAACTCGTTAAGCCGGGCCAGCATGGCGGCGGGAGAAAGGATCTCGCCGTCGATTGCCACCGGGTTGCCGCCGGCAAAAGTGAGTTCGATATAGGTCGGCTTGTCCGGCGCCGTCTCCGGCGAACGGGTCAGCTTGAACATGGACGGGTCAGGCTCATTCCAAGGATCTTCGAGAATGCCGCCCTCGAAACTGATGTGCAACAGGTTCTCGTCCGAGCTGTAGGGTTTTTCCTTGGTCACCGGGATGGGAATGTTGTGCTGTTCCGCATAGGCGATGAGTTTGGTGCGGGAGTTGAGCTGCCAGATGCGCCAGGGGGCGATGATGGAGAGCTTCGGAGACAGGGCCAGGTAAGCCATCTCAAAACGGACCTGGTCATTGCCCTTGCCGGTGGCGCCGTGACTCACCGCGTCCGCCCCCTCTGCCAAGGCGATGCGCACCTGTTCTTTCGCGATCACCGGGCGGGCCAGCGAGGTGCCGAGCAGATAGGAACCCTCGTAAATGGCGTTGGCCCGAAAGGCCGGGAAGACATAATCACGGACAAACTCCTCCCGCAGATCGGAAATGATCACCTTTTCCGCGCCGGTGGCCAGCCCCTTGGCCCGCACCCTGTCCCAGTCCTCTTCCTGGCCGATGTCGGCGGCATAGGCCACCACCGGGCACTGATACTCCTCCTTCAGCCATTTGAGAATGACCGAGGTATCGAGTCCGCCGGAATAGGCCAGTACAATCTTCTTGATGTCCCCTGCCATGAAAAGCTCCTTTATTCCCCTGCCGCCAGGATGTGTTTTTCCAGAATCGCCTTGTGGATGTGCATCTTGTTTTCCGCCTGATCAAAGGCGCAGCACTGCGGCCCCTCCAGCACCTCGTCGGTGATCTCCTCACCGCGGTGGGCAGGCAGGCAGTGCAGCACCGTGGCGTTCGCCCCGGCCGCGGCCAGCAGACTCGCATTGACCTGATAGGATTGAAAGACCTGCAGCCGCTCCGCCTGTTCGTCTTCCTGGCCCATGCTCGCCCAGACATCGCAGTTGATGATATCTGTTCCCTGCACCGCCGCGAAGGGGTCGCGCACAACGGTGATCGGCTTGTGTCCCTCCCGCTTGGCAGCGGCCAGGATCGCCGGATCCGGGTCATAGCCCTCCGGGCAGGCCAGGGTCAGCGCAAACCCCATGCGGCCGGCGGCCTGGATCCAGCTGTTGGCCATGTTGTTGCCGTCGCCGACCCAGGCAATCTTCAATGTGGTGATGTCACCCCGGAGCTCCTCGACGGTCATGATGTCGCTCAGAACCTGGCAGGGGTGAAAGAGATCTGTCAGTGCATTGATGACCGGCACTGAGGCGTAACGGCCCAGTTCCTCCACCACCTCCTGGCCGAAGGTCCGGACGACGATGGCGTCCACATAGCGAGACATCACCCGGGCCATGTCTTTCAGCGGCTCGTTGCGGGCCAGTTGGGTGTCGCGGCCGGAAAGGTAGATGACCTGACCGCCCATTCCGTACATGGCGGACTCAAAGGATACCCGGGTGCGGGTCGAGGGTTTCTCGAAGATCATGCCGATCACCCGACCGGCAAGCCCGTTGTGCCGGACGCCGCGGCGGGATTCCTCCTTCAGCTGCAAGGCGCGCCGGATATAGGAGAACAACTCCTCCCTGTCGAAATCCCCCAAGCTCAATAGATGCTTTACCATGAATGTACGCCCTTTTCCTGACAATCCACTCTACATCGTTCCCCTTTCGGGCTGCGGATCGTCATCAGTCGTTGCGGCCGGTCACCCCGCGACCATGCCGGTTATTCTGAACCAGAGAGCCCACAGGCGGTGCAGGAAACCGCTCGCGGGGCTCTGCCGGCTCTGTGGGCTCATCGGTTCGTCTGGTGTCAAATACGGATGGCGCCCGGTCTCGGCCGGACGAGTCTGCACAGGACTAAACCGTAATCCATACAAAAAAAAGGGCTCTTTGGGAAGTTTTTTTTCCGCCCTCACCGGCCTGCCAGAACTTCCCGCAGCCGGCTTATCATCTCATCCACCTGGCCTTCGTCGACAATGAGCGGCGGCGCAAACCGCAGGGCCACCCCGCCGGCAAAATTAGACAGCACCCCTTTGGCAAACAGCTGTTTAACGATCTCCGGTCCCCGCTCCGCGCCTTGTTCCGTCAATACCAGCCCCTGGATCAGGCCAAGCCCGCGGGCACCCCGGGCCAGCTCGGGGAATTCCCGCGCCAGTTCCTCCAGGCGATCGTGGAGATAAGCCCCCCTGCGGCGCACCCCGGCGAGGAAACCGTCGGCCAGCATGATGGTGAGCACCGTTACTGCGGCGGCGCAGGATACCGGATTGCCGCCAAAGGTGGAGGCATGATCACCGGGGACAAAGGCCGCCGCCACCTGCTCGCGGGCCAGCATGGCGCCGATGGGCAGTCCGTTGCCAAGGGCCTTGGCCAGGGTCATGATATCCGGCTCGATGCCGAACTGTTCATAGGCAAAGAGGGTGCCGGTGCGGCCCATGCCGACCTGCACCTCGTCGAAGATCAGCACCAGATTATGGCGGTCACAGAGGGCACGGATGCCGTGCAGGTATTCTTTTTCCAGGGGCCGCACCCCGCCCTCGCCCTGCAACGGCTCACAGAGAACGGCGCAGGTTCTGGCGGAAATCATCTTCTCCAGGGCGGCAAGATCACCGAAGGGGGCATGAACAAAGCCCGCGGGCATTGGCTCGAAACCTTTGTGGAACTTCTCCTGGCCGGTGGCAGCCACCGTCGCCAGGGTCCGGCCATGGAAGGAACCCTGCAGGGAAATGATCTCATACCGATCCGGCCCGCCATGTTTCCTCGCCAGCTTGATGGCCGCCTCGTTGACCTCGGCGCCGCTGTTGGCGAGAAAGACCCGGTCGGCAAAGCTATGGTTGACCAGCAGCTCAGCCAGCTCGGTCTGCGGCACGGTGTAATAAAGATTGGAGACATGGACCAATTTGCCGACCTGGGCAATGACAGCCTTCGTTACCTCCGGATGGCAGTGGCCGAGGCCGCAGACGGCGATGCCGGCAAGAAAATCGAGGTACTCTTTGCCGTCTTCATCCGTGAGCACGCAACCGCGGCCCTCGACCATGACGGCGGGGAATCGGCCGTAAGTATTCATGAACAACGCATCGCTCTTTTTCATGATATCGGTCATGCCCCGTCACCTCCGATGATCTCGGTGCCGATTCCCTCGCGGGTGAACATCTCCAACAGAATGGCGTGTTTGAGGCGACCGTCGATGATATGCGCCTTGCCGACGCCATTAACCAGGGCATCCTGGCAGCACTTGATCTTGGGGATCATGCCGCCCGCCGCCACCCCGGAGGCGATCATCTGGTCCGCCTCGCTACTGCTCATGGAGGGGACCAGCTTGCCGTCCTCATCGAGCACCCCTTCAACATCGGTGAGGAGGATGAGTTTTTCCGCCTTGAGATGGGAGGCCACTGCGCCGGCCACCAGATCGGCGTTGATATTGTAGGAGCAGCCGTCCTCGCCCACTCCGACCGGGGCGATGACCGGGATGAAGTCCTCCCGGTCGAGGGCGACGAGCACCTCCGGGTTGACCTGGGTGACGGCGCCGACCCGGCCGAGGTCGATCAGTTCCGGCGGCGCGTTTTCAGCCAGGGTCTTCATCACCTGCATCTTTTTCGCCTTGATCAGATCGCCGTCGCGGCCGGAAAGGCCGATGGCCTTGCCGCCGTGAAAATTGATCAGGCCGACGATCTCCTTGTTGACCTTGCCGACCAGCACCATCTCCACCACATCCATGGTCTCGCCGTCGGTGACGCGCATGCCCTGCACATAGCTCGACTGGATGTTCATCTTTTTGAGAAACATGTTGATCTGCGGGCCGCCGCCATGCACCACCACCGGGTTGATGCCGATGTACTTCATGAGAATGATGTCAAGGGCGAAGTTCTTCTTCAGCTCCTCGTCCACCATGGCATGGCCGCCGTACTTGATGACAATGGTCTTGCCGTAGAAATTCTTGATATAGGGCAGTGCTTCGATGAGAATATCCGCTTTTTCTATTCCCTTTTCCATAGCTGCATGCATCCTGCTGAAGGTTCAGTGATCCGGTCCGATCCGGCCGGAGGCCAAAAGAATTTGTTTACCGCAAAGATTGCCGGGACGCAAAGAAAAACAACGGCAGCCGACCGATTTCCGTACGTCGCTTTCCCGACCGCATCCAATTGGCAACTTTTCATGATCCGACGAATTTTCCCTGCTTTACATTCCGCCGTTCAACCATTATTATTCGCAGCCATGACGACACGCATCAGCACCTCCCAGCACCACTCATCCGGGACGCGCCGTTTCACCAGGGCCGCGGCGAGACTTCTTCCCTGTCTCATCACCGCCATCTGCCTGCTGTCGGCAGACGCCGATGGAGCCGAACCGCTCATCTCCAAGGATCCGATCCATGTCGAGGCGGATCTCATGGTCTCCCGCCAGAAGGACAACGCGGTGGTCTTCACCGGCGACGTCGAGGCCAAACAGGGCCGCCTTACCATCTTTGCCGACGAAATGACCGTCCACCACGACAGCCGTGCCGGCACAGGGACGGCGGCGAGCGGCTCACCGCAGATCAGAAAGCTCGTGGCCGAAGGCAATGTCAAGATCGTCCAGGACAGCCTGGTGGCCACCGGCGACCGGATGGAATTCTTCTCTGAACAGCGCAAGGTGCTGCTCACCGGCAATGCCAAGGTGTGGCAGGACAACAACCTGGTCACCGGCGAAAAGGTGGAACTCGATCTTGCCACGGAAACAACGGTCATCGAACCGGACAAAAAGGGCGGCGGCCGGGTGAAGGCCTTTTTTTATCCGGACGAAGAAAAAAAATAATGGCGATTCTCGAAGCGCAGGATATTGTCAAATCCTACCGGAAACGCACCGTGGTGGACGGCATCAGCCTCCAGGTAGAGACCGGCCGAGTGATCGGCATGCTCGGCCCCAACGGCGCCGGCAAGACCACCTCGTTTTATACCATCGCCGGCTTTATCCGACCGGACCGGGGCAGGGTTCTCCTCGACGGCCGCGACATCACCGACCTGCCCATTCACGAGCGAGCGCTGAGCGGCATCTCTTACCTGGCCCAGGAGCCTTCCATCTTCAAAAAGCTGACGGTGGAGGAAAATGTCCGCATCGTCCTCGAACCCTTGGGCATCCCCCGTCGGGAAATTAATGAGCGCGTCTCCCGCCTGCTGGAGGAACTGAAACTCTCCCACCTGGCCACGAACAGGGGGCATGGCCTGTCCGGCGGCGAGCGTCGGCGAGTTGAGATCATGCGCGCCCTGGCGATTACGCCCCGTTTCATTCTCCTTGATGAGCCCTTTGCCGGCATCGACCCGCTCTCGGTGGCCGATCTGCAGCTCATCATCCGGGGCCTGAAACAAAAAGGACTGGGGGTGCTGATTTCCGACCACAATGTCCGCGAGACCCTTGCCGTCTGTGACTTCGCTTACATCGTCAACAACGGCAAGACACTGACCAGCGGTGCGGCGGAAGAAATCGTCAATTGTGAAGAGGCGCGACGAATGTACCTTGGCCAGGACTTTACGATGTGATAAAAAAGAAGAAAGCTTTCTTCTCCATATGCAATAGGAAATGAAAAAACAGGCGTCCATCCGGCCGCGCAAACAAACCTCGAAAACAGTGTCAGCCCATGTCCTTTCTTGAACTCAAACAGCATCTCAAGCTGGCCCAGCAGCTGGTGATGACCCCACAGCTGCAGCAGGCGATCAAACTGCTTCAGCTCTCCCGGCTGGAACTGGCGGACACCATCCTGCAGGAAATCGAACAGAATCCCCTCCTGGAAGAGGATATCCCCGGCAGCATGCCGGACAACGAACCAGCCCAGGAAATGGAGGCGCAAACAGAGGCCGGCGCCGAAATCCTCATCGATAAGACCCCGGAGGTCAACTTAACCGAAAACCCCTCAACCCTCGGTGAAATCGACTGGTCCGATTATTTTAACGAATACGAGAGCGCCGGTGCCTATTCGCCCCGGGAAAGCCCCGGCGAGGAACAGCCTTCCCGCTTCGACATCCTCACCCAGAAACCCGATCTCCACAGCCATCTGAGCTGGCAGCTCAATCTTTCCGACATCAGCGACGAGGAAAAAGAAGTCGGCATGTTTGTTCTCGGCAACCTCGACCGGGACGGCTTTCTCAAGGTCAGCAACGAGGAGATCGTCGAGGGGACGGGCTGCGACCTGGCCATGGCGCAGAAAATGGTCGCCATGATCCAGGAGATGGACCCTTCCGGCGTCGGCGCCCGCGACGTCAAGGAATCCCTGCTCCTGCAGCTCAAAAGACTCAATCTGGACGACTCCCTGCCGGCGAGAATCGTTCGCGACCACCTGCACTTTCTTGAAACAAAAAACTACACTGCGATCAGCAAGGCAACCAAGCATTCCATCCAGGACGTGATCAATGCGGTTAAGATCATCGTCGGCCTCGATCCGCATCCGGGCCGGGTCTATTCAGACGAGGAACCTCACTACATCCTGCCCGATGTCTTTATCCAGAAAATCGATGACGAATATGTCATCATTTTGAACGACGAAGGCCTGCCCCGCCTCAAGATCAGCAACTACTACAAGGAGATCCTCAAAGAGAAAAAAGGGGTACAGGATCCGACCAAGGATTATATCCAGGAAAAGTTAAAATCCGCTGCCTGGCTGATTAAAAGTATTCAGCAGCGGCAGCGCACCATTTACAAAGTCGTTGAAAGCATTCTGAAATTCCAGTACGACTTCTTCGAAAAAGGCGTTGCCTATCTCAAACCCCTGGTACTGCGTGACGTGGCGGAAGACATCGAGATGCACGAATCCACCATTAGCCGGGTCACCACCAACAAATATGTACATACCCCGCAGGGTATCTTCGAACTGAAATACTTTTTTACCTCCTCCATCGAGCGTAAGGACGGCGGCGACGCCCTCTCCTCGGAAAGTATCCGGGAGCGCATCCGCCAGATCATCGCCGCGGAAAAGCCGGATCACCCCTTAAGCGACAAGGACATCTCGGATATCTTCCAGAAGGAAGACATCCAGCTGGCCCGGCGCACCGTGGCCAAGTACCGGGAACAGCTCGGCATCCTCTCCTCGAAATTCCGTAAACGTCCAAAAATGAACTAATAACGGATTCCCTGTGTTTCAATCCCTGACGATAGAACGCATCATTCCAGACCTGCGGGCTGCCGGAAAAAAGGATGCCCTGCAGACCCTCGCGGCCCTCGCCTCGTCCACCTGCCCCTCCTGCGGCAGCGCCGAGGAGATTTTTGCCGTGCTCTTTGAAAGGGAACAGATCGGCACCACCGCCATCGGCGACGGGGTGGCGATCCCGCACGGGAAAATTGCCCAGCTTGACCGCATTGAAATCTTCTTTGCCCGCAGCCCGCATGGAGTCCCCTTTGCGGCGACGGACAGCAAACCCGTGCACCTGTTTTTCGTTTTGCTGGCCCCGGCTGAATCGGCCGGCCCCTATCTGAAAACCCTGGCAACACTGGCGCGATTTTTAAAAAGCTCCCATGTCCGCTCCCAGCTGCAGAATGCCGAGTCCAGGGAAGAACTCGCCGCGATTTTCGCATCCGCCCGTGAATTCCGCTGATCTGCAGGTCGTCATCATCACCGGTCTGGCCGGCGCCGGCAAGAGCACCGCCTCCCATGCTATGGAGGACATGGGTTTTTACACCATCGACAATCTGCCCGTCTTTCTCTTGCAGGCGCTGTTGGAACAGACCATGGCCGGCAAACTGCCCCACACGAAACTGGCTCTGGTCATGGATTGCCGGGATCCCGCTTTTCTTTCCTCCTTCGGCCCGGTGGCAAAGCAGCTTCCCGCTGCCATCGCCCTCGACATCCTCTTTCTCGACTGTGCGGAAGAAACCCTGCTGCGCCGCTTCAGCCAGCTTCGGCGTCAGCATCCACTGGCCGCCGGCCGGACCATCAGGGAATCCATCTCCCTGGAAAAAGAACGATTTCGCCCCCTGCAGCAACTGGCCGGCCGGATCATCGACACCACCTCCCTCAATCCAACCCAGCTGGCCGGCCAGCTCCGCCAGTGTTACGGCGGGGAAACCGACACGCGCCTGGCCGTCAATCTAATGTCCTTCGGCTTCAAGCATGGCGCCCCGCCGGAAACCGATCTGCTCTGGGATGTCCGTTTTCTCCCCAACCCATACTGGATCCCGGAGCTGAAACCCCACACCGGCCTTGAAGAGCAGGTTGCGGCCTATGTCCTTGACAACGGTGTTGCCGCTCGTTTTTTCGCCCTGCTGGAACCTCTGCTCACCTTTCTTGTCTCCGAATATGCCAGGGAAGGAAAGGCCCAGCTCACCATCGCCATCGGCTGTACCGGCGGCAGGCACCGTTCCGTGGCGGTCACCGAGAAACTCAAGACCCTTTTTGACGGGCTGAACGTGACGCTGTTCGTCTCCCACCGGGATATCGGCAAGGCGTGAGCCGGCCGTCTCCTCCGCCCCTTCCTCTCCCGGCTCCACCGGGAAAAACTCTTGCGAACCCTTTGACCTTCGGAGTAAGGTAGCGGGCGATTCCGGCAACGCCCGCTCATCACGCACTCCCCCTTTTACCCAGGATCTTCCTGGCAGGTTTCAGGATAATGGCCATGAACAGAAAAACCCTTTGTTTTCGCCTCCTCGTCGTCCTCCTTGCCCTGTTCTTCCTCTCCGGCACCTGCCTGGCCGCAGAGAGCGTTGCGCGCAAAACGCTTGCCCTGCTGCCCCTGCAAACCACCTCCGCCGGCCGGGACATTTCCTATCTGCAAACCGGCATCCGCAGCATGCTGACCAGCCGGCTGGCAACCAATGCCGCGGTCGACATCGTCGACCAGCAGAAGGTGGACCAGGAAGCGGCCGCCGGTCCCTTTAACGGACCCGACCAGGCGATTGCCGTCGGCCGAGCAGTGGGGGCCGATTTCGTCTTGAGTGCCAGCCTGACCGCCATCGGCAACAGCCTGAGTCTGGACGCCAAGCTCTATCCGGTCAGCAGCCAAGGTCAGGTCGAAACCTTTTACGCCTCCGCACCGGGCGAGGATGACATTATCTCCGCGGTGGACAGCCTCTCCTGGGACATTGCCGAAAAGTCCTTCGGCAAAAAGCGGCCGGCAACCGCCTTCAGCCAGCAGCCCCCGGCCCAGCCGCCGGCGGCGACCGGCGAGCAGGCCGTCCAGGCCCCGGCCCTGCCCAGCGGCCAACCCCAAGGTGACAACCCGGCCTACATGACCGCCCATCCGGACCGGCCGTTCATGGCCAATCGCGGCGGCGGCATGGGTCCGGCGCCGATCATGTTCCCCTCCGCCATGACCGGCCCCTTCGGCTTCAACAAGACCCAGAACCTCAACTACTCCATGCAGGGCCTCGATGTCGCCGACATCGACGGTGACGGCCAGCTCGATGTCGCCATCGCCGAAATCGACAAGGTGACGGTCTATCACCTCATCAACAACAGGCTGGTGCCCTTTGGGGAAATACCCTCCCGCACCGGCGCCCGGATTATCTCCCTCGATCTGGCCGATCTCGACAACAACGGCAAGGCGGAGGTTTATGTCACCGCCATCGACTGGATCACCCCGGAATCCATGGGCGCGGAATGGAAAGGCAAGGAGTTCTCCTATCTCTTCAAGAACGAACGCTGGTATGTGCGTCCCCTTTCCGTCCCCGGTCCCGGGTTGGTGCTGGCCGGCCAGCGGCCCGCCGTTGATGCGGCCTTTGCCCCCGGCATCTACCAGCTCCGGGTGGCGGACAGCATTCTCCAGCAACAGGAAAAACTGCCGGTGCCAGATTCCGTTATCCTCTATGATTTTTCCCTGGCCGATCTTGACGGCGACGGCAAAAGCGAGGTCATCGCCCTCGACGAGTCCGACAAGCTCGTAGTCATGCAGGGTGGCGGCAAGGTGCTGTGGAAAAGCGACGAAACCTTCGGCGGCAGCCTCCGTTATGTCGGCGGCGACAATCCCCGGTCCCAGGCCAGTCGGGATTATCAGGAAACCCGCACCAAGGATCGTCGGTACATCCATACCCGCATCGTCGTCGAGGACATCAATCAAGATAATGTGCCGGACATCATCATCAACAAAAACCTCTCCACCGCCTCCCGGGTCCTGAAAAATCTGAAAAATTACCCGAGCGGCGAAATGCATGCCCTGACCTGGAACGGTATCGGCCTGACCGAACTGTGGCGGACCCGCAAGATCGACGGCTATATCGCCGCCTATCAGTTCACCATGGACAAAGAGCAGGACAACCGCGCCACCCTCTTTGTCGGTACCGTGCTCAACAGCGGCTGGAGCGACATCTTTTCCGCCAAGGACAGCACCATGCTGATCTACCCCCTGGATCTCGCCAAGATGAAACAGCAGATGGAAGAGGTTCCCCAGGGCTACCAGTACATGGGCCAGTAAGATGATGAATGCGTCGTACCTGCACCGGCTGCGCATCCTGGTGCAGTGCGCCTTTCTCCTCTTCTGTCTCTTTGCCGGCTATCGCTTTTACCACTTTTTTCTGTGGGCCACGGCAAACGCGGAGCACACGCCACGGCCTCCCTCGGTGGAGGCCTTTCTCCCCATCGCCGCCCTGATGGGGCTCAAACAGCTCGTCATGACCGGCATCTACGATCCGATCCATCCGGCCGGGCTGACCATCTTTCTCGCGGCCATTACCCTGGCCCTGCTGCTTCGCAAGGGCTTCTGCGGCTGGATCTGTCCGGTTGGCTGCGCCTCGGAGCTGGTTGGCAATCTCGGTCGCTGGCTCCGCGGCCTGCTTTTGCGCAGCCGCCCTCGACCATGGTTACCGCCCCGCCCTCTTGACCTGCTTCTCCTTTCCCTCAAATACCTGCTGCTTCTCTTCTTTCTTTACGCCATCGCCTGGAAGATGGACATCACCAGTCTGCAGCGCTTTACCCGCTCCCCCTACAACCTGTCGGCGGATGCCCGCATGCTCCTCTTTTTCCTCCAGCCCTCCGGCCTCGCCGCCACCATCATGATCTCCCTGGTGCTGGTCTCCCTCTTCTGGCGCAACTTCTGGTGCCGCTCTCTCTGCCCCTACGGCGCCCTGCTCGGCCTTGTCGCCCTCTTCTCGCCCCTGGCTGTCAAACGCGAGGCCGCCGCCTGCATCGACTGCAAAAAGTGCGAAAAGGCCTGCCCGGCATCGATCCGGGTGGCGGCGAAAGAGGCGATCCGCAGTCCGGAATGCATCGGCTGCCTGGAGTGCGTCGCGGTCTGCCCGCAGAAGGATTGTCTGCATCTCGTTGCCGGGCCGGGGAAAAAACTGCCGCCGCTCGTGCTGCCCCTGCTTGTTCTCATCCTTTTCTTCACCTTCTGGGCCGTGGCCCTGATCACCGGCCACTGGCACAGCGCCGTGCCGGATCAGGCCTTTCAAACCTATTACCGGATGATCGGCCGCTGAACAGAGGTCGCCCCTTCCCAAGGGGCCAAAATAGATATGGTCAGGTCTGCCACTGCCCCAGGCAATCTTCACCATCATCCACCTCTCTCCCGCTTTTCCTGCAGTGAGGTGCCGGTAACCGCTGATGGTGAAAAAATATCCCCCACCGCCATCCTAGAAAGACATTTTCTCTCTGCCCAAATTTGTGATACAACAGTGTTACTAACCGCAACGTGAAAGGCAAGGAGGAGCATCGTCATGCAGTGTCCGAAGTGCGGCTGTCAACAGCCCGGCAGTAATAGCGAATGCGAAAAATGCGGGATCATATTCGCAAAATTCCGTGAGCGCCAGGAGGCAATGGCGGCCAAAACAAACGCTGCAGCGGTAAAAAACAGACTCGCACAGGGAGCGGTTTGGAAGGTGGCGCTTGCCGTCTTTCTTCTTGCCGGCATCGGCCTCGGCAGTTACTGGCTGGGCACCCGACAGGGGGGTGAGCACGACGCGGACAACGACCGGCAGTCGACCTTTTCCACCGAAAGCCCGGCGCCAGGCCCCCAGCCGGTGACGGAGCGGGTGGCAGGAAAAACGTCGTCGCCCTCTGCGGCCCCAAATGCATTTGGACTCGGGCAGCAGCTCAACGATCAGTTCCCGGCCAGCAACGCCATCGAAGCGGCCAGAAATGCCACTGTTTTTATCAAAAGTCCCTGGGGAAGCGGGTCCGGCTTCTTTATCGATGATCAGGGCCATGTGATCACCAACAAGCATGTGATCGAGGTGGATAAGAAAATCGTGGCAGACACGCAGCAGAAAAGAGACCGTCTTGCCGCCGACATCAAGGCCGCCCAAGATCATCTCAATTACCTGCGCAAAAACATTCCCCAGGTCAGGGACAAGGAGCTTGTTGACCAGATCAGGCGCCAGATCCAGGTGCGGGATGAGGAGATCGCGCAGGCGCAAGCAATCCTGTTACAACTGGAGGAACAGCTTCAGGCCTATCAGCAGTCTTCCTCCGACAATCTCCGGGTGATTCTGATCGACGGCAGCGAGCATCAGGTCAGCAGCGTCAACCCGAGCAGCACACACGATCTTGCCCTGCTTTCCATCTTAACGGTCGGCACCCCCGCTATCGCCGTCTCCCCTGCCGCGCTGCAGATGAAACAGGGGGATAAGGTCTACACCATCGGCAATCCCGCCGGGCTGACCCACACCGTCACCGCCGGCATCATTTCCGGCTATCGGAAATATAACGACAATCTGGTCATTCAGACCGATGCCCCCATCAATCCTGGCAACTCAGGTGGTCCGCTCATCGATTCCCAGGGCAGGGTGATTGGGGTCAATACCGCCATTCTGCGGGAAACCGAAGGAATCGGTTTTGCCATACCCATCACCGATGTCCTGGATGATTTTTCATTTTATATCCAGCGGCCGGAGTAAACCCGACTGACGCCGGACCTTCTTTCTCTTCTTGCGAACTCTGCCGGCACTCATTGCTTCGACCTTTATCACCCATCACATAACTGTTGCCAAACCTGCTCCATCGGCTATGGTGTTCCTGACAACACCCACGAACACATAACCGTTTGAGGGAGGCGTAGAACTGCCATGGGCAACCAGAATCTGGTCGTTGACCGCTATCTCTGGTTCGACGAAGAAATCCGTCGCAACCGTTACCCCAATGCCCGTAACCTGGCGGAACGCTATGAAATATCCGAGCGCACCGCCCAACGCACCATCGCCCGCCTGCGGGACCAGCTTGGCGCACCGCTGCTCTACAACCAGCGCCGCCGCGGTTATTTCTATGACGCGGCCTTCACCCTGCCCGACCTGCCGATCAGCCAGGAAGAACTGCTGGCAATCCTGCTGGCCCGCAAGCTGCTGACCGCTGCCGACAGCGGTTTCATCGGCCAGGCCATCCAGCGTTTCGGTCGCAAGCTCTTTCGCAGCAGCCGCGAGATCGGCATTGACGAAGTGCGTATCAGCCGCTGTTTTTCCGCCGTCTGGCATGGCCATTCACCCGGTCAGGCCGCGGTGTTCCGAGCCGTTTCCCGCGCCCTGCTCAATGATCGCCAGCTCACCTTCACCTACCACTCACCACAACAAACCGATCCCGTCCGCCGCACGGTGGAACCACACCACTTCCAGCATTACATGGGCAGTTGGGTGCTGCTTGCCTGGTGCACCCTCCGGCGGGACTGGCGCCATTTCTATCTAGCCCGCATGGACGGGGTGACGGTCGCCGAGCAGCAGTTTGCCCGCCGTCCGGCTTCGAGCTGGTGCCATCTGCTCGACACGAGTTTCGGCATCTTCCAGGGCATCGAAATTTTCCCCGTGGTCATCCGCTTTTCCCCCGCCATGTCCCGCTGGGTCCGGCAACAGACCTGGCACCCGGCCCAGGAAACACGGGAAAACCCGGACGGCTCCCTGATCCTGACCCTGCCTGCCGCTGATCTTCGCGAGATCAAGATGAAAATCCTGCAATTCGGCCCCGCAGCCGAGGCCCTGGCCCCGGTTGCGCTGCGCGAACTGCTCCGGCAGGAGGCAGAACAGATGTATGCGTTGTATACCCAAACGGACACATGAAAAAAAATCTCAAAAAAATTTCCACCCCGACACTGCCTGTCAGGGGTGGTGTGGTAGGATCGGATGCAAGGAGAAAAAAGACGGGTATGCTGCCGCCCGCTTTCGCCGGGCGCGCGGGGTGGATTTTCAGCAAGACAAGGAGGCAGATCTGATTAGGCGACTGTATTACCGTAACCCGTCGGCATGAATATTTATTAGAAGAATGAACAAACCATAAATACTTGACAAGGAGAAATAACAATGAGCGATGAGACAGAAAAACTGACCCTGAAAGACCTCAGGCAGGCATTTCAAGGGTACGCCGCCGCCCTGCGCTGCGTGACCGACTACCAGCCCGCTGGAGGCCCAGGAGACAAGGTCTTTCCTCCCACTTATGAGGGCGGCAAATACGCTACTGAGAAACGTTGGATCGACGGAGCCGAAGTACCCTGCGTGCTGCTCGATTCGATCCAGTCTCAGGCAAACCGCATGGAGCTAGCTCTTCTCGATGCGGTGGAGACGGGGCAACTCGATCTGTCCCGTCTGGTGGTGGAGTTCAACGGACCTGATCTCATCAAGCCGCTACGGGTGACGAGTTTTGAGGCTCCGCACCGGGCGGCGGATGCCATCTTTCGGGACAGCGAAATCAATGGCATAAAATTTCGGGAGTCGGAACTAGGCAGAACTCTTGATACAGCAGATGTGCGCAACGCCGCCCCCCTCTTCGGCATTTGCCCCACAGCCCTGATCTTCGGTGTTTGGGACTCCACCGGCCCGCGTGGTGGACTGGGAGCCAAATTCCAACGTGCAATTGTTTCCGAGATGGTGGGATTACACGCCGTGCCGGGTGTAAAAACTTCAAGCCGAATTGATCCGCTTCAGATCATGGTTGGTGCCGGCCCGGTGTTCAAGCAGGAGGGCGGCACCTGGGAACTCGGCAAGGTCTGGCCGGATAAAAAAGCTGAAAAAAAGGGGGAGCACCGTCCATCCGAGGTAAATCACGGAAATATTACACCAAGTATCGGACATGGAGGTTTCACCATCTCCAAGGCATTGCAGACCACGGTGCTGTCTTTGACTGCCCTGCGAAGGTTACGCTTCCCGCTGGGTGATTCCGCCGTTTCCGACCCAGAGGTGGATCTCGCAGCCCGGGTGGCGCTGGCTGCCATCGCTCTTGCCGGTGCCAGCATCGCCCGCGCCCAAGGGGCTGACCTGCGGTCGCGCTGCCAGCTTTTCCCGACCGATTCTTTTGTCTGGGAACTACTAGACGACCCGACTGCCGCACCGTCAACTTTTTCCCTGCCCCCCATGGACGCGATAAAACTCGCCAAGGATGCCATCGAAGCCGCTAAGGCCGCAGGACTGCCTTGGCAGGGAGAAGTACGACTCACGCCGTCGGCAAATCTCCTGGAATTGCTTCGTCGCAGCCAAGTGCTTGCTGCTACATCCGATGAGGAGGGTGAATGATATGCTTGCCCTCGCCATCCGTTATCTGAACGGCTGGGCCATGGCCGCCGCCGACGGAGCGCGCAAGGAGCGGCCGGAATGGCCTCCCCACCCAGATCGAGTCTTCATGGCGCTTGCCGCCGCCCATTTCGAAACCGAGGGCGATGCCGCCGAACGGGCAGCTCTCGAATGGCTGGAGACCCTGCCTGCCCCTACCTTGGCTGCAAGCGAAGCAACGCCGCGGCGAATCGTAACCAGTTATGTGCCGGTAAACGACTCAGTGGTGAGCCGCCAAATTCCAAACAGCGCCAAGCTCGGAAAACTCAAGGATGCAGGTCTTTCCGTTATCCCGGACCACCGTTCCCGTCAACCGCGCCACTTTCCTGTCGCCATTCCTCTCGATCCCACCGTACACATGCTCTGGCCCGACATCGAGGTAGGAGAGCATGGCCAGGCATTGACAACTCTCTGCCGTAAGGTAACCCATGTCGGACACTCCGCCTCTTTTGTACAGATGTGGCTCGACAAGACCCCGCCCACAGCGACCTGGCTGCCGAATCCGAGGTTGGCCGGCCAGCGTCTCCGAATTTTTGGTCCCGGCCGACTTATCGATCTTGAAAGGCGATGCAACCGTGACGCATGCCTGTGCTATGCCAACCTGGACACCCGCATCAAAACGGCGGAGAATGAAAAAGCTAAAAAAATCCTAAAAGCGGAGCTGGCGGAACTCTTTCCCCAAGGTGGCCCCGTGTCGAGGCGTCCTGAGCCGGGCTTGTGGCAGGGATATAGCCAACAGCAAGCCGTGGGTCCCCAGAACGCCGCAGGGTCAATATTCGACCGGCGCCTCGTTGTTCTGACTCTCTCTGGTCGTCGTCCCGGTCTGCGGGCTGTCCAGAAACTGGTCACTGCCCTGCGCGGCGCCCTGTTTACCGCCTGTCCGGCCCCTATTCCGGAATGGGTTTCAGGCCACCAACCCGATGGCCGGCCCAGTCGTCATCCCCACTTGGCCTTTGTCCCATTACCCTTTGTTGGCGCTCCTCATGCCGATGGCCGGATTATGGGGTTGGCACTGGCCCTGCCAGTCGGTCTGTCCTCCGAAGAGGCCAACCGTATTCTCACCCCTTGGCTGTCCGACGAAAATGGTTTCCCCCGCCGTATCCAGCTGTTCGATGGCGAGTGGTTGGAATGCACCGCCACCCTTGAGGAGCGAGAGATGCCGCCACTCAATCTTCGCCCTGAAAACTGGACTAGACCGGCGCGGCGCTGGGCCTCGGTGACCCCGGTGGTCCTTGATCGCCACCATGATGGCAGAAAACGCTGGGACGCGGCTGTCGAAACGGTCAAGAAGGCCTGCGAGCGCATCGGCCTGCCACGCCCTTCCGACGTGATTCTGCACCCTGTTTCGCGGGTGTCCGGCGTGCCGCGTGCCAACGAATTTGTCCCCCTCCTCCGCAAGCAAGGCGGCCGACTCCAACACATGCACGCCGTTCTTCTTTTCGACCGTGAAGTATGCGGCCCGGTGATGGTCGGCGCCGGCCGTTTCCGAGGTTACGGCCTCTGCCGCCCCGACGATCCGAAAGGAGGATTTGGAGATGCCTGAACTGAACTCTGCCGGTTTTTCAGAATTCTTCCGTGACCTTTGGGGATACGACCCTTTCCCTTGGCAGGCCGCACTCGCTCATCGCGTATTGACAAACGGTGCCAGCCCGTGGCCCGATGCTATCGCCGTGCCTACCGCCGCCGGTAAAACAGCCTGCCTTGACATTGCGATTTTTACCCTTGCTGCTCGTTACGGAACAGACATCCCTGCCCCCCGGCGTATCTGGTTCGTGGTTGATCGCAGGGTCATTGTGGATGAGTCATACAATAGAGCAAGAATACTGGCCAGAAAACTCCAAGAGACAACCGGCGGCATCACTCTTGAGGTTGCTGAACGCCTGCGCGCCCTTGCCGGTGGCAGCCAGCCACTCGCCGCGCATCTGTTGAGAGGCGGGGTTTACCGTGACGACGCTTGGGCGCGCTCTCCCTTGCAACCGGCGGTGATTGCCAGCACCGTGGATCAATTCGGCTCACGCCTTTTTTTTCGGGCCTATGGAAGGTCTTTCAAGGCATGGTCGATACAGGCCGGGCTTGCAGGCAACGACAGCCTTGTGCTGCTCGACGAGGCACATTGCGCCCGACCCTTTCTCGACAGCCTGCGCGCCGTTTGCCGCTACCGCACCCTCGCTGTCGAGCCGCTTCCCTCCCCCTTCCAGGCCGTGATCCTTTCCGCCACGCCGCCGGAAGAAACAGGCGACCGGCACGAGCTCGGCGGCGCCGATTTAGAACACCCTTTATTGGGAAGGCGACTCCGCGCCGAAAAGCCCGCGCTGCTAGGGGAACCGATTGTCGGCAAGGGCAAGGACACGGCCGGAAAATTCGCCCAGTCGCTTGCCGAAGCGGCCTTGGGCCTGATCGACCCTGTGGCCGGCCGACTCGCAGTGGTGATCTTCGTCAATCGGGTCGCCACAGCCCGTCGTGTTCACGACATGTTGGAGCGCAAGGGCCGGGAACATGACCTGGTATTGCTCACCGGCCGGATGCGGCCGCTCGACAAGGACGACACCGTCGCGACCTGGCTCCATCGCCTGGATGCCTGCAATGCCGAATCCCGGCAGCTTGCCCGCCCGGTTATTGTCGTCGCCACCCAAACCCTTGAGGTCGGTGCAAATCTCGACTTCGACGCCCTGGTCAGTGAGTGCGCAAGCCTCGATGCCCTACGCCAGCGCATGGGACGACTTAACCGCGCCGGTCGCCCCATGGTCGCGCGGGCGGTACTTCTGATTAGGGATGATCAGGCAGAAAAAAGCGATGATGATCCGGTCTACGGGACATCTCTGGCCGATACATGGAAATGGTTGCAGCGCGTGGCCAATGACGCTCGCGAAGTAGATTTCGGGGTAAACGCCCTTCTGGATCTGCTCCCTGACAGCCAGGAACTTCATGCTCTCAACTCCCCGGTTCGGCATGCACCTGTTTTGCTGCCCGCTCACTTGGACGCGCTGGTGCAGACCGCGCCGGTGCCGCTACCGTCCCCCGACCCGGCTCTGTTTCTGCATGGCCCGGATCGTGGCGCAGCCGATGTCCAAGTCTGCTGGCGAGCCGACTTGGATCCCAGCCGAACGGACACTTGGGCAGACACAGTGGCCCTCTGCCCTCCTGCCGCCTCCGAATTATTGACTGTACCTTTTGGACGTTTCCGTTCCTGGCTGGCTGGCGAGAAGCACGGTGATGACAACGGCGACATCGAGGGAAGCCCCGTCGCCTTTTCTGATAACAAAAGGGGGGCGATAGATGCTGGCAGGGTGGCGCTCCGCTGGTTTGGACGGGAGGAGGCAGAGGTCATCACCGGCCCAGATCGGCTCCGTCCGGGTGATGTGGTGGTCCTACCGACAAACGGCAACGGACTTTCCGAACTTGGCCATCATCCGCCCCACGTTCCTTTTGATCACGGCGACCGAGCCTTTCTCGAAACACGCGGCAAGGTGGTTCTCCGTCTGCATCCGGGACCGATGGCGGAATGGCCTGCTGCCCCGGCAAAGGAAAGACTGCTGCTGATGGCGGATGAAATGACGCGACGCGAAGAGGAGCCTGATGAATGGTTAAACGACCTGCGAACCGTACTCCGGGAATTGTCCGGGCAGGAAATTCCAGGCAAGAGGTGGGAGTGGCTTTCTGTCGCTGCAGGCAACCTGGCCGAGGATCCGGCACTGGGCCGTCTTATCATCGACCACCCTTGCGGTGGTTTGGTTTTACGCGGGTCAAGACAGTTACGCCCGGACACCGACGGTGGCTTTACCGATGAGGATGATCCCAGTGCCTCCGGCACGGTGCGCATTGAACTTTACGATCACTTGCAGCGGGTGGGTGAACGCGCCCGCCGCCATGGCATTCTGGCTCCCCTCCCGCAAACATTGATCGAGGCTTTGGGTGGTGCCGGAGAGAGACACGATATCGGCAAGGCCGACCCTCGCTTCCAGTCATGGCTTCACGGCGGCCGCACAGCCCTTGGCCCGCTGCTGGCCAAATCAACGGGACTCCCCCAGTCGCCTCCGGCGGTCAGACGGGCGAGGGAACGCGCTGGTTATCCTGCCGGCGGCCGACACGAACTACTCACAGTCAGGCTTCTTGAAGCCGCAGGGCTCGATCCTGCTGTCCAACCGGACCTTATTCTCCATCTCGTGGCGAGCCACCACGGCCATTGTCGACCATTTGCCCCGGTGGTGATCGATCCAAATCCCGTTATGGTGAGGCATCCGTCCAAACCGGAAGTCGAGGCTGGCAGCGCTACCAGCCTGGAAAGGCTCGATTCAGGTGTTGCCGAACGTTTCTGGCGCCTTACCCGTCGTTTCGGCTGGTGGGGTTTAGCCTGGCTTGAGGCCCTTTTACGACTTGCCGATCATCTCGAAAGCGCGGAGGAACAAAAATGAGTTCCTGCATACAACTTGAAGGCATTAACGGCAGTAATCCACTTGGCTTTCTGGCTGCCCTCGGAACCCTGGGCCTCATATCAACGGTTCGTCCCGATGTTCGACTAAGTTGGCAAATTGGCGAGGGAGCCTGGCGACCTGTGATATACGGTTGTGACATTACGCAGAATGAACTGCTCGATATATTGTGCGATATTCTCGGAAAAGTTTCCTTGTGTCCATTTATGGTCGCTGACCGGTTACCCTTTCCGGTCAGCACTTTCCAAACGGCATTAAAAATTGCCCAGCAGGAAGTCTTTTTGCGTAACAGGCGATCTGCCGATCTTCTTGTCGCGCTTGGAGACGAAAACTATCCGGAAAAGGAACTGCTGCAGGAAACGTCGTTGCGGATGGTTCGTAGTGGCGACAGTAAAGGCCAGGGGCTTCTGACATATGCATTTTTTATCCGAGCCACCGTTACTCGTGAGGAACTTCTCCGCACCCTATTTTCCTGCTGGGATTACACAGATAACGGCTACAGCCTGCGCTGGGATCCCATTGAGGATCAAAGCTATGCGTTACGAGCGGATGATCCCAGTAAAGCTCAAGATAAAAATGCCCCACGCATCATGAATGGTGCCAATGCCCTCGCGCTGGAAGGCATGAAATTTTTCCCCGTTTTTTGCGTGGGCCGCAAGGCGCACACTACCGGATTCGGCATGGAGGAGAAACGCAATTGGTTTAGCTGGCCGATATGGGATGGGCGATTGAACCTCGATGTCATACGTTCACTGGTGAGTTTCGCCAGCTTGCAGGGTTCAAAACCAAACAACATGGAAAGACAACGGTGGCAATCCATGAGCATTGTAATGGTCTTCCGATCAGAAATAGTAAGGCCGAATCAATACTATTCCAATTTCAGTCCAGCATATCCGGCATAGCCGCAGTGTCGGCGGCGGGGATCAGCGTTTCAGGTGGTTCGGCCAGTTCGATCCTCCCAAGTTTGTCGGAATCGGAAAAAGCGACGATTCCGACGGGCCGTATTTTGTAACTCGTTGTTTTCGCTTTCCAGCCTGCCATGTTTTGCGTTTTTTTGCGAGACCACCAAGGTTCCAGAGCAGGGCGATCTCCCAGCCAAAGGTATGGGTATCAAGAAGAAAGGTCATCAATGGTGTTTGCGCCCCTGGGCCAGAAATCAGCGACAACCTCTTCCGGTAGGGGATCGAGGAGGTCTCCCCTGATGACCACCTTGGCCTTGAACAGACCCAGAGGCCGTCGGCCGCCTTCCTCGCTGAAGAGAACAAGTCGGGCCACCGGCTTACCGCCCCTGGTGATGATCACCTCTTCGCCGGCCTGCGCAGCGAGAATAAGGCGCGAACGATTGTTTTTTTCTTCACGAATAGCGACCCGCATCGACTGCCTCCCATGGCGCTTGGTGCTGGTTCGACCATAAACGAACGTATGTCATCCTCAATGGGATGTCAATCCGGGAAACAGAGATGGGCCACGACGAAATCCCTTTCAATCGTGAATCTTCCCCCACAAGCAACGGTGTCGGCAGTCTCCCCCCTATCCCGGCCCGGATGCTGAACGAATTTGTCTACTGCCCCCGACTGGGATACCAGATGTGGGTGCAGGCCGAGTTCGCCGACAGCGCCGACACGGTGGAGGGCCGGGCGAAACACAAACGGGTGGACAAACAGTCCGGATCCCTGCCCGCCGCGCCGGAGGAGGGGGAAACCATCCACGCCCGCTCGGTGTGGCTGACCTCGGACACCCTCGGCCTCACCGCGAAAATCGATCTGGTGGAGGGCGAAGGCCGCCGGGTGACCCCGGTTGATTACAAACGGGGCAAGCGTCCCCATGTGGCGGCCGGGGCATACGAACCGGAGAGGGTGCAACTCTGCGCCCAGGGCCTGCTGCTGCGGGAGCATGGTTTCGAGTGCCCGGCCGGCGTCCTCTATTTCGTGGCCTCGCGGGAACGGGTGCGGGTCGAGTTTGACGAGCCGCTCGTCGACCGGACTCTCGATGCCATGCAGGAGTTCCGGCAAGCGGCGGAAAAAGGGGAGCTGCCCCCGCCGCTTGGCGACAGCCCCAAGTGTCCGCGCTGCTCCCTGGTCGGCATCTGCCTGCCCGACGAGGTGGGTTTTCTCGGCCATGCCGGACTGGAACCGCGGCCCTTGGTGCCGGCCCTGGAAAACGGGCTGCCCCTCTATGTCCAGTCACCCCGCGCCTATGTTCGGAAAAGCGGGGAGACCCTTGTCATCGAAGAGGAGAAAAAACAGGTGGCCGAAGCCCGGCTGGGTGAGATCTCGCAGCTCGTCCTGTTCGGTGCAAGCGGCATCTCCACCCCGGCGCTGCACGAGTGCATGCGGCGGGAAATCCCGGTCACCTTCATGAGTTACGGCGGCTGGTTCATCGGCCACACGGTGGGCGTCGGCACCCGCAACATGGAGAATCGGGCCAATCAGTACCGGGCAAGTTTTGATCCGGCCTCCTGTCTCGCCTTGGCCCGCTCTCTGGTGGCGGCCAAAATCGCCAACTGTCGCACCATGCTGCGCAGAAACCGCAAGACAAGCGACGGCGCCGCCGAGGAGGCCCTTGCCGCCTTGCGGACAGATATCGGACAGGCAATGCGGGCCGCTTCGCTTGCCAGCCTGCTTGGCATCGAGGGCAGCGCCGCAGCCCGCTATTTCCGCTGCTTCCCGACCATGCTGACCGTGAATGGAGACAATGCGCCGATCTTCGATTTCATGGGACGCAACCGCAGACCACCCCGCGATCCGGTCAATGCCCTGCTCTCCTTTGCCTATGCCATGCTGACCCGGGAATGGACAGTGACCCTTTCGGCGGTCGGCCTGGATCCCTACCGGGGCTTTTACCATCAGCCCCGCTTCGGCCGACCGGCACTGGCCCTGGACCTGATGGAACCGTTTCGCCCCCTGGTGGCCGATTCGGCGGTGATCATGGCAGTGAACAACGGCGAGGTGAAACAGGAGGATTTTGTTTATGCCGCCGGCAGTTGCGCCATGAAGGAAGCAGCGCGCCGACGCTTCATCGCCTGCCTCGATCGCCGGCTGGAACAGGAGGTGACCCACCCGGTCTTCGGCTACCGTATCAGTTACCGCCGGGTTTTCGAGGTCCAGGCCCGCCTGCTCGCCCGTTATCTTGCCGGGGAGATTACCCGCTATCCGAATTTTCTGACCCGATGAAGGCAAAGGACGAACGGTTCTATCTCATCAGTTACGACATCCGCGAACCCCGCCGCTGGCGGCGGCTTTACCGAGCCATGCGCGGTTACGGCGAATGGCTGCAACTCTCGGTCTTTCACTGCCGTCTGAGCAGACGACGACTGGTGAGCCTGGAGGCGACGGTGCGGGACATCGTCAATACCGCTGAAGATCATGTGCTGATCATCGATCTCGGCCCGGCGACAGGCGGAGCGGCACCGGCGGTCGTCAGTATCGGCATTGCCTACCGGCCGCCGGAACGCCTGCCGGTCATTGTCTGACTGCGCCGACGGGAATCGAGCGCTCCGGTAACGCGCAATGGTCGGGCAGCGCTCGTCCCGGCCCAGCTCTTTGATAACACGACATATTTTTTTTGCAGGAAAAGACGATGATCGGCTGTTCCCTGCCGGGGCGCTCTGCTATAATGAAGCTATCGCAACCATGCCCGGCACACCACGCACTGCACGGCCCCGCCACGGGGCTGTTTTCCGGGGCAGAAATGCCCCGGCCTCATTGAAGCCG
>JBMONN010000001.1:43805-175987 GCA_049323935.1 Thermodesulfobacteriota bacterium
GTTTTCCGGGGCAGAAATGCCCCGGCCTCATTGAAGCCGTTGAAGTAACGGGCAAGCTGGCTGGCATGGTTGGGTTTTCCGGGGCAGAAATGCCCCGGCCTCATTGAAGCCTGTATTTCTGCGCGTGCCGTTCCACTTCGTCCTTGTTTTCCGGGGCAGAAATGCCCCGGCCTCATTGAAGCACAGCCCAATGGCCGAAGCGGGACAAAGGCCAAATTGTTTTCCGGGGCAGAAATGCCCCGGCCTCATTGAAGCGGTTGGCGCAGATTACCGGACTAGCTGAGATGTTTGCGTTTTCCGGGGCAGAAATGCCCCGGCCTCATTGAAGCGTCGAGATCACAGAGGGTGACAACACCCACCGGCTGGTTTTCCGGGGCAGAAATGCCCCGGCCTCATTGAAGCGTCCGCCCTTTCGGCGCGCGATCTGCCTGATCCTGCGTTTTCCGGGGCAGAAATGCCCCGGCCTCATTGAAGCCGAAAGGCGTTCGGGCTTGAAGAAGGTGGAGACGATGGTTTTCCGGGGCAGAAATGCCCCGGCCTCATTGAAGCTGATAATTTTTCATTTTCGGGTGTCAGTTAATTCATTGTTTTCCGGGGCAGAAATGCCCCGGCCTCATTGAAGCCATAAGATCAAGGGCTGCCTGCAAGCGGTCAGTGATCGTTTTCCGGGGCAGAAATGCCCCGGCCTCATTGAAGCTGATCTTCGCCGACAAATGCCGGCAACCATAATCAAGTTTTCCGGGGCAGAAATGCCCCGGCCTCATTGAAGCCTGGTCGGATGATGTGCTGGAGGCGGCGGTGTCGGAGTTTTCCGGGGCAGAAATGCCCCGGCCTCATTGAAGCGTGGCCTTCCGGCGGAACAAGCGGCAAAACTCCGGAGAGTTTTCCGGGGCAGAAATGCCCCGGCCTCATTGAAGCCGGTGGGTGCCCTGACGTGTGGAACGGGGTGGACATCTACGTTTTCCGGGGCAGAAATGCCCCGGCCTCATTGAAGCTCCATCGCCTCTTTCGTGCAAGGCCGCTCGTTCTCTTGTTTTCCGGGGCAGAAATGCCCCGGCCTCATTGAAGCGCCGACCAGTAGGCGTCCCATATCCCCTGCACATGCAGGTTTTCCGGGGCAGAAATGCCCCGGCCTCATTGAAGCACGACCTCTTCTACCTTCGCCTTGGCTGAATCCGCGTTTTCCGGGGCAGAAATGCCCCGGCCTCATTGAAGCATCGGCGATGGTATCGAGATGTTTAATTTGATCCGCGTTTTCCGGGGCAGAAATGCCCCGGCCTCATTGAAGCTCGGCGCTCGATTTGACCCGGCATTGCAAGGAGAGATGTTTTCCGGGGCAGAAATGCCCCGGCCTCATTGAAGCTCTGCCAAAGGGCCAGCATTGCATTATATGCGTCTCGGCGTTTTCCGGGGCAGAAATGCCCCGGCCTCATTGAAGCGACAACGTGCTGAACGTCGGTGACGCATGTCCGCTGGTGTTTTCCGGGGCAGAAATGCCCCGGCCTCATTGAAGCCTGCTGCGAATGTCATACTATCCTGCCATTTCTGTGTGTTTTCCGGGGCAGAAATGCCCCGGCCTCATTGAAGCACCCCGACACTCCGGACAGATGACAGTGAGATCTGGAGTTTTCCGGGGCAGAAATGCCCCGGCCTCATTGAAGCCCATTCCTGGCCATGTTTTGTGTCACCGGGTCCGCGTTTTCCGGGGCAGAAATGCCCCAGCCTCATTGAAGCGATCCCGATGCCCCATACAGTGTTGCGCGATGGGCATTCAGCAATCATTTGACTTGCCCTCGTTCCAGCGGTAAAATCCTGTCAACAGAATTCGCCGACCGGATCGGCCACAGGCTGCCGACGCCTGCGGGGCTTCCCCGTTGATGAGCGCTTGCGGGTCTGCCGTCCCGCCGAGGTCAGCGAATTCTGTTGTTATTGGCAATCGTACCCTGATGCAACTCACTGCAGGCCCCGCCTCTCCCGGCCGGTGAACTGTTGCTCGCCAACGCTCATTTTTAGCCAAGGACGGCGGGCAGACACTGTTTCCCGCGGCCTGTCCCTGATCCCATTCCTCCCCTCCCTTTACATTTTTGTAAAACAAATCACCCCAACAGTCGCTGCCGGTCGCCACTCCCGTCTCGAAGGCGTGAAAGCGGGCGAAACCGGGCAAACTTGCGGCTTGCCGGCGGACCGAAAGGATTATCCCAGCTCAAAGTAACAATTTTGAACAATCGAAATAAATAAAAAATACATTATTGTGACAAAATAATGACTTCCCTGTGAGTGCGGCGCGCAAAATTTTAAAATGTTTCCTTTGAAATCAACAAATTATGAACAAAATTCTCCTCGCCATCGCCAATGGCACACTACTGGCAATGCAAAAGAGCAACACAGTAACCCACGGCACCTGTAAGGAGGAAATGCCATGAAAAAAATAGAAGCAATCATCAAACCATTCAAACTTGACGAGCTGAAAGAGGCCCTGCACGACCTCGGCGTCCACGGGATGACCGTCACCGAGGTCAAGGGGTTCGGCCGTCAGAAGGGCCACAAGGAAATTTATCGCGGCGCCGAGTATGTGGTGGATTTCATCCCCAAGGTCAAGGTGGAAATCGTCTGCCAGTCCGAGCGGGTCGCCGAGGTAACGGACACCATCATCAAGACCGCGAAAACCGGCAAGATCGGCGACGGCAAGATCTTCGTCATGCCGGTCGAGTCCGTCTGCCGCATCAGGACAGGCGAAAAAGACAATGACGCCATCTGAGTCAGCCAAACACCGATCAATCCACTTTATCACTGGTGACCTATCATGAAAAAACCACTTTTATCCCTTTCCGTTCTCGCCGCGGCGCTCCTGTTCGCCGCTTTCGCCGGCACCGTCTTCGCCGCCGATGTCCCGGTGCCCGACAAGGGCGACACCGCCTGGATGATCGTCGCCACCGTGCTGGTATCCCTGATGACCATTCCCGGGCTTGCCCTATTTTATGGTGGCCTGGTGCGCACCAAAAACATGCTGTCCCTGCTCATGCAGGTCTTTACCGTCTTCTGCCTCTGCATCGTGCTGTGGGTGATCTACGGCTACAGCATCGCCTTCACCGAGGGCAACGCCTTTTTCGGCGGGTTGAGCAAGATGTTCCTCAAAGGGGTGACCATTGACTCGGTGGCGGCCACCTTCAGCAAGGGCGTCGTCATCCCGGAATACGTCTACATCTTCTTTCAGGCGACCTTTGCCGCCATCACCCCGGCCCTCATCCTCGGCGCCTTTGCGGAGCGGATGAAGTTCTCCGCCATGCTGGCCTTCATCGTCCTCTGGTTCACCTTCTCCTACCTGCCGGCGGCTCACATGGTCTGGTTCTGGGCCGGCCCCGACGCGTATACCGACGCCGAGGCAGGAGCCAGGGCAGCCGCCACCGCCGGTTTCCTCTTTCAGAAAGGGGCCCTTGATTTTGCCGGCGGCACCGTGGTTCATATCAACGCCGCCATCGCCGGTCTGATCGGCGCCTTCATGGTGGGCAAACGAGTTGGCTACGGCAAGGAGTCCATGGCACCGCACAGCCTTACCATGACCATGATCGGCGCTTCTCTCCTCTGGGTTGGCTGGTTCGGTTTCAATGCCGGCTCCAATCTTGAGGCCACCGGGCTCGCCGCGCTGGCCTTCGGCAACACCATGACTGCCACGGCGGCCGCCGCCCTCGCCTGGCTCTTCCTGGAATGGGTACTCAAGGGCAAGCCGTCCATGCTCGGCGCCGCCTCCGGTGCAGTGGCCGGTCTGGTGGCAATCACCCCGGCCTGCGGCTTTGTCGGCATCGGCGGCGCCCTGGTCATCGGACTCATCGCCGGCATGCTCTGCCTCTGGGGTGTCAATGGCCTCAAACGGATGCTCGGCGCTGACGACGCCCTCGACGTCTTCGGGGTGCACGGGGTCGGCGGCATCCTCGGCGCGGTGCTCACCGGCATCTTCGCCAATCCTGCCCTGGGCGGCGTCGGAGTCTATGACTATGTAACCAACAGCGCAGCCGCCTTCTCCACCAGCGGTCAGATCATCAGTCAGCTCTGGGGTGTCGGCACCACCATCGTCTGGTCCGCGGTGGTCTCGGTCATCGCCTACAAGCTGGTGGACATGATCATCGGCCTGCGGGTAACCGAGGAAGAGGAACGCCAGGGGCTTGACACATCAAGCCACGGTGAGTCAGCATACAGATATTAACGGATATCGGACAGTGCCGGGCGCCTGAACTGAGACGCCCGGCGCCGCGCCGCCTTCCCTCCCCGGCCAGAAGCGCCGGTTTTTCGCAACCAATCCACTTTGCAAGGAGAAAGAAAATGAGAAAAAACATCCGCTCCCTGAGCTGCATCGCCCTCCTCGGCCTGGCAGTCACCCCCCTCTTCGCCTCCGCCGCCCTGGCGGAAGAAGACAAACCAACCGCCGATCTCAGTGTCGCGGCCCTCACCAAATACGTCTGGCGAGGCTTTGAGTTCAGCAAGGACAGCATCGTCCTCCAGCCCTCCATGACCGTCGGCTACAAAGGCTTCGGCTTCAACCTCTGGGGCAACCTCGACACCGACGAGCATGAGTTCCTCGGCGGCGTGGACGAGGGGTCGAGCAGCTGGAACGAGACCGACATGACCCTCTCCTGGGGCAATTCCTGCTCCTTTGCCGATTACGGGGTCGGCTACATCTACTATGCCGTGGACGGGGCGCAGGACACCCAGGAGGTCTATGCCAGTGCGACGCTGAAAACCCTGCTGTCGCCCTCGCTGACCATCTATCGGGATTATGACGCGGCGCCGGGCTGGTATCTGTCGCTCGGCATCTCCCACTCCTTTGCCATCACCGAACAGCTCGCCCTCGATCTCGGGGCAAAAGTCGGCTACTACGATATCGACGACGAGGACACCATGGCCGACCCGAATGATCCGTCCGACGCCTACAGCGCCTTTCACGACGGCGTGGTCTCCGCCTCCATGACCTTCCCGGTGACCGATTATTTATCCGTCACCCCGATGCTTTCCTACTCCTTCCCGCTGACCAGCGACGCGGAGGATGTCATCGAGGCGGGCAGCGCCAACGGCAAGGACAGCGATTTCGTTTACGGCGGCGTGACCTTGAGCATGTCTTTCTAAACCAACGACGCCCCCCCAGCGCCGCCATCAGGCGCGCAGGCGGTTTCCCTCCCCGTTCTGCGCGCCATTTTCCAGCCGACTGCCATGACAAAACTCGTCATCTTCCAGCATGTTTCCTGGGAAGGCCCGGGAAAATTCCTGCAAACCGCCATCGCCCGCTGTGGGGTGGAGGCCAGGGTGGTCCGGGTCTGGCAGGACCCTATCCCGGATTTCACCTTTTACGACGGGCTCATCATCCTGGGCGGCGGCCCCAATGTCGATCAGGAGGCGCAGTATCCCTTTCTGCGCGAGGAAAAGGCGGCAATCCGCAACTGGCTCGCCACCGGCAAGCCGTGCCTCGGCATCTGCCTCGGCCACCAGCTCCTCGCCGATGCCCTCGGCGCCCGAATCGGCCCCAACTTCTGCCACAGCATCGGCTTCACCGAAGGGCTCCTGACCGGCAACGGTCGCCGCCACCCGATCTTTGCCGGCATCGCCAGCCATTTCCCCCTGTTCAAGTGGCATGGCCAGGCGCTGCTGCCCCCGGTACCGCGCCATTTTCACATCCTGGCAACGTCACGGGAATGCCAGGTGGAGGCCTTTACCCTGGAGGACCGGCCGCACATCATCGGCGTCCAGTTTGACAACCATGCCGCCCACCCCGCCGACGTGACCGACTGGCTGCGGGAAGACGCGGACTGGCTCCAGTCTCTGCCGGACAAGAATATCAACCCCCGCCTCATCCTGGCCGAGGCGACCAGTCGCCACCATGAAATGGCTCGACAGTTCGAGCAATTTTTTGAAAATTTTATTACCATCATCCGTGACAAGACGCGACTTCCCTGATTTTTCCCGCGACCACGACGACGGAGAGGCCCTTTCATGACGCGCAGCCACCAGGACAACATGTTTCTCCTCCTCAACCAGCAGGGCCCCTTTGCCACCGAGGCCAGCATCCTGCCGGACCGCACCTTCAGCCGGCAGGCGCGCGCCATGGCGACCCGGCTCGGCCGGGGAGAACTGGCAACCAAATACCGCATCATCCGCAATCAGATCTTCGAATTTCTCGACGTCCGCTCCTTTGCCGAGATCAGCTCCCTGCTGCGCAACAGGGTCCGCCGCGACATCATCGAGAAACGGGCCTATATGCTGCTCGGCAACATGTTCGGCATCGAGGGCACCGAGCGGGAGATCATCACCCGGGTCAACAACTACTCGCGCACTGCGGACGGCGTCATTCGCTATCTGCGCAGCAAGGTGCTGGCCAACTACAGCGCCCATATCGAGATGACCAACGAGATCGACGCCACCAGCAGCCCGGCCGAGCTGCTCCTCATCGTCTTTGACGATCGCTACCACCAGAAAGCGCGTTTCGAGGCCAAACGCAAGCTCATCCTCATGCACCTGGCCGGCTCCATCGACCAGAGGGAACGGGAAACGGGTATTGAAAACAAGTTCGCCCGCTTTCTCGATTTTCTCAACGACTATGTCTGGAGCACGAAAAACAGGATCGGCGAGCTTGAAATCGTCTATCTGCTGAGCAGCCATGAACCGGAGAACTTCACCTGCCGGGAACTCCGGGTCATCTCCCGCGAGGAGGCGGAACAGATGACCCTCGCCCCGGGCCAGAAGCTGACCCTGATCAAGCGGCGCCGCTTCACCGCCGACGGTCGCGAGATCCCGATCTATGTCTCCATCCGCAAGAAACCGCCGGAGGCGAAGGTGCTGAAGCTCTTGCGCAAGGGCGAGGAAAACCCGGCAGTGGCGGTCGATGACGAGCTGGGACTGATGGGGGTGCTGTCCACCCCCCAGGACATCAAGATCTTCCAGAAGCACCTGACCAGCAGCGCCATTGCCGCCAATTCCTTCATGTCCCTGGAGGATATCTCGGATTCGCTGACCGGGGTGCGGCGGGCGGGCCGCAACATCGGCAGCTCGGCCGCCACCGCCATGTTCAAGTTCTTTGCCCGGCTGGGCGGCATGCGGGTGGAATTCATCGTCCACACCTACGAGAGCTACCTCAACTACGTCTATCAGCGGGATGTGTCCCATGACGAATACGAGGTCAAGCGCATTTTCGACACCGGGGTGGCCGAGCTGCTCTTCCCGCAGGACATCTATTTTCTTGACATGAAACAGATCCGGGACCGGCAGCTTGCCTGGTTCCGTCGCCAGATCGAGGAGTCCTGAGATGAAACCCAGCCAGCTCGCCGCCGGACCGGGCACCCTTGCCCATCACCTCCGACCGGCGCCCCACACCCTGCCGGCCGGGGTGATCAATCTCTTTTTCATCATCGGCCTCCTCTCCGCCCTCTCCTTCCGGGTCTTGATGGCGGTGCAGGATTTCCGGCCGGAGCTCTTCCGCGCCACCTGGTACGCGGGCGTCGTCGGCTATATCCTCTTTTTCTCCTTTCGTTACACCATCGCCAGAAAACGACGGAGAACAATCAGCGATTTCGACCTGATCAGCAAGGTGCGCCAAGGCGCCCCCCTGGCCGAGCCCGACCGCCTGGCCCTCTGCTATCTCCTCGACTCCCTGCAGAAATCGCGGGAAAACCTGAACTACCTCTTTATCTTCGTCACCTCATTCATCGCCATTGTCGTTGACCTCCTTCTCTAGAGGAAATTTGCCACCATGAAGGGAATCATTGACAGCACCCTGCGCGAAGGGGCCCAGACCCCGGGGGTCGCCTTCTCTCTGGCCGCCAGGGTGGCCATCGCCCGACTGCTTGATCGGCTGGGCATCGAGGAGATCGAACTCGGCATTGCCACGCCGCGCGACCGGGATCTGATCGAACTCATGCGGCGCTGCCGCGGCGCGATCCGCTCAAGCCGGCTCGCTCTCTGGTGCCGCTGCCGGCCCGAGGACATTGACCACGCGGCCCGCCTTGGCCCGGACGTCCTCTCGCTCTCCATCCCCGCCTCGGATCTGCACATCCAGGACCGGCTGGGCCGCGACCGGCAGTGGGTGGAAGAAAAGCTGCGCCAGGCAATCAAACAGGCAATCCACTGCGGCATCCCCCTGGTCTCCGTCGGTCTGGAGGACGCCACCCGGGCGGAACTGCCCTTTCTCATCCGGCTGGCCCGCACCGCGGCCGAGGCCGGCGCCCATCGCCTGCGCCTCGCCGACACGGTAGGCATTGCCAGCCCGGCCACGATCACCAGCCTGGTACGGGAAATGGCCCGTTGCTGCCCGCTTGACATCGGCGTGCACACCCACAACGACTTCGGCATGGCCACCGCCAACGCCATTGCCGCCCTGGAGGCCGGTGCCCACTGGGTGGACGCCACCGTGCTGGGGCTCGGGGAACGGGCCGGCAACAGCCGGCTGGAGGAGATCGTCGGCTATCTGGCGCTCGGTCGGGAGAGCAGACCGTACCGGACCCACTACCTGCGCGGCCTGTGCCAGATGGTGGCAAAAACAGCCAACCGCCCCATCGCCGACAGCCATCCGGTGGTGGGCGAGGCCATCTTCACCTGTGAAACCGGCCTGCACCTGCAGGGCCTGGTGCGCAATCCAGCCATCTACGAGCCCTACGATCCAATCCTGGTGGGGGGATGCCGCCGGCTGTTGCTCGGCGGCAAGGCCGGGAAAAGGGCGGTGAGCGACCGCCTGCGCGGCCTCGGTATCGCCCTGGAGGAAAAGGAGATGGAGCGGCTCACCACCTTGGTCCGCCAGCAGGCAAACAGCAGGAAGCGGCCCCTTGACGACGACGAATTGCGAAGCCTTGTCGCCATATAGCAGGATCGACAACAGGACGACGCGTTCGATTCACTACCACTGCTCCGGCCGTTCGAGGCCGAGCTTCTTCATCCGGTAACCGATCTGCCGCTGGGTCAGACCCAGCTCGCGGGCGGCCCGGGCCTGCACCCAACCATGGCGTTTGAGCGCCGCCTCGATTTCCGCCCGCTCCATATCCTTTAAGGCCCGTCCAGCGGATCGGGGGGCAGTTGCCGCCCCAACCGGGGCTGGCCGGACCCCCTCTTTGCGGATGCTGCCTCCCGGCGCAAACAGATGATCCGGCAGATCGGCGATCTGCAGCCAGCCGCTGTCGTTTAAAATCACCAAGCGCTCCATCAGATTCTGCAACTCCCGGACATTGCCCGGCCAGTCGTAGTCGGTCAGAAAATCGAGAAATTCCCTGGTCAGCTTGACCTTCTTTTCATTGTGTCGGTTGCTCGACCGGAGAAAATGATCGACGAGCAGAGGAATATCCTCCCGACGTTCGCGCAGGGGCGGCAGGGTGAGAGGGACAACGTTGAGGCGGTAGTAGAGATCGTTGCGGAAGGTGCCGGCCGCCACCGCCTGCTCAAGATGGACATTGGTAGCGGCGACAAGGCGCACGTCCACCGTCAGGGTACGGGTGCCGCCGAGCCGCTCGAATTGTCGCTCCTGCAGTACCCGAAGGAGCTTGGCCTGCAAAAGCAGGGGCAGCTCACCGATCTCGTCAAGAAAGAGGGTGCCACCGTCAGCCAGTTCGAAGCGGCCGGGCCTGGCGCTGACCGCGCCGGTGAACGCGCCCTTTTCATGGCCGAGCAGTTCGCTCTCCAGCAGGTTTTCCGGCAGGGCCGCACAATTCACCTTGATGAAGGTCTTGTCTTTGCGCGGACTGGCCTGATGAATGGCCCGGGCGACCAGTTCCTTGCCGGTGCCCGACTCGCCGAGCAGCAGGACGGTGGCCCGGCTTGGCGCCACCTTTTCGATACTCCAGAACAGCTCCTGCATGGGCTTGCTCTGGCCGATGATGTAATGCCGGTTGAAGCGCCCGTGCAGTTCGGCCTTGAGACTCCTGTTCTCCTCCACCAGCACCGCCTCCTTGCGGACAATCGCCCGGTGCAGACTGAGAAACTGGCCGATCAAGGTGGCGACCATGGTGAGAAAACGGATGTCCTCCTCAAAGGAGACATCGACGCCGAACAGCCGGTCGACACTGAGCACCCCGACCGTATCCCCGGCAAGGATGACCGGCACCCCGAGAAAGGAAATCTTCTCCTTGCTGATGGCGGAGCGTGAGCCGGTGCGGTTGAGAAAGAGCGGTTCGCTTTTGATATCCGGCACGACAAAAGGTGAGGCGGTCCGAAAAATCTGACCGCTCACCCCTTCGCCCAGGCCGTAAACGCCGCGCTGCTCCTCCTCCACGGTCAGACCGTAGGAGGCGCGGATGACAAGCCGGGTACCGCTGCTGTCGAGCAGCATCAGGGTGGCGCGCTCCATGCGCAGGACATCATGAAGGATCCGGAGAATCTTGCTCAAGGTGGTATCCAGGTGAACGGCCGAACCGATCAGCTGGCAGATTTCAGCAAGGGCCTGCAATTCGAGGGCGAGGATATTGCCGGCACCTGGGCCGGCGACAGGATGCGGATCTGACATGGCTTCTCCGTACCGGGCACCTGCCCGGCAGTTTGCGAACTGGGTGATATACTTTTTACCTTATATTTTGCAGCAATTTACATTCCACCAACGCATTTCGCCCCTATCAAAAATAAAATATTGAAATCAAAGAATAAAAAAACAAATTTCTTTTTTGTTTTATTTCCATCATTACAATATTGAAATTTTATCAATAAAAAAAATACTTTTTCGTAACACAAAGACCAACTCCCAGTCCTGACCCTTCACCCCGACAAAAAGGTACGCGCTGTTCATTTTTGTCATCTTTGCGACAGAGGGCGCCCCTGATCGTTGCGGGCGCCAGCAGATGAAAAATCCCGTAATTTCGACACAACAACTTGAAATAACGATAAAAAAAAATTTCTCCAGCCTCTGGCACGTCACTTGCCCTATGGAACAAGCAAAAGACAGCGCCATCAGCCATCGGGCTGGTGCGCTTGCCAGCGCAACCATGAAAATCCGGACACAGAGCACGACAAACAACAACTAAAGGATTTTCGCATACACCCCGAAGGAGAGACGATCATGAGAAAGGTAGCAATTTACGGCAAAGGCGGCATCGGCAAATCGACCACCACCCAGAACACCGTGGCAGGATTGGTGGAAATGGGACGAAAGGTCATGGTGGTGGGCTGCGACCCCAAGGCGGACTCGACCCGTCTGCTGCTCGGCGGTTTGGCCCAGAAATCGGTGCTCGACACCCTGCGCGAGGAAGGCGAGGACGTTGAACTCGACGATATCCGCAAAATCGGCTACGGCGGCACTCTCTGCGTTGAATCAGGCGGCCCGGAGCCTGGGGTCGGCTGCGCCGGCCGCGGCATCATCACCTCCATCAACATGCTCGAATCGCTGGGCGCCTACGAGGAAAGCGAAGGGCTCGACTATGCCTTCTACGACGTGTTGGGCGACGTGGTCTGCGGCGGCTTTGCCATGCCGATCCGCGACGGCAAGGCAGAGGAGATCTACATCGTCTGCTCCGGCGAGATGATGGCCATGTACGCCGCCAACAACATCAGCAAGGGTATCGTCAAATTCGCCAAATCCGGCAATGTCCGACTGGGCGGACTGATCTGCAATTCCCGCAACGTGGACAATGAAAGGGAAATGATCGAGGAATTCGCCAAAAAACTCGGCACCCAGATGATCTACTTTGTCCCGCGCGACAATGACGTCCAGCGGGCGGAGATCAACCGCAAGACGGTTATCGAATGGAACCCCACCGTGCCGCAGGCCGACCATTACCGCGGCCTGGCCAGGGCCATTGACGAAAACAAGATGTTCGTGGTCCCAAAACCGCTGGAGATCGAGGAGCTGGAACAGCTGCTGATGAGCTACGGCCTGATGGAAGCGGCGTAAAACGATTGATCAAACGTACACACATTGCAACGCGCAAACGCTGAAATGTATACCCCTACTGGAGAAATCACTATGTTGACGATGATCAGAGCAATTGTACGACCAGAAAAAGCGGACAAAATCCTTGCCGCCCTGATGGACGCCGGCTTTCCGGCCGTCACCAAATTTGCCGTCGCCGGCCGCGGCAAGCAGCGCGGCATCAAGATCGGCGAGGTCACCTATGACGAAATTCCCAAGATGATGCTGATGAGCGTGGTCAAACCGGAGGAAAAGGAGTTCGTCATCGACACCATCATGCGCACGGCCCGCTCCGGCGAAAAAGGGGCCTTCGGCGACGGCAAGATTTTTATCTCGACCGTTGAGGAATCCTGGACCATCAGTTCCGGTATCAGGGAAAACGGCAATCCACCCTCGGAGGTTGCAGCATGAAGGAGGTCATCGCCGTTGTGCGAATCAACATGATGAACCAGACCAAACAGGCACTGACCGATGCCGGCATTGACGCCTTCTTTGCTCACGAGGCCCACGGCCGCGGCAAGGGCTTCGTCAACCCGGCCATCCTCGAAGGCGCCCATCAGGGCTATGAAGAGGCGGCCGCCCTGCTTGGCGAAAAGGGCAAACTCTACGCCAAGCGCATGATAACGGTGGTGGTCGAGGATGATCTCGTTGACGACGTGGTGCGGTCGATCATCATCACCAATCAAACCGGCAAACCCGGCGACGGCAAGATCTTCGTCCTGCCCATGGCCGACGCCGTCCGCGTCCGCACCGGCGAAACCGGGGTAAAGGCCATCGCCTGACGCGCAAGGAGAACAATATGACAACACATGCACAGAAAAAAATGGTGCAGTGGGACCCCACCGACATCAAGGCGGAACTGCTGAAGAAATATCCGCCCAAGGTGGCCCGCAAACGCGCCAAACAGATCATGATCAATGAGGCCCGGCAGAATGACACGCCGACGCTCACCGCCAACGTCCGCACTATTCCGGGCATCATCACCATGCGCGGCTGCACCTATGCCGGCTGCAAGGGCGTCATCATGGGCCCGACCCGCGATATCGTCAACCTGGTGCACGGCCCCATCGGCTGCAGCTTCTATGCCTGGCTGACCCGGCGCAACCAGACCGATGCCGGCCCGGACGGCGAGAACTACATGACCTACTGCTTTTCCACGGACATGCAGGATTCGGACATCATCTTCGGCGGCGAAAAAAAGCTGGAAAAGGCGATCCAGGAGGCCTACGACCTCTTCCACCCCAAATCCATCGCCGTTTTCGCCACCTGCCCGGTGGGGCTGATCGGTGACGACATCCACACCGTCACCGCCAGGATGAAGGAAAAATTCGGCGATTGCAACGTCTACGCCTTTTCCTGCGAGGGCTACAAGGGCGTCTCCCAGTCGGCCGGCCATCACATCGCCAACAATCAGGTGTTCCGCCACATCGTCGGCGAAAATGACGAGGTGAAACCGGGCAAGTACAAGATCAACCTGCTCGGCGAATACAACATCGGCGGCGACGGGTTTGAGATCGACCGCATTTTCAATAAATGCGGCATTACCTGCATCTCGACCTTCTCCGGCAACTCGACCTACGACCAGTTTGCCTCTGCCCATACCGCGGATCTGAATGCGGTCATGTGCCACCGCTCCATCAACTATGTGGCGGACATGATGGAAACCAAATACGGCATCCCCTGGATCAAGGTGAATTTCATCGGCGCCAAGTCCACCGCCAAATCCCTGCGCAAGATTGCCGAGTATTTCGGCGAGCAGGAACTGATTGACCGGGTGGAGGCGGTCATTGCCGAGGAGATGCCGGCGGTGGAGGCAGCGCTTGCCGAAATCCGGCCGCGCACCGAGGGCAAGACCGCCATGCTCTTCGTCGGCGGCTCCCGCGCCCATCATTATCAGGATCTCTTTGCCGAGCTGGGCATGAAGACCATCTCGGCCGGCTATGAGTTCGCCCATCAGGATGACTATGAGGGACGCCAGGTGCTTCCCAATATCCAGATCGACGCGGACAGCCGCAACATCGAGGAGATCGAGGTCGAGCCGGACGCCAGCCGCTTCCGGCCGCGCAAAAGCGCCCAGGAGATGCAGACCCTTGAACAGGCCGGCTTTCAGTTCAAACATTACGACGGCCTTGCCCCGGACATGGACAAGGGCACGCTCATCATCGACGACCTCAACCAGTACGAGGCGGAAAAGCTGGTGGAACTGCTGAAACCGGATATCTTCTGCGCCGGCATCAAGGAAAAATATTCCATCCAGAAGCTCGGCGTCCCCATGAAACAGCTGCACAGCTACGACTCCGGCGGACCTTATGCCGGGTTCGTCGGTGCCATCAACTTCTACAAGGAGATCGACCGGCTGGTCAACTCCAGGGTCTGGAGCTACATGAAGGCACCCTGGCAGAAAAACCCCCAGCTTACCGCGTCGTACAACTGGGAATAAGAACGTTTCAACGTGCACGCGTTGCAAGGTTCACAGGCTGAACCGCTGGAACATTGCAACGCGCAAACCACTTTTTCGAACATGAGGAAGACAATGTTACTTCGACATACACCCGTTGACATCAGTGAGCGAACGGCCTTGACCATCAACCCGGCCAAGACCTGCCAGCCCATCGGCGCCATGTACGCGGCGCTCGGCATCCATGGCTGCCTGCCGCACAGTCATGGTTCCCAGGGCTGTTGCGCCTATCACCGCAGCACCTTGACCCGACACTACAAGGAACCGATCTCGGCGGCCACCAGCTCCTTTACCGAGGGCGCCTCGGTATTCGGCGGCCAGGCCAACCTGCTGCAGGCCATCAACAATATCTTTACCGTCTACAACCCCGACGTGATCGCTGTCCATACCACCTGCCTGTCCGAGACCATCGGCGACGATCTTCCCCAGATCAGAAAAAAGGCGGAGGCGGAGGGCAAGATCCCGAAGGGCAAGCATGTGATCAGCGCCTCCACCCCGAGCTATGTAGGGTCGCATGTCACCGGCTTTGCCAACATGGTCAAATCCATGGCCATGATGGCGGAGCCCACCGGCAGGAAGAACGGCAAAATCAATATCATTCCCGGCTGGGTTGAACCGGCCGATATGGAGGAGATCAAGCGGATCACCGGGCTGATCGGGGTCAAGACGATCCTCTTCCCTGACACCTCGGGCGTTCTGAACGGTCCGTTGTCCGGGGAGTACAAAATGTTTCCGGAAGGCGGCACCACCGTGGCCGAACTGAAATCCACCGGTGATTCCATCGGCACCCTCGCCCTGGGCGAATGGTGTTCCGCAGACGCGGCCCGCGAACTCGACGCCAGCTGCAAGGTGCCGTGCAGCATCCTGGACATGCCGTTCGGTTTCAAGGCAACCGATCGTTTCATCGACGCCCTGCGCACCATCGCCGGCGTCACTATCCCCGAGGAGATCATCAAGGAACGGGGTCAGCTGGTGGACATGATTTCCGACATGCACCAGTACCTGTACGGCAGAAAGGTTGCGCTGGTCGGTGATCCGGACCAGCTCATCGCCATGACCGAGTTCCTCGTCTCGCTGGATATGAAACCGATCCACATCGTCACCGGCACGCCGGGCAAGAAATTCGAGAAACGGATCAAGGAGCTGACCACCGACATGGGCTGTCCGGTCAACGTCAAGGCCAAGGGTGACATGTTTCTGCTCCACCAGTGGATCAAAAGCAATCCGGTGGATCTCCTCATCGGCAATACCTACTGCAAGTACATCGCCCGCGATGAGGACATCCCCTTTGTCCGCTGGGGCTTCCCCATTCTCGACCGCCAGGGGCACCAGTACTTTCCGACGGTGGGGTATAAGGGCGGTCTCCGCCTGCTCGAGAAGATCCTCACCGTGCTGCTTGACCGCAAGGACCGCGATGATCCGGAAACCAAGTTCGAGCTGGTTCTTTAACAACAACCGGAAACAGATGTGCAACCGGTCTCCATTGGGAGGGCGCAGTGACCATTATTCCTTTTGCAAAAACCCGGCAGTGCGACTGTACGGAAACGGCTGCGTGGCTCACCCTGCCGATGGCTCCCCAGGCCGTCGCCCGCATCCGTTTCTGCGGAGAGGAGAAACTGCCTTCAGCAGTTCCTCTCCATGGAGTCCTCACCTGGATTGGCGATCTGCTGGCCCGCGGAAAACCCATTGCCGGGCTCGACCTCAACGGCCCGGGCGATCCGTTGGCAACGCCGGCCCTGACCGGCGAGATCCTGGCCGGACTCCGGGCCCGCTATCCGGACCTGCCCATCGGCATCACCACCCTGGGTCTTGGCCTGGCCGATCAGGCGGCCAGCCTGGCCAAACAAAAAATCGCCAGGATCACCCTGCTGGTGGATGCGGTGACATCGGAGTCCGTGGAGAATCTCTACGCCTGGATCCGACCGGCAAAGCGCAACACGCCGCTGGCCAAGGGCGCCGAAATTCTCCTTGCCGAACAGGCCAGGGCGATCGCCGCCTGCAGGACAGCGGGTCTTCCTCTTTCCATCCGCACCTCGGTTTATGCCGGGGTCAACGAGGGGGAGATTGAGAAAATTGCCCGCCTGGCGGCCGAAGGTGGCGCCGAATATCTGATTCTGATGCCCGGCAGCGGCTGGCTGACCCATGAAAAAAAACTGCCCCAGCCCTCGACTGCAACAATGGCCGGCCTGGTCAAAACGGCCGGACAGCACATCAGGGTTGCCTGCCTGGCCGCCGAGGCCGCCGCAGGCGACATGCTCCCTCCCCCCGGAGAAGAAAGGCTGCCCCTGCCCGAGCCGAGCAGGGAACGGCCCAATGTGGCGGTGCTCAGCGCCAGCGGCATGGATATCGACCTCCATCTCGGCCAGGCGATCAAGGCGCTGGTTTATGGGCCGCGGGAAGATGGTCTGGCCTGCCTGCTCGAAACCCGGGAGCTACCGGCGCCGGGTGGCGGTGACCGGCGCTGGCAGCAGGTGGCCGCCATTCTGGAGGATTGTTTTGTCCTGCTGGCCGCCAGTGCCGGTCACAAGCCGCGGGAAATCCTGGGCCGCCTCGGCCTGCCGCTGCTGCTCCTCACCGACAACGTCGAAGGGGCGGTGGACGCGCTTTATGGTGGCGGTAAAAAGGGAAAATGCAAAAAATAATGCCCTTTCGACCCATTCCCCTTATCAAAAAAAAGGAGACGACAATGGCTATTCCAAAACGACAGATCCTCGTCTGCCAGAGCTTTCGCGTGGCAGGCGACAAAAAAGGCATCTGCCATAAGCAGACCGACGGCTTCCTCCAATACCTGGAAGAGGAGATTCTTGACCGCGGGCTCGATTGCCTGGTCACCGCGACCACTTGCCTCAAACAGTGCGAGAGCGGTCCGATCATGGTGGTTCACCCGGAGAACTGGTGGTTCAAGGGGGTGGACAGCCATGAGGCCATCGATACCATCCTTGACGGCCTGGAGGATGGTGAACCTGCCGCCGACTATCGTATCCCGGCATAGGAGATGGCTCCACTGCAAGCGAGCCATATGCGCCGCCGGAGAGAAAAAAGGCGATGAGATCCCCTTCACTCGTATTTTGCGCAACCTGCTGAGGCTGCCGCGGGCGTCCCGTATCCATCAGGAACAAGTGGAAGAGTTATGAATAAGCGGGGAGCTCCGGACAGCACAACGATAACTTTGTCAACAAGGAGAAAAACATGAAAACGACGTGGGAAAAAATATTTGAATATGCCTCCATGCCCGTGCACGGCACCATGTCGCGGAAATTGCGAAAGGGGGTCACCCTGCAGATCAACGAGGGCAAATCATATGAGGAAGCGGTCATCTTCCTTGGCGAAAAATTTGTGCGCGTTACCGAGGAAGGCGCAAATAAACATGCCGTTAACACCTATTACGACTGGAACGGAATCATTTCGTTACGCACCACCAGTTCCGGGGCTTGAGCCGGAACGCTCCAGCATGCGCCCAACAATCAGGAAAAAAGATATGAGCATGAAGGCTCGTGGCCTGACAAAGAAAATTGTCGAATGGAAAAGCCTGCCCTGCCTTTTCCACAGATACGGCGTGACTGCACTGCGCATTCCGCCAGGGCGATAACTATAATTTTGCCGGAATCGTAATAAGCCACGCTTCCGACGGGCCGTGTTTTGCAGCTTGTTGTTTTCACTTTCCCGCCTGCCATGGTTTGCGGGTTTTCACGAGATCATCAACCAATTTTGCCTGAGGTATCTCTTATGTCCAAAAAAAATGCGGAAAACTTTCTCATTGCCGGCGGCGGCAATCATTCCATGCGGGCCAGGTATGACGCCATCAAAACCAAGGAGGATTTCGTCGCCGCCGCCAACGCCGAGGGGTACGATTTCACCCTGGAGGAATTCGACCAGGTACTGCGGGAGTCGGGGGACTCCTTCGATCTCATCGGCAATCCGGCCAAGCGCCAGATCTGGTGGGTGTGATTCCGGCTGCCGATTCAACCCGCGGCGCGCAGCAGCGGCAGGGGATCGGACTGGGACCACACCTCGTAGCGCTGCCGGTCCGGGCCGATCACCACCGTGTCCTGGCGCATGGGCTGGAAATCCAGGGCCGGATCGCGGTCCGGCACCAGGGCCGCCACCCCGCACATCTCCGAGGCCATCGCCCATTCTCCCGGTTTTCCGCCGATGGTGCCGGGACGCAGCTTTTTCTGATCCATGACCATCAGACAGGTCTCGTCCGGCAGGCTGGCGATGGTGCAGTTCGGGCCGTCGATGGCCAGATTTCGACAGACATGGCGCAGCCCGTTGAGGAATTCACCCTGGGGATGATGGGCAAGCTCAGCGGTGGCCAGCGGGGTGATGACGTGCTTATAGGCGGCCAGCGGCAGACCAAGTTTTCTGGTGACATAGTGGAGGGTATGGGCAAAAACCTCGCTGTCGCTCTGATAGCCGCAATAACCGGGAAAATCGCGGCCAAGCAGCCAGTCGCGGTTGGTGACAAAAGCCGTGTTCTCGCCGTTGGTCATGGAGGCGATCCCCTGAAGAAAAAAGGGATGGCAGGCATGGAGATTGATGCCCCAGTTGGTATTCTGACGACCCTGGGCCATGACCAGTCGAGCCTGGATGCGATTGTCGTCCAGCCCCAGCGCCTGCCCGACGACGAGCGGCCAGCCGATCTCCTTAATCATGATGACATCCGGCCAGACGGAAAAAACCGAAAGATCGCCATTGTTTTCCTCGCCGAGTTTACGCAGCAGCAGTCTGGTCAACATCAGTTCCTGCTCGATGCGGGCCTGGTCGTAGCCCTCCCACTGTTTCGGCATCCGGTAGACCCGCACGAAATATTTATAGCGATTTCCGACTTCGAGCAGTTCCGGGCGGGTCTTGAAATCATGATCGTAGATCTTGGAAAATCCCTTTTCCCGCATGACATCGTTGAGCCGATCCAGTGCCTCTTTCGAATGAGCGATGCCGGAAAGAATGGGGTCGCCGTTTCGGTAACTGTAATCGGCAAAACCGACCCCGCGCATGAGCAGGCCGAGCCCGCTGCCGTCGTACCCCTCCTGCATGGCCTCCATGGCCTCCAGCACGGAAAACGGTGAAAAGGAATCGGTTGCTGTTTTCAAGGCAAGACGACACATATACTTATACTCCCTTCTTGTTGACGTGTTGAACCTCAGTCCGGCGCCGCTGGTCGACCCCTTCCGGTCGTCCGGGGCTACGATCGGGCCACAAAGATCATGCCCTTCTGTTCCATGATGTTCGTGTGCAGGAACATCGGCAGCCCAAGGGCCCGCAGATCCACGAGGTGGAGCGCCGCGGCACAGGGATTGTCGTGGGCCAGACTGCCGGAGAGGGCATCGGGCAGGCTGAGCAGCAACTCCTCCCGGAAGCAATGACCGTCATTGCCCCGGGCCGGATCAACCCCCAGATAGACTATCCCCATTTCGACGATATCATTAAAAAAATGGGTGCCAAGCGAGATGTCCGGCGTCAACCTCTCATGCATGACGGCCAGCTCGCAGAGCACGGCGACATTGCGGACGTCGCTGAAGGTGACCGGCACGCCCAACTCCGGCATTTTGCTGCCCCAGCGGCCGGGGCCGATCAGCATGGTGCAGCATTGCCCCCCCTCATTGTTGACGATCTCGCCGATCAGCCGGGCCACGCCGTAGCGCTCCGCCGTGGTCATGGCGCTGTAACGTTGCGGCCGGACATAAAGCACCCTGTCGATCCGCCGGGCCGCCGCCTCACCGATGATGGGTCCGCTCGTTTGCAGGACGATGTCGTCCGGGCCGACATCCTCGGGCAGCAGATTGGCGGACAACGGCATCTGCACCTGAAAGGGCCGACATTGCAAAAGATTGATGCGGTAGTTTTCGCCCGCGACAAAATTGACGGCAAACTCGATGTCCACCGGATATTCATAGGCCCGGGCCAGAACCTCCATCATCTCCCGCATGTCACCGGCCAGCGGGGTATTCTGCAGCACCCTTCGGAAGGTCAGCATCCAGCTGAAGACGTTTTTCACGCCATGGTGCTCCGCTCGCTCCTCCATCTCCTGATCCCGGTCGGCCAGCAGGGCAACCGGCAGCCCCGAAACTGTCCTGACCACCTGCTCAAATGCGACGCTGGCCTGGCGGCGGTTGGCGAGATCAATGACATCGACGTTACGCTGACTGTGCCGGTGCACCTCATCGGCGCTCACCTCCGGCCGTTTCAACGGAGCATTGAGGGCGACGATACGGGTATAATCGTCGTCATGGCGATCCACCGCCCGGGTGCCGAGCCCGAAGACCAGCCGCAGCACCCCGGCATGGGGATCGATGTCCCGATTCCAGACAAAGGGATTGTAGGAATACCCGACCCCGGCCAGATGGGGCAGATAGAGGGTACCGCAAAAGGAACCGGAGACCCGCTGGACGAGCAGGGCCATTTCCTCGTACCGGTTCCACAGGCCCCGGTGGGCCCGGTAGGAAAGGACGTCACGGCTCATGGTGCTGGCGTAGACGGTGCGCACCGCGTCCGTGAATTGGGCCAGCCGCTCCTCCGGTGAGCCCTGATTGGCGAGAAAGACGCTTTCATACTTGCCGGAAAAGGCATTGCCGTAGGCATCCTCCAGCAGGCTGCTGGAGCGAACGATGATCGGCGCCTGGCCGAAATAGTTCAGCACCTCCTGAAACTGATCGAGGGTGTCGCGCTGGAATTTGCCCTTCATCAGGCGCTGCCGGATTTTCGCCGCCGCCGCGAAGGGGTCGGGTGCGGATTTCATCTTGTGGCGCTCCCACCAGCATCTGTTGTTGATGACAAAGGTGTAAAAGACATCGGAGCCGACGTAAAACGAATCATGGGTCTCCAGCAGGGTCTGCCAGCGCGGATCGGTTTTCTTCAGAATGGCCCGAGCCAGCAGCATGCCGGTCGCCTTGCCGCCGATCAGCCCGGTGCCCACCATCCGTTTGCCGATGGCGATCAGCTCGGCGAGATCGAAATACTCTTCACACAGCTTCGCCACCTTGTCGTTACGGGTGACGATCATGCGGATCAGTTGGCGACGATGGGTACTGCTCCGCTCGCCCGCCGCCCCGTCATCACCCGCCGTGCAGCAGGCCTGCGCCTCGCCCAGGATTCGCGCCCAGGCATCCTTGAGGACGATTTTGCAGTCAATCCAGGGCTGCGGGGTGGCGGCGAGGATCTCCGAGACGATGACACTGCTCGTCACCGGGGTGAAGTCGATGCCGTCCAACGCATGTAGCATGTACATGGTCGGGGTCTGGCGGCCAAGCACCTTGAGCGGCAGCAGATAGTATCTGCCGTTGCTGCAATAGAGATCAAGCACCACCTGGGCGGTGCGATGAATCGGCTGAACCGAAAGCGGGGTATGGGAGTTGCGCAGCAGGGAGAAATAGGCGACGGTGTCGGCGTTGTAGAGATAGGGACAGGCCAGTTTGAAAAAGTTACCGAGCATCCGGTCGCTGTACCAGTCCGCCGCCAGCCCGGAGAGGCAGTCGAAGACATAGCAGGCGCCGCGGCCATATTCGCCGATGACATTGAGAATCTTCGTGATGAACTGCTCAAAGCCGGCGGCGGGCTGCAGAGGAAAGATGTCGGGTTCGAACTCCTCCGGCACCAAGGGCTGATGGCCGGCGAAACGGAAATAGACAAGATTTTTCCCGTCAAGATGGGCGCAGCGGCAGAAAGCACGGACGAACGGCAGTTGATCCTCGACGTTGTCAACCTGCCAGACGACATTGTCCCCGGCCAGGATCCCCTGCAGGATCTCGTCCAGGGACTCTATTCCTGAGCTGAACAGCGGTTTTGCCTGTTGTGCCGCCATGTTTTTCTCCCGCCGCAGGGATCATTCCACCGGATCCCGGTCGAATGATCCCCTTGCTACAGTGTAAAATACCGGATCGGATCAGACAATACCCTGGTCGATCATGGCATCGGCCACCTTGACAAAGCCGGCGATGTTGGCGCCGTCCACGTAATTGATGTAGCCATCCTCATGCCTGCCATAGCGGACACAGGACTCATGGATGTTGACCATGATCTGGTGCAGCTTTTCATCCACCTCCTTGCGGCTCCAGGAGGTGCGGATGCTGTTCTGACTCATCTCCAGCCCGGAAGTGGAAACGCCGCCGGCATTGGCTGCCTTGCCCGGCCCGTAAAGGATCTTCGCCTTCTGGAAGACGCGGACCGCCTCGGGCCTGGTGGGCATATTGGCACCCTCGCCAACGGCAATGCAGCCATTTTTGACCAGGGTTTCCGCGTCATTGGCGTCGATTTCGTTCTGGGTGGCGCTGGGGAAGGCGATGTCGCAGCGCACTTCCCACGGCCATCTTCCCTCCACATAGGTGCACCCTTCCAAATGCTCGGCGAGTTCACGGATACGGCCGCGGCGCACGTTCTTGAGCTCGACGACAAACTTGAGATCCTCGCTGGTAAAACCCTTCTCCTTGACCACATAGCCGTTGGAATCGGACAGGGTGACCACCTTGGCGCCCAACTCCAACAGCTTTTCCGCGGTGAACTGGGCGACATTGCCGGAGCCGGAAATGGTGCAGACCTTGCCCTCGATGAGCATGCCGCGGGTACGAAGCATCTCCTGGACAAAATAGACACAGCCGTAGCCGGTGGCCTCGGGCCGGATCAGCGAACCGCCCCAGTTGAGACCCTTGCCGGTCAGCACGCCGGTAAACTCGTTTTTCAGCCGTTTGTACTGGCCGAACATGTAGCCGATCTCCCGGCCGCCCACCCCGATGTCGCCGGCCGGCACGTCGGTGTTCTCGCCGATGTGGCGGAAGAGTTCGGTCATGAAGCTCTGGCAGAACTTCATCATCTCCCGCTCCGACTTGCCCTTGGGATCGAAATCGGAGCCGCCCTTGCCGCCGCCCATGGGCAGGGTGGTGAGGCTGTTTTTGTAAACCTGCTCGAAGGCGAGAAATTTCAGGATACCGAGGTTGACACTGGGATGAAAGCGCAAGCCCCCTTTGTACGGACCGATGGCGCTGTTCATTTCGATCCGGTACCCGGTATTGACCTGCACGTCACCGTTATCGTCAAGCCACGGCACCCGGAAGATAATTACCCGTTCCGGCACGACCATCCGTTCGAGGATCTTCTCCTTCATGTATTTCGGGTGTTTTTCAAGAAAGGGAAAGAGCGACTCCACCACCTCGCGGACTGCCTGGTGGAATTCGACCTCCCCGGGGTTCTTGCGGACAACATCGGCCATGAATTCATCGACACTTTTCATCTGCGTTTTCCTTTTTGGTTTTCGTTGACAATCAGGCTGCCGTCTCTGCCGGTCACACATCGTGGACGGCAGTCCCTGAAGGAAGAAAAAAAACGGCAACCATATGCCGGATAACAGCAAAGCCCGGTACACAGACCCGGCAATTACTTGCCGAATCGGTGTTACATAGTATGCCGCGGCCGATTTTTCAACTGTTAAAATGCTGATTTTATGTAACTCAAGGCGCCAAAAGAAATTGCTATTCGGCAATTTTGCCAGCATACAAAAAGACGGATCATTCAGCAATCGGCAAATCGTTCGAGAAAGTCTCTGCAATGATCGCTGGAACCCGTCTCCATCGCTCTTTCAGGGAGATATCCGAAACGTCCCCTTTTCCCCTCCATTTCCGGCAATTTTGCCTTTTTTCCGTTTACAAAGCGCCGGGCTTGCCTTTATATTTTTTTCCATGAGCGACAAAACGGAAAAAAAGGAACTGGCCATTCTGCGTCTCCTGCAAAAAAACGAAGCCCCGCTGTCCAGCGCCAAGATCCTCGAACATCTCCAGGCCATGGGCCAGGAGGTCAGCGAACGAACCATCCGCCATTATTTCAAGATCCTGGACGAAAAAGGGCTGACGGAAAATCTCGGCAAAAGAGGGCGGGTGATTACCCCGTTGGGACTGAAGGAGTTGAACAAGGCCAGGGTGTATGACAAGGTGGGCTTTCTGGAGACGAAAATCGACCAGCTGACCTATCGGATGACCTTTGACCTCACCCGCAGAAGCGGCACCGTCATCGTCAACATCAGCCTTATCGACAAGGAGACCCTGGCCCGCACCGCCCATCTCATCTGCCAGGTATATGAAGCCGGCTACTCCATGGGGGCGATGATGGGGCTTTTCCCACCAGGCGAGAGGGTGGGCGACATTGTTATTCCCGCCGACATGATCGGCTTTGGCACGGTCTGCTCCATCACCCTGAACGGGGTGCTGCTCGCCCACGGCGTGCCGATCCACTCAAGCTTCGGCGGCCTGCTCGAACTGCGCAACCGCAAACCGTCGCGTTTTGTGGAAATCATCAAGTATGACGGCACCAGTCTCGATCCGCTGGAGGTCTTCATCCGCAGCGGCATGACAGATTATGCCGGAGCGATCAGAAACGGCAACGGCCGCATTGGCGTCGGCTTCCGCGAGGTTCCCGCCGACAGCCGCGACCGGGTCATCGATCTGATCGAAAAATTGAAGGATGCGGGCCTGGGGGGATTTCTGCTGGTCGGTTGGCCGGGGCAGCCCTTGCTGGAGATCCCCGTGCAGGAAGGACGGACAGGTATCGTTGTCATCGGCGGCCTCAATCCGGTCGCCATTCTCGAAGAAACCGGGACCCGCATCAAATCCCGGGCCATGGCCGGCCTGGTCGAATATGAACGCCTGTTCCATTACGCCGAAATGGCGGAACGGATCCGCACCCTGTGAGCTGACCCCTTACCGGAAACGCTCAACAATGCTGCGACAGGCGAGATCGCACACCATATCAACGGGCTGTGCGGCATCAAGCACCTGCACCGGAATCCCCTCTTCCCCCAGATATTCAAGAAAGCGGGCGTACTCCGTCGCCATCCGCGCCAATCTCAGCGGAGATTCATGCCAGGCCCGGGGCCGTCGCGTCCGCTGCAACTTCTGCTGCAACCGCCCCTCTGCCTCGGCGGCCGGCAGCCGCAGATAGAGATAGAGATCCGCCGGCAGCCGTCCGCTCAGCCCCGCGAGAATCGCCACCCGCCGGCGCGGGGCGACATGACGGAGAACCGGCAGATAGGCGGTGATGAGGGCGCTGGGGTCGATGAGGGTATCCCGGTCTTCCAGGCAGATATCAGGCTGATGGCGGGCAATGAGGGCCGGCAGTCGCTGCAGGAGCCAGTGGCGTCGCAGATTCCGCCCCAGATGCCGCAGGGGGTGGGCCGACTCCGGCAGGGGCGGCAGCAGATCATGACGGCCGCCGACGCGGTCGTACACGGTCAGGCGCTGCCCAACGATCAACAGACTGCGACCAGGGGTCAACCGCTCTTCCAGCCCGGCCACCAGGGTGCTCTTGCCGCTGCCGTCAATGCCGAGAATGCCGACCCGCAGAGTCATGGCCGCCGCCGGCCGGCGATCACTGCCGTGCCGAGCGCCGCCACACTTTTTTCTCCACTTCCACGATGAGATAGGTCGCTAATCCGGCAACCATGATCTTGGCCCAGGAAAGCAGACCGATGGGTTCGCTCTGGAAAAGGCGGTTCATGATCGGCACATAGGTATAGAGGATCTGCAGGAGCAGCATGCCGGCGGTGCCGGCAAACACCCACATGTTGGAAAAAAGACCGAGCTCGCTCAGCGATTTGGTCAACGAACGGCAGTTGAAGAGATAAAAAAGTTCGATGACGACAAAGACGTTGACCGCCACGGTGCGGGCCTGGACCACCGTCGCGCCGCTGGCCAGTTCCCACTGAAAAAGACCGAAGGCGGCGATGAGCAGCAGGGCGCCGACCAGCAGGATGCGGAAGCTCAAGGTCCGGGTGAGAATGGGGGTGGCCGGGTCGCGGGGCGGCCGCAGCATGATGCCCGGTTCCTTGGGCTCGAAAGCCAGCATCAGGCCGAGAAAACCGGCGGTGGTCATGTTGATCCATAAAATCTGCACCGGCAAAATGGGCAGGGTGACGCCGAGAAAGATGGCGACCAGAATGACCAGCCCCTCGCCCAGATTGGTGGGCAGAGTCCAGACAATGAACTTTGTCAGGTTGTCGAAGACACCGCGGCCCTCTTCCACCGCCGCCTCAATGGAGCTGAAGTTGTCATCGGTCAGCACCATGGCAGCCGCCTCCTTGGCCACCTCGGTGCCGGTAATGCCCATGGCAACGCCGATATCCGCCCTCTTTAAGGCCGGGGCGTCGTTGACGCCGTCACCGGTCATTGCCACCACGTTCCCTCTGGCCTGCAGGGCTTCCACCAGGCGCAGCTTCTGTTCCGGGGTCGCCCGGGCAAAGACCGCGGTGTCGGCCGCCGCCTCGATGAGCTGGCTGTCGGAAAGACCGGCCAGCTCGCGGCCGGTCAGCACCGGCACCCGGTCCGCTGCCGCCGCCCCGGCCAAGCCGACCTGGCGGGCGATGGCGGCGGCGGTCAACGGATGGTCGCCGGTGATCATCTTCACCGCCACCCCGGCTTCCTGGCATTTTTTAACTGCCGAAACTGCCGCCTCCCGGGGCGGATCGATCATCCCCTGCAAACCGATAAAGGTCAGCGCGGCGACATCGTCATGCCCAACCCCGCCGCACTCTTCCGCCATTTCCCGGACGGCAAAGGCCAGTACCCGCCGACCGCCGGAGGTCAACTCCTCGATGCGGCGGCCGACCTCCTCGCGGTCGAGCGCCACCTGTTTACCGGCCGCATCAAAAGCAGAATCGCATTTGGCCAGCAGGGCCTCGGCAGCGCCCTTGACGTAGAGGATGTTTGGCCGGCCGGTCCCGACCCGCTGCAGGGTGGCCATGTACTGGTACTCGGACTCAAAGGGAATGGCGTCAATGCGGGGAGTGTCAACCAGCAGCCGGGCCGGATCGAGCCCGCCTTTCCGGGCGCTGACCAGGAGAGCCCCCTCGGTGGGATCGCCATGCACCTGCCAGATCCCGTCCTTTTCCACCAGGACGCTGTCGTTGCAAAGGGCGCCGGCGCGCAGGCACTGGTCCAGAACCACGGAATCACCGCCTCCTGTCGCCCGGCCTTCCCGTTCGATATTGCCGCCGGCCGGATTATACCCGCCGCCGGTGACCTCGTAGCGGGCGCCGCCGGCGATGATCGCCGTCACCGTCATCTGGTTTTCGGTAAGAGTCCCGGTCTTGTCGGTACAGATCACCGTGGTGCTGCCCAGCGTCTCCACCGCCGGCAGCTTGCGGATGATGGCATTGCGTTTCGCCATCCGCGAGACCCCGATGGCGAGCGTGATGGTCACCGCCGCCGGCAGCCCCTCGGGAATGGCCCCCACCGCCAGCGCCACCGCCGCCATGAACATATCAAAGAGCGACTGGCCCCGCACCATGCCCACCAGCACGGTCAGTACGGCCAGGCCGAGAATCGCGTAGAGGAGAATGTGGCTGAAATGGGCAATCTTGCGGGTCAGCGGCGTCTCCAGCTCCTCGGTGCTGGAGATGAGCTGGGAGATCCGGCCGACCTCGGTATGGTCGCCGGTGGCGGTGACCACCCCCATGCCCTGGCCATAAGTCGCCAGGGTGGAGGCGTAGGCCATGTTGGCGCGGTCGGCCAACAGGGTATCGTGGCCAAGCAACCCGGCGTTCTTGGCCACCGGCACCGATTCCCCGGTCAGGGCCGACTCGTCGATCTGCAACTCTCTGACCTGAAGCAGTCGCATATCGGCCGGCACCTTGTCGCCGCCCTGGAGGAAGACGATATCGCCCAGCACCAGGTCGACCGCGGAAATGCGTTTTTTCTCACCCTGCCGCAATACGGTGGCCTCGGTGGTCATGGTGCGGGCCAGGGCGGCCAGGGCGTTGACCGCCTTCGATTCCTGGATGAAGCCGATGATGGCGTTGACGATCACCACCCCGAAGATGACCCCCGAGTCCACCCATTCCCCCAGCCCGCCGGTGATAACGCCGGAGACGATGAGAATATAGATGAGCGGCTGGTGAAACTGCAGGAGAAAGCGAAGCAGCGGCCCTTTTCCTTTTTTCCCGGTGATGGTGTTCGGACCGAAAGAGTCGAATCGATTTTTTGCCTCGAACAGATCAAGTCCTTTGGTCGGATCGCTGCCGAGCAGATCGAGCACCTCTTCCGCCGGCAGATGATGCCAGTGCTTGCCGATGAGATTATCCATGATTCCCTTTTCCGAAAAGACGAATGTTTATAACGCGTTTGAAGAACAGCAGGGCGCCCTGTCTGTGCAGACAGCAACGCAGTGGTATGCTCCGGGAAGACGGCGGCCGGAAAAAAAAGTTCCCGACCAGACTGCAATTCCCTTGAATGCTACCGGACAACGGGGCATAATTCAAGCCGAAAACATTTTTTCATCAGAACTTGGACCCTTTGCCGCCATCCTTGATGAAGCCGTAAAAAGTATTCGGATGGCTACGCATAAAAGTTCGATATGCAAGGCGCGGTGGTGTCGCGAAAGTGGAGGCGTACAGCTGGTACGTCGAGCATTTTGCGATCCCGCCGCAACGCGGTAGATTCGACTTTTTGCGATGCCATCATCCTGGCCCACCGCCTATGCCCTCGAAAACAGCCCACAAAATCGTCCTGCTTGTCTGCGTTCTCGCCATTTCCACCTTCTTTCTCGCCATGATCCGCCAGTTCCTCATGGCCATCTTCATGGCCGGCCTTTTTGCCGCCCTCACAACCCCACTCTACCAGCGTCTCCTCGTCTTCTGTCAGGACCGCCGGCCCCTGGCCTCGCTGCTGGCCATCATGGCCGTCGTCTGTCTTGTCCTGCTGCCCTTTGCCGGCCTGATCGGGGTGGTGATCGCCCAGGCGGTGACGGTCAGCGAGTCGGTCACCCCGTGGGTTCAGTCCTTTCTCCGGGAACCGAGCCTGCTTGCCGACTACCAGGACAAAATCCCCTACTATGAACAGCTTCTCCCCTACCGCGATGTCATCATCGAAAAACTGGGCGCCCTGGTCGGCAACGCCTCGACCCTGCTCATCGACTCGCTGTCCTCCATGACCATGATGACGGTCAACGCCGCCCTGATGACACTCATCATGCTCTACACCATGTTTTACTTTCTCATCGACGGTCGCGCCCTGCTCGAAAAGATCCTCTACTACCTGCCCCTTGAGGACCGCGAGGAAAAACTGCTGCTGGCCCGCTTCACCTCGGTGGCCAAGGCGACCATCAAGGGCACGCTGATTATCGGCATCCTCCAGGGCGGCCTCTGCGGTTTCGGCTTTTCCCTGGCCGGTATCGAGAGCCCGGTGTTCTGGGGCACCCTGATGGCGGTGCTTTCCATCATCCCCGGGGTCGGCACGGCGATCATCTGGCTGCCGGCCCTCGTTATTCTCCTCCTGCAGGGCGACATCACCGGCGCCATCATCCTCGCCGTGATCTGCGGGCTCATCGCCGGCAACGCCGACAATGTCATTCGGCCCCGGCTGGTCGGCAAGGACACCCAGATGCACGATCTTTTCGTCCTCTTCGGCACCCTGGGCGGCATCTCGATGTTCGGCATCATCGGCATCATGGTCGGGCCGATCCTGGCCGCTCTCTTTGTCTCGATCTGGGAGATCTACGGCGAATCGTTCAAGGATTTTCTGCCGGAGGTAACGTCCGCCATGCGGCGATCCAGCAACGAAAAGCCGCCCGCAACCGGAGAAGAAGAGGGAGAAGCAGGACAGAGAAAAGACGACTGAGAGGCGTTCCGCCAAGGCCTGCGCGCCCTCACTCCAACCCTGCCCATCCTCCCCTCTCCCGCCGCCGACAAAATTGTCCCGTTCCTTCCTTTTTGTCATCATCGCGACAAATGGTAAAAGCTCCCCCGCCTTCTCCACCCGGACCGCCGAACGGACACCACTACCCAACTATCTGCAATCAATACGCTTTTTCCTAAACGTTCGCCGTGGCACAGCCGTTGCTAAATCCGGCAGGTAAGAAACACGACACGATCCCGTTGCCGCATTTTACCGGAGAGCATCATGGAAGCCATCATTCTGAAGGAACGCGAAAGCCAGATCCACCGCAAGGGCGAAGCGCCCTTTGCCATTGCCTGCGACAAGGAAAGCCTGGCCGGGGCGGTGAGTCAGCGGGCCTGCGTCTTCTGCGGCGCCCGGGTGGTGCTCTATCCCATTGCCGACGCCCTCCATCTGGTGCACGGCCCGATCGGCTGCGCGGTCTACACCTGGGACATCCGTGGTGCCCTCTCCTCGGGACCCGAACTGCACCGGTTGAGTTTTTCCACCGATCTCCAGGAAAAAGACGTCATCTTCGGCGGCGAGAAAAAGCTCGAAGCCGCTCTCATCGAGCTCATTGACCGTCACCAGCCGAAAGCGGCCTTTGTCTACTCCACCTGCATCGTCGGCATCATCGGCGACGATCTCGAGGCGGTCTGCCGCGCGGTGGAGGAGAGCAAAGGCATCCCGGTCATTCCGGTCCAGTCCGAGGGGTTCAAGGGCAACAAGCGTTCCGGTTACCGGGCGGCCTGCAAGGCCATGTTCCGCCTGATCGGCAGCGGCGACACGGCCGGCATCAGCAAACACAGCATCAACATCCTCGGCGACTTCAACCTGGCCGGCGAAATCTGGATGGTGCGCGACTACTTTACGCGGATGGGGGTCGAGGTGGTGGCCAACATCACCGGCGACGGCCGCATCGACGACATCCGCCGGGCGCACGGCGCGGCTTTGAATGTCGTCCAGTGCTCGGGGGCGACCATGGATCTCGCCACCATGATGGAGGAGACATACGGCATCCCTTCCATCCGCGTCTCCTACTTCGGCATCGAAGACATGGCCGAGGCCCTCTACGACGTGGCCCGTTTCTTTGCCGACCCGGCAATGATGGCCCGCACCAGGGCACTGATCAAGGAAGAGGTCGAAACAATCCAGCCGGAGCTGCACCGTTACAAAAAGGCGCTGGCCGGCAAAAAGGCGGCCATCTATGTCGGCGGCTCCTTCAAGGCCTTTTCCCTGGTCAAGGCCTTTCGCCTCATCGGCATGGACGTGGTGATGGTCGGCTCGCAGACCGGCACGAAAGAAGACTACGAGGAACTGGCCGCGATCACCGATCCAGGCACCATCATCGTCGATGACGCCAACCCCCTGGAGCTGACCTCCTTTCTCAAGGAAAAACAGGTTGATGTCTTTGTCGGCGGGGTCAAGGAGCGGCCCATCGCCTACAAGCTCGGCGTCGGCTTCTGCGACCACAACCATGAACGCAAGGAGGCGCTGGCCGGCTTTGCCGGCATGCTCGCCTTTGCCCGCGAGGTTTACTCGTCGGTGATGAGCCCGGTGTGGCGGTTTGTGCCGCGCCGTAACGTTGCAACGATCAAACGGTGAAACGCTGGAACACGTGCCAGAAGAGGAAACCCCATGACCACAATGCCCCATTCCATCTCGACCACCAATGCCTGCAAGCTGTGCAAACCGCTGGGCGCGGCGCTCGCCTTTCGCGGCATCGAGGGCTGCGTCCCCTATCTGCACGGCTCGCAGGGCTGCGCCACCTACATGCGGCGCTACATCATCAGCCACTACAACGAGCCCATCGACATTGCCTCCTCGTCACTCAGCGAAAAGCACGCGGTCTACGGCGGAGCGGCCAATCTCAAAGCGGGCCTGGCCAATGTCAGCAAAAAATACCGGCCCAAACTGGTCGGGGTCGCCACCACCTGCCTCACCGAGACCATCGGCGACGACGTGCCGATGATTCTCAAGGAATACGAGGGCGAAGTCGCGGCAGCCGACCGGCCACTGCTGGTCAACGTCTCCACCCCGAGCTACAGCGGCACCCACATGGAGGGCTTTCACGCCGCGGTCCGTGCGGTGGTGGAACAACTGGCCGGGGCGGCACCGGCCAATGAAACCATCAACCTGCTGCCCGGTTTCGTCTCCTCGGCCGATTACCGGCATCTTACCGAAATCATCGCTGATTTCGGCCTGCATGCCACCATGCTGCCCGATCTGTCGGCAACGCTGGACGGGCCGGCCCTGCTCGACTACGAAAAAATTCCGGCCGGCGGCACCCCGCTTACCGCAATCAGGACCATGGGCGGGGCGCGGGACACCATCGAGTTCGGCCGCACCCTGGGCGCTGCCACCGGCGGCAGCCTGCTCGCCGAGAAATTCGGAACACACCATCATCGCCTCGGCCTGCCCATCGGTATTCGAGAGACGGATCGTTTTTTCGCCTGCCTGGAGGAACTGAGCGGTCAGCCGACCCCGGCCAAATACGCGGGGGAACGGGGCCGGCTGGTGGACGCCTATGTGGACGGCCACAAGTATCTCTTCGGCAAGAAGGCGGTCATCTACGGTGAAGAGGATCTGGTGGTGGGGCTGGCCGGGTGGCTAGCCGAGATCGGCGTCATCCCGGTGCTGTGCGCAAGCGGCGGCAGAAGCGGCGCTTTTGCCGCCGCCATCGCCGCGGCAACCGACGGGGTGCTCGCCGAGCAGCCTTTGGCCTATGAGGGCATGGACTTTTTCGACATCGCCGCAGCAGCGGAGCAGCTGCAACCGGATCTGCTCGTCGGCCACAGCAAGGGGTATCCGCTGGCCCGCAAACTCCACATTCCGCTGATCCGGGTCGGTTTTCCCATCCATGATCGCATCGGCGGCCAGCGCATTCTCCACCTCGGTTACCGCGGGGCGCAGCAGCTCTTCGACCTGGTGGTCAATAGCCTGATCGACAGGAAGCAGAGCGATTCCCCCATCGGCTACAGCTATATGTAAAAAAAACCGTTTCAGCGTTGCAGCGTGGAAGCGTTCAAACGTGCAGACGCTGAAGCATTGGAACTCTTACACGTCAATTCACTTTCCGGAGTCTGCCATGCCTAAGGACTACAGTCATCATCCCTGCTTCAACGCCAAGGTCAAGGGCCAGTTCGGCCGGGTCCATCTGCCGGTCGCGCCGAAATGCAACATCAAATGCAACTACTGCAACCGAAAATATGACTGTGTCAACGAATCGCGGCCCGGGGTGACAAGCACCATCCTCTCCCCGGCTCAGGCGCTGACCTATATGGATCGGGTGCTGGAGCGCGAGCCGCGCATCACCGTGGCCGGCATCGCCGGGCCGGGCGACCCCTTTGCCAATGCCGACGAGACGCTGGAGACCATGCGGCGGATCCGGGAAAAATACCCGCAGATGATCCTCTGCCTGGCCTCCAACGGCCTCAATCTTGCTCCCCATGTCGAGGCCCTTGCCACCCTCGATGTCTCCCATGTGACGGTGACTGTCAACGGCATCGATCCGGCGGTGGTGAAAAACGTCTACAGCTGGGTGCGGGACGGCAACGTCGTCTATCGCGGCATCCAGGCGGCGGAGCTGATCCTCGCCCGGCAGATGGCGGCCATTGGCAAACTCAAGGAGCACGGCATCACGGTCAAGATCAACACCATCGTCATTCCCGGCATCAATGACCACCATGTCGAGGCGGTGGCGGAGAAGATGGCGGAGCTTGGCGCCGATCTCTTCAACTGCATGGCCATGTTTCCCAATGCCGACACCCCCTTTGCCGACATCCCGGAGCCGGACAAGGAGCTCATGGCCTCCCTGCGCCGGACGGCGGAACAGTACCTGCCGCAGATGCGCCACTGCACCCGCTGCCGGGCCGATGCCGTCGGTCTGCTCGGTGAGGACAAAAGCGAGGAGATGGCCGGCTGCCTGTCGGCCTGCGCTGCCCTGCCGATCATACCCGGTCAGCAGCGGCCCTATGTGGCGGTGGCCACCCTGGAAGGAGTGCTGGTCAACCAGCATCTCGGCGAGGCCAGCCGTTTCCAGATCTGGGAGCAAAAGGAGGACGGCGCCTTCAACCTGGTGGAGGAACGGTCGGCGGCCCTGCCCGGCGGCGGACCGCAGCGCTGGCACAACCTGGCCCGGGCATTGCAAGACTGCCGGGCCGTGCTCGTCAACGACCTGGGCGAGGCGCCCCGGGAGATTCTCATCAAGATGGGGATCAGGCCGGTGACCATGAGCGGCTTCATCGACATGGGACTGGAGGCCGTCTACAGCGGCGTAGGTCTCAATCAATTGAAAAGCCGCCAGAAAAAATGCACATCCAAGGGCGCCTGCGCCGGCGGCGGTACCGGCTGCGGCTGATAACCACGGAACAGGACAGGAGGAACGACCATGAAAATCGCCATTGTCTCAACGGACGGCATCAGTGTCAACGACCATTTCGGCCGGGCAAAGCGCTTTCTCATCTACGAAGCGGGCGCGGCGGGCCTGAAAAAAATCGAGGAGCGGGCGGTTGTCCCGCTCTCCACCGGCGATCCGTCCCACGGCTTTGACGAAGAGCGCTTTGCTGCGGTGCTGGCCGCCCTGGCGGGATGCAGCCGGGTCTACGCGACCCGCATCGGCGACCGGCCTTGCCAGGAGCTGGAAAAAAGGGGGATCATCCCCGTCATCCATGCAGGAGCGATCGATGCCATCCCCCTTGATGCATGAAAAATCGTCGCCCCCCTTTGCCGCGCCCCTGGAGTGGCGCCAGTTCTTCCGGGAAGGCGACCAGTTTCTTGATCTGGCGGCCAAGGGACTCGACCGGCCGGAAAAATTCTCGGCCGAGACCCTCTACAATCTCACGGCCATGGCCATGGAAAAGCACCTGATGGCGCTGTTTCTCGCCAACAACAGCCTGCCGGAGGGTCATACCCTGACCGGCCTGCTGGCTCATGGAGAAAAGTTTCTGCCCATCGACCGGGAGATGCTTGTCACCCTCGCTGCCATGGACGCCATCCAGGAGATCTGCTCCCTGGATGCAGGGCAGCGCCGGGAGCCGACCGCGGCGGAGCTGGCCGGGATGATCGGGGTGGCGGGGAGAATCCGCGACCGCGTGATGATCGCCCTGCCAAAGGAAACAAATCCTCTGCAGAGGGAATGAGACGCGCGCCGCCGGGCCGGCCGGCCCGGCGGCGGAATGCATGTTAGAATTTGTAGGCGGCGCTCAGGAAAAACACGTTTGCCGTGTAATCCGGATCCATGCCCGCACCGGTCAGATAGTTATTGCTGGTGGCGCCCCAGACATAGGAGTAGCCGTCAAAGAATTGATCGTTGTACTCATAGTCCTCGTAGACATAGCCGCCGGTCAGAGTGAAATGCTGATTGACCGCATAAATTGCCTTGATCATGAAGGAGTCACGGGTATAGTCATCCCATTCCTCAGAATCCACCGTGCTGTTGGTGTAGCCGTCCGGTACTGACTCGAAATAGGTATAGTCGGCAAAGCCGTCGGAACGGATATGGTCGAACTGGGCACGCAGGGTCAGGGTCTCGGGAATGACCTTGATGTCGACGGCGAGGCCGTAATCAAAGGTTTCATCTTCCTGGTCGGCGGTCCAGTTGTAGCGACCGTCGCCGTCGGTGGTGTCGATCGGACCGGCCGTTGCCGCAGTCACCGAGGTGCCGAGGTTCCGCTGCATCTGATCAATGTTCACCACCTCGTAATCGAGATAGGCGGAAACGGTGAGGTTGGCGGTCACCGTGAGATCGGCGCTGAGCCCCACCCCGTCGCTTTCCTTATCGAGCAGGCCGAAGACGGTTTCATCATACTCCGACTTCTGGTGTCTGTAGCTCAACCCGAGATTCAAGCGATCGATGGGGGTCAAATCCACGTCGATGGTGAAGGTGTCGCGATCCTGATCCGCGGCGTCGAACCGGCGAATATAGGGCTCGATGGCATCCGCAGTAGACTGGGTGCCGGTGGCGAGGATCAGCTGCTCCCACGGCGAATCACGTTCCATCCGCTCGTACCCGACCTTGACCATCATGAAATCAAGGCCGGTCCACTTGACGTCGAGGCCGTAGATGTCGTCATCGGTTTCCGGCAGGTCGCCGCGATGGCGGTCGACATCGACGTTCTTGTAGTAAGGCGTCAGCTTGAAACGGGCCGGCAGCTTGAAGCCCGCCTCGATCCCGTAGCTCTTTTTGTCGTACTCGAAGAGGTGATTGTCAAAGGGCTCGCTGGTGGTTGTCGTCGTGGTGTAGGAGCTGCTGATTTCGTCCGACTTGTTCTCCTTTTCATAGCCGGAGTAAAAGAGTTTACCGTCGACAAAATTCACCGGCCGGGAGGTCAGCACCACGTTATAGGTGAGGGTATCCACCTCACCGTCGAACTTGGTGTCGGACAGGGTAAGGATACGGGCCGAGCCGTTGGTATTGTAAGCGCTGAGCAGATCCATATCGCTTTTGGACTCGGATTTACCGATATTGACCGCCAGGGCGCTGCTCATCGGCAACTTCACCCGGCCCTTGAAACTGATCTTGGAGTTGCTGTTGTCCGGCGGCAGCGAGAGAAATTCACTGGTGTTTGCCGCCGCCAGACTGGGGAAATAGAGGTAGGAGTTGTCATTTTCAAACCGACTGTAGACATAGGAGAGGGCGGCAAAAAAAGGATCCTCGCCGTAGCCGACTTCGGCCTTGAAGGTGTTGGTCTTGTAGTCCACCGGTTCGGGCAGCTCGCTGCTGATGCCGATGTAGGTGCCGGCCGGCTTGATTCCCTCCCGGTCCTCCTGGGTTACGGAGAAATCGGCGAAAAAGGGCTTGAGAAGATTGAGCTTGATGCCGGCCCCATACTGATCACGACTGACGGAATAGTCAAACTCGCTGGGCCAGACCGTCGGGTCGGTCGGCAGGGAGGCCGATGTCGCCGTGGTGGTCAGGGTATCACTGCCGACTCCCCGGTAAAAGGTTCTGGCGTCAAAGGTGAGATTGTGGGGAATCTCCTTGTAATAGAGATCGATGGTGAATTTGTCATAGAGGCCGGCGCCAAAATCATATGTCTGGGTATCCCGCCCGATGGCGCCGGAGGAAAAGTTCAAAAAGCCTGAACCGGCATTGTAATTGAGATCAAGGCCGCCGGTGAAACCGGAATCAGGGTCATCGTATTCATTGAACTTGGCCTCTTCGCCGCTGACGTCGATGGAGCGGCCCTCCACAGTCACCTGACCGGAAAATTCCTCCGCTGCATAGGCCCCTGCGCCACACAGCGCGGGCAGAAGGGCAACTGCTGTGACAAGTATCTTTTTCATGATGGCTCCTCCTTATTTGATAAACCGCAGGCCCAGGGTGTTCGGTCCGCTGCTGCCATGGATAGTGGTATGGCAGTTCGTGCATGAGCGGGCGACACCGCCCCTGCCCGCCGGTGCACTGGAGACAAAGGAGTTGGCCTGGGTATAGGGAGTGCCGGGATGTCTGGTCCAGTCGTGACATGCCTGACAGATGGTGGGCACCTTCTGGGTCAGCAGTTTCCCGTGATTGCTGCCGTGGGCGGTATGACAGGTGAGGCAATCCTCCTCCACCGGCGGGTGCTCATACATGAAGGGCCCACGTTTATCGGCATGACAGGTATAGCAGAGCTCGTTGATTGAGTCGGCCTTGATGTTTTTGCTGCCGAATGATCCATGGGGGTCATGGCAGTCGCTGCAGGAGATCTTTCCTTCTTTGATCGGGTGGTGTGACTGCCGCTTCGACTCCGCCCGGATGTCCATGTGACAGGAAAAACAGAGTTCAGACTGGGACTGCTTGAGATTTTTCGACTGCCCGGAATGACCGGAATGGCACGAGGTGCAGGACAGTCCTTCCCCTTTATGCGCACTTGACTCCCAGAGGGCGACATGCTTGCTGCCGCTGTGGCACGACAGGCACTGCGCGCTCATCTCCTCGGCGGAGCGGCCGCCGTCCTTGGCAAAGGAGATGATGGTGTTTTTCGACTGCTCACCATTCAGGTGCTGATCAGCCGACCCGTGACAGGACTGGCAGCCGTTCGCCCCCCGCCAGACCCGGGCGTGGACCGATGCATTGAAGCTCGCCGTTGCGCTCTCATGGCACTCGGCGCACGATTCCTCGCCGGCAATGGCCGGCGCTGCCATTGCCGCAGCGCCGAGAACGGCACAGACACCGGCGGCACCCAGATAGAGCGCGAGCCTTTTTCGTAACCTCCCGAATCGTTGCAAGGTACGGTCATCCATTCTTTTCCCTCCTTTCTTCGTGATGATGAAACAACGAAACCGCCCGCTCCTGAGCACAACAGCCTTGCCCAGATTGGCGGGCATCGACGACTGCATGGCCGGCGCCGCTCGTCCAGCATCCCCACATACCGAAAGACAGGCGCCGCCACCATTTTTTTTGCCAGGGCACAGACCTGCCCAAGCATCACATGCCACGTTGTTACAGAGTATAGGGGAGATGACCGGGCCAAATCAAGCCGAAAATCACCCGTTTGTCATGACCTGCTTTTTGTGATGCCATCCCCGAAATTGACTTTTTGCGAGACCATCAATGATGACAAACCCGTAAAAAGTCTTTTTTCACCACAGAGCGCACTGAGGACAAAGAAAAAAAATCTTTAATTACAATTAGTTATCCCTGCGAACTCTGCGATCTCTGTGGTTAATTTTCAATTTTGACGATTTCATCAAAGATGAGAAAGGAGAAAGAAGGAGGGAAAGAACGGCGGGGAACGCTCAGAGAGGATGAAAGATCCGGCCGACAATCGCCCGGCGCGAACGTTCCTCCAGTTCAGCTGCCGCGGCAATCGGGTCGGCGACTGCCAGATCGGCCGCCTTGAGAACCATGGGCAGATTGACCCCGGCAACGATGGCGGCCGGGGCGTTCCCCAGCATGCCGCGGGCGGCGTTGAAGCCGGTGCCGCCGAGAACATCGGTCAGGATCAGCACCCCCTCGCCCGCCGGCACCGATCGCATGGCCGCATCGATCCGCTCCCTGATCAGATCCTGCCGGGCGGCAAAGGGGGCGGCGCCATCGATCTCCTTCGCCCCCTGCAGCTCGCCCATGAAGGGAACGGTGACGGCAACGAAATTTTCCAGGGGCCGCCCGAGGATGTAGCGGGCGACATCAAGCAGGGCACGACCGATCTCGCCATGGGTGACGAGAATAATCGCCAGTTTCCCGGCAGCATGCTCCTGTGCCGCATCGGGTTGCGTTCGCACCGTGATCACCGCCGGACTAGAGGGTAAAGCGGGCCATCATCTGCTGCATCTCATGGCTCATGCCGGTCAACGCCGTTGCCTCCTGCCGCACCTCATCACCGGCTTTGGTCAGACTGGTAAATGCCGCTGTCGCCTCATTGACATCCGCGGACACCTCGCGGCTGGTGTGGGCCGCTTCGCCGATTCGCGCGGACACCCGTTCCATGTTGCCCGATACCTCGATGGCCGTTTCCTTCATGGTTGAGACCCCATCCAGGGCATGCACCACATTGCGGGCGATGTCGCGGGTCGTGACCGACTGTTCCTCGACCGCGCCGGCGATATTGACAACGATCTCGTTGATGGCGCTGATCACCTGATTGATCTGGCGGATTTCGCCGATGGTGCTGTTGGTCGACTGCTGCATCGATTCCACCTTATGACGGATGTCGCTGGTAGCGGCATTGGTCTGCGCGGCAAGCTCTTTCACCTCGTTGGCCACCACGGCAAAGCCCTTGCCTGCCTCTCCGGCCCGGGCCGCCTCGATGGTGGCGTTTAAGGCCAGCAGTTTCGTCTGCTCGGCAATTTCAACGATGACATCAATGACCTTGCTGATCTCCTGGGCCGCCCGACCCAGCTCATCGACCTGACCGGTGGCGCTGGTGACATTGTCCACTGCGGTATTCGTCACGTCGCGCGCCTTTTCGGCATTGGCGGCGATTTCGGCAACGGTGGCGCTCATCTCCTCGGTGGCCGCTGCCACGGTGGAGATATTCTCCGCCGAGACCTGGGCTGTTTTCGCCACTTCTTTTGCCTGAAGATTGGTGGCATCCGCCGCCTCGGCCACCTCGCCCATGATGGCGCTCATCTGATCAGCGGCCCCGGCCACCGTCTTTATCTTTGTTGCCGCTTCAACGGTCTGGCCCTCCATCTCGCCCGAACAGGAGGCAAGATGACGGGCCCGTTGATCAAGACGGGTACCGGCGGCAACAATCTCCGCAAACAGCACGCGCAGGCCCCGGCTCATTTTGTCGAGGTCGGCGCCGACCCGTTCCAGCTCATCTCCACCGCTGACCCCGGAGGAGGCGGTCAGGTCACCGGCCTCCAGCTTGGCGGCGAACTTCTCGATGGCGTGCAGCCGACCGATGATGCCGGCGATGGTCACCACCGCCAAAACCGTGCAGACGCCACCGAGCACCACTCCGACAATCTGTTGCAGAAGAAGCGCTCGCACCTTTTTTTCCGACTGGCTCTGCAGGATCGCCACTACCTTGTCCATCTCCTGCAACAAGGAAATATTGTTTTTCGTCAGCCAGGCGATATGCGCTTCGGCCCCGTCACTCTGCTGCAGCACCGCATCAAGATGCTGGCGGAACTCCTGCCACATCTCGTCCACCCGGATCAGCTGCGAATGGGCCGGTTCAGGCTGGGGCGGACAATCGCGAAACTCCGTCTTTTTCATATCCGTGCCGAGGGGCGCCTTGCCGCCGTCTTTCAGCGCCTTGTGGGTGGCATCGAAAACCGCCATGGTATTGGTGACCGCGTCGATCAGAGCCTGGCTGACGGCCCCGGCTTTCTGACGGTCCCCGTGAAACTGGAGAATTTCCTTGGTCATCTTCTGGGTCAGCATGCGCTGTCGGCCGGCCAGATTGATGACCAGCCCATCGTCCTGCTGCTTTTCCGTGGTCCACAAGGTCACGGCAAACATCAACAGAATAATCACTGACAATGCACCGATGGCGCACCCGAGTTTGAACTTGACCGACATATCTCCTCCTTTTTTATCCTTCGCCGCCATGGCGCGAGGCCATGGAACCGTCCCATTCTGGTGAAAGCCTATCATTGCCGCCTTCCACCGGTCAAACAAAACATTGATTGGCCTCGCAAAACCCGCAAACCATGGCAGCCGGGAAAGTGAAAACAACGAGTTACAAAACATGGCCCGTCGGATTCGTGGCTTTTTACTATTGATGATTACGTAAAAACTGAAAATTAACCACAGAGACCGCAGAGCGCACAGAGGTAACTAGTTGCAATTAAAGATGTTTTCTCTGCGTCCTCAGTGCGCTCTGTGGTGAAAAAATACTTTTTATGAGTTTGTCACGATTCCGACAAAACAATGCCGCACCGAAAAAAAATTATTGACCCCCCATGGAATCCAGGATATCGATGGATATGTGTCGCATTCCGGCAACGAGGACAACCCGCTCGGGATGCTCCACAACGGCCGCATGATCAGGAGGGATCGTGGGGGATCGTGCTTTTTCCGCTCATGCCGGGTCCGCGGGATATCGCGGGTCCGGCATCGTCAAATGACAAAAGGAGGAAAAAGAATGAAAAGGTTTGCCGCATTGCTTGCTGGAGGAATGTTACTGCTTATGGCCATCGGGATCGCCAGCGGCCACAGCGACTGGGCGAAATATCAGTTTGTGCCCGTTCCCGATTATGTCAATATTCCGGAGTCCATGATCAACGAGGATGGCACCCTCGACTGCTGCGCCTGCCACTGGAACACCAACCATGCCGGACCGGGCAAGGGCTTCTGCGATTAAGCAGGTACCTTAAACCGTTGTCCCCCTGAAAGCCGCGTGCATTGTCTCGCGGCTTTTTTTTACGTTATTCTTTTCCTTCAATGCAACCGAAACCTGCCGGTCTCCTCCTGCAGGCGACCGGCGAGGTCGGCAAGCTGTGCCGCCGCCGTCCTGATCGCCTCCGCCGCCAAGGCGCTATCCCGGGCGACATCGCTGACTCCGTGAATGCCGGCAGCCACCTCACCGATGCCCCTGCTCGTTTCATCAACCGTGCCGCTCACCTCTTCTTCAATGCTGACCGAAAGAGCGCGGATCGTCTGCGAGACAGTGGACGCCCCCTGCGCACTCATGGCCACCGAGCGGGCAATCTCGCCGGTGGTGGAAGACCGCTCTCCCGATAAGGACCGTGGACAAGATTGGTGCCGAAATCGGACTGCGCAGCCGCGCTGTACATGACATGCCCGTGTTTTGCGCAGATGATGAAGATGTCGCAATAGTCGTATCTCTGCATGTAATTGGCCAGATCGCGCAGTCTCATTTTCATCCGAAGTCTCCTTATGTTTTTACAGAATCCGGGTTGCCGGCGCGTTACCGTCGCCGGAGAGAAGATCGTGCTGCGCTTCGTCAAGCACCTGACACACCGCCCGTGCCAGCACAGCAGGATAGACCGGTTTGGCCAGAAAATTCTCCCGGTTTGCCGCAGCACACCGTTTCACGTCGCTGTTGTCGATGTGGCCGGACATATAGAGCACCCGGATCGCCGGCCATCTGGCGGCAATGGCCTCCGCCAGATCAATGCCGTTCATACCGGGCAGGATGATATCGGTGAGCAGCAGATCGACCTGCCCCTCCCGGCCTGCCATGACGGTCATCGCCTCCATCCCGTCCCGCGCCTCGATAATCTGATACCCGAGCCGCCGCAGGCTTTCCGTGGCCATCTGTCGGACCATCGGATCGTCCTCGACCAGCAGGATCGTTTCCGTGCCGCCTGCGGAAGCGGGAAAACGAGGTCTGACATCCTGATCAACCATGATGGCATGAACGTTCTGCGCGGCGGAACGGGGGAAGAAGATTTCGAAGGTCGTGCCGCTTCCCAGGGCACTACGGACAAAAACCGTGCCGTTGTTCTGGGTGACGATACCGTAGACCGTCGCCAGGCCGAGGCCGGTACCCGATGATTCACCTTTGGTGGTGAAAAACGGTTCAAAAATGTGCTCCCTTATCTCTTCGCTCATGCCGATCCCGGTGTCAGCGACGGTGAGCATGACATATTCCCCTGGCGCCATGGTGACGCTGCCCTCGACCCGGGTCTCCTCGATCACGATATTTGCCGTGGCTACTTGCAACCGACCGCCGGATGGCATGGCATCGCGGGCGTTGACGGCAAGATTGACGATCACCTGCTCGATCTGGGTCGGATCGGCCAGCACCGGCCAGAGATTTTCCGCCGGAGCAAAGACGCTTTCAATGTGTTCGCCCAGCAGCCGGTGCAACATCTCCCAGGTGTCCTGCACCACCCGGTTCAGATCAAGAACAACCGGTTTGCTGATCTGTTTGCGACTGAAGGCCAGCAGCTGCTTGACAAGCCTCGTCGCCTTCTTGCCGGCCTTGAGGATGATCTTTATCTCCTCTGCCACATCGCGGCCATCGGCAATTTTCAACAGGCAGAGCTCGGCATTGCCGATGATCGCGCTGAGGATATTGTTGAAATCATGGGCCACTCCCCCAGCGAGTCTGCCGATGGATTCCATCTTGCGGGCCTGATGGAGCTGACGCTCCATATCCTTGAACGCCGTGATATCTTTGGCAAAATGAACAACTCTTTCGATTCGGCCGTTATCATCGGAAATGGGCGTGGCCGTGACGAGAAAAATCTTTTGCAGCTGATCGTGCCTGATTTCGGCAGTATAGGGCACCTGGTTATGCCAGGCATGGATGATCGGGCAGCCTTCGCACGGCACATCACCATGACAGAAAAGCTCGTAGCAGAGCTTTCCTCGCAGTTCTTCCGGGGAGGCGCCGAACTCCCGGCAGCCGGCGCGATTGATATGAAGAATGCGCATCTCCGCATCCTGGAGGGTGACGATGTCGGAAATCGCATCAAAGGTCTTCTCCCAGCTTCGCTGCACAGAGGCAAATCTCTCCTCCCGGGCGGCAATCTCATCCGACAAAGTTTGCACCATGCCTCCCAGTTCCCGGCGGGACTGATGCAGTTTGTACGACAGGGAACCGAAACAGGCATACAACACCGCCAGGGCGAGGCCGAGCAGCAGGGAACTGATCAGCACCGCCCTGACTACAAATGCCTCTTTTTGCCCCACCGCAGTGGTGATATCCTGCAGCGCAATTATCCCGCCGATGGGCCGCCCGGCAAAGTCGGCGAACTGCGGATGGGAGTGAACGATATACTCCCTGTCGCCGACCCCCACCCGGCGGCCATCCTGGCTGAAATCAAAATCCGGTGGAAACTCGGCAAAAAGATGCGGATTGCTGATTATCATCCGATCACCCGGAAAGGCGCAGGACTCGGTCCGGCAATGGCGTTTTTCCCGCAGTTGGTCAGAGAAAAGAAAAACGGCAATGGCGGAGCCCGTCTTTTTTTCAAGGGCCTGGGCAATGACGCAGATATCGATGCCGAACTCGAGAAAGCCTATGCAGTCATGATCGACCCAAACAGGATAAACAATACGATAGGCGGTGCCGTCCGTATCGGTTTCATAGCCGGTCAGCAGGGTGGGGGCGGCACAGGCCGCGGCGATCATCGGCCGTTTCTCTTTCAGATTATCTCCGCAGCGCTCCGGATCGTGCAGACGGAGAAAACAGGTGCCATCCGCCAGGATAAACTGCATGATCCGAAACGCGCCATTCTCCCGCTGCAGTGCCGCAAATCGGGGCCGGGCCGCGGCATCAAGTTGCTCCCGGTCCCGCCCGGCAAAGCTGCCGACAATATCCGTGCCGGTCAGCAACAAATTCTTGATCCGCTCCTCATAGGGATCAAGGCCGAAATCATGCTGGCTGACCAGCAGGGTATCGATCTCTTCCTGTGCTTCCGCGATAAATACGTCAATGGTCTGATTATGCAGACGTATCCCGAAAACAATAAAAAAAAGGGAAAGAATCCCCATCACCACAGCAACAATACCTATGGCCCTGTTCTTTTCGCTCATGGACAAACGTCGTTCCAGCATTCTTCCTGATCAGTTCTGATGAAAAGCCCTCCCCGGCTTTTCATCAGGAGGTTGGCCGGAGAAGGTTGCGGCCAACCTCACAAATTGTCAAACCCATTCAGGGCCGACCCGATGCGACGGCACGTCCCTGGGCCACACCAGCTCATTTTGCCAGGTGCCGTCATCGCTGGGCTGCGGTCGTCGCAGACCGCCATATTCCGCCCACGCCCGACACTTAAACCTATTTATCACTTGGCGTCAACAGAGCAAAAAAAGAGTAAAATCGTATACTCTAACTATATCTTTTTACCCACGCAATCGTGAATTTGAAGGAGAGAGAAAAAGCGGAAAAAAATATATAACAAGATGAAATAAAAGATAAAAAAACACAGAATGACACCGGACCAGCGACCGCCGCCGGGCATCTCTACCTATTCCATGGCAGGAGAGATCATACGAAGAAAGAATTCTTTTGTCCCCGGTTCACTCATGACTGAGGAGGTAGGAGCGAAGATTGATCTTCTTGGACTTGATGCCGAGTTTCTCGCGGATACTGTTGCGGTAGACGCCCACGGTGCCCGACGACAGATGCAGCAGTTCGCCGATCTCCTTGTTGCTGCGGCCCTGGCGGATTAAATTCGCCACCTGCAACTCGCGGGGGGTGAGTCCGATCGTGCTGGAAGCAATCTGGCGGGAAAACGACGAGGTAATCGTTTCGATATTCTGGCGAAGGATATCGATATAGCCGGCAAGGCTGCCATCCTGCAGGCGCAGCGCCAACTCATCGAGATAGGGAACAACGAGCTCCTTGAGATTGGCGGCGATTTTTTCCTCGCTGCTTTGCCGTGAACGGCCGGATTGCTCCAGCAGCACCTTCAGAGCGGTGTTTGCCTCCTGCAGTTCCTGGGATTTCTGCTGCAGGGCAAGCAGGGTCTTCTGCTGCTCCCGGCCCTTGCGGCGCAACTCCTCGGTTCGTTTCCGCACCTCCTGCTCAAGGACCTGATGGGATCGCAGCAGCATCTCGTCAAGCCTTTTCTGTTTGGTGATATCACGGAAGACGCAGAAGGTCTTTTCGACGCCGCCATCAGGCCTTCGCAGAATCCGCCCGTCAAAGGAGACGAGAAAGATGGATCCGTCTTTTTTCACCATCTCAAATTCCACGTTGCGGGCCACTCCTTCCTTTTTCAGAAAGACAAAGCTGCGCTCGAAGTGGGAACGGAAGGGGGGCGACAAAAAATCAGCAAAGGCCTGCCCCAGCACCTCGCCTCGGGAATAGCCGAGAACGTTGAGCCACTTGCGGTTGACATCGATCAGCCGGCCGTTTTCATCGAGCGATTGGTACGGGAACGGCAGATGGTGAAAAAGCAGACGGAACCGTCGTTCGCTTTCGCGATGACGCTCCTCGGCGTGGCGGCGCGCCGTGATGTCGGAAAAAAAAGCAAAGGCGCCGCCGCCTGGCGCCTCTGCCTGCACCGTCAGGACAGAGGGGCTGCACAGGGCATATACCCTCTCTCCGTTTTTTTTCCGCAGATTGACGGCATAATGACCCGAACTGCCGGCAGGACGACGCAGCAGACTGGTGAAACGAGCTGCATCTCCTTGCTCGACGAACAAAAGCACGTTCGCGCCCCGCAATTCCTCCGGGACAAAGCCGAGCATGCGACACAGGGAGTCGTTGACCTCGACAATCTGCCCATCCGCTGAAACACGAACATAACCTTCCGGGGTAGTGGCAATGAGCATGCGAAGAAACTCCTCTCGCCTGCGCAAGGAGGCCTGGACGGTCAGGAGAGCGGTGATGTCGCGACCTGCAACGACCAGGGCGTGCCGGCTGCCATCCGGATTGAACAGAGGAACCTTGACGATGTCAAAAATCTTCGCCTCCCCATCCGGCCGCGGGATGACCTCCTGGCCGCGCGACGGCGCCTTTTTCCCCCAGGCCTCCTGGTCGGTGTCCATGCAGGCAAGGAAGGCGTTACGATAAAAAGGGCTGTAAGGGGCAAGCTCCGCATCGGTTTTGCCGACATAATCGACCCGGGTGAGACCAAAGAGTTCGAGATCAAACTGGTTGGCAAGCAGCCACCGTCCTTCGCCATCCTTGAGACAGAGGATATCCGGGAAGGTGTTGACGATGATATCGAGCAGATCCTTTTTTTTCCGCAGCTCATCTTCCATCGACTTGTGGGCGGTGACGTCGTCATAGACCGTGACCACCTCACCGGAAGCGAGGCGATAGACGTAGTTATCGCGCCAGCCGAAAATACGGCTGTCCTGATAAAAGGAGGCAGGATGATGTTCCGGCGCGCCGGTGCGCCACACCCGTTGCAGGACATCGAGCAGTCCGAAAGCGGCTACGCCGGGAAAGGCCTCGGTGACCAGCCGACCAAGCAGCGCGGAGCGGGCAATTTTCTCGATGCCCTCTGCGGCGCGATTACAGTCAACGATAAGGAAATCGGCACCCTCGTCAACGGCCCGGTAGATCACGGCCCCGCTTTTCATGTTGTCGAAGACAAAACGGTAGCGATCGACCTCATCGCCGGCAGCAGCGGCAAGCGGTCCAGGTCCGGCGCAACTGCCCCTCTTTTGCAAACGACCGTCCTTCACCTTCAAACCAGCTCGTCTCCCGACTAAAATGTGCGCGGGTCCTCGGGCGGCAGCTCCGCCTCGTCAAAGGGCAGCATGCCAAGCCGACGGAGAAACGCCTCCATCTGCGCCATGACCCGATCCTGCTCCGCGCCGACATCCTCCTCCTGCAGCGACCGGTCCACCACATCCTCGACAAGCCGCAGATCAAGAGAGTCGTCAAGTAGACCATGGCGGCGCAGCACGGAAAAGACATAGCGCTCATTTTCCATTTTTTCCACCGCCCCGTCGCCGACCTCCCCGCCCAGATTGGAAAGAATATACCAACGCATGGCGGAAAGCAGGGCATCGTAGAGGGTGGCAAGCCCCGCCGCCGCCTTGTTTTCCCGCATTCGCCGCACCCCGCACCGCCAGTGCAGCTTGGCCCGCATGAGCAGCGCCTCTTCCCTGCTCATTGCCGCCTCATCCATCATGCCGAAATGAGGACTCATCTCCCTTCTCCTGTTGTTTTCCCGATCCGGACGACCGCATGCACTCCTTCCTTACCGAGAAGAAACGCACGCCGAATCCCGCCGTAACATTTCCCCGGCAAACTATAACAAATCCGTAAAAAGTCTTTTTTCACCACAGAGCGCACTGAAAGCGCAGAGAAAAATATTTAATTACAATCAGTTACCTCTGGACGCTCTGTGGTCTCTGTGGTTAATTTTCAGTTTTTACGCGACCATCAAACTATGGCTCGCCATTGCTTCTGGCCAACCACCCTCGATCAGACCGAGTCGGACGGGCCGGTCCGGACAAATCGCCGCACTGGGTGATTAGACCTTGCCAGCCCCGGAACCGATGTTTACAATAGACGATAACATACCTGTAATAATCATTTTTTTTAACAAAAAAATTCCGGCCGCACGAAGCAAAAGACTCCCAAGGCGCAAAAAATTTTTCAAAAATCAACATAAACGAACAAAAGGAGGAAGAAATGACGAATGACGGAAAAGCCTGGAGCCCCTATGTGGGCGGGGCGCTGACCGGCCTGGTCGGCGTCCTTTCAGTGGTGATCACCGGCAAATACCTGGGGGCGTCAACAACCTTCGCCCGTTCCGCCGCAATGGTCGAACAGATCTTTGCCCCGGAACACGTGGCAGCGCTTGCCTATTTTCAGAAGGTCGCCCCAAAAATCGACTGGCAGTGGATGTTCGTTTTCGGCATCATGATCGGCGCCTTTGTCTCGGCCATCACCTCGGGTTCCTTTCGCCTGCAGAACCCGCCGGATCTCTGGGTCAGCCGCTTCGGCAGCGACAGGGGGAAACGGGCGCTGGTTGCCTTTGCCGGCGGCGCCATCGCCCTCTTCGGCGCACGACTGGCCGACGGCTGCCCGAGCGGCCACGGCTTAAGCGGGCTCATGCAGCTCTCCATCAGCGGCTTTCTCGCTCTCGCCAGTTTCTTTCTCGGCGGCATGCCCATCGCCTATCTTCTGTATCGCGGAGGGAAAAAATAATGGATCTCATTTACGGACTGATCACCGGCATCATCTTTGGCTTCATCCTCCAGCGCGGCCGGGTGCTGCGCTATGACAAACAGCTCGGCGCCCTCCTCCTGCAGGACATGACCATCATCAAATTCATGCTCACCGCCGTGCTGGTCGGCATGGTCGGCATCTACCTCGGTCTCGATCTCGGCTTCATCAGCAAAATGGATGTCAAGACCACAATCGTCGGCGGCAACGTGATCGGCGGCCTGATCTTCGGGGTCGGCTGGGCCCTGCTCGGTTACTGCCCAGGCACCCAGATCGGCGCCATCGGCGAAGGTCGATGGGACGCCATCTGGGGCATCATGGGCATGCTGTTCGGCGGCATGATCTTTGCCGAGGTCTATCCAGTGCTGAAAAAAACCGTGCTCACCTGGGGCAACTTCGGCAAGATCACTCTGCCGCAGGCGCTCGGCATCAACCACTGGATCGTCATTCTCGTCTGCGTTGTCGGCGGCGTCCAGCTCTTCCGCTGGTTCGAGGCCAGGAAACTATGAACCCGTCGGAATCGTGGCTTTTCCGATTCCGACAAACCTGATGAACCCGTAAAAAGTCTTTTTTTCACCACAGAGCGCACAGAGAACGCAGAGAAAAAATCTTTAATTATAATTAGTTATCTCTGTGCGCTCTGCGGTCTCTGTGGTTAATTTTCAGTTTTTCGATTCCGACTTTAGCTGTTACGAAATCGACAAACGTGGCACTTCTTCCTTTTCTCTGTGACGGACAGAAAACCCCATGAACCAGGAAAACCGCCTTCATCTCTTCTTTGTCCTGCTCACCCTTTTCGGCGTCCTCATCGTTCACGATCTGTGGGTCGGCTTCACCCGGGTGGAAACCATTCCTTACAGTCGGTTCCTTGAGCTGCTTGAAGAAGATCGGATCGCGGAGCTGTATGTCACGGACAGATCGTTGTCCGGCACCATCCGCGACCCGCATGGCAACGAAAAACAGCAGTTCGTTACCGTCCGGGTCGACGACAGTCTTGCTGATCGGATTGCCGGCAAAAACGTCAGGATGACCGGGGTGGTGCAGAGCACCTTTCTCCACGACCTGCTCTCCTGGGTGGTTCCGGCCGTGATCTTTGTCGGTATCTGGGTGCTGGCCATGCGCTATTTCGCCAAAAAGGGCGGCATGGGCGGCTCCTTTATGACGGTGGGCAAAAGCAAGGCCAAGGTCTATGTCGAGACGGATACGAAAAAGTCCTTTCAGGACGTGGCCGGCGCCGACGAAGCCAAAGACGAACTGATCGAGGTGGTCAACTTTCTAAAAAATCCGGAGACCTACGGCCGCCTTGGTGCACGAATGCCGAAGGGGATCCTGCTCGTCGGCCCCCCCGGGACCGGCAAAACCCTGCTGGCCAAAGCAGTGGCCGGCGAGGCCGGGGTGCCCTTTTTCTCCATCAGCGGCTCCGAATTCGTCGAGATGTTTGTCGGCGTCGGTGCTGCCCGGGTGCGGGATCTCTTTGAGCAGGCCCGTACCAAGGCGCCCTGCATCGTCTTCATCGACGAGCTCGATGCGCTCGGCAAGGCGCGGGCCGGAACCCAGTTTTCCGGTGGTCATGACGAAAAAGAGCAGACCCTCAACCAACTGCTGGTGGAGATGGACGGCTTTGATTCCTCGGCCGGCATCGTCCTGCTCGCCGCCACCAACCGGCCGGAGGTCCTCGATCCGGCCCTGCTCCGCGCCGGCAGATTCGACCGCCAGGTGCTGGTCGACCGGCCGGACAAGCCCGGCCGCATCGCCATCCTCAAGGTACACCTGAAAAACATCAGAAACAGTGATCCGAACCTTGATCTCGACGCCATTGCCGCAATGAGCACCGGCTTCAGCGGCGCCGATCTGGAAAATCTGGTCAACGAAGCGGCCCTGGTTGCGACCCGCCGCAACGGCCAGCAGGTCACCACCGCTGATTTCCATGCGGCTATCGAGCGCATTGTCGCCGGTCTGGAGCGTAAGAACAGGGTGCTGAACGAAAAGGAGCGGGGGGTGGTCGCCTATCACGAGATGGGCCATGCCATTGTCGGCGCCGGCCTGCGCATGTCGGAAAAGCTCCACAAGGTCTCTATCATCCCGCGCGGCATCGGCGCGCTCGGCTACACCATCCAGCGGCCGACCGAGGATCGCTTTCTCATGACCCGGGAGGAGCTGGAAAATAAGATCACCGTCCTTTTCGGCGGCCGGGCGGCGGAGGAAATCGTCTTTGCCCATCTCTCCACCGGCGCAGCGGACGATATCAGCAAGGCCACCAACATTGCCCGCAGCATGGTGCAGAAATACGGCATGAACGAGAAACTGGGCTTTGTCGATCTCGAAGAGGGCAGCGAAGGCTTTCTCGGCAATCGCGGGCCAATGCTGTCGCGCTCGGTCAGCGAAGAGACGGCCCGGGAAATCGACGTGGCGGTGCGGGAGATCATCTCCAACTGTTACAACCGCGCCCGCAGGATCCTGGAAGTCAACCGGGGCCTGCTCGAATCAAGCGCCACCACTTTGCTGGAAAAGGAGACTCTGGACGAAAACGACCTTGCCGTCCTTCTCAAGGATCTGGTGACCGCCTGACCCCTTCGGGAAACCCACCACCCGTCAACCTCTCTTTCCTCATGAACCGTTTTTTCCTGAAGTAGGGGATCTGCCGGGCTCATAACGCCAGCTTGCCAGCGGCGACAGCAGATAGAGGAGCAGATAGGCGAGGGCCACATGGGCAAAATACGGGGTAAAAAGAGAGACAAACAGGCTGCCCGCGCAGCAGCGGGCAAACCAGGGATGACGATCCATGAAGCGGCCGAAATGGAGATAATGGATCGGGTAGAGGTTCATCAGCAGGGAGACGAGCGGCATCATCACGAAGCTGAACATGGCCCAGAAACGCAGACCTGCTGCATCGGCCTCCAGACCGGCCTGGCAGTAAAGCACCAACGGCGCCACCACCAGCAGGGCGGCAGCCGGGGTCGGCATCCCCTTGAAATAGCCGGGAATCGGCGTCCGGTCCATGGTGAAGTAGATCAGCCGGGCAATGCCGAGCAGGGCGTAAAAAAAAGCCAGCCAGCCGGCGGAAAGACCGGCCGGCGGCGACTGGAAGCCGGCCAGATTGATGTAAAAAATAAGGGCCGGCACGATGCAGAAACTGACCGCGTCGGCCACGTCATCGAGAATACCTCCCAAGGTGACATGATGGCCCACCGCGGTGGCGGGCCATGGTTCAGTCAACCCGAGGCGCCGGGCCAGGGCGCCGTCGAGCTTGTCGAAGATGGCGGCGCCGATCAGAATGAGATAGGCGTCGCGCATCCTCCCCTCCGAGGCAAAAAAGACGGCGAGCATCCCCATCATGGCGTTCATCACGGTCAGAGCGTTGGGGAAAAAGGAGAGGATGCGCCGGCGCAGGGTTTCGTCGCCGAGACAGAGCTCGTCGAGACAGGCGCCGCCGTATTTGCGGAGATGGGCGGCGATGGAGCCGAAGGTGATGATGAGAAAGAGGATCTCCACGGCAAAGAGCCAGCGCAGGGGGATGGAGGCAAGAATCTCGGTCAGTCCGTGCAGGTAGGAAGAAACGCTGGCCGGCACATAAAAGACATAGATGTAAAGCAGCAGTCCCACCGGCGCAGCAGCAATGGTCCGCAAGCGGGTAAACTCCCGCGATTCCCCGCCCAGATCGTCCTGCATGCTGTAGCGGCGGATAAAGTAGGAAAAGTGGTCGCGGATCAGCACCGCAATACAGAGGAGCAGCACGAGGATGGCGTGCAGCAGATCACCCCGGCTGTAGCCGTCTCCTTGCAACAGCAACCGCCACATGGCGCCGGTCGCCACCAGGGGAAAAGTAATGGAATAGACCACCTTGTCCATGATCCGTTCGGCCAGGCCGGCCAGCACCGGATGCGGGGCGAAACGGACGGCGAACCAGCCGTCCACCAGGTCAAACACCATGGAAACAAAAAGGAGGCTGACCCCGCTGACATACAGAGTCGGACTGGTGTTCCACATGGTGCCGATGGCGCAGAGCATGGCGCAGAAGACCAGCGGCGGCCGCCCGTAAATAAGGATGGCGGCGATCTTTTTCGGTATTTGCAGAGACAGCATTGTTGCCTGGTAACAATTCAGTAGTTGATGGGAAGAAGACCCGGACTTGACGGTTTTGAAGCGACGGCCTCCTGCTGCCGGAAGCTGTGGCGCCGCATCGGACCGGAGGCAACGCGACTCGTTACTGGCATACCGCATTTGTCGGAATCGTAAAAACCACGATTCCGGCTGGCCGTGTTTTGTAAATCGTTGTTTTCACTTTCCCGCCTGCCATGGTTTGCGGCTTGTTACGAGACCATTACATTTCACCCATTAAACTTTGTGTCCCGCCGGATGTCAAACCAAAATCCACGGCGGCAACTCCCCGGCCCGCAATCGAATCAGCAGCACACGCCGGTGCTTGAGCTGCCCGGAATGCGCTGCCGACTTTTCTCCCTTGTCAAGATACCGCTCCTTCCCTTATCATGAACAAGAGGGCATACGGTTCAGCTTCCTCCGGATCGACGCCGCATCACATTCTCTACAGGATACCATGTGAATCCCCAGATCGACACCGACGATCCGCGAAAACACGGAGAGAGCATCCTCTGGCTGGTGCGCAGCCTGATCGCTGTGCCGGTGCTGGCCCTGCTGATTTCCGCCGCCTACGTCAGCTGGCAGGCCCAGCGTTTCCATGCCGAACGTGCCGCATTGATCAAAGAACAGGCCGAACTGCTGAGCAGTTCCGAAAAAATCACCTCGCTGCTCGCCCGGGGTCGTAGCGATCTCCATTTCATTCTCGTCAAGCTCAAACCGGAAGGGATGGAGGGCGGCTGGCTGCCGGAACTGCAACAAGCAATCCATGACCACTCCCTTCACGATCACCAGGGGGACATTCACAGCCTGCTCGCGCAACTCGCCTCAACCCTGAACGACATCAAGTCCTTACGGGAAGAGGGCAGGGCATGGAGCGCAACGTACCGGACCCTGGAGAAAGAAATTGCCGACAAAACCCTTCTGTTGCAGACACTCCGGGGCATTGACAACCTGCGGCCATCCGTCGCTCTGCTCAAAGAAGGGGGCGACGATCTCCCCAGGTCCACCCATGATCAGCTCCTTGAACTCGAACGGCTGCTGGACCAGCTTGCCATTGACGTCCATGCCCTCGCCGCGGCCCACGATGCGGCAGAACTCTCCTCCATTCGGGACAAACGACTCAAACCCGCCATCCGCGCCATCGAATCGTCCCTTGCCCTTCTGATAGAACGACAGAGGGGACAAGTCCCCTTAAACCCCAACGAGTCTCTCCGTGCCCTGGCAGAATCCCTCTTCGGCCTCCCCGGCGAAGACAAGCGTCCCGGCCTCTATGGCCAGCGCGCCTCCTATCTTACGCTCATTGGCGCCCGTGACGCCCTGCGGTCCAAAACCAACAAACTCTTTCTTGCCGCCAACGATCTCAACGTGGCGCTGGCCCGCGAATCGAGCGTCTTTCTTCAGGCCCTGTCGGAACGGGTGCAGGTCTCTCTGAGCAAAGTCACCAATATCATCCTCATCATCACCGCCGCAAGTTCGCTGGTCTTTCTCTTTCTGGCCTGGAAGATCTCCAACCGCACCCGCCGGCAGGTGGAGGAGCTGATCGACAGCAGAAAGCGACTCCAGGTAATCATGGACAACATTGCCGAAGGGTTGATCACCATGGATGGCAAGGGCACCATCGCCATGTTCAATCCGGCGGCGGAAAAACTCTTCGCCGTCACCGCGACCGATGTCATCGGCTTCAACGCCGCCTGTTTCATTCCCACCATCGGCAAAAATTTCGGCATCACGAGCACCCAGACGGGGGAGGGCCGCATTGAAACGGACGGGAAGCGGGCGGACGGCAGCCTGTTTCCCATCGAACTCTCCCTGGCCGCCGCCACCTTTGCCCGGAAGGAAATGTATGTGGCCGTGGTCAAAGATATCTCGGCTCGCCGAGAGTATCAAAAGACCCTGGAGACTATGGCCCGCTACGACGCCCTGACCGGTCTTTTCAACCGCCGCGAGCTCGAACGACAGCTCGACGAGGAAATCGGCCGGGCCCGCCGCTACAATCGGTCCCTTTCGCTTCTCATGATCGACATCGACCATTTCAAGCAGGTCAATGATCGCTTCGGCCACAAAACCGGCGACCAGGCCCTCCGGTGCGTCGCCACAGCCCTGCTCAATACGGTGCGCACCTCGGACCGGGTGGCACGATATGGCGGCGAGGAATTCGTGGTGATTCTGCCGGAGGCGGACAGCGGCATCGCCAAAACCCTGGCGGAAAAAAAGCGCGACATGGTCAGTCGCCTTGCCATGCCGCGGGAAAACGGTGAAGAACTGCTCATGACCGTCAGTGTCGGTTCAGCGACCTTTCCGGATGACGCGGACAGCAAGGAGGCCCTTCTCCACGAGGCGGACCTGGCCCTCTACGAGGCAAAAAAACGCGGCCGCAATCAGGTCTGCACAGTCGCTGATCGCGACAAGAGCTGAGCCCTTTTCCGTTCAGGCCCGCGGCACTGATAACAAAAAAATCTTCTGCCCGTCCAAATGATATGCTACACTGGACGATGACACTTTCTCCCCGCCGCCCAAGGCCAGGCACCTTGCAGCACAGCAAACGTACATGATGCCCCAATGACCCTCGCCCATATCCTCGCTATCTTCATGGTGCTGCTCGGCGCCCTCTTCATGGGTGCGTCCATCATCCTCAGCATCAAAACCAACAAGGACGTGCCGCCGGATTACCGCCGGAGCTGGCAGGCCCAGACCGGGATGATGGCCTTTTTTCTGATCGGCTACCTTGCCTATGTCATTATCCTGATCAGGCAACTGTCCCTGCCCATCGAGCTGATCACCGGACTGGTCTTCCTCGGCGGCGCCTTTTTCGTCTTTCTCACCATTCGTCTCTCCCGCAACACCATCGCCAAAATCATCGAGGGCGAGAAACTGCTGGTCAAGGCACGTGACAACCTGGAAATGCGGGTGGAGCAGCGCACCGCCGATCTGCAGCAGGCCTTGACCAGGCTGGGCCTCGAGGTCACGGCCCGGGCAAAGGCCGCCAAGGCCCTGGCTGACGCCAACACCGAACTGGCGCAGATTTTAAACAGCTCGGCCGACGGTATCCGGGTGATCGACAAAAATTTCATCGTGCTGCGGGTCAACCGTACCTACACCATGATGACGGGATTGCGGGAAGAGGAACTGATCGGTCTGCCCTGCAACCACACCCAAGGCAGTAGCGCCTGCCATACTCCGGAGTGCCCGGTCTACCGAGTGCTGCATGGCGAAAGCAGGATCGAATGTGAAAAAGAAATCTCCAACCGCGACGGTCAGGTCATCCCCTGCATCATCACCGCTTATCCGTATCTGGACGCAGAAGGCGAGCTGGTCGGCGTCGTCGAGGCGTTCCGCGACATCTCGGAACGTAAAGAGATGGAAAACCGCCTGAAAGAAATGTCCGTCACCGACGAACTCACCGGCCTGCTCAACCGGCGCGGCTTTCTTGATATGGCACAGAACCAGCTCAATCTCGCTGAACGGCTCGACAAAACCCTCTTTCTGCTCTACATGGATCTCGACCAAATGAAATGGATCAACGACACCTTGGGCCACGCCGTCGGTGATCAGGCCCTGGTCGAGGCGGCCGAGGTGCTGAAATCCACCTTCCGCAAAACCGATGTCATCGGCATCGGCCGGCTGGGGGGCGACGAATTCGCCGTCCTGATGCTGGGCGAACCTGAAACGTCTTGCAACCATCCGGTGGTCGGTCGCCTGCAGGACAACATCGCCCAGATCAACGAGCAAGCAGGCCGCACTTATGAACTGTCGATGAGTGTCGGCATGGTGACCTACTCTTTCGCCGCCCCTTGTTCCATCGAGGAACTGCTCGCCCGAGGAGATGATGCCATGTATCAGTGCAAACGACAAAAAAAGAAGGTCTCGTAACAACCCGCAAACCATGGCAGGCGGGTAAATGCAAATAATGAGTTACAAAACGCGGACCGTCGAATCCGCGGCTTTATACGATCCGACAAAAAAGACAAACCCGCAAAAAGTCTTTTTTCACCACAGAATGCAGAGAAAAAGTCTTTAATTACAATCTATTACCTCTTCGCCCCCTGTGGTCTCTGTGGTTAATTTTCAGTTTTTACGAGACCATCAAAAAAAGCTGACGCAGATCCGCGCATGAGCTTTCCAGCCCCTCCATTCAGCCGCCTCGGTCATCCCTCTGCCGCTTTACAAGTTAAAAAGAATGATTATTATTTTTATCAAATAGGGCTTTTTCAACAAAAAGAAGGCTCGGTCTTGATTGATGGAGGCAGAACATGATGAATACAAACTGTTGCAATGATATGGAAAGGGAACTGGAAGGATGGCGCAGCCGGCTCGAAGAGGTTTCCCGCAGATTTGACACGGTGCCGTCCATTGACAAATATAAACTCACCCCGCACATCGAGGGGCTCCACATTGTCCTGACCGAACTCGATGAGCGGATCAGCATGTTGCGCCGGGAGTGTCCGCCACATTAACATAAGCGGGAAAGGGCCTGATCCGGCCCCAGCAAGCCACGGATGACGCCGGGTATCGAGGGCCTTCGCGATACCCGGTTTTTTTATGCGCAGCCGCGATCGTTTCAGCGGGTTTCAATTCCGCGCAGCCGCATGTGCTCCTTTACCGCGGCAATGGGAACTTCCTGACGGTGAAAGATGCCGGCGGCCAGCGCCGCCTCGGCTGCGGTCTTTTCGAAGACCTCGGAAAAATGCTCGACCCGCCCGGCGCCGCTGGAGGCGATGACCGGAATGGAAACCGCCGCCTTGACCTGGTTGATCAGTTCGAGATCAAAACCGCTGTTGGTGCCGTCCTTGTCGATGCAGTTGAGGAGAATCTCGCCGGCGCCGAGCTCCTGGCAAACCTGCGCGAGCTGGACCGCGTCCACATCGCGGCCCTCGCGGCCCCCCTTGACCGTGCACTGATACCAGCAGTACTCCTCGCCGTTCGGGCCCGGGACGACGGTGCGGATGGTGTGATGGGGCGTCGCCGCCGGGCTTGCCACATAAACCCGGCGGGGGTCGATGGAAATGACCACTGCCTGGGCCCCATAGACCAGGGAGATCTGTTCGATGGAACTGCAACCCGTTTTAGTGCCGCCAGAACGCAGATACTCCTCCACCGCGTCCACCGCGTCGCTGCCGATGGAAATCTTGTCCGCCCCGCTCCGGAAATATTCGGAGGCAACATCAAGGGCGGAATAGGAGCGGCCCTCGGCGTCTGTGAACTCACGGATACCGCCGCCGATGGTGAGCGGCACAAAGACGTTTTCCGAGGTCTGTTGCAGCACCGCCAGCATGGGCTGATCCTTCATGGGGAAATCGCGGAAGCCGGTAATATTGAGAAAAGTCACCTCGTCGGCGCCCTCCTCAAAGTAACGGCGGGCCAGTTCCACCGGCTTGCCGAGATTGCGAACCTCGCCCCGTTCCCGCACGTCATACTGATCGCCCTTGGTCACCACCAGGTCGCCGGCATCGTTGCTGCGAACATCGAGGCAGGCGATGATGCGGCGGGCAATCCTGGTCGGCGGCGGGGAAGGCGCCAGGGAGTCCGTCATATCCCGACCCAGATCCCCACAGGCGAGAAAATTTCCGAGAATGCGCAGGCCCGCCTCGCCGCTCTTTTCCGGATGGAACTGGACCGCCGCCACTCTCCCCTTCTGGACGGCGCTGACGAATTGCTCGCCGTAATCGGTGGTGGTGAGCAGCCACTCGCGGCTGCCGTCGGCCAGCTCGGCCCGAAAGGAGTGGACAAAATAGAGTTTTTCGCCCTGGTAACCGGCAAAAAGGGGCGAACCCTTTCTGATGGTGATGCCGTTCCAGCCAATCTGCGGCACGGCACGATCCGTCACCCGGAAGCGTCTGATCTGGCCGGGGATGATGCCGAGGCCGGCTACGCCGGGGGATTCCTCGCTGCCATCAAACAGGGTCTGCAAGCCGAGACAGATGCCGAGAAAAGGCTTGTCTTCGCGGATATGCTGGAGCAATGGCTCGATATATCCCATGTCGCGCAACCGTTCCATGGCCCGGCCAAAACTGCCCACCCCGGGAAAGACCAGCCGCTCGGCCCGGCGGATATCATCAGGACCGGTCGCGTCCCGCACCTCAAACCCCAGTTTTCTGATGGCGTTGCGGACACTGCGCACATTGCCCGCCCCGTAATCAAGTAGTGTAATCATTGCCCTGTTCCGTTATGAGGAAATTCATCCTGAACCGTGATGGTTTCGTAAAAACTGAAAATCAACCACAGAGGCCACGGTGCATGCGGAGATAAGTGAATATAATCCAGAGATATTTTCTCTGTGTCCTCTGTGTTCTCAGTGGTAAAAAAAGCCTTTTACGATTTCATCAATCTTGAATCATCAACAATACCTGCCTTTTCATCCGGCCGCAACTCCCTTGATTTCAGCCGCGGGCAATTGACAGAAAAAGCGCAGTGATTTATAAAACAGAGATTTGTCGGAATCATAACTACCATAATTCCGACGGGCCATGTTATGGAACTCGTTGTTGACACTTTCCCGCCCGCCATGGTTTGCGGGTTTTACCAGACCATCACGATTTGCCTTCCCATAATCGTTTTTATTCACTGAGGATGAACATGATCACCATCAACGAAAATTATCTGAAGCTCCAGGCTTCCTACCTGTTTTCCGATATCGCCAAGCGGGTGGCCACCTTCCAGCAGAATAATCCCGGCCGGGACATCATCAGGCTGGGCATCGGCGACGTCACCCGGCCGCTGCCGCCGGCCTGTATCGAGGCGCTCCATCAGGCCACCGATGAAATGGCGGACGAAAAAACCTTCCACGGCTATGGCCCGGAACAGGGTTACGCCTTTCTGCGCGAGGCGATCGCCGCCCACGACTTTCAGGCCAGGGGCGCGGATATCGCGGCTGATGAAATCTTTGTCAGCGACGGCGCCAAATGCGACACCGGCAACATCCAGGAAATTTTTTCCACCGATATCCGCATCGCCATTCCCGATCCGGTCTATCCCGTCTATCTCGACACCAATGTCATGGCCGGCCGCACCGGCGCCTTTGCCGATGGCCGTTACCAGGGACTGACCTACCTCGACTCAGTCAAGGAGAACAACTTTGTCCCCGATCTGCCAAAGGAGCCCGTCGATCTCATCTATCTCTGCTTCCCGAACAACCCGACCGGTTCGACCATCACCAAGGCGCAGCTGAAGACCTGGGTCGATTACGCCCGCGCCAACCGGGCCCTCATCCTCTTTGACGCCGCCTACGAGGCCTTTATTCGTGACGAGTCGCTGCCCAAGTCGATCTTCGAGGTCGACGGGGCCAAAGAGGTGGCCATCGAGTTTCGCAGCTTTTCGAAAAACGCCGGCTTCACCGGCACCCGTTGCGCCTACACGGTGGTGCCGAAGGAGTGCCGCGCCTTTGATCGCAGTGGCAATCCGCAGCCTCTCCATCCCCTCTGGAACCGTCGGCACTGCACAAAATTCAACGGGGTCTCCTATCCGGTCCAGAAGGCGGCAGCCGCGGTTTACAGCCCGGCCGGCCAGGCGCAGATCCGGGAGCTGACCGACTCCTACATGAAAAACGCCGCGCTGATCAAAGAGGAGATCACCGCCCTCGGTTTTGACTCGGTGGGCGGCGACAATGCGCCGTACATCTGGATAAACGGCCAGGGCCGAGATTCATGGGAGTTTTTCGACATGCTGCTCACCAAGGCCGGGGTGGTCTGTACGCCGGGAGCGGGCTTCGGCCGCTGCGGCCAGGGCTATATCCGCCTCTCCGCCTTCAACAGCCATGAAAACGTCGGCCGGGCGATGGAACGGATTCGCGCCGCCCTGAAATAATACCAACATACGGGAAGCACTTAACGTGTCTAGAATACTTAAAGTTCCTAAAGTGAAGCGGCGGTGCTTTCTGATCAGATACCACCTTTAACTTTAGGCACTTTAGGCACTTTAGGCACTTTAGGCACTTTAGGCACTTTAGGCACTTTAGGCACTTCAAGTACTTTAGGCACTTCAAGTACTTTAGGCACTTTTACCTTTTTCTCACAAACCGGAACCCCGTGCGGTCGTCACCGTGGCAACGACGCAGCCGGCACCCGGCCGAACTCCTTTTCATCGGAAAAGTGGCGGGCAATGAGCTGAAAGGATTCCTCCTGGGCGAGAAAGGCCTTGACCACGTCCGGATCAAAATGGTTGCCGTTGCCCTGCCGGATGATCCGCACCGCCTCCTGGTGGGAAAAGGCCGGCTTGTATCGGCGCTCGGTGATGAGGGCGTCGTAGACATCGGCGAGGGCCATCAGGCGGCCGGCCAGGGGAATCTCTTCTCCCCGCAAGCCCCGCGGATAGCCGCTGCCGTCCCATTTCTCATGATGGCACCAGGCAATCTCGCCGGCCACCCGCAGAAAGGAATGGCCGCGCTCGTCGCGCAGCAGGGCCTCCGCCTTTAACAGGGTCTCATGTCCATACACCGTATGCTTCTTCATCTCCTCGAACTCCTCCGGGGTCAATTTCCCGGGGTTGAGGAGAATGTGGTCCGCCACCCCCACCTTGCCGATATCATGGAGCGGCGCGGACCGGAATAGCAGATCGATGGCCGCCCAATCAAGACCCTTTCGATAGCGAGGCATGGTCGCCAGCTGTTCGGCCAGGGCCCTGACATAGTGCTGGGTGCGGAGGATATGGCCGCCGGTTTCATTGTCGCGGGTCTCGGCCAGCGCGGTGAGACTGAGGATGGTGGTGTCCTGAGCAAGGAGCAGCTCCCGGGTCCGCTTCCGCACCCGTCGCTCCTCCTGCCAGAAACGCAGCAGACTGAGGACCGCGCAGTTAACGCCAAGCAGCAGCACCGGCCAGAGGGGATTGATGAAAAAACCGCGGCGACCAAGCAGCAGAAAGGCGCCATACCAAAGAAGGGCCGAGCCCGGGATAAGGAGCAGCAGACTGGCGAGGGGCCGGGCTGCAACGAGTATCAGGGTCGAAAGCAGGCCGAAGAAGAACACGGCGCCAAGCTCCACCCCGCCGGCCCACAGGGGCCGGGAAAAAAAACGGCCGGTCATGATATTGTCAACAATGGTGGCATGCACCTCTACCCCCGGATAAAGAGGAGAAAGCGGTGTCGGGTGCATGTCGCCGAGGCCGGTGGCAGTGGTGCCGATCAGCACCGTGCGACCGGCGATCCGTTCCGCCGGCACCCGGTCGGCGAGAATGTCGCCGGCGGAAACATACTCAAAACCCCGGTCTCTGCTGCGGAAGGCCAGCAGCAGCTGACCGGCCTCGTCAACCGGAATCCGACGGTTATCGAGCAGCAGCGCCTGGAGCCGATCGTCTTCCATGTCCAGGATCAACCGTTTTTTCCCCATGCCCTGCATGACCGTTGCCAGGGCCAGACTGGGATAAAAGTGGTCCTGAAAGCGGATGAGCAACGGCACCCGTCGCAAAACTCCATCTTCATCGGCCGGATAATTGAGAAAACCAGCGGTCGGGGCTGCTGCCGAAAATTCGGGAAGATTGGTGATGACCGTGCGCGCCGTAAAGAAACGGTGAAGACCGGATCCATCGCTCCCCGCCAATACCGCGTCCACCGCATGAAGCAACTCGACCCGGCCTGTTTGGTCATTTTCGTCAAAGAGAAATTTGTATCCCAGGACAAACGGACCCTGCCCCAATACGCCGGCAAGGAGGAGGTCATTGTTGGCCGGAGGGCGGGAGGGGCCGGAAAACTCCAGCCCCACTCCAAAATCCCGGGCAAATTCCCGACGCAGGACATGCACCGAAGTCCGATCCGGCTCGGCAAAGAGGATGTCGAGCGCCACCACCTGCGGCCCCATCCGGTTGATTTTTCCCAGCAGCAGGGCCACCCGGTGCCGCGGCCACGGCCACTGGCCCCATTCGGCCAGGGTCTTCTCGTCAAGATCAACAATGAGCGGTCCGTTGTCCGCCGCCCTGACCGGTAGAGCGCGCACCATTGCATCATACACCTTGTGGCTGATCAGCGTGAGGAGGGTGGGACGATAGATGACAGAGAGGCAGAAAAGCAGGGTGATGACAGCGCCGCAGAGCAGAATCAGCGCACGCGGGCGGCGGAAGCGGCCGCCCCTTCTCATTTGACAACGACCTCGACTCGCCGGTTCCTCGGCTCCGCCACCCCGTCTTCGGTGTAAACCAGCAGATTGCCCTCACCATGGGAAGAAACGGACAAAACAGCAGGATCAACCTCTTTGGCGACCAGCAGGTCGCGCACATAATTGGCCCTCTCCGTGGACAGACGGACATTGTCCATCACTGAGCCGGCCCGGTCGGTATGCCCGATGACACTGATATCCCTGGAATCCCACTCCCGGATCGTCCGGAGAACCTCGGCAAGCTGGGCGGTCGATTCGGGCGTCAGTTCGGTGCCGCCGCTTTCGAAATAGAGCAGGAAACTGCGCGGTTGCCGTGGTTCGATGGCCAGCGCCGCCCCGAAGGTACGATCGATCTCCTCGTCGGTCAGCGGAGTCACCATCTTCGGCGGACCGCCGCTCGCGATCTCGGCGCTCTCACCCGGTTCGTCCATCACCAGCCGACCCTGGTCATTAGCCAGCTCGATGCTGCCGGTGACGCCGTCCTGGTCGGGCAGCAGGACAACAACGTTCTTGGGACCGCAACCAGACAAAAACGCGACCAGCAACAGAGAGCAGAAAAGATGAATAGGTGTTTTCATGGTCATTCTCCTCCGCGTCATCAGTTTTCAACAATTTTGGCGGCAAAACGGGTACCGCGGATGGCGATGGTGCCCACCGGCGTCTCCAGCCTGACGGATTCGGGCGACAGCTTGGCGATCACGCCGGAGAGATAGACAAAGGTGCCTTTAATCATTTTCGCCAGCAGGGCAAAACGTCCTTCGTCCGGGGCAAAGACATATTCCTCCAGGGCAAGCCGGCTGTCCGGGCCGAGGGAAAAGATGGTGTTGTCCTGGAGGATGACGCCGACCGAGCCGTCGGCTCCGGTGACGATGACATCCCTGGCGTAAATCCGCATCCCCTTCTCGGCCGGGATGGCCGCACCCTGGCGCTCAACCAGGACCGCCCCCTGCAGATTCTTGATGGAACCGGCCGCATTCTCGCCGCCCCACAGAGGTGAGGCGAGAAGCACCATAAACAGAATCAGCCAGACAATCGTTTTTCCCATGATCCACCCTCCTTCTGCAATAAGCGCCGATAACCGGATTCAAATAAACACCTTAGCAAATCAGATGCTCCGTTGACAAGGACACACTTGACAAAAAAACCAGCCCGACTTCTCCAGATCGCCGGTTGCCGCACCGGCCGCCCTCATCTTACCGACGCTGTTCCAGCTCCCGGGCCATTACCCGGATGTTCGCCTCCTGTTCTTCGATACTCTCCACCAATCGAAACTGAACCGAGGCGCGTTCCAGATTCTGGCCGGCATACCCGGTCTTGAAATAGGGATCGCCCTCCAGATGGTCGGTAAAAAAACGGATTCCCAATTCAAGGGCGATAAGGCGGGTCGCGTCGAAGAGCAAATCGACATCGCCACGGCCCAGACCGCCCCTCGCCGCCTCGCCATAACCCTGGAGGATAGCCCGGCAGAGATCGGCATCAAAGAGCACCGCCCCTTCGTCTTCTTCGCCGCCCCGGTTGCAACAGGCACGCAGACAGTCACCGAGATCATAGAGGAGCAGGCCGGGCTTGACCGTATCGAGGTCGATCAGGCTCACCGCCCGACCGCTCTCTTTATCGAACAGGACATTGCTCGGCTTGGGATCGCCATGGATCGGCCGCAACACGATTCTGCCCTGGGCGGCGGCCTCTTCCAGCACCGCTACCCCGCGCCGGCGCCGGTCGATGAATTGCCGGCAGAAGGAGCAGGCCGCACCCGATGCCCCGTCGGCAACGGAAAACTGCCGCACCCGGTCATAACGGGCGAGATAGCCGGGGGTGACATGAAAGCCCGGCAGGGTATCTGCGAGGCGATTCGGATCGAGATCGCCGATCAGCTCATGAAAACGGCCGAGGGCAAAACCGATCTCCCGGGCCTGCCCGATGTTCTCCACCGTCTCGACACAGACGGTGTTGTCGATCAAATACAGAACACGCCAGCAGTCACCCTGCTCGTCAAACCAGCAATCAGCGCCGCTGAGGGCCGGGCGGACCGTCACCATCTCCCAGCGGCTGCCGGTCGTCAGTTCGCTGGCCATTTTTGCCGCCACATGATCGCAAACCAGGCGCAGGTTGGTCATGACCAGTTCCGGACGCGGAAAGGCCCGCCGACTGAGACGCTGGAGGAGGAAGCCCTGGTCGTTCCCGGTCACCCGGACGAGAAAGGTGTCGTTGACCTTGCCCGCGCCGTAAGGGCTGATGGCGGCAACCGCCCCGGCAGGGAAAAAATGAGGGACCGCCTTGTCCGCGGCTTCCAGGGTCAGTGTCATTGCTCTTTTTTTTGTCGGTCCGGCATTTTTTTCATCTTTACGAACAGCTGCGCAAACAGGTAGCATAAGGGCCATGCAGATTTTCTCTTCACGTCCCGCCACCATCCTGCCCTCTCTCTTTGTTCTGCTGCTGGCCATGCAGATGCTGAGCGGCTGCGGCAGCAAATCGGCGCCGCCAAGCCCCGGGCCCGACCTGAAGCCGCCGACCGTCACCCTTGCCCGCCTCGGCCACACCATCCAGGCCGGGGCCTTTGCCGAGGTCAGCAATGCCGCCCGCCTCGCCGCAGTCCTCACCCGCAAAGGAGTAGACGCCTTCTACTTCCGCGACCCCTCTTCCGCTCTCTACAAGGTGCGTTTCGGCAATTTCGCCACCCTGGCCCAGGCCGAAGAGTACGCCCAGGCCCTTCTGCAAAAGGGGGTCATAACAGACTATCATCTCGTCCGCCCCGAGGAGCAGAACGCCGCCCGCCCCGGCCCGGAAGCTGTCGCCTTTCTCCGCGATCAGCTCACCCAAACCGCCGCAAACTTTCTCGGCATCCCCTACCAGTGGGGAGGACAGTCAGCGGAGGAAGGATTTGACTGCAGCGGGCTTGCCATGGCCGTTTACCAGCTCAACGGCCTCAGCCTGCCGCGCACCTCCTGGAGCCAGTATCGCAGCGGCCGCAAGGTGGCGGTGCATGAACTGAAAAAGGGCGATCTGGTCTTTTTCGCCACCAACGGCGGCAAAAAAGTTTCCCACGTCGGTATCTACACCGGCAACCGCACCTTCATCCATGCCCCGCAGTCGGGCAAAGCCATTCAAACCGCCTCCCTGGACAACAGCTATTTCCGCAAACGCTTTCTGGGCGGCAGAACCTATCTGGGAGACAGTTGATGCGATCCCGTCGTGCCCATTTCCTGCTGTATCTGCTGTTTTTTCTGCTGGCCGGTCCCTGGCCGGCGCCCGCGACCGGGAGCCAAAACGACGGCAGAGTGCCGGTGGTTGTCTCCATCCCGCCCCAGCTCTTTTTTGTCGAACGGATCGGCGGCGAGCGGGTGCGCGCCGATGTCATGGTCCGCCCCGGCCAGAGTCCCCATAGCTACGCCCCCACACCGAAACAGACGGCCGGACTGGCCCGGGCCAAGATTTATTTCCGAATCGGCGTCGCCTTTGAAAACGGTTTTCTCCCCAAACTGCAAAGTGCGGTGCCCGACATCAGGATCGTGGATACGACCTCGGGGATCAGCCTGGCCAAAATGACCGCCCACGACGCGCATGGCGACGACCACGGTCACCAGGACGAGGAGCTGGACATCCACACCTGGCTCGATCCGATGCTCGTCAAACAGCAGGCGGCCATCATCCGCGACAGCCTGAGCGAACTCGATCCGGCCGGCCGCTCCCTTTTTGCTGCCAATTACCGCCGCTTTGCCGAAGAACTCGATGCCCTCCAGCTGCGGCTCAGCCAGTCCCTTGCCCCCTATCGCGGCAAAAGCTTTTTTGTCTTTCATCCCGCGTTCGGCTATTTCGCCAGAGCCTACGGCCTCCATCAGGTGGCGGTGGAAAGCGGCGGCAAGCAACCCGGACCGCGGCACCTGGCGCGGCTCATCGACCGGGCCAGGGCGGAAGGGGTGCAGGTGCTCTTCGTCCAGCCCCAGTTTTCCGTCAAAAGCGCGGAAACCATTGCCCGGGCCATTGACGGCGTCGTCATCCCCCTTGATCCGCTGGCCCCGGATTACCTGGCCAACATGGAGCGGATCGCCGTCGCCCTGGAAAAGGCGTTGCGCTGACTCCCCGCTACTCAACGCTGACCGCCTCCTCCCAGAACAGCGGAAAGGAGAGGGTCAGGATCTTCAGGGACGGATCATCGTCGGCAGCGGTCAGGGTCAGCTCACCGTGGTGCTCGGCGACGATCAGCCGGGCCAGATTGAGGGAAAATTCCGACTGGCTGCGCTGTTCACCCTCCGCCCCCGGACCAGGACGAAAACTGACGATCAGGGAAGGCCGACCCTCGACGTTTTCAAGCCGCACCGGCATCTCGCTGCCCGGCACCATGGCCCTGGCGACAAAACGAAAGGTGTTGAGCAGCCCCATCTTCAGGGAAGGTCGGTTGGCTCTGACGGCCATCTCCTCCGGGGGAGGAAGGACAACCGGTCGGATTTTTTTGCGGGTCAGAGTAACACAGAGCCCCAATGCCTCGTTGACCAGGTCGAGAAGATTCTCCCGGTAAAACAGCTTGTCCGCCCGCACGGCGAGCCGTTCAAAATCAGCCACCGCCTGCTCCAGCTTGACCGCCTGCTCCCGGATAACGACCAGGTGTTTCTCCGCCCTCTCCCCCGCCCCTTTTTTGCCGATGAGCAGATTGGCGATGCCGCCGATGACCGTGGCCGGATTGCGGATGCGATCCGCCACCTTAAGTGCCATCTCCGCCATGGTCTTTTCTCTGGTTAGGGCTTCCATGTTCTGGGTCATCAGCATCAACTCGGCATTGACCTGATCGAGCTCGCGGGTCCGGATCGATTTTTCCCGCAACAGCTTCAGCACCTCCTCGTGCTTGACCTTAAAATTCTCCAGATACGATTCCTCCGTATCGACAAACAGCTCCTTGCGCGTTTTGCCGGCGATCTGCTGCAATTCCTCCCATGAATGGGGAATACCCCACTTGAGACAGGTAATGGTCGCCGGCAGCCCTTCTCCACCCTGCAGAAGAAAGACGCTGTCCAGCACAGCCCGCGCCCCCCGCACCGGCCCGAGATTGAGAAGCTTCTCGGCGCTCAGCGGACAGTCGTTCTGCTCCGCTTCATCCCCATGGACCAGACAGGCCCGTCTTCCCTCGAAAACCATGGCCAGACCGGTGCGTTCTCGTTCATCGAAGGTACGTGCCAGAGAGAGGGCCACCGTGCCGCCACCGTACTTCATCGCCAGCAGCCTGGCCATTTCCGAGGCAGCGGTGGCCAGCCTGGTAATGGCCAGTCGGGGGAAATCCACCGCGCCGGCCAGCAATTTCACCTTTGCCCGGATCAGGGGAATATCCTGCAGCCGGTTGATCACCAGGCTCAGGATGTGCAGGGAGTCGTAACTTTCTCCGGCCATTGCAGTACCAGCAGGGTTGCGTCATCGCGCAGCGGTTTTTGCGGCGCAAAGAGAAGATGGGCGAGCAGCAGGGGCGGCAGCGTCAGAGAGGGCAGCGAGGAGAACGGCCTGTGCCCGTCGGAATGAAGACAGGCGGTGATACTGGTGCCGCCGGCATAGTCACGGCCGACAATCCGCCGCCACCTGGACTGGCCGACAATGCCGCTGATCCGCCCATCCTCCACCTTGCGACCATCGACATAGAGAAGGGCGCCGCCATGCCCCACCGCCGCGCTCTGCAATCTGCCGGTCACCCTGTTGAGCAGCAGGCTGGCCACCGCGGCCCCGTTGGTCCCGGCCAGGACAAACTCCAATTCCTCCAGCACATGGCCCGGCGGCCAGAGCAGAGGATAACTGTCCAGGGCGGCAAAAACGGCGGCGGTGGTTTCCGCCGCCTTACCGCCGAGGCCGGGACTGTCCACCAGGGTAAGACGGAGGAAACGCTCGTCCTGCTGCATCTTGACCCCGTCCCCATAAAGATGGGAGCCGACCCGCGCCCGACTGATCACCGCCAGGCCGCCGGCCGCCCGGCACGTCACCTCCGGAGGCAGCGATTCATCCCCGAGCAGGGCAACGATAACGGTTTCATAGTCGCTGTCAATGTCGGTTTCCCGGCGGGAAAAGCAGTCGACCCGATCACTGAGCCGCACCACCGTTTTCAGTCCGGCGCCCAGTCCCTCGCCATGACGACCGGCGCGAACGAGTTGCAGGAAAGGCGCGTTCAGGCCCGGCCCCTGATCGAGACTGACCACCGCCAGACAGGGACTTTCAGCCAGATGAAAACCACTGATGCGGAGAGAGCCGTTGCTGGTGGCGTGCATGACATGGTTGTGGGCCAGTTCGCTGGCCACCAGCACCGCCTCCGCCGCCCGCTGGGAAGAAAGCCCCATGGCCAGCGCCACTTCGCCGGCCATCCGCCTGGCCACGGTGGCATCGGCCAGATTGGCGACCGGCATCTCCTCAAAATGGGAGAGAAATCTCTTCATGGCCCCCGCCCGCCTCCAGCATGTCCGCCGCCATCTCCACATCCCGGGCAAAGGCAAGCCCGACCAGCTCGATGCCGAAATCAACCAGGGTCATCACCACCGGCACGGAGAGGCCGGCCACCACCATGGTCGCGTCGAGCAGGCGCAGGGCCGCCGCCATGGTTTCGAGGTGATGGGCCATGTAGGAATCGAGCACCTCCACCCGTTGCATATCGACAATGACACCGTGGACCCGCCCCCTTTGCACCTGCTGGCAGAGCTGATCGCGCAGATGGGTGACCTCGATGTCGGCGATCTCCTCCTCAATGGTGACCAGCAGCAGGGAACGCAAGGGGAAAATGGCAAACGAGGCGTGGCCGGTCATGGGCGCCTCTACCTGCCGCCATCCTTGCCGCGGGCCACGGCGGAGATCCGTTCGACCAGCAGTTCCCGTTCGGCCAGCTTGCCGATGGCCAGATGGAGGGCATCGGTCATCCGGCCGCGCACGGTGATCTTTTCCATTCCCACCCCACCCTGGACCACGACCTTGGCGATATGCGGGCCGACGCCGGTGAGGATCGCCTCGCTGCCCATCAGGCGGGCGGCATTGGCCGTCTGCTGAATGTGGCGGGCGACATCGGCATCGACCATGGGCACGCCGGTGATATCGATGATGACAAAGGAGGCGCGGGTGCGCTCGATCGCCTCCAGCACCCGTTCCATGGCAATCTTGGCCCGGTGGCTGTCCAGGGTGCCGACCAGCGGCAGGGTGAGAATGCCGTCCCAGATCTCGATGACCGGGGTGGAAAGCTCCATGATCTCATCCTGCAGATGGCGGATATCCTCCTCCCGTTTGCGGATCAGCTCCTCCTTTTGCTGAAGGATGATCCGGTCCTTTTCCAGCCGGTCGGAGATATCGATGAAATTCTCGACACAGCCGATGATCTCGCCCTGATGGTTGCGTAGCGGCCGGCTGGAGTACTCGATGGGGATCTCCCGGCCCTCGACATACATCACCGTCTGCCCCTGATTGACCTCCTTATTTTTCATGGCGAGCTTGCAGGCGCAGGACGGCGTGTTGCAGAGCGGGGTGTCGAAGACCTCATAGCATTTGCGGTCAAAACATTCGCCCGGACGCTTGCCGATCATCTGCGCTCCCGCCTTGTTGATCATCAGAATGGTCTGTTCAAGATCGGTGACAAAGATTCCCGAGGTGATGGCATTGATGATCTCGGAGAGAAACCCCTCATCCTCCACATCCTGCAAACTGGTCATCGGCGTTCTCCGTTTTTGTCGTTTCCGGACCGAGACGGCGTCCCTGCCGTCCACCTGCCTTCATTCTATCATTTTCTTTTTGCTGAAAAAATCCTTAATCGCCTTCGGCGACAAAAAACCCCGCCCCGGCGACAATGTCGCTCATGGCGATGCGCCGCTCCGGGGCAAGCCCGCGTGCCCGACAATAGGGGAGGTTCACCGCCGCCAGCTCCTCATTAACGCGGTCGAGCACGAGCAGCTCCTCCAGGACAAAGGGGTGATCTTCAGCAAAGTTTACCGGACAGGCGGAAACCATGACCGTCTCCTTGTCGTGATCGACATAGCCGATCGGCAGGCCGTGGGTGCGGCAGATCAGCGGCCGGTCGGCATAAACGGCGCAACGGCCATCAATCAGCAGCGGACAGATCTCTCCCTCCCCCTGCCCCAGCCGGCTCCGCACTGCGGCCGACAGCCGGGCCACGGCCCGGCCCAGCACCTCGGCCTCGATGGCGAGCACCGAGGTCAGGGTGCAGCACTGGCAGCAGCCGGCCCGGCAGCGCAGAACAGCACGGTGGATCGCCGCCAGATCGGCGATCATGGCGTCAACCTGTTCGATCAGATGCCGATAGCGGGAAATGGGATCAGATGTCGTTATCATAGGCGCTGCCGGCCGGATCGAGAAGAATGCGCTCCGGCGCGTGAAAGACGTTGAGCCGCTCCGGCCGGGCATAGGCGGCCAGGGTCAGCCCGGCCCGGCGGGCAATGGCGAGGCCGAGGGAAGAAGGGGCGGTGCGGGAGAGGACGATGGGGATGCCGATGCGGGCGCATTTCAGCACCATATCCGAGGTAAGTCGGCCGGTGGTGTAGACCGCCCCCCGGGGCGAGGCCTTTTTGAGGAGAATGGCGCCGATGACCTTGTCCACCGCGTTGTGGCGGCCGACATCCTCGTAAAAGGCCTGGAGCCTGCCGTCCGCCCAGAGGCCGCAGCCATGGACGCAATGGGTCTCCTGACCGAGCCGCGAGGCATGCAGGGTCGCGAGGATGAAGGCGCGGATCTCGGCAAAGTCGAGGGCATACTCGTGGAGGGGATCGAAGGCTCCCTCCAGCATGTCGCGGGAGATCTTGCCGGTGCCGCCGCAGCCGGAGGTGATGATCACCTCCTTGGGTGCCACGTCCTCTTCGACGTCGGCATAGACCGAGATTTTCCCCTCCGGGCAGACCAGCACCTCCTTGACCTCGTCCGGCTTGGTGACATAGCCCTGGCCAAAGAGAAAACCGGCGCCGAACTCCTCCAGGCCGGTCTCCAGCACCATGGAGGCGCCGATGACTTTGTCGTTCAACGCCACCTTGTACGGGGTCTCGATGGCCAGCAGCTCCTCCTGCGGCTGCCGCCCCTCAGGGGTGACGACCACGGTGGAATGAACCAGTGTTACCTGTTTTATCATAATTTCAACGTGCTGAGTTGCAGTAACATCTCGAAATGAAATAAATATTCTCAGGAGGCCACGAAATGTCTCCGGAGAATTCAGAAGACCGGAGCCATCCCGAAAAAAAGGTCATGCTACCACAAAAGCCGGAAAAAATCGCCGATGATCGCACATCTCCCCGTCTTTAGGTAATTCTACGCATACACGAGTTCCCATGATGTTGTCAAGCAGCCTGATATCTGGCAGGACCACAAAAAGTTTGCGGTTGACGGCAAACCGACGGCTGTTTTATCCTGAATCCAAACCGTTTCCTCCACCGCCCCTTTTTTGCGGCGATTGCCTGCCCCAAAAAGCGGGCTCTGCCAGAATGAGTTCTCTCTATGCCCCAGATCGTTACCTTTATCGGCTGGCACAACAGTGGCAAGACAACCCTTGCCACCCGGGTGGTCAGCCATCTGAAGGAAGCCGGCTACCGGGTCGGTGTCATCAAGTCAAGCAAGGAGACGGGCATCTCCCTTGACCGTCCCGGCACCGATACAACCCAATACCGCCAAGCCGGGGCCGACACCGTGCTGCTCATTGCCCCGGATCAGATGATGCTGCTGGCAGACTGCAGCGAGGCCGCCCTCACCACCCTGGCTTACCGCTATTTCTTCGATGTCGATATCATCATCGGCGAAGGATTCAAGCAGGCCAAGCAGGTGGCCAAGATCGAGGTGGTGCGTGAGCCGGAGCGGCTGCTGCGAGGCACGGTGCCCGGCGTCATCGCCGTGGTCAGCGAGCATGACCTTGACGGCGAGAACATCTTCCGTCCCGAGCAGAGCCGGGAGATCGCCGCCTTCATCGAAGAGCGCTTTCTCCGCCATGCCCGCACCCGCGGCACCCGCGCCGCCCTGCTGATCAATGGGGTGCGGGTGCCGATGAAATATTTTGTCCAGCGTTCCCTGGCCGGCACGGTGGCAGGTTTTGTCAACTCGCTGAAAAACACCGAAAACGCCCGGGAAATTGAGATCCGCATCACCATTGATGACAACGGCGACAGGGACTGACCTGGACATGAAAGGCTTCTTCCACCTCAAAAGCTCCCGCCAGTTCACCGAACTCTTTGCCGGTTTCACCGCCCGGGCCGCGGAAACAGTCGCGCTGGCCGACGGCCTGGGCCGCTTTCTTGCCGACGATATCGTCGCACCGGAGGCCCTGCCGCCCTTTGCCCGCTCCACAATGGACGGCTTTGCGGTGCGGGCGCGGGACACCTTCGGCTGCAGCGAATCGGAGCCGGCCCTGCTCACCGTCACCGGCGAGATCGCCATGGGCGCGAGCGGCAACGCCATTCGCCTCTCGCCCCACGAGACGGCGCGCATCTGGACCGGCGGCGAGTTGGCGGCCGAGGCAGACGCGGTGGTGATGCTCGAATACAGCCATGCCATCGACGAACGAACCATCGAGATCTTCCGGGCGGTGGCACCGGGGGAAAACGTCATCCGCGCCGGCGACGACTTCCGGCAGGGCGCCGTGGTGCTGCCCCGCGGCCACCGCCTCCGGCCCCAGGATCTCGGCGTGCTGGCCGGGCTCGGCATCATTGCGATCAAGGTGACGACAAGACCGCTGGTGGCGATCATCAGCACCGGCGACGAGCTGGTGGCCCCCGAGCAGGCACCCGGACCGGGCCGCATCCGCGACATCAACACCACGACCCTGGCCGGCCTGGTGCGGGAGGCTGGGGCCATCCCCTTGCCGCTCGGCATCATCCCAGACACATTTTCTGAGCTGCTGGCCGGCTGCCGCGCCGCCCTCGACCGGGGGGTCGACATGCTGCTCGTCTCCGGCGGCAGCTCGGTGGGCAAACGGGATTATACCCTGGCGGTCTTCGAGGCCATCGACGGGGCCGAACTGCTGGCCCACGGCGTCGCCATCCGGCCGGGCAAGCCGACCATCCTCGCCCGGCAGGGTAATGCCGCCCTCTTCGGCCTGCCCGGCCACGCGGCCTCGGCCATGGTCGTTTTTTATCTCTTTGTCCGGCCGCTGCTGTTGCGGATGGGCGGGGCGGCGCAGACCGGCCTGCTCCGCATCCAGGCCGTCACCGCTGAACAGATCCCTTCGGCCATCGGCCGCGAGGAGTACGTGCGGGTGCGGCTGCACGACAATCCGGAGGGCAGCATGCCGCTTGCCGTGCCGGTCTATGGTAAATCGGGGCTGCTCAAACCGCTGGTGGCGGCGGACGGCATGCTGAAAATCGATCGGGACTGCGAAGGACTCGATCAGGGAGAACAGGCGGAGGTTCTCTTATTCCCATGAAACGAAAAATCTATCTGAAGATGAAGACCCTGGCGGAGGCGCGAGCGCTTTTCCTCAGCACCTTTGCCGCCCTTACCACCGGTGAGGAGGAAATCGACAGCCGGACCGCGGACGGCCGCGTCACCTCGCGGCCGGTGGCGGCCCGCTTTTCCTCCCCCGCCTTTCACGGCGCCGCCATGGACGGCCTGGCGGTGCGGGCCCACGACACCTTCGGCGCCGCCGACGACGCGCCTGTCACTCTGGATATCGCCGGCGGCCAGGCGCTGCCGATCAACACCGGTCATCCCCTGCCGCCGGGCACCGACGCGGTGATCATGATCGAGCACGTGCTCGTCAGCGCCGATCAGGCACAGGGCCTGATCCGGACACCGGTCTACCCCTGGCAGAACGTCCGCAAGGCGGGCGAGGACATCGTTGCCACCGAACTGCTCTTCCCGACCAATCATTGCCTGGCGCCGGCCGATCTCGGCGCCCTGCTCACCGCCGGCTGCCCGACGGTCTGGGTGCGGCGGCGGCCGCGGGTCACCATCATCCCTACCGGCTCGGAACTGGTGGAGTTGCGGGCCGGGGAAGAGGTGCCGCCCGGCATGACGGTGGAATCAAACAGCGCGGTGCTGGCCGCCATGGCCCGCCGGGCCGGGGCCGAGGTCACCGTCACCCCGCTGGTGGCCGACGAGTACGCCACCATCAGAGGGCAGCTCGAACAGGCAATCGCCTCCAGCGCCGATCTGGTAATGATCAATGCCGGCTCCTCGGCCGGCAGCGCCGACTACACGGTGCAGATCATCGAGGAACTGGGCGAGGTGCTGGTGCACGGCGTCACCATCATGCCGGGCAAACCGACCATTCTCGGGGTCATCAACAACAAACCGGTGGTGGGCAATCCCGGCTATCCGGTCTCGGCCATCATCTCCTGCGAACAGTTCGTGATGCCGCTGCTCGCCGCTATCCAGGGCAGAGAGCCGGAGGCCCCGCGCCGCCTCACCGCCCGGCTTGCCAAAAATCTTCCCTCCCGGGCCGGCATGGAGGAATTCCGCCGGATGATCACCGGCCGCATCGACGACCATTTCGTCACCACCCCGCTGAAAAAGGGGGCCGGCGCCATCACCACCCTGACCCGGGCCAACTCGATGCTGCGGGTGCCGCAGGAAAGCGAGGGACTGAGCAAGGATGCGACGGTGGATCTCGAACTGCTGCGCTCCCCCGGTCAGATCGAAAAAACCATCCTCTGTACCGGCAGCCACGACCTTACCCTGGACCTTATCCACGATTTCCTCAAAAAAGGCAGCCCTGCCTTTCCCCTCTGCTCGACCCATGTCGGCAGTCTGGGCGGCATCATGGCAATCCGCGAGGGCATGACCCACATTGCCGGCAGCCACCTGCTCGACCCGGCCAGCGGCGAGTACAACCGACCGGCCATCATGCGCTATCTGCCGGACCAGGAGGTCGCCCTCATCACCCTGGTCTATCGCCAGCAGGGTTTCATGGTGCGGCCCGGCAACCCGAAAAAGATCGGCACCGTCGCCGACCTCCTCCGTGACGATGTCACCTTCATCAACCGCCAGGCCGGTTCCGGCACCCGGGTGCTGCTCGATTTCGAGCTGAGCAGGGCCGGCCTCACCGGCGACGGTATCATCGGCTACGACAACGAAGAATACACCCACATGGCGGTGGCGGTGGGCGTGCTGTCCGGCAAGGCCGACGCCGGCTTGGGCATCCTGGCCGCGGCCCGGGCCCTCAAACTCGACTTTATCCCGGTGACCGAGGAACGCTACGACCTCATCATCCCCCGCCGCTTCCTCGATTTGCCGATGATCCGCCAGTTGCTGGACGTCATCGGTCGCGACGACTTCAAGCAGGCGGTGGAGGCGATGGGCGGTTATTCAACTAGGGAGACGGGGGTGCGGCGGTAACCGCACCGGTCTCTCCTGTCCCTCGCTTCTTGCCTTGCCACACGCGCAACCCTGCCAGCCTCACCGCCACCCTAGGGGCATTTGCCCCGCTCACCATCCGCAGGTGCGTGATTTCCCCCCGCACCGCGCCCTCACTCCTCGGTCCGCGCTCGCGCAAAGAAGTCGTGCCTTCTTCCCTCGCAAAAGAAAAAGCCAAGAAAAACGAATAATTCAAGCAAACAACCACTCCGAAAAATAGAATTCCCCGATAAAAGGCATAGGTATTGCTGATTATTGCGGCACAATTTCCCCAAATTGTCCCGGAACGTGTTTTGGCCAACCCATAATCGCAGAAGGAGTGAAAGAAGAAATGAAGAAGAGATACAGCGCAGGCCTGTTTGTCACGACAATGGCGGCATTGTCCCTGCTGACGGTCTCCGGGGCGCTTGCCGTGCCCCAGGGGTCGTCCGTTGTCTTGAAGGATGCGGCGGGCAATCCGATAACGGGAGACAGCGGTACGCCCTACAGTCCGAAGATGACCTGTGGCGGCTGCCATTTCGAGTGTGCCACCGGCAATCCGGCCAGCAGCAAGTCGCAGTACTGCCAGGACCAGGCAAGCCAATGGAACTGCAACACCAGTGAATGCCCGGACTACGGCGCCGGCCGATCGACCTCGGTGCACAGCCAGGGGGTCATCGACGGTAACGGCCAGATCTACTGGCAATCCCACGAGGTGACATCCTACGCCCACGGCGTTTCCGTCAGCCGCCACACCAACCAGGGGCGCAACGAAAACTACGGTCCGCACATGCGGGAGGCCATGCATGATGGTTTTTTCACCAACTCCCCCGGAATGTTCGGCAAGTACTGCCCGCCGTCCAACCGCCAGCTGGCCGCCAAGAATATCGACCCGCTGGCTGATAGTATCGACCCCGAGTCCATCGAGGCCGGCGCTCAGGACTGGGTCCTGTCCTGCGGCGTCTGCCATGTCGGTGGCGGCCAGATGGAATATGACCGTGACCTGAATGATTACGGTCCGGGTTCCGCGTCCGGCGATTATTTCATGTTCGAGTACCCGACCGTGAGCAACCCCGACCCGATTGTTCCCACGCCAGGTTTCATGAGCGGCACGAACAAGGCAGAGGTTGACTGCCTTTTCTGCCACGCCGACAATGCGGCCAGTGGCCATTACTGGTACAAGACCCTGGGCTGCGGCACCAGCCTGCCCATCGGTCCGGGTAACGACGCCAATTGCGACGGAACCAATGACAACCCGATGTATGACATGCTCGGCCTGGCGCCGGTCAACCCGCCCCCCGTGGGCACCGCCTATGACCCCTATAACCGCAACGCCGGTCTCCGCGCCAGAAACCTTGATTTCGCCGCCTCCATGGGCATCGGCGCCATCGGTGTCGATGGCGATCATGACGGCACCTACGAGGCCATCAACTGGGGCGGTGGCAACGCGCCCATCACCATCAGCGCCATCAAGGGCACGCCAAACAGCGCCAACTGTTCGGTCTGCCATGCCCGTGACGACAACAGCCTCGGCCTGCCCGGCATGATCCAGATGAAGACCGGCTACGGCAACTACGGCCAGATCAACCCGGTGGGCACTGGCTATGACAGCACCAGCGCCGACAAGACCAACGACGTCTACTGGTTTGACCTCGGCTGCAAGACCGGCATGGGGAAACGCGGCCACCGCATCGGTGCCGGCCCCAACGACAAGTGGGGCATGTCCATGTTCAACGTCATGTTCGGTCTGGGCAAGAACCCCGGTGACCCGGTGGTCAACGAGACCTTTGATCTCTCCGCCATGGGCATGGGCACCCTTGCCGTCAAGGAGCGCATGCCGGACGCCGATGTCCATGATATGAGCGGCCTGCAGTGTGCCGACTGCCATTACGCCGTCGGATCAACGGCGACCGACGGTGGCGTGAAAGTGATCCCGGCCGGCGAACATCATGGTGTTCAGTATGAGGAAGAAACCGTCTATGGCATGGATCATCAGTTCGCCCAGAGCGACTGCGCGCCGGACAACAACGCCAAGAACAATCTGGACGGCACGGTGTCGTGCGAAGCCTGCCACATCACCCGCACCCATCCGAAGCTCACCGACAACGGCGGCACCCTCACCGCCCCGACCCCCTTGCATAACGGCCTGCCCCAGCTGCATCTCGACCGCATCGGCTGCACCACCTGCCACATTCCCGAGGTGTATGGCGCGCCTGGCCGCAAGAAGTACCGTGACTGGTCCGTCGGATTCTACAAAAACAGCTACTACCGCAACATGCTGGACTGGAACTTCGACCTGATCACCGGCTCCCACAAGACCATGCCGGTGGTGCACAAGTGGATGACGAGAAACGGCGAAACCAAAATCTGGCCGATGCTCCCCTCCTTCGAACCGATCTGGATGGAAAGCCTGATCGACACAAGAATTGAAATGGGCTCGGACGCCGGCATCAACGAGGATCCGGTGGCCTTAGCGCCGATGGCCATGGGCCCGGTCAAGAACCGTATCGTCACCCAGGCCGGTGAGGTGGCCGAGGCCGTGAACTGGATGAAGGTCCGCCGCAACGATGGCAACACCGTGCCGCTGTTTGACGGCTTCTCCCTGTCCGACTCCTTCGAGATCGACACCAAGGCCGAACTCGATTACATGATCGACACGATCTTCCCGAGCCTTCCCGGGGAATCGGCCAATGTCAAGAAGTTGAGCATGGTCCAGAAAGACTTCGACATCAATCACGGCATTGTTCCATCCGAATGGGCTCTGGGCGGCGCCAAGCGCGGCGGCTGCGTCAGTTGCCATTCCAGCGCCAATCCGGCTGATCCGAACTACTCACCTTACTCCGTCGGCTTTTTCGAGGGTCGCGTCCAGCCCTTGGATAACGCCGGCATGGGCATCGGCGGCACTGATCATGTGAAGAACTGGTTCGCAATGTTCGCCGATTTCGACTGCACCGCGCTGTGCGGCATGGGCACCTTGACCGATGCCAACCTGTTCAACGGCATGACCAATGATCCGCTCTGGGGGACAAGCTGCGCCGAGGGTTCCATGTTCCAGACCATTGATCAGTGTGTCGGCATGATGGCCCAGACCTTTGACAATGTCATGGGCTTCCCCCATGGCACCGCCATGATGATGGGCATGTGGGACGGCATCGCCGGACTCCAGGGCTTCACTGTGCGCGAGCCGGTGGAAGGCCTGGCCCAGGGCTGCAACCCCTTTGCCGGACCGGTCAACTCGCCGGTGGCCCAAGCCTTTGGCGTCAATGTCAACAACTGTGTCGCCGATAACGCCATGTTCAACGGCACTTGCACCGGCACGGACAATCCGGCGGACGGGCCATGGCCCGCCACCTGCGCCGGCGGCTTCCGTGACGGCAAGGGTTGCGCCACCGACGCCGACTGTAAAGGCAGCATGACCGCCACTCTGCCGGCCGACGATCCGACGGGCGGCATGACCATGCTCTACAGCAGAGCCGAGGTGCGGGACAATTTCAAGATCAACCTGCAGCAATCCATTGTGAATGGCGTCAAACGGGTTGACTGGGAAATCAAGGGCGACAAAAACCCGGCCAACCCCAACCACATGATTCCCTGGAAACAATCGGACCTCTGTTACGACTACTCCGGCGGCAATCCATTCGCGCCCGGCGTCAAACCCTGCGCCGACGGCGAGCCCATCGCCACGGTGGTCAACGCCAACCAGTATCTCGGCTACCCGGCCCAGACCCTGTCCATGCTGATGAGCCCGAGTGTCGCGGTCGCGGTGCCGACCTACAAGGTTGACGCGATGCTGAGCGCTCTGCCCTCCAATGAGACTAATCTGACGGTCGAGTACAACGCCACCCGTTCCACCTGTGCATCGGTGGTCGATGGCGCCCTGACTCCCTGGGCGGCTGGCTGCAACTACAGCTGGAATACTCCGGGAACCTCCTCGGTGACCGATGTCTCAAGCGGTGTTCGTCAAGCGGTCTATCCGGCCGAGGGCGAGTACAGCGGCACCGTTACCGTCTGCCTCAACGACGATCCGGCCACTCCGGCTGACGAGTCCTCTGTCTGTGACAGCGAGACGGTCAGTGTCAACGCGGTGGTTGTCGAGCCCGAGGTGCTGGGAGTTGATTTCACCAGTGCGGTCGCCGGCAAAACGGTGACCCTGACCGGGGCCAACCTCGATCCGACCATTGTTCGCGCCTATATCTACTGGGGCGACAGGAAGTCGAGCTCGGTCACTGGGGCGCAGCTGGCCGCAGGTGTTGCCCACACCTACACCATCGGCGGTAAATCCTACGACATCAGTGTCAAGGTGCTTGCTGCAGACTACAGCCAGACAGTCTACGTCGTGGGCGATGATGGCGATCTCCGAGTAACACTGCCGTAATCACGCAGAGTCCCTGACTCTGGGTACAACCGGGAGCAGGCAGGGCAACCTGCCTGCTCCCGGTCTGGTCTTTGCTTTACCTATCCAAACATCCAAATAAATAGAAAATTCCAGTTTGACAAATCGGCCGCTACCTTGGATTCTGCCTGTATGCAAAAGGCTCGGAAATGGGGGACAGGCAAGACATGATTCATCCGTGGCTCGAACGGGTGGCAAGCTGGACACTTGCAGCGGTCTTTCTTTATGCCGGCACAAGCAAGCTCCTTGATGTCCGGGCCTTTGCCGTCGTCATCGCGGGCTATGGCCTGCTGCCGGCCTCATGGGTCACCGCCGTTGCCATCGTTCTGCCGCTGATCGAGGTCGGCAGCGCCATTGCCCTGCTTTGCCGGGTCCGCGGCAGCCTAACGGCCATATTTCTGCAACTGCTTCTTTTTATCGTCGTCCTCGCCTATGGCATTCAACTGGGCCTTGATGTCGATTGCGGCTGTTTCGGCTCGGACGACCCGGAGCAGGCCTATAAAGGACTCAAAACCGCTCTCATCCGCGATCTGCTGCTGGTGGGCGGCGTGCTCTATCTCTACTGGCGGAACCGAACAAAGAGAATGGAACCCGGCGCCGCCCCGATCTAAAAAAACGGCTGGGCCATGGTGGGCCGGCCGGGAACAAAAACACTGTAATGGAGGAAAATATGCGGTTCGTGAACATGATGACAGCGGCAGTGGTGGCGGTTCTGGTGCTCCTCGGTTTTGCCGGGACGGCAAGCGCCTTTGGCACCAACAAATTCGAGGAGGAACTGGAAAAGGAGAAGGGCGCGGTGAAACTCGTTGGGGAAATTCGGCGCGGCGGCTATGATATAGTCAGCACCGAAGAGCTGAAAAAATGGATCGACGAAGGCAAGGATATGCTGATCATCGACACCATGCCCTTTGAGGACAGCTACAAAAAAGAGCATGTGCCGGGCGCCAAACAGTTTCTCTTTCCCATTCCGGACATGGAAACGTGGGACAGCAAGGAAACCGACGGCAAGAGCCAGGATGACTACATTGCCCTGCTCGGACCGGACAAGGACAGGGTCATTGTCGTCTATTGCGGCTTTGTCAAGTGCACCCGCAGCCATAACGGCGCGGCATGGGCAAAAAAGCTCGGCTACAAGAACGTCTACCGTCACCCGGGCGGCATCTTTGCCTGGAAGGGCGCCGGCTATGAATCGGCCAGCGTGAAATAATCACCCCTCGGGTGCCGGAGGAGACGGGCTCCGGCACCCGGCATGGCCACTGTCCGCACCGCCTGCGGGATCGATGGGTGGTCTCTATTTGACGATCAGATCGTTTTTCACCGCCCCGACCCCCTTGACGCCGGCCGCGATCCGGCCCGCCTTGTCGGCGGTCTGCCGCGAATCGACGAAGCCGCTGAGCTGGACGGTGCCCTTGAAGGTCTCGACACCGATCTTAAACAGATTGACCGCGTCATCCCTGGCCAGCTCGGCTTTGACCTTGGCGGTGATGACCGAATCGTCCACGAACTCCCCGGTGCTTGCCTGTTTGGACGTGCCGGCGCAGGCCACCAGGCCGAAAACCACCACCAGCAGCAGCACCAGCAAACCGGCCCCCATCTTCATCCTCTTCATTGCGCGACCTCCTTCTTGAACGGCATAGACGAAATGGCTCGGGCGCCCCGCCCTGCCGCCGGCGCGGGACACGACTGACATGCGTTACAGTCGCCACTTTTCATGCGAATAGGTGGAGAGCACCTTTTCCGCCTTGTTTCTCGCCCACTCTTCGATACCCATCTTCCTGATCAGACAGAGATGAAACACCTTCGTATTATGCCACAGTTTCGCCATGTCTTCATAGGGGTGTAACAGATCACAGGGAAAATCCGGGCATTGGCTGCAATTGTGAATGCCCTTTCCCTGCGCACACGGATAAACATGGCAGGTGACCGGCAGATGGGGGCAGGCGCCGTTTTCATTGCGGCAACCCCGGCAGCTCGCCTTCTCCTCGGGCACCCCCAGCTCCCGCATGACCTGCTTTCTGATGTCCGGGTTGTCGTTGGCCAGAAAGAGAGAGCAGGCAAAACAGGGCAGGCCGCAGGGCGCGGTCAGATTCTGATAATCCATGAAAAACGATCCTCCTCAGGGGTTGTGGAACCGCCGCCGATACGGGCGGCGTTGATGGCACCGTTCCATTGGTATTTCTTGCCGTCATTTTCATGGCCAGGCTGCGCTGGCTGGGCATCTCTCAACAGATGGTTTTCGTGCTGGCGCGCACCTCAGCAGGCGGCGCGTTCGAGTTCGTGTCGAATAATCTTGCCGGCAAACTGATCGCGTGATGTGACGTCAGCAACCATTTTCCTTATCCGCTCCTGAATCTCCGGCAAACATCGATCGTTTGCCGCCGCCTCCAGGGTGAATGAATACGCATCCAACACATCCAGCTCTGAAATGTTGCGCAAAGCAGAGCCGTAAAGGTCGTTTAAAAATCGTTTATTAGTCGTATAATTTGTCCTCATTTTAAACGATCTTCATTTGAGGGTTCCCATTGGCTTTTGGGGCCTTTCCCTATTCTCTTAATGCTTTTATCCCTGGCCCTCATTTCCGTAAGCAGGTTTTTCACCTTGTTCCGTTTCTTTTCGACCGTCAGGTCGGAGGGCAGCATTTCAAAAAGTAATTCTTCCAGTTTGATCCTGGATGTTGGCCCAATTTCACGAAGGTGCTGAAGGACAAACTGTTTCAGTTTTTCTTTGTGAAGCCCACGGCTCAATGTGTATGAAACTCCGTTGCCGGTTGCCACAGCCACCTTTGCCGATACAAAAAAATGGGGCTTTCTGCCCTCAATCAGTCCTTGCCTGCGAAGTGTAGTTGCAGCCGCGTCAGTAATGGATTGTTTTTTTTGAACCCGGTCCAGAAGAATAACCAGATCCAATGGCAAGTCCTGGTGTTCAAGAAGGAGTTTGGTGTAGTTTTCATTGATGAGATGGCCGAAAATCTCAAGAACCACCTTCTCAGGCGTGGTCTTGGCGTAATCGGGGAGAGGGAAAAAGCGGCGGCGTTGAGCCAGGGTCATGGAATGGATGCCATGACCCACTGTATCGATCATGTTCAGATTAACCATGGCCTGGGCGAGCCATGGATTCCGATAACGTTGCGGCGTCCGGTCGCCGGAATAATAATCTTCCGGCGTCCCATCATAAAACCTTCCCGCGTTTTCGAAAATCAGCCGGTCAATCTTTTCGGTGACAATGATCCTGGCGTTTGCGGCATAATCCTGATGAGCAATACAATTATGAAGCGCTTCAAGGATAACCCTGGTGTCATATTTATTGACCTCTGCCGCCAGAAGATAGTTATCCGGGAAGATCTTGTATTTGATATTTCGTATGCGGTGGAGTACTTCCGTTGTTGATAACAGATATGGCGGGCTGAAATGTTCATAGGCCCGCTCTTCTCCCTCAAGCTTCCAGGTAATATGAGCTGGATTCGGCAGCAGAAAATGGGAAGCCTCGTTTTTGCCCAGCAACAGAAGGGCCGTTCTAGTAATTTTCCCCTGAATGGTGATCTTAGCCTTGTCGAGGAACGTGCTGTCATCCCAACCGGAAATATCCTGTGCAAATGAAGCGTTACGGCTTTTCTCAGTATATTTTTCCCGGGCCTTGGCAAGGGCCTTCTGGTCAAGATCCAGCAGTGAAGCTGATTCTACGATTTCTGCCGACCAATCAATATCCTTGACCGGCTCCGCCAGTATTTTGGCAAGCCTTTCCGGGCGAAGTTCCGCTAGACTGTCTCCCAGACGCTGCCATGCTTTGTCATGGGCATAAACTGGAAGGCGTGGGTGATGTTTTGGTATCCTGAAGACCCACACCGTTTTCCCGGTATCTGTGGTCAGGTAGGGATCAACCTGGAAGCTTTCCGAGTCCAAATTGGTGCATTTACCAAGAATCCGCTGTTTGATGTTCTCCGGGGTATAATCGTGAAGATTCTCGATCCCGACAATGTTTAATGTCTTGTCCGCCACACCGACAACCAAAGAACCGCCCTCCATGTTGGCCAGGGCGGAGATATAGGAAATTATATCTTCTCCTTTTTTGCCAGAGACCGCGTGCTTGAGATTTTTGAATTCTTTCCATTCACACCCCTCGTTTTCCTCTGGACAGAGGCTCTTGAGATATGTGAGAAGTTCCTTTTCCTTCATTGCAAAACCTTCGCTATGAATCCTTCTACCAGATTCACCCTTCATCTTTCCTTTTGGATGAAGAGGCACTTTCCGCCATCCACTGGTCGATGATATCCCGCCTGAACCGCCAGTGCTTTCCCACCTTCTGGCCGGGGACCTCTCCCTTCTGGGCCAGCTTATACAAGGACGACTTGGAGATTTTCAGATAGACAGCCAGCTCTTCGATGGTAAGGACATTGTCCAGATGTTCAGTCATCATGCGATCCGCATTAGATTGATTGATAATATCCGTTTTTAGCAGTTAATGGCCGAATCGGTCAAGGGATGAATTTCCTGGAGCACCGCCATAGCCTGCAGCGACAAAGGCACAATATGCTGCACCCCGCCCTTCATTTTTCCAGCAGGGATTCGCCACTCGGCTTCCTCAAAATTGATCTCCGACCATTCTGCCTGCCGGAGCTCTCCGGGCCGGACAAACACGAGCGGGGCAAGCTGCAGGGCACAACGGGTGACAATGCTGCCTATGTAATCGTCAATAGAGTGCAGAAGGCCGGAAATTTCTTTTGGCCGGTAATAGTTGCCATACGTTTGCCCTCTGCCGGCGGAATGGCCCCGCGCAAGTTACTTGCCGGGTCACGCTCGGCCCGACCGGTTGCAACAGCATAGCGAAAAACCTGACCGCAGTTCTGATGAGTCCGGTGGGCTGTTTCCAGGATTCCCTTCGCCTCAATTCGTCGCAGCGCGGAAAGCAGCTCGGGTGCAGTTATCTCTTTTATCGGCCGAGCACCCAGCCAGGGAAAAATGTAGAGTTCAAGGCGCCGGATGATTTTCCCGGCATGGTTCGACGCCCAGGAGGGTGAAAATTTCGCGTGCCATTCCCTGGCGATCACTTCAAAGGTTTCCGTCTCTTCTGTTGCGGCAGCTTTCTGGGCCTTTCTGGTATCGCTGGGGTCAATGCCGTTTGCCAGCAATGCCTTGGCCTGGTCACGTTTCTGCCGCGCTTGCGCGAGAAAAATGTCCGGGTAGGCGCCGAAAGATATTTTTTTCTCTTTCCCGCCAAAGCGGTATTTGAGATTCCAGAGTTTTCCGCCCGTGGGGGTGATCAGGAGAAAAAGGCCCGCACCATCATAGAGTTTTTGGGGCTTTTCTTTCGGTTTGACTGTTCTGACTTTGGTATCGGTGAGAGGGGCAATCCGTTTCGACATGGCGGCTCCTCCATTTTTGGGAGCTTCCATTTTCCCTTGGGGGCTTTTCATCTTCTAAAAGGCCCCCAAAGCCTTCGGATTTTATCATATCATGATGAATCTTGACGGACAGCGCAAAAAGAAAAAGGCCTGATTTCTCAGGCCTTTTTGGACAGTATCGAACGATACTGGATGTGATCTGGTGGCGATGCAGGGACTTGAACCCCGGACACTACGGATATGAGCCGTATGCTCTAACCGGCTGAGCTACATCGCCATGGGGTGCTGCAAGGGCAACAAATGCGAAGAAAAACTTATATGGTAAATTTTCTTCGCATTGTCAACAAAAATCAACGGCTGTTACATCATGCCGCCCATACCGCCCATGCCGCCCATGCCGCCCGGCGGCATGCTCGGCTCGTTCTTCTCTTCCGGCATATCGGCGATCATACATTCGGTGGTGAGCAGCAGACCGGAGACGCTGGCCGCGTTCTGCAGGGCGAAACGGGTTACCTTGGCCGGATCAATGACGCCGGCGGCGATGAGATCCTCGTACTGCTCGGTATCGGCGTTGAAGCCGTTGGCGCCGTCCTGATTCTTGACATGTTCGACCACCACGGAGCCTTCACAGCCCGCATTGGAGGCGATCTGACGAACCGGCTCTTCGAGGGCGCGCTTGATGATGTTGATGCCGAGGGCCTGCTCGCCCTGGAGTTTCAAGCCGTCCAAAGCATTGAGACAACGGATATAGGCGACGCCGCCGCCGGGGACGATGCCTTCCTCCACCGCAGCGCGGGTGGCGTTCAGGGCGTCTTCAACGCGGGCCTTCTTCTCCTTCATCTCAACCTCGGTGGCAGCGCCGACATTGATGACGGCCACGCCGCCGATCAGTTTGGCCAGCCGCTCCTGCAGTTTCTCGCGGTCATAATCGGAGGTCGATTCCTCGGCCTGGGCGCGGATCTGCTTGACCCGGGCCGCCAGTTTCTCCTTGTCGCCGGCGCCGTCGATGATGGTGGTGTTGTCCTTGTCGATGACAATCCGTTTGGCGCGGCCGAGATCGTCCAGGGTGACGTTTTCCAGCTTGATGCCGAGATCCTCGGTGATGACCTGGCCGCCGGTAAGAATGGCGATATCCTCGAGCATCGCCTTTCTGCGGTCACCAAAGCCCGGGGCCTTGACCGCCGCCACATTGAGGGTGCCGCGCAGCTTGTTGACCACCAGGGTGGCCAGGGCCTCGCCGTCCACATCCTCGGCAAGGATGAGCAGCGGCCGGCCCATCTTGGCAACCTGCTCGAGAATGGGAAGCAGATCCTTCATGTTGCTGATCTTTTTCTCGTTGATCAGAATGAGGGCCTCTTCAAGGTTGACCTCCATCTTCTCCGGATCGGTGACAAAGTAGGGGGAGAGGTAGCCACGGTCAAACTGCATGCCCTCGACCACGTCCAGCGAGGTCTCCATGGATTTGGCCTCTTCGACGGTGATGACGCCTTCCTTGCCCACCTTGTCCATGGCCTCGGCGATGATGTTGCCGATGGTGGCGTCGTTGTTGGCGGAAATGGTACCGACCTGGGCGATTTCCTTCTGCTCCTTGGTCGGTTTGGCGATCTTGGCCAGCTCGGCGACGACAACCTCGACCGCCTTGTCAATGCCGCGTTTGATTTCCATCGGGTTGTGGCCGGCGGCCACCAGCTTGGAGCCTTCGGTATAGATGGCCTGGGCAAGCAGGGTGGCGGTGGTGGTGCCGTCACCGGCGACATCGCTGGTCTTGGAGGCGACTTCCTTGACCATCTGGGCGCCCATGTTCTCGAATTTGTTCTTGAGTTCGATCTCTTTGGCGACGCTGACGCCGTCCTTGGTGATGGTCGGTGCGCCGAAGGATTTTTCCAGCAGAACGTTGCGGCCTTTCGGGCCGAGGGTCACCTTGACTGCGTTGGCCAGGGTGTTGACGCCGTTGAGGATGTGCTCGCGGGCCTTGGATCCGTATTTGATATCTTTTGCCATCGTCTCTTTCTCCTTAAAGTCATGATGCGCCTGCCAACCGGAAGATCATGGCGGCCAGGCGATGTGGAATTTCTGTTCACGGAAAAGCGGCGGTCGCGCCCTGCCGGCGCGAGCAGCCTTGGTGAAACCTGCTTACGGCTCAACCACGCCGAGGATATCGTCCTCGCGCATGATCAGGTAATCAACGCCGTCCACCTTGACGTCGGTGCCGCCGTATTTACTGAAGAGGACCCGATCGCCCTTCTTTACTTCCATGCCAGTCCGCTCGCCTTTGTCGTTCAGCTTGCCGGAACCAACGGCGATGACCTCACCCTCTGCCGGTTTTTCCTTTGCGCTGTCGGGAATGATGATGCCGCCCGCGGTCTTTGTCTCGCTCTCAAGTCGTTTGACCAGAATACGGTCGTTCAAGGGACGAATTTTCATCTACAACCTCCGTTTTGAATTGGATTTTGAATTGATTTTCTACTGATCAGCCGGTCGGGAAGGTGACCGGCCGTCTCACTGTGGCGGAACCCGCTGTGACGGGGATTTTTCGCTGCTGCCAAAAGAACAAGGAAATTGGACCCTTAGACAAGATCCGCATTCCTTGTTGGCGAAATAGTAGGAATGGTCATTGCAAAAATCAAGAGAGAGGGTCAAAAAAAAAATCGGGCCATGGCGCAATGCCATGGCCGCGAAGATTCTTTTCCTCTGCTGACGGCCTTTTCCGGCAGGACATCACGGGCTGCTGGCGGCACCGGCCCAAAAGAGCCGGGGTCGTTTTTTCCCTCAGACAGTTACAGGGTGGCTACCCAGCCATAGGGTTCGGATTTGCGGCCGTACTGAATATCCTGGATTTCGGCAAAGAGTCGCTGGGCCAGCGGACCGGTCTTGCCATGATTGACAAAGCAGGTTTTCCCCTGATAAAAAAGTGACCCCACCGGTGAAATGACGGCGGCGGTGCCGGTGCCGAACACCTCGTGCAGCATCCCCTTTTCGCTGGCGGCGAAGACCTCGTCGATGGTGATGGCCCGTTCGACCACCCGACAGTTCCAGTCACGCAGCAGGCGCAGCACCGAATCCCGGGTGATGCCGGGCAGGATGCTGCCGGAGAGCGGCGGGGTGATGATTTCATCGCCGATGACAAAGAAGATGTTCATGGTGCCGACTTCCTCGACATATTTACGATGAATGCCGTCAAGCCACAGCACCTGGGTGAAGCCCTGCTGCTGGGCCTCTACCGCGGCCATGATGCTGGCCGCGTAATTGCCGGCGGTTTTCGCCTCGCCGACGCCACCCGGGACGGCGCGGACATATTTATCGGTGACAAAAATCTTGACCGGGTTGAACCCCTCTTTATAATAGGCGCCGACCGGACTCATGATGATAAAGAAGAGATAGCGGTTCGCCGGCCGGACCCCGAGGGCCGCCTCGGTGGCGATCATGGTAGGCCGGATGTAGAGCGAGGCGCCGTTTGCCGTCGGTACCCAGTCCCGATCGGTACGCAGCAGGGCCTGCAGTCCTGCGAAGACCCCGTCAACATCGATGGTCGGCATGCACATCCTGGCAGATGAATGATTCAAGCGGGCCAGATTGTCTTTAGGCCGGAAGAGCAGAATCCGATCATCAGCGCCGCGATACGCCTTCAATCCCTCAAAGATCGCCTGTCCGTAATGCAGCACCATGGCGGCCGGATCAAAGGTAAAATTTCGGTAAGGGGTGATTCTGGCGTCATGCCACCCCTGACCCGCATCATAGTCCATCAGAAACATATGATCGGTAAAGTGGGCACCGAAACCCAGGGAATTGCCGTCCGGCTTGGCTTTGCGGGCGGTTTCTTCGGCTTTTTCGATGGTGAGCTCCATAAAAAAACTCCTCGAACGACGCGGCACTCAAAAAGATCAGGATGCGCCCGGAGAATGCCGCCGTCTTCTTGACGCAAAAAAAAATTGTTCCGGGGGCAATGTCGGTTATAATTGCTTATGAGGAAAACTACATATTCCCCGCCCGTTTTTGCCCCAAAAAGGGGAAACGAAATATAGCTGATTCTCACCGCCTTTGAAACAACTTATTTCATTTCTCCACCACAGGATCATGTCATGACAAAGCAGCCCCCCAGCCCGATGGTGCTGGTTTATTTTCTCGCCCTTCTGCTGCTCGCCACCCTGCTCATGGGCTGGCTGCTCTGGCCTTTTCTGTCGATCATCATCCTCTCCTATCTGCTCGCCTCGATTTTCGATCCGGTCTACATCTTTCTCCACAAGAGGTTATCCGCCAACCTCGCCTCCCTGCTCACCTGCTCTCTCATCTTCCTGCTTATTTTCGTGCCGTTGCTGTTCTTTATCGGTGCGCTCTCCTCCGAGGCGTACGCGCTTTTTCAGCTGACCAAGGGGACGAATCTGGCGGAAAAATTCAGAGAGTTCGTCGAGGAAAGCGCCCTGCTCGCCCGCATGAAGGTGCTCCTGGAGGGTTACGGAATTCACCTGCGCTTTGCCGAGCTGGGGGCGGAACTTTCCCGCTTCGGCGCATCAATCGCCCTTTTTGTCTATAATCAGGCCAGCTCATGGGCAGCAAACATCCTCCACTTCATCTTTCAATTTTTCATGATGATCCTCATCATCTTCTTTCTGCTCATCGATCGCCACCGCCTGCTTGCCTATCTCACCCGCCTGTCGCCGCTGCCCGAGGATCACGAACGCAAGCTGATCGGCAAATTCGAGCAGATCAGCAGGGCCATCCTCATCGGCAACGGCATCTGCGGCGTCATTCAGGGGGTGATCGGCGGGATCATCTTCACCCTCTGGGGTTTCTCTTCGCCGGTGCTCTGGGGCGTCCTGATGGGGGTTCTTGCCTTTCTGCCCATTGTCGGCATCGGCCTCGTCATGCTGCCGGCCGCTCTGTTTCTCCTCCTGCAGGGCAAAATGGGGCAGGGCCTGGCCATGGGATTAATCTACATGCTGCTCTCCTATACGGTGGAATATCTGCTCAAACCAAAACTGGTGGGCGGCCAGGTAAAAATGCACATGCTGCTCGTTCTGCTCGCCATCATCGGCGGCCTGCAGCTGCTCGGCCTCATGGGCATCATTTATGGCCCCCTCATTGTCACCGGCTTTCTCACCCTGGCGGAGATCTACATGGCCAACTACGATAGCTGCGTGAAAAACCCCGCCTACTGGCAGGGATTTTTCGCTTCGCCGGCACAGAAAAAAATCGAACGCCCCCGATCCGGAAGCGACGAATCCTAACACAGGCTATAATCGCCCACAGGGAGGGGACATGCCGATGCCGGACACAAACCAACGACTTTTCTCCGACCAGGTCCGCCATCTTTACGCCAACCAGAACATCAGCCTGGTGGCGAACCTGGTCAACTCACTGATCATCGTCCTCCTCTTTCGGTCGCTCGTTTCCCTCGTCACCCTGCTTGCCTGGTTTGCGGCAGTCTTCATCATCAACCTGGCCCGGCTGGCCCTGGCCAGGCGCTATTTTGCCGACCAATCCGGCGAACAACGGGCCGACAGGTGGGCGCTCCGCAACATCATCGGCCTGGTCCTGTCCGGCCTGGTCTGGGGCAGCGCCGGGCTGCTTTTTTTTCCACCGCAGTCAATCCCCCACCAGTGTTTTCTCGCCTTTACCCTGGGCGGCATGGTGGCCGGCGCCGCCGGCTCCACCGCAACGGTCCGCCATGTCTTTCCTCTCTATCTCGGCGCCACCCTGTTGCCGATCACCGTAAAATTTCTGTTGGCCGGCAGCGCCGTGCAGACCGCCATGGCGGTCATGCTGTTGATCTTCAGCGTCTTCTGCCTGATCCTGTCCACGCGGGTACGCGCGATCATCAGCGAGTCACTGCTCACCGCCTATGCCAAGGAAGAAGAGGTGAGGGAACGAGGAAAGGCGGAAGAGCAATTGCGCAATCAACAGGAGAGGCTTGAAAATATCGTCGCCGAACGAACCGAAGAGCTGACCCGCCAAAACAAAGCCCTGGCGGAAGAGATTGCCCGGCGCCTCGAAACCGAGCAGGCATTGCGGCAGGAAAGAGACAAACTGGAGTCCCTCACCCGGACCCTCGCCATGTCGGAAAAAAAATTCCGGACCCTGTTTGACAGCGTCCATGACGCCATCCTCATTAAAGACCTCGGCGGCAGACTGATCGAGGCCAATCGCGCCGCCTGTGACCGGCTCGGTTATTCCCGCCAGGAGCTGCTCGCGCTGCCGCCCGATTCTTTCATCGCTCCGCCCTATAACGGCCAGACCGGTCAGCGGCGGCAACAGGTGCAGGAATATGGAGAGGTCATTTTCGAAAGCGCCCATCTGGCCAAGGACGGCACCGTGATTCCGGTCGAGCTCAGCATAAAAAAAATCGTTTATGATGAACAACCGGCCACTCTCGGGGTGGCCAGGGATATCTCGGAACGCAAAAAACGGGAAGCGGACAACCTGCGCACGCAAAAACTCGAGTCCCTCGGCGTCCTTGCCGGCGGCATTGCCCATGACTTCAACAACCTGCTCACCGCCATTCTCGGCAATATCAGCCTGGCGCGGCTTACCGTGGAACCGGACAGCACGATAGGCGGGACCCTGGCCGGCACGGAAAAAGCCGCGCTGCGCGCCCGAACCCTGACCCAGCAGCTCCTCACATTTTCCAGGGGCGGCGCGCCAATTAAGGAATCATCCTCCCTTCGCGACATGATTCGTGAATCCGCCGATTTCGCCGTGCGAGGCTCGCAAGCCGTCTGCCGTTATGACCTGCCGGACCACCTCTGGCTGGTCGATGCCGACCGGGGACAACTCAGTCAGGTGTTTCAGAATCTCGCTCTCAATGCCGCCCAGGCCATGCCCGGCGGCGGAGAAATCCTGATCAGCGGCCGCAATATCGAGATCAGCCCGAATGAAATACCGTCCCTTGCTCCGGGCCGCTACCTGCAAATCTCGCTACAGGACAAGGGCGTCGGCATTGCCGAAGACGATCTCGGCAAAATATTTGACCCCTATTTTTCCACCCGGGAAAACGGCAGTGGTCTCGGGTTGGCGGTGGCTCATTCAATTATCAAAAATCACGGCGGCCACATCACCGTCGCATCCGGACTCGGCAAAGGCACGACGTTTGCCATCTATCTCCCGGCCGGACAGTCGGACCAGCAGCAGGAGATGCAACCGGAGAACCGCCTGCCGGCAGGCAAAGGCAGGGTGCTGGTTATGGATGATGACGAGATGATCCAGGAGGTGGCAAGCCACATGCTCCGCTCCCTGGGTTATGAAATCGGGCAAGCACGGGACGGCGCCGAGGCCATCATTCGCTATGTCGAGGCACAAGAGCAGGGCACCCCGTATGATGTGGTGATCATGGACCTGACCGTTCCCGGCGGCATGGGAGGGGAAGAGACAATCGCCAGGCTGCGGACCATCGACCCCGCCGTCAGGGCCGTTGTCGCAAGCGGCTATGCCACTAACGCGGTGATGGCGAACCATGAAGAATACGGCTTTCAAGGCGTCGTGCCCAAGCCGTTCACCGTGCAGGACCTGGCCCGGGTGCTCAGTGAGGTCCTGGAGGACAAGGGGACAACGGCAAGATAAGGTCGCAATCGAGATGCAGCGCTCACCGCTTTCGGCACAATAGTCGGAGGAAAAACAGAGCGTGCTGGTTGCGTTTACAAGGAACCTTGTTCATGGTACTCTGTGGTTGTGGTCAGCAAACACCGTGAACCGACAACCCGAATCCGCCAGAACCAGATGACAACACTGATGCACGCCAGAAAAACCATCGCTGCCCTCTGCGCGTCGATCGTCATTTTTCTCTTTCCGTTGTGGCTCTATTGCGGCTCCGGCTCCTCTTTTTTTTACTTCAACCCGGATTCGCCGCAGAGCAACATGTCGCGCCTCAAGGAGGCGATGGACTCCCTGTTGACCTTCGCGAAAATTCCCCTCTCTTTTCAGCCCTTTACCCGAATGACCGATTTCGATCGCCAGGTGCGGAACGCCGCACCGGATTTTCTCCTGCTGCCCCAGTGGTATCTCAAACAGGACGGCAACGGACAGCGCTATGCCCCGCTGCTCGCCCCGGTCCGCAAGGGCAACACCACCTACCGCAAGGTGCTGCTCGTTGCCCGTGACTCCAGCCTGACCGTTGAGGATCTTGCCAAAGAGACCATTGCCATGACACCGGTGGGCGCCGCCGGCCTGGAAGATCTCAATGCGGTGCTTTTTAGCCGCAACGGCCTGGACGCCGGCAAATTGAACTTCATCACCACCACCAAGGATTCCGATGCCCTTTTCGCCCTGGCCCTCCACCAGGTCAAGGCCGCCCTGGTATCGGAAGACAACCTGGCCCATTTCGGCGCCATCAACCCGAAAATCCTCGAAACCGTCAAAGAGCTGGCCGTCTCTGACCCCATTTCCCTGCCGCTGCTCTGTTACAATCGCGAGGTCGCCGACCCGGCTGCGGTGGAAAAGATCAAAAAGCTCTTTTTGAACGGCAAGGTGGACGGAACAACGGCAAAAATCATGGAGATGCTGCAGATCGATGCGTGGCAGGAAATTAATTGACATACTGAGCGTCGTGGCGCTGCTGCTCTGTCTACAGGCCTCATTCATCGCCCATGCCGGCGCCGGGGATCGTCCGGTTGCCGCCATTCTGCTCTCCGACAGCGAGGATGCCTATGTCCAGGCGGCAACCGCCTTTGACGACACCAGCACCTTTGCTGTCCGACTCTTCGATCTGCAGGGCGATATCGAGGCCGACCCCGGCCTCAAGGGCAGACTGTTCGCCAGCCGACCAGCCCTGATCTTCGCCCTTGGCGCCAAGGCGGCCTATGCCGCCAAGCTCTGGACCCTGGACCGTCAGGAGATTCCGGTCATTTTTGCCATGGTGCTCAACTGGCAGCGTTACAATCTGCTGGAAGGCTCCGCCAATATCACCGGCATCGGCGCCGAAACCGCCCCGGGCACCCAGTTTGTCAATATGACCATGTTCTCACCCCGGGTGCGGCGGATCGGGGTCGTCCACGGCCCTCATTCCATCCCGCTCCTGGCCCAGGCGCGAGAGGCCGCCGCGCTGCTCGGCCTCGAACTGGTGAGCGAATCGATCAGCCGCTCCGACCATTTCCAGCGCGCCTACAAAAAAATCGCCGGCCAGGTGGACGCCTTCTGGATATTGAACGATCCGGTCCTCTATACCCTGGAAAACATCGACTGGCTGGAGGGCCGTTGTCTCAAGGACAAAATCCTCTGCGTCGGCCAAAGCGCCAACATCGCCCGCCTCGGCGTCACCCTTTCGGTCAATACCGATATCACCCAGATCGGCGCCCAGGCGGCGGCAATGGCGAAAAACATCGTCGAAAACGGCCAGAGCCCCGGTACCCTCGGGGTGATGGACCCGCTCGCCACCCAGATCCTCCTCAACCTCAAAACCGCCGACAAGATCGGCCTGCCCCTGAGCCCGCAGACCCTCGACCTGGCCACCATGGTCATCCGCTGAACCCGCCTCTGCTCCCCGCGCAAACCATCTTCGCAACATCTCTTTGCCGGACATGACGATTGTCCCCTTGATTTTTCCGCGCCGCTTCCACTAAGCTGAATTGTGCGGGAAATATCCGCAACTCGCTATCCGCAACAGGATTTCCTGAACACCGCGCCAAAAAACGGCAAGGGGACACCCGATGAAAAAACGGCACATGCTTTTGGCTGCGATCCTCGCACTGATCTGGGCAGGCCACCCGGCCCTGGCAAGGGAAAAAGCGGCTGTCAGCGAAAAAGAGGCCGCGGCCTTTTCCGAGATGTTCGGCCAGGGTCCCCAGGAGGAGGACGTCTACCGCGCCGACCACCTGCTGCTCACCGCCACCGGCTCATTGAAACCGGTCCACAAGGCGCCGTCGGTGGCCTCGGTCATCACCGCCGAGGATATCAAAAAGATGGGCGCCACCAGCCTCGATGAGGTGCTGGAAACGGTGCCCGGCCTCCATGTCGAACCGTCGGGACTCTGGTTTTCCTCCATCTGGTCGATCCGCGGGGTCCACACGAGCCTCAATCCCCATGTCCTGCTGCTGGTCAACGGCGTGCCCTTTACCTTCAACTACCAGGGCAGCCGCTATTTTAATTACAAAATGCCGGTGGCGATGATCTCCCGGGTCGAGGTGGTGCGCGGACCAGGCTCGGCCCTGCACGGCGCCGATGCCTTTGCCGGCACCATCAACGTCATCACCAGGGACAACTTCGAGATAAACGGCACCGAAACCGGCGTCCGTTACGGTTCCTTTGACAGCAAGGATGTCTGGTTGCAGCACGGCGGCCAGTACCGGGGCTGGGACGTGGCCTTCGGTCTTGAATGGCAGAAGAGCCAGGGCGATGATGGCCGGATCATCGAACGCGATTACCTGCACGCCATCGGCGCCGCAGCCCTCTCCAATGCCCCCGGCCCCCTCGATACCGGTTATGATCTGCTGGACAGCCATCTCAATCTGCGCAAGGAAAACTGGAATCTTCACCTCTACGGCACCCTGCTGGAGTCGGCCATGGGACCGGGCGGCGCCCAGGCCGTCACCTACGGAACCGAGAACGACGCCCGTTCCCTGCTCGCCGACCTCACCTACCACAACGACCACCTGCACGAGGACTGGGACCTCACCGCCCGCGCCTACTATTCCTACATGAAAGCCGATTCCTTTATCCAGTATTTTCCCCCCGCCTTTCTCAACATGCTCGGCAACCCGATCCATGAGTCGCAGGACGGCGGCCTGGAGATGACCGGCGTCTTTACAGGCTTTGACCGGCACCAGCTGCGCTTCGGGGCCGGCTGGAAGAACTATGATTACGAGCCGGACCAGTACAAGAATTTCGGCCCGCCGGCCGGGGCCGATCAGTTCGGCGCCCTGGTCCATGTCACCGATCCGGCCCATCTCTTCATGCCGTCCGCCAACCGCCAGCTGCTCTTTGCCCTGGTCCAGGATGAGTGGCAACTGGCGCCGGCCTGGGAGCTGACCGCCGGCGTCCGCCACGACGACTACAGCGATTTCGGCGCCACCACCAACCCCAGGGCCGCCCTGGTCTGGGAGACCCGTTACGATCTCACCACCAAACTCATGTACGGCCGGGCCTTCCGCGCCCCCTCCTTTGGCGAGCAGTACACCAAAAACAACCCCGCCGCCATCGGCAGCGAGGATGTCGAGGCGGAGGAGATCGAGACCCTGGAGCTGGCCTTCGACTACCAGCCGCTCCAGGATCTGCGGCTGATCCTCAGCCTCTTCACCTACAAGGCGGACAAGCTCATCGAGGCCACCGGCGCCATGCCCCAGCAGTACACCAACTACGGCAAACAGGAGGGGGATGGCTGCGAGCTGGAAATGGACTGGCTCCTTTATCCGGATCTGCGGCTGCGCGGCAATGTCGCCTACCAGCGCTCGGAGAACACCAAACTCGACCATGTGGTGCCTGATGCGCCGGAGTGGCAGTTTTACCTCAATCCCCACTGGGAGTTTCTGCCGGACTGGTCCCTGGACGGCCAGTATATCTGGATCGGCGACCGCCACCGCGCCCAGGGCGACCCGCGCGACGACATCACCAACTACGATCTGGTCAATCTCACCCTGCGGCGGGTCAACATCGCCCGTCACTGGGAGGTGGCGCTCTCCCTGCGCAACCTCTTTGACGAGAATGGCCGCATCCCCAGCCCCTATGCCGCGGCCGCGCCGGCAGGGGCCTTCATCCCCGACGACTACCCCATCGCCGGGCGTTCGATTTACGGGGAAATCCGCTATCGGTTTTGAAATTGCCGTCTAGGGAAAAGACACCGACCATTCCGCAATCATTGTCATTCATCAGCAAAAACCGGCAAAAGGGAGAGGTAAGATGAAAAAATGGCACACTCTCATGGCAACGACCCTCACACTGATCTGGGCAGGTAATCCGGCCCTGGCGGCGGACACCGCGCCCCCGGACGAGCAGGAGACCCGGGCCTTTTCCGAGATGTTCGGCCGCGGCCCCCAGGAGGAAGATTTCTACCGCACCGACCGGCTGCTGCTCACCGCCACCGGCTCATTGAAACCGGTCCACAAGGCGCCGTCGGTGGCCTCGGTCATCACCGCCGAGGATATCAAAAAGATGGGCGCCACCAGCCTCGATGAGGTGCTGGAAACGGTGCCCGGCCTCCATGTGGAACCGTCGGGAACCGCCTATCTCGGCTCCATCTGGTCGATCCGCGGAGTCCACACGAGCATCAACCCCCATGTCCTGCTGCTGGTCAACGGGGTGCCATTTACGTCAAACTACCTCGGAAGCCGGTACATCAATTACCAGATGCCGGTGGCGATGATCTCCCGGGTCGAGGTGGTGCGGGGGCCGGGTTCGGCCCTGCACGGCGCCGATGCCTTTGCCGGCACCATCAACGTCATCACCAAGGACAACTTCGAGATAAACGGCACCGAAACCGGCGTCCGTTACGGCTCCTTTGACAGCAAGGACGTCTGGCTCCAGCACGGCGGCCAGTACCGGGGATGGGACGTGGCCATCGGGGCAGAATGGCGCAAAACTCAAGGCGACACGGGTCGAATCATCGAAAAAGATTATCTCCATGCCATCGGCGCTGCCGCTCTTTCCAATGCCCCAGGTCACATGGACACATGGAACGAGCAACTGGACAGCCACATCAAACTACGGAAGGACAACTGGACCGCAAATATCTATGGAACCCTGCAGGATTCCAGTCTCGGCCCCGGAGGCTCTCAGGCCATCACTTACGGAAATGATATTGATCACAAATCTCTGCTCGCCGACCTCTCCTGGTTCAACGATACCCTTTCGGAAAACTGGGAACTGAGCAGTCGAATCTATTATTCATACATTCATGGGGACAACTTTATTCAATTCTTTCCCCCCAACTTTCTCAACATGCTCGGCAATCCCATCTATATCTGTAACGACGGCGGCGCTGAGGTCAGCGGGCTCTTTAAGGGATTGCGAAACCATCAACTTCGCATCGCCGTCGGGGCAAAATCGTATGATTTCGACCGCGACCAGTACAAAAATTTCGGTCCGGCCGCTGGTTCGGATCAGTTTGGCGCTCTGGTTCATGTCACCGATCCCGATCAGATTTATATCTCCGAGGCGAATCGCACATTGCGGTACGGACTTATCCAGGACGAATGGCAACTTGCGCCGTCCTGGGAACTGACCGCCGGCGTCCGCCACGACGATTACAGCGATTTCGGCTCCACCACCAACCCCAGGGCCGCCCTGGTCTGGGAGACCCGTTACGATCTCACCACCAAACTCATGTACGGCCGGGCCTTCCGCACCCCCTCCTTTGGCGAGCAGTATGTTAAAAACAATCCGCAAACCATCGGCAACCCGGACCTGGCTCCGGAAGAGATCGAAACCATGGAACTGGCCTTCGACTACCAGCCCACTAGGGATCTTCGGCTGATCTTCAGTCTTTTCAGCTATAAAGCCTCGGAGCTTATCGAGCTTATCGGCCCAGCGTTCCCGCAGATTTACACCAACTACGGCGAACAGGAGGGGGATGGCTGCGAGCTGGAAATGGACTGGCTCCTTCATCCGGATCTGCGGCTGCGCGGCACGATCGCCTACCAGCGCTCGGAGAACACCAAACTCGACCATGTGGTGCCTGATGCGCCGGAGTGGCAGTTTTACCTCAATCCCCACTGGGAGTTTCTGCCGGACTGGTCCCTGGACGGCCAGTATATCTGGATCGGTGACCGCCACCGCGCCCAGGGCGACCCGCGCGACGACATCACCAACTACGATCTGGTCAATCTCACCCTGCGGCGGGTCAACATCGCCCGCCACTGGGAGGTGGCGCTCTCCCTGCGCAACCTCTTTGATGAGAATGGCCGTATCCCCAGCCCCTATGCCGCGGCCGCGCCGGAAGGGGCCTTCATCCCCGACGATTACCCCATCGCCGGGCGTTCGATTTACGGGGAAATCCGCTATCGGTTTTAATGGGCTCACCACACATGCACAGACAAACCAATAAGGTCGGCAGACGAGATGTGTCATTCACTGATCGCACCGTGACCCGGCTCTGGCAGGAAATCCCGGACGACGAGAATCCCTACCTGGCCGGACAGTGCCGCTGTCATGGCTACGACATCCTGGAGCTTGCCGAAAAACGAAGTTTTATGGAGGTGCTGTTTCTGCTGTTCCGGGGAGAACTGCCTGCGCGCCAGGAGGCCAGGTTGCTGGAAACCCTCTTCATCGCCATGATCAATCCCGGCCCCCGCCACCCGGCCAGCCGCGCCGCCATGAACGCGGCGGTGAGCCGGACGAACACCCAGCACCTGTTGCCAATCGGTCTTTCCGTTCTGAGCGGCTCACATCTGGGCGGCGGCGAGGTGCTGGCTGCCATGCGCTTTCTGGCCGACAACCTCCATCAGACCCCGGCAGCGGCAGCGGCAACCTGCCTTGCCGCGCCCCGGCCGAAAGAAGGAGATTTTCATCCCGCTCCCGGCTTTGGCAGCCGTTTCGGCGGCATCGATCCGTTGCCCGGACAGCTTGCCGATATCCTCGGCGCCATGCCCGGCGCCGGCGCCACCCTCAGGTGGGGTAAGGATTTTGCGGCATTTCTTCGTCCACAGGCAATGGGCTGGCTCAGTACAGGGATAGCGGCCGCCACCCTGTGCGATCTCGGCTTTACTCCGTGGGCCGGGGCCGGGCTGTTTCAGCTGATGAATGCGCCGGGCATTCTTGCGCACGGGTTGGAACTTGCCGACAAACCTCTCTCCGCCATGCCCTTTTTAGACGAGGAGCACTATGTCATCAGAGCCAGCTCAAAAAAATGATATCTTTTTCTGGAATCAACGCCGAGGGAAAATTTTTGCCCAAAAGGGGGGGTGGATAATCGGTGAAGCAGTATATAATCAGGGGTATTCCATGCTGGATGACCTTGTTGGAAAAACGTCTTTTTTTCAAGTACTGCTCTTGAATACTGTCGGGCGAATCGTGGAGCGGCGTTTTGCCGACTGGCTGGAATCCCTGTTCATCTGCCTCAGTTGGCCGGATTCTCGTATCTGGTGCAATCAGACCGCAAGTCTTGCCGGTGTTCTTCACACGTCGCCGGTTGCCGCCGTCTGCGCCGGAATTTTGGCTTCTGATTCAAAAATGTACGGTCCCGGCTGCATGCCAGCTGCATGCGATTTTATTCGGGGGGTCAAAGCGCAAATCGATTCAGGCAGCACACTACAGAATATTATTGACTTTCACTCTACGCGCCACCAAAACGGAATTCCGGTTATTGCCGGGTATGCTCGCCCCATAGCAACAGGTGATGAGCGCATTCCGGCGATGGAACGAGTAGCAAACAACTTGGCCCTGGAAAAAGGGAAACACCTATCCCTCGCCTATGAACTGGAAGAAATTATGCAGTCGAGGTGGGGTGAAAGCATGAATCTTGCCGGATACAGTGCGGCTTTTTTTGCCGATTACGGGTTTACCCCCCAAGAAGTATACCGCTTACTGAGCTGCTGGGTCCATTCCGGCGTCCTTGCCTGCTACGCAGAGGCCGCTGATCAGCCGCCGGAATCGTTTTTCCCCCTCCAATGCGGGGACATCGACTATCAGGGCCAGCCGCCGCGATCGGTTCCGGATGACCAATGATTTCTTTACTTCCATTTGTCCTCCAGACCATAATGATCAAAGACAAAGGCGAATTCCCGGGAGATTCGCGCGCGGCTGACGCCGAACTCGGCGGGCTCCCTGACCGCGTGCCTGCGCTGGTAGCGCTCCTGCCGGTCGGCCCGTTCAGCCACGGCCCGGCGCAGGGCCGCATCCGGTTTGATGCCGGTAAAGGCGATGATCCGGTCAAAGGCGGCGGTCAGATTATACCGCAGCTCGTCGTAGGGCAGCACCAGCACCCGCTCCCGGGGCAGCAACCCCTTTGTGTCGAGTTCATAAAAATACCGGTAGAGATCCACCATGCCCTGAAAACGATGCTCGTTGTAACGGGCGAGCAGCTCCGGCCGGATCGCGTCGATGCCCCAGCGGAACCTGATGCTGTTGTGGAGCAGGGAGAAAAAGGAGGGCACGACGTCATGGGGATTACGGAGGATGAAGATGAATCTGGCGTCCGGATAATAGTCGAGCATGGTGCGCAGCCGGAAGGTGGAAAAATGGGTCTGGGCGATGATCTGTTTTTTCCCGGTGAAGAAGAGATGGCGCCGGAAACAGCCATCGAGAAAACGCATGGAACGCTCCCGCGCCGCCTGCGGCTGCCGGTCGTGATACTGCAGCTCCGGGTAGCTCTGTTCGTCAAAGGAGAGCATGCCGATGGTGATGAAATTGGTGTCGTAGGTGTGGAGGAAAAGCATCTCCTCCTCTTCCGTTTTGTCGAGCGCCATCCGGTGGCCGGTCCACTCCGGCATGACCTCGGTTTTCCCTTGGCGAATCAGGAGATTGATGAGGGGCCGGAAGAGCGCCCTGGCGGTCAGGGCCGGCAAGAAAAGGTGCCAGGTCTGGAAGGGCGCCGCCTCCTCGTGGCCGGTGAGCAGATGATGGAGAAAGGTGGTGCCGCTGCGGGGATGACCGATGATGAAAACCGGATTTTTCACCACCGTTTTGCGAAATCCCGGAAAGAAGAGATGATCCAGGGCCATGGTCGTTGCGGTGAAAAACTTCATGAGCGGCTCGACCAGCAGCCAGGTAAAATAGACGCGGCCGCAGCCGTAGACCCGCCGGATGGCGGCGAGAACCCGCAGATAGATGGTCACCATGAAAATGAAACGCATTGTTGTCTGATTTCCCTTCACTGATAAAGAGTCCCACCGGTTCCGCCGCAGCGCGGCGGACCGCCTGAGCGCAAATGACGAAAGACACCTGTCGCTATCCTACACCATCAGACCCATGGTGGAACAGGATATTTTCCCGAACGGGGCGGGTGGAGGCGCGCCCCGTTTTCCCGCAAGCACCGCACAACGGAAGGACAATCAGGAGAGGATTATGAACACCGCGGATTTAATGATCGACCTGCTGGGGCAGATGGGAGTGAAATACGTTTTCGGCGTGCCGGGCGGCGCCATCGAGGATCTCAGCACCGCCCTTTTTCACAACAAACAAGGGGTGCAACCAATTATCAGCAAACACGAGGAGGGAGCCGCCTTCATGGCGGACGGCTATGCCCGGGTCTCCGGCCGGCTCGGGGTCTGCACCGCCACCGCCGGACCAGGCGCCTCCAACATGATCACCGGGCTCGCCTCCTCCTATGCCGATTCCATCCCGGTGCTGGCCTTGACCGGCCAGGTCGCCATCTCGGTGTTCGGCAAGGGGGCGATTCAGGAATCCGGCTCCGAGGGCGTCAACATCACCAACATCTTCCGCAACTTCACCAAGTACAGCGGCATGCTGATCACCGAAAAGCGGGCCCAGTACATGCTGCACAAGGCCACCCGCCTGGCGATGACCGGCCCCAGCGGTCCGGTTCATCTGAATCTGCCCACCGACCTGATGAAAAAAGAGATCGAACCGCAGAGCCTCTGCACCCTGAAGACCGACGCCCGCCTCTATGACGAGGAGAGCGTCAGAAAGGCGGCCCGCTATCTGGTCGCCGCCAAAAAACCGGCGATCATCGCCGGCTGGGGGGTGGTGCTGTCCCGCGCCGCCAATGAACTGCTGGAGCTGGCCCAACTCCTGCAGATGCCGGTGGCCACCTCCCCCAAGGCCAAGGGCGTCTTTCCGGAATCGCATCCCCTTTCCCTGGGGGTGCTGGGCTTTGCCGGCAACCCGCTGGCCAGGGAATACATCACAAATGGCGAGGTTGACGTGCTGGTCGGCATCGGCACGAGCTTCAGCGAGATGATGACCAGCGGCTGGGACGAAAAGATCCGGCCAAGCGAGCACCTGATCCATATCGACATCAACCCGGAAAAGATCGGCAAAAACTACTGCACCTCGGTCGGCCTGGTGGGCGACGCCAGAATGAACATCAAGGAGCTGTGCAAGGCGGTGGTGGAGGAACGCTCGCAGCAGAACGCCCACAAACACTTTCAGCCTGTACACGAACAGCTGGCAACGATGCGGGAGGCGTGCCGGGAGCCGGCAGCTGATTTTTCTCCCCACCAGGGTCTTTATCATCCCGGCGGCCTGGTCCGCGACATCCAGCGCTCCTTCCCGGACAACACCATTTATTTTGCCGATATCGGCACCTCGATGGCCTGGGCCATCCGCCACATGACCCTCAACCGGCCCTACTCCTTTTTTGTCTCCCTCGGTTTCGGCTCCATGGGCTATGCCGTCGCCGCCCCGGTCGGCGCCAAACTGGCGGTGCCGGAACGCCCGGTGGTGGCCATGGTGGGCGACGGTTCCTTTCTGATGAACGGTTTCGAGGTGGCCACCGCGGTGAACCACAACATCCCGGTGATCTGGATCGTCTTCAACAACGCCATGCTCGGCATGGTCTATCATGGCCGTAAGCTCTTTAAAACCCCGATCCCCGAAGGCCTGCCCTCCCGCTTTGCCATGGTGGACTTTGCCGCGGTGGCGGAAGGACTGGGCGCCAGAGGCATCCGCCTGGACGGCGACAACCCGTTGACCCCGGAGTTGGTCGAAGATATCATCGCCTCGGGCCGGCCCACGGTGATCGATGTCCGCATCGATGGCGAGGCGGTGCCGCCCATCCACAGCCGCATCGCCACGGTGGACAAGCATTACGGCTGACAGGGCCGGGGAGTGTCTCCTTTTCCCTCCCCTTTTTCATTGCATTCGCCGGTTGCCGGCCTCTATACTGAAAAGGTCGGCAACCATACGCAATTCCCCAACGCCCACCACACGAGAGCCATGCGCAGACGTCCGTCCATCAGGGTCTACCTCATCGGCATGAACATGCTGCTGCTCTGCCTGCTCATTCCGGCCCTCGGTTTTCTCGTTTTCTGGAAGACAAGCCAGTTCCGCGACGAGCAATTGGCCGCCAGCATCACCCTCATGCGCCAGGATCTGGCCAACCGCAGCACCTCGCTGGTGCGAAGCATGGGGCTCAGCGCCGATCAATCCATCGCCGGCTTTGATTTCAGCTTTCTGCAGAACCTGGTGGCCGAGGTGGTGGACAATGATCCGGACATTCTCTTTTGTCAAGCAATGGATCACCAGTTAACAGTGGTGGCCCACAATGACGAAACAGAGCATGGCAGGAGACTGTCGTCGGCCCCGGAAAGTCGCCGTTTCGCAACCCTGCTTGCTGGAGAGTTTCCCAAGGAGAAACCGGACGGCCCCAAACCGGTGCGACTGATCTGGCCGGAGACGGACGGCACCGATGCGCTGCTTGAGGTAATCATTCCGCTTTACAGCGGTTCACAGCTGTGGGGCGCCCTCCGCTGCGGATTTTCCCTTCGGCCCCTGACAAAGGCCATTGCCGCGGAACAACTGGAATGGAGCAGGCAGATGCGGCACATCACCATCTCCTTTCTCACCGTCCTGGCCGTCTTCCTCCTCGCCGGATTCCTCGCCGCCATTTTCCTGACCCGCTCCTTTGCCCGGGACGCCCGCGCTCTCCATGACGGTGTCCATCAGATCGCCGCCGGCGACCTCAACCATCGCATCGAGCTGCCCGGCTTCGGTTGCCAGGAGTTCGCCGGACTGGCCGCCGCCTTCAACCTCATGACCGAACGGTTGCGCGAGTCCCGGGAAAAGCTCGACGACTACTTCCGCTCCCTGGAGGATAAGGTAGCGGAACGAACCCGTGACCTGAAGGAGGCCCAGGCCATTCTGCTGCGCCAGGCCCACGAGGCGGGCATGGCGGAAATGGCGGTGGGGGTGCTGCACAATATCGGCAACGCCATCACCCCGGCCAAGGTGGTGACCTCGGTGCTGACCAGACAGATCGAAACAAGCCCGCTCAGTACCAAACTGGTCGACTCCCTGCTCCCTTTGCAGCGATATCTCCAGGCCAGCAGGGACATCCCGGAAGACGAGAAAAAACGGCTGCTCCGGCTCGTCGAAATCCTGCCTGCCGGAATTAGCGAAGAATACGGCAAGATCATCGAAGAGTTGAAACATATCCGCGCCACCCATGAACACATCGAAAATATCATCAGCCTGCAGATGCGCTATGCCCGCCTCGCCGATTCCCTGGAACCGGTGGACATCATTGCCGTGGCCCGGGATGCCATCAATATGCTGGCCGAAACCTTGAAAAAAAGGGAAATTCTCCTGGAAACCGATTTAGCACCAGTACCGCCGGTGCGGGTGGAGGGCACCAAATTACTGCAGGTTCTTGTCAACCTGATAAAAAACGGGTATGAAGCGATGGATGGGACAACCGGTCTGCGGATTCTTCGCATGACGAGCGGCCTGGAAGCAGGAGCGCCGCCCATGGTGCGGCTGTCGATTACCGATATGGGATGCGGTTTTTCCGATGAGGAGAAAGAGGCCCTTTTTCGCTTCGGCTATACCACCAAGCACACCGGTTCCGGATTCGGTCTCCATTCCAGCGCCAACTACCTGAAGGCGAACAACGGCTCCATCGAGGCAACCAGTCCGGGGCCGGGGCAGGGGGCTACCTTTGTTGTCCGGTTGCCTGCCTGGTCGGAAGCTCTGCCTGCGGCAACAGATACGGATGATAATACGGCGGCACGGGACGAGCCACAGCAAACGCCTCTGCCGGACACAGCATGACAGGGATGCGGCATGGAAAAAAGACGGATTCTCATTATCGACGATGACCGGGAGATCTGGAAGGCCTACCGGATGGTCCTTGCTCCGGAACAAAACCGGGCCGGCATTATGGCGGAGGTGGCAAAGATCCTCGATGCCAACAGCGATGCGCCGGCAGAGCCGCTCTTCGAGCTTGCCTTTGCGGCCCAGGGCCAGGAAGGGTTTCAGTTGGCCCTGGAGGCAAGGATGGCGGCCAATCCCTTTGCCCTGGCCTTTATCGACGTGCGGATGCCGCCGGGCTGGGACGGCATGGAAACGGCGATCCGCATCCGGGAAATCGACCGGGAAATCGAACTGATCATCGTCACTGCCTATTCCGATCACTCCTGCGAGGAAATCGTCCGGAAGGTGGGCTCCCCAGACAAACTGCTCTTCCTGCGCAAACCCTTTGACCCGGAGGAGCTGAAACAGCTCGCCCTTTCCCTGACCGGCAAATGGCTTCTTGCCCGTCAGGAGGAGCTGTCCCGCCGGGAACTGCAAGGGGTGCTGCACACCAGTCCGGCGGCCATCTTTGTCCTCGAAAGCGACGGGACGATCAGCGACTGGAACCCGGCGGCCGAGCGCATTACCGGCAGGCTGGCGGCCGAGGTGGTGGGCGGCCCCTGCGTGTTTCGAACCATCGCTGTTGACCGTCCCTGTTGCTCCTGCTCCACAGCCTGCTGCACCCTCCATGATGGCCAGCCTGGTCGGGAAATCGTTATCGTCGATGCGGAAGGCAATCGGAAGATCCTGGCCGTCAACATGGCCCGGGCAGAAAATGGCGGCGGCAAAAGCGGCAAACTGATCGGCAGCTTCTGGGACATGACTTCGATCAGGGAAACCGAAGCGGCACTGGTAGCCTCGGAACAGCGGTTCCGTTCCCTGGTGGAAACCACCACCGACTGGGTCTGGGAGGTCGACACCGCGGGCAATCTGACCTACTGTTCCCCGGTCTGTTACGAGATTTACGGCTACCATCCCGGCGAACTGCTGGGCCGCTGCTATTTTGACATCCTCCATGACGCCGACTCGGCCAGGACGATGAAGGAGATGTTTCTCGACTGCCTGCGGGGCGCCCGCACCTGTCAGGCCCACGAGCACCGTTGCCGCAAAAAGAACGGCGAGTTCATCGACATCGAAACAAGCGGCACCCCCTTTTTCGACCAGGATCGACGGGTGATCGGCTACCGGGGTATCGATCGCGACATCTCGGCACGCAAGAGCGCCGAGGAGGACCGCCGGCTACTGGAAGAACGCTACCGCCAGGCCCAGAAGCTTGAAGCTCTCGGCACCCTGGCCGGCGGCATCGCCCATGACATGAACAACATCCTCACCCCCATTCTCGGCTACTGTTCCCTCGGCAAACTGAAATTCGGACGCGATCACTTCTTCTATCAGCAGATCGAGGCCATTGAAAACTGCACCCAGCGGGCCGCGGAACTGATCCGCCGCATCATGGGCTTCTGCCGCAAACAGGAGATGCACGTCCGGCCCATGAACCTGAACCTGATGGTGCAGGAACTCGCCAAGATGCTGCGCCGGCTCATCCGCGAGGACATTGAACTCGGCATCGAGCTGACCGACGATCTCTGGCTGATCCAGGCAGACCGCAGCCAGATGGAGCAGATCCTCATCAATCTGGTGGTCAATGCCCGGGATGCCATGGACGGCCCCGGTCGTCTGGTCATTCGAACTTCCATGCGCAGCATCCCACCGCAAACCGTTTACGACGTTGATCTGCGCGAGGCGAGCGGCGACTTTGCGGTGCTCAGCGTCAGCGATCAGGGCCGCGGCATCGACCGCCATACCCTGAGCATGATCTTTGATCCCTTTTTCACCACCAAGGAGGCGGGCAAAGGAACCGGACTCGGTCTGTCCAACGTCCACGGCATCGTGGCAAGCCACAACGGCCGCATCCTGGTCGAAACCGAACTGGAGCGAGGCAGTTCCTTTCACATCCTGCTGCCACGCTGCAATCCCGCCCTGCGATCGGAAGAAACCGCCATCAAAAGTGAGGCACGGATGATCGGCGGCTCGGAAACCATTCTCCTTGTCGAGGACGATCTGGAGGTGCTGCAGATGCTGGCCGCCTCGCTGGCCGAGGCCGGCTACCACATCCTCACCGCCCCGGACGGCAATGCCGCCCAGCGGATCTTCGCGGAACACCACGACGACATCGCCCTGCTGGCAACCGATCTCATCATGCCCGGCATGGGCGGCAAATCCCTGGCCGACATCGCCCGCCGCCAGGTACCCTGGCTGCCCATCCTCTACATGACCGGCCATTCTTTCGACATCGACACCGAAGAGTTGAAAAACATCCCCCATACCATGCTGATGCAGAAACCGTTCAGCCTGGAGCAATTCTGCCGCTCGGTCCGCGCCCTGCTCGATAACAGTCGCCCCCATCCGCACCCGCAGGCTGGCATCTAGCCCTGCCGGCAGCGTAGTATGGGGGCATGGGTAGAAAAAATCTTGACGGAATATCGCAGCGGTGTATATTTGCGCCTTTTTTGTCGGCATCAGCAGACGAAAAAAAATTGGTCAACGCCAGCAAATAGACTATAGAGAAAGGGCAGGAAAACACGCCGAACCAATGCGCGTCTTTTCCCTGGGGAAACTGCCGGGATCCCGGTGTCTGGAAAGAAGAGGGCATGACCATGACACTCTTGCGGAAATGCGACATTCCATATGACTGTTCCCGACCGGCGGAAGTCCCGCAGTCCGGCCGGGTCAACATCATCGGCGCCGGATTTGACGGCACCGCCTGCTTTCGCAAGGGGGCCGCGAGCGGTCCGGACGCCATACGAAGGGTGTCGGCGGACATTGAAAGCTATTCCCCCTATCTTGACCGCGATCTCGCTGATTTTGCCTTTCATGATCTCGGCAACCTCGCCATCGACATCAGCGGCGAGGCCGAACAGGACTGGCGTGTTCTCCACGCGAAATTCCTCACCCTGCTTGACACCGCTGCGCCGGCCCGGAGCCGGGCCAGGCTGCTGACCCTGGGAGGTGAACATTCCGTTTCCTATCCGGTCATCGCCCGTTATCTCACTGATTTCCCGGATCTGCTCCTCCTGCATCTCGACGCCCATGCCGATCTGCGTGACGGCTACGAGGGGCACCACTACTCCCATGCCGCCGTCATTCGTCGCTGTCTCGATCACTTCGGCGCCGGTCACGGCCTCATTCAGTTCGGCATCCGCTCCGGCACCAGGGAAGAGTATCTCTGGATGCGGGAGAATCGCACCCTCTGCAACAGCCTGCCGCAGTTTCTCTCCATGCTGCAACAGGTGCCGCCCACCCGGCCCCTCTATCTGACCCTGGATCTTGATTATTTCGATCCCGCCTTTCTGCCGGGCACCGGCACCCCCGAGGCCGGTGGCGAGGATTTCCATTCCTTTGTCAGCGTCATCAAATCATTGCAGGGTAAAAACCTGGTCGGCGCCGACGTGGTTGAACTGGCCCCTGCCATCGATCCCACCGGCAACAGCGCAGTCTTTGCCGCCAAGGTGGTCAGGGAACTGATCATGACCCTGCATGGGGAGGAGGACCATGGGCGATAAACGGAAAATCATCAACGCCAACGCCGAACTCTACAATGTCCTGCGCTGGGGCAACGGCTATTTTTCCATCAACGACAGCGGCCATGTCTGCGTGCTGCCGGAACGGCGCGACGACGGCCCGGCCATCGACATCCTTGAGGTGATCGATGAGATCAAGAGCCAGGACATCCCGTTTCCCACCGTCATCCGCTTCCATGACATCCTCCGCTCCCAGGTACGGCAGCTCAATCTCACCTTCCAGGAGGCCATGGAGGAAAGCGGCTATCAGGGCCGTTTCATCGGCGTTTATCCGATCAAGGTGAACCAGACCCGCGAGGTGGTGGAAGAGATCCTCGAGGCGGGCGATCCCTTTGACTACGGGCTGGAGGCCGGCTCGAAATCCGAGCTGATGGCGGCGCTTGCCTTAAACGAAAATCGCAATGCCCTGACCGTCCTGAACGGCTACAAGGACGAAGAGTACATCCGGCTGGCGCTGCTCGGCCGCAAGCTCGACCGCAAGGTCATCATCGTGGTCGAGAATTTCTCCGAGTTCGAGATGATTATTCGCCTGTCCGCGGAGATGAACGTCTCGCCGCTGATCGGCATGCGGGCCAAGCTGTCGGTGCAGGGCGGCGGCCGCTGGGCCGGATCGAGCGGCGACCGGGCCAAATTCGGCCTGACCAGCAGCGAGATATTGAACGGGATCAGATTGCTCCGCCAGCACAACATGACCGATTGCCTCACCCTGCTTCATTTTCATGTCGGCAGCCAGATTCCCGATATCCGGGTCCTCAAGGAGGCGGTCGCCGAGGCGGGCCGCATTTACGCCGATCTCGTGCTCTCCGGCCTCAACATCGAGTATTTCGACGTGGGCGGCGGCCTCGGCGTCGATTACGACGGCTCGCGCTCCTCCACCAATTCGTCGCGCAACTATACCCTGCAGGAGTATGCGGCGGACATCATCGCCGTGCTCCAGCAGATCTGCGACCAGGTTACCATCCATCATCCGAACATCGTCAGCGAAAGCGGCCGCTACGTCACCGCCCATCACTCCTGCGTCATCACCAACGTGGTCAACATCATCCAGACCGCCAACTCCTTCGATACGGAAAAGACGGCGGGCGAGCACATCCTCGTTACCAACATGCGGGAATCGGCCAGCGATCTGACCATGGAGAACTACCAGGAGATCTACAACGACGTCCAGCAGATCAAGCTCGACACGATCCACGCCTTCAAACTCGGCGTCATCTCCCTCGAAGAACGGGCCAAGATCGAAACCCTCTACTGGAAGATCATGGGTCAGATCCGCGATGTCATCAAACGCGCCGATTTCGTACCCAAGGAACTGCAACAGATCGACGAGCTGCGGGCCAGCCAGTATCTCTGCAACTTCTCCGTCTTCCAGTCCGCCGCCGACACCTGGGCCATCAGTCAGCTGCTGCCGATCATGCCGGTCACCCGACTCGACGAGGTCCCGACGGAGCGCTGCTCCATCGCCGACATCACCTGCGATTCGGACGGCAAGATCGACAAGTTCATCGCCAAGAACGGCTATGATCAGACCCTGCTCCTCCATGCCCTGAAAAAGGGCGAAGACTACTTTATCGGCCTCTTTCTCACCGGCGCCTATCAGGACGTGATGGGCGACATGCACAATCTTTTCGGCCGTTTGAACGAGGTCCACGTTTACTGCGACGATGACGATCCCTCCGACTTTTATATCGAGGAGGTGATCAAGGGGGCAGCCGCGCAACATGTTCTTGCCACCATGCAGTACAGCCCGGAAATGATGGCCCGCACCATCAAGCGCAAGATCGACCGCCAGGTGCACCGCGGCGCCATCCTGCCGCGGGAAGGGGTCAAGCTCATCGATTTTTACGAGAGCTGTCTCGAGGGCTATACCTATTTGAAATTTTAGGAGACAGGGGTCAGCAGGAATTCGTTTGAACGTTTGCACGTTGAAACGCTTGAACGCTTCACCAAAGAAAGGAGTTTGCCATGTCACGAGTACTGATCATAGGCGCCGGCGGGGTCGGCTCGGTTGTTGTCCATAAATGCTGCCAGGTGCCGGAGGTCTTCTCCGACATCATGCTCGCCTCGCGCACCAAGGCAAAATGCGATGCCATCGCCGCCCAGTTGCCCCGGCCGATCAAAACGGCCCAGGTCGATGCCGACAACGTCGCGGAACTGGTCGCCCTGATGCGCGACTTCAAACCGGCACTCTGCATCAACGTCGCCCTGCCCTATCAGGATCTGACCATCATGGACGCCTGCCTCGAATGCGGGGTCCACTATCTTGACACCGCCAACTACGAACCCCGCGACGAGGCGAAATTCGAGTACAAGTGGCAGTGGGCCTATCAGGAAAAATTCAAGCAGGCCGGGCTGATGGCCCTGCTCGGCTCCGGCTTTGATCCCGGCGTCACCAATGTCTTCACCAAGTGGGCGGCAAAGCATCATTTCGATGAGATCGATGAGCTCGACATCATCGACTGCAATGCCGGGGACCATGGCCAGCCCTTTGCCACGAATTTTAATCCGGAGATCAACATCCGCGAGGTGACCGCCCCGGCCCGTCACTGGGAAAATGGCTCCTGGGTGGAGACCCCGGCGCTGTCCACCGCCAAGGAATTTGATTTTCCCGAGGGCATCGGGCCGCGCAAGATCTATCTCATGTACCACGAGGAGCTGGAATCACTGGTCAAGCATTTCCCCGGCCTGCAAAAGGCCCGCTTCTGGATGACCTTTTCCGACAATTATCTGCGCCATCTGGAGGTGCTGCAGAACATCGGCATGACCAGCATTGAGCCGGTGGAATACCAGGGCCAGCAGATCGTTCCCCTCCAGTTTCTCAAGGCGGTGCTGCCCGATCCCGGCTCACTTGGCCCGCTGACCAAAGGCCGCACCTGCATCGGCAACCTGATCAGGGGCAAAAAGGACGGCAAGGACAAGACCTACTACGTCTACAATATCTGCGACCATGCCGAGTGCTACCGGGAGGTGGGCTCCCAGGCCGTTTCCTACACCACCGGCGTGCCGGCCATGATCGGCGCCATGCTGATGGTGACCGGCGTCTGGCGCGGGGAAGGGGTCTTCAACATGGAGCAGCTCGACCCTGATCCCTTCATGGAAAAACTCAACATTCACGGCCTGCCATGGACCGAAGTTACCTGGTAAACTTCGACCCGCAACGGGTGCCGAGTCCCGCCTTTGTCGTTGACCAGGGGGCGCTCGTGCGCAATCTGCGCATTCTTGACAGGGTGCAGCAGCAGAGCGGTGCGCAGATCCTGCTGGCGCTTAAGGGCTTTGCCATGTTCCGGGTCTTCCCGCTCATCCGCCGCTATCTCAAGGGGGTGTGCGCCAGCTCGCCCCATGAGGCGCGCCTTGGTCGCGAGGAATTCGGCGGTGAGGTGCATGGCCATGGTCCGGCCTTCTCCGAAACCGATCTGGCCGAGATGCTCGATCTCTGCGATCACATCGTTTTCAACAGCTTCAACCAGTGGGAACGCTGCCAGCCGTTGATCGCCCGTCACCCAAAGCCGCCGCGTTTCGGTCTGCGGGTCAATCCCCGTCATTCGGAGACCGATGTCGCCATTTACGATCCGTGCGCGCCCGGCTCCCGGCTCGGCATCACTCGGGAACAGTTTACCGGCCGGTCGCTCGCCGGTATCAGCGGCCTGCACATGCACACCCTCTGCGAAAAGGGCTCGGATGCGCTTGCCCGAACCGCCAAGGTCTTTGACAAACAGTTCAAGGACATCCTGCCGGGCATGAAATGGCTCAACCTGGGCGGCGGCCATCATATCACCAAGCCCTATTACGACATCGACCTGCTCTGCGAGGTCATTGATCACTTCAAAACAACTTACGGAGTGACCGTCTATCTCGAACCGGGCGAAGCCATCGCCATCCATACCGGGGCGCTCGTCACCACCGTGCTCGACATCATCGACAACGACGGGCCCATCGCCATTCTCGACGTCTCCGTCACCTGCCACATGCCGGACGTGCTGGAGATGCCCTATCGGCCCGACATCCGCGGCGCCGGCCTGCCCGGGGAGTATCCCCATGTCTATCGGCTCGGCGGCGTCTCCTGCCTGGCCGGCGACATGCTGGGCAGCTATGCCTTCCCACGGCCGCTGAACATCGGCGACCGCCTCATCCTTGAAGACATGAGCCATTACACCATGGTCAAGACCACTACCTTCAACGGGGTGCGGCTGCCTGCAATCGTTCTTTATGATCCGGAAAACGATGCGCTGGAGGTGGTGCGGGAGTTCGGCTATCAGGACTATAAATCGCGGCTTTCCTGAAACATCAGCGGCCGAGCTTTTCCAGCACGAGCCTTGCGGCAGTTTCAAGTTTTTTCCGGTTGTCGTCCCGCTCCGGGTTGCCCACCCCGATGGTGATGTAACGCCCGCCGGCAAGCATATGCAGGCCGCCGGTGCCGATGAAGGCCTCCTCGCCGAAACCGGTCAGGTCGATGCGGCCCTGGGCCAGCATCTCTTTGGTGTCGGCGAAGATGCTTTGCGGGCTCTGCCCCGCGGCCCGGACGTTTTCCGGCATGAATTCCGCCTGCTGGACAGTGATCTGCAGAAATTTCATCGAATCAGCCGCCGCTGACTCGTAAAAACATTTTTTCATCCCCACCACCTGTTGCTCGCCGTACTCTCCCTCTTTCACCGCTTCGCCGAGGATCTCTCCTGCTTCAGCTGGGAGGATGAGCCGGCAGGGGTCAAGCAATTGCGCCTCGCCAATTTGGCTGCTGACTGATGCGGTTGCCGCCGGCTGCTTCGCCGCCTTTTCGCTTGATTGGTCATTGCCGCCGCAGCCGGGAAAAACGAGCAGCATGGCGAGCAGGGCCACGGTATATCGCTTTTGCCTCATTGGTACAAATCCTCCTGTTATTTTCATCCTTTGTCATTATTCATCGTCATTTTCTGTACGCGCATCACGCGTTGCTGCGGTGCAGGCCCTCCCACAGCCCCTTGAAAAAGCTGCGGGCGTTCGCGCCGAGTGATTTGGTGCGATACCCTCCTTCCTGTACCACCAGGGTCGGCAGATGCTGGCGGCCGATCAAAAGCCCGTTCTGGTAAAAATCCTTTGCTTCCAGCGTCCAGGTGCCGGTGGGGTCGTTTTTGGCCGGATCATAGCCCAGGGCAATCACGAGAAAGCGGGGAGAAAAGGCGCTGATTTTCTTCAGCGCGCGTTTCAGCACCGCACGGTATTCTTCGCCGTCCACCTTTTCCGGCAGGGGATAGTTCCTGTTGCACTTCTGGCCCGGCCCCTCGCCCTCCTCGTCGGCGAAACCGACGAAATAGGGGTAGGCAAAACTGGGGTGGCCGTGAATGGAGACGGTGAGAACGTCGGCCCGTTCATAAAAGATGTCCTGGGTGCCGTTGCCGTGGTGGTAATCGATGTCAAGCACCGCCACCTTACCGTGGCGGCTGAGAAAATTGGCGGCAATGGCGGTGGAGTTGAAATAGCAGAATCCGCCGAATACCTTCCGTTCCGCATGGTGCCCCGGCGGCCGCACCAGGGCGTAGGCGATCCGGTAGCCCTCAAAAAGCAGGCCGGCGCAGGTAAGGGCGCAGTCCACTGCCCCCTTGGCCGCCACATAGGCGTTGCGGTTAAGCGGGGTGAAGGTGTCGATGCAGAAGTAACCGGCCCGCACCGGCAGCTCCTTGGGCGGCCGGGTGGCGTTGCGGATGGGAAAGACATAGGGGTAGACCGATTTTCCCGGCTCCACGTGGGTGCAGACCCGCTTGAGATATTCGACGAACTTCGGGTCATGCACCTGTTTGATGTGCTGCTCCGGATAATGGCGGGCGGGCTGCAGCGCAAAAAAACCGGTCTGATCCAGGCCTTTCATGATGGAGCGGATGCGGGCCGGCGCCTCGACATACCCCCGTTCATGGACATGGTGGATGTCATGCTTGTCGTTCACCACCAGAGCGATGTACTGTTCCATGGACAGGGCATGTTTTTCCTCGACCGCTTCGTTTTTGACATGCCTGAGTGGCCGCAGGCGGATCGGGTCATCGGTGAATGACCCGACAACCTTGTCGATATAGCCCGCGGGACAGATCTTGCCGTATTTCCGGGTGAGGATGGCCCGGACGATCTTCTGCGCCGCCGCGCTGGTGGGAAGCGCTTTCTGGCCGATCCGGTCGAAGACCAAATAGGGAGGGCAGTCGTCGTTCTCTTTGAGCGGGGTCTCGTAAGCCGTTCCGTTGATCGGCACCGCCCCGAAGCGCTCGTAGAAGCGCAGCCGGGCCCTGTTCTGCTTAAGCGTTTCCTTGTCGCGGCACAGTCTGGGGTCATCAGGCAGACACTCCATGAAGATGCCGCAGACCCCGAGGTTTTTCGCCTCATCCCGCACCCGCTCATACAATGCCCCGCCGATGCCGCCAGCATTTTTGGCCGGCTGCACCGAGAGAAAGTCAAGATAGCAAAAATTAAGGTCCGGCGCATGGTTGACCAGGGCGAATCCTTTCACTCGGTGGCGCTGGTCGTCGGCGACAAAGAGAATGGTGCGAAACTGGTATTTGAGCGGATTAAGCAGCTTGACCGGCAGGCTCTCGATTTCCCTGGGGGCAAGGGCGGCAAACTGTTTTTTCAGGATCTCCTGCACCTGGCTGATGGCATCCTGGTCAAGGGGGAGGGTGTTGTCATAGACACGGCGGATGCGGAACATGTCAGATATCTTTGCAGTAAACTACTTTATCATCGCCTGTCCGGTAAAAATCAGGCAGCACGCAGGCAACCGTATAGCCGTTCCGTTCATAGAAAGAGCGGGCCCGAGCGTAACCGCTGGTCCCTGACGTATCAACATAGACGCGCACCCCGGATCCGAGTTTTTCCTCCATGGCCTGCAGAAGCAGGCTGCCGACCCCCTTGCGGGAGAGATCCGGAGCCACGGCGATCCAGTAGAGATCCCAGCGGTTTTTCGTAATGGGAATCTCTCCGTAGCAAATGAATCCGCCGAGGGAGTTTACGCCCTCCTCCGCAACCAGGATATGATAGCCGTTTTTTTCCGAAGCGAGGCCGTCCCGGATTACTTCCCGGGCCAGTTCCTTTTCTTCGGCGGTGAAATTATCAATGGTTGCAACCAGGGTGTAGAGCTGGTGGCGGTCGTCAGCGGCAGCCCGCCGGATGGTGATCATTGCTGTGTCCGCAGTCGGAGAAATCCGACAAACTCCCGGATGATTCCGGAAAAATTGATCCTGCACCGGGCAGCCGCCGCGACAAAGCCCGCGTCAGGGGTGATGCAGGGGTTGGCGTTGGCCTCCAGCACGTAAATTCTGTCCAGCTCATCGACCCTGAGATCGATGCGGCCGTAATCGCGCAGCATGAAGAGCTTGTAGGCGGAAGCCGCCACCTTGCGCAGATTGCGTTCCAGCAGCGGCGGCAGCTTTTCCGGAAAAATGCGCCGGGTGTTGTGGTATTCGAAGGCGTCCTCGTCCCATTTGGCGCGGTAGCCGACGATTTTTTGCAGATCCCTGGGAAAGGCGGAAAAGTCGATCTCAGCCAGGGGCAGGATATGGGGGGTCGGGTAGCCGAAGAGCGAGATGTTGAACTCGCGGCCGTCAATGAACTGTTCCAGCAGCAGCGGCCCGTATTTCCGGTGAAAGAGCGGCAGTTTTTCCTTGAGCTCCTTTTTTTTGAAGACAATGGAATCCTGATCAATGCCAATGCTGGCATCCTCAAAACGGGGCTTGATGATGACCGGCAGGGCAATCTCCGGCAGACCTGCCACGTCTTCGCCGTCATAGGCGAAAAAGTCAGGGGTGCGGATGCCGGCCGCGGTAAGCTGCCGCTTTGCCAGCAGTTTGTCGGTGGAAAGCATCAGGGCAAGGGACCCCGAGCCGGTGAAGGGAATTTTCAGCAGCTCAAAGACCGCGGCCGGGTGGCCGATGAGATGCGGGTCTTCGTCAACGCTTTCGCACAGGTTGAATATCGCGGTGACCTTCTCCTTTTGCACGGTGGCGATGAAGGCGGCAACATCGCGGTCAAAGGGGAGGGCAATAGAGTCGATCCCGAGTTCCCGGAGCGACTCGTCCACCGCCTCAACCTGGAGCAATACGTCCTGCGAGGACTGCCAGTTGGCGTCGCCGCTCGGCACGGGGCGATTATGGACAATGGCGATTTTCATGGCTTCGTTTTACTCGTGGTGCATTCGTGACAAATATCGGGATGGCTAACCATTACCCTTTGACCCGCTCCAAGGCCCCTGCGACAATTTCTCCGATGAGCTGCTGGTAGCTCATGTCGAATTTGCTTGCAATGATGCAGAGATCGGAATGCTCGGGATGCAGGCCGGCAATGGGGTTGATCTCGATGAAATTGGGGCGGCCGGATTTGTCTGAACGCAGATCGACCCGGCCGGAATCACGGCAATCAAGGCCATGCCACACCTCAAGAGCCACCCGCACCGCCTCCTGCGCTTCGGGATCGTCCACTGCCCGGTATTCCACCACCTCTTCGCAGATTTCCTTATTATGATACGAATAAACATCCGGCTCGGAATTTTCCAGCAGCACCACCTCGATAATGCCGATGGAGCGCGCCTTGGCGCCGTTACCGACAATGCCGACCGTGAATTCCCGGCCTGGCAGAAACGTCTCCACCAGCACCGGCTGCCTATAGGTGTCGAGCAGGTCGCGGCAGACGGTTTTGAGCTGTTTCGGACCGCTGATTTTGGATACCGGGGTCACGCCCTTGCCTGTCCCCTCGGCCACCGGTTTGGCAAAGAGCGGGTAGGGCAGGTTGACAGTGTCGGTTTCCTCGATGCTGCGGATCAGCGTGAAATCCGGGGTGGCAATGCCGAGATCGCGCACCACCCGTTTGGTCGTCGCCTTATGCAGGGTAACACTCATCATCAGCGGATCGGAAAAGGTATAGGGGATGCGGTAGGCGTCGAGCAGGGCCGGCACCACCGCTTCCCGGCCAAAGCCATACAGGCCTTCGGCGATATTGAACACCAGATCCCAGCGCTGTCCCGCGGCCAGCCTTTTCACCAGGCTGTCGAGATTGCCGATGCGGTCGGTCTGGTGGCCAAGCGCCTGCAGGGCGTTTTCAATGGAATCAATGGTGTCCGGACGATCAAATTCGGCGGTTTCTTCCTCGCCGTAACCTGCGGCAAGATAGTCGGCCCGCAGGTCATAGGTCATGCCAATATTCATGATAACCTCAAAAAGAAAAAAATGCGAAAAACGAATTCCTGTCAGATGGTGTCAGGATAGCGGTAGACATTCCCCTCATAGTTTTTGAGAAGAATATCGTTGCCGTCCCGGCCGAGACACGTTTCCGGAAGCAGCGGAATCTTGCCGCCACCCCCGGGGGCGTCGATGACGTAGGTGGGCACGGCATAGCCGGTGGTGTGGCCGCGCAGACCCTGGTATATTTCCAGGCCCCTGGCCACCGTGGTGCGGAAATGGGCGGAACCGATGATCGGATCGCACTGGTAGAGATAGTAGGGTTTGACCCGCATGCGCACCAGTCCCTGCATCAGCTGCTTCATGGTGGGCACGTTGTCGTTGATGCCCGACAGCAGCACGGTCTGGCTGCCGAGCGGAATGCCGGCGTCAGCCAGCCGTTCGCACGCCTTTTTCATTTCCCGGGTCTGCTCGGCCGGATGCATGGCGTGGATGCTGATCCACAGCGGATGATAGCGGCGCAGCATGCGGGTGAGCGCACCGGTGATGCGCTGCGGCAGCACCGCCGGCACCTTGGTGCCGATGCGAATCATTTCCACATGGCGGATGGCGCGCAGCCGCTTGAGCAGGTATTCGAGCGTTTCATCCGGCAGGGTCAGCGGATCGCCGCCGGAGAGCAGTACATCGCGGATCTCCCGGTGCTGTTCGATATAGGCAAAGGCCTTTTCCCAGCGATCCCGGCAGGATGTTGTCTCCGCTGATCTGCCGACCATGCGCGAACGGGTACAGTAACGGCAGTAGGTGGAACAGTAATCGGTGACGAGAAAAAGGACCCGATCGGGATAGCGGTGCACCAATCCGGGCACCGGCGTGTGACCGTCCTCGCCCAACGGGTCATGGGACTCGCCGCCGGACACCAGCAGTTCGGCGGTCACCGGTACCACAGCCCGCCGCAGCGGATCCCGCGGATCGTCCGGGGAAACGAGACTGGCGTAATACGGGGTAATGGCAAAGGGCAGGGTGGCGCTGTGGCGCTGCAGAGCCTGGCGTTCGCTGTCAGTGAGATGAATGATTCCTTCCAGCTGTTCACTGGTGGTGATCCGGTGGCGGAGCTGCCAGCGCCAGTCATTCCACTCGGCATCTGTCGTTGTCGGAAAGTTGCGGCGGCGAAAGGCCCTGACGCGGGAAACGGCGGGGAAGCGGGTCGGGAAGGCGAAAGGAGGGAACAAAGAAGCTGCCAGGGAGTCTGGGGGTTCATCCTGCTCCTCAAGGGTGATGATTTTCAGGGTCATGGTATTCTCCACTATTAATAAAAGACACTACTCGTTACAAAAAGGCGGGCCGGCATCAGCGACCAACCGCACGCGCAAAATGCATGCGCCTATTATAGTCCGGGCCGGAAAAAGTCAACAGAATATTAATGAACCCGTAAAAAGTCTTTTTTGCACCACAGAGCACACTGAGAAAACAGAGAAAAAATATTGAATTACAATTAGTTATCTCCGTGAGCTCCATGGTGAAATTTTAGTATTTACGAAATCATCAAAATTGACTTATTGCGAGATTATCAATATTTGCCGGTCAGGGGAAAAGGGATTTTGTGGTCAGGGCAGCACCGAATCGACCCGTGAGGAGCCATGGGAGGAGCGGACAAGGGAGAGGAAAACGAGGAACCGGGGTGGATGGGAAAATGGCCGGCAGCACTTGTTGTCAGGCTGCCGGCCTGGGCAAGGGGCAGGTGCAGAGGCAGATTCAACCTGTTCGGCACCCCTGCCATCACCCCTGCCGTCACCCCTGCTCCTCGATGCGGATGCCCTTCGCCTTCAGGTCAGCCAGCACCTTCTGCACCTGCTCGGCGTTGCAGTCGTCGATATGGTAGACATTCTTCATGCCATCGACGAAATGGACAACAAAATGGCCGCTGCCGTCAAGTCCGGCCTGGCGGATGTAATCCCGATCCAGCCATGGTTTCAGTTCACCCATGAAATCGTTCAAGCTGCATTTCTTCATTGCCTATCCTCCTCATTCATGTCGGTTTGCTTGCGCCATTGCGCTTTTCAGTCGCCGGCAGAAGCCTTCACACAACTCCCTTTTACCATTTTTCACTGCCTGGAAAAAAGAAAGAAAAAACCATGGGCCGGAGAAAAAGATCATGCCGGGATCCGCTCTTGCCGGATCAGCGCTTTTCCTGTACCATACAAAACGGTCACAGACGGCCGCAATCTCTTTCCCCTTCGGAACGACATGCAGAATTTTCTTCAGTGGCGGGTTCTCCTCGACATCACCCTGATCACCCTGCTGCTCTACTCCTTTTACCGGACTCTCCGGGCCACCGGTGCCTGGAAAATCGCCCTTGGCCTGACCTTCGCCGCCGGGGTGGCGCTGGTGGCGCGTCTTCTCGGCCTGCAGGGCTTTGAATGGATATTCTCCAACTTCAGCCAGATCGCCGTGCTGGCGCTCCTCATCATCTTCCAGCCAGAGATCCGCCGCATCCTCGAACGGACCTTCTTCCTCGGCCATCACCACCGCCGGGCAGAAAAAAAGACCGAGACGGCAGAAATCATCGACCAGGCGCTTTTCGACCTGGCGGAGCGCCGCTGGGGCGCCCTGCTGGTCTTTCCCGGCGAGGTGCCTTTACAGCAATGGATAACCGAGGGGGTTCTCCTCGATGCCCTAGCCGGTCCCCAGCTGCTGCTCAGTCTTTTTGACACCAGTTCGCCGGGCCATGACGGCGCGGTGATCATCCAGGGTGAACGGATTGACCGGTTCGGGGTCCACCTCCCTCTCTCTGTTTCCAACCGGCTCTCCAAGGATCTCGGCACCCGTCACCATGCCGCCATGGGCCTTGCCGAAAAAACCGATGCCCTTGTTTTCGCGGTCAGCGAGGAACGGGGAACAGTTTCCGCCTTTCTTGACGGGGAAATGGTGCGACTGACAAGCCGGGGTGATGTCGCCCGGCTCATTGCCGAGCACGCCAGACGGCTGGAGACCTTTGCCGGCACCGTTGTCGCGAAAAAACAGAACTCGCTGCGCACCATTGCCGAGATCGGCGCCAGCTTTTCCCTGGCCGTGCTCCTCTGGCTGACCCTTATTCAATCCGGCACCGAGATCCGCGAAATGCTCTTCACCGTGCCGATCGAGTACAGCAAGGCATCGAAAAACATCGAACTGATCGGCAAACAGGAAGAAGTCAAACTGCTGATGGAGGGTCCGCTCGCTACCCTACGCGGAGTCGACCCCTACCAGCTGCGGGTCCAGGTCGATGTCTCCCAGCTCGGGCCGGGCCGCCACCGCATTGATCTTTCTGACGCCACCATCGTCGTCCCCAATAAACTGCGCCTGCTCGACATCCAGCCGGCCAACTTCGAGGTGAAGATCAAGAAGGTCGAGGCGCGCAAGGTGCCGGTCAGCCCGCAGTTCATCGGCACCCTGCCCGCCGGCTACCGGATCGGCGCCATGGAGATCATCCCGGCCGCGATCACCATTGAAAACGCCGGGCACATCGACAGCCTGACCACCCAGCCCATTTACCTGAGCGGCCTGGCGGAAAGCACCACGGTGCAGAGCCGCCTCGTCGTGCCGGAGCAGTTACAGGAAGAAGGGAAAAACTGGCCAGAGGTCAGTGTCAAACTGACCATCGTCAAGGACAGAAAATAGCGCCGGTGCCGGCGGTTATGCCGCACGCCCGGAAGGATACTCCTGATTGCATGAAACGACCACCGCTGCTCACCGAAGACGGCTATCTCCTGCTGGAACCGACCGCTTCCCCGACCATCGACGAGAGGCTTGGCGTGCCGAAACTTGCCGGGATCATCCGGCTCGACGATGCCAGCGACACCCTGCGCGGGGTAGTGCGCGACCTGCTCACCAGCGGCGCCTTGCGCGACCGCTGCTGCCTGATCGGCCGCAGCGGTCATTCCCAGATCGGCCTCAATATCGATTTCGGAGAGGGGGAACCGCAGATCGACACCCTACGCCGCCGCCTTGAGTTACCGGTCGAACTTTTCTCCCTCAATCCCCATATCCCGGACATGCTCTTTTCCGAGATCAGGGCCATTATCGACAGCAATCGCCGGCTGACCATCGGCCGACTCTTCATTCCGCTGGAGCCGTCGCTTTCCCAGCAGGAGATCGAGGAGCTCCAGGCGCGTCATCACCTGTTGCTGCCGGCCGGCGCCCGGGTCAGCGACGAGGGGGTCGTGACGCTGCCGTTGGAAAACACCCGCTACCTGCTCTCCACCACCATTCTCACCGCCGGCCAGAATGCCCAGATCGTTCTCCGCCAGTCCAAGGAGGGTTTGAGCCTCATCCAGTATCCCGCCCGCAGCGGCCTGCCGGACATACTGCCGCCCGGGGATTTTCTCTGCGGCGCGGTGCGCATCTCGCTTGGCCCATGCAACGGTCTCATTGAACGGGAGCTGACCGAACCCGGGGTCTTCCATCTGGCGGCCCGGCTGCTTGATGCGGTGCGCACCACCGGCATCAGCGTGCCGCGCCAGGTGGAGATCTTCAACGGCGGCGACCACCCGGTCGCCACCGACAACCTCTGCATTCGACTGCGCCTCTATCCGGCCGACCAGGCCACGACCCGGGTGACCGACCGGGTCCTGCACGGCGGCCGGGCCGAAAAGATCATGCGCGAGGGAGTGGATTTTGCCGACGCCACCGACATCTTCTCCCTGGCGACCTGTGAATCACTGTTTGACAACATCAGCGCCGAGCCGGCGAGCCGGGGCAACTACGGCCGCATCCTCACCCGCAGCCAGTGCATCGACATCCCGCGGGAGATGCTGGAAAACGAGTGGCATGAGAGCGCCCAGAACCGGACGGTCTACGAGGTCGTCCGCGGCACCATCGTCTCCGGCGTCCATCGCGGCCCGCAGATCAGTCCGGACCTGCGACCCTTTGTCGACAGCCTGGAACTGGTCGGCGGCAGCCAGAACCTCCACAAGGTTTTTGTCGCCCAGGAGTTCCCGGCCACCGACACCCTGCGGGTGCTGAAACGCAACAATGTCGGCGTCTTTGTCGGCCGGGCCATCCGCGGCAGCGAAAGCGCCACGGCCAATGGCCATCATGGCCCACCGCCATCGGGCAGCATCTACTTCGGCCAGACCACCTACGAGACCTTCTGCGATCTCTCCAGCCGGGAGGGGGCGCGCTTTTACATGATCTTCGGCGAAGGCGCCGAGCGCCATGTCAGAGAGTTTCACCGCGGATTCTGGGTGACCCGGGAGGGCAAGGAAAAAATGGCCGATGTCCACACCATGATCGCCATGTTCGGGTCCCATGTGGAAGGGACGGATGCGGTGCTGACCGAGCAGATCCACCGCTTCTTCCGCCAGCTCTCCGCAGTACCGGAGATCGGCGGCAGATTTGCCGTCTGTCACGGCAGCGGTCCCGGGGTGATGCGTATTGCTGACGACGCCGCCGCCGACCAGGGGATCCTTCGCCTCGGCATCGGCATCGACAGTGAAAAGATCGGCCAGAAGGCCAACCTGCGGCCGCCGATCCTGCTCAACTTCAACAACTCGGCCCGCCACATGCGCCAGAACATCCTCGACCGCACCTCGCTGTTCAAGATCTACAACATCGGCGGCATGGGCACCTTCGAGGAGCTGCTCATCGCCGTCACCAACCTCAAACTCTTCGAGAGCCTGCCCGCCCCACACATCTTTGTCGATCCCTTCGGGCTCGGCGAAAACGGCGCCCACCTCTGGCAGTCCACCCTGGCCCAGTTGAAAACCGCCTCCAGCCCGAAAACCATCGGCGCGCACACGGTGCGGCTGGCGCCGGCCTGGGTGGCCAATTTCTGCCATGTGGTGCGCGATTATGACGAGGTGCTGACCATCATGGCCGATTTTGTCGGCGATCCGGCCGCCTACTGGCAGCGGGCCGGCCTTGCCCCCCGCGATCTGCTCCACGCCTGCGACAATGCGCTCCGGGCCGGGGTCATCATTCCGCCCTATCTGGAAAAGGCGCTGGATACGGTGCGCCACAGCCACCCGTGAGGAGAGGAAACCCATCTCATGCCAGCAGGTCTCGCCGCCATCTTTTTCTCCTCCTTCACCGTCGCCCTGTCCGGCGCCCTGATGCCCGGTCCCTTTCTCACCGCCACCATCAGTGAGAGCAGCCGACGCGGTGCCGTCGCTGGGCCGCTGATGGTGCTCGGCCACGGCATTCTTGAACTGGCCCTCGTCCTTGCCCTGCTGGCCGGCCTGGCCCCTTTGTTTAACAACGACAGGGTGTTCGCCGCCATCGCCTTGGCCGGCGGCATCATTCTCGTCTGGATGGCCCTCTCCATGTTCCGCGGCCTGGCCAGCCTGCGCCTCGCCGGTCAGGGGGAGACGGCGCGCCAGCATAACCTGATCCTGGCCGGCATCCTCTTCAGCCTGGCCAACCCTTACTGGGCCATCTGGTGGGCGACCATCGGCCTTGGTTACATCATGCATGCCGTCACCTTCGGGCCTCTCGGGGTGATGGCCTTTTTCTGCGGCCACATCCTGGCCGACCTCGCCTGGTATTCGCTGGTCTCCTCAGGCATTGCCAGGGGCCGGGGCTTTTTCGGAGACCGTTTTTACCGCGGCCTCATCGCCGCCTGCGCCTCCTTTCTCCTCGTTTTTGCCGGCTATTTTTTCTACAGCGGCCTTGCCAGGCTGATCTGAGCAGGCCGTTACCGCAGGGCCAGGGCCACCACCTCCTCCACCTCAGCGGTGGTGACGATGGTCAGATCGCGCTGGACATCAAGCGGAATCTCCCGCAGATCGGCGCCATTGGCCAAAGGCAGAATAACGGTGCCGATCCCGGCGCGACGGGCGGCGAGGATCTTATCGCGGATGCCGCCCACCGGTAGAATGCGACCGCTCAAGGTCAGCTCCCCGGTCAGGGCCACATCCCGCCGCACCGGTCGCCCGGTCAGCAGGGAGATAAGGGCAATCGCCATGGTCAGACCGGCGGATGGTCCGTCCTTGGGAATGGCGCCGGCCGGGACATGGATGTGAATATCGCGGTCCGCGAAAAAATCGTCATTGATGCCGAATTGCCCGGCGTTGCTGCGCACATAGCTCAGCGCCGCCTGGGCCGACTCCTTCATCACCGCGCCCAGCGAGCCGGTAAGGATGAGATGTTCCTTGCCGCGCATGATAGTGGCCTCGATGAACAGGATCCGGCCGCCCGCCTCGGTCAGGGCAAGCCCGGTGGCGACCCCGGCCCGTTCCCGCTCATCGACGCTTTCCATGAAAAACTTACGCGGTCCGAGATACTGTTCGACCAGTTCGGCGGTGATGGTGATGCCCTCGTGCTGATTGCCCTTGCGCAACATTTCCCGCGCCGTCTTGCGGCAGATGGCGGCAAGCTGCCGCTTGATGTTACGCAACCCCGCCTCCTGGGTGTATTCCCGTACGATTTTCCGCACCGCCTCCGCAGTGAAGGTGAGCGCGCCGGGCGCCAGCCCCGCCTCGTCGATTTCCCGGGGAATGAGATAGTGGAAGGCGATGCTTTCCTTTTCCTCCTCGGTGTAGCCGGAAAAATAAAGCAGTTCGAGCCGGTCGAGCAAAGGGGCCGGGATGGGGTCGATGGTGTTGGCGGTGGCGATGAACATCACCCGGGAAAGGTCAAAGGGAAGATCGAGATAGTTGTCGATGAAGTGGCTGTTCTGGTTGTGGTCGAGCACCTCCAGCAGGGCCGAGGCCGGATCGCCCTTGAAATCCTGGCCGATCTTGTCGATTTCGTCGAGCATGATCAGAGGGTTTTTCGTGCCGGCCCGCCGGATTTCCTGAATGATACGGCCCGGCAGGGCGCCGACATAACTGCGCCGGTGACCGCGAATTTCCGCCTCATCCTTCATGCCGGCCAGGGAGATACGGATAAACTGACGGCCAAGGCATTTGGCGATGGATTTCTGCAATGAAGTCTTGCCGGTGCCGGGCGGTCCGACAAAACAGAGGATCGGCCCCTTGGCGCCGAGCTGCTGTTGCCGGCCGGACAGGGCCTCCTTGATTGTGGCCCGCAGTTCGTCGAGCTTGAGCGGTTTGGCCAGGACATAAAAGGAGCCTTTTTTCATCGCCTCCACCGCCACCGGCGCGGTGGCATAGCCGGTAACGATGATGACCCGGGTCTGCGGATGCGCCTCCTTGACCGCCGCCAGCACGTCCATGCCGTCCACCCCTTCCATCTTCAGGTCGGTCAGCACCAGGTCGAACCGTTTTTTGTCGAGCAGCGCCACCGCCTCCCTGCCGCCGGCCACCGCCGTGACGTCATAGCCCTCCCGGGCGAGAACATGTTCCATGTTGGCCCGGGCCGTCGCATCATCATCGACGAGCAGGACGGAATGGCGAACCGCAAGGCGGAGGATGCGCACCGCCAGATATTCGATAATGCGCTCTTTGACATCATCCAGTCCAAAATGATCCTCATCAAGGACCTGCTGGGCATGATTAATGTCGAGATTATCCTCGGAACAGGTTTTCCACGGCAGGCTGGTCAGATATTCGAGATAGTTGATCCCGATGGAGTACTCGGTGGCGCCGCTGTTTGTTTTCTCCAGCTTGGCAAGCTCCCGCAGGGCGGCTTTTTCCGCCACCGGCGGCATCTCCGCCCGGAGAATCGCCTCCCGCAGCTTGGCAAGCTCCGGAGCTCCCTGTTCCTCCCCCTCTTCCGCTTCCGTGCCCTGCCACTTGCCGAACAGTCCCATTGTTCCCTCCCGCCCTTGACATCAGTGCCTTGCCATTTTTTTCTGATCTACCTCACTTTCCCTAAAAAGCCAATGGCTTTTGCGCGCAAACCGATGCATAATGCAACATTATTATTAAAAAAGCGCAACAGCAAGAATATCCTTGTTTTTACAATAAAAAATTATGAACCCCATATCATTCGTTTCATTGTGCAACACCACTCCCCACACCGCAACTGCCGAAAAAAGCACGAAAAAATTTTACAATATCAGCGTATTATGAATTTATTTCTCTCCTGGCATAGCTGTTGCTTTTATAGCCGGGCAACAGGGAGATCGCGTCCAGCCAGTCCGACCACGGGCAAAGAGGTTGAGACCTCACCGGCAGGGCAGCGATCCCTCTCCAAAAAAGCCAGAGAGCGCAACCAGGATAGTCAGTCGGCCCGGGAAGAGCCGCAGTCCGGCGACAGTCTCTCGACACGAACCTTACACACATAAACAGGAGAAACAACCATGGCAACCGAACAGAAAAAGCTTGGCGCGTGGGATCGAATCATGATGGCAATCACCTTTGCCGAGGCCGGCGAACACGATACCGCAAAGAGCATCCTCGATCCGACCCCTGAGAAAGGGAAACGACCGGAAAAGAGAACGGACAACCGTACCAGCAATCGCCCCGAGTTGCGGGTCTGAAACCTGACACGGTCCGACAACCTGACCCCCCAACAGGAGAAGCACGTCAAATCAGCATGAAGGAGGCAGGCGATGCCATTCTTCGGCTTGTTCAGGAAGAATGAAAAAGAACTTGAGGCGCTTTTGCACAAACGCGGAACGGATATCTTCCAGGAGAGCGCCGTTGCCGCCGCCTTTGCCGAGGCCGGCGAACACGCAACGGCCAGCGCCCTGGCTGAAGGAACCGGAACGAGCCGAAAAATCCTGGTTATCGGCCAAGGAAATACCTTTTCCGCAAACCTGACACACGCTGCCGTTGACATCGCCCGTCGTTTTGATTGTGCCATCCTCGCCCTGAACGTGACGGACGCCCCCCTTGCCCTGGCCCAGGGAGAGCGTGATTCCGCAGCGGCAGCGTTCGCCCGCAGCTGCGCCGCCAATGTTGGCAAGCTGGAAGAAAAAGCCGGCCAGGCGGGCATCGCCTTCATCCATCTGGTCGAGATCGGCAAGAAAAAAGACATCGTGGAAAAAATCCATGCCGGCCACCCTGATATCCGCTATATACTGACCGAAGCGGAGAAGACGGGCCCGACCGGGGCCAATGTCGCCATCGCCGTCTGCGAACCGAAAAATCTGCGCGGCGCGGCTGCGTAAGACATCACTCCCACCCCGCAACAACACAAGCACCCCGACGGAGAAACCCCATCTCCCCGGGGTGTTTGTGTTTGATCCGGCAAGGCGCGCAGCCGAGTCCGGAAGAACTTCTCGTCATCGCCGTGCCGGGCGCAGCCATCTTCATGTTTGTCTTTGCACCTGATCGATGGAATGTGGTACCTTACAAAAGTGGTATCTGTTTGCCGATCAAGCGGAGAAGGCAACGCGGGCGGCACAGGGAACATAGTGACGCGACATCACCTCAATGGCCCGATCGAGATCGGGGCGGTCCCGGACAGGGATGCAGCAACGAAAATCCGAGCTCCGGCACCGGCAAAGGCCGCCCGAGCGAACCATCAGGGAGCAAACATGGTCACAGCAATTATCCTCATCTCGGCGGAACGAACCAAAATCAACGAAGCAGCCGCACAACTTGCCGAAATCGAAGGAATTTCCGAAGCGTATTCGGTGAGCGGCAACTACGACATCGTCGCCATCGCCCGCGTCCCCACCAATGACGACCTCGCCGACCTGGTGACAAACCGGCTGCTGCGCATCAATGCCATCGTCAAAACGGAAACAATGCTCGCCTTTCAATCCTATTCCCGCCATGACCTTGAAGCAATGTTCTCGGTTGGCATGTAACAACGCTCAATCAGCGGATGGATCCCGGCCCAGTCGCCGCTGGGAGAAAATTGAGACGTTTCGGTAGAGAAGGGGGAACACGTCGCGCTGCCGGCACCGCCTGAAAAGGCACAGCAGGACATAGGGCGGCCATCTCATCCACCAAACTGATAAAGGAGAAAAAAAATGGGAATGATCGCAGAATTCAAAGAGTTTGCCATGCGTGGCAATGTCATCGACATGGCGGTCGGTGTTGTCATCGGTGGTGCCTTCGGCAAGATCGTCAGTTCGCTGGTCAATGATGTCGTCATGCCGCCCATCGGGCTGCTCCTCGGCAACGTCGACTTTTCCAACCTGGCCGTCACCCTGCGGGACAAAACCGCCGAAGCCGAGGCCGTGACCATCAAATACGGAATTTTCATCAACACAGTGCTTGATTTTCTCATCATTGCCGCGGCAATCTTTCTCGTCATCAAGCAGATCAACAGGTTCAAGAAAAAAGAGGAAACGGCACCGGTGACCACCAGGCAATGCCCACGCTGTTTCTCCACGATACCGCTGCAGGCAACGCGCTGCCCGCACTGCACCTCCGAACTGCAGCCCGCCTGACAGGCATCAACGACGATTGAAGGGAAGGCGCGAGAGGCATGGCCCGCCCGGTGCCCACTCTCACGCCTCTCTTCTCGCCCCGCCGGCCTTGTGGCCGAGCAGCCGCTGGGTTAAACGGGTCAGCCCCCAGGCTGCCGCAAAAATACATACCAACGCGACAAGAAAATAGAGCAAAGCAGCGCGGCCTGATGTCAGATTCTCTTTGTTGGCGGCAATGAACTTGATCAGAAAAACATGATGGAGCAGAAAGGCGCCGTAGGAATAGCGACTGACAAACTGAAAAAAGTCGACAACAAAGGGATGAGTCATAGCGCGGGAGCTGATTGCAAGCAGCAGAAAACTGACAATGCCGAGACCAATATACCTGACCGGCAGAGAGCCCCCCCAATACCTAACCAACACGAATAGCAGTACAGCGAGCGCAGCCCCCACAACCAATTGCCGCCTCCAGCCCATGTCCAGCAAGAAGCGCGCATGGGCAAGGAGGAACATTCCCAGCACGAACTCAAAAATTCGGATGGGCGGAAAGCGAAACACCGCCATCGAAAAATCATAGGTCAGGTAAGTCGCCGAGGAAAGCAGGGCGGCGCCAATCAGGGTCAGCTCCTTATTTTTCACAAAAAAATAGCGGATAACGGGATAAACCGCATAGAGAATGATGATAAAGCCGAGAAACCACTCGCCAATCAGGTAATAATTCTTCCCCGCGTAAGCCAGGAATCCGTCAAGCCCGACGATGGTCAGCACGAATGCGGCCGGCTGGCCGCCGGCAAAGGGGACCTTGCCGTAGAGAACCGCGGAGACGAGCAGCACCGTCAGATAACATACATAAAACAATGGGAAAATGGCCACGATTCGCTTGCGGTAAAACTCCCTCACCGAAAAATTTCGCTGCGTGCTTGTCTGCAGGGAGGCGCCGGAGAGGATGACAAAGAGACTCACCCCGATTGCCCCGGCCAGGTCAAAGGCGACAAACCGCCCCTCCCCGCCGGTGACGATTTTCTGCAACCACGCGGTATAGTGGAAAAGGATGATGAGCAGGATGGCGATCGCCCTGGTGAAATCGAGAAAAAACAAGCGGTGTTCCATGATGCTCCTCCTGTTTTTCCGGCAGCAAGGCATAAAAAAAGCGAATTATGAGAGCCATAACTCGCTGACAAGAAAATAAAAATCCCGCGCAGGCGGCGCCGGCCAACAACACCGGCGGCCGATGGTGACATCTGGTCGGGGCGAGAGGATTCGAACCTCCGACCTCCTGCTCCCAAGGCAGGCGCGCTAACCAGACTGCGCTACGCCCCGACGCTGCATGAAAAAAAGTGAATTAGCATTATCCGCGTTCTCCGTCAAGGAAAAAGCCGGACCGTTTCAGGAAAATGAAGGGGGCACATTTTTTCTGCCGCAAAACAGTTGACGACCACCGGGCGAGCTGCTATATTTGCCGCTTCAAAAGGGCTCCTAATCCCCGGTAGCTCAGTCGGTAGAGCAGGTGGCTGTTAACCACCTTGTCGGCGGTTCGAGTCCGTCCCGGGGAGCCA
>JBMONN010000002.1:0-34321 GCA_049323935.1 Thermodesulfobacteriota bacterium
TACAAATAAAGCTGAAATTTGTCCTGTTTTTGAGCCTTAGAAACCGCTTTTTGGGCTGAAAAATAGAGCTGTAACAGGCGATCACCGTGCCGAGAGCGAATAGATACTTCATTCCAGGATATGTGTGACATATTACCCACCGATGCCACCAGAAAGAATTTCTGTTTCGTTTTGGGCGGGATCGGCAGGTTTGGATTCGGTGGCTCTTTGAGGCGAAAAAAAGGTACGATCTTGAGGTTCTGAATTTTACGCTCTGGCGGCACCTTGTAAAGTGTATCACTCGGTGCTATAGTAATTATATGAAAAATTTAATGACAAAACATTTCGCGAAATGGGCGGCAAAACAAAATATTCTGGAAAATGAATTACATAAAGCATTGGAGGAGATTCGTTCCGGTAAATTTGAAGCGAACTTGGGAGGTCACTTATACAAAAAGCGAATTCGGTTTGCGGGTACAGGGAAAAGTGGAAGCGGAAGAACAATCGTCTGCTACCAAAAAGGAGACAAGGCGATTTACGTCCATGGTTTCGCTAAAAACGAAAAATCAAATCTATCAAACAAAGAGCTTGTCGCTTTCAAAGAATTCACCAAAGTCCTGCTTGGGCTATCTGACGAGCAAGTCGAAATAGCCTTGCAGGCCGGAGATTTCATAGAGGTAAAACCATGAGAAAATCAATCGCAGAATCAATCACAAGCACTATCAAAGATTTAAACAAGAGTGGTGTTGTTGACGAAATAACAATGAGAAATATTGAAAACCTGTGTATCCCAGAAGTTCACGAATATACTCCCGAGCAGATCATTTCAATTAGAAAAAAGTTTCGCCTAAGTCAGGCTGCTTTGGCTTCAATATTTAACATAAGCCTCTCAACAGTCCAGAAATGGGAACAAGGCAACAAAAAACCCACAGGGGCTTCCCAGAAGTTATTAGACATCATTGAACGAAAAGGGCTACAAGCACTTGTTTGAATAATAAGAATGGCATATCTGTCACTTCAGCGCAGCCGGCAGACGGGGCGCGGCAGACGGGGTCGGACCGAACGAAACCGAAACGCAACCGAAACGGGGTCGGACCGAATTAACGTGCCGATTTTATACAAATAAAGCTGAAATTTGTCCTGTTTTTGAGCCTTAGAAGCCGCTTTTTGGGCTTAAAAACGGAGTTTTAACAGGCGATCACCGTGCCGAGAGTGAATAGATACTTCATTCCAGGATATGTGTGGCATATTACCCACCGATGCCACTAGAAAGAATTTCTGTTTCTTTTTGGGTGGAATCGGCAGGTTTGGATTCGGTGGCTTTTGGAGGCGAAAAAGGGTACGATCTTGAGGTTCTGAATTTTGCGATCACCTCAAACCACATTCATTTCCTGGTCTATGGAGGTAAAAACCGTGAAACCATACCCAGAGCGATGCAGATGGCTATCTGGCGCGGTGTCTTGTCTATATTGACGTGAATATGGTTCGTGCAGGAGTTGTGCAGCATCCGCACGAATGGTCGAACGGAATGGTTAATCAGGTCCGACCCCGGATCGGGACTGAACGGACCGAAACCCGAACTCAAACCGCGGTCCATCAGGGGGATAGCTTCCCGTGAAATGCTTGATGATCTGTGCGACCAGCATTATTTGCACCCTCCCCAGCCCATGTCCAGGGAGTTGATTAGGGCGTTGACGGCCAGCCGGCCATTGCCGACTGTCTTCTAGGTGAGGTGGATGTGTCTGGCGGTAGTCAGGCAGGGTTGGGCGCCAATGCCTATTTCGCCACGCCCTATTCGGTGAAGGATGTTGTTGCGGTCACCATGGAGTGGCTTGGTGCCGGTGAGGAGTAACGGCCTTGCCTTCTAAGGGAGAAATCGCGTGTCGGCCTTTCATCCTGTTTTTCTGTCGCAGGCTTCACTGTGTACATATGTGCTCCCGGGTTGGTTGAGCGCACCCTGTGGGGTTTTTCCGCCCAAGGCCTGGAGAATGTTTTTTGCCGCTTCCATGGCGATTTGTCGCCGCACCGTATTGACTGCGGAACCGAGATGGGGGGTCAGGAAGGTCTGTGTCCGGTTTTCAAGCAGGTTGCGGGGAATTGCCGTCGGCCTTTCATGCCAGGCCCAATCCTCCATGGCGAACACATCCGCGGCGTAGCCGGCCAGTCTGCCGCTTGCGAGCGCCTCTGCCACCGCTTCTTCATCCACCACCGAGCCACGGCCGGTGTTGATGAGAAAACTCCCTTCCTTCATCCGGGAAAGCGCTTCTCGATCGATCATCCAGTGCGTTGCCTCCGTCAATGGCAGGATGACCACGGTGAAATCACTCTCCGCGAGCAGTGTTTCCAGGGGGATAAAGGTCACGTTCAGTCGCTGCTCCTTGATCAGCGGGAGCTGCTGCTGATCGAAATAGACAAGACGGGTGGCAAATCCTTGCAGGCAACGGGCCGTTGCCTGTCCGACGGCGCCCATGCCGACGATACCGACGGTGCTGCCGGCCAGGCCGGTTCCGTAAAGATGCGGCCGCCAGCCCTGAAAGCGATTGCGGCGAATAAAACGATCTCCTTCCAGCATATGGCGCGATAACCCGATCATCAGCCCGACGGTCAGCTCGGCAGTGGGAATGGTCAGCAGGTCCGGGACATTGGTAAACCAGATGCCCCGGTCGGTGCAGGCCTGCACGTCGAAATTGTCGTAGCCCTTCAGGGCGGCGCCCACTACTTCCAGTTCCGGGCAGTTGTCAAGAAAATCGCCGTCGATGCTGTCCGGCATGAAGACCATGATTCCTTTTGCATCCCTGCATAGGGCGCGGAGCTGTTCCGGCGGCCACGGCTCTGTGGACATATTGGCCACAACCTCGCAGGAAGAAGAAAGCAGGTCAAGAACTTCCTGATGGACATGCTGGGTAATGACAACTTTTGGTTTCATCAACTTCTCCTATTTAAAACGTTTGCGCAGATGGATGCCAATGCCGTCGACCATGGTGACTGCAGCAAGGATAACCAGCAGAATGGCGGTTACCTCCTGGTATTGCATGAGACGAAGGGATCCCATCAACTCGAAGCCGATGCCGCCGGCGCCCACCATACCCATGACCGTGGAGGCCCGGAAATTGTATTCCCAGCGATAGATCGTGACGTCTGCTATTTGGGGCAGCACCTGGGGCAGCACCCCATGGGTAACGACCTGGAGCGCGGTGGCCCCGGCGGAACGCGTCGCTTCCAGGGGTTCTTCCGCCACATGCTCGATCGCCTCGGAGATGAATTTGCCGACCATGCCGATGGAATGGAGGCCCAAGGCCAGGACGCCCGGCAAGGCGCCAAAACCCACGGCGGCCACGAAGAGTATTCCCAAAATCAGTTCCGGCACTGACCGAAGCCCGTTGAGGATGGCGCGGGCCATCTGATAGATGACCGGATGAGGAGTGGTGTTGCGTGCGGCAAGCAACCCGAGCGGCACCGAGAAAAAAACCGCGATGGCTGTTCCAGCGATGCTCATTGCCAGAGTGTCGAGCAGGGGTTTGATCCAGGTCCTGGCCGCGCTGAAATCGGGCGGCACCCCTTCTGCTATCAGGCTGACAATGGAGGGGATACCCTCGTAGAGGCGCTGGGGGTTGAAAAGCCCTGTGTAGATGGAGAACCCGCAGATCACCGCGAGAATGCCCGCGATCAGCGCTAAAGTCTTCCGCCACTGGCGTTGCTGCTCAACCAGAATGTCTGAGTATGCTTGCCGCATGCCTTTTCCCCTCTTTACATTTTAGCCAGGTCGAGATTGAGTATCTTGGCCAGATCCCGCACCACATTGTAGTCCGCGTCGGTCATGGCCGTGAACCCCTCAGCCTTGAAAGGCTTGAGCACTTCGGCATCCTTGGCCTGATAAAAAGTAGACTTAATTTTTTCCTTCAATTCGGGTTTCAGGTCCGAACGCATGGTCCACGGGTATTCGGGAAAGGGTTTTGAGTAGGCCAGAGGCTTTACCTTGGTCAGATCGATAACTCCCTTGGCGATCAGCGATTCAAAAATCGGCCGGCTGAGTCCTCCTGCTTGCGCCTTGCCATTCTGCACCGAAAGAGCGACAGCGTCATGTGCCCCTAAAAAGTGCTCCATGTAATCTGTGCCGGAGGTAAGGCCCTGTTCCAGCAGCATAGATTTGGGAATCAGGTGGCTGGAGGTGGAGGCCTGGTCGCCATACGCCATATTCTTCCCCTTTATATCGGCAAGACTGTGTATGCCCAAGCCGATATTGCCGATCACCACCGCCTGATAGGTGGCGCTGCCCTTTTTGCTCATGGCGGCAAAGGCTTCGATGTTGCTCTTGGATTTTGCCAGCACATAGGAAAGCGGCCCGAAATAGGCCACATCGATTCTGCCATGGCGCATGGCCTCGATCATTGACGAGTAGTCGGTGGTGACCACCAGCTCGATTTTCTTATCCAGGCTTTTTTCCAGATAGTTTTTTAAGGGTTCGTTGTTTTTAATGACGGTGGCGGCACTTTCGTCGGGCAACAGCGCGACCTTGAGCACGTCTGGGTCAGGGTTGGCGGCGTAGCTGAAGCTGGTTGTCAACAAGGAGAGCAAAAGGGCAACAAGGACAAAAAAATTTTTTTTCATGATGGTTTTCCTCAATCTGGTGAAAGATTTGTGTTGGACGAATAACAATCAGGCTTCGGCAAGGGGTTGCACGGCCTGCCAGGACGGATGGGGGGAAAGGGGCTGGACCGCTTGTGGGTGAGGCTTGTGATAAATAGTTTCAAGGATCTCCGGGTTCAAGGCTTGGCTGTCGCCGTCAAACACCACTTCGCCATTGGCAAGACCGATGACTCGATCCGCATAGGTTTTGGCCAATTCCACTTGATGCAGGCTTACAATCGCGGTTAAGCCGTCTTCCTTGCAAATCGAATGGAGAAGGGAGAGCACCTGTGCCGAGGTGGCAGGGTCAAGGCTGGCCACAGGTTCATCCGCCAGGATGATGGAGGGCTGCTGAGCCAGGCCTCTGGCAATGCCTACCCGTTGCTGCTGGCCGCCGCTCAGATTATCGACCCGTTCCGTGGCTTTGTGCAGAAGGCCGACTCTGTCAAGGGATTCCAGTGCGATCAGATGATCCTGCTGGGGCAGCGGGAAAAGTGTACGCAGGGCGCTGTAGTTACCGATTCTGCCGATCAGGACGTTATCGAGAGCACTGTAGCGATCAATGAGTTGATGCTGCTGAAAAATCATGGCGGTCCGGCGGCGATGGCTTCGCAGCAGCACCCGGTTACCGTTCAAGGGTCCGATACCTTCCACGCTGACTCTGCCGCTGGAGGGGGTGTTGAGAAAATTGATACAGCGCAACAAGGTGGACTTGCCTGCTCCCGAGGGGCCGAGCAGGACGGTAAAGCTTCCTTTTTCAAAACAGAGGCTGGTCGGCTTTAAGGCCACGAATCCATTCGGATATCCCTTGCTTACTTGTTCCAATGTGATCATTTTGTTCTCCTTATGATGGGACCTTTGCACAATTCGTCACATCGGTGAAAACCGGTGTCGATTCCTTTTAAAAATGCCCGAAATTATTAGATAAAGAATGGGTGAATAATTTCGTATGCTTTCCTTGGGATTCTTTTGATTCTCTTCCCTTCGTCCCGGGAATTCGCGAATTCCCGCAAATGAAATGGAATCTGATGAAAATTTCAGCGCATCCGGTAGCGATCCCTTCTGGCCTCGTCGTTGTTGAAGTCTGTCTGTTCAGGCTGGTGCGGATCAGGCATTATCTTTATTTTTTCGGCGTTCGTCATAATGTTACCGGTTGCAACCTCATGTCCGGCTTCACAGTGGATTTGTCTTTCTTGCATACATTGTCTCCATTAGCTGGTGGAATCATTTTTGAGGAACCATTCCAGATTTTTAGCGGATGATATCCCTTGAAAATTTTTGTTTGGTTAGTAATTGATAAAAAATGCATTTTTTTACAGGTGAAGCAGAGATGAGGTTCTTGCCTTCAGGGAAAGTGATACCATCCTTGGATGGGGTGTGGCCACGATAGGGGGACGGGGTCGGACTGGGACGGGGGCGGACCGAATTGACTTAGAGCTTATTCCACAAAATCTTTAATGCTCGCATCCGGCTTTTGCCCGCCTTTGCCAGTCACTCAATCGCAAAATCCTCGCCAGCGCTGCTACGTCTGCGGTTTTGTTTAATCGTTTCGGTCAAATCCGTCTCAAAATCCGGCGCGATCCCTGAAAAGCTTATTTGCTGATAAGCTCTTAATCTCGTCATTTTCCACTCGGGTCCGGGTCTACCCATGCTATCATAAAGAAACATCAACCGATTTATCGAGAGAGTATCGCAGGCAAGGACACAATCACAATGTCTTCCCAGACGGATTCTTCCCATCATTCGCTGCCGCGGATCAAGATCGGTTGGTTGCCGGTCCTGATCACCATCCTGCTGTGCATGCTGGTGGGGATGCTGTGGTGGACCCTCGATCAGCGCGAGCTGATCACCTTGCGAAACAAGACAAATGCCGAGGCCAGATATTTTGCCGGGCACATCGATGCCGATCTTCTCAGCCGGATCGCCGCTCTGCAGCGCATGGCCGATCGTTGGCAGGTCAGGGGAGGAATGCCGAAGAAAGAGTTTGTCAGTGATGCCGCCGGTTATGTAGCCGATCTGCCCGGATTCCAGGCCCTGGCTTGGGTAGATCGAAATTTCATTGTCCAGTGGGTGGTTCCTCTGGCAGGCAATGAACATCTGCAGGGCCTCGATCTCGCCTTTGAATCCCGTCGCCGAGAGACCCTGGAAAGGGCCATGAGGACCGGATCTCCGACCATTACCGTTCCGGTCGATCTGGTAAAGGGAGCCGGCAAGGGCTGTCTGGCCGCTGTGCCTATCCATGTCGAGAATGAATTTGCCGGCTTTATCCTCGCAGTGTGGCGTCTTCAGGCCTGGATGGAGCATGTGATCCGCATCAGCGAATTGACCCACTCCCTGGCCGATTTCCGTATCGCCGTTTTTATGGATGACATCCGTGCCTTTGAACAGACGGGATGGAGTGATCTCCGTGACACGGGGTTGGAAGGAGTGGTCAATTCCACCGTCATGGGGCATCGATTTGTTGTTCATCTTCGTCCGGGCCATGACTATATCGGACAGGAAAAAACGGCCCTGCCGCTGGTGGTTGCCTTCTGTGGAGGGGTGCTGGCGCTCCTGGTCGGCTTTATTATTCATCTTCTTCAGAAGATAGTCGTTGAATCCCGCGAAACCAGGGCTGCCAGGGTTGCCCTGGAGCTTGAGGTCCGCGAGCACCAAAAGACCGAGGTAGAGCTTCATCAAGTAGTGTCGCGGCTGGAGATGGCGACCCAGGCAGGCGGCATCGGGGTATGGGCCTGGGAGGTGGAGACCAATGTCCTGACCTGGAACCAGCGAATGTGCGATCTGCATGGCATTCCAGCCGATGCCAAGCTTTTCATGGAGTCTTGGCTCAAGGCGGTGCATCCGGCGGATCTCCTGGCCACCAAAACCTTGCTGGAAAACGCCCAGGCCGGGCGGGCGGTGTTTGAAACCGAGTTTCGCATTATTCACTCTTCCGGCGTTGTTCGTTATCTGGCTGTCGCTGCGCGGGTGGAGCGGGATGTGGAGGGCGCGGCCAGGCGGATGAACGGCATCTGCTGGGATCTCACCAAACGGATAGAGGCGGAAAAGGCCCTGAAAGAGCGGGAGGAGCAGGTGCGGCTGCTGCTTAATTCAACCGGCGAGGCAATCTACGGCATCGATCTTCATGGCAACTGCACCTTTGCCAATCCCGCCTGCCTGCGCATGCTCGGCTACGCGGAACCCGGTCAGCTGCTGGGCAGGAACATGCATGACCTGATCCATCACTCCTATGCGGATGGTCCTCACATGGACATACACGAGTGTTCCATGTATCGAGCCTTGCGCGAAGGCCGCGGTATCCATCGGGACGATGAGGTGCTCTGGCGGGCCGATGGCAGCAGTTTTCCGGCGGAATACTGGTCGTATCCCCAGGTTGTCAATGGCGAGGTGACCGGAGCGGTGGTGACCTTTATCGACATCAGCGAACGTAAGCGGACCGATGCCTTGCTTGCCAGCGAACGACAGCGGCTTGCCTATATTCTGGAAGGAACCAATATCGGCACCTGGGAGTGGAATGTCCAGACCGGTGCAACCGTGTTCAACGAGCGGTGGGCCGAGATCATCGGCTACACCCTTGCCGAGCTTGCTCCCCTTTCCATCGAAACCTGGATGCGGTTTGCCCATCCCGATGATCTTGCCATGTCGCGTGAGCTGCTGAATCGACATTTCAACGACGAATTGGCCTACTATGAATGCGAGGCGCGCATGCGTCACAAAAACGGTCAATGGGTCTGGGTGCTCGATCGCGGCAAAGTGGCGACCTGGACGGCGGAGGGCAAACCGTTGCTGATGTGCGGCACCCACCAGGACATAACAACCCGCAAAGAGGCGGAGGAAAAGATTCGCCATATGGCGACCCATGACGCCCTGACCGGTCTGCCGGGTCTGCGGCTGGCCAAGGATCGCCTTGCCATGGCCATGGGCCAGGCGCGACGCAACCAGAATTTGGCTGCGGTGATGTTCATCGACCTCGATGGCTTCAAGTCGGTCAATGATACCCTGGGTCATGAGGCAGGAGATCATGTCCTCCGGCAGGTGGCCCAACGTCTGCTGGCCTGTGTGCGGGAAATCGATACGGTGGCGCGGGTCGGGGGTGACGAGTTTCTGGTGGTGGCGGCCGGGTTGCTGGCTCCGGAAAATGCAGGGGAAATCGCGGAAAAGATACTCCGGAACGTGACCAGGCCGCTAGAATGCCGTGGACAGCAGACCCGGGTCGGCGCCAGTATCGGGATCGCCCTTTATCCTCTTCATGCCGCGGAAATGGAACAGCTTGTCAAGCTGGCCGATGAGGCGATGTACAGGATCAAGAACAGCGGTAAGAACAATTTTTGCTATGCCACTCCCGCGGGAGGGGATCCGGAGATCACGGCAGGCGGGTGAAAGTTCACCGTGGTCTCCGGGAGAATATCCAGCGAAAGGACTTTTCAGCTCAGGGAGTGGTCGGCGAAGAACCGATCGAGCAGGCGGCGGAAGTTGCTCAGTGAGTTCAGGTGGCTGTAGATCCAGGCAAATTCGCCTTTTTTGAAAAAGTCCATGACCTTTTCCGGGTCGAGATCCAGCAGTTTCTTCTCGTCGATCATGTGCAGCCCGCTGAGGCGGAAGTTCTTGCCGGTTTCCTTGTTGCCGAATTCCGCCTTCATTTCCTGGAGCAGGTCGCAGGCGGCCAGGCGTTTGGTGAAATCGTTGGTGTGCTGCATCCGTACGTGGTAATCCTGGATGAAATTGACCATGTTCTGCAGGAGCGGCGCCGGCGTCCTGTCCTCGTTGAAAAGGGGTTCCCCTGTGTCCGTGCCGAAACCGGCATAGGTTTCGTCGATGCAGATATTGATTTTGCCCGGGTCCTTGCTGGTGGCCGGCACGAAGGGGTAGCGCCGGACATAGGCGGGAATGTACTGGGCGGTCCACTGTCCGTTTGCGTCGACAAAAAGATTCTGGTCGTTCTGCAGGCCGAGGATCACGGTGGGGATGAATTCACCCTGATTGCTCTTGATAAAGGTGACGGGATATTCCTTCGACGCCTCGATGAATTCCACTCCGGCGACCGGAATGGAGTTGGTGCCGGCGGCAAAAGAGTAATTTGTCACCGGGGTCAGTCGGGTGTTCTGGTGTTTGGCGCTGTCGAGCCTGACTATTGTTTCGTAAAACATCATCTGTGCCATGTTGCCTCCTCGGAAAAGCGAAATACCGGCTGAAGGTGAAGGGAAAGGGTGACGGGCGGCATGCGGCCCGTTCCGCGCATTCTCCCGCGGGATGCCGCGACAGGGAAAGCTGACAATTATACCCGTATGTCGGGCGAAGATGCCACTCTTTTCATGCAGAAGTTTCCTCGAGACAGACCGCTGCATCAATTGACTTGAGTTGAGGACGGAAATACCGTATTTTACATCAAGTCCATCTGTTTTTTCCGTCCCGCTGTTTGACGATGCCTTTCAGGGCCGAGGAGATTGCTACCCACCATGCGATGCGCAAGCTGTCACAATATCGTTGAAACGGAAAGGAAAATTTATTTTCGTGATGAATGCCCTCATTGCGGCGCCGATCTGCACATCTGTAAGAACTGTTTTTTTTATGACGTTACGGTGGAGAATGACTGCCGGGAACCGAGCGCCGAACTGGTCATCGACAAGGAGCGGGCAAATTTCTGCGAATGTTTCCGGCCGGCGGAGGATGATCCGGCAGCGACGGGGCCTGGTGACGAGGTGAAAAAACAGCTCGAAGCCCTTTTCCGGGGCAATCGGTAAGCATCTCTTCTTATCCTGCTTCCCGAAGAGCCTCGCGCAGTGCCTCCTCGATCCGTTCCACCATGATGAAGGTCATTTCCCGGCGGACATGCTCCGGCAGGTCGACAAGATCCTTTTCGTTTTCCCGGGGCAGGATGACGCGAAAGATCTTGGCCCGCCGGGCGGCCAGTACCTTTTCCTTGATGCCGCCCACCGGCAGGACCAGACCGCAGAGGGTGATTTCGCCTGTCATCGCCGTATCCGCCCGGGTCGGCACGCCGCTGTAGAGCGAGGCCAGGGCAACCGCCATGGCGACGCCGGCGGACGGTCCGTCCTTGGGAATAGCGCCGGCCGGGACATGGAGGTGAACCGAACCCCGTATTGTCTGCCCGCCGAGTGCTTCGCTGCGGGACAGCACGCAGCTGTTGGCCGCCACCGCCGATTCCTTCATCACCTCGCCGAGATGGCCGGTCAGGGTAAATTTTTCGCCTTCCGGCAGTTTGATCGCCTCGATGTAAAGCACCTCGCCGCCCGCGTCCGTCCAGGCCAGACCGGCGGCAACCCCGGCCGGCAGGTGCTGGCGCATCTTTTCCAGAAAAAACCGTTCGGGCCCGAGCATGGCCGGCAGATCATCGGGTGTCACCCGGAATGGTCCTTCGTGGTCATCGGCAAAGTGGATCGCCGCCTTGCGGGCCAACCGGCCCAGCATTCTTTCCATCTCCCGGACCCCGGCCTCGCGGGTGTAACGCTGGATCACCGCCAGCAGGGTATCGTCCGGCACCAGGAACTGCTCTTCTTTGAGACCCGCCTCCGTGCGCTGGCGGGGAAAAAGAAAGCGGCGGGCAATCTCCATCTTTTCTTCGTCACTGTAGCCGGAGAGACGCAGGGTTTCCATGCGGTCGAGGAGCGGCTTGGGGACCGTGTCCAGGGAATTGGCGGTGGTGATGAAAAAAACACGGGAAAGATCAAAGGGCAGATCGAGATAGTTGTCACGGAAGGTGCTGTTCTGGGCCGGATCAAGGATCTCCATCAGGGCGGCGGCGGGGTCGCCCCGGAAATCACGGCCAAGCTTGTCGATTTCGTCGAGCATGATCAGAGGGTGGGCGGTGGCGGCCCGGCGCAGCGCCTCGATGATGCGGCCCGGCATGGCGCCGATATAGGTGCGGCGATGGCCGCGCAGTTCCGCTTCGTCGTGCATGCCGCCGAGGCTGAACCGTTCGAATTTGCGGCCCAGGGCGCGGGCGATGGATTGCCCGAGCGAGGTCTTCCCCACCCCGGGCGGCCCGACAAAGCAGAGAATGGGCGCTTTGGCCGCCGGGTTGAGTTTCATCACCGCCAGTTGCTCGATGATCCGTTCCTTGACCTCGGCCAGGCCGAAATGGTCTTCGTCCAGCACCTGGCGGGCGTTGGCCAGGCTGAGATTGTCGATGGTGGTCTTACCCCAGGGCAGCTCCAGCGCCAGTTCGAGATGGGCGCGAGCTACCTGATGTTCCGGCGAGGCGACAGGGATCTGTTCCAGCCGCGACAGCTCCCGCTCTACCTCCTTCCGTACCTCCTCCGGCAGTGGTGTTTCCTCGAATTTTTTCCGCAGTTCAGCGATTTCCGTCTCGATCTGGCTCTTTTCCCCCAGCTCCTGCTGGATAGCCTGCATCTGTTGGCGCAGGATGTATTTTTTTTGCTCCTTGTTGATCTCCGCCTGCGCCTCGTCGGCGATTTTCTTACGGATCTGCAGGATCTGGATCTCGTGGTGCAGGCGGGAACGCAGAATGGTCATGGCGGCGGTTGAACTCGGCGCCTCCAGCAGCGACTGCGCCGTGGCAACGTCAAGTGCCAGCAGCTGGCCGAGGGGATAAACAAGCTTCATGAAATCCTCCCCCGGCACGACAAACTGCGGAATGTTGAGGTGGACTTCCGGGTGGCCCAGGGAAAAATAGCGGGCCGCGAGTTCGAGGATCTCGCGCTGCAATGCCTCTTCCTCCACCCCGTGGCCGACGGTCAGGGGGATGATGCGGAAGCGGGCCTTGAGAAACGATCGTGCCGGTTCCTCTTCGGCGATCTCAATGCGTTCCGTGCCCTGGATGACAATCTGGGTCATGGATTCAAAGCGGCCGATAAGCTGGATGACGGCTGACGATCCCACTTGATGGAGATCTCGGAGGCGCGGATCGTCAGTCTCAGGATCTCGTTGAGCGAGCACTGCCACCATCTTGTTGCCGCTACCCAGCGCCTCTTCCACGGCAGCCAGCGATGACGGTCGGTTGATGGAAATCGGCAGGGAGACGTGGGGGAAAACAACAGCGTTTTTCAGGGGAAGGATGGGCAGGGTGCAGGTGCGGGTCGTATTGCTCATGGCAGATGGCTGCAAAGAGTGATGAGGTTGGCGTCAGGCGCCGCCGAGCCTTCTGAGCTGATTTTCCATTTCCCTGATTTTTTGACCACAGGACTGCATCCGTTTGGCGAGGGTGCGGAGAATGAGTTGCAACCAGGGCGGGATCTCGTCCATCTCGTCCTTGACCCGGTCATAACTGAGGATATACATCTCCACCCTGGTTTTGGCGGTGATGGTGGCGGTTCGGGGTGAGCCGGTGAGAAAGGAGATCTCGCCGAGAATCTCCGGTGGATTGATTTCGGTGATGACAAACCGGTTGTCCTCGTCGGTAAAGGAAATCTCGATCACCCCCTCGGAGAGGACATAGAGGTCGCGGTTTACGTCGCCCTCGCGGATGATGACCTCGCCGGGCTGGTACACCCTGCTTTCCCGGAAAAAATCACAGATGTTTGTCATGGTCTCCTCTCCGGCTTGAAAAAGACGTTTGTCAGCGCGCGCATCTCTTTCCCTTATGATGCTTCATGACAAAAGGGATTGTCAAGAAAAGGTGGGAGAGAGGTAAAAGGGTCTTGGGGGCCATCGGGTTTACCCCTCATCGTCCTCCAGCCCGTATTTTTTCAGTTTGCGCCACAACGAAACCCGGTCGATGCCAAGCATTTTCGCGGCCACGGTCTTGTTGCCTGCCGTTTCCTGGAGCACCCAGCGGATATAGGCCTGTTCCTGCTCTTCCAGGGTGGGAATATCGCCGCCCTCTTTGCGGCGGAAGGTTTTCAGCGCCATGCCGCGCAGATCCTCGGGCAGGTGGGAGGCCTGGATAACAGGTTCGTTGGCCAGGGCCACACCCCGTTCGATGATGTTTTCCAATTCCCGGATGTTGCCGGGGAAATCATATTTTATCAGAATGTCCAGGGCCTCGCGGGAGACGCTTTCCACGTGCTTGCCGGTCAAGGTGGCGTATTTTTTTAGAAAATGGCTGATCAAAAGCGGGATGTCGTCTTTTCTGTTGACCAGGGGCGGCAGGGTGAGGGCGACAACATTGATGCGGAAATAGAGATCGTGGCGAAAGTGGCCGGCCTGCACCTCATCCTGCAGGTTGCGGTTGGTGGCGGAGATGAAGCGGACATTGACCTTGACCGGTGTGGTCGAGCCGACCCGCAGCACCTCCTTTTCCTGGAGAACGCGCAGCAGTTTGACCTGCATGGTGAGCGACATCTCCGTTACCTCGTCAAGAAAGAGGGTGCCGCTGTCCGCCATTTCAATCAGCCCTTTTTTCATGGCAGCCGCCCCGGTGAAGGCCCCTTTTTCGTGACCGAAAAGCTCGTTGGTCAGCAACTCCTCGCTGAAGGCGCCGCAGTTGATGGAGAGGAGCGGGCCGTTTCTCCTCGGACTGGTGTCATGAATGAAGCGGGCAATGAGTTCCTTGCCGGTGCCAGACTCGCCGCAGATGACGACATTGCTGTCCGTTCCGGCCACCTGTTCGGCGATGCGCAGCAGTTTGAGCATCTGCGGATTATTGGTCACCAAGCGGTTTTCGCCGTGGAATATTTTGAGTTGATCCCGCAGTTTACGGTTCTCCCGTTTCAGCCCGGTTTTTTCCAGGGCCTCGCGCACCACCTTCCGCACCTCGTCGAGTTTGTAGGGTTTGGCGATGTAGTGGAAGGCGCCGGCTTTCATTGCCTCGATGGCAGAATCCACCGTGGCGTAGCCGGTGATCATGATAACCTCGATGTCCGGAGATGCCTCCCTGGCCCGGGTCAGCACCTCCATGCCGTCCACCTTTTCCATACGCAGGTCGGTAATGACCAGGTCGTAATGGTTTTTCGCCAGTAATCGTAAGGCGTCGGTGCCCTTGGTGCAGCCGGTGACGTCATATCCCTCTTTTTTGAGGACATAGACCAGGTTGGTCAGAGCGACCTCCTCGTCGTCGACCACCAGCAATCGTTGCGTTTCCTCGCTCATTGGTTGTCTCCGCTGTTGTCCTTGAGCCAGATGATAAAGGTCGTCCCTGATCCCGGATTACTTTCCAGCCGCAGTTCGCCGCCGTGGGACTCGATGATGTCATGGACGACATAGAGCCCGAGACCTGATCCCTTACCAACGTCCTTGGTGGTGAAAAACGGCTCGAAAATCTTGTCCCGCATCTCCGGAGGGATGCCCGGCCCGTCATCCTCCACCATGATTTCCACCTCATTGCCGTTTTCCGTCGGCAGTTTCTGGGCGGTGATCCAGATGTGGCCTGATTTTTCGAGGGCATCGCCGGCATTTTTGATCAGATTTAAAAAGACCTGCTGCATCCGCTGTTTATCGACGTTGACCATGATGTCGTCGGGGATGTCGATGGCGATCTCAACCCCTTTGCCGACCTGGGATTTGATCAGGCGCATGGTTTCATCCATCAGCTGGCGCAGATGGATGTTTTCCTTGTGGAACTCCTTGACCCTGGAGAATTCGAGCAGGGTGCGGACGATGTCCCGGGCCTTGTCGGTCTGGTTTTCAATCTGATGCAGCAGATTTTTCTTGAAATCCGGATCGCCGTGCTCGATCTCCTCGGCGAGAATCTGGGCCGAGGTGGAGATGTTGGAGAGGGGGTTGTTCAGCTCATGCGCCACTCCGGCAAGCAGGGTGCCCAGGGCGGCGAGCTTTTCCGACTGGACCAGTTGGCGCTGGCGGACCTGCAGCTCTCGGTTCATGCGCTGGAAGGCGCGGAGCAGGACGTTGATTTCCTCTTCCGCGTCCGAGTGGGGCGGGTCAATCATTTCCCCTTGGGAAATTTTTCTGGTGTAGCCTTCGAGCAGCCGCAGGGAGCTGACCAGTTTGCGGCCGAGGATGGCGGCCATGATGGTGGCCAGCGCCATCGAGGCGATGGCGGAAAAAACCTGAATGGAGCGGGTTGTCTGCAGCAGGCTGCGAATGGAGGCCCGCTCACCGAGCACCGTCTGTTCGGCGAAGTCCGTCAGTTTTTTGCCGTGCATCCGAACCTCTTCCTGCAGCCTGATGTACAATTTGCTGTCCTGTTCGTTGTTCCCCAGGTTTTCAAGATGGAGCAGATCTTCCTTATATCCTGCCATGGACCTGAAAATGGCATGGACCTCCGAGGCCGGCGCTAGGCGATTGAGTTCGTTGGCGTGGGCGTGCAGTTGTTCCTGGAGGGTTTCCCAGTAGTAGAGGGCGTCTTCCAGATCCTTTTTTTGCCGATAAAGAAAATAGTTTTTTTCGTAGCGTCGCAGTTCCAGGGTGGTGCGTAGGATGTCGTCGATGATTTCCACCACCGTGACCTTGTGTTCCACCTGCAGGACGATTTCATACATCATGAAGGCGGTAAAGCTGACCAGAAACAGAATGAGTCCTGATCCGTAGATAACCTTTCGCCTGATGCTGGGTACTGCGAGCTCCATTTTTCCCCTCAATGTAACTATCCAGCAGCACCCCATCTGCTTTGTTGCAAGCCTGCTCGCATACCCAAGTAGAGCTCGCAGACTTGTGTCGCGCATCTGAGCGCTGCTGAACAGTTAAGGTCCCCAGCTTGTGCTCGTTCCGCGGCACGGAGCGGGATAGTTACCCCTCAATTTGCTTTGATGGCTTACAAGCAGACATCATACCCTTTTTGTTGCGATACGCAACAATATGTTCGGTTTCGCAACAATTTTTATTTTATTTTGCAATATCAGAGAATTATCAAAATATTGGCCCGGGTCTGTTGCAAAAGGCAACAGACCCTAGTTTTGGTGTTTTTTGGTTAACTAGATGAAATTGTTGCTTTTTATTGTTTGGCACGACAGTTGCTCTATTGGCGGGCAAACGCGCGTCGACAAAGAGGCAGAGAAAAATAGTCCATCTATATAACCTTTGGCGGAATGAGACAATGGCAAACATCTTCAAGGCACTGCAAGACACGATGGCTGCCGCGGCCTTTGCCGAAGCCAATGAGCATGAAAGCGCCCGGGAGTTTCTCCGGGCCGGAAAAAATCGGCATAAAAAGATCCTGCTCGGCACTGATGAAACGGAGTTGCAGGTAAAAGCAGTCACCTACGCAATAAATATGTGTGCCAGGCTAGGGACAGGGCTTGAGATTATTCAGGTCTTTCCGGCAACCACCCTGCGGGATCTGGCGGGACAACGGAGTGACGACTCCTTAAGCCTGCAGGATATCAAGCAAGAGTTTGCCAGGCGTGGCATCGGTTATGAGTTTTTTTTCGGCAAATCGAGTCTCGATGAGGAGATCATCAGGCACACGGCAAAACGCCGCGACATCATGCTTTTTATGCTCAAGATGTCCGGCAGGGAAGAAAACCGGCACAAAACGGAAAAAGATCTTGTCCGGCGCTTCCAATGTCCGGTGGTGATTCTGGAGGATCCGCTGCCTGCCTGAGGTGCGGGAATATCCAGGTAACGAAAAACATGATGGTCTCGCAAAACTCGCAAACCATGGCAGGCGGGAAAGTGAAAACAATGAGTTACAAAACATGGACCGTCGGAATTGTGATTTTTTTACGATTCCGATCAAACTTTACATGAGATTGAGGAGATTACAGAAAAATGCAAGACAAAAAGACAAAAAAACCGGTAGTGCCGACCATTATTTTCGGCGCGATATCATTGACCGCCTATATCCTGCTTTTCCGCAATGAGAAGCTGGTGATGGATACCTTTACCATGGGCGGTTGGTACACCGCTTTTCCGATTCTGACCGCTTTTTTCTTTTCCTTTATTCACGGCGCCTTTGCCAGCAATCTGCTGAGTACCCTGGGGCTTGAGGCAAAGAAACACTGAGCACGATGCACTGATTTGCGAAAATCATTATTCCACTATTCTAGAGGAGAGTACGATATACTATGAAGAGATTACTGATTATCCTGATTGCGGCGCTGTTTCTGTTGCCCATTGCCGCTCCGGCCATGGCCGCCGGCGGCGCCGGACCCTCCAAAGACCTGATGAAGGGGGTTTTTCTCCAGATTGACGAGGCCAATCATACCGCGGTGTTTAAACAGGACGGCTCCGAGCAGACCCGCACCCTGATCTTCAAAGAGGAGATGGCGGCAGCGCAATTGCCTCTTAACAAGAAGGTCATGGTCAATCTTGACAAAGAGGCCGGTGAAGGAGTTATCAAGGATGTTTCCCGCATGTTCCTCGACATGACCCTCAAGAACATCCTGGCCTTGATCGCGGTCGGTCTCATTGGTGGTCTGCTCAGCGGCTTTATCGGTTCCGGCGGCGCCTTTGTTCTGACTCCGGCGATGATGAGCCTCGGCGTGCCCGGCGCAGTAGCGGTGGCAAGCAACATGTGCCACAAATTCCCCAAGGCGATGGTCGGCACCTACAAGCGTTGGAAGTACGGTCAGGTTGACCTGAAACTTGCCCTGACCATGGCTGCCACCGCCATCATCGGCGTGCAGGTCGGCATCAAGATTCAGAAGGCCATTCTCCATGCCTGGGGTAACGCCGGTTCCAACCTCTATGTCAGCTCTGTCTTTGTCGTTATTCTTGTGCTGGTCGGCGGCTATGTCTTCTATGACGCTAAAAAACTCGCCAAGGGTGATGAAAACACCGGGGACCAGGTGTCGAAGCTTGCCCTGCGCCTGCAGCAGATCAACCTGCCGCCGATGATGCACTTCAAGGTGGCCAAGGTGCGCATTTCCGCCTGGATCACCATCCCCGTCGGTCTTGCCACCGGCATGCTGGCCGCGACCATTGCGGTTGGTGGTTTCATCGGCGTGCCCGGCATGATCTATGTGCTTGGCGCCTCCGCCATGGTGGCCAGCGCCACCGAGCTCGGCATCGCCTTTATCATGGGCGCCTGGGGTTCCATTCAGTGGGGTCTGTCCGGCCTGATCGACATCCGTCTTGCCTTGCTGCTGCTCTCCGCTTCACTTATCGGCGTCCAGCTCGGCGCCCTTGGCACTACCTATGTCAAGGATTATATTATTAAAATAGTTATGGCCTCAGTCATGCTGATCGTTGCCGTCAGCCGCGGTTTTCTGATTCCCGGTTATCTTGCCGATGTCGGCCTGCGCGCTCCGCTGGATCCGGCCTTGGCCTCGCTGTTTGAAAACATCAGCTTCTGGTCACTGGTTACCGCCCTGGCCACCTCGGGTCTTATCATCACGGCCTCGATGATAACCGGTATCAGCAAGGCACGGCGTGAAGAACTCCAACTTGCCAAGGAAACTGTACATCATGGCTAAATACAGGAAGATTCTTGTTGCCTACGACGGTTCGGACTCAGCCCGTAACGCCCTGCGCCAGGCATGCCGCCTGGCGCGGGCGGATCAGAGCTGGATCAAGGTGCTGGCGGTTGTGCCCGCCTACACCGGCGATCTTGAGCTGATCGGGGTGAGTAACATCAAGGAAACCATGCTGGGGCCCGGTCAGAAGTTACTGGCCGAGGCAAAGATGATCGCTGATGACGAGGATGTCCGCATCCTCTCCAACCTGGAGCAGGGTGAGCCCTATGAGCGGATCGTCAATGTTGCCGAGGATGAGGGCTGCGATCTCATCATCATGGGCCGCAAGGGGCGAAGCCGGATTGAGCGAGACCTGATCGGCGGCGTCACCGCCCGGGTTATCGGCCATACCGTCAAGGATGTCCTGGTGATTCCCGACCAGTCGAGCATCAGCTGGGGTAAGATTCTCCTCGCCTCGGACGGCTCTCTTTACAGCAAGGCAGCGGAGGATCTGTCCCTGGAGCTTGCGAAAGAGCGTAACGCCGTGCTCTGCGCCGTGTCGGTTGCCTACACCAACGACGAATTTTCGGCCCTGGCGCCGGAGGCGGTGCGGGAACTGGCCGACAAAGCGGAAGAACGGGTGGCCGACATCAAGAAACGCGGTGAGGCGATGGGGGTGACGGTGACCACCTGGGTCAAGGAGGGTGAGCCCTATGAGGCGATCACCACACTGGCCGCGGAAACGGACGCCACCGTCATTGTCATGGGTTCGCACGGCCGCAAAGGATTAACCAGGCTGCTGATGGGCAGTGTCACCGAACATGTTGTCGGTCTGGCCTCCTGTCCGGTGCTGGTCAGTCATCTCAAATAAGATATTGTCTCACTGCTTATCACGATTTCCCGGGACTCCCACCCCGGGAAGGTTCCTCTCTCCCTAAGAGGCTCGGGGCTGCCGATATTCGGCAGCCCCTTTTTTTTTCGTCTCAACGATATTTCGTTGTATCTGTTTGTTTTTGTTTATTTTTTCTGCGGTGACGGACGATTGTTTTTTGACCTGCGACAGGCTGATGATCGAAAAGAGTTGCCGATGAACCTGCCGAATCAGTAAAATGCACGACGGGACGTTGATTTTAGCACGGAAGATGCCAAAGGGGTTTCATTCCGTTGATCGCGGAAAATTCTTGATGTACTCGAAGGGGGGGGAAACGGTGTTTTTATCAGCTCGTAGTATTGCCATCATGACCGCTTGTGCCGCAGCACTGCCAGGCGTTGCCCTGGCGGCCGGGAGTGCTGCCGGAGAAACGATCAATCTGACGGCTCACTGGGCAGGGTATGCCTCACTCATTATTTTCATCGTGGCATACGGTTTTGTCATGGCAGAGGAATTTACCCATCTGCGCAAATCAAAACCGGTGCTGCTTGCCGCCGGTCTTATCTGGGGCATGATCGCCTGGATATATGCCAGTCACGGCCTGACCCATGCGGCGGAAGTGGCGGTGCGCCACAACATCCTTGAATATGCCGAGCTGCTGCTCTTCCTGCTGGTGGCCATGACCTACATCAATGCCATGGAGGAGCGCCTGATCTTCGAGACCCTGCGGGCCAAGCTGGTCTGCGCCGGTTTTTCCTATCGCAAGCTCTTCTGGATCACCGGTCTGCTTTCTTTCTTCATTTCGCCGGTGGCCGACAACCTGACCACTGCGCTTTTGATGTGCGCCGTGGTCATGGCCATCGGCCGCGACAACGCCAAATTTGTCAGTCTCTCCTGCATCAACATCGTCATCGCCGCCAATGCCGGCGGTGCCTTCAGCCCTTTCGGCGACATCACCACTCTGATGGTCTGGCAGAAGGGTATTGTTGATTTCTGGACTTTTTTTACCCTCTTCATTCCTTCTGTCGTCAACTGGCTGGTGCCGGCCCTGTTCATGGTTTTCGCGGTACCGCAGGTTAATCCGACAGCATGTCAGGTTGACATCAAGATGAAGCGGGGCGGCTTTATCGTCATTGGTCTGTTTCTTCTCACCATCTGCACGGCGGTGAGTTTCCACAATTTTCTCCATCTACCGCCGATGCTGGGCATGATGACCGGCCTTTCCTATCTGAAGATCTTCGGTTATTATCTGAAAATCACCCATAAGAAGGAAGGTGAACAGCCGCGCCGCAGGCGGGGAGAGCAGGACGAGCAGATCGGTGACACGGTGGCCTTTGACGTTTTCAGAAGTATTGCCCGGTCTGAGTGGGACACCCTGATGTTTTTTTACGGAGTCATCCTCTGTGTCGGCGGCTTGGGCTTCATCGGTTATCTCTCCATGGTGTCGGCCACCATGTACACCGGTTGGGGCGCCACTGCCGCCAACGTCATGGTCGGCATTCTTTCCGCCATTGTCGACAATATCCCGGTCATGTTCGCGGTGCTGACCATGAAGCCGGAGATGAGCCAGGGGCAGTGGCTTTTGGTGACGCTCACCGCCGGTGTCGGCGGCAGCATGCTTTCCATCGGCTCCGCCGCCGGAGTGGCCCTGATGGGTCAGGCCCGCGGCATGTATACCTTTTTCGGCCATCTCAAATGGACGCCGGTCATCGCTCTGGGCTATGCAGCCAGTATCTGGGTTCATTTTCTTGTCAACGCCGGCCGATTCTGACCGCTGCCGCCTGCCTGGACGTTGAAAAAAGGGGTGACGCTCTGCGTTGCCCCTTTTTTTTTCTTCAGAATGCAAAATTGCCTTGTCAGCGCAAAAAGAGTGACGTATGAGCATGATAAGCGAGAAGGAGTGACTGGCTGCCGGCCGGAAAAGTTGCTGCCGAGCGCCTCATCTTTGGTGGCCTCGGTTTTGGTGTGTTGAGATAATCACGGGTTATCAGCTATGTACGACATCTTCAGCCTGCCATCCATCCGCTTCCCTGAAAATTTTCTTTGGGGCAGCGGCACTGCCGGACACCAGATTGAAGGTGACAATATCCACTCCCAGGCCTGGCACAATGAGCAACTGCCGGCTTTCTACCGGGATGACCCGGAGCGCCGCTTCCGCGCCCCCTCCGGTAAGGCCTGCGACCACTACCGCCTCTATCGGGAGGATGTGGAGCTGATCGCCGGGCTGGGCCACCAGGCCTACCGCATGTCTATCGAGTGGAGCCGGATTGAGCCGGTGGAGGGGCAGTGGAATGCCGATGGGGTCGCGCATTACCTCGATCTCCTGGCTCGTCTCGCCGAGCAAGGTATCCGAGTCTTCGTCACCCTCCATCATTTCACCCACCCTCTCTGGTTCGAGCGGTTGGGGGGCTTTGCCAGGGCCGACAACCGTCGCTTCTTCGAACGCTATCTCGCCTTTCTCGTCCCGCAGATCGCCCCTTATGTCAGCGGCTGGAACGTCATCAACGAGTTCAATCACTGGGGTGGGCTGCTGGCGGGTCCCTCCATCGGCTCCCTCAAGTTCAACATGCTGCGGGTTCATGCCCTGGGCTATCACCTGATCAAGCAACACTCGACCGCTCCGGTGAGCAGCGCCCATGCCTTTATTCACTGGTTCCCGTGCCGTTTCCACGATACGCTGGACCGGCGGATGACTGATTACGCCGATTTTGTCACCAACGAATTCTTCTTTCATGCCCTGCGCACCGGCGAGCTGGTCTATCCCGGTGTCGATGCCGAGTATGACCCCGATGTCAAGGGCGCCCTTGATTGCTGGTCGGTCAACTACTACACGAGAAACATGGTCGATGCCCGTCAGGCGAATCTCAAAGGCTCCCGGCTCCTTCACAAGGAGCTGAAGATGGTGCCGATGAACTTCTATCTGGAAGAGATGTATCCCGAGGGACTGATCGCCAACCTGGAAAGGCTGTCCGACTATCCGGTTTTCATCACCGAAAACGGCTGCGCGGCTGATGATGATCGTTTTCGCATCGTCTACCTGGCCCTGCACCTCTCTGCCCTGCACGAAGCAATGGGGCGCGGGGTTGATGTACATGGCTACTTTTACTGGTCGCTGATGGATAATTATGAATGGACCTCTTTTCTTCCCCGTTTCGGCCTGGTAGCGGTGGATTTTTCCACCTTTCAGCGCGTCCCGAAACCCAGCGCCTTTTTTTACAAGGAGATCATCCGGGAAAATGGCTTTGGCGGAGCAACGGTGCGGCGCTATCTCGATGAATTGCCAACTCTGGTACATGAAAAGATATGACAATCCCTCTGTCTTCCATGCTGTCGCCAGCGCCGCTTACCGGCGTCACTTCAGATCCTCAATCATGAAATCCCATGCATGACCGTCATTTTTTTATCGAATTTCTTCGGCTCTCCAGGCAGTTCTGGTGCTCGAAGCAAAAGCTGAAGGTACGGGGCACCGTCTTCCTGCTGGCGCTTCTCACCGTCATGCAAAACGTCATGGCGGTACTGCTGACCCAGTGGAGCGCCGACCTGTTCAACGCCCTGGAGCAGCACTCCATGCACGATCTTATGATTCAGATCGGCATGCTGGCGATCCTCTTTGTCGCCGGCATCGCGGTGACCGGGTCGCATCTGGCCATTAAACGCAATCTGCAGGTCAGCTGGCGTGACTGGCTGAGCGAATATGTCTACTCCCGCTGGATGAAGGATGGCCGCCACTATCTGATCTCCCACCTGCCGGGTGAGCACGACAATCCCGATGGCCGTATCGCCGAGGATTGCCGGGTCGCCTGTGACTCGGCGGTGGTTTTGTGTCATTCCCTCTTTTACAGCATTCTGCTGCTGATAAGCTTTACCGAAGTGTTATGGTCCCATTCGGGAGTGGTGACCCTTGAGCTGGGGTCGGTCCGGATTCCCATCTACGGTCATCTTGTCTGGATTGCGATCATCTATTCGGCGTTGGCCTCCTGGCTGGGCTGGCGGGTGAGCCGGCCGCTGACCGGCGCCACCAACGCCAGGCAATCGGCAGAGGCGGATTTCCGCGCTCGCCTGCTGGAGGCGCGGGAGAACAGCCAGGCCATTGCCCTGATTCATGCCAATACCTATGAACGGCAGCAGTTCCGCGAGCTGTTCAACAGGATTCGGGTGGTATGGGACACGCAAACCGCGGCATGGCGGAACATCCTGATGTTCGGCAGCGGTTACGGTAAGCTGAATATGGCCTTTCCGATTTTGATTGCCGCCCCCCGTTATATCATGGGAAAAATTACCCTTGGTGCCCTGATGCAATCGGCCCAGGCCTTCCAGCACATGGTCTCCGCGCTTTCCTGGCCGGTCAACAATGCCGGCGAGATCGCCGAATGGCGTGCCTCGGTGGAGCGTATTTTGAGTCTGCTGAAGGCGATGGACGATCTGGACGCGGAGCTTGCCAAAGACCAGTGGATCCAGGTGAAATGTTCGAACCGACCGGTCCTGGCCTTCTGTAACCTCAGTGTCGCCAAGTACAACGGGCCGATCCTGGCCAAGGACATCAACATGGAGATCGGCGCCGGCGAACATGTGCAGATCACCGGCAATGCCTACACCGCGGCCAAGTTGTTTCGCGCCATTGCCAGGATACGGCCCTGGGGCAGCGGGATCATTGAGCTACCCTGCCAGGGCCGCCTCTTCTTTATGCCGCCCCGGCCCCATTTGCCTATCGGTACTTTACGCAATGCCATCTGCTACCCATCCTCCCGCCGCGTCTTTACCCAGGAACAGATCGAGCAGGCGCTCCGTCTGGTCGGGCTTGACAGCCTGATTGATCAGCTTGATCAGAAGGAAAACTGGGTCCACACCCTGGCCCGGGGGGAGCAGCAACTGCTTGGCATGGTGCGTCTGCTGATCAACCGGCCCCAATGGATCTTTCTGCAGGAGGCCTTCGACTCCCTTGACCCGAAGGAAGAGGAGCGGATGCTGCAGCTGATCTGCGAGCAGCTCCCTGACGCCACCCTGCTCGCCATTACTCATATACAAAACGGTGCTGCCTTTTTCACGCGCCGGTTGGAGCTGTAACCATTCTTCAGGAGACCATTATGACGACCCCAACGATTCACGAAAGCGGCGGCAAACTGCGTGGTGTTAATCTCGGCGGCTGGCTGGTGCTGGAAAAGTGGATCACCCCCACTCTCTTTGCCGGGCTGAAAGCAACCGACGAAACATCCTACTGCGTCGAGCTGGGCGAGGCGGAGGCGACCCGGCGGCTCCACCAGCACTGGAACACCTTCATCACCCGCGATGACTTCGCCTGGCTGCAACGTGCCGGCATCAATGCGGTGCGCCTGCCGGTCGGGCACTGGCTGTTCGGTAAAGACTATCCCTATCATCCCCGCTACAAAGAGATCCGCTATCCCTTTGTGGAGGGCGGACTTTCAATCGTTGACAGGGTCTTCCAGTGGGCGGAAGAGTTTGGGTTGCGGGTGGTGCTCGATCTCCATGCCGCGCCGGGCTGCCAGAACGGTTTCGACAACGGCGGCATCCTTGGTGTCTGCGAGTGGCATACCAGTGAGGAGTACATCGGCCATTCCCTCGATTTTCTGGAACGACTGGCCCAGCGCTACGCCGATCATCCGGCCCTGCATGGTATCGAGACGCTCAACGAGCCGCGCTGGGATGTCCCCACCGACCTGTTGAAGCGCTTCAACAGCGAGGCCTATCAGCGTATCCGCCGTCACTGTTCGCCCGAGCGGGTGACGGTGGTCTTTCACGACGGCTTCCGCAGCTTTCGTGAGTATGCCGGTTTTCTCCAGGAGCCGGAGTTCCGTAACGTGGCCCTTGATATCCATCGCTATCAATGCTTTGCCAGAAATGATATCGACATGGATATTTTCGGCCACATCAAGAAGAGTGCGGTGGACTGGCGCAACGAAGCGGACGACATCATCCGCGAGTCGGGCTATCAGGTTTATTGCGGCGAATGGAGCCTGGGTCTCAACCTCAAGGTGGTCTCTCTCTGGGCGGAGGGGCCGTTCAATCACGCCCTGGATGCCATGGACGAGTTTCAGATGGCTGCTGCCTACCGCGGCTATGCCGCCGCTCAGCTGTTGACCTTCGAGAAATACGCCGGCTGGTTCTTCTGGACGTATCGCACCGAGACCACTCCGGAGTGGTGCTATCGCGATTGCGTGGAGCAGGGGTTCTTTCCTGATCCGGGCCGGCCGGAGCAGTTCACGAAAATTCGTGTCGCCCTGGAGCGGGCCAGAAACGAGGCGGCATGAGAGATGGAAAGTGCGCCATGATCAGGGTGATGAGCTTTAATATTCGCTATGGCCTGGCCAATGACGGTGAGAATCACTGGAATAACCGCAAGGCCCTGGCCCTTGCCAGAATCAAGGCCTTCGGTCCGGATCTGCTCGGGCTGCAGGAATGCCGCGATGACGCCCAGGCCGATTTTGTCCGCAATAATCTGCCGGATTACCATTTCTTTGGTGTCCATCGGGAAGGACCCGGCGACACGGCCCTGGAGATGGCGCCGCTCTTGTTCCGCCGGTCGGCCTTTCGGCTGCTCGATTCGGGCTGCTTCTGGCTGAGCGAGACTCCGGATGTCCCCGGCAGTAAGGGATGGGACAGCGACTATCCGCGCACGGTGAGCTGGGTGCGACTCGCCTGTCGATTTGCCGAGGCGGAGCTGACCTACGTCAATACCCATTTCGATTACAAGCCGCAAGCCATTGAGGAGGATGCCCGCTGCCTGCGGCAATGGCTCGACCGGGTCGGCCGGCAGACCCCACTTATCGTTACCGGTGACTTCAATGCCGGCAAGGATTCTGAGGCCTACCGTCTTCTGACCGGGAAAGGCAGGCTGATCGACGCTTGCCGACAGGCCCATCCGCATGGGGAGGATGAGGCGACCTTTCACGCTTATGGCCGTCCGGAGGCGATGGCAGCCATCGACTGGATTCTGATCTCTGATCATTTCCGGGTCGAGGATGGGTGGATCGACCGTTTTCAAGAAGGGAATCTTTTCCCGTCGGATCATTACCCCGTAGCGGCGATCCTCGACTGGCAGGGGGAAGTAAACAGTCTCGCCCGTGAAAGGCGAGGGGAATCCGGAGGGATCAACCCGATTTCAGTAAAGGGAAACTCAGGCTGACTGTGGTTCCTTTTCCTTCCGCGCTTTCCAGCGCAAAGGTGCCGTTGTGTTGATCAACGAGTTGCCGGGTGATGTGCATGCCGAGTCCGGTGCCACGCTCCCCATTGGTGCCTGGGCGGGAGGATTTTGAATAGATGTCGAAGAGGTTGGCCTGCATCGCCGCAGGAATGCCGATGCCGGAGTCGGCCACGGTAAGGAACAGGTTGTTGTCGTTTTTTCCGACCGACACGCGGATGGTGCCGCCGGCGGGGGTAAACTTTAAGGCGTTTGACAGGAGATTGTTGAGGATGCGCTGGAAGCGGGTCCTGTCGCCCCGGATGATCAAATCCCGGTCATAGGTGAACTCTTCTTCAAGGAAAACGCCTTTGCTTAACGCCTGTTGCTGGAGGGTGGACACCGCAATGCTGACCAGAGGAACAATCGCCAGTGGCTCCAGGGGGAGCGCCTCCTTTAACGCCTCGTTGCGGCCAAGTTCCACGATGTCGTTAATGATCTCCAGCATGTATTTCGAAGAGTTTACTATTGTCTGCGGCCAGTTTCGCTGTTTGTCGGTGAGGGTCTTGTCGTACAGCATGAGCTCGGAAGCGCCAAGAATGGCGGTGAGGGGGGATTTGAGATCGTGGGAGGTAATGGCAAGAAAGCCATCCCGCATCCGGCTCAGCCGTTCGAGCTCTTCGACGTTGCCTCGCAGTTCCTTGATCAGGGCCCGGGTTTCGAGATGGACCCCGACGCGGGCGATGAACTCCTCCTTGGCAAAGGGCTTTACGACATAATCTGTGCCGCCGCTGGAGAAAAAATGCAGGACATGGGGGCGGTCGTCAGCCTCGATCAGGGCGATGAAAGGAAGCAGCCGGTGTCCCTCCTTCTGCCGGATCTCGGAGCAGAGGAGATCGGCACGCATGCCGGCCAGGTTCCATTCTGCAATGATCATGTCGAGATGATGCCACTGGTCGCGGACGATACCGATGGCAGCCGCCCCGCTGTCCGCCTCGACGACCTTGCCGCCCTGACCGCGGAGGCACTCGACAACAGGCCGCCGCCGCAGTTCATTAGTGCCGCACACAAGTATGGTGAAGCCATCGAAGCGCCCTTGGGTCTTGATAAGCCGGTCGACGGCAAGACTGACTTCCCGCCAGGAGGTTGTGGTATTCTTTGAGATGAATTCGGTGGCACCGAGGGCAAAGCCCTTTTCCCGGTCCGCCAGTGAATCCATACTGGTCACAAAGATGATGGGGAGCCGGCGGCCCCAGCCGGTTTCACGAATCCGCCTCGTGGCCTGGAAACCATCCATCCCGGGCATCTGTACATCCATGGTGATGCAGTCCGGTTGTATTTCGGCGCCAATATCCAGTGCCTCTGTCCCGTCTCTGGCTTCTGCCACTTCATAACCGAATTTTTCCAGAAGCGACCGGAGTGCCATTCGCACTGAGCGGCTATCATCAACAACGAGAACTCTCATCTTTGCTCTCTTTTCGGTGTTCACTGACAAGCTTTCAGAAAAACGTTCCTTGAGCCATGAGCACAGTATAGTGAATTTTTCAGGGAATCGTTATTGTTTTTTCCAGTAAATGACCTCCTCATCGATTGTCGTTCCCGGCATTTTTTGCCTGGTAATCTTCACGGGTGAGCGGATTATTCTTTTCATCCTGGAAAGGGCAGGCGGATTCGAAGAGCTTCTGGAGTTTAAGAAATTTATTGAAGAGTTGTAAAAAAATATCGACATTTTTGATCGTTCAGAATATTTTTCTGTTTCAGAAACAGGCAGGGACCTGGAGGGCACCGCAGGGCGCCAGCAAGGCATGACCGCATCGCTAAAGTATTTGTAAAGGGCGGAGCGGCCTTCCCGGTTTGTACATAATTGGCAGCATGTCCAGACGGGCTTGAGACAACAAGCGCGGGCAGGAATAACAGAGCCGAAGATTCGCTGATTCATTTCAGTGGTCTTCGGCTTTTTTTTTGGGCCCGCCGGAATCGGGGCTTTTTACGATTCCGACAAAGATTCCGACAAAGTTTAATACCATAAAAAGGAGTTTATCATGGCAGACAAGGCAAAGGTAGGCATTCTCATGGGCAGTGATTCGGATCTGCCTGTCATGAAAAAAGCAGCGGCAGTGCTCGCCGAAATGGGAGTTGCTTTTGAGATGGATATCAGCTCCGCCCACCGGCTGCCGGACAAGACGGCGGAATACGCGCGGACCGCGCGGCAGCGTGGGCTTGAGGTGATCATTGCCGGTGCGGGGATGGCCGCCCATCTCGCAGGTGTCATCGCCGCCCATACCACCCTGCCGGTGATCGGCGTGCCGCTTGCCTCCGGTCCATTGAACGGGGCCGACGCCCTGCATTCCACCGTACAGATGCCTCCGGGTATTCCGGTCGCCACCGTGGCCATTGACGGTGGTAAAAACGCCGCCTATCTGGCCTGCGAAATCCTCTCCATCAAATATCCCGAACTGGCCGACCGGCTGGAGGCGTTCCGTGAGGAAACCCGCCGGGGCCTGAACGAGAAATCGGCAAAGTTGCAGGAGGAACTGCGGGGCTGAGTCGCCCCGGAAAAGCTGATGGTCCTGGAAAGATCCGCAAACCATGGCGGGCGGGAAAGTGAAAACAATGAGTTCCAATGCCCCGCCCGTCGGAATTGTGGCTTTTTACGATTCCGACAACAGCAGAGATATTTGTTTTGGTTCAACACAGGAGGTGATGATTTTGCTTGCATCGTTGTTTCCATTCCTGGGGTGGCTCCGCGATTACAATCGTGACACGTTGCGGTCTGATCTCCTTGCCGGCATGACCGTGGCCCTGGTGCTTATTCCCCAGTCCATGGCCTATGCCCAGCTTGCCGGTCTGCCCTCCTACTATGGGCTCTATGCGGCCTTTCTCCCGCCGGTGGTGGCGGCGCTTTTCGGATCGAGCAGCCTGCTTGCCACCGGGCCGGTGGCGGTGGTTTCACTGATGACCGCCGCATCGCTTGAGCCCCTTGCCACGGCAGGATCATCCTCATTTATCGGTTATGCCGTGGTGCTTGCCCTCCTGGTCGGCGTCTTTCAGTTCATGCTCGGTCTATTGCGGCTGGGGCTGGTCGTCAATTTTCTTTCCCACCCGGTAGTCAACGGCTTCACCAGCGCTGCGGCCATTATCATCGCCACCTCACAGCTTGCCAAGGTATTCGGGGTCGAGGTGGCCAGGGCCGCGCACCATTATCAGACCGTCCTTATGGTGCTCACGGCGGCTTGGCGCTCCACTCACTGGCCGACCTTTGCCATGGCGGCACTGGCCATCGCCATCATGGTCGGCGCCAAACGTCTGCACCCGAAACTGCCCGGAGTGCTGCTGGCGGTGGTTGTCACCACCCTGCTTTCCTGGGCCATTGGTTTTGAGCGCAGTAAACGGATAGGGATTGATGAAATCGCCTCTCCGGAAGTGCGGACCATGATCGAGGCATTCAACCGCAGCACAGTTGAAGGACAGGAACTCGCCACGAGTCGGCTTGCGCTGCAGGATAAGATTGCAACCGTCGGCACCCCAGGGGATTTTGCCGGCAAGGCTGGACTTCTTGATCTGAACCACGAGTTGGCACTCCTTGTTCTCCAGCTTGAGGAGAACAAGGAGGAGAATCGGCGGCAACGAGCACTTCTGCGTGGTCTTGTTCTGGTCGGAGGAGAAGACCGGGAAGGGAGGATCAGTTTCGCGCTCCCGCGCGAGGAGTCCCCTGTCACGGCAAGTGACGGATTAAAATGGCGACTTGACGTCGGCGGCAGCGCCCTGGATCTGAACAGTCTGCCTATGGTGGGCGGCGGGGCGGTGGTGGGCGCGATCCCCAAGGGACTGCCGAGCCTGAGCCTGCCGCAGCTCGACATGCAGATTGTTTACCAGCTCTTTCCCTATGCAGTGATCATCTCCTTGCTCGGTTTCATGGAGGCGGTTTCCATTGCCAAGGCCATGGCCGCCCGCACCGGCCAGAAGCTTGACGCCAACCAGGAACTCATCGGCCAGGGGTTGGCCAACATTATCGGAGCGTTTGCCAGCAGCTATCCGGTTTCCGGCTCCTTTTCACGATCCGCGGTCAATATGCAGGCCGGCGGGGTTACCGGCATGTCCAATATTTTCAGTGCGCTGCTCGTTTTGCTGGCCCTGCTTTTCTTCACCCCACTGCTCTATCATCTGCCCCAGGCGGTGCTGGCCGCGGTCATCATGATGGCGGTGATCGGTCTGGTGAATGTCAAAGGCTTTGTCCATGCCTGGAAAACCCAGAAATACGAAGGTGTTATTACTGTCATCACCTTTGTCGCCACCCTCTATTTTGCCCCCCATCTCGACAAGGGCATTCTCATCGGCGTCGGCCTCTCCGGCGCGGTCTTTCTTCATCGTCGCATGCGGCCTAAGGTGACGACCCTTGCCATGGGCAAAGACGGCGTGCTGCAGTGCTCTTCTGATAAGCGTTTGCAGCTCTGCCGCCATATTGCCGTGGTCCGTTTCGACGGCACCCTGTTTTTCGCCAACGCCAGTTACCTGGACGAGCAGATCTTCAAGATCCGTTCGGCCAACCCCGGTCTTGACCATATTCTGCTGGTCGCTGAAGGTATCAATGACATGGATTCGTCCGGCGAGGAGGCGCTTGCCCTGCTCAAGGATCGGTTGCAGTCGGCAGGCATCGGCTTTTCCATCTGCCGGGTCAAGGAAGACGTCCTGGCCCTGATGCACCGCTCCGGCCTGTTGGAAAAAATAGGGACGAATAATATCTACTCATCTGAGGAGGCGGCGCTGGAGGCGATTATTGCCCGGATTCATGCTGGAAAAACTCGCCCCGCCTGTCGTATCTGTCCACTCATAAAGCATGTTCCAGCGGTGAACAACGTTGCCGTGCCGGCAACCGGTCAAACCGGTAAGGAGCGGCAGGTGGTTGACAGCAGCAGGAAAGCGTCTTTCAAGGGGATGCTGGACAAGTTGGTCACCGCTCTGGCCGCCAGTGTCTGAAGCTGTCCCGGAGCTTTGTGTAAATTATTTTGTCGTTATATCATTGTTTGAAATTGTAGATTAAACTTAAAAATCAGGAGAACAAACATGTCCCGCAAGATGGTTACCATCGACGGCAATCAGGCCTGCACCCATGTGGCATACGCCACTAGTGAAATCATCACCATTTACCCCATCACTCCCTCCTCGCCCATGGCGGCGGAGGCGGACGCCAAGGCCAATGCCGGGCAGAAAAATATCTGGGGTTCGGTCCCGGCTGTCACCCAGATGCAGTCCGAGGGCGGCGTCGCCGGGGCCCTGCACGGCTCGCTCACCGCCGGCGCCCTGTGCACCACTTTTTCCGCCTCCCAGGGGCTCATGCTGCTGCTGCCCAATATGAACAAGATTGCAGGGGAACTGACCCCCACGGTTTTTCATATCACCGCGCGATCGCTTGCCTTTCAGGGGCTATCCATCTTTGGCGATCACAGCGACGTGATGGCGGCCCGTCAGACCGGCTGGGCCATGCTCGCCGCCCAGAACGTGCAGGAGGCCCAGGATATGGCGTTGATCGCCACCCAGGCGACCCTGAAATCACGCATTCCCTTCATGCATTTTTTTGACGGGTTCCGCACCTCCCATGAAATCCAGAAAATCGAGCAGGTGAGTGAGGACGACATGCGGGCTATGATCGACGAGGATCTGGTCATCGCCCACCGGTTGCGCGGACTCTCCCCGGATCGGCCGATGATGCGCGGCACCGCCCAGAACCCGGACGTCTATTTCACCGGACGTGAAACGGTGAACGCCTTTTATGCCGCGGTGCCGGGCATCGTCCAGGAAACCATGGACCGTTTCGCCAAACTGACCGGTCGGGCCTACCATCTCTTTGATTATTTCGGGGCGCCGGATGCCGAGGATCTGGTCATCATCATGGGTTCAGGCGCCGAAACGGTGCGCGCCACGGTGGACTACCTGGCCGCCCAGGGCGAAAAGGTCGGGCTTGTGGTGGTTCGCCTCTTCCGGCCCTTTGAGGCCAAGCAGCTTGTTGCCGCACTGCCCGCTAGCGTCCGCCGCATCACCGTGCTTGATCGCACCAAGGAGCCGGGTGCCGCGGGCGAGCCTCTCTATGTCGATATCCGCACCGCCATCGGTGAGGCCCAGGACGCTGGTGTCATCACCACCCCGCCAAAAGTTCTCGGCGGCCGTTACGGCCTCGGTTCCGCCGAATTCACCCCGGCCATGGTTAAGGCGGTGTTTGACAATATGCGCGCCGATGAGCCCAAGAACCACTTCTGCGTCGGGCCGGATGACGATGTTGCCTTTACCAGCCTCTGGTACGACCGCTCCTTCAATATTGAGAGTCGTGACGTCTGCCGTGCCATGTTCTACGGGCTCGGTGCCGACGGCACGGTGGGCGCCAACAAAAACACCATCAAGATCATCGGCACCGAGACCGACAACAACGCCCAGGGCTATTTCGTCTACGACTCCAAGAAGAGCGGCTCCATTACCACCAGCCATCTGCGCTTCGGCAAAAACAGGATTATGGCCCCTTATCTCATCGACAAGGCGAATTTCGTGGCCTGCCACAATTTCACCTTCCTCGACAAGTACGATATGCTGGCCAACCTCGAGGAGGGCGGCACCTTCCTGCTCACCACCACCTTTACCAAGGATGAGGTGTGGAATCAGCTTCCCGCCCGGGTGCAGCAGCAGATGATCGATAAGAAGGTGAAGTTCTTTATCATCGACGCCCTCAACCTGGCCGCGGCCATCGGTCTCGGCGCCCGCATCAACATGATCATGCAGACCGCCTTTTTCCTCATTTCCGACATCATCACCCGCCAGGAGGCCATTGACTCCATCAAGAGCGCCATCAAGAAAACCTATGGCGTCAAGGGCGACAAGGTGGTGAAGATGAACTATGACGCGGTGGACGCGGCAGTTAACAATATTGTCCAGGTGACGGTGCCGTTGTCGGTAACCGGCCATGCCCTGCCGCCGGTGGTGCCGGCCGAGGCGCCGGAGTTCGTGCGCCAGGTGACCGCCCGGATGATCGAGGGCAACGGCCACACCATCCGTGTTTCCCAGATGCCCTGCGACGGCACCTGGCCCACCGCCACCACCCAGTATGAAAAACGCAACATCGCGGTGAACGTGCCCCAGTGGGACGCGGCAACCTGCATCCAGTGCGGCCAGTGTTCACTGGTCTGCCCGCATGCCTCGATTCGTATGAAAATCGTTGATGGGGCGACGCTTGCCGCAGCGCCGGACACCTTCTCAAGCGCCGAGGCGGTGGGCAAGCAGTTTAAGGGCCGCCGTTTTGCCATCGCCGTTTCCACCGAAGACTGCAACGGCTGCAGCCACTGCGTGCAGGTCTGCCCGGCCCGGAAAAAGGATGCAGCCGGCAATAAGAGCGAGGAGCGGGCGCTTGCCATGGTTGCCAACACCGAGGAGGTTCGCGGCCGTGAGTCGGTCAATTACGCATTTTTCCTGACCCTGCCTGAACTCGCTGACGCTGAGATCAATCCTGCCACCATC
>JBMONN010000003.1:0-34102 GCA_049323935.1 Thermodesulfobacteriota bacterium
TTATAAAGGGTGGCCGGATTGGACCGGAATAGGTGGCCGACTTCAAACGGAATCAGTGGCCGGAATGAAATGGAATGGGTGGCCGGATTCGAATGGAATCACCGGCCGACTTGCTCTGGAATACGCAAACAGTGCTTGCAATTTGTTCCGCAGCTTTGGAAAACAAGCCGTTTTCCAGAGCATCAGCTTCCTCTAGATAAGCTTCCCAATCTCGCGAGAGCTGTTTCGTAAGCCCTACCCCTTTAGGGCGAACAATTTTATAATTCTGCTTAATCGCTTCCAGTTTACGGTATGCATCTAATTCTGCATCGATCAATGCACTTGCCGCTTCATCAGGGTCATTGAGACTACTGGCAATTTTTAATGACTGGTCAACTGATTCGTACAGTTCAGACAGTTCCCGCTCTGGCAAACTCGATTGCAAATTAGAAAAGAAATTCTCGATTCCATCTGCGAATTTTTTTCTCTTGGCGGTTACTTGCTTTTCTCTCTTTCGTCGCGCACGTTCCAGCCGGTCAAGTTCAGCGCGACGCTCAATAAAAACATCTGCTTTCGTGCCGCCTTCTCTAAAGAAATCGGCAGCAATTTGAACGAAAAAATTTTCAAGAATATCTGTGAGCTGGCGATAAGCCTTGTTTTGCTGAAAACCTTCCCTGCCAGCCTTTTCTGCTAAGGAATGATTATGCTCCTTCGTGATTTCTACAGCACCGAAAAGCCTTCTATAAGAAAAGTAATAATATTTAGCACTTTTGTTTCTTCTTAGTTCGATATTAAGCCAATCAACATCATGGTTCCCGTAGGGGAGGATCCTAATTCCATCACGGAAAACATATAAACCGCCCAAGGCATCAAGCTTTTTTGTTAAATAGGCATGATTCTCTGGAGTAAGCTTGGTAGCTCTATATTCACCTTGGACATAGGCAATACTAATGTCGAATGGCCCGCATAAAACCGGGACCCCGCTAGCCTTAGGCCATGAAATAACATGCTCCACAGGGGATTCATCGTAGACGGTGACTGTCCCTACAAACTGACCATATTCATCAAACTGTCCTTTGATATGGTGGTCTGCCATCGCAAAATCATCCGGAGTGAAAAATTGACCTTCGGCGATGAGGTCGTCACGGATTTCATCCGTTTTCCAATCCCTAAATGCCGTTTTAATCGGTGGCTCCTTGACACCGGGAAGCATTGTGTTGGTAAAACCCAAAAGGAATTTGGTAAACCTTCTTTCCCCGTCCTGTTTCCGTTCTGAATCGATATCGATAGCAAGCGTTTCGTCTGTGGGTAGGATGTAAAAATGGGTACCATGCCCACCCTCAGCTAGGGAGAGGCCGCCAAGAAAATTTTCGGTCTCAACCGGATCGACTGTAAACTGGTGGAGGTTATTTACAATCCGGCTATAATTTTTTTGGCTTATTGATGGGGAAAGAGAGTCAAGGTTGTCTAATGCTCTTTGTACGAGTGAAGCTATTTGAGAAGCCGTGGGTAACGCACCGCCCCCAAATGTTTCTATTGGAATTTCAATTTGCTCGAGATTGATCCCTGGGCAAGCGAAAAGTTCCCAATTGATGAAAGCGGCAACAAGATCGTGGAGGGCATCATCTCGTTTTGCTCGTGTGAGGACAAGAACTTGAGGGCCGATCATTGCTATTGCCAAGCGACCGATCCCCTTTTCCCCCATAATCGGTCGCGGTTTTTGACCATATGGGATATAGGCATTTGCCCCGCCGAAATCTCCTTCAAATTTGCTCTCTGTTCCCAGGGTGAGCCAACGGTTTTCGAAATCCTCCTTTGTCATCCCAAAACCGTCGTCGCGCAACAGAAAAAGCCTGTCTGAGCGGAAGAAATCCACCTCCACCTTATCGGCATATGCATCATGGGCGTTTTTGAATAGTTCGCTTATCGCAGTTGGAATTCCGGCGATCTGTTGCCGCCCGAGCATTTCAACCGCACGGGATCTAGTCTGAAATCTGGCCATTGATAGCCTCTATATGATCAACAAAATGTTTTCCCATCGCGTAGGCAAGATCAACGGGGACGGCATTGCCGATTTGTCGTGCCATCGAATTCATACTTCCGGTGAATTCAAAAGCGTCATCGAATCCTTGAAGACGCGCCGCTTCCCGAATACTTATGGCCCTGTCTTGTTCTGGATGTCCAAACCTGCCGTTGGAATAACTGATACACCGGGTTGTTAAGCCTGTAGCCGGTTTATCCCACCAAAGCCTGCCGTAACAATCCGTATGGCCAGGATGGAGCGCACCATTTTTATTAGGCCGGGTGTAGCATTGGGGCCAGAGATCCTTGGGCCAGTCGTTCCGCCCCCCTCCGTTATGAGGGGAAGCCTTGATCCTCCTCATATTCAGTTCGGATAAATGCGATGCCCGATGATTCGGAATATTCGGATCGTTGTAAGTTTCACCCGCCGCTATGACCGGAAGATCTTCAATAGCATGACGAACCGTTTGGTAAGGATTTACTTGATTATTCCCGTGAGTTGGGGAAGGAATGGTAATGTCGCCATGTTTACTTGCCAATAAGACGAATCGCCTCCTTAACTGTGGTGCTCCGTAATCCTGCGCGGCAACTATCCCATAGGCAATCTGATACCCTATTTCCTTTAACAGTTCTACGAATGCCGAGAAGGGACCGTCTTTATGTCTAGGCACTTTTTGGAGGCCAGGCACGTTCTCAACAAATACAAAATCAGGCCTGTATTTCTCAACGTGGACACCGAAATGAGACAACAGGTTTTTGCGCGTATCATTCTCGGCTCTTTCTGTAAATTGTCGTGTAAACGGTTGACATGGGGCACAACCGCAAAATAGCTTGTAACTATTTTTGTGCCTCAGTAGAACCGATTCAAGATCTGAAGATTCTAGACTGATAATGCTTTTGTCGCAAAAAAAGGCGTCGGGAAAGTTTTTTGTAAATGTGTTCTTGGCATCTGGATCTGTATCCAAAGCAAATGCGACATCGATACCAGCCTTCTGAAATCCCCGACTGGTTCCCCCGCACCCACAGAAAAAGTCAAATACGACTATCTTTTTTGTTTTTCCGATTTTTTTCACAGAAACGATAGCCCTAAAATTTATCTAATTTACTGACCTAATATCACCCATGTCAATCTAACAGACAAGAACACAATAGACAATCTCCAAAGAAACGCCCGGAGAGAGTCAACATCTTCCCAAAACAGGGAGACTTTCAATGTCAAAATGTCAGCAGCCATTTCCAGACAGGAACCACATTGATGTTTCCCTCTATAATGGCCTCATCGTCCCAAGTAACGATGGTTCCAAAATTGATGGACAACTCTTTCATCGCACTTTGCAATCCCCGCAATTCACGGTTGAACGTGTTCTGATCCGTCATATCCCAACAAGACTGGATGAGGTTAGTATCCCCGGACACCTTGTTGCGTGCAAAAAAATCGGCTTCGTTGCCATCCTGAGTATTGACATATTCCGTCTCATAACCACGCCGTCGCAGGTGCAGAAATACCAGGTTTTCTAGTAACGGTCCATCGTTTGCGGACTTGCGGAAGGCCATGGCGTTGAGTAGGCCGGTATCCACCGTGTAGATCTTGGGCGGGTTCAGCATGCGTGCCTTTTCCGAATGGCTGTGGATAGGAACACGATACAGCAGGTAGGCGTCGAGCAGGTGATCGAGATACTCGTAAAGGCTGTTTTTTGTACACTTCACCGCCATGCTTTTCAGGGTGTTGTAAAACCTGTTGACGCTGAACTTGCCGCCCGGCGCATGCATGATATGGCTGACCAGATGTTTGAGGGCGATGACATTACTGACCCGGTGACGCTCGATGACGTCTTTGAGTATGACCGAATCGATATAGCCCTGCAGGACTTCCACCCGCAGGTTGGGGTCCAGATTCAGCACTTCGGGGAAACCACCTGTCTCCAGATACTTGGTGATCGCTTTCCGGAGTGTGGCTGCGGTTCTGGAACCGAATTGTTGCGGCGTCTTTGCAAAAAGACCCTTGGCATTAAGATATTCCTTGAAGCTGAATGGAAAGATTTCCGTGGATAACGAACGGCCACGCAGACTGGTGGCGATTTCCGTGCTTAACAGTTTGGAGGATGAGCCGGTGAGGAATATCCGGGCCTTTTCCGTGTCGAGCAGACGTCTGATGAACATTTCCCACTGGTCGATGCGTTGGATCTCATCGAAAAAGAAATAACACTCCAGGTCCTTGTTTTCAGGAAATCTGCCGTAGTAGACATCAAGAATGGACTGGAAGTCCTTGACGCTGAAATCAAGCAGCCTTTCATCCTCGAAATTCAGGTAAAGGACCTGCTGCTTCTTTACCGCGCCTCCCAGAAGTTCCTTCATTTTCTGATAGCAGAAAAAGGTCTTGCCGGTGCGCCGCATGCCTATTGCGACATCCGCCTTGCCCGGTACTCCCGGAAAATCATTATTCCTGGCCACCAGTTCCGGCAGCTCACGCTCCTGAAAATCATCGATGAGTTGCGATAATATGGTCTTCATGCGTCACATATTATATTTTTTATCACAACAAAACAATATAATTTTATCTCTTTTTTAAAGACAAATCAGTATTGCTTGTTTGTCTTTTTCATGCACCGCATATTGGGTCGCGTCTCGAAAAATTACTGATCCCGCGCACCAATACCCATCGCCTCGCTGATCATGACGGTGCGGCAATGAGAGGGGCAGCTTCTTTGTTTTCCATCCTCTCCAGAAAACACCTGCAAAATCGCGTATCGCACGCTCATCGACAAGAATCTCGCCCGGACCGAAGAGAGTGCCCGCATCCTGTCACATCCTCATCAAAATCGACAATGTGCCGGAGTGGGCTTTCCGCCATGGGGCAAACGGCCCATCGTTGAGGCATTCCACCCAATAGACATCCTGCAAAAAACTGCGAACTGCCTGCTGGCTCACCGGAATCGCCGGGCAGATTGCCGAGGATAATGCCTTGCCAGGGAAAAAGCATTTCTTCCCTGAAAACACCACCGAGTGGTGTTTTTCTTGCTTACCACTGCAGTAAACGCCGGACATGAGCGACTTGCCCGGCACCATCGATCAGCGCAACGCCGCGGCAGCCTGCTGCTGTCCCGGCACGAAAAAAAAGGAAAGAAAAAATGAAGAAAAAAATGATGAAAAGCCTCCCCCTTGTTCTCCTGCTGGCCATGCCGACCGTGGCCGCGGCTCAGCTGAGTTACAGCTTTTACGAACAGTCGCCCCATGACAATGTCAGCTACATGAATTCGGACGGGTTCAGCTTCCGGGACTGCGGCAACTGCCATACCGGCGACGGGGTCACCGGCAGCTGGGCCTTTAATTCCAATCTTTTTCTCTGCGCCAGCTGCCATGGCAACGAAAGCGGCCCGCCCTACACCCTGCATGCCGCGCCGGCCGTGGAAGCGCACTCGGCCGCCGCCATCGCCGCCGACACCAGAGGAACCCTGGTCCGGGGCTGCGGTTCCTGCCATCACGGCCCGACTCAGAATGACTGGGCGCATCCGCCGCAGATCGATCACACCGACCCGCTTCTCACCCCGGCAATCGCCAATGTGACACCGGAATACGACAGCGAGGGCAACAGAGTCTGGTATATGGACACCCACATCTGGGATCCGGTGGCCGACACCACGACCTTCCCCAATGTAAAAATGACCATCAATGATGCCAACTGGAGCGATGTCAGCACCTGGAACAAAAAAACGGGCGAAGAGCGTGGCCTGATGCTGGAAGTTATCCGCTCACCGGAGAATCGGCCGCGGAACTACTATGCGGAAATCGTCAATGTCACCACCAATACCGACGACACCATCAACATCGTCGTCAAGGGCAAGGTGGAAGACCCCACTTTCAGGATATGGCCGCCGATGAACCTGCGGGTCTTTTATGGGCAGGAGATCCTGTCGCGGATCTATACAGACACAACATCAGGACCATCCTCATCCTGGCCGACCGCCACCGTTCGCTTCCTCGGCCCGCAGGATGCGGCTGCAAGCGACGGACTGGGGACCGGCGGCAACGATTCGACGCCGGACGGCATCTGCCAGGTCTGTCACACCACCACCACATACTGGCGGGCGGACGGCTCCGGCACCGAACACAACAACGGCATGGACTGCCTGGGCTGCCACGACCACAAAACCGGGTTTCTGCCGAAATGCAACTCCTGTCACGGTTACCCGCCGGCAACCGGCACAAGCGACCGCCATGCCCGTCACAATCAAATCGGCTACGGGTGCCAGAGCTGTCATTACGAGACCACCACCAATGGTGTTCGCGTTGGCGCCACCCACAACAACGGCACGGTCAACGTCGCCCCGGCGCCGACCTTCCCCGGACGACCGGCGGACGGCCCCCAGCCCCTGTCCTTCACCTTCATCCCGGCAGAGAACGGCGGCACCTGTTCCGCCAACACCTGCCATGCCTACTGGGGGTTTTCCGAAACAGTCACATGGGAAACATCCGTCGAAATCCAGGTTGAACCGCGCATCTCCACCCTTTCCTCCCTGGATACGGACCGGGTGGTCACCTTTGATGCCAGCCGCTCCTCCTGCTTCGAGACGGTGGACGGCCAGCCAGAGGAGCGCACCTGCTCCTTCACCTGGGATTTCGGCGGCAACGGCGGCATCATTGGCGGCAACGGCAATGATGTCATCATCTACCGCTATGACACGGCCGGCACCTATGCCGTGTCCCTCAGCATGACCGAATCGACCAGCGGCAAAACAGCCACCGGCTCGACCATTGCCACCGCCGCCGTCGTTGAACCCCTGCCACCGGCCGCCATTGATTTCAGTCGCACGGTCAGCGGCAAAACCGTAACCCTGACCGCCAACTTTCCCGCGGACATCAGCACCGTCCTTGTCTACTGGGGCGATCGTAAATCAACCCGATACAGCGGCGACCTGGCCAATGCCGTGATGAGCCATACCTACTCCGTAACCGGCAAATCCTACGAGATTCGCGTGCAAACCCTTGATTCATCCCACAACCGGGTGGAGTATACCGTCAGCGATGACGGCGATCTGCGGGTAACCCTGTAGAGCAACAAAGCTCCCGGAAACGACACCTCCGGGGCGGGAAAAGAGACCGCCCCGGAGCGCTGGCGCACCATCGTCGCGCTTCGTGAACCGGCGGGCATCCTCCGAACCGATGACGGAGCGGAACAATCAGCCGCGCAGATCAACGATATGCAGGGGACGAGGCCCGGCCGGAACGGTTTGCCCGGCGATTTTTTGCTCCAGACCGATCTTGAAGGAGGAGAGAAGGGCACGGGTCGCGGCCAGAAAATCGTCATCGTGGCCGGTCCGGTTGATGGTGGCATGCACAACGATCTTCTCCGGGCAGGGCGGATAGCCGGTGGTCACCGTCCAGGCCAGGGCATTGGGACAGTCGGGCACGGAGAAGCGTACCCCGCCCATCACCTGTTCCCGGCGGATGTGAAAGCGGCCCCAGTGCAGGAAATAGATGACAAGGTCCGCTTCGCCTTCCTCCTCCACCGCCTCGATGGCGTCACAGAAACCCGGCAGCGCGTCCGGGGAAAGTCTGACCACGATCTCTTCCGGCGTGGTCGTCACATCGGCGAATTCAAAAAATTCCATACTTTCCTCGCTAATAATGAACCCAAGGGACATTTCGCCCCGGCAAATGATGTTTTTATCGCCCCTTGAAAATATTGAGGGGAACACCGGGGACGAAACGCCGAGAGAGCCCGCAGGTCCAGCTCGCAAGTGGTCCGGTTTGCCGATGGGTCAGGCCACAAGACGCACAGAGAGAACGTTGGCAGAGCCACCACCAACGGAGACTTCCTTGACCTTGAGGTATGGTTATTTCCGCACAAGTTCTCCCAACTTCTGACAACCATAATTACGAGGATCAAAGGAGGGATTGTTCTTGAGGACCATGGAGCCGACCGCAGACAGGGCGGCCCAGCCGTTGTCTTTTGCAGTCGCCGTTATTGCGGCACAAATCATCGGTTTAATAGCTGGTTCGAGCACTTGTTCATCGGGGGAAATCGGTAGCTGCTGAGGCTTAAGAATCTCCGTATAGATGAATTTATCGCAAGCGGCTACGAATGGCTGAGGGGTTTTCTTTTCTCCGAATCCATACACAAGCAGCCTGCCTCCCTTATGCGCGTAGCAAGGCGAGTGAAATCACTATCTGACGAAACGAGACAGAAGCCGTTAAGACTGCCCGAATGAAGCAAGTCCATGGCATCTATGATAAGCGATGAGTCCGTGGAATTCTTTCCGATGGTGTACCTGAATTGCTGCACGGGTTGGATCGCCATCTTAATGAAGCACTTCCTTCCAACCCTTGAGATTTGTCGTGGTCCAGTCGCCATATGCGCGTTTTACGCTCGCTGTCCCGTAGCGGGAAACTTCGACAAGCAACTCGTGAATGATTGATACCGGTGCATTGTCGGCATCGATGAGAACGGCCAATTTGTCGTTGAGCAGAGGCACCATGCCGACCTCCAGACAAGAAACTTAACTTTCGCATAGATCCATCGCCCCAGCATGCTGCAAAGAGATGTTTGCGTCAAGTAAAAAGAGCCAGACAGAGAGCGTGGGATGATACGCATGAACCAGCCAAAACCGTCGCACCCGCCATCCCTGCCATCCTCACACCCCGATCTCGATGGTGACGATGGTGCCTTTTTTCACCGCGCTTTCGATATGGATCGTGCCGTTGTGGCGGCGCAGGATCTCTTTGACCACGGTCAGCCCGAGGCCGCTGCCCACCGTCTTGGTGGTGAAAAAGGGATCAAAGACCTTGTTGATGATCGTCTCGGGAATGCCCTCGCCGGTATCAGTGACCGTTATCCTGATAACGCCTCCGGTTTCCGCCGGTAAATGCTCGGTGCGCAGGGTCAGCTCGCCGCCGCCCTTCATGGCATGGCAGGCATTGACGATGAGATTGATAAAGACCTCTTCGAGGCTCTTTTTGTCCTGCATGATGACCGGCACCCTTTCGTCGAACAGGGTGTGCACCGTGATGCCCTGCTCTTCCATCTCCTTTTCAAAGAGCAGCACGACATCGGCAATCAGCTTGTTGACGTGCAGCTCCTTCTTGTCGAGGACGATCTCGCCGGTAAAGAGGAGGATGTCGTTGATGAAGTTTTCCAGGCGAGCGACCTCGTCGACGATGACCCCGGCGTATTTTTCCTCGGGCGCGCGCAGGGAGGCCTTTTTGCGCAGCCGGTCGGCAAAACCGCCGATGAGGGTCAGCGGGGTGCGGATTTCATGGGCGATCTTGGCGGAAATATCGCTGATGGCGATCAGCTTTTCCGCCCGTTTCATGTATTCGTGGGTCGCCTTGAGGACCTCCTGGGTTTCCAACCGTTCCTCTGCCCGCCGCAGGGAGACGAGCAGCGCCTTGTTGTCCACCGGCTTGGTGATGAAATCGGAGGCCTCAAGCTGCAGAGCCTGAATGGCCAGGGCCATGTCGCCGTGACCGGTAATGACGATGACCTGGGTTTCCGGGGCGAGCTTCTTGATCCGTTGCAGCACCTCGATGCCGTCCATCCCCGGCATCTTGATGTCGGTCAGGACTATGGCCGGCCGCTCCCGCTGGAAGACCTCAATGCCCTCGTTGCCGTCCGCCGCGGTGAACACCTCGTATTCCCGGCTGCGCAGGTAAAGCCCCAGCACCTTCCTGATCGGTTCCTCGTCATCGATAAGCAAAAGTTTCGTCATATCGTCCTCATCACTATTGATGGTCTCGTAAAAACAGAAAATCAACCGCGGAGACTACAGAGCACCAAGAGATAACTATTCGTAATTTTAAAAAGTTTTCTCGACTCTCTCTGTGCGCTCTGTGGAATAAAAGACCTTTCCCGACTGTATCAGTATTTTCCGTCATCATTTTTGGGGTGCAATAGGGAACCGCAACTCAAAGGTGGTGCCGCTCCCCGGCGTGCTCGTCACCGTCAGGGCGCCCTTGTAATCTTCGACAATGGCGTGACTGATGGAGAGCCCCAGCCCGGTGCCCTTGCCCACCTCCTTGGTGGTGAAAAAGGGCTCGAAAATCCGGTCGATCACATTTTCGGCAATGCCGGGGCCAGTATCGCTGACGCGGACCACCACCTCACCCTGCTCGGTGCAGGACCGAATGACAAGCAGCCGTTCGACGCCGGCCGGATTCTGCTCCAGCGCATCCCGGGCGTTGGTCACCAGGTTGATCAGCACCTGTTCCAGCCGGTTGCCGTCGCCCATGATGGGCGGCAGATCCTCCTGGAGATCAAGCTGCCAGCCGATCTCCCGCAGCCGCAGCTGCTGGCCGAGCATCTTAAAGACATCGCGGATCGGCTTGTTGAGATCCACCTCCTGCGCCTCGACATCGGCGATCCGGGCAAAATCGCGCATGTGGCCGATGATGGCGGCGGCCCGATCCACCTGGCCGCTGATCTCGCCACAGACCTCCCGGAGATCCTTTTCCGCCAGGTTTTTGCCGCTGCCAGCCATCTCGTTCAAAAAATCACTGCCAATCTTGATCACATTGAGCGGCTGGTTCAATTCATGGGCAATGCCGGCCGCCATCTCGCCCAGGGTGGCGAGCTTGCTCGCCTGCACCAGTTGCGCCTCCTTCTGGACGCTTTTTGTGATGTCGGTGGTGGTGGCGATCAGGGCCTCCCGCCCCAGGTACTCGGCCTCGCAGACATGGATGTTGGCGTAGAACAGGGCGCCATTCTTGCGGTGGTGCTGTTTCTTGGCAAAGAGGATGGAGGCCTGCTCGCTCTTCTCCCGGAAGGCTGCCGCGATTTCCAGGGTGTCATCCGGATAACCGAGATCGGCAAAGGACATCCGCAAAAGTTCCTCGCGGCAGTAGCCGTAGTGGGCCTCGGCCCGGGCGTTGGCATCGAGGATCGCCAGACTCTGCCGGTCGAGGATGAAAATCGGGTTGGGGTCCGCGTTGAACAGGCGCCGGTATTTTTTCTCCGACTGGCGCAGATCCTCCTGCGATCCTTTCAAACGGTAGAGCATGTGCTTGAAGGAGTCGGCGAGCTGCACCATCTCGTCGCCGACATGGGTCCGGTACACCCGGCATTTCCGGCATTCATCGAGTTTGTGGGGAAACTGCCCGGAAGGCTGGGCCTTGCAGAGGGTCTTGTCCACATACCAGCACATGATGTCGCTGTTGCCGTGGGCCGGACAGCACTCTTTGTCACAGTGTTCGATTTCCCAGCATCTGACCGTGCGGCCGAACTCGAAGCCGGGATTGCCCCGGCTGATCTCGTCGGCCAGCCTGGTCAGGACCGCGAGCGGACCGGTAATATAGCGGGAGAGAAAAAGGGTCAGGAAAAAACCGACCAGGGCGACGGAGATCACGGTCAGCATGATCTGCCAGTCCATGAGCAGGGCGATCCGCTCTTCGACCGGCACCCAGTTGATGCCGACGGTCAGCACCCCGAGCAGCGTCTTCTTGTCGCCATGGCATTTATGGCAGTTTTTCTCGTTGGCAATGGGCATGGCATGAAGCAGCATTTTTGCCTCGCCGGCCGTCGAGAGCTCCCTGGCGAGCAGACCGGTCTGCAAGGCCCTGCCGGTGACCGCAAACGGATCAATGGTGCCGATGCCGGCCGGGTTGCCGCTGTATCTGATGACCTGGCCGGTGTCGCAGAGATTGACGATCAGCACATCCTTGAGGGTATTGACCCGCTGCAGGATGGCGTTGACATCTTCCATCTCGCCGTCGAGCATCGGATACTCGATGCTCTTCATCACCGTGTCGCTGATTTCAAAGGCCTGTTCCTCGTAGCGCTGGAGATGAAAGCTGGTCCGCTTGCGCAGGTCAACCCAGGTTGCCAGACCGATGATGACAACGAGGATGGCGCTGACCCCGAGGATGACCCGGACGGCAAGACTCGTCGTGCCGGTCACGGCGCGGAGTTTATCGAAGAACAGGCCGATCCCGCCCACGCCTCAATACCCCATGTGCTGATGCTGGCGGTGGCAGGTGGTGCAGACATTGACCGGGATACTCAGGGTGGCGAGATGGGCCTCGACCGTGGGCGCGTTGACGTGCAGGCTTGCCGGTCCGTGACAAGCCTCGCACTGGACATTTTTCATGTGCGGCGTTTTCTCGACACTGACAAAGCCGCCCGGTTGATTGTAGCCGGTGGTGTGGCAGGGCAGGCATTCCGGGTCATGCTCCCGGCCCCGCATCTCGAGAATGCGGAAGTTACGCGAATACTTCCAGTCGGAATAACTCCTGACATGCTCGGGATGGCATTCGACGCATTTTTCCATGCCGACATAGTGGGCCTCCGCCATCCTGTTATCAGCGGCGGCGCCGGTGATCTCCGACCAGGTGGCGCCGCCGGTCCAGGCGAGGATGATGAGCAGAATCGTTGCCGGATTGGGGCGTTTCATCGCATTCCTCCTTTTCCTATGGCGGGGCCGGAGCGACGTCAGGCGACAAAAAAGCCGGGCTGCCCCTTTCTTTGGCAACCCGGCTGACTGCGGCAAGAGCCTGTCGGCGTCTCAGCATGGAGCCCCGTGGCTTTCCGTCCCTGCCTCTCGACAGGTTTGGCTTTCTTTCATAATAAAAATGGTATCTTGGGGCAGTCGAAATAACAAGAAAAATGTCAGAAAAAAAGGAAGCGGCAATTTTCATAAAAGCCGACAGCGACACGCCACCGGAACGATCCAGGCTTCCGGCTTACCCCGTGATCTCTTCCGGGCAGGCCCGCAAAAGCAATCATGCCTGAAAGAGGGAATTTCATGTTGTCTTTGCCGGCAATACCCCATAAAATCATGAGAAAAAGGAGGAGTCGGCATGAACGAGTCCAGGAGGATGGCCGCGGTGTTTCCCTTTCTGCATTGGTGGCCGCGGGTCAGCGCCGCGACCCTGCGCAGCGATCTCATTGCCGGACTGACCGGCGCCATCGTCGCCCTGCCCCAGGGCGTCGCCTTTGCCACCATCGCCGGCATGCCGGCGGAATACGGTCTCTACGCCGGCATGATTCCGGCCATCGTCGCCGCCCTGTTCGGCTCCTCCTGGCTGCTGGTTTCGGGGCCGACCACCGCCGCCTCCATCGTCATCTTCTCGGTGCTGAGCGAACACGCCACCCCGGGCAGCGTCGAGTATGTCCGGCTGGCGCTCACCCTCACCTTTCTGGTCGGCATGATCCAGCTCAGCATGGGCCTGGTCCGCTTCGGCACCCTGGTCAATTTCATCTCCCATTCGGTGGTGGTCGGCTTCACCGCCGGCGCCGCCATCCTCATCGGCGCCAGCCAGCTCAAGCATTTCTTCGGCCTTGCCCTGCCCCGGGGCGGCAACTTTCTCGATACGCTTGTCGCGGTCGTGGCAAGCTGGCAGGACATCAACCCATACGCCGCCGCGGTCGGAGTGCTGACCATGCTCCTCGGCCTCATGATCCGCGCATGGCGGCCGCAGTTTCCCTACATGATCGTCTCCATGCTGGGGGGGAGCCTCGTTGCCGTGCTGCTCTCCCGTTTTGTCGGCACGGACGTGACGCGCATCGCCGTGGTCGGCGCCCTGCCCTCCTCGCTGCCGCCGCTCTCCGCTCCGCATCTGAGCCTTGACACCATCAAGATGCTCGCCCCGGCCGCGCTCGCCACCACTTTGTTTGCCCTGACCGAGGCCATCTCCATCGCCCGTTCTCTGGCGGACAAGGCGGGCCAGGATCTCGATGCCAACCAGGAATTCATTGGCCAGGGTCTGTCCAACATCGTCGGCAGTTTCTTTTCCGGTTATGTCGCCACCGGTTCCTTCAACCGCAGTGGTCTCAACTATCAGGCCGGGGCGAAAACGCCGCTGGCCGCTGTCTTTGCCGGGGTCTTGCTGATGGTCGTCGTCGTCCTCGTCGCCCCGCTCGCCCGCTACCTGCCAAACGCGGCGATGGCCGGCATCCTCTTTCTCGTCGCCTGGGGGCTCATCGACTTTCGCCACATCAAAAAAATCCTGCGGGCCAGTCTCTATGAAAGCCTGGTGATGGGCACGACTTTTTTTTCCACCCTCTTTCTCGATCTGGAATTCGCCATCTTCCTTGGCGTCATGCTTTCCATGATGCTCTACCTCAAACGCACTTCCCATCCCCGGCTGCGCATCCGGGTCCCCGATCCCCGCCGCGCCGACCGTCCCTTTGTCAGCGACCCGAGCCTGCCGGAATGCCCGCAGCTGAAAATCATCCGCATCGACCACTCCCTCTACTTCGGCGCCGTCAACCACGTGCGGGAAACCCTCAACGCCCTGCTGCGCGACAATCCCGAGCAGAAACATCTGCTGCTGGTCGCCAGCGGCATCAACCTCATCGACATGGCCGGCGCGGAATTTCTCGTCCGCCTGGCCGAAGAGAGGAAAGCGGCCGGCGGCCGCCTCTATATCTATCACATCAACGAAGGGGTCTGTGACCATTTCCGGCTGGCCGACGAACTGCTGAAAATCGGGGTGGAAAACATCTACGAAAAGAAGGCGGAGGCCATTGCCGACATCTTCGCGCGGCTGGACCGCGATATCTGCGCCCGCTGCACGGCGCGCATCTTTCTTGAGTGCCAAACGATCGCGCCACCCAGTGAAAACTGACAACAGTCTCACTTCCAAGGGACTTTTGACAAATCGTGGTTGTTATCCGGAAAAGTGATTTCTTTCCATCATCTCTTTGCACCAAAATCGGAGGCGTCAATGTCCGGAAAAAAGGTCACACTTTTCAGCCTGACCACCTGCACCTACTGCAAGGCGTTCAAGAAGATGCTCACGGATCTCAAGGTGGAACACGCCATGATTGACGTCGACCTGCTCGCCGGATCAGCGCGGAAAGAGGCCATCGCTGAACTGGAAAAATACAACCCCAAAGCCACGTTTCCCACTCTTGTGGTGGACGGCACCGCCATCACCGGATTTCAGGTCCAGGCCGCCAAGGAGGCCCTGGGCATTACCACCGAAGTGGACAAACTTCACGAAACTCTCAAAAAAAGTCAGGAACCGAAGGGATATTTCTTTAACAAAGAAAAAGAAAAAACCTTTGACCTGCTGCGCGGCCTCATGATCAACAAGGACCGATACGGCTACATGAGTTGTCCTTGCCGTCTGGCATCCGGTGTGCGGGAGGAGGACAGGGACATCATCTGCCCCTGCATCTACAGAGAACCTGATGTCAGTCAATACGGAAGCTGTTACTGCGGGCTGTATGTCTCACAAGAATGGAACAAAGGGAAAATTGAGCGATTCCTGGTCCCGGAGCGGCGCCCGAAAAACCGCAACTAGCCCTCAGCCAATCTCGACATCTTCAACACCGACCAGCTTTCTCCTTCCCGCCTCATTGACCATGGCCAGAAGCTCTTTTCCCGCCCTGCCTGCGCAATATTCACCGAGTTTCATATATATTTCCCCCTCTTCACAAATGATGCCGATTCTCCCCACCGAGAGGGGAGAACCGGCATCCTGCTGTTTTTCTACCAGCGCTCCGTTCCAATCAGGACACTTACATCCATGCAGTTGGCCTTTTCCTCTTCGGTCAACTCGTCCTTTTCTTTGATATTCCCCTTAAGGGCGTCTACATAGCAGGCATACTCCCTGCCGTCCTTGTCGCGAATCCATACCATTGATTCATATCCACCTTTCATGATGCCCTCCTTCAGGGCTGACCCTGTTGTTTTCCGTTACCACCGCTCGGTTCCGATGAGCAGGTTGACGTTAAGGCATTTGGCCTTTTCCTCGTCGGTGAGTTCATGGTCGGGGCTGACATTCCCCTTGAAAAGATCGATGGAGCATGCATACTCATGACCTTCCCTGTCATGCAACCAGATGAGAGATTCATATCCGCCGTTCATAGCTGACCTCCTTGAAGGTTTTTTTTAAGTTGGTATCTCTTCTTAGTTTGTACAGTAAGCATGACCCACCCTTGACACAATGCGGGATAAATGATAGTAAAATGATAGTTGAAACTATCATTATGAACATCACAAATCAGGAAAACATCTATCAGGTCGCCCTCAACTCCCTCTCGGCCCACGTGGCCATCCTCGATGAGCAGGGGGTAATCCTGGAGACAAACCGGGCCTGGCAGGAGTTCGCCCGGGACAACGGCATGCGGGGTGCCGTGGATTCGGTAGGGGTCAACTATCTCGACGTGTGCCGGCAGGCGAGCACCGACCCCATGGACGAATCCGCGCTCATCGCCCGGGGGATTCTCTCGGTCATCAGCGGCGACATCAACGAATTTTTCATCAACTATCCCTGCCACGCACCCCACGAAAAACGCTGGTATGTGCTGCGGGTGGTTCCCTTCCGGGAACCGGGCCGCAACAAGGTGATCATGACCCATGAGAATATCACGCCCATCATCGAAGCCCAGGTGGCTCTCAGAAATAAGGAGGAAGAGATTCGTCAGCAGGCACATGCACTTGAAGAGGCCAACGCGGCGCTCAAGGTCCTTTTAAAACACCGCGACGAGGACAAAAAACGACTCGAAGAAAACGTGCTGGCCAATATCCGGCAACTGGTACAGCCTTCTATCGACAAGCTCATGGAGGCCAGGCTCAGCAAACCCGAGCGTACCCATGTGGAGATCATCAACGAACGACTCGCGGAAGTCATCTCACCATTCCTGAACCGGCTGGGGGCTCTGGCCGCCATCCTCACCCCACAGGAAATCCAGGTGGCGACCATGGTGCGTGAGGGCCGGACCAGCCAGGAGATTGCCGACGTCCTCATGATCTCGCCGAGCGGGGTGGCCTTTCACCGCAAAAAAATCAGAAGCAAGCTGGGACTTGCTGCAAAAAAAACCAACCTGCGTTCCTATCTCCTTTCCATGCAATAACAAGAGGGCCAGCCGCTGCCCCCTTCTCCCGGATTCCGGCCGGTTCTCGTCAACCGTGCCCCTTGCAATCCTTCCTCGTTTCGCAAGTCACGTCATGACGCATCGTGGCTCCATGGTGCGCACCTTCGGTTTTGCCGGCTCGACCATCCTCTTTTTCTCCCATTTCTCCATTGCTTTTTTCCCCGGCTCTTGCCACAATCAGATGGGTAAGAGCGTTTTGGCGCCTATCCGGCAAGGTCGTCCATCAACCAGGAGGGAAACGTCATGACCGGAAACACCTTCTCGTCGCCCCTCGTTTACCCCGGCCTCCACTTGCTGCGGCGGGCGCTTATCGTTCTCCAGCTCCTGCTCGTCTTCGCCGCCCCGGCCCTGGCAGGATCACCGGTCCGGATTGCCGTCAGCGTGCCTGGGCCGCACAACCTGCAATTTCTGCCCGCTGATCTGATCAGGAAGATTGAAGCCGACAAGGCCGAAGGGGCCGAAGTGACGATTCTCCATGTCGGCGGCGGCAGCGGTGCGCTGCGGGAACTCAACACCCGCAACAGCGATTTCGCCATCCTCGCCCTGCCCGGCATTATGAGCCAGAAGGCGAACGGCATTGATGTCGTCGCCATTGCCGCGGTCAATGACAAACCGATCTGGTCCCTCATGGTCCGCGCCGACCTGCAGGAGGAGATCCGCTCCATCGCCGACCTCAGGGGCCGCACCATCGGCGTCACCACCAGCTCGGCCACCATCAGAACCGTTACCCAGCAGATCCTCGAACTGTTGCTGGCCGATGCCGGGGTGGCGCTGCCGGACGTCCATCTGCTCTCCATCGGCAAGAACTGGCAGGACCAGTCAGCCAGCATCAAAAGCGGCACGGTCGATGCCATCATGGGTGATGAACCCTTTGCCAGTCGTCTGGAGCAGGAGGGCAAGGTCTTCATCCTCGCCCACCCGGCCATTCCCCATCTTACCCCGAAACTGGAGAGTCTCGGCTTTCTGTACGCCACCCTGGCCACCCGGCCCGACATCATCGCTGATCGACCGGAGATGGCGGCGACCATGGTACGGATCCTGCAACGCACCCTGGCATGGATCGGATCACATTCCCCGGCGGAGGTGGCCGCTCAGCTCGGCCCGCACGACCCGGAAGCGGAGAAGGCCATCCGCACCTGCCTGGCCAGATATCCGAATCTTTACAGCCCGGACGGCCACTTCTCCAGTCGCCAGCTCGCCGAGACCCAGGCTTTTTTCCGGTCCACGGCAACCGGGCCGGCCGCCCGTTCCCTTGACATCGAAGCCCTGATCAACGATCACTGGGTCGGCCGCAAACCATGACCACCCTGCCCCGTCCGGAAAAAACCATGATCCGCCAGGCCATGTTGCGCCTCTGCCTGGTTATGGCTCTCTTCTTTCTGCTCACCGCAACTCTGGCCCGCGTCCTCTATCTCCGGGAAATGGCGGACCGCACCCGCCAGTCGCAGGAACTGATCTCCCACTTTTTCATCAACAAGATCGCCCGAATCGAAGCGGAATGGATCGATTCGGCCTCCTATTTAAAAAGTGAACTGGAAAGCCTGCGTGTCCTGGAAAAGACTGGCGAAAGAGAGGCGCGACTGCGCAGTTTCCTGAGCCACAGTCGCTGGGTGGAGCGCTACAACCGCTTCCTGGTCCTCGACCGCCGCGGCCAACCGCTGGCCGACTGTTGCCGTGATTTTTTTTCTGACGGGAACGGCACGTTGGTTCATGACGAAACCCCGGACTGGGCCTTCGATCCGGCAACGGACACCCTTTACCGTACCGTCTCCGTGCCGATCTGGCTCGGCCAGGACGAGGGCACCGGCCGCCTCGTGCTTGCCAAGGCGATGGACAACGCGCTGCTCTTCGAAAACGCCTTTCCCGGCGTCACCCTGCACCTGACCCGGAACAACACGATCGTCGCCAGTTCCCTCGGTTCCGCCGGCCGCACCCTGGCCATTCCCCCGGATGGCACCATTTCGCACGACACAGGCCGCACCGAGCAGACCAGCATTCCCTGGAACGGCAACACGGTGAACGCGCCCACTCTGGTGGTGCAACTCGAGGTGGAAAGTGCCTTTGTTTTCCGCCACACCTTCATTTTCACCCTGGCGGCCCTCGCCGGGCTCTTCGCCGCCCTGTGGGCCGTGCTCGGCACCTGGCAGATGCGTCTGGGCAGACGGATCATGGCCCTGCACGAGGCGACCCGCTCTTTCATCGAGACCGGCAGGCTGACCGCCACCATGCGCCAACCCCTGCAGGAGGCGAGCCGGGACGGCAACGACGAGATCACCCAGGTTATCGGCTCCTTCGAGGAGCTGATCGGCTGGGTCCACGACCGCGAAACCGGCCTCCTGCGTGAGGAGGAACGGCTCTCCGCCCTGCTCGCCCTGACCCAGCGGCCGTTCAGCTCGGAACGGGAATTGTCCGACTACGCTCTCGAGGAGGCGGTGCGGCTTACTCGCAGCCAGGTGGGATATCTCCATCTGTTTGATGAGGACAAGGGCGAAATCGAGCTCTACTCCTGGTCCCGGGCGGTGCATGAGCTCTGCACCGCAACCCCCTCATCCCACTATCCGCTGACGCGGGCCGGGATCTGGGCCGACTGTGTCAGAGAGCGGCGGGCGGTGATCCACAACGACTATCCGGCATCGACCGGCAAAAAGGGGTTGCCTGCCGGCCATTTCCCCGTGCAACGCCATCTGTCCGCCCCGGTCTTTGCCGGCGAGAAGATCGCCGCGGTAATCGGCGTCGGTAACAAGGAAGAGCCCTATGACGAGCACGATGTCCGCCAGCTCACCCTGTTCATGAGCACCATGTGGAACATTATTCTCCAGCGGCGGGCTGAGGATGCCCTTGCCTTCCGTTCGCTCATGCTGGACAGTGCCATCGACTCGGTCTTTGTCCTTGATCTGGACGGCCGGATGATCTACACCAACCGCGCCGCCTACACCAGTCGCGGCTACACCGAGGAGGAGATGCTGGCCCTGCCCCTGGAGCAGATCGACAGCCTGGAGCAGACGCACCACATCGAAGAACGGATCCGCCAGATCTTTACCAGTGGGTCGGCGACCTTTGAGACCGTCCATCGCCGCAAGGACGGCACGGTGATGGATGTCGAGGTCTTTGCCCGACTCATTACCCTCGGTGACAGAAAACTCATCCTCAGCGTGGTCCGCGATATCAGCGAACGAATAAAAGCGGCCAGGGAACTGCTGCAGGCCAAGGAGGAGGCCGAGGCGGCGGCGCGTACCAAGAGCGAATTTCTCGCCAACATGAGCCACGAGATCCGCACTCCATTAAACGCCATCATCGGCATGGCCGATCTGCTCAAAGAAACGTCCCTGACCCGGGAACAGCAGGAATATGTCCGCATCTTCGAGACCAACGGCGAGGCGCTGCTCGCCATCATCAACGATATCATCGATCTTTCCAAGGTGGAGGCGGGTCGCATCGAACTCGATGCGGTTCCCTTCGACCCGGTGGAGCTGCTGGAAGGGATCTGTTCGCTGATGGCGCTGCATATCCACGAAAAGGGACTGGAGCTGCATCTCGACCTGGCGCCGGGGATGCCGCGGCGACTGCTGGGGGATGCCGGGCGCCTGCGCCAGGTTCTCATCAATCTGGTCGGCAATGCCGTCAAATTCACCCAGCAGGGCGAAATCACCGTCAGCTGTCGGGCCACTGCCGGTTCATCACCGAACACCACGGAGCTGCTCTTTGCCGTGGCCGACACCGGCATCGGCATCCCGCCGGACAAACAGCAGGTCATCTTCGAGCGTTTCACCCAGGCCGACTCCTCCACCACCCGCCGTTTCGGCGGCACCGGACTCGGCCTGACCATCTCGCGGGAGCTCATCAGTCTCATGGGCGGCGACATCCGCCTGGAAAGCGCTGAGGGCAGGGGCAGCACCTTCTCCTTTCGCATACCCTTGCAAACTGTTGCCGAACCAGTCGCGGCCGAGACGGATCAGGCCCGCCTGACAGGACTGCATGCCCTGATTATCGACGACAATGCCACCAACCGCCTGATCCTTCGCAAGATCCTGGAGGGTTGGGGAATGGTGGTGGAGGAAGCGGAGGACGGCCCGCGGGGAGTACAGCGTCTTGCTGAAGCGGCGGCCGTCAGCGCCCCGTTTGACCTGCTCCTGCTCGACTGTCGCATGCCGGGGATGGACGGCTTCCAGGTGGCGCAACAGATCATGACGATGCCGGGAACCGCGCGGCTGACCGTCATGATGCTGACATCAGACGAACGCCGCCTCAACCCGGAGCGCTACCAGCAGGCCGGCATTCATGCCTGCCTGGTCAAACCGGTGCGGCAACGCGAGCTGCACGCCGCCCTTACCGCCCGGCGTGACACGATCATGCCGATCGAGACCCCGCAACCGGCCATCCCTCCGGCAGGCGGTCTGCCGGTTGCTTTACGGCCGGCCCGGGTGCTGCTGGCCGAGGATTACCGCCACAACCGTCTCATCATCGAGCGCTATTTCAAGGAGACGCCGATCACCCTCGACGTGGCCGAAAACGGCGCCATTGCCGTCGCCCTCTTCAAGACCGATCACTACGATCTGGTCCTGATGGACATGCAGATGCCGGTGATGGACGGCTTTACCGCCACCCGCCAGATCCGCCGCCACGAGGAGGAAACGGGGCAGCCGCCGGTGCCGATCATCGCGCTTACCGCCTATGCCCTGCAGGAAGACATCAAACGCTGCCGGGAAGCGGGCTGCAACCACCATCTGGCCAAACCGATCAAGAAGACGCGACTCTTTGCCGCAATCGCCCCTTTTATGGCGGAGACCATACCGCTGTCCGCCGAGGCGGCTGCGCCCGATCCGCCGGAAGAAACGCCTCAGGCCACCGGCAAAATACCCACCGCCGTTGATCCCGATTTCGCCGCCTTTATCCCCGCTTTTCTCGCTGACGTCGGCCACGATATTGCGGTTATGGAAAAGGCGCTGGAGGAAAGCGACTGGGAGACGATCCGTGCCCGCAGCCATGCCATCAAGGGCGCCGGCGGCGGATACGGACTGCCGCAGGTGTCGGAGCTGGCCCGCAGGATCGAAACAGCGGCGCGGGAACACAACCGCGACGAGGTCCGCCGGATACTCGGGCATCTTAGCCACCACATCACCACCATCACCATTCCCTGAGCCGGAGGCAGACCTTCATGCGCATCCTGACAATTGACGACTCGCCCCACATTATCACCCAGCTCAAACACTTTCTCACCGGGGCGGGCTTTCACGATCTGCTCTTCACCCCCTCGGCGGCAACGGCCTTTACTCTGCTGGCTCTCGGCGGCGAAAAGGAAAACGAGGTGGGGATCGATCTCATTCTCATGGATATCGACATGCCCGGCACCAACGGCATCGAAGCGACCCGACGGCTCAAACTCTCGCCCGCCTTTGCCGACGTGCCGGTGATCATCATCACCGGCGACACTTCGAGCGACAGCCTGCAGGCGGCCTTTGCCGCCGGCGCGGTGGACTATATCACCAAGCCCTTCAACAAAGTGGAACTGATCGCCCGAATCCGCTCCTTTCTCCGGCTCAAAAAGGAGATCGACACCCGCAAGAAACGGGAAGAGGAAAAGGAACGGCTGATTCAGGAATTACGGGAGGCGATGGAGGACATCAAGACCCTGCGCGGCATCATCCCCATCTGCGCCTCATGCAAAAAGATCCGGGATGACGCCGGCTACTGGCAGCAGGTGGAGAGCTACGTCATGAAGCACTCCCACGCCTCCTTCAGCCACGGCGTCTGCCCGGAGTGTGCAGATAAACTCTATCCGGGCATGAATCTTTACGGGAAAGAGGATAAAAAATAGCGACCGGGGAAAACCGGTCGCTATTTTCTAGAGACAGGCTCTGACCGCACTGCGCAGAGCGGCAAGATCGGCTCCATCCGGATGGCCGACGGCCGCAGGCGCATCGGCAAACCAGGCCGGCGGCGGATTTTTGGCGGCCGCCTTTTCCATGACCGCGCTCTGCACCGCCCCCTGGCAACTGAAAGTCCCGACAACCTGCGCGCCCTGCGCCAATCGCATGGCATGCTCCATGGCGGCCCGGGCATGGGCCGAGTCCCTGGCCGCACCGTGGGTGGCAAAGAGAAAGAGCTTTTTCCCGGCGGTTTTTGACAGAAATTCACTGCTCTTCGGGTCCGGTTTACCGCCCATCAGCCAGAAGCCCACGGCCAGCAGATCAGCGTCATCGAAATGATCCGGGGCATTCTCCACCGCCACCAGCTCCTTGATTCCGGGTAACTCCTCCGCCACCGCCTCGGCCAGTTTTTTCGTGTTGCCTGATTGACTTGAAAAGACAATGAGTGATTTCACTTTTTCCTCCTTCCGTTGACATATTACCCAAAAAAAGTCACCCCTCGCTTGCGACCTTCTCCTGCAGGTTCTGCCAGATCTGCTCCACCGCTCGATTCGCCGGAGCGTCGCTCGCATAATCGGGCAGGGTGCGGCCACAAACGATCGATTCCACCACCGCCCGGTCAAAGGGAATACGACCGAGCAGGGGCATCATTCGCGTCTGACAGAATGCCTCGATTTCCCTGCTCTGCTCCGGGTGCAGATCCCATTTGTTGATGCACACCCCGGCACGAATGCGAAAATGAGCGGCCAAGTCCGCCACCCGGGCCAGATCATGGAGACCGGAACGGGTCGGCTCGGTCACCAGCAGGACAAAATCCGCGCCGGACAGGGAGGCGATGACCGGACAGCCGATGCCGGGCGGTCCGTCGACCAGCAGCCAGGCGGCGTTGCATCGCTCGGCTGCTTCCCGGGCCTGCCGTTTTACCAGGGCAACGAGCTTGCCGGAATTCTCCTCGCCGATGCCGAGCCGGGCATGAATCATGGGGCCACTGCTGGTCGTAGCGACGAACCAGGTGCCCGACACCTTTTCCGCCAGGGTGATGGCACCTTCCGGACAGAAACGGGCGCACACCCCACATCCTTCGCAGGAAAATGGGAGAAGTTCGGCCGTCTCCCGCAGGGCGAGGGCATGAAAATGGCAGAGGTCAACGCAGGTGCCGCAGGCACTGCATTTCCCCCGGTCGATCAGCGGCTCCACTCCACTGCGAAATTCGTGCTCTTCCAGATCCTCCGGGGCCAGGACGAGATGGAGATCCGCCGCATCGACATCGCAGTCCGCCACCACCCGGTTTGCCATCAATACGGCCAGGGCGGCGGTGACCGTCGTCTTGCCGGTGCCGCCCTTGCCGCTCAGGACAATGATTTCCTTCACCCCCGCACCTCCGCAAGTAATTCGGTAAAGGCACGCCGCAGCTCCGGACGGCAGTCGATCACCGACAGGCCGGCGGCGTATCCCTCGGCTATTTTCCGATCAAAGGGAATTTCAAGATGGATGGGGATCTCCTCGTCCCGGCACCATGTCTTTGTCCTGTTGTCGCCGAGATCTGCCCGGTTGATGACAACCCCGAAGGGCAGGCCGAGCTGCCGTAACACACCAACGGCGATTCGCAGATCATGGAGACCGAACGGCGTCGCCTCGGTGACCAGCAGGACATAATCGGCATCCTTGATTGAGGCGACAAAGGGACATGAGGTACCGGGCGGCGCATCGACGAGGACCAGACCGCCTGGCCGGGCCTCGGCCAGCACCGCGTTAATAAGGGGCACCGCCATGGCCTCGCCGATCCGCAGGCGACCGTGCACAAAATCGATGCCGGCAGCGTCACCTTTCTCCAGCACGCCGAGCAGCCGTTTTTCCTCGACAAAGGCCTTTTCCGGACAAACGAGAAAACAGCCGCCGCAGGAATGGCAGAGGTCAGGAAAAACCATAATGGTGCGGCCAAAGACGGTAATGGCGCCAAACCGGCAGAGATCCCGGCATTGGCCGCAATAGCTGCATTGCTCCTCCAGCACCCGGGGCACGGTCAGGGTGATTTCCCGTTGGATGTGCAGAACCGGTTGCAGAAAGATATGGCCGTTCGGCTCCTCGACGTCACAATCGAGGTACTGGACCCCGACCCCGGCGACCCTGGCCAGGGCCACCGCCACCGTGGTCTTGCCGGTGCCGCCTTTCCCACTGGCAATCGCTATTTTCATTGACCGTCGCGACTGCTCAGACATTTCTGCATTGTCCGCGACGCCTGCCGCCGCCCAGACCCATGCCGCCGCCCATGCCCCGACCGCTGCCGCAACGCCCCCTGCCGACCCCGACCAATCGTCCGCCGCCAGGGCGCTGTCCGGACACCCGGGATGGCAGTGGCCGACCGACCTGAGGAGCCTCATCGACCTCATAGGCATCGACAAATGCCTCCACCGCCTCCTGAACCGTTCCGCTCGCGCCGTTGATCATGGTAATCGCCGCCCGCTGACAGACGGCGGCGGCCTTGGGACCGATAATGCCGCTCAGCACCGCTCCGGCCCCGGCCTCGGCGATCCGGGTGGCGGCGGCAATGCCGGCGCCGTGGGCCATGGCGTCGGCCTGACTGTTGTCGATGACCTCTACGATGGCCAGCGTGCCCGTGTCGACGATAAGCAGATACGGAGCACGGCCGAAACGCGGATCAACAGGGGAATGCAAATCTTTTCCGGTGGAACTGACAGCTACTTTCATGGCAATCCTCCTCATTTCAAATGGTAATATTATGAGCATATGCACACAATATTACCAAACTTTTTCCCTGTCAAGGCCATCTCAGCAGAATACAAAAAAACCGATACATTCTTTTCTTTCTGCTATAATTTAGAAGAAAGCACACTGGACCACCGCGCTTTACCTCCGTAATCAGGACAAGGAAAATCCGCCATGCCGGACAGACAGCTTTTGAGGATATTCAGATTTCTCTTGTTTATCATTGTCCTTCTTCCCGTTCTAACCAATGAGTGCCACGGAGAGTCGCCGGCTGTTACCGACAAAAAACTGGTGATTCTCAACTGGTCCGACTACCTCGACCCGGAGGTACTGGCCGAATTCACCCGCAAGACCGGCATCACGGTCAGCGAGGTCTACTTCGAAACGGATGAATTGCGCAACGAGATGCTGGTCACCGCCGGCGGCAAAGGCTTTGACCTGATCCTGGCCAGCGGCATCAGCATTGCCTCCTATGCGGGCCGGGGCTGGCTGTCGCCTCTTACAGAAGAAGAGATTCCCAACGTACGTTTTGTTGACAAGAAATGGCGGGATGCCTTCCCGGCAGCGTCTCGTTTCGGAGTGCCCTATCTCTGGGGCACCCTGGGTATCGCCTATCGCGCCGATCTCCTCTCCGAACCAGTGACAAGCTGGATGGCGCTCTTCCAACCGACCGCCGATCTAAAGGGGAAGGTCCTCATGTACAAAGATTCCCGCGACATGATGGGCATGGCCTTGAAAGCGCTCGGCCATTCCGCCAACAGCACCGACCCGGCTGCCCTCGATGCGGCAAAAACCATGCTCCTTGCCCAAAAACCCTTTGTCCGCAGCTACTCGTTCTATGCCCTGACCGAAGACGCCGATCTCGTTACCGGCAAAGCGGTGATCTCGATGATGTACAACGGCGACGCCCTGACCCTGAAAGAATTTAACCCGGCCATCGCCTTTGTTGTGCCCAACGAGGGCGGCAATCTCTGGTGCGATTATTTCGTGCTGTCCACATCGTCGGACAAACACGAGCTGGCCGTCCAGTTTCTCAACTTCATCCACGAGCCGCCGGTCATGGCCCGGCTTGCCCGTTTTGCCTCGTTTGCCACCACCAACACCGCGGCGGAAAAACTGCTGCCCGCCGACTTTCTCGCCGATCCGGTCATCTATCCGCCGCCGGCGATTCTGGCCCGGTCGGAAAGTTATGCCCCGTTGCCCCCGCGAGTCATGAAACGGATCAACACCATCTTCAACACCGTCATCCGGCAAGGACGAGGGCACTGATGCGCCTGCAATCGAAAATCATCCTGCTGACCACGCCGGTGGTTGTCGTCAGCATGGTTGCCCTGGGAGCAATCTCCTGCTCCCTGCTGCGCACGGCCACCGAAACCCAGGCCTTCAACGCCATCACCCTGTTCACCGCCCGCACCACGGATCAGTTCCGTTCCGTGCTGGCCGCGGCCCACAAGGATGTGGAGGTGATTGCCGGCTCGAACGTCCTCCACCAGTATCTGCTCACGGTCGATGACGCGGCGCGCTACACCCTGCTACAACCGCCGTTGATTCGACTCTTCTCCTCCTATCAGATGTCAAATCCGGATTACTACGAAATGCGCGTCCTGCTGCCGGACGGCTACGAGGACACCAGGGTGGCCTCCGCGGAGCTGGACAACATAACGGAAGAGGAGGGCGACTCCCCTGTCTTTCATGCCATGCGCCATGCCGGAGCCGGTTTTTTTTCCACCTTTTTCATCAATCCGGACAACGGCATGGTCTCCCTTCTGGTTGGCAAAGGCTTGCCGCTGCGCGATCCGAACCGGGACGGCGCCACCGCTGCGAAAACCCTGCGCGGCTATCTGGCGATCACCATCAACACCGATTTTCTCGCCACCCGGCTCGCTGAGTTCCGGGACGATTACTCGACCTCCTTCTTTCTTGCCAACGGTCAGGGCCATATCTTCTATCATGCCGGCGACCCGGCCATGGGACGGATTCTCGACCAATATGACCCTGAACTGCTGAGGGCCAACCAGTCCGGCCGTTTCCGCGAGCTTGCCGGCAATGGCGAAGGGTATTTTCTCTCCGGCCGGCAACTGATGGATGACTATTTCCTGTACTCGATCACGCCGTGCGACCGACTGCTCGCCGCAAGCAACCGGCTGGCCCTCTTTACCGGCCTGGCCAGTCTCGCCGCCATCATCATTATTTCCCTGCTCCTCTTCATTGCCTGCCGACGGATGATCGTCACCCCGGTCCGGCGCCTCGAACAGGCGGCGCGGGACTTTGGCGAGGGCAATCCGGGCGGGGACGAGCTGGCGGTCAATCTGCCGGCCGACGACGAGATCGGCGCGCTGTCCCGCTCCTTTACCGAGATGCGAAAAAATTTACTCGCTTCCCAGGAGCAGATCCGCCAGCTCGCCTATTACGATTTTCTGACCGGACTGCCCAACCGGGTCATGTTCCACGACTTTCTCCAGCGTACCCTGGCCCGGGCCCAGCGCCACGGCGAAAAAGTCGCCCTGATGTTCATCGATCTCGATGACTTCAAGCGGATCAACGACACCCTGGGCCACAAACTGGGCGATGAACTGCTAAAAGAGGTGGCCAAACGTTTGAACGCCGCCACCCGCAGCTCCGACTACCTGTTCCGCGAGATCACCGGCCGTGAGCCGGACATGGTCGCCCGCATGGGCGGCGATGAATTCACCGTGCTGCTCACCTTCATCAGAGACGCCAACGACCCGGCGGTGGCAGCCCGCCGCATCCTGGACGATCTCTCCTCCGCCTTTTTCCTTGACGGACATGAGCTCTATGTCGGAGTCAGCATCGGTATCACCATTTATCCCGGTGATGCCAGCAGCCCTGAGGAACTGATCAGGAACGCCGACATCGCCATGTACCATGCCAAGGAGGCGGGGAAAAACACCTATCAGTACTTTTCCCATTCCATGAACGAGGCGGCCCTGGAACGGCTGACCATGGAAAGTGAACTGCGGCGGGCCCTCGATCAACGCGAGTTTCTTCTCCACTACCAGCCGCTGGTGGATGCTGATAGTAATCGGATCGTCGGTCTGGAGGCGCTGATCCGCTGGCAGCATCCGACCAAAGGCATCATCCCGCCGAACACCTTTATCCCGGTGGCCGAGGAATCAGGGCTGATCGTGTCCATCGGCGAATGGGTGCTCAGGGAGACTGTCCGGCAGATCAGAAGATGGCAGGAAGAGGGGCGCCGCCCGGTGCCGGTGTCGATCAATCTCGCCAGCCCCCAGTTTCGCCACGTCGCCATTGACCGGGTGATCAGCACGGTACTGCGGCAGGAAGAAATCGATCCGGCCCTCCTCAAGGTGGAGTTGACGGAGAGCATCCTGCTACAGGCGGAAGAAGAGGCGGTGCGCATGCTGCAGGCGATCAAGGACACCGGGGTACAGATCTGCCTCGACGACTTCGGCACCGGTTTTTCATCGCTCAACTATTTGAAACGATTTCCCATTGATGTGCTGAAAATCGACCGTAGTTTTGTCGCCAATATTCCCGGCGACAAAAAGGATGAAGAGATCAGCGCCGCCATCATCGCGCTCGGAAAATGTCTCAATCTGGCGGTGGTGGCGGAGGGAGTTGAAAAAAAGGAACAGTATGATTTTCTGAAGGGGAAAGGCTGTGATGTCATCCAGGGCTACTACTTTCACAAACCTCTGCCCTCGGAGGCGGCGGGGGATCTGCTCGGCCGGGCGGACAACGATGCGGGCTGATCAGGATACGGCGCCTGATTTCTGCCAGTCAAAAGCACAGACCCGATCGCGACCGCCCTGTTTGGCCTCGTAGAGGGCCTGATCGGCGGATTCGGACAGCATGCAGGTCAGCTTGTAGAGGGGGTTGTCTTCCTCCTGGTCGCAGAAGACGGCGCGGGTATTAAGCAGGCCGACCGGCACGTCCTTCCAGGCCATGTCCAGTTCGCAGACACCGATACTGACCTGCAGGGTAAAGGCGATCTCCCGGGGCGGCCCATCGGTTTCCCGCAGGGTAAAGGAAAGGGGTCGTTTCGATATTTCCTGCCTTATTGTTTCTGCCTTTTTCACACCGTTTTTCCGGTTGGTGCCAATCAGAAAAAGGGCAAATTCGTCGCCGCCGAGTCGGATGGGCGAATCAATGCCGGCCCGGCAGTTGTTCTGGATGATGGCCGCCACCTTCTGCAGGGCCCGGTCGCCGATAAAATGACCGTGGCTGTCGTTGATCTCCTTGAAGTTGTCGATATCGATGAGCAACAGGGAAAAGGGCACCTTGCCATTTTTGTCGAGAAAGGTCTGCACCACCTTGGGCAGTTCCTGATCGAAAAAGCGGCGGTTAAAGATGCCGGTCAGCTTGTCGATGAGGGCGTTCGATTCGAGGACCAGCAGGCTTTCCATGGAGATTTCCATCTTCTCCTGGGCCTTCTTCACCTTATCATGGAGGTCCTCGAACCCCTTTTTCACCGACCGCAGAATCTCCTGTCGGTTTCTGACCTCCCGGATAACCTTCAAAGTGTCCCCTTTCAGGGTTTCGATCATGCCGCAGGTATCGGTGCCGCTGATGATGCTGGCCAGCTGGTTGATATTTTTGCTGATGGCGGCAAGCAGCTCACTGATAAAATCCTGTTCCTCCTTCAGCGCCTTGGCCGTCCCGCTGCGTTTCAGTTTGTCCACCTCGGCAAGGAAATCGCGGCCATAGCGTTCCACCTCTGTCTCGTTTTTGCCTTGGACCAGTTTCAGATACTCATCAAAGGCCTCCCGCACCATCTCCTTCTGTTCCGTGGACAGGCAGGTAACATGCTCGATGTTCTTGATAAAATGGGCGACCTGCAACCAGACGGAATGATAGGGCAACCCTTTTTCCTTCATCGCCGCGCAAACGGGATTGCAGGCAATGAGCGGGGAACCGACAAGAATGGTTTCCTTGCTGATTTTTTGTTTTTTGTCAGACATATGTTTTTTCAGGCACGAGGGAAAAAATAGGATTCATACGACCACGACAAGGCCTTTTCATGTCCTATCATACCTGCGGAAAAAAAGGAAAACAAAAAACATGCAGTCACTCTCGCCCGGCGCTACTGGCCGGTCTGGGCCTTGCGCCGCGCCTCCTCAGCCGCAGCCTTGTCACCCAGGGTGCAGTAGGCCTTTTCCATCAGCATCCAGTTCTGCCGTTGCAGATCTCTGTCCTGGCCGGCCAGACTGTTTGACTTGCGGCACATCTGCACCGCCTGGGCGCAGCTGCCCTGGCCGTAACGGACCCGGGCCATGGTGTGCCAGACCCGGGCATTCCGCGGGGCGATCCGTAACGCCCGCTCCATCTGCTGTTCGGCGCAGGTGTAGTCCCCGGCCTCCAGGGCCCGTTCCGCCTCCTGCAGCAGTTCGGCCGTCGCACCGGTTTCTTTCTGCTCCACCGCGGGCGCCGGTCGGACGGGCTCGGCTTCTGGCCCCTTGACCGCACAGCCAGCCACCGGCAGCAGCAGGACAAACAGAAGGAGCAGCCGCGCGCCGTTTTTCCCGATCAGGCCGGGCTGCCACAATTTGCGGGCTGAAACAGGAAAACATTGCAACTCGTTATTTTCACTTTCCCCCCTGCCATGGTTTACTGTTTCCTGCGAGACCATCAGACATTGGTTGTTTTGCATCATGGAGAACCTCCTCATTTTTTTTTGCCGAAAACAAAATCTTCAGATCACCGGGTACGAAGGCGACTGACCGGTATTCAAAATATTTTATCGGTGTGCGCTGTGATCGCCGTGGCACAAAAAGTTTTTCAACCTGCTCTTCGCCATTTTTGACAAACCCGTAAAAAGTCTTTTTTCACCACAGAGCGCACAGAGAACGCAGAGAAAAAATCTTTAATTATAATTAGTTATCTCTGTGCTCTCTGTGGTTAATTTTCAGTTTTTACGATTCCATCATTTTTTGCAGTTTGTTGTTTTCTCGTTCCCGCCCACCAAGGTTTGTCGGAATCGTAAAAAGCGACGATTCCGACGGGCCATATTTTGTAACTCGTTGTTTTCACTTTCCCGCCTGCCCTGATTTGCGGTTTTTTACGGGACCATCATTTTTTTTGCGGGATCACCACGGCAACAACTTCCGCAACCGCTGCAGCACCCCGGGCACACCAGCGCTGCTCTCCCGCGCTTCGCCCCCACCAGCAGCAGCCGGAGCGGACGCCACGGCCAAGATGCCGCGCGGCGCAGTGCCGCGGGCAAAGGGCAGCCGGTCGCTTCTGTCGCGGTACTGGCTCAGCGGTCCGTAAGCGCCACCGCCCACCCGCGCCCATTCGACCCCCTCCGGCGGGGTCAGATCAAGGGGCTGGGGCTGAAGACCCTGCATGATCCGGCCCCAGACCACCATCGCTCCCCCCGAGCCGGTCAGCCCGGTGGACCGGTTGTCATCGGTGCCGACCCAGACCACCGCCAGCCGGTCACCGGTAAAACCGGCGAACCAGCTGTCCTTGAGATCATCCGAAGTGCCGGTCTTGCCCGCCGCCCCGGTACCGGCCGGCAGGTAGCGGGCCAGACCGGCGGCGGTCCCTTCACTGGTTACCCGCTGCATGCCGCTGTTGACCAGAAAAACCGGCAGGGGATCGAAACGCTGCTCCACCGCCAGACCATACCGCTGCACCACCTTGTTTTCGGCAGAGAGCACCGCACTGATCGCCCGCTGCGGCACATGAAAGCCACCGGCAGCAAAGGTCTGGTACATCTGGGCCACCGCCAGGGGCGTCATCTGCCCGGAACCGAGCAGAAAGGAAGGATAGGCGGGAAAATCTCCCTCTGCCCCCAGTTTTTTTGCCGTCTCCACCACCTTCTTGACCCCGATGGCCATGCCGGTCCGCACCGTGGCTAGATTATAGGAAAAGGCCAGTGCCTCGATCAGCGGCACGGTGCCGTGCTCCCGGCGGTCATAGTTGGCCGGACTCCATCTGCCGCCGCCGCTGTTCTTCAGGGAGACACGGCTGTCTTCAAGCGGGGTCGCCAGGGTATAGCCGTTCATCAGGGCGGTGAGAAAGACCACGGGCTTGATCAGCGACCCCACCGGCCGACTGGCGTCCAAAGCGCGATTGAAGCCGTGATCCCGGGGGACGCGGCCCCCGGCAATGGCCTGAATCTCGCCGTCTTCCCGGCCGGCCACCACCACCGCGCCTTGCAGGCCCGTCCGTTTGGTCCGCTTTTCCAGTTCGGCGAGGGTCGCGGTCAGACTTTTTTCCACCTGCATCTGCGCCTGGGGATCGAGGGTGGTGAAAATCTTGAGCCCGTTACCGGCCAGATCCTCCTCGCGATAGTCGTGGCCCAGCTGGCGCCGGACAAGATCGAGAAAGGCGGGAAAACGGTTGAATCCACTTAATACCTGATCAGCGCCAATCAGCGGCGCCTGTCGGGCCTGGGCAAACTGCTCGCCGGAGAGCAGCCCCTCGTCGCGCATAACGGCAAGCACCACGTCCCGGCGCTGGCGGCAGCGCTCCGGATGCCGGCGGGGATCATAATAGGACGGCCCCTTGACCAGGGCAATGAGGACGGCAATCTGATCGTCGCTGAGATCAGCCAGATCGCGGCGGAAATAGAACTGGGAGGCCAGACCGAAGCCATGCACCGCCCGGCTGCCGTCCTGCCCGAGAAAAACCTCATTGGCATAGGCGGTGAGAATCTCGTCCTTGCGGTAATGGTATTCGAGGAGCAGGGCCATGACCGCCTCGTTGAACTTACGCCAGAGGGTGCGTTCGTTGTTTAAAAAAAAGTTCTTGACGAGCTGCTGGGTCAGGGTGCTGCCGCCCTGCACCGTCTCCCCGGCCCGCAGATTGGCAAAGATGGCCCGGAGGATGGCAAACGGATCGACCCCCTGGTGGGAAAAAAAATTTCTGTCCTCCACCGCCACCAGGGCGGCAACAAAACGCTCCGGCAGTTCCTGGCGGCTGAGGAGGATGCGGTCCTCGTGCTCCAGGGGATGAAAGCTGCCGATCCTGGCCGGATCAAGCCGGGCCAGGGAAAGCCGGGCGTTGGTCCGGCTGTCACGGAGTTCGGCCACGGCATTGTCGCGGAAGGTGATGGTCAGCCGAGCTGATTTTTCCTGGCCCTCAACAAAATGAAAGGCCCGGCTGACCAGGCGGACGGTGTTGCCGTGTCGGTGGAAGCCGCCGGCCGCCTGCGGATCTTCCTCCTGGCGGTAACCGGCCAGCAGCAGCTCCTCCTCCAGCATGGCAGGCGTCATCCGCCGACCGACAAAGAGCTCCAGGGGGCGGGCATAGACCACGGCCGGCAGGGTCCAGCGGGTACCGTCAAACTTGCGGCGGACCAAGGTATCGAGATGCCCGGCATAAACAAAGAGACCGGCAAAGACAAACAGCAGCAAGACCGCTGCCGTTGTTTTCAGCAACGACCCATGTTTTCTGGAGGAGGCAGCACCCTTGCCCGCCGTCTTTTTTCTTTTTCGCGCCACGAACAATACCAGGATAGATGAAATCGTTAAAAAATCTTTTTTCCCACCGAGACCACCGCGAGCACAGAAAAAATATATCGAAGGACAGTCGGTTAACTCCGCGTCCTCCGTGGTCTCGGTGGGTGGTTCCCGGTTTTTTCGCCGCCAAAAATGATACCGAACGAAACACCCTGTTCTCGCCGGCCAGGACGGATCAGTACTATCCCATGTTCCCGCGCCAACTTCAACAGATAAATACGACCTGTCCCGGCGTTGACGGC
>JBMONN010000004.1:0-470981 GCA_049323935.1 Thermodesulfobacteriota bacterium
CGTGCAACACCTCTGTGGCGGGGCTGCGCAACAGAGGTGTTGCGAAAAAAAGCGATCAGTAGCGGTGAAGGTTGCGTGGGGATTGGGAGAAAACGAACTGGCGAGGAGAAAAAAAACGGCGCGGGGGAATATCCCCGCGCCGCCATGAAACCCTCCTGTGGGAAGCTCTTACTTTGCCGAGGCAGTCGCCTCTTTCGGGCTCAGGTATTTGTAGTAGGCCGGAAAGGCGACAAAGAAGGCAACGGCAATAAGGTACTCAACGCCCTTGATGTGGGTGTAAAAATCAACCAGGGTTTCATACTCACCGAGATTGCCGGTGGCGACAAGAAACTGGCGAATCATCTCGGTGGGTTGCCAGTTGACCGAGGCGAGACCTGTCATCATGGTCGCGAACGCCCAGATGCCGATGATACCGCCAATTGCTGCCATCAAACCGAAGAATACCCCTGTTCCTTTTTCTGTCGATTGATCTTTTTTCATGGTTTGCCTCCGTTATACAAGTAAGTATTTCATTTGAAAGCCGAGAAGCCTTACCGGCCATGCTGGTTTCAAAGACGGTACATTGTCGACGGGTTTGATGTCCTGTTCGTCTTTGAAACCGGCATTCCCGGCGATGCTGTCCGGTTATCCGCCTAACACGGCGGAGATCCATCCTTTGATAAGCCCGGTCACCCCATATTGGGACAGGGCACTGAGCAAACAGGCGGCGCCCCAGATGCCGCTCAGTCCGGTGAAAAGGGCGATGACGCCGATGCCTACCTGGGCTGCCTGCTGAGCCACGGCCTGCTGGCTGATGTCAACGGTTGCGGTTGCTGTCGTACTGGTTGCTTTCATGGTGTGCCTCCTTTTGATGAAATCCCTGCCGGGCGCAATCGTGTTTTTTGTTATCCGCCGAATACTGCGGAAATCCAGCCTTTGATCATGCCGATGACGCCATACTGGGCCAAGCCGCCGAGCAGACAGGCAAGACCCCAGGTGCCGATCATGGCGCTGAGCAGCCCGATAATGCCGATGCCGACCTGTGCGGCGCTGTTGGCTGCTGATTCCTGTGCGGTGGTTACGGATGATGTGGTGGTTGTTGTCTTCATGGCGTCCCTCCTGATCGTGGATTCGTGGTCTATTCTCTTTGAACTGTTGCAAAAGCATCAGCCGTGCCAATGGGGCGTGCAACAGTGCTTCTCTCTTGTATCTAATTGATAGTAAAGTAAAAAAAAGTCATGGGGTGTGGCGGTGGGGCTGAAGGAAGGCAGGCGCCGATGTGGCATGGGGTGTTGCGCAACACATGGTGTGGCAGGGTTGTGCAACAGAAATGTGGTGAACGATAAAGGGTGTTGGTAAGCGAGTTGAGCGATTCGGCAGCGAAAAAAAGGATGCCCTTCACTGGGTTGCGGCAAATTGTCGCTTTCAGCTGGCGAAATAATCGCGGTGAAAAAATTTATTTCTTTTCCGATCAGGATGTTGCCATGAAAACATGCAGTCGTGGTTCAGGGAAAAGCTGAAAATAAATATTTCCTTTCCGGGTGCAGACAGGTAAAATTTGCAAAACAATAATTGTTACCATAAAGTGGCAGTGGAGGTAGAATCGCAGAATAAAGAATTCAAATGGAGGAATTGATGAAGAAAAGACAGCGAAAGTGGATGGTAGCCCTGACAACCAGTTTTTCTCTTTCCCTGGCCGGGAGTGCCATCTGCTTGGCGATGGATCCGGTTGACAAAAACCTCTTTCCCTATGACCCGTCGCTGGTCAACTGGGAAAAATCATCGGCACCGTTCACCCCCCCGGAGACGTGCGCCGAGTGTCACCCCCAGCAGTTTGAAGAGTGGACCGCCTCGGTTCACGCCCTCGCCTTCAAGGATCCGATCTATCAGGGTGAGCTGAACAAGGCGGTGAAAGAGGTCGGCCATGAGATCTCCCGCCAGTGCGAAGGCTGTCATTCCCCCATGGGGGTGGTGACCGGCGAGGTAAAGGGGCCGGGTCTGAAGGGCTTGAGTTCCATCGCCATGAACGGCGTCTCCTGTGATGTCTGCCATTCCATTAAGAGCCACAATGGCTGGCTGACCCCCTATCATCAGCCGGAAAACGGCTCGTTTGTCATGTCGCCCGGTCGGGATGGTGCTGATGGTCCGGTGCTGACCAAGTATGGCCCCTATGCCGCCACTGATGGGTGCGGCGAGGGTTTCCATGAATGCGTCGAAAACCCTCTGCACAAGCAAACCGAACTGTGCGCCAATTGCCACCAGGTCCACCATTTTGAAAATCATACCCCGCTTGAGTCGACCTATCGTGAGTGGAAGGACAGTCCTTATTCCGTCAAAAATATCGGCTGCCAGGATTGCCACATGGTCGATTTCCAGACCTTTATCAGGTCCGCCGATACCTTTACCGAACCGCAGCGGGGTGAATTTCGCCATTATTTCAACGGAGCCAATTTCCTGCTCTACCATCTGGTGGCGGAGGCCGCCAAAAAGGCCGGAGATACGGCGCTGGAGGCCAATGCCCGCAGTAAGTTCGACATGGCGGTTAACCGGCTGAAGGCGGCGGCGGAACTGGAAGTAACCCCGATTTACCGTGACAAGGCCCTGGCGGAAATCAAGGTGCGGGTTCATAACCGGCGCGCCGGGCACAATCTGCCCACCTCGTTGACCAACATCCGCCAGGTCTGGCTCGAGTTGACAGTGAAGGATCAGGCCGGCAAGGTGATCATGACCACCGGCACGGTCAAGCCGGACGGCACCCTGCCGGAGGAGGTTCGATTGTTCAACTCCGACGGCATGGGCACGAATCTTCACCTGCAGATCGATCCCTGGAAGGTTGTCGCCTTTTCCCGGCATGACACCATTCCGCCCAAGGGCTACAAGGATGTTTATTATGGAGTCACCGCACCCCAGGCCAAAGGGCCGCTTGCCGTGGAGGTCAAACTCCGATATCGTCAGGCGGAACAGGCGATCGCCGAGGCTCTGCTCGCCGCGGTACCCGCGGACATCAATCTCGAAGAGACCTACGGCCTGAAAGAGGTGCCGACCCTGCCGGTGGTTGATATGGTGGCAACAACGGTTTCTCTGGCGCCGGTGCAGAAATAACGAGCAGTCGCTCGGCGACTGCACAAGAAAAGACGACCCCGGTCCGCTGCTGGACCGGGGTCGTGTCGTTTTGGCGGAGAAAAACGGCACGGAAAGGAAAACGCGCGGTTCTTTTCTGGCATATGTGGCGTGGAATCTGCTACTATGATTGGGGATGGCGGCGTGACTGCCGCTGCTGTGCCGGTGAAATGTGCCGCATTCTGGGCGGCCAAGGATTTTTGCGTATCCCTGCTGTCGCTGTATGAGGAAGACGCCCCGAACCCATGAAAAATGATCATTTGCGCGCCCTTTCCCGCCAGTACGCGGCGGGTGAGATCGACCGGAAACACTATCTGCAGAGCAGGCGCGAGCTGCTCGACGCCATTGCCGGTATCGAACCACAAACCCCCGCGGCTGCTGTGCCCCCACCGCCACTCGGCAGGCCGGACAGGAGAAAATCTTCCGGTCGGCGACTTTTTTTCTGGCTGTTCGGCGTTGTCGCTGCCGTTGCCCTGATCGCGATAGCCTGGTGGATGCCGGGCCGGGACGACATCCGCTCCTTGGCGGAGGAGGAAAGAAACCCGGCCCTTGACCATCTCTGCGCAAAGATGTGGCTTCCCCCGGATAACGACGAGCAGTTTCTCGTGCAGTTCTGCCTGCGCGCCACCGAAGAGGAGATCCTGGCCCTGCTCGGGGAGAACAGGGAGCTTGGCCTGAAGGCGGTCCGTTCGGCCGCCGATGCAGGTGTCTGGCTGCTGGTCGGTCGCTATGACAGTGACGAGACGGCGCGGCGCAGTGCGGCAAGGCTCGATGTCCTGCTGGCCGCACTGGCGGCTGGCGATCAGTTTCGTAAGAAAGTGGATGAGCCTGCTCGCTGAAACACGGTTGCAATTGGAGAAAAAAATGGACGATCCGGACAGTACCCAATCTTTACCTTTGGGGAGGGGCGGCGGTGAACCCGAGGTCCGGGAGGCGGCCGGTCGCCATTTTTCCTGGCTCAGTTGCGCCCTGACCGATGTCGGCAATGTCCGACGGATCAACGAGGATGCCCTGCTGAACTGCCCGGAAAAGCGACTCTGGGCAGTGGCGGACGGCATGGGGGGTCATGATGCCGGTGATCTGGCCAGCAGCACGGTGGTCTCCTTTCTGAGCGATGTTCTCGCCACCCCCCGCTTCAGCGAGCTGGTCGATCATGTCGAGGATGCCTTGCTGGCTGCTAACACCCGACTGTTTCAGCTCGGGGTCGACCGGGCAATGGTGGCCGGCTCCACGGTGGTGGCCATGGTTGCCCATGGGCAGCACGCTGTTGCCATGTGGGCCGGTGACAGTCGCCTCTACCGCTGGCGGCAGGGCCGATGTGAGCAGATGACGCGGGATCACAGCCATGTGGAGGATCTCGTCACCCTTGGCTATATCACCCCTGCCGAAGCGGAGACCCATCCCCGCGCTAATGTCATCACCCGGGCGGTGGGAGCGGCCCCGGAACTTTTTGTCGAGATGGAGCTGTTCGATCTTGAGGATGGCGACCTCTTTCTTCTCTGCAGCGACGGTCTTTACAAGGAGCTTGCCCTGGAGGAGATCCATGCGGTGATGGCGTCCCAGCCGCCGGTCGAGGCCTGCCGGCGGCTGGTCGATCGCGTGCTGGAAAATGGGGGTCGGGATAATGTCAGCGTCATTGTCATTCTGGCGCGCAAAAACGGTTGATTGCAATGCCGAACTGGTTCCTTGAGAGTTATCTGGCGGAAGGAGGGAATCTCCGGCGAATTTTTCTGGATCGCTTTCCCTTTACCGTTGGCCGCCAGGCCGGACTGTCGCTGACTCTTCACTCCGCCGACGTTTCCCGCCAACACGCCGAGTTTGACCGGAGTGGTGAGCTGTTGGTGCTTCGCGATCTCGGCAGCGCCAACGGCACCTATGTCAACCGTGTCCGCATCGATGATCGGGTGGCCCTGCAGCACGGCGATATCATTCACATCGCCAATGTCGAGTTTCGTCTGCTGGCGGAGCACGATACCGGTGATGACACGCGGGAGGCGACCCTGTTCGGTATTCCAACTCTTTCCCGGCTGTTGCCTGAGGGGCTGCGGGAGTTGCAGGAATTGCTCGATCACAACCTGGTCGCTGCCGAGTTCGAGGCGGTGGTTGATTGTCGATCCCTGGCGATATACGGTTATGAAGTGCTGGGCCGTGGACGGCATCCGCTGCTGCCGGAAAAGCCGAAAGATCTTTTTCGCATCGCCGAAAGCGGTGGCCTGGCGACGAGATTGAGTGAGGTGCTGCGCTTCCAGGGCCTGGCGGCAGCCTCAGCCCTGGGCCGGGATGTCCCTTTTTTTGTCAATACCCATCCCCGCGAGCTCGATGATCCGGAAAAACTGCTGGCGACTCTTACCCAGGCGTGTGCAACCTTTGCCGGCATGAAAATCGTTCTCGAGATCCATGAAGAGGCGGTGACCGATCTGCCGACCATCAGGAGGATCAAGGAACATCTTTATGCCTGCGGAGCCCGTCTCGCCTATGATGACTTCGGGGCCGGGCAGGCCAGGCTCCGTGAGCTGGTCGAGGTGCCGCCCGATTATCTCAAGTTCGACATGGGCCTGATCGCCGATATCGACAACGCCCCGGCGGCCCATCGCCGCATGGTGGAAACCCTGGTGCGGCTCTGCCGGGACGAGGGGATCGTCACCCTGGCCGAGGGGGTGCGTGGGGAAAAGGAGCTTTCAGTCTGCCGGCAGATGGGCTTTGACCTCCTGCAGGGCTATCTCTTTTCTTGATCCGGGCGTGATCGACAATATCGGCAAAAAAGATGCAGGCAACGAAAAACATTGCGGAAAAGAACCGGAAGTGTGGTGTATAGTAAATGATGAGGCGGAATAAGGTGTGCCCCGCAACCCTGTGGCCGGTGGCACCGGAACATCAGCTCTTGATGGCGGCAGACGGAACCGTGCTGTTCCGAGCGTCGTCCGGATGAGAGGACGAGGAGTTGGCTATGGAACTGCAGCAGTTGGACGTCGGCAGTGTAATCGGCGGCTTTAAGCTGGAAAAGGAGCTCGGCCGGGGTGGCATGGGGGTGGTTTACAAGGCCCATGAGCTGTCCCTGAACAGAAAGGTGGCGTTGAAAATCCTTTCCGAACGGCTCTGCAATGATGCGGAGTTCATCGAGCGCTTCAAGCGTGAGGCCAAGGTCGTCGCCGCGCTCAGCCATCCCAATATCGTCAGCATCATGTCCTTCGGTGAGGAGGGCGGCCTCTACTATTTTGCCATGGAGTATGTCCAGGGCACCGACCTCGGCATCATTCTCAAGGAACGGAGACAACTGCCTCTGAACGAGGCGCTGGGCATCACCGCCCAGATCGCCGACGCCCTCAGCGAGGCGGCGGACAAGGGGGTGGTTCATCGTGACCTGAAACCCTCCAACATCATGATCGACTCGGTCGGCCGTATCAAGGTGACGGACTACGGCATCGCCTATTTTCAGGACGCGGAATCCCATCTGACCCGCACCGGGCTCTACATGGGCACCCCGGAATATTCCTCGCCGGAACAGGCGAGCGGTCAGAAACTCGATATCCGCAGCGATATCTATTCCCTGGGAGCCATTCTCTACAAGATGCTGTCCGGCGAGGTACCGGTGAGCGGCGAGTCGCCGCTCGCGGTGGTGGCCAAGATCATGACCGAGCCGGTGCGGCCCATCGCCAAGGTCAACCCTTCCCTGCCCAAACTGATCTGCCAGCTGGTGGACAAGATGATGGCGAGGGACAAGGAGAAGCGTTTCCAGACCCCGGCCGAGGTGATCAACGCCATCAATTTCTGCATCGATAAATTGCAGATTCAGCCGTCACCGGCCATCAAGGTCAGCGCCCCCGTTCCCCCGCATCGGCCGACAACGGTGTCGGTGCAGCGGCGGCGGGCCCGGACCATCGGCGCGGTGGCGGGCGTCATTGTCGCCGTGCTGCTCTCGATGTGGACGGTGGATGCCCTGTGGAACCGCAAGGCAAAAGAGGAAACCCCGCCGGTGGCGGTGGAGGAGCCGGCGCCGCCGGCCCAGGTGGCCACGCCGGCGGTGCCTCCGGCTCCGCAGGTTGAGCAACCGCAGGCGGTGACGCCACAAGCGGCAGCCCCGGTGGCCGAGGCGGTGCCAGCCGCGCCGGCTTCGCCACAAGCGGCAACGCCGGGCAGTCCGGCGCAGGTGGCGGTAAGCCGGGAACCGGCGGTCTCGCCGGCCCCGACACAGGAGGCAGCGGAAACGCCGAGCGCGGCAGCCCCTGCGGCTCCGGCAGAAGAACCGGTGGCGGTCGCCCCGCCGACCCCGATTGTCAAACCCGCGCCCAAGCCGCGGCCCGCCGAGCCGGTGAAGACGGCGAAGATCGACACCCGGGCGCGGCTGCCCGAGACGCCGGTGGTGCTCATGATCGTGGCTGGTGACGAGTCCCTGGCCCCCTTTCTCCGGGTGCATCTGGAAAATATCATCCGCAACAGTGGGCTGAAGGTGGCCTCCGTGGCCGAGATCCCGGTGCTGCGGCAGAAGATGCAGGTCGGCGACATGCCGGTTTCCTGGTATGACATCAAGGAGATCGTCCCGCCGGGCGCGGCCCATATCCTCCTGATCTCCGACGTGCAGAAAACCGGCACCATGCCCTTGCAGTTCTATGGTCGCACCGAAACCTTGACAAACGCGGCGGTGACGGTGCGTGTGGTGGACATGGAGACCGGCGAGGCCGCCGGCTCGTCCGGATCGGCCAGCGCCAAGTTCACGCCGCTCAACATGGATCAGGAATTGCGCAAGGCGGCCGATACCGCGGCGAGCGGCATTGGCCAGCAGATCAGGAAATACTGGCGGGATAAACGGCAGGCAACGGATTCGAGCGGCTGATCGGCGACCGTCAGCCGCCGATCAGCACCGTCGGGCAACCGGCAACGATGACGCCGCCATGGGCGGTCGGATCGCCCAGGCGGGCCGCCGGCATGTTGCCGATCAGCACCGTCATGGAACCCATGGCGATGACGTCCGGCGGGCCGACACAGGTCGCCATGTCGCCGACCCGGGCCGCCGGCATGTTGCCGATCAGCACGGTCGGGCAGCCGGGCGGCAGGATGGGGCCGCCGACATGGGGCACCGGCGGTACCGCCGTGGTAACCATTGGACAGGTGTGCATGTCGCCAACACGGGCGGCAGGGGGCATGGGCCTTTCCTCCTTTCAACTCTCTCTTTTGACAAATCCGGACAAGGTCTTTTTTCACCACAGAGCGCACAGAGGAGACGAGGAAAATGTTTTGCAGCGTGCGGCCCTCTCTCTCCGTCTGCTCTGTGGTCTCCATGGTTCATTTTGTTGTGCGCCGACCACCGGTTCTCCCTTCACTCTAGCGCATCATCGGCCCGCAGGCAAGACCGGGATGTCGCAACTCTCTTTTCAGGGCAACGGGCCGGCGATCCGGGCCGCTTCGCTCAGCTGGTCGATGTCGTAGTTCATGTGCATGTCGGTGGCAAAGGACATTTTCTCGTCGCTGATCCGGGCAATGAGCACCACCGCCTTGTCGCAGACCCGCAGCATGGCCGGAAAACCGGGCGGCGGGTCGCCGAGGCTCTGCACCGGGCTCTGATCGCGCAGCAGGACGCCGAGAAAGGGCAGCAGCCAGCGCTGGCCGATGTATTCGGTCAGGGTAAAGGCGTGCAGGTCGCGGGCGGTTGTCAGATAGTTGGCAAAATCCTTCCTGGCCTGGTCATCGCCCAGCCTGGCCAGGGCCGCCAGACAGGCCGGAACGGTGTCCGTGTCGGTCCGGCCGGTGCAGAAGCCTTGCAAAAGGGAAATGTCTGTCCCGCTGGCCAGCTGGCCGATGACCAGCACGAGCTGGCCCTGGGCCGCGGAATTTTTCATCCGGGCCAAAAGCTCGATGAGCCGGCCCGCGCCGATGCGGGTGGCGTGGCGCTCCAGCTTGGCCACCGCGGTGCCCGCCACCATGCCATCCTCCTCCTCCGTCGCCCCCATTAAGGCGATGATCGCCTCTGGATGGTCGATCTCGCCGAGGGCGATGACCGCCACCGTTCGCACCCCGTTTTCCTCGTGTTTCAGCAGTTGCACAAGTTCCGGGATTGCCGCGGCGCCCTGCTTTTTGGCCATGGCGGCGGCGGTGAGATCCTGGGCCAGCACGGCCTCGCTGATCTGTGACATGGTTCGTTCCTCGCGCTGTTGCCCCGGTTCAGGTGTGTGCCCGGCCTGTTCAGCGGCAAAGCCGCAGGTGACGAGGCTGAGCAGCAGCAGTCCGAGCGCGAGGCAGGATTGACGATGGGTCGTTTTCATTCATGTAACTAGCCCGCTAGGGGCGGGAAAAAAATTGAATATCCCCATAGAGTTCGTGTGCCCGGCTCTCAATAGAGATTAGCCGGACCCTGCAGGATATGGTTGCGGGCGGTGGCACACTGGGCGTCCCGACCGGCGCCCGCGCCGGTGCGGACGTTTTTTAACGGTATGAGCCCGGCACGATAGGGATTGCCGGACGAGTGCTTGCCGTAGCCAAAGTCGTTGAATGCCGGCCAGTCGGCGGGGTTGCCCGGCGGACCGGGGCGATTCGTGTAGTTGTAGTTGTGCATGAGAAAGCGCATCGACCAGGTTTCCCGCCGCACCCAGGGGCCGGAGGCCGGGGTGCCGTCGGTGGGGTGCCAGAGGGTGAAGAAGTGGCCGAGTTCGTGGGCCAGATCGTTGGCCCACCAGTAGGTGTCGGCCAGGGCCCTGGCCACCGCGCCGGTCCGTTCGCCGGCAAAGACGCTTGGCTTGTTGATGCCGAAGCCGGCATGGGCTGATTTGCTAAAACCGTAGCCCAGGGCGTTGTCGATCTCGCGGACGATGTAGATATTGATGGCGTTGGCCTGCCACTCGGTCGCCAGCACGGTGTTGACGTCGGCAAAACGCATCCTGTTGGCATTGGGCAGATTGACCGACCAGCTCTTGGTCGGTTGCACCGCGAAATTGATGCCGCACGGCGCCCAGAGGGCGCGGACCTGGTCCATCACGCCGGAGAGGTTGATGGTGGGCGCCACCCCGCCGGTGCCGGTGCTGCCGTGGATGGTGACGAGATGCGGCTGCAGAAAGACGGGCAGGGGAGTGAAGACATAGGCGGTCAGCTCGTAAATGATCGGTCCGTCGGCGGCGCCGAAGCGCACCTCGATCCGGGCACTTTGCGGCTTGGCGCCGGCAAAATCGCCGCCCTGCAGCTCCACCGTGGTCTCCTTGCCGCTGGTAATTTTTTTGCCGGCGGTCGGGGCGATGACGGTGATGGTGCTCGTGTCGGAGCTGGTGAGAAAAAGCGGCGCCGCCGGATCGATGTATTCGCGGAGCAGCCGGAGTTTGATTTTCTGCCGCTTGCGCAGACCGACCACCGGACCGCGAATCTCGCTCGATTCGGCCAGGCCGTCGGTGGCCGGCACCTTGAAGTTGTGGCCCCGATCGTCGATGTCCGGAGAGGACTCCGCCGGGGCGCCGCTCTTCGCCCTGGCAAAGCGAACCGGCACCAGCCGGATGTTCTTGTAAACCTCAAGTGTGATCGCCACGGTTATTCTCCGAATACGTCCCTGATCTTGTTGCGGGTGGTGGCCTCCAGCAGCCGGCCGTCCGGGTCGAGGCCGTTGTCCGCCTGGAAGTCGAGGGCGGCCGCGTCGGTGCGGGCCCCGTACTTGTCGTCCACCTTTGCCTCGTAATAGCCGAGCAGATTGAGGCGGCGCTGGCTGCCGAGCAGGGTATCATGCGGCTCGATGCGGTGCAGAATCTCGATCTCGTAGGTGGTGCCCAGCGTTTCCAAAGTCGCTTCGGTCCCGCCGGGAATCAGGATTTCAACGCTGCCGTCCGCCGCCAGTCTGCCCCACTGGCTGGGGTTGCCGTCAATACAGACCCGGTAATCGGGGGTGGCGGTGATCGCCCGCTCCGCATCGGTGCCGATGGTGCCGGGAAAACGCTGTCCGTAGACCTTGATGCGATGAAAGCGGAGGCGGTTCTTGTTGTCGCGGCCGCTGCACGCCCTGCTCACCAGTGCCATCCCACTCTCCTAAAAGCCATAGACTTCCTTGATCTTGTTTTTGGTGGCGTCGTCGATGGTATCGTTGTCGGCCAGGCCGTTCTTTTGCTTGAAGGCGCGCACCGCCGCCTTTGTTTTCGGCCCGACGATGCCGTCCGCCTTGCCGCAGGTGAAGCCGAGATTGTTCAACCGGGCCTGCAGGCCGCGGGTCTCGGTATGGGGTTCGAGGGCGCCGATCTCCAGGGGCCAGACCAGCGACGAGGTCTTGGCGTCGTCGAGCCAGACCGTGAGTCGGCCCCTGGTTTCCGCCGCTGTGACGAGGTGTTCGACCAAGCCGTCACCACCGGTGGTGCCGGTGAATTCCTCCCGGCCCACCTCCAGGGTGTAGGGCCGGCCGGCCAGGGCGGTGCCGGCAACGTCTTCCACCAGCAGGCGCAGATGGGTGCGGATGCCCTTGGCCTTGAAGCGGTGTTTCTGGCCGTCGGCGCCGCTTTCCTCCTTTGGCGTTTTGTCCGGAATGGCGACCCGGTCGCCCGGGCAGAGGACGTTCGGGTTATCCCGCTTGGCCTTGAGGGCGCTGTTGTCGGCGTGGGAATGGAGGACATCCGGGTGGTGAAAACCGTAGCGTTCGGCCAGGGAGCTGAGGCATTCGCCTTTTTTGATGATATGGGTTGCCATGGCAAGTCATGTCGCGGCGTGGGGGCCATGCTGCGGTGCTGTGAAAAATTTTTAATGTTTCTGATTGGTTGACTCCATGTTTTTTTTTACTTTATCGTATCAGGATGATTCCTGTCAACCGCAGAGGCAGTCGAGCTTCTTTTCCCTTTTGACACTGAGGCGCCATTCAGGATAAGATGGATCATTCCATGCAAAAGGGGGCAGCCATGAGCAGCAAGCATGTGGTCCGCCAGGGTGACTGTCTGTCGAGCATCGCCGACCGCTACGGTCATTTCTGGGAAACGATCTGGAACCATCCCGACAACGCGGCCCTGAAGGAGTTGCGCCAGGATCCCAATGTCCTTCTGCCCGGCGACGAGGTCATTGTGCCTGACCGTGAGGAAAAGGAGGAGAGCGGCGCCACCGCGGCGCGGCACCGCTTCAAAAAGAAGGGGGTGCCGGCCAAGATCAGGCTCAAGATCATGCGGGAGCCGCCGCCCGACAACGGCGATTCCGAGGAATCGGGAGATGTCATTCGGAGCTCCGCCCAGACCCCGCAGGACGAGGTGCGCGCCGATCTGCCCTACCGGCTGGACATCGACGGTCAGGTCAGCGAGGGGAGCACGGACAGCGAGGGGATGATCGAGTTTGTCATCCCGCCCGGCGCCCGGCGCGGGAAAATCATCCTGGAGCCGAACACGACCAGGGCCCGGGAGATCCCGCTCATGCTCGGCTCGCTTGACCCGATCAGTGAAAACCGCGGGATCAAGCAGCGGCTGGCCAATCTCGGTTTTGACTGCGGCAGTTGCAGCGATGACGAGATGTCGGAGAAGGTCGAGGCTGCCCTGCGCTTTTTCCAGGAGGAGTATGAGCTTGAGGTGACCGGCGTCATTGATGACGCCACCAGGAACAAGCTGAAAGAGGTGCACGGCAGCTGAAAGGCAGGGGAGGAGACTATGCCGGCGGATGAAAGGGTGCGGATAACGTTTCGCAGGGTATTTGTCCGCAGGGACGCGGATACCTTCGGCTCGGGCGAGTGGTATTTCCACGTCTCGGTGGATGGCACGAACGTCGGCAACCGCCGGCAGATCTTCGACGCGGTGGAACAGCGCTTTATCGATTTCCGGCCGGCCGACTGGCGAACAACGGTCAATGTCCGCGACGGCCATCAGATCCGCCTCCGTTTCGCCGCCTATGACGAGGATGTGATCAACGACGATCATCTCGGCACCATCGATCTGCGCCTCCACCCCCTCCGCCAGGGACTGTGGCGGCGTTCCACCGGGTACTACACGGTGGAGTGGATGGTGGAGCTCTCGGTCCTCGGCTCCTTCTCCCGCCATGCGGACGCAACGGTCTTTGCCACCCGCCAGCACAGCGGCAGCGTCACCTGCACCACCGTATCCGGCACCACCCACGAGGCGCGTTTCGAGATCTGCCCGGTGCGGCCGGTGCCGCCAGATCCGTCCCTGCCGCGGCGGCCGGCGCTGTCCGCCTCGGCCGCCCTGCAGCCGGCCGAGCGTTGCACCGATCTCAACCTGATCCGGCCGACGGACAACATCAACATCATCCCCAATCCGGCGGTCATCCCGGTGCTGGCTCCGGCGGACGCCACCAACCAGACCGCGGCGCGCATCGAATACACCTACTATCATCCCCGCTCGCTTAATTTCACCGACAACGATCCCCGCCTCGAATGGAGTGTCGTCTCGGTGGCCGACGGCGGCGCCGTGGCCTTTGTCGGCCAGCCGCGGGGCCGGCGGGTGCTGGTCTACGGCACCCATGAGGGCGAGGTGCGGCTTGAGGTGCGCTTTCAGGGGGCGCTCTTTGCCCAGTATCGGGCCCTGGTCCGCACGGTGCGGCAGATCCCCTTCCGCGCCAATATTTTGAACGGCCCCAATGCCGCCAGCCAGCCCCGCGCCACCCCGGACAATGTCCGCGCCCATCTCGACATCGTCAATCGCATCCTCCGTCAGGTGGCCCTTGAGCTGGTGCCGGACACCAACACCACCCGCACCCACGGCGCCCGGGCCACGGATCATGACGGCATTTTCCGGATCAGCGTGGCGGCCGGCCGCACCCGTAACATCCCGGACACTGGGTTTGCCATTGCCACCCGGCTCAACTACCGACGGGGGGTCTTCAATTTTGCCTACATTCGTTCCGATGCCGGCGGCAACCTCGGCGCGGCCACCGATTATCCAGCCAACGGCGCCGGCAACACCATCACCGACAACGGCAGCCCCTCCACCTCGTGGATTCAGCCATCCGGCGTTGATCCGGACGGGGCGGCCGGCACCGTCACCATGAATCTGCTGGCGGCCCGGGAGCGCAATACCGCCACCTACCCGCAACTTGCCGCCATGTATGTCACCGACGCCAACGGCGATCCGGCCAATGCCGCGGCCCAGTTTACCTATGCCGGCACCATCGCCCATGAGCTCGGCCATGTGCTGGCCCTCGGTCATCGGGTGGAGGGGGTGCCGGAAAGCGCGCCCGGCGCCGGTGACCAGCGCGACATGACCTCCGCCGATGCCGCCGCCTCCCTGGTGGCGGGCGGCATCTTCTGGGACGGCCTGCTGGTGCCGCCCGGTGAAAACGTCATGCACTGGATCAATCCCACCACCCAGGCCCAGGATTTCGACATCATCCAGGCCCGGGCCATGCACCAGAGTCCGGTGGTGCCGCCGTGATCCGCCGGCTCCTGCTTGCTGCGCTGCTCGTGCTGCCGCCGGTTGCCGCCGGCGGCGCTGCCGTCCCCAACCATGAAACGGTGAGTTCCATGAACGAACATGACGAACAGGCCCTGTCTCCCGAAAAACAGCTCATCAGCGACGCCATGGCCCTGGCCCGCAGTCTGCGGGGCGAGGACCACGTCACCCTGCTCGGCCGGCTCACCTCCCCGGAATTTCTGGCGGAACTGGACAATGAGGAGGCCTATCGCGGCCGGCCGCAGCGGCTGCGGTTGCGCCGCATCATGGATGAACTGGCCCGCAATCCGGCCGCCAGCGCCCATGATGTTCTCGTCTCCCTAACAACCAACCACGCCTTTCTCGCCGAGGAGAGCCGCATTGATCTGCTCATCACCGCCTGCGCCGCGGTCAAGCCGCCGCCGCCGGCGGTCGTGCGTTTCTGGGACCGCTACTGGCAGCCGGAGGACGGCTTTGCCAATCTGACCGTGGCGGCGGTGGTGAAAAACGGCGATGCGGCGGCGCTTGTTCTGCTGGAAAATAGGATGGCGGATCCGGGCTTTGACATGGAGGAGAAACTGCACTGGCTGCGCGGACCGATGCTGCGTCATCGCCTTGACCTGCCTCTGCTGCTGGCCTGCGAGCGAATGCTCGTGACCGGACTGCCCGGTGAGTTGCCGTATCGGCTGGTGGAGGCCCTCTTTGATTATCGGCCAGGAGAGTGGTATCTGCCCTCGGTGCCCTATAATCCGCCGCTGCTTGAAACCGCCGGGGAGGCGTCCCTGCGGCAGGTGGAGCGGATCGGTCGGCTGGCTCTGGATCGTTTCACCCTGGAGCCGGAGCTGGAGGCCCGGGTCAAGGCGACCCTGGAGCGGGTGGAGCAGTTGCTGGCCGGGAAATAGGCGGAAAAGCGCTGTGCCCAATGGGAAGAAGGTGATAAAAACAAAACCGGGGCAACAGGTTTTTAGCCATTGCCGCTGGCGGCTGATGGCTGCAAACTCGTACCCCCGGTTTTTGTCCTCCTCGTGAGGCAGGCCGGGATGATCAGCCGATGACGCCAGTCATCCCGGTCCCGTCATGATCAGTTGCTCTTCACCTCGATGTTGATCAGTTTATCCTGGACACCGAAGGGATCCTTGAATTCCACATCCTTCTGCAGCATGAGTTTCTTCTTGCCCCGTTCGTTCAGATACTTGTCAAGTTCGAGGTCGACGTTGAGCGGCACCTCCTGGCCGGCCTTGGTCAGGGCCTGGCGAAGCAGGGCCTCGGCCTTCATGGCAAAGGCGGTGGAATCACCGAGGATGCGCAGCGCCTCGGTCGGATTGTGGAAACCCACCGAGTTCTCGGCGCCGATATAGAGGCTGCGGAAGAAGGCCTCCAGGTAAAAGTCCTTGGCCTGGGCATAGAGGGCCGGGTCGATCTCCGTGCCCGCCGCCTGCAGGGCATGCACCTTCTCGATCAGTTTGGCCACCGTGGCGGTGGCGTAACCGGAACGGATCATCATGGACACGGTGCGATCCTGGATGGCGAAGACCTGATTGCGCAGCCATTCCGGCGATTCGGTGTGGCACTGCTGGCAGGCCTTCATGTCGTTTTTGAGCGGGCTCGTCACCCGATGGTCGGAGACCTTGTTGGCGCCCACCTTGGTGTAGGGCATATGGCAGTCGGCGCAGGACACCCCGGCCATCCAGTGGACGCTGTTGCGGGAGAAGAATTCGAATTCGGGATGGCGCATGAAGGGCATCTTGTAGCCGGTAACGGTCTGCGTCCATTCTCCCACCGTCTGGTCCTCCCTGATCTGTTTGATGATGTTTTCAACCGAGATATCGCCCCAGGAGCTGCCCTGCCAGGGGAAGTAGATGGAGACCGACTTGCCGTCCTCCTTGGGGATGTTGTAGGTGACGTGACACTGGGCACAGACCAGGGAACGCATGTCCTGATGGGTGAGTTTGTTCTGGTCCGCCTTGATGGCATCCAAGGCCTTGCCGAGGGTGACCTGGCGGCTGATGACAAGCGACATGTCCTTGTTGTCATGGCAGTCGATGCAGGCTACTCCCAGCTCCCGATGTTTTTCCGGAATTTTGGCGTGGACCTCGGTCCAGGGTTTGCTGTAGTAATCCTTGCCCATCTCCGCCTCAAGCCTGGTCGCGTAGGGTGTCTTGCAGGTCAGGCAGACGCCGCCGGCTTTCAGTCGGGACGGGTCGATTTCGAGCTGATCCTTGATCATGTAGGCATGGCCGCGCGGCTCGTTGTATTCGACGCCGAAACCCCAGCCGTTGAAGAGCAGGGCCATGTAGGGAAACTCGGAAAGCTTGTCGTAGGTGATGTTGTCGGCGTCAAAGCCCCGTTTGTACTTGCTCTTGCCCGGTTCGGTGGGCTCTTCGGTCTTGCCCCACAGATCGTAGTGAACCGGATAGGCCTTGCCCCACTCGGCGGGATCGATCTCATCATCGGCGATCTTCACCGGCCGCACCGCCTCGACCTTTTCCGGGGCATTGCAGCCGCTCATCAGCAGGCCGGCGGCAGCCAGCAGAACCAGAGACATTGCCAATTTTTTCTTCATATTTTCCTCCCTCTTTGAGTTGATGGCGTCGCAAAAAGTCTTTTTTTTTACCACAGAGCGCACAGAGAAAACTTTTAAAATTACAAATAGGGACCTCGAATCCCTCACAGGGTCATGATCTGGCCGACGCCGCGATGGGCGATGCGCCGGTGACACTGCCAGCAGAGGCGCTGCTGGTCGATGTGGTCAACGGTGGTTTCATGGCAGCGGATGCAGTTGGCCTGCACCACCGCCCGGCCATGGTCGGTGATCTCGATCCGTTCCGGCACCTTGCCGGAATAGAAGGCAACGACGTCCTTCATGCCGTCGATGCTCTTCCAGACATAGTGGGCCGCGATGTTATGGTTGGGTAGATGGCAGTCAACGCACAACTGGCGGCGGTGGGCGCCGGCATGGGACCAGGCGTCATACTGGGCTTCCATGACATGGCAGCCGGCGCAGAAGTCGGGCGTCTCGGATTTTGCCAGCAATTTCGGCGGCCCCAGGGCCACGAACAGGCCGACGAAAACGGCGATGGCCAGGACGATCAGGATGGAGACGCCGATCCCCTTCCTCTTTGTGTTCCCCATAGGCGGACCTCCTTTGTCTCTGGTGAGTGGGGGTGAACGGATGGTTGTGGTTATTTCTTTAGCAAGGGGTATGCCATAAAGATTTTTGTTGATATTCCATGATGATAAGTCAAATTTTTCCTGGGGGTGTTACGGATTGGTAGCGATTTGCGGGCCGATCTTGTTACCGTGTGGTAACTGCGCGGCAATGGAGATTCCCCGGCATCGGCGAAGAAGTGCGGGCAATTGCCCGGTGATCGTGTTATACTTTTTCTTTCGGTCGATCTTGCTGTTATCATTGTCTTTTCCGGCAATGGCCCCTGGCGGTTTGCCGCATTGGTCGGTCGGCGGAATCGGAGCGGAAGCTGATCTGCTTCATTGTAGGGGAAAAGGGGGGGCGCCGTCAGCATATTTTTTTTGTCAGATTTTTTTGCGAAACCCGGTGACAGGCTGCTACAGATGGAGAACAGAAGCGCATTTACGGAACTGAGGAAGTGGCTGGAGGGACAGATTGTCGGCCAGGAGAGACTGGTGGAACGGCTGCTGATCGCCCTGCTCGCCGATGGCCATCTGCTGGTGGAGGGGGCGCCCGGGCTGGCCAAGACCAAGGCGGTTAAGTGCCTGGCGGCAGGGATCGAGGCCGATTTTCACCGGATTCAGTTCACTCCGGATCTGCTGCCCGGCGATGTGACCGGCACCGACATCTACCAGCCGGGCGCCGGCGAGTTTACCTTTCAACCCGGGCCGATCTTTCACAATATCGTCCTGGCCGATGAGGTGAACCGGGCCCCGGCCAAGGTGCAGTCCGCCCTGCTTGAGGCCATGGCTGAGCGGCAGGTCAGCATTGGCCGACAGACATACACCCTGCCAGAACTGTTCCTGGTCATGGCGACCCAGAATCCCATCGAGCAGGAAGGCACCTACCCGCTGCCCGAGGCGCAACTTGATCGGTTTCTCATGCACGTCAGGGTCGATTACCCGTCGGTGGCGGCGGAACGGGACATTCTCGCCCTGGCCCGTCAGGAGGCGGGCCGACAACGGCAGCGACCGGAAAGGGTCGTCAGTCAGGAGGAGATCCTCCTCGCCCGGCAGGAGGTGCTGGCCATCCATATGGCGGCGGCGGTGGAGGAGTATATCATCCAGCTGGTCATTGCCTCACGTAATCCGGCTGACTATGGCGACCGTCTCGCCGGCTTGATCGACTACGGCGGCAGTCCCCGGGCGACCATCGCCCTCGATCGCTGCGCCCGGGCCGTTGCCTGGCTGCGGGGCCGCGATTTTGTCAGTCCGGATGACGTCCAGGAGGTGGTCCATGATGTTCTGCGCCACCGGCTCATCCTCAGTCTGGTCGCCGAGGCCGCCGGCACGACGCGGGACAGGGTCGTTGATCTGCTTTTGGAGCATGTCCCGGTGGTCTGAGATGACGGCGGAATTTTATGCTGGGCCGGAAAACGGCGCTTACTGCGGGCTGGAGGAGCTCATTCGTCTCCGTTTTGGGGCGCGCGGTCTTGCCTTCAGTCGCCAGCAGAAGGCCTTTGCCGCTCTCGTCGGGCCGCACCGGTCACGCTTCCGCGGCCGCGGCGTCGAGTATGACGAGGTCCGGGTCTATCAGGCCGGGGATGACAGCCGGAACATGGAGTGGCGGGTGACGGCCCGCACCGGAATTCCTCATACCAAGCTGTTCCGGGAGGAGCGGGAGCGGCCGGTTTTTCTGCTCGTTGACCAGTCGCTATCCATGTTCTTCGGCAGCAGACGTTGTTTCAAATCAGTGGCAGCGGCCCGGGCGGCGGCGCTGCTGGCCTGGGCCGCCCTCCACAACAATGACCGGGTGGGCGGTCTTGTCTTCAATGACACTGGGCAGGCTGAAGTCCGGCCACGACGCAGCATCCGCACCGTGTTGCGCCTGCTGCACGACATTTCCCTCTTCAACCGGCGACTGCGCCGGGGGAGTGGGCCGGCGGGCGGGGTGCTGGACCGGGCGCTGGAGGAAACCCGTCGGCTGCTCCGGCCCGGTTCCAATATTTTTGTCATCAGCGATTTCCAAGGGATGACCGCTGTCGGCGACAGCCACCTCCAGCAGCTGCGCCGGCATAACGATATCAGCGTGGTGCTGGTCCGTGATCCCCTGGAGGAGCACCTGCCGTCCCCCGGCCTCTACCATGTTACCGACGGCGAGCGGCGGGCGCTGATCGACAGCCGCGCAGCAGAAATGCGACGGCGCTATGAAGACGCTTTCCAGGAAAAGGCGGCGGACGTTGCCCGGCGACTGACGGAGCTTGGCATTCCGCTGCTCCGGCTCTCCACCGAGGACTCGGCCGAGACTTTTTTTCGCCACGCCTTTGGGGGGAGAACATGAACCCGGATCCCCTTGCCGCCCTGCGTGACATCCATCTGCCGGCGCCGGTCTGCCCGTGGCCACCGGCGCCGGGCTGGTGGATCGTCGGCCTGCTCGGTGTTGCTCTGCTCATCGGCTCATTCGTTCGCGGACGCCGATGGCGCCGGCGGACGGCCTACCGGTGGGCAGCGTTGCGCGAATTGCAGCGACTGGCCGACAACCCGGATCATCGCCTGGTTGTTGAAGAGATGGCGGCGCTGGTCAAGCGCGTGGCGATTGCCGGTTTCGGGCCTCAGCAGGTGGCCCGGCTGACCGGGGAAGAGTGGCTGCGTTTTCTCGATCGCACCGGCAGGACGGACCAATTCACCGTCGGACCGGGGCGGGCCCTGGGGGAAGACCGTTACCGTCGCGCCGGCGCCGCGGATGTGAAAACGCTCCGGCGCCTTGTCGGCCGCTGGATTCGGGAGCACCGGCGATGCTGAGCTTTCTTTGGCCCTGGGCGTTTGTGCTGCTGCCTGCTCCGCTTGTCGTCTACCTGGTTGTGCCGCGGGCCGTGCGGCCGGAGGCGGCACTGTGGGCCCCTTTTTTTGCGGAAATAGCACGGTTTTCCAGTCAGGGACAAGCGGGGAGGGCAAAGCCGGCCCTGACCCTGGCGCTTGTCGGCATCTGGCTGCTGCTCATTCTCGCCCTGGCCCGGCCGCAATGGATCGGTGAGCCGCTCTTCATGCCGGTTTCCGGTCGTGATCTGCTGCTGGCGGTGGATATTTCCGGCAGCATGGCCGAGGAGGATCTGGCGGTCAACGGCCGCCAGGTTGCACGCATCGATCTGGTCAAGGAGGTGCTGCATGCGTTTCTCGAACGGCGAATCGGCGATCGGGTTGGCCTCATCCTCTTCGGCACCGAGGCCCATGTCCGTTCGCCCCTCACCTTTGACCGGCGAACGGTGAAAAAACTGCTGGATGAGGCACAGATCGGCTTTGCCGGCCAGAAAACTTCCATCGGCGACGCCATCATGCTGGCGGTGAAACGGCTGCGGGAGCGACCAGCCACGAGCCGGGTGCTCATCCTCCTCACCGACGGCAGCAATACAGCAGGCAATGTCGCACCCCGGCAGGCGGCAGAGCTTGCCGCCCGCAGCGGCATGACGATTTATGCGGTCGGTGTTGGTGCGGATGAGCGCATCGTCCGCGATCTTTTCGGCACCCATCGGGTCAGGGGCGGAGGAGATCTTGACGAGGAGCTGCTGCGGGAGATGGCGACAGTCACCGGTGGCCGCTACTTCCGGGCCCGGCAGGGCGAGGAGCTGCACGAGATTTACCGGCAGATCGACCTGCTGGAACCGGCGGTGCAGGAAGAGGAGGTTGTCCGGGTGATCCGGGGACTGTTTCATTGGCCCCTTGGCGCCGCCCTGCTCCTCAGTTTTCTGCTGGCCCTGCATTCCCTGCCGCGGCACCGCCCGGCAACGGTCAAGGGGGGATGAGCGATGGCGGCGTTCTGGCACGATTTTCATTTGCTGCGACCATGGTGGTTGCTGGCGCTTTTGCCGGCGCTGGTGCTGACCCTGGCGCTGCGGCGACGCCACACCGGCTGCGGACCGTGGAGTCGGGTCGTTGATGCCGCTCTGTTGCCCTATCTGCTCGATGAGGACCGACCGGCGGGACGAGGTTGGCCGCTGTCGTTTCTGCTGGCGGCCTGGATTGCCGCCACTTTCGGTCTGGCTGGCCCGGCCTGGCAGAAATTGCCCCAGCCGGTCGGCAAAAGCGCGGATGCCCTCGTTCTCATCCTTGATCTGTCGTTGTCGATGTATGCCGAGGATCTGAAACCGAACAGATTGACCTGGGCGCAGCGCAAGCTGACCGATATTCTGCGCTGGCGCCAAGAGGGATCGACCGCGCTGATCGTCTATTCCGGTCAGGCCCACATCGTCACCCCCCTGACCGAGGATGCCAACACCATCCTGGCCATGGTGCCGGCCCTGGCGCCGGAGATCATGCCGGTCTATGGCAGCAACGTCGAGGAGGCGATGGCCCGGGCCCTGGATTTGCTGGCGGAGGCCGGCCCGGGGAGCAAGGATATCCTCCTCCTGACCGATGAGGTGGACAGAGAGGAGGTCGGCGCGGTTGCCGATCTCCTTGCCGGCCGCGAGGTGCGGCTCTCCGTGATCGGGATCGGTACCACGGCAGGGGCGCCGGTGTTGTTGCCCAACGGCGAATTTTTACGGGACAGGGCGGGCGCGGTGGTGGTGCCGCGGCTGGAGGACGCCCTCTTGGCGGAAATGGCAGCGGACAACCAGGGTGGTTATCGCGACATCAGCCTGACCGATGAGGACTTCCGCTCCCTGTTGACGGCGGGAGGCGGCGTGATCAGTCAGCCGGAAAAGGGCCGCGGCGAACGCTTCACCGATCAGTGGCAGGATCAGGGCTTCTGGCTGCTTTTTCTGGTCATTCCGGCGGCCCTTGCCGCTTTCCGCCGCGGCTGGCTGCTGGTCCTGCTCCTGCTCTTCTTATCCGCCGGAGAGAAGGCACAGGCCGCTTCCTGGGATGATCTCTGGTGGACCGGCGAACAGCAGGCGGCGCGGGCCTTTGCCGGCGGTGATTACGCCGGTGCCGCTGCCCGTTTTGTCGCGCCCGCCTGGAAGGGGGCCGCGGCCTATCGGTCCGGCAGTTTCGCCGAGGCGGCCGTCGCCTTCAGCGCCGACGACACCGCCGACGGTCATTACAACCGCGGCAACAGCCTGGCCCGCCTCGGTCGCTATGACGAGGCCATTGCCGCCTACGAAGAGGCCCTGGCCCGCAATCCCGATCATGAGGACGCCCGTTTCAACCGGGAGCTGGTCGCCGGCCTGCGCCGCCAGCAGGACCGGCAGCAACAACGGCAGGACGAGCGGGCGACGGCGGGAGAGCCGTCGCCCTCCCAGACCGGCGGCCAGGAAAAGGGGATGCAGCAGGACCAGGGCAATGCGTCGTCGTCGCCGCAACCCCAGGAGCAAGAAGCGGCCGCTGCCGCGGCTGCACCGTCTGCGGGCGGGGCGGGACAGACGGAAGGGGGACTGCATGAAGCAGCGGCCAGCAAACAGGATGGAAAAATAGCGGACACGGCGGAGGCGGCCGAGCAGAGAGAGCGGAAAGGACAACCCGTTATTGAGGATTCCGCTGACCCCGGAGCCGAGGAAGAAGAGCAGGAGCTGGTCCAGCTGCTGCGCCAGGTGCCGGAAAATCCCGGTGGTCTGCTGCGCCGGAAATTCGCCTTTGAGGCCAGGCAGAACGGCGGGCCGCGGGTGAATGATGAGAAGGGGAAATTCTGGTAATGCGTCCCGTCTGGCTGTTCATTGTCCTGTTCTGGTTGATTGGTTTCCTGCTGCCGGCCGGGGCTCGGGCCGCTGCTTCCGCCGCGGTGGACCGGGACCGGCTTGCCCTGGATGAAACCCTGACGCTTACCATTAGCCGGGAAGGCGGCCTTTTTTCCTCCCTCGATCTGGCCGGGCTGGAAGAGGACTTCACCGTGCTGGGCCAGAACCGGGGCAGCAGTACCCGCATCCTCAACGGCCAGGCCGCCACCGAAACCACCGTCCAGCTCGTCCTCTCTCCCCGCCGGGCCGGGACCCTGACCATCCCGCCCCTCGACCTGGGCGGGGAAAAAACCCCGGTTATCACCGTCCAGGTCGACAAAGAGGCGGCGCCGGACCCTGGGGCTGCCGGCCAGGCCCTGTTTGTTGAAGCAACGGTTGACGCCCCGTCGGTCATGGTCCAGGGCCAGCTCCTCTTCACCGTGCGGATTTACGCGGCCGCCGGAGTCGAGGTCCTCGATCCCGGCCCACCGCAGCCGCCAGACGCCGTGGTCGAACCCCTTGAGCCCGTTGCCTATGAGAAAAAAATAAACGGGGCGAGCTATCGCGTCTTTGAACTTCGCTCTGTCCTTTTCCCGCAGAAAAGCGGGAGTCTGGCCATTGCGGGGATGCTTGTGCAGGCCAGGGTGACCCGTCCGCAGCGGTCCCGCAGTTTTTTTGAGCCGACCGCCGGCACGGAGACGATCAGCCGGCGCACGGCGCCGCTCACGATTACCGTGCTGCCGCAATCGCCCGACTATCCGGCTGGGGCGACCTGGCTGCCGGCCGCAGAGGTGACGGTGACCGAAAAATGGAGCCGGCCGCCTGCCGAACTGCGGGTTGGCGACGCGGTGACCGTCACCATCGACCTGACCGCCGTCGGGGCGCGGGCCGGGCAACTCCCTCCCGTTGGTCTGCCGGCGGTTGACGGCCTCAAGCTCTATCCGGGCAAAGCAGAGACGGAGAACCGTTTCTCGGCAGGCGGCATCGTCGGCAGCCGCCGGGAAACCGTGGTGCTGGTTCCGTCCCGGCCCGGCGTCTTTCCCCTGCCGGAGCAGCGGATTGCCTGGTGGAACACGAAAAAATCGGCCGTGGAGTATGCCGTCATCCCTGACCGGGAACTGCGGGTGGTGCCAGGAGCGGAGAGCCAGGCCGTTGTCGGGGACAACGCGGTCCGGCCGGGTGACGAAGGACGATCCGCCGCCCCGCCTTTCGCCGGCGAGGCGGAGAGGCCGGCAGATCGTCGCTGGATGCTGGCCTGCGCACTGCTCTCCATTGCCTGGCTTGTCACCCTGCTGCTGCTTTTCCGCCTGCACCGCCGTCTGGTGCGCCGCCCGACCCCGGAGGCCAGTGGCAACAAGAGGGAGCGATCGTCGCGGGAGCGCGAGGCCTTTGCCTCTCTGGCTGCTGCCTGCCGGGACAATGATCCCCAGGCGGCGCGCCAGGCCCTGCTGGCCTGGCTCCGGATCAGCAGGCCCGACCAGAAGGTCAGCACCCTGACCGATATCGGCCTGTTGGTGCCGGAGAAAAGACTGCATTGTCTGCTGGAGGAAATGGACGCAATCCTTTACAGTAAAGATGGGACAACCGGCGGCTGGCGGGGTGACGAGCTGCTGGCCGCGGTGCGCCGGCTGCGCGATGAGGGCAAAAGGGGCACAAACCGGGAGAGTGCGCTGCCTCCCCTCTATCCCCGGCGCGATGCGGCGGAGCAGGAAGGGCGAACGAAATGAAAAGCGGGAGGCGGCACGTGAGGCGCACGGCAAACGGTTGGCGGCGACGATGAGACTCTTTTGGCGGATTTTTTTGATCATCCTGCTGCTGGCGGCCCTGTTTCTCATCCAGTTCGTCCTCTTCGGCGCCGAATTCGAGCTGCTCTTCAACCAGGAGGCGTGCCGGCAGTGGTTCGCGGCAATGAAGGCCTGGGGCTGGCTGGCCGGTATCGGCCTGCTGGTGACCGATCTCCTCCTGCCGGTACCCGCCACCGGCATCATGGCTGGCCTCGGCGCGGTTTACGGCTTCGGGATCGGACTGGCGTGCAGTGTCATCGGTTCGACCGGCGCCGGCATCGTCGGCTATGCGGTGGCCCGTTACGCCGGCCGGAAGGCGCTCCATCGCCTGGCCTCGGCAGAGGAGCTGGCGCGTTTTCACTCTTTTTTTGAGCAGTGGGGCGGTCTGGCCATCATTGCCAGCCGGATGCTGCCGATGCTGCCCGAGGTCGTGACGATTCTGGCCGGGCTGGCGCGGATGGCCTGGGGAAGATTTCTCTTTTCCCTGCTGCTCGGCACGGTGCCGACCGCCGCCCTCTTTGTCTGGATCGGCGTCTCCTCCCGGCAGGCGCCGGGCTATGGGCTGGTGCTTGCAGTGCTGCTGCCGCTCGCCCTCTGGCCGCTTGCCGCCAGGTTGCTGCCGCCGCCGGCTCCTGTCGGCGAAAAGTAGGGTGTCTGCCCCCCCTGATGACACTGGTAAATGGAGAGTGTGTTGTGAAGCGACCCGGATCGGGAAAAGGACCGCAACGTCTTCTCGTGCGCATCGTCGTCCCTTTCGCCCTGCTCTTTGCCGGCGCCGCCCTCATCTTCTGGCTGCTCTCCTCCTGGCTCATCGTCCGCTCCCTGCACGATGATCTCCGCCAGCAGATGACCAGAGTCGCCGGCGTGATCTCCCGGGCAAGCTATGTGCTGAACCCGCACATCCTCGCCCAGATGCGGGATGTCGTTAGTGCCGAGATCATTCTCTTTGACGGCGAGGGGGACATCCTCCACTGCACCATCCCCGGCTGGCAGCAGGCGGCAACGGCGGCCGCGATCAGGGAAAAGGGTTTTGTCGATGCGGCCGCGGTCCCGCCGGTCATCGAATTTGCCGGGAGCCGCTATCATGCCGTTATCCAGCCGCTGACCCTGCCGGGGCATGGCCAGGCCTTTCTCTGTCTCTGGAAGAAGGCGGGCGAGGCCGAACGGTTGCGCTCCCGTATCCTGGCCGCCACCGGCTGGCTGGCGCTCGGCGGCATCGTCGTCCTCTCCCTGCTCGGCTATTTCATCGTCCGCACCATCACCCGGCCGCTGGAGGAGCTCGCGCACCTGACCAGCCGGATCGCGACCAACGATTTCAGGCAGCGGGCAAGGGCGCGGGGCCGCGATGAGATCGCCCTGCTGGCCGACTCCTTCAACACCATGCTCGACCGGCTGCAGGACTATGAACAACAGCTCGTCCAGTCGGAAAGGATGGCCACCGCCGGGAAAATGGCCGCCGGTCTGGCCCATGAGGTGCGAAACCCCCTGACCAGCATCAAGATGTTTGTTCAGGTGCTCCTCAACCGGCTGCGCGATCAGCCGGACAACCGGGAGATGGTGGCCGCCCTGCTGCGGGAGATCGAACGGCTGGAGCGGATCATCGACCAGCTCGTCGAGCGGGCCCGGCCGAGCGAACCGGCCCGACGGCCGGGCGCCATCAACGAACAGCTCACCGAGGTGCTGGCCCTTGCCGGTCCGGCCCTGGAAGCCGCCGCCGTCACCCTGGAAAGCCGGCTGGCCCCGGACCTGCCCTCGCTCTGCTATGATGGGGAAAAGATGAAACAGGTCTTCTGGAATCTGCTCATCAACAGCCGGGAGGCGATGGGCAAGGGCGGCGGGATCGAGGTGATCTCGCAGCCCGGGCCCGGCGGGGTCACCATCACCGTTGCCGACAGCGGGCCGGGTATCCCGGAGGAGGCCATTGAGGAGTGTTTCGCCTCTTTTTACACGACCAAGCCGGAGGGGCTGGGGCTCGGGCTCTCCACCAGCCGCGACATCGTCGAGCGGCACGGCGGCACCTTGACCCTGGCCAATCGCCCCGGCGGCGGCCTGGTCGCCACCATCTTTCTGCCCGCGGACAAGGAGGGGGCATGAGCACCATTCTGGTAATTGATGACGAGGAGATGATCCGGCGCGCCTTCAGCGAGTTTCTCAAAGACGAGGGCCACACCGCCCTGCTGGCCGCGGACGGCGAGGCGGCCCTTGTCCTGCTCGAAAGGCAACGGCCGGACATCGTCTTTCTCGATTACCGGCTGGCGAGCCGGGACGGCCTCGCCCTGCTGCCGGAGATCCGGCAGCGGCTGCCTGGTGCCGCCGTTATCTTCATGACCGCCTTCGGCACCATGGCGGTCACCATCCGCGCCATGCAGCTCGGCGCCTATGAGTATCTGACCAAGCCCTTTGATCTGGCCCGGGTCCGCGAACTTATCAACCGTATCCTGACCGGCAGACAGTCCCTGGCCGCCCTCGGCGACGAACCGCCCCCCGCCCTTTCCCTCGACCGCATGGTGGGCCGCAGCGCGGCCATGCAGGAGATCTACAAGATGATCGGTCTGCTCACCACCCAGGATGTCACGGTGCTGATCACCGGCGAAAGCGGGGTGGGCAAGGAGGTGGTCGCCCGCGCCATCCACGACAACAGCCCGCGCCGGGAGGCGCCCTTTGTCGCGGTCAACTGCGGCGCCATGCCGGAAAACCTGCTGGAATCGGAGATGTTCGGTCATGAAGCGGGCGCTTTTACCGGCGCTCTTGCCCGCCGGATCGGCCGTTTCGAGGCCGCCGGCCGCGGCACCATCTTTCTCGATGAAATCGGCGAACTGCAGCCCGCTCTCCAGGTCAAACTGTTGCGGGTTTTGCAGGAAAAGAGTTTCGAGCGGGTTGGGGGCAACAGCCCGGTGCCGATGGCGGCCCGGGTCATGGCCGCCACCAACAAGGATCTGCATGCCGAGATGGTGGCCGGCCGTTTCCGCACCGATCTCTTCTACCGGCTCTACCTCGTCCACCTTGCCATCCCTCCCCTGCGACAGCGGCGCGAGGATATTCCGCTGCTGGTCGAGCACTTTATCAGCCGCTTCAACCGGGAACAGGGGCGGGCGGTGCGCGGGGTGGCGGCCGCCGTTATGCGGACGCTGCTCGACGCGGCCTGGCCCGGCAACGTGCGGGAGTTGGAAAATGCGATCCGGCGGGCCATGGTCCTCTGCCGCGACGACATTCTTCTGCCAGAATTTTTTGAATTGCCCGACCCGGGCGAGCCGGTAGCCGGTGATGCCCTCCCATTGGCCGCCGCGGCACAGCAGACCTTTGCCGCCCTGCTGGCGACAAAGGAACGGCCGCCCCAGCTCATGGAGCATCTCGTCGCCATCGTCGAGAAAACGGTGTTGGCGGCGGCGCTGGCGGCCTGCAACGGCAATCAGGTCCACGCCGCCCAGCTCCTCGGTCTGCACCGCTCGACCCTGCGGAAAAAGATGGCCGATTACGGGCTGTGAGCGGTCGAGACGGCTTTTTTTCTGGGCCCCGGGGGAGAAAGTTTCCCGGGGCAGGCCGGGAGAAAGGGGCGACAGCATTGTGCGCAGATCTCAATGGATTCGGGCGCCGCTTTTGCTGTATACTGACCGAAAGGCCGCAATCATTGTTGCGCCCACTCTTGTCAACCACTGCCGATAAGGGCACCGATCATGAAAATGTCATTGCCGACCTTCACCCTTGCCTCTCTTGTCGTCGCTCTGTTTGTGTTCTGCTCCTGCTCTCCGGACGCCAACAGGAAGGTGGAATTTTATGAAAAAGGACGCGCCAGCCTGCAGGCGAACAACGTCAAGGAGGCGATCATCGAACTGCGCAATGCCGTGCAGCTTGATCCGAAATATGTCGAGGCCCGCTATCAGCTCGGTCTTGCCTATCTCAGGGATAATAATCCCAGACAGGCGTTCGAGGAATTGACCAGGGTCTGTTCGCTTGCCCCACAGCACGTCGATGCCCATCTGCGGGTGGCCCGCCTGCTTTTTGAGGGCAAGCGGATAGCCGAGGCAAGATCCTTTCTCGACAAGGTGCTCGATGGCGCGGCCGCAAACGAGGAGGCCCAGCTGCTTCTTGCCGATATGGAGCTGGCCGACAATCATGCCGACCGGGCGGCAGAGGTGATCGACAAGATTGTCGCCAGCAATCCGCAAAGCGAAGCGGCCTTTGCCCGCAAGGCGCAGCTCCTTGCCATCGGCAAAAAATATCCGGAGGCCGAGGCGGCGATCAGGCAGGCGATTACCCTTATGCCGGACAATTTCGTCAATCACCAGTTTCTCGTTTCACTGTTGCTGGAGCAGGGGAAAAGCGAAGAGGCCAAGTCCTATCTCGATCAGTTGACCGCCCGCTATCCGGAACAGGCGGAACCCCTGCTCGGACTGGCGGCGCTGCACATGAAACTGCATGACTACGGGCAGGCCGCAGCCACCATCGAACAGGCCCTGTGTCTGCAACCGGGCGAAACCAGGCTGTATCTTCTCCTGGCGGACATCCTGGTGCAGGACAAAAAGGCCGACAGGGTTGACAAGACGTTGCGGGACGCCCTTGCCCTGGCCAAGGAGCCGCTCACCATCCGTGCCGCCCTCGCGAATTACCTCTGTGAAATGGGCCGTTTTGCCGAGGCAACGGCCGAGGTGGCGATCATCCTGCAAGAGAACAACCGCCACCCCCTGGCCAATCTGGTCCGGGCCCGCCTGTTGCTGCAGGAAGGGAAGAACAGCGAGGCCCTTGCCGCCCTCGCTGAGTTGATCCAGCAGCAGCCTGACTGGGGTGAGGCCTATTATTACCAGGCCCGTGCCCAGCTTGGGGCAGGGCGGCAGGAGCTCGCTCATCAGGCGGCAATCCAGGCGGTCAAATTCAGCCCCAGGGACGGCAAAAGCCATCTGCTCCTGGCCCGGCTGCTGCTCGACCAGGGTGATTTCGCCGGCGCCGGCCGGGAGGCGGCCGTGGCCGGCCGGCTTGATCCGGCAAGCGTAGCGGCGGCAATCATTTACGGCCGCAGCCTGCTGGGCATGAAGGAGTATGACAAGGCGGCGGCTGTTTTTGAAAAAATCCTTGCCAAACAAGGAGAGAACGCCGAGCTGTTCAGCCTGCTGGGCCAGACCCGGGCCGCCATGGGGGACAGGGAGAAGGCGGCGGCCCTCTTTGAGAAGGCGCTCGCCCTGGCGCCTGCTTCGACCAGGGATCTGCAGGCCGTCGCCCGCATCGCTCTCGGGCAGGGCAAAAAGAAGGAAGCACTGGCGCGGGTCGAAGAGCAGATTGCCCTGGCGCCGGATCATCTCGACCATCTGCTGCTGCTTGGCACCATCGCCCTGGAGGTCCGCGATTTCGGGCGGGCGGTGGAGGCGTTCCGGCGCGCCCGGCAGCAAGGGCCGGAAAAAATCGAACCCTATATCTTGCTGGGCGATGCCTTGGTCAAATCCGGCCAGCCCGATCTGGCCGCGCAGGAGTTTCAGACCATTCTCGCCAAAAAAACCGACCATATCCCGGCGCTGATGGGCCTGGCCAATCTCCATGTGCTGCAAGGGAGAAAGCAGGAGGCCCGCGAACGCTATCGTCGCATCCTCTCGCTGCAGCCGGAGCAGCCGATTGCCGCCAACAACCTGGCCATGCTCATCCTCGACGAGGACAAGCCCGACCTCGGCGAGGCCCTGCGACTCGCCAGCCTGGCCAAGGAAAAGCAGCCGAACAATGCCGCCATCATCGATACCCTGGGCTGGGTCCATTACATTCGCAAATCCTATGCCCTTGCCGAGGCGGAGTTTCGTCAGGCGGTCCGTCTCGCCCCGGATAACCCGCTCTTTGCCCAACACCTCGAGCTGGCGGCCAAGGAGGCGCAAAGTAAAAAGCGGCAGGAGGGCTATGCCAGCGGCCGCGAGCAGTTTGATCCCGCCGGCCTATCCCTGGAAGGGCAGACAGGCGAAGACAAGGGGAGGCAGGACGAGGTGCCGCGCGGCTGGTAGACCGGGGCGTTTTTTTTGCAAACGTCATCTCCTGTGCGGCGGCCTGTCTGGCGCAAGCGGCAGGATGAGCGGGCGGCGCCGAGGGAAGGAGATAAGGATATCGGCATGATTACCCATGCGGCAAATTCCGTTTTCCGGGAAAACGGAACGGTTTCCCGGATTTTTCCGGCGTGCTATTGGCTGAAAACCGGCCGCCGGGGCGATCGGCCCTTCCGCTACGCTGTGGTGGCGGAGGTGTAACCTGTTGCAATACGGATTAAAAAATGGTCGTCCGCCTGGAAAGTGGCAAGGAGGATCGATGTTGTTCTTTTTGGAAGAAAACGGAATGGATTTTGCAAAAAAAAATTAAATAATTTGTGCCTGCCAGTCTGTAACAACACGAATACCTGACAAAAAGGAGACAAAAATGAAAAAACACAAAACTGGGATACTGGCAACGGCCTTGGCCCTGGGCATCACTGCCTCGCCGGCCATGGCAGCCATCGATCTGTTCGACTGGGCGTTTTATGTTGATGGAACCACATATGAGTTGACGGCCGGAGATTCGATGCCGACCTCGGGCACCTTGGTCGACGGCCTCGGCAGCCTTACCTGGTCGACCAGTGTTGCCGGCAGTCACACCTTTCTTGCCTTTTTCGATCTGGAGATAGACGAAGCGGTCAATACCTATTTTAATGAATACGGCGCCGCCCATGGCAGTGCCGCAGCCGGTCAATCCTGGGAGATCGATGAGCCTGGCTATCTGTTTGGCGATATTTATAACAATCTGCTGGCCGGGTCGCTGGATAACAGCAATGGTGTTCCGGTAAGTTTTCCAGATGACGTCTCCTTTGCCCTGGGCTGGGATTTTACCCTTGGCGTCGGTGAGACGGCGACCATCGTCCTCAACCTGACCAACGCCGCGCCGCAGGCCGGTTTTTTTCTCAGCCAGACTGATCCTGACAGCGCTGAAAGTGTATATTTTTCCAGCACCCTGCGGACGAGCGGTGAGCCTATTCCCGAACCAGCCACCATGCTGCTGATGGGGACCGGGCTGGCCGGCCTCTTCGGGGTGGGCCGCAAACGGATGAAGAAGGCGTAAGGCGGCAGGATGGCGCTGCCGTTTTCGGGGGAAAACGGGAGGAGCCGACTGCGGACGTCGAGCATGACAACAAACGGGAGAAGTGAATAACACGGAAGATAAAGGGGGAAAAATGAAGAATCGAAAAGCCTACACCATTGCGGCCCTGACCGGGGTCGGCCTGCTGCTGTCGGCCTCGCTGGCCTCGGCGGCGGTGAGCAGAATACTCTGTGTGCCCTGGCAGGGGAATCCGAATGCCCCGCATACCGCCATCAGTGGCCAGGCGGTGAAGTTGACCGCTGTCATTTACGGCGATGCGACCGGCGGCTCGGTCAGTTATTCCTGGGATTTTCAGGACGGCACCGCGCCGGCCAGCGGCACCATTGCCGTCCCCGCCAACGGCGTTTACAACCTGGAGGTGACCCACACCTACAGTGCAGCGGTGAACACCCCGTTCACCACCACCTTGAGTATGGACGGCAAATCCGACACCTATAAGATCCTCATCGCTCCGGACAACAACGACTCCAAAACCAACATCGCCATCGACAAGGCCCTCTGGTACCTGCATAAAGACATGGTGCGGACCACCGCCGGTTCACCTGCGGTGCCGGCCGGCTACTGGAACGACTATTCCTACTATGTCGGGCGGTCCGGGGCGCCGGTCTGGGCTTTCGAGGTGCAGGGGCATCTGCTCAGCGTGGAGGCCAATCCCCTGCAGCCGCTGGAAGACCCCTATGTCGATGATGTCCAGCGGGGCATCAACTACATCCTGAGCAGGACATATGCCCAGAGCATGAACGCCCAGACCCATGGCCATCCGGAGGATTATGACGGCGACGGCGATGGTGACGAGGGCAACGGCTATGGCCTTGTTGCCTATTATGACAGCGGTCATACCAACTATGAGCAGGGACTTGCCATGGGAGCCATTGCCGGTTCCGGGGCGCCGGACGCTGTGGCGGCCACCGGCCAGGCGACCTATGTGCTCGGGCGCACCTATCGGGACATCGTCCAGGATATGGCTGACTGGTATGGCTGGAGCCAGATCGACGGCACCGCTTTTCCGCCGAGCGGCGCCCTGGGCGGCTGGTATTATACGGCGGCGAATAATACGGGATGGAACCCGAATTATGGCGACAACTCCGCCTCCCAGTGGGCCTATATCGGCCTTGAAGCAGCCCAGAACAATTTCGGCGCGGCAATTCCCACCTGGGTGAAGACCAGGCTGGCCGGCTATCTCCACAACCAGATCGCCTACAACAACCGGGGCTTTGTCTCCTATCGCTCCGGCTACTCTTGGTATAGTGACTTTACCACCCCGAACGTCTGTCTGACCGGTGGCGCCCTGGTCGGCATGAAGCTGGTCGGTCAGAGCCTCTACGATGCCCAGAACGGCGCCGGCAGCTACAGCACCGATCTCAATCTGGCCACCACCTTTCTCGGCAACAACTGGCTCGGCCAGGCAAATCGATGGACGGAGAACTGGTACGGCCACCGCGCCTATTACACCATGTACGCCATCATGAAGGGCCTGCGGCTGCACAGCCTCGACTCGCTGCCCGGCACCCCCGGCACCGCTGACTGGTATGGCGATTATGTCGGCGTCATGCTGCCGGATCAGTATGCGGACGGTCACTGGCGCGGCACCGGCTGGATGGATGGCTACATCGTCAACGACATGGGGACCGCCTTTGGCGTGCTGATCCTCACTCCGAGCGTCTTTTCGCCGCCGCCGGTGGCCTGTTTCAACGCCAACCCCAATCCCGGCTACATGGACGTGCCGATCTCCTTTGATCCGTCCTGTTCGTACCATTCCGACGGGACAAAATCCATTGTCCTCTATGAGTGGGATTTCGACAACGACGGCGTTTATGATGTGACCTCGACCACCCCGGATGTCCAGACATTTACCTGGGATGACGCCACCTATGACCTTGGCACCTATCCGGTCACCCTGCGGGTAACCGATGACTCGGACGACCCGGTAACGGATACCGCCACGATTGATGTCAATTTGACCCTGCCGCCTCATCCGCCGGTGGCCGATGCCGGTGGCCCCTATATGACCACCCAGTGCGGCGCCGACTCCCTGACGCTTGATGGCTCCGGCTCCTTTGATATTGACGAGGGGACCAGTGAAAGCGGCAACCCGCCGTTTGATACCATCACCGACTGGGCGTGGGATCTTGACAACGCGCCATGGGATTATGTCAATGAGAGTGGTGAAAGCGTTGCCCTGAGCGCTGCCGACATTGCCACCTATTTCACCTTGGGTGAGAAGCAGATCGGCCTGAAGGTAACGGACAACACGGCAGCGGCCTATCCGGGCAGCCAGCAGCCCGATCTGACCGGTGAGGGATTTGACACGGTTACCGTCTATGATGACTGCCTGTGTACCCTGAGTGCCCGTGCCAAGCTGAATAAGGTGCAACTGGTCTGGGCCAATACCGGTGCCGCCAGTTATGACATCTATCGCAGCACGATCGGGCCGAACAGCGGCTTCAGCCTGATTAAGGATAACCTTGTCACCAGCTACGCCACCTATCTGGACAGCGGTTTGACGATCGGCACCCCCTACTGGTATCGGGTCGTTGACAGCAATGGCTGCGGTTCGGTAGCGGTAAAAGTTGTTCCGACAACCCGCTAAGGCAGCACGGCGCCTGAAGAGGCGACGTATTCAACACGCCGGCGATCGACGACCGCCGGCGTGTTGTCTTTTCCCCGCTAAACATCTTTTTTTAGTGGCCATGGCAACCTTCCATTCGTTTTTCCGATTTCTTCCCAGGGGAAGCAGTCTTGCCGCCGTCATAGCCGTGCTCAGTCTGCTTTTTGTCTTTCCAGCGTCAGGGGTGGCTGCCGAGGCGCCGTCCTTTACTCTCAAGGTGACTGACTCCCGCATCGACCTTGTGGCCAACGAGGCGCCACTTGGTGAAATCCTCACCGCGATTTCCCGGGAATTCCGGCTTACTTTACGGGCCGCAGAGCTCCCTGGTGAGCTGACGAGCTGCCGGCTGGCCTCTGTTCCCCTTGAACAGGGGCTGGAGAAACTACTGGAGAGCTGGAATTATGCCTTGCTTTACAAAAAAGAGGGTCAGGGCCGCGCCCTGCCGGACATTCTCTGGGTTATGAATCGCAATCCGAACCGTGTGGTTGTCGAGAGGCGAGGGGAGCCCGGGAGTCAGGGGGGGGCAAGGGAGCAGCTGCTGCCGCAGGAAGAGGGTGGAAAAAGTTATCGGAAAGAGGATATCGCCGCAGTCTTTGCCGATGGCGATACGGTGTTGCTCGACATTGACGTCCGCCCGGCCGATGGCTCGGAATTTGGCGAAGCGGCGTCGCAGCCCATGCCTGAGGAAGAAGAGCGGCCGCTGGGAATAAAAATCACCCGGCTCGCCGAAACCTCGCCGATCAATATGATTGGACTGCGGGAAGGGGATGTGGTGAGGGATGTGAACGGGGCTGCAGTGGGGTCAGCCGCAGATCTGGTTCGCTCCCTGGCAGGAGCCGCAACGGGAGGTGTGACGACACTCCGCATCGAACGATGGCGGGATGGACAGATGGCCCCGCTTTATCTGGAAATGCGATAGGCGGGTTGACCATCCGGGTCCGTTGTCCGAAAATGACCAGGGCTGGCGCAAAGCAAAGGGATGTCGTGATGTGTATCCAGTCGGGAAATTCCGTTTTCCGGGAAAGCGGAACGGTTTCCCGGACTTTTCCGGCGTGCTTTTTGCCGAAAGAGGGATCGTGCCGGCCGGCCCTTCCTTCCACTCTGTGGTGGTTGGGGTGTAACCTGTTGCAATACGGATAAAAAAATGATCGGCGTGGGGAAGAAAAGGGCGGATGGCGGCAACTGTTCTTTTTGGGCGCCGGGGAATGGATTTTGCAAATTCAGTTTAGATAATTTGTTTCACAGTCTGCGACGGCACGAATGCCTGACAAGAATAAAGGGTCCATAGCTGGGATTCCGTCAATGGCCCTGGGCCTCATTGCCTCGCCGGCCATGGTAGCCATCGAAAATAACTTCGGCTGGGCGGGTGAAGACGTCTCCTTTGCCATGGGCAGGATTTCACTCTCGGGGGAGACGAAACGGCAACCATTGCCCTGGATCTTTCCGATATAATGCCAGAGGGGCTTTTATCTGAGCCAGACGGGCCATGAAAGTGGCAAGATGTTTATCTTTCCAGGGCCCTGCGGACGAGCGGTGAGCCAATTCCCGAGCCAGCCACCATGCTGCTGATGGGGAGCGGGCTGGCCGGCCTCTTCGGGGTGAGCCGCAAAAGAATGAAAAAGGGATAAGTCGGCAGGTTGGCGCTGTTGTTTTCGGGGGAAAACGGGGAAGTCGCCTGTGGTGCAATATCAATGCGGATGAAAACGAATGGGGAGAAGTGACGAAATGCAGATAAAGGGGGAAAAAATGAAGAATCGGAAAGCATACACCATTGCGGCCCTGACCGGGGTCGCCCTGTTGCTGTCGGCCTCATTGGCATCGGCGGCGGTCAGCAAAGTTCGCGCGATACCCTGGCAGGGAGATCCAACGAAGTATCATACGGCAATTGCCACTGAATCATCGTCCTGGAATACAAGCGGGAGCGATAATGTCTTGCGGGTCAGAGGGGAGGCCAAAAGTGGCAGCTATATTTCCTGGATCAGGGCCGTTATCACCAGGGGCGGTAGTACGGAAAGGGTGTGTCTTTATGATGTGAACGGCGGGAATTGCACGGAAACAAATTTGTGCACCGCTTCATACAGCGACGCCGCATTCGATCAGTCGACCAATATCGCTGCCTCGCCGATTCCGGATTCCATTACCCTGGAGGTCCTCGGGACCAATTGCTCATCCTCAAGACAGGTGGAACTCCTCCAGAACGGGGTAAGCGTCGGGGGGGCGGAGATAAATACCGCTTATGACTGCACCTGTACTCCTGCTTTGCAAAGCCCAACCCTTGCTGGTGCCAGCGGGGCGAGATTGAAAGGTGTAATCGACACCACGAATACCGATACCGTATGGTATCGGTGGGACTTTGGCGATGGTTCCATGTCTGATGTGACCGCGTTGAGTGGCAAAACCCGCTATAATGTCGCAGCCAATCATGCCTACAGCGGCACACCAGGGGCACCATTTACCGCTCGACTGCTGGTCGATGGAGTGGACAATAGCATGACCCATGCAATTGCCGATTCCTACCTGGTGAAACTTGAAGCTGATACCCTTGATGCCAGGATTAATGTGGCAATTGACGAAGGCCTCTGGTGGCTCTACCAGCAAGGGAACAATCTGGGCGGTTATGCCAGTTATCCTCGCACGTACGACGGGTCCCCGTACATGACCTGGCTGCAAACAAGTTATGTCTATACCCTGGTGACGCCGACCGCCTCGGCCGTTCATGCCTTCGGCATCAACGGCCACAAGATGAAGGGCAATGTCAATGAGGACCCCTATGTCGAGGCCGTGCAACAGGGGATGAACTACCTGGTCAAAGGGTACAACTTATACCCGACCTATCCGGCGCTCCGAGCCAGTGCGATCAGCTCAGTCAATCATGGCGGGGTTATCGACAACCCCGAGGCAGGTCAAGCTGCCCCCAACGGCTACGGGATAGAGGTCTATGATTGGGGCGGCAGCCACATTCCCTATCAGAGCGGCCAGATCATGGACGCCATCATCGCCTCCGGGGTCAGTCCCACTGATCTGACCGGACGGGATTTCACCCGGACCGATGCCACCGTTGTCCGCAACTGGACCTACGGCGAACTGTTGCAGGACATGGCCGATATGCACGCCTGGGGACAATCCGACTCGACCGGATGTAACGGCGGGGTGTGTGGTTCCTGGTGGTATGGTTGGAATTATGGATTCCCGGGCGATAACTCGGCCAGCCAGTGGGGCGCGATCGGCATGCTGCCGGCCCAGCAGCCCCCCTGGAATGTGGTCGTCCCGGCCTGGGTAAAAAATTACAACGCCAACTGGCTGGCCTACAGCATGGGCTGCAGCGGCCCCTCCGCGGCGGTGACGTCCTGCAGTAATAATTTTTTCAGCTATAACGGCGTGGGTGGCTGCGCCGGCGATAACTGCCAGCAGACCACCACCTCCGGCATGGTGCAGATGATCTTCGATGGCCAGACCACCGCTGATCTCAAGTGGGGCAGGGCGCAGAAAAAAATTGCCGACGAGTGGCGTTCCTTCCTGCACGATGGTTCAAACTGGGGAGGATATCGCACCTATGGTTGGTACTCCTTTGCCAAGGCCATGCGCCTGTCGTTGCCTGAATCAACCACCCAGCTCGTGAAAACCGGCGGCGCCAGCTTTGACTGGTACTATGGCGATCCGACCACCACTGCCTGCACCACCGAGGCCAACTGCGAGAAGGGCCTGGCCCAGCGCATCCTGGAGACTCAGGCTGCCGATGGCCAATGGCCAAGCGGCAACCTGACCAACCCGCCGCTGACCACCGCCTGGATGATCATCACCCTCAAGCCGTCACTCTTTGCCTCGTCGCCCATTGCCTGCTTTGACTACAGTCCCAAATCGACCTATTCCGGCGACACGGTGAGCTTTGATCCGACCTGTTCCGGCCATTCGGAGCCGGGCAAGACCATTGCCAACCTGACCAAATTCGAGTGGGATTGGGACAACGATGGTGATTACGATGCGGAAACCACGACACCCGACATGGTGACCAATGTCTTCACCTGTGACACGCCGCCCTGCACCTTCCCGGTGACACTGCGGGTCACCGATGACAACGATCCGGCCCTCACCGCCACGGTCAAGCAGAATGTCGCGATCACCAATCCGCCCCATCCGCCCACTGCGGATGCCGGCGGCCCGTATATGACGTCACTCTGCCCTGCTGACTCCTTAACCCTGGATGGGTCGGCCTCCTTTGACCCGAACGAAGGCGAGTACGAGGCCGGGTGCACCGACTGTGATCCCGATACCATCACTGCCTGGGAGTGGGATCTGACCCCGCCCCTCACCGGTTTTGACGATGAATCCGGTGAAACAGTGACTGTCGCGCCGGGGACGTATTTCGCCGCGGCCGGCAACCAGGATGTCGGCCTGCGGGTTACCGACAATACGGTCGAATCCTTCCCGGGCAGTGGCGAACCCAATCTGACTGATACCGATTTCGGTACGGTCGCTGTTGCCGATGATTGTCTCTGCACCCTCACCGCCAGGGCCAAGCTGAACAAGGTGCAGTTGGTCTGGGCCAATACCGGTGCCGCCAGCTATGACATCTACCGCAGCACGACCGGCCCCAACACCGGCTTCAGCCTGATTAAGGATAACCTCGTCACCAGCTATGCCACCTATCTGGACAGTGGACTGACGATCGGCGTTCCTTACTGGTACCGAGTCGTTGACAGCAATGGCTGTGGTTCTGTCGCTGTTCGTGTCGTCCCGGTAAGCAGATAGTTTTTTCTGAAGCCGTTTCATGTCGTGACCCTTGCCCCAAGCCGGCAGCCTCCCCAGGCTGCCGGCTTGGGGTTTTTGTGAGGGGGAATTTTTTTTAACCGTCCACACAATGGCACATACAAATTTATCCTTTTTGGACTCGAACAGGGGCAGGACGTTTCGTGTCGTGGCCTTGGTTGTGGTGTTTTGGCTGGGCATCGCTGTCTTGCCGGTGCATGCGGGCGCCCCGCCCCCAGCCTTTACCATTGAAATGCATGATTCCCTGCTGGATATCACGGCGGAGAATGTGCCGCTGCGGCAGATTCTTGATGCGATTACCCAGAGGTCTGGGCTCATCCTGCGCTTTGCCGATCAGGATGGGGAGCTGGTTTCCTGCCATCTGACCTCCGTCAGTCTGCCGGAAAGTCTGGAGAAGATCCTGGGGAACTGGAATTATGCCCTGGTCTACAAAAAAGACCGTCAGGGGCGTTCTGTTCCCGACACGCTGTGGGTCATCAATAGAAACCCGCAGAGAATGACCGTTGATGTCGCGGCTGATGGACAGCGACTCACCCGGATAGGCGGCGCTGACTCGGTTGGGCGCGAAAATTTGCCGAAATTCAAGAAGGATGATATTCGCTCCGTTTTCGCGGATAGGGAAAAAATTCTAACAGACGTTGAGGCAGCGCCCTATTCTGTTGGCGAACACAACGAAGGGGTCGAGATCACCACTCTTGCCGATACCTCACCATTAAAGTTGATCGGCCTGCAAACAGGCGACGTGGTTCGTAATATTAATGGACAGGCGGTAAACTCGGCCGAAGAACTTGTCAACGCTTTCGCCACCCCCATTCCCGCCGATGTGTCAGTTGTCCGCATCGAAAGGCATCGTGACGGACGTATTGAGACAATTTATCTGCATTTGGAGTAATGGACAGTCGGGACGGATTTTGCGGGAAGACGCACTGTACAAAAAATGACCAGCGCTGGCCTGTTGCTCGCCAGTATGTGTCGACAGGAGGGTGGGCAGGGATTTTTTTTGTCTTTTTTTATTTGTAAAATCAGAATGTTATTCGATGTTTTTCTTTCGTCGTTTTTTTCTTGTTGTTGGCATCTTTCCTGCTCTATTATCTAACTGCGATATGTCCCCCGCATATTGAGAGGTTCCTTCCCCCTTTTGTTGCTCTGATGCCGAGCTGGTTTGCCTTCCCCCGGCGGATCGGCTCGGCTCATTCAGCATCTCGGCAGCGCGGTCAGCTCGTAGCGTTTCCTGCGGGCCGCTCGCCGGCGCATCTTCTCGCCTGCCCATCCATTTCCCGTTTCCAGCCGCGGTTTTTTCGCGACTCGGCTACATCGCAAAACTGCATTGGTGAACATGAAAGAATTGGTCATAGTGGTCGATACCGCAGACAATGAAGTCGGCAGCGAAGAGAAGTTTGCCGTCCATGCCAATGGCCTGCTGCACCGGGCCTTTTCTCTCTTTGTCTTCAATTCGCAGGGCAACTTGTTGCTTCAGCAGCGGAACCGGAATAAGTATCACACGCCTGGCCTGTGGAGCAATACCTGTTGCAGTCATCCGCGGCCCGGCGAAACCCTCGACGCCGCGGTGCGACGTCGGTTGCTGGAGGAGATGGGATTTTGCTGTGATGTGAAAGAGATATTTAGTTTCCGTTATGAATTGCCGTTGGAAAATACTATGATAGAACATGAGTACAACCATGTCTTTATCGGCTTTCATGACGGCGATCCGTTGCCGAATCCGGCCGAGGTCGAGGCGTGGCGTTGGCTTTCCCTGGCCGAGGTGCGCGCCGAGGCCGCCAGAGGGCCGCATCTCTTTACCCCGTGGTTTACGCTGATCCTGCACGACTACGGGCATCTTTTTGATAAGGCACTGACGGCTGGCAAGGCGGGAAAACGAAAATGACAACGACGGAAAGAGAAAAAAGAAAGGTTGGGCTCTGGCTCATCGGCGCACGCGGTTCAATTGCCGCCACCGTCATGCTCGGTGCCTCCGCCCTGCGCCGGGGAGAGACCGCGGCCACCGGCCTGGTGACCGCGGCAGCCCCCTTTGCCGGTCTTGACCTGCTGCCGGTGACGGATTTCGTTTTCGGTGGCTGCGATATCCGCCGGCAATCATTGCGGGACGCGGCCCGCCAGGCCATGGCCGAAGGGGTGGCGCTGGATCAGTCCTTTCTTGACCGGATCGGCCCGGAACTTGACGAGGTGGAGAGCGACATCAGCCCCGGCACCTGCCGCAACTGCGGAGAGATGATCGCCGGTCTGGCCGAGCAGGCTGTTGCGGGCAAAACGGTGAGTGCGGAGCTCGCCGAAATCCGTCGGCAGCTCAGTGCCTTTCGCGCCAAACGGCGGCTCGGCAGGGTCATAGTGATCAATCTTGCCTCCACCGAGCCGCCCCTGCCGCTTACCCCCCTTCACCATGACCCGGAGCTGTTTGTCGAGCGGATCGCCGCCAATGACGGCGAGGCGGTCCAGGCCAGCACCCTCTATGCCTATGCCGCCATTCTCGAAGGCTGCCCCTACATCAACTTTACGCCGTCCAGCGGCGCGTTGATCCCGGCCCTGGTCCGGCTCGCCGAGCAAAGCGGGGTACCGGTGATGGGCAATGACGGCAAGACCGGCGAGACCCTGGTGAAATCGGCGCTCGCCCCCCTCTTTCTCTCCCGCAACCTGGAGATCCTGAGCTGGGAAGGGGTCAACATGCTGGGCAACATGGACGGTCAGGTGTTGAACGACCCCCGCAATTGCCAGTCCAAGCTCAAATCAAAAGATCAGGTGCTGCGCAATATCATGGGTTACGAACCCCACTCCCGGGTCCATATCCACTATGTGCCGTCGTTGGGCGATCAGAAGACCGCCTGGGATTTCATCCATTTCCAGGGCTTTCTCGGGGTCAGGATGTCGCTGCAGTTCACCTGGCAGGGTTATGACTCCATTCTCGCCGCCCCCCTGGTCCTTGACCTGGCCCGGCTCGCCGATCTGGCCCACCGGCACGGCGAGGGCGGCCTGATGCCCCAGCTTGCCAGTTTTTTCAAATCCCCTCTCGGCGTGACGGAATACCGCCATGCCGCCCAGTATGCCATGCTCACCGACTATGCGGCAAAAAAAAGAGAGATCAATGAGCCATCCCATCAATGAAAAATGCAAGGAGGCAGCACCAGTGAAGAAAAAGGCAATGCGAACGCTTGTCATGGCCGCTCTCGCCATGCTCTGTACCCTTGGCAACTCCTTTGGCCAGCCGGCCCAGGTCGCCCCGGCCCCACCGCCACCGCCGGCGGAAGAGATGATCGCGCCACCCCCGCCCCTGCGCATGATTGAGCCCGGGATCTACGAGATGGGCGACATCCGCATCAGCAAGGAGAAGCAGCGGCTGGAATTCCCGGCCGAGGTCAACATGGACAAGGGACTGCTCGAATATGTCCTGGTCGGCAATAGCGGCAAGGTCCATGAAAGCCTGCTGCGCACCGGGGTTTCCCCCTATGCCCTGCAGATCTCGCTGTTGCTGCTCGGGGTGGAGGGTTCGCTAAACCCCTTGACCCAGCAGGGCGAGGCCCGCCAGCCGCAAGGTGGCCGGGTTGCGGTCCGGGTGGCCTGGCAGGAAGGCGGCAAGGAAAAAAAGGCGGAGGTGGAAGAGTGGATCAGCAAGGGCGACAAGCCGGCCGGTGCGATCCCCTGGGTCTTCACCGGCTCGGTGGTCATGGACGGGGTGTTCATGGCCCAGGTGGAAAAATCCATCATTGCCCTCTTTCATGACCCGATTGCCCTCATTGATCATCAGCTTGCCGAAGGGACCAGTGACGAGATCTGGCAGGTGGCGGGCAACGTGCCGCCGGTGGGCACCAAGGTGACGGTTGTTATCGAGAAGATGAAATAAATTGCAGGAAAGGAGAGACGATGAAAACAAAGATCACGGCACTATTTGCGCCGCTTGCCATGCTTGTGTTGCTTGTTCTGGCCCCGGCGGTGGGGGGCGACGAAATCCTGCGCGGCAACGAGCCGGCCGTCACAACCGATATCTCGCTGAAAAACGAGGTCCAGCATGCGGTGGAACGCTCTCTCGCCTGGCTTGAGAAAAATCAGAATCCGGCCGGCCACTGGTCGCAGCCCGATCATCCGGCCCTGACCGCCCTGGTGCTGACCGCCTGTATGGGCGAGCCAAGCGGCAGGCTGCGAGCCAAACCGCCGGAGTTTGTCGAAAAGGGCTATCAGTATCTGCTGCAATGCGTCAAGCCGGACGGCGGCATCTATGTGCGCGACATGGCCAACTACAATACCGCTGTTTCCATGATGGCGCTCATCAGCGCCGCCAACCCGGCCTATGAAGGGGTCATCAGAAAGGCCCGCAATTTCGAGGTGGGCCTGCAGGACGATTTTGACAAAAAGGGCGAGACGGATAACCCGCTGGACGGCGGGGTCGGCTATGGCGGCAAGTACAAGCATTCGGATCTCTCCAACACCATGTTCGCCCTCGAAGCCATCCATTACAGTAAGAATCTCGTCCAGGACAGCAAGGATGCTGATCAGGCAAAGGAGCTGAACTGGCAGGCGGCGATCCGTTTCATCGAACGGTGTCAGAATCTGCCCGGGCATAACGATCAGCCGTGGGCCAGCGATGACCCGCAGAACAAGGGCGGCTTCATCTACTTCCCCGGCGACAGCAAGTCCGGCGAGATGGATCTCGGCAATGGCCGCAAGGCCCTGCGATCCTATGGCAGCATCAGTTATGCCGGGTTGCTCAGTTACATCTATGCTGATCTGCAAAAGGACGATCCCCGGGTGACGGCGGCGCTGGACTGGCTGCAAAAGAACTATACTCTCGAGGAGAATCCCGGCATGGGGCCGGAAGGACTTTTCTACTACTATCACACCATGGCCAAGGCCCTGTCCGCGTATGGAACGCGGGAACTTGTGCTCGCCGACGGCAGCCGGGTGGACTGGCGGCGGCAGCTTGCGAAAAAGCTGCTCAACCTCCAGAACAGCGACGGCTCCTGGGTCAACGCAAACGGCCGCTGGTGGGAAAAGGACCCGGTGCTGGTCACCGCCTATGCCGCCATTGTCATGGAAATCATTCACCGGGGACTGTAAATGAAACTCTCTTTCAGCACCAATGCCTATTCTCGCCATTCCGTCTTCACGGCGGTGGAGGGCATTGCCGCGGCCGGTTACGAGGGGGTGGAGCTGCTGGCCGACATGCCGCATCTCTACCCCTTTTCCTTCGGGGTCGAGGAGATGGCCCGCCTGCAAGAGCTTCTGCAGCGGCACCATCTTGCGGTGGCCAACATCAACGCCAACACGGCGATGGGTTATTACGGCCGGTCCTTCTGGGAATCGTTGTTCGAGCCGTCGCTCGCCAATCCAGATCCGCAGGCGCGCAAGTGGCGGATCGACTATACCCGGCGCTGCATCGCCCTGGCCCACCGGCTCGGCGCGCGAAACGTCAGCGTTACCTCCGGCTGCATGGTGCCGGGCATCCGGCCGGAGGATTCCCTGCTGCTTCTGCGTGATTCGTTAAAGGAGGTCGTCGCATTTGCCCAGGATTTCGGGGTGCGCATCGGCATCGAGTATGAGCCGGGGCTGCTGATCTCCTGTGCCGAGGAGCTGGCCACCTTTCTCGTGCTCTTTGATTCACCGTTTCTCGGCGCCAACCTCGATTTGGGTCACAGTCATGTGCTGGGCGAGGATCACGGCGAGGTGCTCGCCTTGCTCGGCGACAAGGTCTTTCATATCCATCTGGAGGATATCAGCCGGCGTAAGCATTACCACCTCATCCCCGGCCAGGGCGACATGGATTTCCCCGCCATCTTTGCCGCCCTGAACCAGCACGGCTACCAGGGATTCATAACAATCGAGCTTTACACCTGCGCCAACAATCCGGACGAGGCGGCCCGCCTCTCCATCGCCTATCTGCGGGATCTTGCCAATCAGCCACACAGGGAGAAACACTCATGCGCATGATCGAACCCCATATTCACACCATGGTGCGGACCACCGATGACTACTACAACATGGCGGTGGCCGGCATCGTCGCCTGCGTCGAGCCCTCCTTCTGGTCCGGGCTGGACCGCCGGGCGGTGGCCTGCTTCGAGGATTACTGGGAACACATGATCACCACCGAAACGGCGCGGGCCGCCAAATACGGCCTCCGCCACTACACTATGCTGAGCCTCAACCCCAAGGAGGCGCGCAACGCCATTGCCCATCAGGTGTTGGACAGCATGGAGAAATTCCTCGACCGGGAGAACGTGGTCGGCATCGGCGAGATTGGCTTTGACCTTATTGCTGGTCAGGAAGAGGAGATTTTTCGCCGCCAACTGCGCATGGGCAATGAACGGAAAATGCCGATCTGCATCCACTCCCCCCATCACAACAAGCTGAAAGGGATCGAGCGGATCATCGAGATCATCGAAGATGAGGGGGTGGCCCAGGAACGGATCGTCATCGATCACAACACCGAGGAGACCATCGAGCTGTCCCGGCAGACCCGCTGCTGGCTCGGCATGACCGTCTATTATGTCACCAAGCTGAGCGCCGAACGGGCGGTGAACATCATCGGTCGCTACGGCGCGGATCGGATGATTGTCAACGGCTCCGCCGATTGGGGCTACTCCGATCCCCTGGCGGTGCCCAAGGTGGCCATGTTGATGCGAAAAAGCGGCGATTTCTCCGAGGCGACCATCAAACAGATCGTCTTTGACAATCCGTATCAGTTTTTGCGGCATTCCGCCCGCTTCGATCTGCCGGCCTAGGGTGGGAACGGGACATGAAACTCGCCTTCAGCGCCAACGCCTTCCGCCGTCACAGCCTGGCCGAGACCATCGCGGTGCTGGCTGATCTCGGTTACGCCGGCATTGAGATCATGGCTGACATCCCCCATGCCTATCCACCGCAGTTGACCAGTCGCGATGTTGATGCCATCGCCGCCCTGCTGGCGCGGCACCGGCTGGCGGTGGCCAACATCAACGCCTTCATGCTCTGGGCGGTGGGTGATACCTGGCACCCCTCCTGGATCGAGGCCGATGAAGAGGCGCGCCGTATCCGCATCGAGCATACCAGAAACTGCATTCGGCTGGCCGCCGATCTTGGCGCGGCTACCATCTCCACCGAACCAGGGGGGCCGCTCAACGGCATGGAGCGCAGCGCCGCCCTGGAGCTGTTCCGCCAGGGGCTTGACCAGGTGGCGGCCGACGCGGCCCGGGCCGGGGTGCGGGTACTGATCGAGCCGGAACCGGACCTGCTCATCGAGACCAGCGACCAGTTTGTCGAGTTTTTCCGGCAGCTCGACCCGGCCGTCTTCGGTCTCAACTTCGACATCGGCCATTTCTACTGTGTCGGCGAGGACCCGGCGCTCCTCGTCAGCCGGCTCGCCCCTGTTGCCCGTCATTACCACCTGGAGGACATTGCCTCCTCCCGCAAACATCACCATCTCATGCCGGGGGAGGGCGCCATTGATCTGACCGCCGTGTTGCAGGCGATAACGGCGAGCGGCTACGACGGCTTTGTCACGGTGGAGCTCTATCCCTACGAGGACAAGCCGGCGGAGACGGCGGCGCATTCGCTTGCCGTCCTCCATCGTCTGCTCGGCGATAAAGCGGACCTATAAGCCATGGGCCACAAATTGGCAAGGCGGGTGCAGGCCTGCCTGCAACTCATGCGATTGCCCAATATCTTCACCGCCATTGCCGATATTGTCGCCGGCTACCTCATGGTCCGTGGTTTTGCCGTGGACTGGTCCGAGCTGGCTGGACTGGTGGTCGCCACCGCCGGCATCTACGGCGCCGGCTGTGTGCTGAATGACTGCTGCGACCTGGAGATCGATCGCCGGGAACGCCCGCACCGGCCTCTGCCGGCCGGGCTGGTAAGTCCCCGGGCCGCCTTGGCTCTCGCCATTTTTTTGTTTGCCATCGGCCTGGTCGGCGCATATGCGGCCGGACCCCTGTCGCTCTTCCTGGCCCTGGTCATCGTCGTTCTGGTCATTGTTTATGACACTGTGGCCAAGCAGCACGACATCGCCGGGCCGCTGGTCATGGGCGGCTGCCGGGGGGCAAATCTGCTGCTCGGCATGAGCCCGCACCTTGCCGTTGCCCTTCCGCTGCTTTTTCCCCTGGTCACCTTCCTCTACATCGCCCTGGTCACCCGGCTCAGCGGCCGGGAAATCAGCGGCGTGGTCGGCGGGCGGGCCGGCGCGGCCCTGACCGGCATCGCCGCCCTTGTTCTGCTTGTGGTCGTGCTGGTCGGTCGAGGCGACATGCGTCCCGCCGCCCTGGTCTTTCTTGCCGTGCTGGTCGGTCTCACCCTGCCCGCGCTGGCCCGGGCCATGCGGGAGCAAACGCCGGCGGCGGTGCAGGGCGCGGTGGGGGCGCTGATCCTGGCCCTGCCCTTTCTTGACGCGGCCTATGCCGCCGCCATCCAGGGGCTGATGGCCGGCCTAGTGGTAATCTGCTGTCTGATCCCCGCCCTGCTCGTCAAGCGGCTCTTTTATGTGACATAGTGACGACTGCCGGCAATGCCCGGCCTCTGTGCTGGCAAAATTGATGAAATCGTAAAACTGAAAATTAACCACAGAGACTGCGGAACGCACAGAGATAACTAATTGTAACTAAAGATGTTTTCTCTGTGCTCTCAGTGTGCTCTGTGGTGAAAAAAGACTTTTTACGGGTTCATCAAAATAAGGAGAGAATGCGATGAACGGAAAGAGAGTGGTTGTTCTCGATGTGGTCGGCCTGCGGCCCGAACATCTTACCGATGGGGCCAGGGCGCCCCATCTTGCCGCCCTGGCCGCCAGGGGGCGCCTGCACCGGATTAAACCGGTCTTTCCGGCCGTCACCCTGCCGGTGCAGGCCTCGCTGACCAGCGGGGTGCCGCCGCGGCAGCACGGCGTGGTCGCCAACGGCTTCTACAGCCGCGATTTTTTCAGCGTTGCCTTCTGGGAGCAGCCGGCGAGTCTGGTCCAGCACGAGCGGATCTGGGAGACTCTGCAACGGCGCCACCCTGGCTTCACCACCGCCCTGCTTTTTATGCAGAACAGCCTCTACGCCGACTGCGCCTGCGTTCTCACCCCGCGGCCCATGCATACCGACGAGGGCCTGGTGCCGTGGTGCTATTCAAAGCCGGTGGGTTTTTACGAGGAACTGGCCGCCGAGCTCGGCCCTTTCCCGCTCATGCACTACTGGGGGCCGATGACCTCCATCGCCTCCAGCCGCTGGATCGCCGGGGCCGCGGTGCGGACCATGGCACGTATCCGACCGGATCTGCTCTTTGTCTACCTGCCCCATCTCGACTACTGCTGCCAGAAGGTGGGGCCGGATCATCCCTCGGTGGCGGACGAGCTGCTCCTGGTGGACGCCGAGGTCGGCCGCATCGTCGAAGGGGTCGCCGATCTCGGCCTGCTGGAGGAAACGGTCTTTGTCGTGGTTGCGGAATACGCCTTCAACCGGGTGAGCGCCGCCATTCCCCTCAACCTGATCCTGCGGGAAAACGGTCTGCTCGCCACCCGCACCATCGCCGGCCGTGACTATGTCGATTTCGAACTGAGTCCGGCCTTTGCCATGGTCGATCATCAGCTTGCCCATCTCTATCTGAAAAAAGGACAGGAACAGGCGGTCCGCCGGGTGCTTGAAAAAATCGACGGCATCGATTTTCTCCTCGACCGGCCCGGTCAGCGCCGCTTTGCCGTCGATCACCCGAACAGCGGCGACCTTGTGGCGGTGAGCGCCCGGGACCGCTGGTTTTCCTACCCCTGGTGGGAGGAGCGGACACGGGAGCCCGATTTTGCCGGCCATGTCGATATCCACCGCAAACCGGGCTACGACCCGCTGGAGCTCTTCCTGGAACCGGGAACGCGACGGATTTCCCAGGAGAGCGGCCTGATTCGCGGTTCCCACGGCTATCCGCCGCTGACGGCTGCGGACGAGGTGCCGCTGCTGGTCAGCGGCAGCGCGCCGGACAGCCTGGCAACCCTGCAAGGCGCTGACCTCTCTGTCTCCGATGTGCCGGCCCTGCTTGCCGAACTGCTGGGCGGCTGACCCCCGGTAACAGTTTTCGGTTTGACTTCCGCCGCTTTTCCGTGGGAACATGGAAGGGTACGGAGCGCGTTGTTTTTCGACCCTTCTTTTGCCGAGAGAATACGACGCATGGCCCAGTTTATCCCCTTGCTGCTCATCGCCTTGCCGGCCGCGGCGGCCGTTGCCGTTTTTTTCTGCCGCAGCCCCGGAGTGCGCGCCCTGCTGGTCGGCGCCACGGTGGCGGGGCTGGCGGCGACTGCCCTGGGCGGCCGTGCCACCTTTGCCCCTGATCCCGGCTGGCGCGCCAGCCTCGATCAGGCGATTGTCGCCGCCGATTTTCTCGTCCTGCTCTTGCTGTTTTTTTTCGGTTGCCGGCACCGCCACCGGCTGGTTATGGTGCTGACCATCAGCCAGGCGGGGCTTCTTGCCGGGCTCGATTTTTTTGTCATCAGGCCGGAACCACTGGCGCCGCTCTTTGTTCTCGATGCCCTTTCCCTGCTGCTGGTGCGGGTCGTCTGTCTGGTGGGGGGGCTGATCTGCCTGTTTGCCATTCCGTACATGGCGGTCCATGAACGGCATCAGCGCCTCAGCCGCTCGCGGCAGCCCGTTTTTTTCGCCATCCTCCTCCTCTTTCTCGGCGCCATGAACGGCCTGGCCCTGTGCCGTGATATCCTCCATTTTTATTTTTTCTTTGAGTTGACCACCCTCTGCTCCTTTGTCCTGATCAGCCATGACCGCAGTAAGGAGGCGGTGCAGAATGGTCTCACCGCCCTGTGGATGAACAGCCTGGGCGGTCTGGTTCTGCTGCTTGCCATTTGGGGACTCTATGAGCAGCATGGAAGCACCGATATCCTGCATCTCGCCCGGGAACCGGCGGCCGGCCAGATGAGCCTGCTGCCTCTTGCCCTGCTTTTGCTCGCCGCCTTTACCAAGTCGGCTCAGCTCCCCTTCCAGCAGTGGCTGCTCGGCGCCATGGTCGCGCCGACCCCGGTCTCCGCTCTGCTTCACTCCAGCACCATGGTCAAGGCCGGGGTCTATCTCGCCATCCGTTTTGCCCCGGCCTTGACCGACACTCCGCTCTCGCCGCTCCTCACCCTGACCGGCGGCCTGGTTTTTGTCGGGGCGGCCGGGCTGGCCCTGGGCCAGGACAACGCCAAAAAGGTGCTCGCCTGTTCAACGATCAGCAATCTCGGCCTCATCTTCGCCTGCGCCGGCATCGGCAGCCCGGCGGCGATCATTGCCGGCATGCTGCTGATCCTCTTTCACGCCGTGGCCAAGGGATTGCTGTTTTTGTGCATCGGCGCCGCGGAGCAGCAGACAGGCAGCCGGGATATCGAGGTGCTGCGCGGCCTCTATGCCTCCATGCCGCTCACCACCCTTTGCGCCCTCGTCGGCATCGTCACCCTCATCCTGCCGCCCTTCGGCATGCTGCTCGGCAAATGGCTCGTGCTCACGGCCGGGGCGGCGAGTCCTCTCTTTTTTCTGCTGGTCGGGCTGGGCAGCGCCGTCACCGCCCTCTATTGGGTGCGGCTGGGCGGCACCCTGCTCGGGGTCTCGATGCCGCCCCGGCAATTGCGTGAGAACACCGCACCGCTCATGCTCCTGCCCCTGCTTGCCCTGGCCGCTGCCTCCCTGCTGCTTTCCTTCGCCTTTCCCTGGCTGGCGGCGTCGATGGGAACGACCGATCTTCCGGCCATCCTGTTGGGCGGCAATGCCCCGACCGTCCTCCTTGCCTTGGCTGCCGTGACCATTGGCGCCGCGTTCTGGGGGCTGCTGGCGATGCGCCGGGCCCTGGTCGCCGCCGCGGCAAGTCCCTATCTGTCCGGCGCCGAGAGTCCGACCCCGGGGCACTTCATCGGCCCGGGCGGGGAGGAGGTCACCCTCCGGGTCGGTAATTATTACCTGGCCAGTCTCTGTGGCGAGGCGAGGCTGGGCCGCTGGCTGACGATCGGCGCCCTTGCCATGATTGGTCTTCTGTTGACGGGGGATCTATGGCGGTGAATCTCACGTCCCTCATCCTGGTTCCAGTCGGCCTTGCCGCCGCGCTGCTCATCGGCGGTCTGCTCGCCGGCATCGACCGCCGACTGACCGCCCGCCTCCAGGCCCGGCAGGGGCCGCCGCTGACCCAGGCCTGGTGGGACGTGGTCAAGCTGTTCGGCAAGCGGACCCGAGCGGTCAACCCGTGGCAGCCTTTCTGCGCCCGCATCTCCTTTGCCGCCGCCGCCACGGCGCTGGTGCTGCTCTGTTATGCCGCCAATTTGCTCCTCATCCTCTTTGTTTCGGCAACGGCCGGCGCCTTTCTTGTCTTCGGGGCGATGAGTTCGCTCTCGCCGTGGAGCCAGGCAGGGGCCCAGCGCCAGCTCTGGCAGCTCTGCTGCTGCGAGGCCCTGCTCTTCTGTTTTGCCGCCGGGGTCTCTCTCGTCAGTGGCGGCTTTGCGCCGGCCGCCCTTTTTGCCGAGTCGCAACCGCTCCTCCTGCGCGCCCCGCTGCTCTTTGCGGCGATGCTCGTTGTCCTTGCCATCACCATGAAGAAGTCACCCTTTGATCTGGCCGCGAGCCACCATGCCCATCAGGAACTGGTGCGCGGGGTCTATAGCGAATACGGCGGCGCTGATCTCGCCTGGCTGGAAATGGCCCACTGGCTGGAGACCGTGCTCGTCCTCGCCCTCTGTGGCCTGTTCTGGGCGACTAATCCACTTGCTATGGTGGTCGTCGCCACCGGTGCCTTTCTGGCGGTTATCCTGCTTGACAATGTCGTCGCCCGTCTGACCTGGCGGTGGCTGGCGGGCCGGGTCCTGCCGGCCGCCCTGGTTGCCGCCGGGCTGACGGTTGCCTGGCTGGCCTGGAGCGGGCCATGAAGCTGCTCGCCACCCTGCTCGACGCGGCGCGGCGTCGTTCGCCCTGGCTGCTCCATTTCGACTGCGGCAGCTGCAACGGCTGCGACATCGAAACCCTGGCCTGCCTGACGCCGCTCTACGATGTGGAACGCTTTGGCGCGATCAATACCGGCAATCCGCGCCACGCTGATATTCTGCTCGTCACGGGCACCGTCAACTATCGGAACCGGCGCACCCTGGAGATTCTTTACCGGCAGATGGCGGAACCGAAGGCGGTGGTGGCCATCGGCAGCTGCGGCCTGTCCGGCGGCATCTTCCGCCAGGCCCCCAATGTGGTGGGCGGGGTCGACAGGGTGATCCCGGTCGATGTCTATGTCCCCGGCTGCCCGGCCCGGCCGGAGGCGATCATCGACGGGGTGGTGGGGGCCGTGGCAAAACTGCGGGAGGGAGGATGACAGAGAAGGCGCTCATGCTTGCCACGGAAGCGGTGAGCCGGGACGATCTGCCGGCCAGGGTGGCGACCCTCAAGGAACAAGGATACCGCTTTGTCGCCATTACCTGTGTCGGGGTAAAGGAGGGCCGGGCCGAACTGCTGTATCATTTCGACCGGGACCTGCAACTGACCCATCTGCGGCTGACCGCCGCCGACCGGCCGTTGCCCAGCATCACCCCGGTTTTCGCCGCTGCCTATCTGGCGGAAAACGAGATCCAGGACCAGTTCGGGCTGACCTTCGTCGGGCTTGACCCGGACTATGGCGGCAGTCTCTATCTGGAGAAGGCGGCCGGCCCGGCCCCCTTTCGCCGCCGCCTGACGGCAGCAGGGGAGACGTAAATGGCGAAAACCGTCATGCCGTTCGGCCCCCAGCATCCGGTGCTGCCCGAGCCGGTCCAGCTTAATCTGACCAGCGAGGAGGAGATCGTCACCAGCGCCACCCCGGTCTTCGGCTATGTCCACCGCGGACTGGAAAAGCTGGTGGAGGTCCGCGATATCCGCCAGATGATCCAGGTGGTGGAGCGGGTCTGCGGTATCTGCTCGATGATGCATGCCCTCGTCTACTGCCAGGCGATCGAGGAGCTGCTCGGCATTGCGGCGCCGCCGCGCGCCCGTTATCTGCGGGTCATCTGGTCCGAGCTCCACCGGCTGCACAGCCATCTCCTCTGGCTCGGCCTCTTTGCCGACGCCATGGGCTTTGAAAGCCTGTTCATGCAGATCTGGAAGGCGCGGGAGCGGATCATGGACATTAACGAGGCCACCGCCGGCAACCGGGTCATTTTGTCGGTCAATGTGCTGGGCGGAGTGCGGCGCGATCTTGACCGCGGCCAGATAGACATGGTGCGAACCGTGTTGGTCGGGCTGGAGGCGGAGATGAAAAAAATCAACCGGGTGCTGTCTGCCGATCCCACCGTGCGCCGCCGCACCAGCGGCAAGGGGGTGCTGGCGAATGGGCAGGCGCGGGAGCTTGGCTGCGTCGGCCCGGTCCTGCGGGCAAGCGGGGTGGTCGAGGATATGCGGCAGCTCGGCTACGCCGCCTATGGCGAACTTGATTTCACCCCGGTGGTGGAAGAGGAGGGCGATTGCCACGCCCGTTGCCGGGTCCGGAGCCGCGAGGTGCTGCAATCCATCGATCTCATCCGCCAGGCCTTGGCTTGCCTGCCGGCCGGCGCGCTGGCGGTCCCGGCCAAGGGCAATCCAGTCGGCGAGATGACGGTCCGGGTCGAGCAGCCGCGCGGCGAGTGTCTTTACTATATCCGGGCCGATGGGAGCAAATATCTGGAACGGCTGCGCATCCGCACCCCGACCTTTGCCAACCTGCCGGCCCTGGCCCTCATGCTGCCCGGCATGGAGCTGGCCGATGTGCCGGTGGTGCTGCTCTCCATCGACCCGTGCCTCAGTTGCACGGAGCGGTGACGGCGGATGAGGTCGGGTTGCAAAGGATTGACGCGGGCATGCGGTGAAAAAAGGAGAGAGAGACGAGATGGCGCAGGGCAGGAGAAAAAAAGGGAAAAAAAGGCCGGGCGCCAGCATCAAGACCGGCATGTCGCCGGGAACCATGGCCTTCATCGGCGAGGAAAAGGTTGCGCGGACCCGCATTGATCTCATCCACTACAGCCCGACCTCCTTCACCGAGAACGAGGACGTCACGGTGGCGGCGTGCCGGGAGCAGGCGCGCGCCCCCGGCGTCACCTGGATCAATGTCAGCGGCATCCATGATCTTGGGCTGATCGAGAGCCTCGGCAAGGCCTTCGATTTCCATCCACTGACCCTGGAGGACGTCGTCAACACGACCCAGCGTCTCAAGGTCGAGGAGTTCGCCGGGTATCTCTTCATCGTCATGAAGATGCTGACCTGGCGCGACGAGATCTCCTCCTCGGTGGACATCGAAAACGTCAGCCTGATCCTCGGCAAAAATTATGTCATCTCCTTTCTGGAGCGGGAAGGCGAGGTCTTTGCCACGGTGCGCAACCGCCTGCGGCTGGCCAAGGGCCGTATCCGTTCCATGCAGGCCGATTATCTGGCCCACGCCCTGATGGATGCAGTGGTCGATCATTATTATATCGTGGTCGAGCGGTTCGGTGACCGGATCGACGAGATCGACGATCAGATTCTCGCGGAGCCGGGGCCGGAAAACATCAAGGAGATTCATCTCCTCAAACGGGACATCATCACGGTGCGCAAGGCGCTCTGGCCGCTGCGCGAGGTCATCGGCGCCCTCGAAAAGGGCGAGAGTGCCCTGCTGCGGCCGGAAAGCAGGGTCTACTGGCGCGATCTCTACGACCACATCATCCAGATCATCGACATGGTCGATACCTTCCGCGACATCCTCGTCGGCATGCATGACAGCTATCTGTCCGCCATGAGCATTCGGATGAACGAGGTCATGCAGGTGCTGACCACGATCGCTACCATTTTCATTCCCCTGACCTTTATCGTCGGCATCTATGGCATGAACTTCGCTTACATGCCGGAACTGCAATGGCCGCTGGGGTACCCGCTGATCTGGGTGGTCATGCTGCTGATCGGCGGCGGCCTCTTTGCCTTTTTCCGGCGAAAGAAATGGATTTGACAAGGCCGCCCTGGCCGCTGCGCAAGGAGAACAACCATCATGTTCATGACCCCGCTGGTGCTGAAAAATCTCTTCACCCGCCCGGCCACCAGGCCCTATCCGCCCGAGGAACGCCCGCCGTTCTCCGGGGCGCGGGGGAGTCTGGTCAATACTGCTTCGACCTGCATCCTCTGCGGCATGTGTGCCAGGGTTTGCCCCTCCCGTTGTATTACAGTGCGGCGCCGGGACGGCATGTGGGAATACGATCCCTTTGCCTGCGTCTACTGCGGCATCTGCGCGGAAAACTGTCCCACCGGCAGTCTGCTGCAAAGAGAGCAGCGTCCAGGGATTGCGCTTGATCGGCAGCGAATTGTGCTGGAGATCCCGGCGGCAAACAAGCAGAGCCAGGGGGGCGGAGGTCCTGCTGCCGCCGCACCGGAATAGTCGCTATTTTGCCTTGGCGGCTGAAGTGAGCAAATCTAGCGTTTTCCCGCTGCATTCCTTCTCCCGCGCCCAGTCCAGGGCGGTTTTGCCGGTTTCATCAGCCAGTTCGGCGCGGGCGCCATTGCTGAGCAGCGCGGCAAGGATCTCACTCCTGTCGCCGTAGGCAGCGGCCATCAGGGCGGTGAAGCCGCCCGTGCTGGCGGCATTGACCTCCGCCCCGGCGGCAAGCAGCTGCTCGACCTGCTCAAGCAGACCGGAGCCGGCGGCCAGCATCAGGGCCGTTGCCCCGCGGCTGTCCCGGCCATTGACCTGAGCGCCACGGGTCAGAAGCAGGGCCGCAGCAGCGACCTGGTTGCGGCCCACGGCAAACATCAGGGGCGTGCGGCCGGCGGAGGAGAGGGCGTTTGCCGCGGCACCGCTGTCCAGCAGGAGTTCCATGGTCGCAACGTGTCCTTCCGCCGCGGCGCTCATCAGCGGCGTGACGCCGCCCTTGTCGGGCCGGTTGACGTCGGCGCCTGCCTTGACCAGGGCGGCAATCGAGCCGGTGTCCCCCCGTTCCGCCGCGGCCCGCAGGGCGGAGATGCCGCCTGGGAAGGCTGCTTCCGGGTCGGCGCCCCGGTCCAGCAGCTCGGCGACGATGCCGCCGTGGCCGGCGCCAACGGCAAAGAGCAGGGCCGGCAGCTGTTCCCGGTCAACAGCAGTGATGGCAGCGCCACGATCGAGAAGAAGCCGAACCGTGTCACGGCTGCCGGAGCGCGCCGCCAGCATCAGCGGGCTGCGACCGGCCTGGTCACGGTCGTTGACCCCGGCCCCGGCATTAATGAGAAGCCGGGCCATTTCCTCCCGGCCGGCGCGGGCGGCAAGCAGCAGCGGGGTTGTCCCATCCGGGGTGCGGGTGTTGACATCTGCTCCGCCGGCCAGCAGTTCTATTGCCTCCTTGCCCTGGCCGAGGCGAACGGCACGGAAGAGATCGTCGGCGGTGCTGCGGCCCTGCACCGGAGCAGGCAGACAGCAGAGCAGCAGCAGGCCGAGTCCGCATATCCTGGCCAGTAAAAGATCGTACCGCATCAGCCGTTTTGCTCCGCAACCGCATCAGCAGCCTTTGCCGCCCCGTCGCGCGCTTCGGCGTCCTGGAGGAGGCGGACCACCCGATCATAGCCCTGCTCCGATGCCCAGGTTTTCGCACTCTTGCCGCTGCTGTCGGTAAGGCTGACTCTGGCACCGCGCTCGATGAGCAGACGAACCGTCTCTTCATGGCCGGCCCAGGAGGCGAACATCAGGGCGGTGGAACCGTGACTGTCTGTCAGGTTGAGGTCCGCTCCGCTATCGAGCAGCATGGCGACGGTCGGAGTCAGGCCGCAACTTGCCGCCAGGGCCAGGGCGGTGACGCCACGGCTGTCCCTGGCGTCAATCTCGGCGCCGCCAGCCACCAGCAGCCGGGCCGCCTCCGTATGCCCGTGACTGGCGGCATACATCAAGGCGGTGCGGCCCGCCTTATTGCGGATGGCCACATCCGCCTGTTGATGATGTAAAAGGAGGCCGACCACCTCGTGATGCCCTTCGCCGGCCGCGCTCATCAGCGCGGTGACCATGCCGCGGTTGGTCGTGTTGATCCGTGCCCCGTGCCGGAGGAGGGCGGTAACCGATTTCATGTCGCCGCGCCGGGCCGCGCTGATCAGAGGCGTCATGTCGCCGATGAAGGTGACATTCGGATCTGCCCCGTTTTCCAGCAGCACCGCCACCGTTTCGCCGTGCATGCCGAGAACGGCACAGACCAGCGGGGTAAGTCCATCCTTGTTTTTGGTGTTGACCTGGGCCTTGGCGGCGAGGAGGATTTTCACCCCTTCGGTCAGACCGTGTTTGGCCATGAACATCAGCACGCTGTTGCCGTCCGCGTCCATGGCATGAAGATCAGCGCCGGCGTTGCTGAGCAGTTCAACGAGGCGGCCGCTGCCCTTTTCATTGACAAACATCAGGGCCGTGGCCCCGTTCCGGGCCCGGGCGCGGACATCGACGCCTTTGACGAGCAGTATTTCCACCACGGCGGTGTTGCCGTTTTTTACCGCCCACATCAGGGCGGTGATACCTTCGCCGTCCGCCACATGGGGGCTGGCGCCATGGTCGAGGAGCAGGCGAACGATCTCATGGCGACCGCCGCGGACCGCCTCAAGCAGGATTGTTGTTTCATCCGGGTAACGGAGGTTGACATCGGCGCCGGCCGCTATCAGCGCCTCGACTATGGCTGGATTGCCGCCGGCCACCGCCAGTCGCAGGGGATTGTGTCCTATGGCGTCCGGAGTGTTGCAATCAGCGCCGGCGGCAAGCAGACGGCTGACCGTGGCCTGGTCGCCGTTGCGAACCGCCTGCATGATTTCCTGGTTCGGCGCGGTGGCGGCAGCGACGTGTGACACGAGACAGAAGAGGACGAAGGACAGGGCAATGCCTGCTGCTGCCCGGGTTCTTTTTTGATATGGTTTCATCAGTCGTTTCCTCGCGTAAAGGGAATTGCCGGGCCGGAGGAAGACCGGCAGGACTTCCTCCGGCCCGGGCAGGGGCGTGTGCCGGTTACCGGCAGGCCCGGTTCTTGGCGCAGTTCGGATCGGCACAGTCGATGAGGCCGTCGCCGTCGTTATCGAGTCCGTCATTACAGACCTCATCCTTGAGGCAGTTGAGGGCGCCGGCGCAATCCGGATCAGCGCAGTCGATGAGGTTGTCGAGATCGTTGTCGATAGTGTCGGAGCAGTTCTCGACATAGACGCCGGTGCAGTTCGGGGCATCGAGACAGTTCTGATCGTTGCAGTCGATCAGGTAATCGCCGTCGTTGTCGATGCCGTCGGTGCAGACCTCGGCGCCGGTCTCGCAGCCGCCTTCACCGAGGCAGTCGGGATCGTGGCAATCAACATAGCCGTCGTCGTCGTTGTCGAGTTCGTCGCCGCAGGCCGTTTCCGGACACCAGGTGCCGGAGCAGTCGCCAATGTCGGCGCAATCGATCAGTCCATCGCCGTCATTGTCGATGCCGTCGGCGCACAGCTCGGTCTGGATCGTGGCGGCAGGATCTTCATATTCGATATGAAGCACCGCGTTGTAAACCACGGTGGGCCGGTACTCGCCTTTGATAAAGAGGGCAAGATCGAGGTCCTGGGAGAGCGGCATGCCCTCCACATAGGAGATGCCGTCCTGAACCGTGTCGGCCGGATCGTCCGGGTTGAGGTCGAGCAGGGCGTTCCAGTTGGCGCTCCAGATGAGCGGCGACGGTCCGTCCTTCCAGTCCAGCAGGTTGACGGTGGTGGTGGTGTCGGTGCCCACCGGATATTTGATGTAATCGGCCTCAAAGGGCAACTCCATGCAGTCCTCGGTGGGGATTTCAAGCGAGGGGATGTTCTGGCCGAACTTGGAAGACTTCAGCCGGTAGCGCGGTCCTTTGCCGGTAACCGGATCGCTCTCGTAGGGATCGCGGTCCATCGTGGTGTACCAGGCATTGGAGGTGCCGGTCTGCAGATCGGCCGACCAGCCGCCCGCGTCGTAGTCGCCGTCGCCGTCGAGATCCACCGGCGGGTTGGCAAGGAGCGGATCCCGGAACAGGGTGCCGGCCGGAATGAAGTCACCATCACCCTCGAAGCAGTCGCGGTCCGAGGTAAGCACCCCCAGGGTGTTGATGTAACCCGGCAGCCGGCCGGTGGCGCCCTCGTTTTCGAGATCCTCTGGCCGAATCTGGTCATTGGGGCTGTTTGACACCTTATGGTTGACGGTGAGGATGGCCTTGGTGACCCGATAGTTGGCGCCCGGCACCTTCCAGGCATCCGGCACATTGAGACGGGCCAGCAGGCGAACCTCACCCGGCCGTTTGTGGCGGGTGCCCCAGCGGAAGAGGAGTTTGCCGTCATCCTTCTTGGTGACCGCATAATCGCGACCGATGGCGATGTTGATGAGATCCGATTCGTTTGGTTGGAGATTGAGCGGATCGACCGGGGTGGACGGATCGTCCGGGAAAAAAAGTTCATCCGACAGGGGCTGGCAGACCGTGTCCCACATCGGATCGGTGTAGAAATAGGGGATCTTCTCCGAACAGGAGAGGATGTGTTCCATCACCACGTACTGCTCGGCGGCGCACTTGACGGTGTCCCCGTTCATGCCGGCGCAGACGCTGCCTTTGCGGCCGCCGGTCAGATAGTAGGGGGTATCGACGCTTGAGACAACGACACCGAGCTGGGTGCCCTGCAGATCCACATAGTTGCCGATCCATCCTTCCTGGAAGACGCCGTCACGCGGCTTGCGTTCGGCGCCGACAAAATCGGTGACGGTGAAGGAAAAATCGGAATCAATGGGCCAGACCGTCATGCCGGTGAAGATATCGACATAGGGCTCGTTGCCCGGGCAGGGCAGGCTGGTGCAGATGATCGAATTATCCTGGGCATAGGTGGTGCCGGTAAAGGTGCCCAGGGTGTCGGTCATGGAAAAGACGTGTTTTTCGGACGCATGCTTTATGATGGCAGCCGAGGCCAGGTCGGCTTGGGCAAAGAGGCCCAGGATTCCGGCGCAGGCGATGCCGCTGTGTATATGCCACTTCATTTCTGTTTTCTCCTTCTTCATTTTCGTTGGTCCTGAAGAATGGTTCCGAGTTTTCCCTCCCGGAAAATCTTGCCTGTCATCCGGCAAGCAATGACGCGGAACCTGCAAGCGAAAAACTCCGTCCTCCCGTGCGCGTTAGATGGGACACATTGTGGCAAGGAATGTGCCACAATGTAAATAGAAGGGCGCTGGGGCGCCGCTGCTTGGGGTGGCGGGCAAGGGAAAAGGGATGGGGGGGGAGGGTGCGACAATATGCCGCAGCCGGGAAGGGCTGCGGGATGGGGGCAAGGGGGCGAAAAGGGCTGGCAGGAAGGGGGGATCGTCAGGAACTGGTCGCCAGTCCGCAAGTTTCTGGCGGGTTGATGATCAATAAAAAAGGGGAGCCGGTTACGGCTCCCCTTTTTTATTGGCCGAAGGGGCCTGGTTATCTGCGGCTGATAAGTTTGCAGGCCTTGTCCTTGGCGCAGTCGGGATCGAGACAGTCGATCAGGCTGTCGCCGTCGTTGTCAAAGGTATCGGTGCACATGCCCTTTTCCGAGGCCGCGCAACCAGGGGCGCCGGCGCAGGCCGGGTCGGCGCAGTCGATCAGGCCGTTGCCGTTGTTGTCGATGCGATCGTTGCAGATTTCCTGGGTACAGCCGGGCTGGCTGGCGCAATCGGGATCATTGCAGTCAACCAGGCCGTCACCGTCGTTGTCCACCGCATCGGAGCACAGTTCGGGGGTCGGCAGGCAGAGCGGACTGTTGAAACACTCGGAGTCGGCGCAGTCAATGGCGCCGTCGCCGTCGTTGTCGACGCCGTCGCCGCAGTTTTCCGGATTGCAGGCCGGGGTGACGGCGCAGAGCGGGTCGGCGCAGTCGATGATACCGTCGCCGTTGTTGTCGATGCCGTCGTTGCAGATCTCCGTGGAGCAGACCGGCGCGTCGACACAGTCCGGATCGGCGCAGTCAATGAGGCCGTCATGATCGTTGTCGAGCTGGTCGCTGCAGTTCTCCGGCAGCTGCTGGCAGTTGATGTCACTGAAGCAGTTGTTGTCGGCGCAGTCGGTGAACCCGTCCCCGTCGTTGTCAAGGCCGTCGATGCAGTTCAGTTCCGGATTACAGTAGGCAACGGTGGCGCAGTCCGGATCGACGCAGTCCACCATGCCGTTGCCGTCGTTGTCCACCCCGTCGTAGCAGATCTCGCCGGTGCAGGCGCTGGTGGCCTCGCAGTCCGGATCGGAACAATCGACCAGACCATCGTCGTCGTTGTCAGCTCCGTCGCCGCAGAACTCCATGGAGTTCAGACAGATCGGCAGATTCTTGCAGTCCGAATCGGCGCAGTCGATGGTCAGGTCACCGTCATTGTCGATCAGGTCGTCACAGATCAGCTCCGGATTGCAGGCCTGGGCATCTACGCAGTCCGGATCAACGCAGTCGATGAGGCCGTCATTGTCGTTGTCGACGGCATCCGAGCAGTTTTCCGTCACACAGATCGGCGCGTCGGCGCAATCCGTATCATTGCAGTCGATGAGGCCGTCGAGATCGTCATCCGTGCCGTTGGAGCAGATTTCGCCGCCCCGGCAGGTGACGAAGGTCTTGCAGTCCGGGTCCATGCAGTCGATCAGCCCGTCCTGGTCGTCGTCGATGGTGTTGACGCAGTTCTCGTCCGGGAAGCTGCATTCGATGTAATCGGCGCAGTCGGGATCCTCGCAGTCAACGTAGCCGTCGCCGTCGTTGTCGCTGCCGTCGAAGCAGTACGTTTCCGGACACCAGGCCCCGAAGCAGTCGGTGTCGGCGCAGTCGATGTAGAGATCATTGTCGTTGTCGATGCCGTCGGTGCAGAGTTCAATCTGCTCTGTCACCGCAGGATCCTCGTACTCGATGAGCAGGGTGGCGTTGTAGACCACAGTCGGTTTGTAGTCACCCTTGATAAAGACCGCCAGGTCGAAGTCCTGGGTCAGCGGCATTCCTTCCACATAGGAAACGCCGTCCGGCACCGTGTCGGTGGGATCATAGGGGTTGAGATCGTTGAAATTATTCCAGTTGGCGCTCCAGGCAAGCGGTGAGAGTCCGTCCTTCCAGTCGAGCAGGTTGATCCTGGTGGTGGTCGGTTCGCCGGCCGGATATTTGAGGTAGTCGTAGGTGATCGGCGGTTCCATGCAGTTGACGGTCGGGATGTCAAGCGACGGCAGGTTCTGGCCGAACTTGCCGGATTTCAGCCGGTAACGCGGCCCTCTGCCGGTCACCGGGTCCGGCTCGAAGGGATCGCGGTCGGTGGTGGTGTACCAGGCGTTGGTGGTGCCGGTCTGCAGGTCCGCCGACCAGCCGCCGCCGTCGATGACGCCGTCGCCGTTGCCGTCCACCGGCGGATTTGCCAGGGCCGGATCGCGGAACAGGGTGCCGGCCGGGATGAAATGACCGTCGCCCTCGAAACAGTCCTTGTCCGAGGTCAGGACGCCCAAGGTGTTGATGTAGCCGGGCAGCCGGCCGGTGGCCGCCTCATTCTCGAAATCCTCGGGCCTGATCTGGTCGTTGGGGCTGTTCGAGATCTTGTGGTTGACGATCAGCTCTGCCCGGGTGACCCGGTAGTTGGCGCCGGGCACCTTCCAGGCATTGGGGACCGGGAAGGAGGCGTAAAGCCGCATTTCGCTGGGCCGCTTGTGGAGCGAGCCCCAGCGGAAGAGAAACTTGCCGTCGTCCTTTTTGGTGATGGAATAGTCACGACCGGTGGCGATGTTGACCAGGTCGGATTCGTTGGTCGCCAGGGTGAAGGGGTCCACCGGGGTGGTCGGATCGTCCGGCTTGGCGAGCACGTCGGACAGGGGTTGGCAGAGCGACTGCCAGTACGGGTCGGTGTAAAAATAGGGGATCTTTTCCGTGCAGGTGAGGATGTGCTCCATCACCGTGTACTGCTCGGCCGAACATTTGGTCTGGGCGCCGCCCAGTCCCGCGCAGATGCTGCCGCGGACGATGCCGGTCTTGAAGGCCGGAGTCTGGGGGTTGGAAATGACGACGCCGATCAGGCGGCCGTTGGCGTTGATGTAGTCGCCGATCCAGCCGTCATCGTAGATACCGTCGCGGGTTTTGCGCTCGGCACCGACGAAATCGGTGACGTGGAAGGCGAATTCGGTGTCAACCGGCTGCATGGTAACGCCGGTGAATTTGTCGATAAAGGGTTGCTCGCCGGTGCAGGTCTCCCCCTCGCAGACAATGGTCGGATCCTGAACGTAGCCGGTGCCGTCGAACTGACCAAGCAGATCGCTTTTGGAAAAGGTGTGCTGCGGTGACTGATAGGAAACAACCGCCGCGGATGCAACCGTTCCACCGGCAAAGAGACCCCATAATGCCGCGCAGGCAGCACTGCTGTATATGCGCCACTTCATTTTCTTTCGTCCTCCTTCGGAATTTTTCATTTGAAAACATGTCGTATCTAACGCGACCGCCGAGAGGACGGTGAAATGTTAAAGCATGATTCGTGCCACATTGTTGCATGGCTGGCGGGGGGAGACTGTCCATCGATTGTCCCAACAGGCTTGATATCGGCTTGACTCCATGCAGGAAAATTTGCCATACTCAGGGCAGGAACAATCACAGGCATATCTGGATGACGTCGCGCAGGAAAATTTGCCAGACGATTTTGCCATGGCCGCCGCCCTCATTCCCTTTTTGCCGGCTTTTCAGGTGTCGGTTTATGATACCCCGCCAGAAAGCTGTTTCCGCTTTCGTTCTGGAGTCTCGCCCGTGCAGGAGGTTGCATGCTGACAGGACTTTTTCGTGTTGGTCATTCTGTTCTCGCTTCCTTCATGATCCTTTTGGGGCTGCTGGCCGGCTGTGCCGGCGATGCCGGCACCCCCCTCCGCGTCGGCACCAACATCTGGATCGGCTATGAACCCCTCTATCTGACCCGTCACTTGCAATATCTCGACGAAGATCAAGTCCATCTCGTCGAGTTCACCTCCAATACCGATTCCATCCATGCCTTTCGGCAGGGGGTGCTGGACGCCGCGGCCCTGACCCTGGACGAGGCGTTCCGGCTGGCCGACCAGGGGGTGGCGTTCCGGATTGTTCTTGTCATGGATATCTCAAGCGGGGCCGATGTCATCCTCGCCAATCCGGCGATCAGGGATGTGGCCGATCTCCGCGGGCAACGAATCGGGGTGGAGAGTACGGCGGTCGGCGCCTACATGCTGTCCCGCGCCCTGGAAAAAAGTGGCCTTTCCCTTCAGGATGTCGAGCTGGTCCCCCTGGAGATCACCGAGCATGCGGCTGCCTTTGCCGCAGGCTCGGTCGATGCCCTGGTGACCTTTGAGCCGGTGCGGTCGAAACTGCTGCGCCAGGGGGCGCAGCAGCTCTTTGCCAGCAGCGAGATCCCGGACGAGATTGTCGATGTGCTCATTGTTCGACCCGAGGTGCTCAGCGAGCGGGAAGATGATGTCCGGGAGCTGTTGCGTGGCTGGTTTCGCAGTCTGTCGTACCTCGATCAGCACCATGATGAGGCGCTGGCTGCCATGGAACAGCGTATGGGGCTGGACAGCGTCAGCATTGCCGCTAGTCTGGACGGGGTCTTGTTTGCGTCCATTGAAAAAAACAGGGAGATGCTGGCCGGCGACAATCCACTCCTTGTCAGAAACGGGCGACAACTGCTTGCTCATATGGTGAAAAAAAGAATGATCCGGCAGGAGTTTGCCATCGAGCCATTGCTGAGCGTCGATCTGCTTCAGGGCTTATGAGTGCCGGCCCGGACAGGGGCATCGCGCGCCACCACAGCCATTGATCTGCCGGTTTCTCCATTAAGACGTTGATGATGTCAGGGTGAAAACATGGCGTTTCTGACCCGCGGCGCGCTGCGGACCACTATCCCTCTCTTTCTTTTCCTCTCCACCCTCCTTGTCGGCTTGCTGTTCTGGGCAGTGAACACGGCCCGGGACAGCCGGGTGCTCGAAGGGCAGGCGGCGGAGAGTGTCAGGGTGCGGCTCAGTCAGGAGGAGCGCTTTCTTGAATATTTTTTAATCCGCGGCGACCTCAATCAGGTGCAGAAGCGCATTTCCCTGCTCGCCCTCGATCCGCGCATCCGGCACGCCTATCTGCTCTGCGAGGATGGGGAGATACTCGGCGCCACCCGGCTGGCCATGATCGGCAAACAGGTGGAGACGATCATTCCCGTCCTCTCCGGCCAGGAGCAATTCCTGCTGCGCGATTATGGGGCCGAGTTTCAGCAGGCCCATGGGCTGGCAACCCACCTCAGCGACGACCGCCGGGGCATTGTCGGCGTCTCCTCGATCCTCGATCTGCCGTCTCTGCATCATACCGACACCGATCGCGTGGTCCTCTTCCTCTACTATGATCTGGAGTCGGCCAAGGCGGCGGCCTGGCAAGCCCACGCCCGGCATCTGCTCGAATACGGCGGTTTTCTCACCCTTCTCGCCCTGGGCCTCTGGTTCTTTTTTCAGCACGTGCTGACCCGGCGGGTCGAGATTCTCCGCCGCATGGCGGGCCGTCTGGCCCAAGGGGATTACACGGCCAGAGCCAATCTCGATGGCAATGACGAGCTGGCCGAGCTGGGGGCGGCCTTTGACCGGATGGCGCAGGAGCGTCAGGGCATGGAGGAGCAGCTGCATCTGGTACGTGCCTCAATCGACAGCGCCCAGGATGCGATCTGCTGGAGTGATGCCCAGGGGCGATTTCGTTTTGTCAATGATGCGGCCTGCCGGCTGCTCGGTTACTCGCGGGAGGAGTTGCTTGCCTTGGGGCCCGTTGATATCGATCCGGGACTGGCGCCGGAGCAGTGGCCTGATCATTGGCAGAGACTGCTGGCGTGCGGCTCCATCAGCCTGGAAACAGAGCTGCGCGCCAAAGACGGCCAGCTCATTCCCGTCGATGTCTCCGCCAATATGGTGACCTGGGCCGAGCAGGTCTACGATTGCGCCTTTATCCGGGATATCCGCGAACGCAAGAATAGCGAGCGCTCACTGCGGTTGGCCAAGGAGGAATGGGAACGGACCTTCGATGCCATCGCCGACATCGTCACCATTCTCGATCCGGACGGGTGCATTGTCCGGGCCAACCGCAGGGCCGTGGAAATCTTTGCCGTCCCTGCCGGTTCCCTGCAGGGGAAATTCTGTTATGAGATCTTCCGGGGGAGTGACAGCCCCTGCGCAGGCTGCCCGGTCCGGCCAGGGGCCGGGGACAGGGAAATGGTGAGTTGCGAAATCGCCCATGCCATCAGCAACAGGATGTTCCAGGTTTCCCTTTCGCCGATTGTCGATGACGTGAACCGGCTGATCGGCGTGGTCCATATCGCCAAGGACATCACCGAGCAGAAACAACTGGAGGGACAGCTCCAGCAGGCCCAGAAGATGGAGGCCATCGGCACCCTGGCGGGCGGCATCGCCCATGATTTCAACAATATTCTTACCCCGATTCTCGGCTATTCGGAAATGGTGCAGGCCGCCCTGCCGCCGGCGAGCCCGGCCGCCGCCGATATCGCCGAGGTTATCAGGGGCGCGAAGCGGGCCACTGAACTGGTCAAGCAGATTCTCACCTTCAGCCGGCAGACGGACGACAGGCCCCAGCCGCTGAAGGTGCAGTTTGTCGTCAAGGAGGCCTTGAAGCTGCTGCGTTCCTCCATTCCCGCCACCATTGCCATTCGCCAGCATATCGACGAGAGCTGCCCGGCGGTGCTGGCTAATCCTGTCCAGATTCATCAGATTGTCATGAACCTCTGCACCAACGCATTTCATGCCATGCGCGAGCAGGGGGGAACGCTCGGCGTTTCCCTGACCGCCTTTGCCCTGAGCACCAACGATTTGGCCAATAAAATCGGCATCGCCCCCGGTCCTTATATCAGGCTGGAGGTGAGCGATACCGGCCACGGCATCGCCCCCGATATCCTCGGCAGGATATTTGAACCCTATTTCACCACCAAGACCAAGGGCGAGGGCACCGGACTCGGCCTCTCGGTTGTCCACGGCATCGTCAGCCGGCTGCACGGTGCGGTGACCGTCTACAGTGAAGCGGGCACGGGCTCGACATTTCATGTCTATCTGCCGACCATTGCCGCCGGCCCGGTGCCGTGGCAGGAGGAGGGGGCAAGCGATGATCCCCGCAGCCGGGGAGATGAAAGGGTGTTGGTGGTGGATGATGAAAAGGTCATTGTTTCTCTGTTGCGGCAGATGCTGGCCGGTCTCGGTTATGCGGTGTCCGCCTTCACGGACAGCCGGGAGGCACTGGCCGCCTTTGCTGCGGAGCCGGAAGACTGCGACCTGGTCATCACCGACATGACCATGCCGAACCTGACCGGGGTACAGCTGTGCCGGGAGATGAAGGCGATCCGGCCGGACATTCCGGTTGTCCTCTGCACCGGCTACAGTGAACTGATTGATCGGGAAAAGGCGCTGGCGCTCGGGATCAGCGAGTACATCATGAAACCGGTGCTGCAGCGGGAGCTGGCCCGAATCGTTCGCCACCTGCTGGATAAAAGGCACGACGGTGAGGAGCGAGGCCATCGCGACGGGGAAGCTGATCGATAAATGCCGACAGGATTTGGGTAGCCCCAACTGCAGGGGCGGTAGAAGGAAACGGTCAGGGTTGCTGCGATTGACTTTGTTTGCGCCTTCTGCATAGAATGTGGCAAGGCGGGGCGGGAAGCCTCCGCGGCCCAGGTTCAGCGTCGCGATGTGGAGGGAAAAGGTGTTTGCCGGAGTGGCCGACTTGTATGCGCACAAATAAAAACCGGAGGGCAATAAGGTGAAATGGTTTAAGAATCTCAGAGTAGGAGCCAGACTCATTCTCGGTTTCTCCGTCATGATTTGTTTTATGGCGGGGATTGGGGCTGCAGGCTACCTCGGCAGTGCCTCCATCGAGAAACAGCTTCGGCAGATTTTCACGGTCAATCTGCCGGGCATCGATTATCTGATCGAGGCGGACCGGGATTTTCAGCAGCTGCTGGTGGCGGAGAGAACCATGATTTTTGCCGGGGCGACGACCGAACTCTTTGCCGGGCTGGTAAAAGAGTACGAGACCAATCTGCAGCAGGCCGGTGAGCGGTGGGAAAAGTACAAGAGCCTGGCGGTGAACCCGAAGGAGCAGGAAATCATTCCCCGCTTCGAGCAGGCCCGTAGCGCCTGGCAGGTCATTTCCCGGCAGGTAGTGGAGAATTGTCGGGCCGGAACTCCGGAGGGAGAGCGGCTGGCCGTGGAGTTGAGCCTTGGCCAGGCCCGGATGAAATTCGAGGAGATGCGCGATTTCATCGATCAGCTCACTGAAATCAATCTGCAAATGGCGCAAGCCGCTCATCAACGATCGCAGCGGAACTATAAAACCGTTGTCATTACCCTCGTTCTTACCCTGGCAGCCGGCCTGCTGGCCGGTATCGTGCTGATTCTGGAGCTGGGGCGGGGAGTGACGCGACCGTTGCAGCGAGTGATCGCCGGTCTGTCGGCCGCCGCCGAACAGATTACCGCCGGTTCCGGTCATCTTGCCGCCGCCAGTCAGACCCTGGCCGAAGGGGCCTCCGAGCAGGCCGCCGCCATTGAGGAGACATCGGCGTCGATGGAGGAATTTACCTCCATGACCCGCGCCAATGCCGAAAATGCCGGCCAGGCCCGGACCATGATGGTCACCGCCTCGGGCATCGTTCAGAAGGTCAGTCATCACATGGAGCAGATGACAGGGGCGATCACGGAAATCAACCGGACCAGCGAGGAAACCGGCAAGATTATCAAGACCATTGACGAGATCGCCTTCCAGACCAATCTGCTGGCCTTGAATGCCGCGGTGGAGGCCGCCCGGGCCGGCGAGGCGGGTGCCGGTTTTGCGGTGGTGGCCGATGAGGTGCGCAATCTTGCCATGCGGGCCGCGGAGGCGGCCAAGAATACGGCGCAGCTCATTGATGACACCATGAAGGCGGTCAAAAATGGCAATGAGCTGACCAGGGCGACCCAGGATGCCTTTGCTGAAAACATGGATATTGCCAGGAAGGTCGGCGAACTGGTGGAGGAGATTGCCGGTGCATCGGCCGAGCAGGCCAAAGGGATCGAGCAGATCAACCGGGCCATTGTCGAAATGGACAGCGTGGTCCAGCGGGTCGCCGCCAATGCCGAGGAATCCTCCTCCACCGCGGAGGAGATGAGCGCTCAGGCGGAACAGATGAAGGTGATGGTGGAGGATCTGGCCACGCTGGCGGGCCACGGCGCGGCTGGGGTGACCAGGGCGGGTGGTGGCGGAAAACCGAAGGGGCCGGCCCAGAGGAGCGTTTCCGGCCAACCGGGTCCGGCCCGGCCGACCGGGGGGGAAGAACCGCAAATGCCGAAGGCGCTGCCCGGCCGACGGGTGAAGGCGGAAGAGGTGATTCCCCTTGATGACGAGGAGTTCACCAGATTCTGAAAATGGCCGGAAAAGACAGGCGGCAAGGGGGGGGCGGCATCGTCCCCCCCTTTGCTGTTGATGGTCTGGCCGACAGCGGAAAGCCGTCCGTTATTTCAACGGAATTTTTGCATCAACCTGCTTCATGATTTCGTAAAGCTTCGCATACTCAGCCGGATCGATGGCGGCAAAACCGGTCAGCGACTTGCCGATGGCGGTATAGACCTCGGGGTTCTTGACGTTGATCAGGGCCTGCCTGATTTTCTCGAAGGTCGCGTCATCGACCCTTGAGCCGACGACGATGACGTGTTCCGGCACCGGCTCGGACTCGGCGACGATTTTCAGCCCTTTGTCGAGATAGGTCTGGGCCACCGAGGGCTGCATGCCGCCGGCGTCAAAGGCCTTGTTCAACACGCCCAGGGCGACGTTGTCGTGGGAGCCGACAAACTTGTAGGTCATGCCGTCGAAGATGCCGGCCGTCATCAGCATGTAGGCCGGCATGTAGCAGGACAGGGTCGATTCCCGGTCGCCGAAGGCGAAGTTCTTGCCCTTGAGGTCGGCCAGCGTACTGATCGGCGACTCCTGGCGGGCGACAATGACCCCCTTGAAGCTCGGCGTTCCCTTGCTGAGGACCACCGCGGCGATGCGGATCTTGCCGGGATGCTCGTTGTTGACCATGGCGAACAGCGACGGTCCCAGGTAGGAGATGTCGATTTCGCCGTTGATCAGGGCCTGTTTCGATGCGTCGTAGTCCTTGGCGCTGCGGAAGGATATCTCGGCCCCCAGCTCGGCGCCGAGATAGTCGCGCAAGGGCTTGAACATTTTCCCCAGTTCCGTCGGGTTTTTGAACGGATGGACGCCGAAGACGTAACTGTCTGCCGCCTGACTGCCGGTGGTGATCAGCAGCAGGCAAAAAAACATTGCCAACAATACCACGGTTTTTTTCATCTTTCTCCTCCTTGCGTGTCAATAAGTAATTTGCCTCGGGAAAAAAACGGAGATGGGATCACAGGGCGTTCTGTTTAACTATTTGGCAATTGGCAGAAAAACAGGAAGCCGGTATTGGCTGAATGCTGCCCGTCAATGCTCATTATGCGCACAGGCGACTCGGTCCCGTCAAGAACTTTCGTGAATCCTGCCCTGACAGGGACAACGCGCACCGGGCCGGTGTTGCCAAGTGTCTGTGGTTACATTGTGGCACAGGGGGAATCCGGCTCTGATCAGCGGTCATGAAATTTCTTGATTACCGTCTCGTCATCTGCCTAAGATGATGGAATCAGCCTGAGGGACGGGACGGCCGACTGGGTCGGTTTTTCTCGTGCGACGCATCAACTGGGCGGCCGCATCAAAAAGACGGCCGCGGTCCCCGGTGGCTTCTGGGACAAGGTGAAACGACAAGAAAAAAGGTATGTTCTGGAAAATTTTTCATGCAAAAAGCGCCACCGTACGGCGGGATTTTCCCGCTGCCTGGCGACCGGCCCTCGATTCCTCGCTGGCCACCCTCCATCAGCTGGCCGGGGCCACGGAAAACGAATTTTTGCAGATCGGCGAACAGATGCAGGGCATTTATCTTCGTTCCGGGGAGATCACCCGGCTGGCCGATCATCTCGTCGAGTCGGCCTCCGGCGGCCGGATGCAGACCCTGCTCGAACGTCTGCGGCGAATGATGGCGGACATGGAGGATTATCTGGCCAGAGCGCGCAGCCGCAATGCCGATACCTTCGCCACCCTGCGCCGTGTCCAGGAGCTGCTGGGGGGGATCTCCGCCCCGCTTCATGGCTTTCGCAAGATGGATATGACCCTGCATATGCTCGGCGTTTCCATCAAGATCGAAAGCGCCCGTCTCGGCGACCTGGGCGCCGGTTTCGTCAATCTCGCCCTGGATGTGGAAAAACTCTCCCGCCAGATCAACGATAAATCCGAGGCGATCATTCAGCACCAGCGCCTGCTGGCCGCCATGCTTGATGAAAATATCGAGGTGGTTGCCTCTACCGAATCGGTGCATGACGCCGAGGTCTCGGCCGCCCTCGCCGGCAGCGCCGACAGTCTCCATGCCCTCGAAGCGGTCAATGACCGTTTCACCCGACTGGGCGCCATGGTCGCCGCCGTCTCCGGTGAGATTGCCGGCAATATCGGCGCAGTGGTCTCTTCCATGCAGTTTCATGATATCCACCGGCAGCAGGTGGAGCATGTCGCCGAGGCCCTGGCAGGCCTGGCCGCGGATCTTGACGCCGCCGCCTGCACCGACCGGGTGCGGGAGGCGTGCCGAGCCCTGATCGTCGAGACCGGTAATGTCTGCGAGCTGCAGGAGGCGCAACTGCGCTTCGCCGCCTCCGAGTTTCATGCCCAGGTCGCCTCGATTGTCGAAAACCTGCGCGAGGTGGCCCGCAAGCAGACGGCTCTGGGGGAAGAAACCCTGGCCCTGGCCGGAATGGGAGAGGGAGAGGACGCCTCGTTTCTCGACGGCATCAGTCGGGGCATGGCAACCGTCACCCGTTTGCTCGGTACCTTTGCCGGCGCGGATCGGGAAATGGCCGCCGCCCTCAAACAGGTGGCCGCAACCATCAGCGAAATCACCGTCTTTGTTGCCGATATCGAGTCCATCGGCTACGCCACCGTTCATATCGCTTTAAATGCCCAGATCAAAGCAGCCCACAGCGGGGTGGAAGGGGCGGCCCTCGAGGTGCTGGCCAAGGAGATCAAGCAACTCTCCGACGAAACGGTGCAGCAGACCGATGCCATCGCCACCGCCTTGGGGGAAATCAATGACCAGACAAAGCACCTTGCCCATACCGCCGATGAGGCCGAAGCGGTGCTTTCGTCCCGCATCAGCGGCATGGGCGGCGAGGTTGAGGAAATTGTCCGTGTCCTTGGCGAGATGAGCGTCGAGCTGCGGGAGATCCTCGGCCGCTTGCATGACATGGTCGGTTCCTTGAGCGAGGAGGTGGAGCAGGTCACCGGCGGCATCGACGTCCATGAACGAAGTCACGCCATGGCCGAAGAGGTGGCGGCGGTGCTGCATGGGATTGTCGGCGAGTCCCGGGAGCTGGAGCCGGCCACCGAAGAATTTAAGGAAAATCTGCGGCGGATGGAAGAGCGCTATACCATGGAAAGCGAACGGCGCATCCATGAGGCCATCGCCGCCCGCCGGGCCGGCCAATCGACCCAGGCCGCTGCGCCGGAGCAGATCCGCAGCGACGAGGCGCCGGCGACCGGGGAATCGGAATTCGGCGACAACGTCGATCTTTTTTGATGATTTCGTAAAACTGAATATTAACCACAGAGACCACAGAGTTCCCTGAGATAACTGTTCGTAATAAAGGATTTTTTCTCTGCGTTCTCAGTACGCTCTGTGGTGAAAAAAGACTTTTTACGGGTTTGTCTTTTTTAGGTGACGACCGGTGCTCTTTTCCTGATGCGGTGCGAACGGCATGGCGCCAGCGGAGGAGGCGAGCGGTCGTCACGGACTTCTGAGAAGGGGAGGAAGAAACGCTATGGATGAGCAGACAAGTAATGATTCGGGGCAGGAGAAGGGTGAACTCCTTCTTGACAGCGGTCCCCGCTTGACCATTGAAAACGCCGGTGAGTTCGCCCAACGCATCAGCGCGGGACTGGCGGCGGGCCAGGATGTCGCCCTTTCCTTTGCCCGTGATGTCGAGATCGACATCACGGTTCTGCAGATTCTCTGTTCCGCCTGCAAAACAGCGGCGAGCCAGGGACGAACCATTGCCCTGCGCGGGAAGCGGCCCGCCGCCCTTGACGCACTGGTCGAGGCCTGCGGGGCGCGGCAGCCGGAAACCTGTAAACAGCACAACGATACGATCTGTACCTGGTTTGGAGAGGAAAAATAATGGCAAAACTGATCATGACGGCGGATGATTCCGCCAGTGTCCGGCAGATGGTGGCCTTTACCCTCCGGCAGAACGGCTATGAGGTCGTCGAGGCGGTTGACGGGCAGGATGCCTTGAACAAACTGACCACCCAGAAGGTCGACATGCTGCTCACCGATCTCAACATGCCGAATCTCGACGGCATCGGCCTGATCAAGGGGGTGCGCAGCGGCGGTCCGAACAAGTTCATTCCCATCATCATGCTGACCACCGAATCCCAGGATTCGAAGAAGGCGGAAGGCAAGGCGGCCGGCGCCACCGGCTGGATCGTCAAGCCATTCAAGCCGGAACAGCTGATCGCGGTGACCAAGAAGGTTTTAGGGGGGTAACTCATGACTGATCAACATATCGCCACCTATCGGGAAGAGGCGGCCGAGCTGCTGGCCGAGCTGGAAACCTCCCTTCTTGATCTCGAAGAGACGCCGGATAACAGTGAGCTGATCAACCGAGTCTTTCGGGCCATGCATACGATCAAGGGGTCAGGTGCCATGTTCGGCTTCGACGAAATCGCCGCCTTCACCCATGAGGTGGAGACGGTCTTTGATCAGGTCCGCAACGGCAAGCTGGCCGTGACCAAGGAGCTGCTCGACCTCACCCTCCAGTCGCGGGACCATATCTCCGCCCTGCTCGATGCCTCGTCCGGCCTCGGCGAGGTTGATCGCAAACAGGGCGATGCCATTGTCGCCGGTCTGCGGAAACTGCTGCCACAGGCCGGCGGCGTCGTCAAAAAGGAGGAGGCCGCGCGGGCGCCGGCTCCCGCTGCCGCCGGGGAAAAAACCTGGCGCATCCGTTTCCGGCCCAATCGGGAATTGCTCCTGAGCGGCAGCAATCCCCTGTCGCTTTTGAATGAGCTGCACGATCTCGGCGCCTGCCGGGTGATTGCCCAGCTCGAGGATATTCCGACCCTGGACAGCCTCAACAGCGAACACTGCTATATCTATTGGGACGTTATTTTGACAACGAGCCGTGGCGAGGAGGCGATTCGCGACGTTTTTATCTTTGTCGAGGACGACTGTGAGATCCGGATCGTGGAGATCGACGCCGGGCCGGAAGAAGATGCCGGGGAGTACAAGAAACTCGGTGAGATCCTGGTCGAACGCGGTGATCTGCAACCGGATGCGGCCCGGCAGGTGTTGGGCAAACAGAAGCGTTTCGGGGAGCTGCTGGTGGAAGAGGGGATCGTTGCCCCGGCAAAGGTGGCCTCCGCTCTCGTCGAACAACAGCAGGTCCGGACCGTGCGGCAGGAACGGGCCGCCCTTGATGCGGTGGCCAGCATCCGGGTGCCGGCGGAAAGACTCGATCAGCTCGTCAACCTGGTCGGTGAGATGGTCACCGTGCAGGCCCATCTCACCCAGGTGGCGGCCAGCAACAATGACCCGAAATTCATCGCCATCGCCGAGGAGGTGGAGCGGCTGACCAACGAGCTGCGCGATACGACCCTCAATATCCGGATGCTGCCCATCGGCAGCACCTTCAGCAAGTTCAAGCGGTTGGTCCGCGATCTCTCCCGCGAACTCGGCAAGGAGATCGAGCTTGAGACCTTCGGCGCCGAGACCGAGCTTGACAAGACGGTGATCGAAAAACTGAACGATCCCCTCGTCCACATCATCAGAAACAGCATCGACCACGGCATCGAGATGCCGGCGGCCCGGCTGGCCGGCGGCAAACCGGCGCTCGGCACGGTGACGCTCGGGGCCGAACATTCCGGCGACTCGGTGCTCATCACCATCCGCGATGACGGCAAGGGCCTTGATCCGGCCGTCATTCGCGTCAAGGCGGAGGAAAAGGGGCTGATTGCCGCCAATGCCGAACTGACAGACAAGGAGATTTTCGCCCAGATCTTCGCCCCCGGTTTTTCCACCGCCGCCACCGTCACCAGTGTCTCCGGCCGGGGGGTGGGCATGGATGTGGTCAAGCGCGGCATCGAGGGGCTGCGCGGCGCCATCGACATCGACAGCAGGCTGGGCGAGGGCACCACCATCACCTTGCGGATTCCGTTGACGCTGGCCATCATCGAGAGCCTCCTTGTCAAAATCGGCGACCACCACTTCGTGCTGCCGCTTGCCGCGGTGGAGGAATGCGTCGAGCTGTCCCGCGCGGATGTCGCGGCGGCACACGGCCGCAATCTTGCCCGGGTGCGCGGTAGTCTCACCCCCTATATCTGCCTGCGCGAACAGTTCGCCATCGCCGGCGAGCGGCCGGAGATCGAACAGATCGTCATCGTCGCGGTACGGGGAACCCGCATCGGCTTTGTCGTTGATTTCGTCATCGGCGAACACCAGACCGTCATCAAGCCGCTCGGTCGTTTCTATCAGCATGTCGAGGGTATCTCCGGCGCCACCATCCTTGGTGACGGCTCGGTGGCCCTCATTCTCGATCCCGGCATCCTGGCCCGGGACGCGGCAAGCAGTGAGCTGGAGAATCTGTGAAGAAAACCGTGATCCATTGCTGGCTTCAATAACACGAAAGGGGAGGGGCGAAGATGTTTGCGAACATGAATCTGAGCAGGCGGCTGGGGGCAGGTTTTGCGGTGGTGGTGGCGGTCATGCTGGTGCTGATCTGGGTCGGCATCCGCGACATGCGGGTGATCGAAAATGGGCTGGAACGCATTGTCACCGTCAACATGGTGCGCATCGAATATGCCAATCAGGTGATGGATGCCACCTCCAAAATTTTCACCGATGTCCGCAATATCATCTTGAATCAGGATCCGGAGAAACGCCGCCTGTACGGGGAGCGCATTGCCAAAAGCCGGGAGGAGTATGAAAACAGCCTGAAAAAGGTCGAGGAGATGACCAACCCGGGCGACAGCAAAGCCCTGGCGCTCATCGGTCAGATCAGGGAGGCCATCAGAACGTTGAAGGCCATCAACACCCGGATCATCGATCTTGCCATGGCCGGCAATGACGGAGAGGCCGAAGCCCTGCGGGAAAAGGAGGGAGAACCGGCGGAGCACGTTTTGCAGGAGCAGATCGAGGAACTGATCGCCCATAACATGGCCCGTAACGAAATGCGTCATGCCGAGGCGGTGGCGACCTACATCACCGGCCGCAACATCATGCTCGGCCTGGGGGCGGCCGCGGTGCTGATTGCCGTCGGCATCGCCTTTTTGCTCACCCGTTCGACCCTGCGTCAGCTCGGCGCCGACCCGCGCGAACTTGGCGAGGTGGCCGCGCGGGTGGCGGCCGGCGAGTTGTCCGGCGAGATCCCCCTGGCCGCCGGCGACACGACCAGCGTCATGGCGGCGATGGAGAAGATGGTCGAGAGCATCCGCCTGGTGACCGGTGATGTCGACACCCTGGGCCGGACAACCATGGAAGGCCGCATTACCCTGCGCGCCGACGAGAGCCGTCATCAGGGCGACTACCGCAAGCTGATCCAGGGCATCAACCTGATCGCCGACCGGCTGGTCGGCCTGCTCGACGCCATGCCGGCCCCGGCCATGATCATTGACCGCGATTTCACCGTCCTCTACATGAACAAGGCCGGGGCCGAGGCCGGCGGCCGCACCCAGCAGCAGCTCCTTGGGTCCAAGTGTTTCGATCATTTCCGCACCTCGGACTGCAAGACAGACCGTTGCGCCTGCGGCCGGGCCATGGCGGCCGGCATATTTGCCACCAGTGAAACCGACGCCCATCCCGGCTCGCTCAACCTCGACATCAGCTACTTCGGCACTCCGCTTAAGGACGACAAGGGCGTCACCATCGCCGCCTTCGAGGTGGTGACCGACATGACCGCGGTGAAAAAGGCGGCCCGGCTCGCGGAAAAGCAGGCCGAGTATCAGAACGGCGAGGTGAACAGGTTGATCGCCAACCTGGAGCTGCTCGCTGTCGGCGATTTGGATTTTACCGTCGCGGTGGCGCCAGCGGACGAGGACACCCGGGTCATTGCCGACAATTTCACCAGGATCGCGGTGGCGACCAACCGGACCGTCGACGCCATCCGTACCCTCACCGGTGACGCCGAAATGCTCGGCCGTTCGGCCATGGAGGGCCGCATCACGGTCCGGGCCGATGCGTCGCGACACCAGGGCGATTTCCGCAAGTTGATCCTGGGGGTCAATGCCGTCGCCGACCGCCTGGTCGGCCTGCTTGACGTCATGCCGGCCCCGGCCATGATCATTGACCGGGATTTCACCGTGCTCTACATGAACCGGGCCGGGGCCGAGGCCGGCGGCCGCAGCCAGCAGCAGCTCATGGGCGCCAAGTGTTACGACCACTTCCGCACCTCGGACTGCAAGACCGACAAATGCGCCTGCGGCCGGGCCATGGCCGCCAGTCAGATGGCCTCCAGCGAAACCGACGCCCATCCCGGCTCCCTTAACCTCGATATCAGCTATTTCGGCGTGCCGATCAAGGATGACACCGGCAATGTCATCGGCGCCTTCGAGGTGGTGACCGACATGACCGCGGTGAAAAAGGCGGCCCGGGTGGCGGAAAAACAGGCGAACTTCCAGAACAGCGAGGTGAACAAGCTGCTGGTCAATCTGGAAAGGCTCTCCATCGGCGATCTGGCGGTCGACACCGCGGTGGCGGCGGCGGACGAGGACACCAGGGGAATTGCCGACAATTTTGCCAAGATCAACACGGCGATCAACCAGAACGTGGCGGCGCTGAAAGAGATCACCGACAACGCCAAGCTGGTGGCCCGCGGCAACCTGCTGGTGGAGGTGAAAAAACGCAGCGACAAGGATGATCTGATGGAGTCGCTGGCCGCCATGGTGGCCAAGCTGAAGGAGGTGGTCATGGAGGTGCAGGGCGCGGCGGACAACGTGGCGGCCGGCTCCCAGCAGCTGTCGGCCACCGCCCAGCACATGTCCCAGGGGGCGACCGAGCAGGCGGCGAGCGCCGAGGAGATTTCGTCGAGCATGGAGGAGATGGCGGCCAATATCCGCCAGAACACCGACAACGCCATGCAGACCGAGAAGATCGCGGTGAAAAGCGCCACCGACGCCCGCGAGGGCGGCAAGGCGGTCAGCGAGACGGTGGGGGCGATGAAGCAGATCGCCACCAAGATCTCGATCATCGAGGAGATCGCCCGCCAGACCAATCTTTTGGCGTTGAACGCCGCCATCGAGGCGGCCCGGGCCGGCGAACACGGCAAGGGTTTTGCGGTGGTCGCCTCCGAGGTGCGCAAGCTCGCCGAACGGAGCCAGGCGGCGGCCGGCGAGATCAGCAAGCTGTCAACGAGCAGTGTCGCCATTGCCGAGCAGGCGGGTGAGATGCTGACCAAGATGCTGCCGGACATCCAGCGCACCGCCGAGCTGGTCCAGGAGATCAGCGCGGCGAGCAGGGAGCAGGACGCCGGGGCGGAGCAGATCAACAAGGCGATCCAGCAGCTCGACCAGGTCATCCAGCAGAACGCCGGGGCCGCCGAGGAGATGGCTTCGACCACCGAGGAGCTCTCCAGTCAGGCGGAACAGCTCAAATCGACCATCGCCTTCTTCACCCTGGAAAGCGGCGGTCACCGCCATCAGGTCGCCGCCGCGCCGCGCCACATGGCGGCGAGGCAGCTCGCCATCGGCCACCAGGCGGCCAAGCCGGTGAAGACGGTAAAGAAGGCGCCTATCCACCTCGACATGAACGGCGGCGGTAATGACCATCTCGACGACGAGTTTGAGAAGTATTGAAAGGTGGAATTTGGTTTTTGGGGTGATTCGGCACCGGTGTCGGTGTTGATGGGCCGTATCGCCGCCAACGGTACGACCGCACAGATGCCCCTTGCCATGAGCTCGCCGGGATCGAAACCCCGGCGAGCGACCAGGAAGTTCCCCCAATTCTCGAATAAACGCAACAGTGTAATGGGAGAAAGCTATGGCTGATGGCGGAAGAAGATCGTGGACCGGGAGAGGATTAGTCTGTTTTTTGGTGATCGTGTTGTCGCTGGCTGGGACGAGTTTCTCCTGGATTCGACCTGCCACTGATTGGTGCGGTGATACTCCTGCTCTTCAACTGCTGAAGGTTGGACCGGCTGTCGCCCTGGCCGCTGAGCAGGACGCTTCGGAGCAGAGAGCTGTTGTCGGCAAGGGCGGCGCTGCTCAGAACGGCAAGATTGATCGGCAACGTCTCAAGGCGACTGACGAGAACGGCTCGGTGCTGGTCAGTGTCCTCTGGGTCGCTCTGCCCGGTCTGCTGCTGGTGCTGATTCTTACCGGGTTGCTTTTTAAGAGTCGCACCTCCGCAACTTTCATCGATCGACTCAAGGTCGGCACCCGCGTTACCGCGTTGAGTCTGATTCTGCTTGCCATCATGATCGGGGTGGCCGGTTTCGGCATCCTGAAGATGAAGAGCATCGGCACCGAACTGGTTGCCATTGCCGAACGCGATATTCCGCTCACCGAGGCACTGGTGGAAATCAGCAACCATTCTTTGCGACTGGAGATTCATTTTCAGGCAGGTCTCGGTAAGGGAGCCGGTGGCGACCTGGACGAAGTCGGCGGCGAAATAGTTAAAGTCAGGACAATCGGCGCGGCCGTCCGGGAAGTCGTCGCCCGTGGCGAGGAATTGGCCGAGGAGGCGTTGTTTGCAGCGGCCAGCGATGAGGAGCGCCGCGAGTTCGACCATGTCCTCGCCATCCTGAAGGAGATAGAGAAAAAACATGACACTGCCGAGACCCATGTTCTGGAAACCCTCGGCTTGCTGCAAAACGGCAGCATCAGTGAGGCGCGGGCCGCTGCCTTCAAGACCGAAAAGGAGCTGCATGAAATCGAGGAGATCGTCGAATCCCTGCTGACCGAGGTGGAAAAATTCACCAGCACCGCCGCTGCCCGGGCCGAACATGACGAGATCGTCGGAATCTGGCTGCTCAGCACCCTCACTGTTCTCGGCGCGGCCATTGCCTTTCTGCTGATTGTCCTCATTATTCAAGGCATCAATCGGGCTCTGGCCGAGGTTGGCGAGGCGGTGGAAAACATGGCGGCAGCCAGCGAGCAGCTTGCCTCCACCTCGCAGGAACTGTCCCAGGGCGCCACCGAACAGGCGGCCTCGGTGGAGGAGGCCACCGCCTCGGTGGAGGAAATGGCGTCGAACATTCGTTCCAATGCCGAGAATGCCGGCCAGACCGAAAGGATTTCGCGCCAGGCGGCCCAGGATGCGGATGAGAGCGGTAAGGCGGTGGTCAGCGCAGTGGCGGCCATGAAGACCATTGCCATGAAGATCTCGATCATCGAGGAGATCGCCCGCCAGACCAATCTGCTGGCCTTAAACGCCGCCATCGAGGCGGCCCGGGCCGGCGAGCACGGCAAGGGTTTTGCCGTGGTCGCCTCCGAGGTGAGAAAACTCGCCGAGCGCAGTCAGGCTGCAGCGGGAGAGATCAGTGAGCTGTCCAGCAATTGCACAATGGCATCCGAGCAGGCCGGCGCCATGCTCACCAGGCTGGTCCCTGATATCCAGAAAACCGCCCAGCTCGTCGAGGAGATCAGCGCCGCCTGCAACGAACAGGATACCGGCGCCGAGCAGATCAACAAGGCGATCCAGCAGCTTGACCAGGTTATCCAGCAGAACGCCGCCGCCTCCGAGGAAGTGGCCTCCACCGCCGAGGAGATGTCGAGTCAGGCGGAAACGCTGCGCGAGGTGGTGGCGAGTCTCATCCATGTCGAGCATGTGGCGCGTCGCCGGAAGATTTCAACAGGCCGGGATCTGCGGCCGACTGCCGGTAACAGGGCCAAGGCCTTGCCCGCGGCGGGCCGACCGGCAAAGCCCGGCAAGGCGGGCGGCATCAACCTCCAGCTGGAGGCCGGCCACGATAGGGGGGATGATGAGCTGGACAAGGATTTCGAGCGGTATTGAGGCGGCTTTGACAAGCTAACGCGCTTCTGTCTGTCTAATACGCGATCTTACATAAGGAGGGTTTACCATGAGTGTGGCGGCAATAACGGAAACCGTGCAGTATCTGACCTTCAAACTGGCGGAGGAGGTCTTCGCCCTCGATGTGGCCAAGGTGCGGGAGATCCTCGAATTCACCACCATCACCAAGGTGCCGCAGACCCCGGAGTTCATGCGCGGGGTGATCAATCTGCGCGGCAGCGTCGTGCCGGTCATTGACCTGCGTCTTAATTTCGGCATGACCTGTACCGAGCAGACGGTCAATACCTGTATCATCGTTGTCGAGGTCAGCCTGGAGAGCGAGATCATCGTTCTCGGCGTGCTGGCCGATTCGGTACAGGAGGTGGTGGAGATGGAGCCGGAACAGATCGAACCGGCCCCCCATATCGGCACCCGGCTCAACACCGAGTTCATCAAGGGCATGGGCAAGATCAACAACGATTTTGTCATGATCCTCGACATCGACAAGGTCTTCTCCTCCGACGATCTGCTGGCGGTGCAGGGCGGCGGCCAGTGATCCCGGTGGAAGGGCTTTTGCTGTTTCGCCGGGTGGGCACCACCTTATCGTGCCACCCTTTCCCGTGAATTTTTCGGCATCAAAAAAAGCCACGATTCCGACGGGCAGGGTATTGTAGCTCGTTGTTTTCTCGTTCCCGCCCGCCATGGTTTGCGGGTTTTTACGGACCATCATATTTGATTGTCCCGTAAAAACTGAAAATTAACCACAGAGAGTGCAGAGCGCACAGGCATAACTAATTGTAATTAAAGATATTTTTCTGTGTCCTCAGTGCGCTCTGTGGTAAAAAAAAGATTTTTACGGGTTTGTCAAATATCTGACATTCCGCATTGCACACGAGGGAAGAAAAGATGCTGAAGAACATGAGAATCGCAACGCGTCTGGGACTTGGTTTTGCCGCGGTGATAGTCGTCTTTGTCCTGGCCGTTACCGCTACCATGCTGCTGCTGCGGGGCACCGAAACCAATACCAAACAGATGGACGGGGAAACCCTGCCCTTTCTCATGCTGGCCTATGAGCTTGACATCAAGGTGATCAGGGTCAGTGAAATCCTTACCGACGTGGCCGCGACCCACGACACCGGGGGACTGGCCGAGGCGGAAAAGATTTCCGCCGACTTTCGCCAGGGGTTGGCCCGTTTTGTCGAGATGTTCCGCCAGGAAAACGACAAGCTGGCCCTGGAAGAGGCAGAGGAGACCCTGGCCCTGTTCGACAGCTTTTATGAAACCGGGGTGCGAATGGCCACTGTTTATGTTGAGGACGGCATGGAGAGCGGCAATCTTCTGATGAAGGATTTCGACGTCATTCGCGGGCAACTGATGCCAGCGGTGGAAAAGTTGCAAACCACCCATGTTGACGAGGCGAGGGAGAATGGGCGTCATATCCTGGCGTCGGTTCAGCAGGTGAAGCAGGTGCTGTCCGCCGCCAGCATCGCTGCGGTGCTGCTCGGCATCATCGTTGCCCTGTTCATTATCCGCGCCGTCCTGCGGCAATTGGGGGCCGATCCCCGCGAGCTTGTCGAGGTCGCCGGCCAGGTAGCCGCCGGGGATCTCTCCCGCGACATCAGGCTCAAAAGCGGCGACACGGACAGCGTCATGGCCGCCATGGCGAAAATGGTGGACACCATCCGCGCCCTGACCAACGATGCCGAGATGCTGGGGCGAGCGGCCATGGAAGGGCGGTTGACGGTCCGGGCCGATGCAGAGGGGCATCAGGGTGCCTATAATAAGCTGATCCGGGGCATGAACACCATCGTCGATCGGCTGGTGGGCTTTCTCGATATCCTGCCCAGCCCGGTGATGATCATCGACCGGGATTTCACGGTTCGCTACATGAACCGGGTCGGCGCCGAGGTCGGCGGCAGAAGTCAGCAGCAGCTCATCGGTGCCAAATGTTATGACCATTTCCGCACCAGCGACTGCAAGTCCGACAGGTGCGCCTGCGGCCGGGCCCTGGCCACCAATCAGACCGCCAGCAGTGAAACCGACGCCCATCCGGGCTCACTCAACCTCGATATCGGCTACTTCGGTGTGCCGATCAAGGATGATGCGGGCAACACCATTGGCGTCTTCGAGGTGGTGACCGACATGACGGCGGTGAAGAAGGCGGCTCGGGTGGCGGAAAAGCAGGCAGCATATCAGAACAGCGAGGTCGGCAAGCTGCTTGTCAATCTGGAACGATTCTCCCTCGGTGATCTGGAGATCGACCTCGATGTGGCTTCGGCGGACGAGGACACCCGGGCCATTGCCGATAACTTCATGAAGATCGGTGCGGCAATCAATCAGAACGTGGTGGCGCTCAAGGGCATCACCGAGAACGCCAAGCAGGTGGCCCACGGCAACCTGCTGGTGGAGGTGAAAAAACGCAGCGACAAGGACGAGCTGATGGAGTCGCTGGCCGCCATGGTGGAGAAATTAAAAGAGGTGGTGATGGAGGTGCAGGGCGCGGCGGACAACGTGGCGGCCGGCTCCCAGCAGCTGTCCGCCACCGCCCAGCACATGTCCCAGGGGGCGACCGAGCAGGCGGCGAGCGCCGAGGAGATCTCGTCGAGCATGGAGGAGATGGCGGCCAATATCCGCCAGAACACCGACAACGCCATGCAGACCGAGAAGATCGCGGTGAAAAGCGCCATCGACGCCCGCGAGGGCGGCAAGGCGGTCAGTGAGACGGTGGCGGCGATGAAGCAGATCGCCACCAAGATCTCGATCATCGAGGAGATCGCCCGCCAGACTAATCTGTTGGCGTTGAACGCCGCCATCGAGGCGGCCCGGGCCGGTGAGCACGGCAAGGGTTTTGCGGTGGTCGCCTCCGAGGTGCGAAAATTGGCTGAACGGAGCCAATCCGCGGCCGGTGAGATCAGCAAGCTGTCAACGAGCAGTGTCGCCATTGCCGAAGAGGCCGGCGAGATGCTGACTAAGATGCTGCCCGACATCCAGCGCACCGCCGAGCTGGTCCAGGAGATCAGCGCGGCGAGCAGGGAGCAGGACGCCGGGGCGGAGCAGATCAACAAGGCGATCCAGCAGCTCGACCAGGTCATCCAGCAGAACGCCGGGGCCGCCGAGGAGATGGCCTCGACCACTGAGGAACTCTCCAGCCAGGCGGAGCAGCTCAAGGGGATCATCGCCTTCTTTGCCCTGGAACAGGGCGGCCGGGGAAGGCGGATCGGCGACGCATCGCGCCGTGGTCCACGCCGCCCCCTGGCCATTGGTCTCCATGGCATGGGGCCGGGCGGAGGAAAAAAGAAAGGTGGCGCGATCCATCTGGAGCTGGGTGAGACCGGTGGCACTGATCATTTTGATGAGGAGTTCGAACAGTATTAGGGGTGGCGTTTTCGAGAGGGCGGGAGCGGTGTAGGTAGTTCGCGCATCACATATCCCCTCAAAATCTTGAATTTTCTTTTTTTAGCCAAGGCAAGCTGGATCGGAATGGCGACTTGCGGACATTGTGATTCTCTCATCATACAGGAGGGTGGAAAATGCTCAACAGTTTGAATCTCAGTAAACGACTGGGTGCCGGTTTTACCATTGTGGTGACGATCATGCTGATTCTGATCTGGATCGGCGCCCAGGGCATGATGAAGATCAACGACAATATTGAGCGGATCGTCAATACCAACAATGTGCGGATCGAGCACATCAATACGATGAGTTCCAACCTCTTCTTCATCTTCGTCAATGTCCGCAACATCATTCTCAATAAGGATTTTGAGAAAAGAAAGGAATATGTCGAGCGCATCAACAAACACCGGGCAACCTATGAAAGCAGTCTGAAAACCGTGGAGGAGATGACGACCTCCACCGATACCAAGGGTTTTGCCGTCATCAATGAGGTCAAGGAAGCCATTAAGGCGGATGAGGCCGTTAACGCCCGGATCATGGCCCTTGCCATGGAGGGCAAGGATGACGAGGCTGAATATGTGCGGACCAAGGAGGGCGGTCCGGCTGAGCGGACCCTGCAGGAAAAGGTTGATTCCCTGCTGCGGCACAACATGGAACGCAATAAAGAGCGCTATGAACAGGCGGTGACAACCTACAGTGCTTCCCGTACCCTGATGTTCGGGCTGGGTGGGGCTGCGGTGCTGGTCGCCATCCTCATCGCCTTTTTCCTCACTCGCTCGGTCCTTGCCCAGCTCGGCGCCGACCCCCGCGAACTTGGAGAATTCGCTGGTCTTGTCGCCATCGGTGATCTGTCCCGCGAGGTTATCCTGAAAACCGGTGACAGCAGCAGCGTCATGGCGGCCATGAAAAAACTCATTGACGCGACCAACAGCATCACCGCCTCGGCCAAACAGATTGCCCAGGGCAACCTGATGGTGGATTTGAAAAAACGGAGTGACAAGGACGAGCTGATGGAGTCGCTCGCTGCCATGGTCGAAAAGTTAAAGGGGGTGGTGATGGAGGTACAGGTTGCCGCCGATAACGTGGCGGCCGGCTCCCAGCAGCTGTCTGCCACCGCCCAGCACATGTCCCAGGGGGCGACCGAGCAGGCGGCGAGCGCCGAGGAGATCTCGTCGAGCATGGAGGAGATGGCCTCGAACATCCGCCAGAACACCGACAACGCCATGCAGACTGAGAAGATCGCGGTGAAAAGCGCCACCGACGCCCGCGAGGGTGGCAAGGCGGTCAGTGAGACGGTGGCGGCGATGAAGCAGATCGCCACCAAGATCTCGATCATCGAGGAGATCGCCCGCCAGACCAATCTGTTGGCGTTGAACGCCGCCATCGAGGCGGCCCGGGCCGGCGAACACGGCAAGGGTTTTGCGGTGGTCGCCTCCGAGGTGCGCAAACTGGCCGAACGGAGTCAGGCGGCGGCCGGCGAGATCAGTAAGCTCTCCACCTCCAGTGTCGCCATTGCCGAAGAGGCGGGTGAGATGCTGAACAAGATGCTGCCGGACATCCAGCGCACCGCCGAGCTGGTCCAGGAGATCAGCGCGGCGAGCAAGGAGCAGGATGCCGGCGCCGAGCAGATCAACAAGGCGATCCAGCAGCTCGACCAGGTCATCCAGCAGAACGCCGGGGCCGCCGAGGAGATGGCCTCGACCACCGAGGAGCTCTCCAGCCAGGCCGAGCAGCTCAAGGGGACCATCGCCTTCTTTACCCTGGAAGGAGGGGGTGGTCGGCGGGGGAAGGCCGTTGCGTCTTCCCGGCGTGGCGCGGTCCGACCGCTGGCCATCGGCCATCAGGTTGCAACTGCTGAAGAGTTAAAAAAGAGCAAAACGATCCATCTCGACCTGGGCGCGGCCGGAGAAAGTGACCGGCTCGACGACGAGTTTGAAAAATACTAAAAGGGCGGTGGCGGGCGGGGAATTGTTGAGGTGTTCAGGTGGTGAGGATGAGCGGATGAGAAAAGGACGAGGGCGGGCATCTGCGACAGCATCCTCGTGCTGAGAACGCCAAGGCTATGGCCGCCCGGCTCCGCTCCTGAATTTCACTTCCTCTTTTTTGAACCCCAACCCCCCTGAATCCCTCAACTCCTCAATACCGAAAGGAGAAAAAACGTGTTCAAAAACATGAAAATCGGCATGCGGCTCGGGCTTGGCTTTACCGCGGTGATCGCCGTTTTTGTCGTGGCGGTGGTCGTGACGGTGGTGCTGCTCGCTGGAACAAAGGACAGCACCCGGCAGATGGAAGACGAGACCCTGCCCTTTCTCATGCTCGCCTATGAGCTTGATCTGGCGGTGGTCGAGATCGGCGAGGCGCTGACCGATGTCTCGGCCACCCATGATACAGCGGGGCTGGCCGAAGCGGAGAAAGTCGCGGAGGATTTCCGGCGCAACCTGGCCCGTTTTGCCGAGATGTTCCGGATTGAAAACGACAGCCGCGCCCTGGCTGAGGTCGAGGAGATCGAGGCGGCGTTCACCCGCTTTTATGCGAGCGGGGTGAAGATGGCCAATGTCTATATCGCGCAAGGGATCGAGGCCGGCAATGCCCTGATGGAGGATTTCGACGGGGCGCGCAAGGCGCTCAACGAAGCGGTGAAAAAGCTGCAGGTCGAGCATGCCGATGAGGCGAAAGAGAACGCCCACAACATCCTTTCCTCGGTGAGCCGGGTGGCGCAGGTGCTGCTGGTCTGCAGCGTGGTCGCCGCCCTGCTCGGCGCGGCTATCGCCTTTCTCATCATTCGTGTCATTCTGACCCAATTGGGCGCGGACCCGCGGGAGTTGGGCGAAGTCGCCAATCAGGTTGCCGTCGGTGATCTGTCCCGCGAGATTGCCATCAGGGAAGGGGACACGACCAGCGTCATGGCGGCGATGAAGAAACTGGTGATTGCCACGGTCGGCATCACCGCCAATGCCCGCCGGATCGCCCAGGGCGATCTGCTGGTGGAGATCGTCAAACGCAGTGACAAGGATGAGTTGATGGAGTCGCTCGCCACCATGGTGGCAAATCTCAAGGAGGTGGCGGCCAATGCCCGCCAGGTGGCCCAGGGCAATCTGCTGGTGGAGCTGAAAAAGCGCAGTGACAACGACGAGCTGATGGCGGCCCTCTCCTCCATGGTGGAGAAATTACGGGAGGTGGTGATGGAGGTGCAGGGCGCGGCGGACAACGTGGCGGCCGGATCCCAGCAGCTGTCGGCCACCGCCCAGCACATGTCCCAGGGGGCGACCGAGCAGGCGGCGAGCGCCGAGGAGATTTCGTCGAGCATGGAGGAGATGGCGGCCAATATCCGCCAGAACACCGACAACGCCATGCAGACCGAGAAGATCGCGGTGAAAAGCGCCACCGACGCCCGCGAGGGGGGCAAGGCGGTCAGTGAGACGGTGGGGGCGATGAAGCAGATTGCCAGCAAGATCTCGATCATCGAGGAGATCGCCCGCCAGACCAATCTGTTGGCGTTAAACGCCGCCATCGAGGCGGCCCGGGCCGGTGAGCACGGCAAGGGCTTTGCGGTGGTCGCCTCCGAGGTGCGCAAACTGGCCGAACGGAGTCAGGCGGCGGCCGGCGAGATCAGTAAGCTCTCCACCTCCAGTGTCGCCATTGCCGAAGAGGCGGGCGAGATGCTCGGCAAGATGCTGCCGGACATCCAGCGCACCGCCGAGCTGGTCCAGGAGATCAGCGCGGCGAGCAGGGAGCAGGACTCGGGCGCCGAGCAGATCAACAAGGCGATCCAGCAGCTCGATCAGGTCATCCAGCAGAACGCCGGGGCCGCCGAGGAGATGGCCTCGACCACCGAGGAACTCTCCAGTCAGGCCGAACAGCTGAAAGGAACCATCGCCTTTTTTACCCTGGCAAGCGGTGGGCGGCGGGGCCAGCTTGCCGCACCGCTCCGCAGTGTCGGCAGGCGGCCCCTCGTCATCGGCCACCAGCCGGCCCGCGCTGCGGTTTCGGAAAAGAAGAGTGACGCTATCCACCTGGAGCTGGGCGACATGGCAAGCCCCGATCGGCTTGACGATGATTTTGAAAAATATTAAAGAGTGATGGAATCGTAATAACTGAAAATTAACCACAGAGACCGCAGAGTGCACAGAGATAACTAATTATAATTAAAGATGTTTTCCCTGTGTCCTCTGTGTGCTCCGTGGTAAAAAAGACTTTTTACGGGTTTGTCAAGAATGATGGTCTCGCAAAAAGTCAATCTGTCACCGGACAATATGTTGCAACAACCACCTGCCATCATGAAGGATAAAGAGTTCCAGCGTTTCAGCGCCTTCATCTTCGAACATGTCGGCATCAGGATGCCGCCGGCCAAGAAGACCATGCTGGAGGCCCGTCTGCAGAAGCGGCTCAAGGCCCTGAAGATTCCTACCTTCGAGGCCTACAGCGATTTTCTCTTCAGCGGCGAGGGACAGAGCAAGGAGCTGGTTCACTTTGTCGATGTCGTTACCACCAACAAGACCGATTTTTTCCGGGAACCGGGCCATTTCGACTATCTGACCCGCATGGCCCTGCCCGCGATCATGCAGCAGCGGCGCGGCTGTTACCGGGAGCCGGTGCGGATCTGGAGCGCCGGCTGCTCCAGCGGTGAAGAGCCGTATACCCTTGCCATGGTGCTTTCCGAGTTTGCGGCCCGGCATCCGGATTTCCGCTTTTCCATCCTTGCTTCGGATATCAGCACCCGCATCCTTGACCGGGCCAAAAAGGCGGTTTATACGGAAGAGTGCGTCGAGCCTATTGCGCCTGATCTCAAAAAAAAGTATCTTTTGCGCAGCAAGGACCGCAACAACCCGGTGGTGCGCATCTGCCCCGATCTGCGCGCCCGGGTTCTTTTTCGAAGAATCAATTTCATGGATGAGGATTTCGGCCTGGCCGAGCCAATGGATATCATCTTCTGTCGCAATGTCGTCATTTATTTCGACAAACCCACCCAGCAGACCCTGATGCGCAAGTTTCACCACAACCTGCAGCCTCATGGCTATCTTTTTCTCGGTCACTCGGAGACGTTGAATGGACTGGATGTCGATTTTCGCGCCGTATCGTCCACGGTATATCGCAAGGCATGAAGGGGCTGATCGCCGCGCACAAGCGCCACGTCTTCCTGAAACCGGGGGAGGTCGTGGTTTCCCGCCGGCCGGTGCTGGTCAGCACCGTGCTCGGTTCCTGTGTGGCGGTCACCATGTTTTCGCCGGGTTCAGGGATCGGCGCCATCTGCCATGCCATGCTGCCGGCCATTATCGCCGGGCAGCACCATGATCTGCGTTACGTCGACAAGGCGATCCGCTATATTTACCGGAAGATCATCGAATACGGGGCCCAGGATGATCTGGTCATCAAGCTGTTCGGCGGGGCCCAGGTGCTGGCACTGAACTATGCCGGATTCCGAGGAACCATCGGCGAGCAGAACGTGGCCCGGGCGCAGGAGATTATCGGCCTGCTCGGCCTGACCATCGACAACGCCGACACCGGCGGTCTTTTCGGTCGCAAACTCTTTTTTTCAACCATCGATGGTTCCGTCTATGTCCGCAGGATGGGGCCGAAGTCTTCCCTGGCATCCGGAGCCTCCCCATGAAGAAGATCAAGGTGCTTGTTGTTGACGATTCCGCCCTGGTGCGCCAGACCCTGTGCGACATCCTCAACTCCGATCCGGCCATCGAGGTGGTGGCCACCGCCTCCGATCCGTTCGTGGCGGCGGAGCGGCTGAAAACGGTGGTGCCGGACGTCATCACCCTGGACATCGAGATGCCGCGGATGGATGGACTCACCTTTCTGCAGAAGATCATGAGCCAGCATCCCCTGCCGGTGGTCATGTGTTCCAGCCTGGCTCAGAGCGGCAGTGAGACGGCCCTCAAGGCGATGGAATACGGGGCGGTGGACATCATCACCAAGCCGAAGATGGGCACCAAGCAGTTCATCGAGGAGTCGCGGGTGACGATCTGCGACGCCATCAAGGGGGCGGCTGCCGCCAGATTGACCCCGCGGCCGGAGCGCCGTTCCCTCAAAGAGGTATCGCCGAAATACACCGCCGATGTCATCATGGAAAAGCCCCGTTCCAGGGCGATGATCCAGACCACGGCAAAGGTGGTGGTGGTGGGCGCCTCCACCGGCGGCACCGAGGCGCTGAAGGTCTTTCTGGAGGCGTTGCCCGAGGACACCCCGGGGATTGTCATTGTCCAGCACATGCCGGAGAATTTCACCGCCGCTTTTGCCCGGCGGCTCGACTCCATCTGCCGGGTGACGGTGAAGGAGGCGGAGGATAATGACACGGTGGTTCGCGGCCGGGCGCTCATTGCCCCTGGCAATCACCATACCCTGCTCAAGCGCAGCGGCGCCCGCTATTATGTGGAGATCAAGGACGGGCCGCTGGTCTCGCGCCACCGGCCCTCGGTGGATGTCCTCTTTCGATCGGCGGCCCGCTATGCCGGCAAGAATGCGGTCGGCGTCATTATGACCGGCATGGGTGACGACGGGGCGCGCGGCATGAAGGAGATGTTCGACGCCGGCGCCGTTACCATCGCCCAGGACGAGGCGACCTGCGTCGTCTACGGCATGCCGAACGAGGCGGTCAAGCATGGCGGGGTGCACAAGATCATGCCCCTGCCGCATATCGCCGGCGAGGTGCTGCTGCTCTGCAGTGAGTGAGGCGGCTAACCGGGCCTGAGAGCTTAGGCTTTCTGCCAGGCTTCCTTGTCCAGGGCCGGAAAGGTGATCTTGCAGGTGCCGGGTTCGATGCCCTCGATCCGGGCAAAGCCGTTTTCATCGAGGGTGCCTTGGGCCACCCGGCCGTCCGGCAGGGTGATCTTGTATTTTTCGCCGGGGACCGGGTTGTCCTCCTCGTCCACCAGTTCGATCTCGATCCAGCTCTTTTCCTCTTTTTCCTCTTCGGTCGGGGTGTGCGGCTTCACCTTCTCGCTGCCGTACTTGCCGCTTTTGGTTTCCAGCTCCTTGGCCTTGGTTTTCGCCACCTTGCCCGGATCAGCCACATCGGCGTCCTCGGCCACGTCCGGGGCGGTGGGACTGACGGCCGTGCCGGCCGTGCCGCTTTTCGGGTTCATGTCCGTCTCCTTATCAGTTAATCTTGACGATGCCGCCGGTGATGGTGGTCATCGCATCACCCGAGACCTTGGTGCTCGTCGATTTCAAAGTGGCGGTGAGCGGTGATTCGATGGTCACCCCGGCGGTCCCCTTGACGGAAAGGGTGTTGGTCGCTTCCAGAACGATCTGGCCGGTGGTGCCGATCTTGATGCCGCTGGCCTCGATGGCGATAAAGGACTGACCGACCTTGACGGTGACGTTGGTCATTCCCTGGATGACGATGTTGTCCGCCTTGAGGTAGTAATCGCCGGTGGTTTCCTCAGAATGCTTGGCCTTGAACACCTCGATGACGTCGCCCTTGACGGTCAGCGAGTGACTGCCGCCGATCTCGATCGCCTCCTTGCCGGCCACCTTGAGGTGGCGATCCTTGCCGATCTCCTCCAGGTGATCGTTGCCGATCTTCTCGCTGCGGTTGTTGTCCACCTTTTCCCGTTTGTCGTTGCTGACATGGAGGTGGCGGTTGTTGCCGATGGTCTCGAAGCGGTCGTTCTTGACCCGGATGTCCATGTTTTTTTCGGCGTGGATAAAGAGCTGTTCCTCCCCCTTCTTGTCCTCGAAACGGATCTCGTTGAAGCCGTCGCCGCCCTTGGAGCTGTTGGTCTTGATTGTGCTTTTCGTCTTTTCGCCTGGCAGCTCATAGGGCGGCATGTTGTTGGCGTGATAGACCCGGCCGGTGATGATCGGCTGGTCCGGGTCGCCTTCGAGAAAGGAGACGATGACCTCATGGCCGATGCGGGGAATAAACATCGCGCCCCAGTTGACGCCGGCCACCGCCTGACTGACCCGGATCCAGCAGGAGGAGTTTTCGTCCGCCTTGCTCTCCCGGTCCCAGTGGAACTGAACCTTGACCCGGCCGTACTTGTCGACCTCGATTTCCTCACCCGCCGTGCCGACCACGGTGGCGGTCTGCGCCCCCTGGACCACCGGTTTCGGGGTCAGGCGCGCCGGCCGGAAGGGGTTGGCGTGGGGAATGCAGGTGAAGGTATTGCTGTAGGTGTCCTGTTCCTCTTTTTTTCTGCTCTGCGAGCGGTAGCTGGTCTGGGTGATGTGATGGGTGACGCTGGTCAGCACGTAGATCTTGTCGTTGAGATCGGTCCGGGGAAAATCCTCCAGGGTGAACTTGCAGCCGCTGGCCAGCGACCGGACACCACTCTCTCCGGAAAGTACGGTCAGCGCCGTTTCCAGCTCCTGCATCCGGCAGCGGGTGCGCTCGGTGCCCATGCTGTGGTCGCCGTATCTGCCGGGATAGTCATAGAGGCCGCCTTCGATGGGGGAGAGCTTCAGCTTGCTCTCCGTCTCCGCCAGCAGGTTGGCGGTGGGCGTCTCAAAATTGTAATCATTGAGGATGTATTTCGACGGTTTGATGCTCATCGCGACATCGAGAGCGGTGATGACGTCCTCCTCCCGCTCCGCTCCGGTGTCGAGCTGGAAGCTGACCTCCTTGTGCGGGGCGAGATCCGGATGGCCGTTGACATGATCGGACAGCACCATGGTGTGCTTGCCGTTTTCATGCTTGAAGAAATAGAAGATGCCCTCCCCCTCCAGCAGGCGGGAGACGAAGTTGAAATCCGTTTCCCGGTACTGGACGCAGTAGACCCGCGGGGTGTAGGTGGCGGTCAGATCCAGTTCATAGTCGTTTAAGCCATGGTCGCCAAAGATCTTCTCGACGATATCGGGCACGGTTTTGTTCTGGAAGATGCGGATGTTGCTCGTCGTGGTCAGAAACCAGAGCCAGGGCACCATGGTAGCGCGGTAGTGGGAAAAGAGCAGTTTGCCCTCTTCCTCCTCGGTGCTGGTGCGGCTCTGGGCAAAGGAGGAGAAATAGCCGTTGAAGAAGCGCTCCTCGCCGTCGTGAAGGCGGAGGGAGACGGTGACGTTCTTGGCAATGACATCGTCGAAGTTGATGCTGTGATCGATTGCCGAGACAAGGTCGAGCTCGAACTGGAAGGGGGCGGAAATCGCCTCGGTGCCGTGCATGGCGGTGATCAGCAGGACCTTCTCGCCCAGCGCTGTCTTGATCTGCAGAAATCTGTTTTCCTGGGTGATATCCATGGTAATGCCTCACATGCGCGAAAGGTGAAAAGTGCGTCTGCTGTTGGTTTAACTCCAGCGGCCGGCCAGCCGGGGCGAGAGACTGCTCACCGACTGGAAACGGCCAAGCCGGACCCGGTCCTGGCCGGCAAAGGAGAGCAACGGCATGAAGCCCATCTCCATGATCCGGGTGGCCGTCTTTTCGGTGAGCAGAACCTCGGCGCAGGGGGTGGTGCGTGTTTCTCCGCTGTGTGTGTATATATGCAGGGGCAGGCGGTCAAGCTCCTGCTGCATGGCGGACCGCATCGTCCAGCCATGTTCGGCAAATGAGGCGCCAAGCAGCAGGCCGCAGGCAAGGGCCGGATTGCCCCACAGGTAGTCGTCGTGGTCCGGGGCGCCGTCGTACTCCTCGAAGGCGAAACCGTCGATCGGGTCGGTCTGCTCGCCATAGGGCAGCCGCAGGAGCATGCGGGGCAGGACGAGACCGAGCCAGGAGGACTCGGGCGAGCGGCGCAGGGCCTGCCAGGCAGCGGCGATATCCTCCGGCAGTTCCTGCCAGGTCGAGGGATGGGGGGCGCCGGCGAGTCGGCCCGTGCCGAGAAAGGTGTCGTGCGCCGCAGCGATGAAGGGCGCCCCGGCCTGGGCGGCCAGCCGGCTGAGGGAGTGGAGGAGGGTGATGTCCTCGGTGGTCGGCGCGAAGCTGAAGAGGCCGATGAGGGCTGCCCACGGACTGGTACCGAACTGCTCACCGGCCTGTTCGACGAAGAGGCGATAAAGAATGGAGCGGCGCGGATCAGGATCGGCCAGATCCCGGAGTACTTCCTCGCGGCTGACATCAAGAAGAAAAACAGCAAGCTCCTCGCCGGTGGGTAGCCGGCGGACGAGCAGATCCATCGCCCGCCAGGCAGCCTCGATCTCCTGCCACTGCGGATGATGGAGCACGGCTCGCATCAGGTCGCTGACCGCGCGGTCAAGGGCGGCGATCAGCTCATCCTGGCCGGTCAGTTCGGGCTGGAGATGAGGGGCGACAATGGAACCGACAAAGGCGGCAAGATCGTTGTCCGCGGTCGGCGGTGCTGGCGGGGCGGCGGCAAGCGGCTCGCCGGTGGTCTCGGCGATGATCTGATCGAGCAGACTGCCGGAACCAGGCGATGGGGGCCGGACGGCCGGCTTGTGCGGCTCCTGCGGCGGCGGGGCCGCGGAGGCGAACAGGCTGCGGGCAATGGGCGCGGCCTGGGCAAAGGCAGCCGGATCGCGCAGGGCCCGGCGCAGGGTGCGCAAACTGGCGAAGATGTCGAGCCGGTGGAAGAGCCGGTCCGGATGGAGATCGTCAAGTTTGGTCAGGGAAATTGTCAGCGCCTCGTCATTTTCCAGGCTGAGGCGGATCTCGACCGCCATCGTCTCCATCAGCTCGTCCAGGTTATCGCGGTCCACCCGACGCGGCCGGATGGTGACCGGGTCGCAGAGGCCGCGGCTGGCCCGGCCGCTGAAATCACCGAGGACGAGCAGGCGAAACGGCGTGGTGCGGCTCTCCTGGCCGCGTTCATCTTCCGCATCGATGACCAGCCGGATGCCGGGTTCCTCGAAAGAAATGGGATTGCTCATTGTCTCACCTGGAGGCGGAGGTTATTGAAAATACCAGAGGCCGTCCTTGCGGCAGGCGATGGAGCGCGCCTTCTCCATCCTGCCCCCGGTCTGGGCGACAAGCTCCACCTCGCGACAGTTCAGACCGGTTCTTTCATCGGCAAAGGTCAGCAGCGGGGTGGCGGTGAATTCGTTGCCGGACTGCACATTGATCCAGCGCGAGGTGTGCTGGTCCGGGTTGTATTCAAAGACATTGACCAGCTTTTCCCGGTCGCTGCCGCTCATCGTGCTGCTGAGGATGACGCCCAGGGTGCCGCTGATGGCGATTTCGATCCGTCGCGGTTCGGTGTCCTTGTTGATGACGAGTCCGGGCGGGGGTGCGGTCGGTCCGGCCTGGGGCGCCGGCTCCTTGCTGGCCGGGGCCTGGGCGCAGGCGGTGAGCGCCAGCGCCAGCAGCAGAATGTGGGTGCATGTTCGTATCTTTTTCATGAAACCTTCCATACCTGATGGCGTCGCAAAAAGTCGCCAACTGCTTCGTTGCTGCACATTATCTCGTCACTGCGGCGTACCCAAGTACGCCTCATTCCTCGAAATGTGCGCGCCTCGCATTTGACGATTTTTGCTTAGCCATCCCCGAAATTGACTTTTTGCGAGACCATCATACCTGATGAAACCGTAAAAAAAATTTTACCACGGAGCGAACAGAGAACACAGAGGAAATGTTTTCAATGACAGCCAGGTCTCTCCGCGCCCTCTGTGATCTCCGTGGTTATGTGTCAATTATTGCGAAATTACTCCACCGCAAAATTAAAACCGGACTCGCCCACCGTAACGCTGACCCGGCTGAACTGTTCGGCCGCCGCCATCCGGGACAGGAGTTCGCGGGACAGCTCCGGCAGCAGGGTGTTATTGAGGATATGGTCGATGTTGCGGGCGCCGCTGTCGACCTCGGTGCAGCGGGAGGCGATGGCCTCGACCACATCGTCGCCGTAGAGGAAGGTGGTCTCCCGATTTTCCATCATCCGTTTCGCTACCTTGTTGAGCTTGAGGCGGACGATGCGGCGCAGATTGTCATCGGTGATCGGGAAATAGGGGATGACCTTGAGGCGACCGAGAAAGGCGGGCTTGAAGTGGGCCTGCAACTCGGGCCGCAGGGTCTCGGCCAGGGCCTCGGCGCCGGGCCGGGTTTCCTCGTCGGCGCAGAGTTTCATGATGGTGTCGGTGCCGAGGTTGGAGGTGAGGATGATCAGCGTGTTTTTGAAGTCGATGCGGCGGCCCTCGCCGTCTTCCAGGGTGCCCTTGTCAAAGACCTGGTAAAAGAGCTCCATGACATCGGAATGGGCCTTTTCCACCTCGTCGAGCAGGACGACGCTGTATGGCTTGCGCCGCACCGCCTCGGTCAGCACCCCGCCTTCGCCGTAGCCGACATAGCCGGGCGGCGACCCCTTGAGGCTCGATACCGTGTGCGCCTCCTGGTATTCCGACATGTTGATGGTAATAATGTTCTCTTCGCCGCCGTAGAGCAACTCGGCCAGCGCCAGGGCGGTCTCCGTCTTGCCGACGCCGCTCGGTCCCACCAGCATGAAGACGCCGGTGGGTTTGGAGGGATCCTCGATGCCGGCGTGGGCGGTCTGGATCACCTGGGCAATCGCGGCAAGTCCGTGGCTCTGGCCGATGACCCGCTCGCCGAGCAGGGCGTCGAGCCGCATCACCGTAGTGATCTCGTCGGCCAGCATCCGGCCGGTGGGGATGCCGGTCCACCCGGAGATGACCTCCGAGATGGTGTTGGCGTCCACCGCGATCTGCACCAGCGGCTCTTCGGTCTGGATTGCCTTGAGGTCTGCTTCAAGTTGTTTCAACACCTGCTGTTTTTCGCCGATGGCGGCGGCCGGATCAGCGGCAAACAGCTCGTGAATCTCCTTGCGCAGAGCGAGAATGCGGTCGGCGATCTCCTTTTCCCTGGTCCAGCGCTCCTGCAAGGTGGCGAGCCGCGCCTCGGTCTGCCCCTTTTCCTCGTCAAGTTCGGTCAGGCGCGCCGCATGGTCGATGCCCACCAGGGTTTCCTTTTCCAGGATCTTCTTTTCCCGCTCGATCTGGCCGATGGCACGCTGGGCCGCTTCCACCGAAGGTGGGCTGGTGGTCAGGCCGATGGCCACCCGGGCGCAGGCGGTATCAAGCACGCTCACCGACTTGTCCGGCAGCTGGCGGCCGGAGATGTAACGGTGGGAGAGGCGGACCGACTCGCGCAGGGCCTCGTCGGTGATCATCACCTGGTGGTGCTTTTCCACGAAAGGGGCGATGGCCCGCATCATGACCAGGGCAGTGGGTTCGTCCGGCTCCTCAATTTTGACCACCTGGAAGCGGCGGGCGAGCGCCGCATCCTTTTCGAAATATTTCTTGTACTCGGCCCAGGTGGTGGCGGCAATGGTGCGCAGTTCGCCGCGGGCGAGCGCCGGTTTCAGGAGATTGGCGGCATCGCCGCCCTGACTGCCGCCGGCGCCGATCAGGGTGTGGGCCTCGTCGATGAAGAGGATGATCGGCACCGGCGAGGCCTTGACCTCGGCAATCACCTGTTTGAGGCGCTCCTCGAATTCGCCCTTAATGCCGGCCCCGGCCTGTAAGAGGCCGAGATCAAGGGTGTGGATCGCCACGTTGCGCAGCGGTGGCGGAATATCGCCCTCGACGATGCGCAGGGCAAAGCCCTCCACCACCGCGGTCTTGCCCACTCCAGCCTCGCCGGTGAGGATCGGGTTGTTCTGGCGACGGCGGATGAGGATATCGACCATCTGGCGGATCTCGACGTCGCGGCCGAGGACCGGATCGATTTCGCCCCGTTTCGCCTTGTCGGTGAGGTTGATCGTGTACTGGGCGAGCGCCTGCCCCTTGCCGACGCCGACGGCCGGTATGCCGGGACCGGCAGCGCCGGCCGGCCCTCGGGCCGCCTGGGCCGCGGCCTCGCTCTCTTCGGCCGAACCGGCGGTGAGATCGGCGAATGACTCTTTCAGCACCGGCAGGGCGATTTTCTGGAACAGGGAAGAGGCGGCATAAAGGGAGCGGGCGCTTTCCTCATTGGCCAGCAGGGCGATGAGGATGTGGCCGGAGCGGATGCCGGTTGACTGAAAGTCGAGGGAGGCCACCAGCCAGGCTTCCTTGATCATCTTCGGGATGCGGGGGGAAAGGGCCGGGGTGCGGGCGTTGCCGGTCTTGAATTCCTCGATGGTGCGGGCGAGATCGCCGATCAGATGCGACTCGTTGATCTCGAAATAACGCAGGATTTTATGGACATCGGTGTCCTGGATGTCGAGCAGTTTGATGAGGAAATGCTCCACCTCCACATCATAATGGGTGTGGGAGAGGCAGAGTCCGGCGGCGGACTCCAGGGACTTGCGGCAGGCGCTGTTGAGTTTTCCGATCAGGGTCTTGAGGTTCGATCCGCTCATGGGCTTCTCCTTCGTTGGGGTCCGGGGCGTGCGGAGCCGTCAGTTTCAGTCGTTTTAGTAAGGCAGCAGTGTCTCGGTGCCTGTCGGCGCCTGTTCAGGCGGCGATGGCATCCTTTTCATGAAAGGTGATGGCCGGATCCTGCCCAAAGCCGATCGCCGGCGTCTTCATCCAGCTCGTCCAGCCCAGGCGCGAGGCGCTGGCGCCGCGGCGGCCGAGGACGACCGGCGGCACCTCCTCCCGTCTGAGAATGATCTTGACGTCAAACTCGTATTCCACCCCGACGATGTAGCGGATCAGGGAAAAGGTCGGACCGTGCATGTCGCCGGAGGGCAGAAAACGGATAAAATCGGCAAAGGACATCGGGCCGAGAATGAGCATGAATCTGGTCTGGCATTCCCAGATGCTGGTACCGCACAGGGCGTCGACGCCAAGGGCGGCGTTGGCCATCCCGATCCGGGTGCGGTCCTTGGCGTCCAGGGGGATAAGCCGCTGGATGAACTGCTCGATTTCGGTTTTGGCCCCGGAAAAGTGTTCCACCGTCGAACGAATCGATTCGCCGGAGGGAATCTGGCGGGAGAGCAGGCCGCAGTAATAGGAGAGCGATTCCTCGGCAAAGCCGATGCGGCCGGCCAGTCCCCTGGTGCCGAGCCCGCAGAGGCTGAGCAGATAGCTGGAGAGTTTGTCGCGGGCGCCGAGGAGGAAGTTCACCGGGAACTGGTGTTTTTTCCAGCCGAGATAAAAGAGGCTCAGCAGCCGGTGGTGAAAGAGATTGAGAAAGGCGACCAGGGTCTGATCCTTTTTGCTTACCCGCTCAAGGGTCAGTTCGTTGTAACAGTGGGGCAGGACCCCGGCCGGCCCGATCAGGCCCATGAAGGCGATTTCCATGCGGGCCGGTCCACCCTCCTCCTCCGGCGGATCGAGGCGAACGATGTCGCTGGCTGGAAAACCGAGGCCGGGCCGGACGGAAAAACGGACCGCCTCACTGCCCGGCGCTAAGGTCTTTCCCAGCTTCTCCTTGTCAGGCGAAAAGGTCTCCAGCAGGTGGACCGCCTGGAAGAAGGAGAAAATGTACCACTCTTCAAAGAGACGGTCGCTTACAGAAGGATGCGGTTGCCGCTTCGCGGGGGCCACTCTTTTAAGATCTCCTTGCGTTTTGTCGTGGTGACGTTGAGCTGGCTGAACGAGTTGACCGACACATACTGGCCAAGCAACCGGTCCAGGACACTGGCGAACAGATAGATGCCGGCGCCGACGAATTTTTCCTCATCGAGTTCGAGACTGACCCGAACACCGCGGCACAGGGAGGGGCCGATTCGTCGGGTGACATGCTCCGGCCGGATGGCGACGATACCCTTGATCTGCTGCCGGGTGGCGGCCGAATTGTCAAAGTCGTAGAGGCTCAGAATCTCGCGGAGCGCCTCTTCCCCTCCTTCCACCAGGGAAAGGTAATTGAGGGCGAAATGGGAGATGAGTCGCCACTGCAGGGCACCGCCCATGGTGGGCCGCCGCGCCGGAGTCGGTTTGAGCAGACAGCGGGTGGAAAGCACCGGCGCCGCCGTCTCCAGGTCGAAATCGCCGTTCGGGTCGCCGAAGGGCAGCAGGGACGGCATGTCCCGGTTGGTGCAGGTGGTATGCACGGTGAGCACCAGGCTCTCCGGATCGGTGGGCTTGAAGTCGAGATCGACAAAGGAGAGAAAGACATCAGTGCCCTGGTCGTCATGGCGGCCTGACCAGCGGCGCTGCATGTGCCAATGGGCGCGGCGGTCGCTGTCCTCCCCCTCGCCGAGATGGTGGCGGATCGAGTAGAAAGGCTTGAACTCCACCTCCTGACCCGCCACCCCGCCAAGCGAGGCGGTGACTCGGTCGATGGTGTGGATCTCGTGCGCCTTTTGGCGGCGGATGTCGGGGATAACCAGGTATTCGGTGCGCTGATGCTCAACCCGGATCGGTTCGGCGATCTTGCGGAAGAGGTTGACGGCGGTCGTACAGTTGAGGCGGAAGGTCTCCCGATCCACCACCATGTTTTTTTTGGCAGCCCGGTTGAGGTGGATCCAGATGGTGAAGCTGTCTCGTTCCTCGAAGCGTTTCAGGCGAGCCAGCCCGCTGATGTCGAGGAAGAGAAATTTTTCCGGAAAACTGAAATACTCGAACAGCAGCCGATAGCCCTGAAAGGAACGGCTGGTGAAAGGTACCAGGGCCTCGTCCTCGGCAAAGCCCACCGGCGTAATGTCGCGGGGGGAGAGGTTGATCCATTCCGATTTTGTCGGACCGACCGGCACCTCGCATTCCAGATGGCAGACGTTGTTGAGCAGCAGCTCGTAGAGATGGTAGATATGGTGGGCCTGGCCGTTTAAGAAAAAACGCAGCTGCCGCCATTCGAGATCCGCCAGAGAAAAGCCGTTGGTGATCTTCAGTTCGATGCGAATCGCCTGCTGCGCCTCGTTTTTCAGCTCGACCGGATCCTTGAAGCCGGCTGCGGTGATTTCCACCGGCCAGAGAGCAACCGGCATGCCGGTGACAAACTGGCAGGGGGTGCCCTTCACCGGTTTGGAGAGCAGCTTGATGCCCCTGGCGATCTCGTAGCCGCTTTCGGTGAGATTCGGCATCACCGGTTGAAACTGGACCACCGTCATCGATGGAATGGGATTGACATAGTGGGGGTAGATGATGTTGAGCAGCGATTCGGTGATCTGCGGGAAATCATTGTCGATTTTCTGGTGGATGCGGCCGCAGAGAAAGGCGAAGGCCTCGATGAGCCGCTCGGTGTGGGGATCCTCGGACTTGTCCGGTTCGAGCAGGAGACGGCCGGCAATCTTGGGGTACTTTCTGGCAAACTCCGCCCCCAGTTCGCGGATATAGGTCAGTTCCTGCTCGTAATAGGAAAGAAAGCTGTCGTCCATTTCCCCTCGATCGGTGTTACGCGGTTTCAGCGCTCGATAACGTAGCGGTCTTTTTTGGGATCGAAATAGGTGTCAAACACCACCGGTTCGGCAATGGGATCCACCACCAGCACCCCGGAAATTCTGAAGCCAAGCCCCCGTTCACTGTCAGAGGTGGGGTCGAGTCGCACGGTGACATTGCGCAGCCGCGGCTCAAAACGGGTCAGGGCGGCGCGGATGTCCTTCAGCAGTTTTTTCCTGAAGAGCGAACTGTTGGGACTGTCGGCGGAATAATCGGGCACCCCGAAGGTGAAAAGCGATTTTTCCACCTCCGGAAAGGCGGCGGCAACCGGCAGGATCGTTTTTTTCGTGTTGAGCAGGTTTTCAATGTCCCTGATCACCGCGTCCCGGATCTCCCGAAATCCCATGGCCCGGCTCTGCCCCGTCTCCTGGGAAAGCTCCGGCTCGCGGTCGATGAGCCGGTCCAGCAGGGAGGCATGGAGGTTATCCTGGGTGTCTTGTCTCATGGAAGAGGTTCAGGAGCGGGAGCGGAGGTGCTCTCTCCGCCCCCGGTCAATGGCCATCAGGCATGACTTTCCGCGTTCCAGGTCATTTCAACTGAACCGCCGCCCCGCACCGCGGTCTGGGTGTAGTTGTAGGTGATCTCGCCGAAGTTGAGATGAACCTCTTCGATGGGGAGGTTGTTGCCACCGCCCACGACGCCGACCTCGGTGATATAGACTTTTTTCAAGGTGATGGTCAGATAGGTTTCATTCTGCCCGGCCACGGTGCGGGTGAGCTGGATTTTCGCCTCAGCGTGCTCCGTAGCCTTGAGGCAGGACTCGTAAAATTTGGGAGAGGAGATGTCGAGCTGCTTGGTGATGACGACATCGCCGATGTTGGCCCGACCGGTGACCACCGCGCCGCTGGTATGGCGGTGGGTGGTGGCCTGGGCCACCGCATAGCTCAGGCTTTCCAGCGAGATCCAGTCCTCGAAGCCTTTGGTGGTGCTCTCACCCTTGATGTCGGATATCTGCAGGTATCCGGTGAATTTGACATCAGCGGCGCCCATCTTGTCGGTTCCTGCGGGTTTTGCGATACCAGCCATAATCTGTTCCTCCTTGTCGTTGGGTTGTTCTGTTGTTAGTCTGTCGCGTCAGAAGGGATTTATCATTCGCCGGATAAGGGGCGGAACGGGTTTGGAGAAATAAATCCCTAAACTCCTAAGAACCTAAACACCTTCTCTATCATCCTCCCGCAGGGGGCGGAAGGTCTGCCACCAGCCGCAATGAAACATTGAGTTCGTCGAGCTGAAAATGGGGTTTCAAGAATGCCACCGCCCGGTAGGCTCCGGGCTTGCCGGGAATCTCCGCCACATCGATGCGCGCCTCCCGCAGGGGGAATTTCGATTTTGCCTCCTGGGAGGCGTTGTCGTCGAGCAGGACATAGTTCGATATCCAGCGGTTGAGAAAGTCCTGGGCCTGGCTGCGGCTCATGAAGCTGCCGATCTTGTCGCGCATCATCGATTTCAGATAATGGGCGAAACGGGAGGTGGCCATGATGTACTGGAGCTGCGAGGAGAGCCGGGCATTGGCGGTGGCCGAGGCGGTGTCGTAGGTTTTGGGCTTGTTGACCGTCTGGGTGCTGAAAAAGGCGGCGTAATCCGTACCCTTGCAATGGACCAGCGGGATAAAGCCCAGGTCGGCCAGCTCCTTTTCCCGGCGGTCGGTGATGGCGATTTCCGTCGGACATTTGAGGGCCACGTCGCCCTCGTCGGTCTTGAAGGTGTGCACCGGCAGGCCCTCCACCAGGCCGCCGCCCTCGACGCCACGGATGGCCGCGCACCAGGAGAATTTGGCAAAGGCCTCGGTCATACGGGTGGCCAGGGCATAGGCGGCGTTGCCCCAGAGATACCGGCTGTGGTCGGTGCCATCGACCCGTTCCTCGAAATCAAAGGCCTCCACCGGCACCGTGTTGCGGCCGTATGGCTGGCGCATGAGGATGTGGGGCAGGGCTAGCGCCACGTACCGTGAATCCTCGGATTCCCGGAAGGAGCGCCACTTGGCGTATTCGGCGGACTGGAAGATCTTGGCGAGATCGCGCGGCTGGCCGAGATCGGTGAAGCTGTCGAGATTGAACAGGCTCGAGCCGGCGGCGGCGAGAAAGGGTGCATGGGCGGCGGCCGCCACCCCGGCGATTTTTTCGAGGAGGGCAAGATCCTGGGGATGATTGGTGAACTCGTAGTCGCCAACCATGACCCCGTAGGCAGCGCCGCCGAACATGCCGTACTCCTCTTCATAGACCTTTTTGAACATGGAGGACTGATCGAACTCGCTTGCCTTTTCCATGTCCTTGAGCAGATCCTTCTTGGAGACGTTCATCACCCGGATCTTCATGCGTTCGCCGGTCTCGCTCTTGTCGACGAGATACTGCAAACCGCGCCACGATGCCTCGAGCCGCTGGAACTCCTCATGGTGCATGACCTCGTTGAGCTGGTCGGAGATAAGCTTGTCGATTGCCGCGATACGGGCGTTGATCATTGCCTCCGTGTCTTTGGAGATGGTCATGGTGCCTTCCATGACCTGGCTGACAAACTCGCCGAGCAGATCCCGGGCGTAGCTCTTCTGGCTCTCGTCCCGGGCCATCCTTCCTTCGTCGATAATCTGGTCCAGCAGGCTTTTTTCCGCCACTGCCGCCGCGGCCTGCTGTTCCTGAGCCTGTTGTTGCTGTTCAGCCATGAATGGTCACCTCCCTTATTCCTTGCCTTCCGGTTCTTTTTTGTCAATGCCGGCCGACTTGCCAAGCGACTCCAGGGAGTCTGTGTTGGCCAGCACGCCCTGCAGCAGCTCGTCGAGCTTGTCGTTGCCGTCGAGTTTGGTGAGCAGGTCGGAAAGGCGCTTGCGTGCCTCGACCAGCTTGCGGATCGGGGTGACCTGCTGGGCCACCTGCTCGGGATGGAAATCGTCCAGCGATTTGAAGCGCAGCTCCACCCCCATCTTGGAATCGTCGTTGGTCAGCTTGTTGTCGACCCGGTAGGCGAGCCGCGGCTTCATCCCCTCCAGGACGGTGTTGAAGTTGTCCCGGTCGATCTCGACGAACTTGCGGTCTTTCAGTTTGGGCAACGGTTCGTCCGGCTTGCCGGCGAGGTCACTCAGCACCCCGACGACAAAGGGGATCTCCTTTTTGGCGATCGCCCCGCCGATTTCCACGTCGTAGGTGATCTGGACCCGCGGGGCCCGCACCCGGTCCAGGGTATGTTGCAGACTTTCTTTTGCCATGGTCAAACCTCCTTTTTCATGCGACAGGTTATCCTGCTGAGAAGTCAGAATCCAGAAGTCAGGAGTGGGAAACGAAAAAATACATGCTATGCCGACTCCTGACTTCCCACGTTTTTATTTTTTACCCGGCATACTTCATGGCCAGGGTGATATCGAGGGTGCAGATCTTGACGAGCAGCTTATTGGCCCGGTTCTTGTCCTCTTCGCTGGCGTCATCGACGTGCAGGCACTCGTAGAGAGCGCCGTAAATCTCGGCGATCCACAGCGGCGACTCCCACCGTTCGAGCTGCAGGTCGGTGACCAGGCTGTAGAGCTCCTCGGCAATCGGCCAGGCGAGGTCGGCCCGGCCGGCCCGCAGGCCGATTTTGACCATCAGCAGTCGACAGTTCGTCTCATCCCGGGTCGACTGGGCACTGCGGGTCGCGCCGAGCAGCATCTCCAGGGCGGCCTCAATGCCTTCAGCCTTGAGTCGGGTCAGGGCCTCCTGCCAGAGCAGATCTTCCCGGTTGCCCGAGCCGAGAAAACGCAGCACCTGGAAGGCGCCGGGCTGCAAGGGGGGCAGCGGCATCCGGAGTTCCGCCGCCACCGGCGCCGGGCCGCCGCTTTGCCCGGCCGGCGAGGTGTCGGCCGGGCCGGTCGGCCCTCCCTCTGTCGCCGGTTCCGGCGCGGCGTTCAGTGCCGGTTCGGCCGTCTCCTCCTTGGCGCTGCGGTTGATGTCGCCGCCCTTGTCCTTGATAAAGCGAGCGACATGGCCGGCTGCCTCTTCCAGGGTGGTGGAGATCTCCGACAGACGGGGCGCCTCGCGGCCGAAGTTCTCGTCAACCGTTTTGTCGAATTCGGCAAAGGCGTCGAGGCAGTCACGCAGAGTGGCGTAAAGATTTTCATAAAAGAGCAGCGAGGACTTGCGCACCGCGGCCTCGAACTGATCCATGGTGGTTTTGCCCTCGGCGACCAGCGCCTCCCTGGCCTGGGGCTGGGCCTGGCTCACCTGCTGCGCCTCCTTCCAGTGCACCAGGGTGAAACCTTCCGACACCCCGGGATCGGTCAGCGGCAGATGCTGGAGGGAGAAGCTGATTTTGTCGTTGGCAAATTCCAGGGGGCCGGTCCGGAATTCCAGATCGCCATCGTCGATTTCCGGATAGAGGTGGTCCCAGAAGCGCTGGAGGAGTCCAGTAAGCAACCGGAGGCCGGCGGTAAAGCCTGGGAAACCGTCGGTCTTGGTCAGGGCCTCGGTCAGCCAGACGGCCAGTTGCAGATCCTTGCTGCGCTCGGTCAGGGCCGGAATGGCGAGGCGAATCACCGCCTCCCAGTCCGATGATTTCAACTCCCGCTGCCAGTCGCCCCGGGCCAGGGTGTCATCGGCGCGGCGCGCCTCCTTGATCTCGTCGTAGAGCGGGGCATAGCGGAGATCCTCGCCCCCCGGATTGTCACCGGCAATGGGCGTCAGAATGGCCTCGATGTCAAGTTGGTGTTTCATGCGTCCGGCCCTTTGTCACTGAAGTGAAAGACGATGTCGGTGATTTCGAGGATGGCCACGTCCTCGCCGCCGATGTCGAAGACCTGCTGGCCGACTCCCCGGCAGAATGGGCCGCCCAGGGGCAGCCATTCGGTCTGCTTGCCCATTTTGACCAGGTCGTTGTCATGCCGGCAGGAATCCGGGTAGAGGACGGGCAGGGTGCAGTTGACCGTCAGCCCCTCCCATGTGGTGAGGGAAGCGGTGGCCCAGATCAGGTCGAGCAGGCTTTCGGGCGGGGAGAGGGTCAGCTCGCGGATATGCTCGAAGGGCACCAGGACATAGCGACCATGGGCAAAGGTTTCCAGAAAGGGGGCAAGCCCGGTGTCGGTGTTGCGGATGCCGGTGAATTCGCGGCCGTTGACCGTGCCGCTGACCGGCGGCAGCAGTTCGTCGATTTGGGTAAAGAGGGTGGCCGCCTCTTCCTGGTTGCCGTCAGTCAGCCGGGAGCAGGCCTGGAAATGGAGATCGGCATAGGCGGGGGTGGCGGGCAGGAAAGAGGGTGATTGCTGGCGGCCCAGCACGGCACGCCGTTCCTGCTCGGCCCGGAGCACCGCGGCATAGTGAACAAAGGCCGGATTGGCTTCCCGGTCCTGGCTGGCCAGGGCCTCAAGGTGGCGTCCTGCCTTGTCCCATTCGCCGAGCAAGAGCTGGACCTGAAAAAGCAGGGTGCGGGCCTCGCTGTCATTGGGTCGGGAACGAACCTGTTCCACCAGGGCGCTGCGCGCCTCGGCCAGCCGGCCGGCCTTGATGAGATCAATGATATTCACTGGTGTTGTCCTTTTGTCATTTGTCACGTTCGTCAATTGGCTTCGATGCTTGATATTGTATCGCACTCACCCCTGGCACGTCAAAGATTCCGCATGGTTCGACGAAACTTTCTTCGCCTTGTCAGCCTGAGGAGGTTTGCGCGGCCCTGGCAAACCAGTTTTCAAGAAAGAGTGCCTCCGAGCCGCTGAAAGGGATGGGCGGCAACGGTACCGGCTGTTGCGGGCAGATGAGGAGGAGCGGCCCGCTGCTTTTCTCGGTGTTGCGCAGTGCGCCGGCCAGCTGCGGCTCTGTCGTTCCCTTGGCCGGTTCGATGGCGAGCTGGCGTCCACGCAGTCTGCTGTAGCATCCCTCAATGGAGACAATTTTTTCAAGTTCCCGACGTTCCCGGTCGAGCAGGCGCCAGGCGAGCGGCGCTGCGGCTGGCAGCAGGCCGTTTCTGATGCCGGCCAGGCTGACAAAGAGGGAAAAGGGAAACTGGCGGATACCATCGCTGCTCTGCTCGATGATACCGGCCAGTGCCGGGCCTTTGCGTTGGCGCCGGAAGAGAAAGGGCCAGCGGCCGGGCGGCAGGCGGATGCCGGGCCGGCCGGCAAAGGCGAGCAGCCAGCCCTTCCAGGCAACCGCCTCCGGGGAGCAGAGCACAGCGATGTAATCCTGATAAAACGGCAGTTTGCCGTATGCCTCCAGAACGGTGCTGGTGGCACCGCCAAACAGGGTCGTCAGCAGGTTCATCGCCACAATTCTCCGCCTCTCTTCCGGTCAGCGCGGCCAGGCGACCGGATCGGGCAGCCGCTGGTCAAAATTCATCCGCAGGGGGACAACGGCAAAACCGGGCTGCTGACGGACCAGTTCCGGCTTGGTCGGATCGGCGACCAGGGTTTCCGGCAGCTGCAGGGCAATGGTCCACTCCGGCAGCCGGGTACTCTCCAGCCGGTTGCCGCTGCTGATCAGATAGGCGGGCAGGCCGATGCTGCCGCCGGTAAGGCGCAGGGAAGTCGTCACCCCGGTTTCCTCGTTTTTGGCCTCGACGGTCACCACCGGCGGCGAGTTGAGATCCCAGAGCGCCTCGCCCCGTTTGTAGCGTGTGCCGCTGAAGCGGAGCCGGAGGGACTTTTTCTTGTCATCCTCCAGACCGATGAACGACAGTTGGGTAAAACGCGCCGCCGCCTGCTCGGCCTTGTCGCCGCCGTCGTCGATCCGCACCTCTACCTTGTGGCTTTTCGGCCGTCCTCCCTCGTCAAAGAGAAAATCCCGCCATTCCCGACAGCTCCTGAGAAAACGGATCTGCGCCTCGCTGAGCAGGGCGAAGGGCGAGTCGGAACCGGGTTTTTCCTGAAGCAGACCGTACTGCTTGACAAAGGCGTCAAAGCCGGTGTCCGGGGCAAAGAAGAAGTCGGTGAGGAGGGCGCCGTCGCCGGCGTGGATGGTCAGGGTACGCAGATTGCCGGCAATGTGGTCCTCGATGATCCAGCGGCCCGGATCGCCGAAGGGAAAGACATTGGTCAGTTTGCCCTTCCAGGCGGCGATGAAGCCGTCCAGGGAGTGCTGGACACCGGTGGTGACCTTGCCTTTGAGCAGCGACATGCCGTGACCCTGGATGGCGGCGAGCCGCCGCGCCAATGGTTCGCCGCGGCTCAAGGCGTCCCGTTCGACCTTGTTGTGAAAGAGGGTCAGCGAGGAGAAGGCGTCCATCGGGCTCGGCCCGCTGGCCGGCTTGGCGTTCAAGGCCTGCCAGGACATGGCGGCATCGTCGCTCAGCTCCTTGACCGCGTTGTAGAATTCGCTCTGGGCGTCGTCGAGCATGGACATGTAGCGGTTGCCGCTGTAGACATAGGCGGTTTTTTCCACCTTGCCTTCCAGGGCGCGCAGCGACGAAGGCGCCTGGGCCTTGTTCACCGCCTGCCACAGCACATCTTTGACCTGCTGGATGTCCTTGAGCGGCATGGCGTCGAGAAAGGCGTCCATCGGCCAGACGCTGGTGTCGAGGAACATGCCCTCCTGTTCCATCGCCTCTCGGCGGAAGTCCTTCCAGGATCGGGTGGCGAGGATGCGGCCGGCCGGATCGACGTTGACCAGAGTGTTCTGCCAGAATTGCAGGCATTTTTGCCAGCTGGCGAGCATGACCTCGGTCATTGCTTCCTGGACCGGCTGCAGGCCGGTGGTGGCGGCCGGGTAGCGCTGGCGTAGGCTGTCATGGATGCTGTTTAAGGTGGTATACTGGCTGGCGAGCCATGAGGCGCGGGCCATGCGGGACGGTTCCAGACCGGGCTGGAGACTGTCGGCGGTGATGGCGTCCCTCGCCCCGACCGCTTGAATGGCGGCGATGGTGGCGTCACGTTCCGCCAGCCAGACGACATGGCGCATGTAATTGTCAAGCGCCGCCGGCAGACCGGGATTTTTCCATTTTTCCGACTGCAAGGCGGTGACGACGGCCTGGATCTCGCCGGCCTTGGCCTCCCGCTCCTTCTGCCAGGCCTGATTCCAGAAACCGAGGACCGCCAGGGGATCGGCGCCGGGGTCCTCCAGCTTTTGGCGCTCCTCCGGGGTAAAGAGGGGGCCGAAGTCAAGCGCGGTCTGCACCGCCTTTTTGACGGCGAGCATTTCCTGGTCAAGCTGGCCGTCGATGCTCACCGCATGGCTGTTGTTACGAATGAAGGCGACCCAGGGTGAGCCGATGTTTTGTTCAAGATCAAGACAGATGGTGGCATGCCGGGTGGCGGTGGAGGAGAGCGCGCCGATCTCGCCTAAGGTGGGCTCGGCAAGCGCGGTGCCGAGCAGCCGGTAATCTTCCTGGCAGGCGGCCCGCTTCGCCTCGCTCCAGACCAGATCGTCGCGCCGGATGCCGGAGAGCAGATCGATGGCGGCAAGAAAGCGTTTCGCCTCCTCGGTGAAGGCGGCGTAATCGGTGTCGTCACCGGGCCGCATCGGCATGGTCTTCATCGTCTCAGCGGAGGCATTGACCTGGCTGATCGCCTGCTGGATCTTTTTCCAGAGTTCAGGATAGTAGATGGTCCAGAATTCCTGGAGGCGGCCCATGCCGTCCCGGCTCTGCAGCATGGTGGCGAGGAATTTGGCATAGGTGAAGTTTGCCATGTCGCCATACGGGTAGCCGGTGGCCAGCCGTTCCGCCTCGGCGCGTGGGATGCCGCGCAGGGCCGGGGCATCCCACGGCACGAAATCAAAACCGGCGATGATGTCGCTGCCGGCCAGCGGTTTGCCCGCCTTGGTGTCGATATAGAGGAGCAGCAGTTTCAGAAAACGGTCCTTGGCGGCCGGATCGGGGAGCCGTTCCATGGTCGCAAAGTGCTCGCCGGCGGCGAGCAGCATCGGGTGGAGCATCATCTGTTCGATCAGGGCATCCTCGATACGGCCGATCTTGCGGACCAGCCCGTGCTGGCGTGATTTGAAGAAGCGGCGGGCGCCCTCTTCCATGAGCTGGCGGCGACCGTTATCAAGTGCGTTGATCGTCACCAGCACCTCGTTAAAATCCGCGGGCGGCACCGGCTTGCCTGGGCCGACCAGCATGGCCTGAGCCTTGCGGGCGTGGATTTCAAGCGGCTGCACCACGTTGATCAGCCGGTTATAGCCGCTGATCAGCAGCCAGGCGGTGATGCCCAGGATGACCACCGCGGTGACACCCGCGGCGATACGGAAGGTCATCTCCTGCTTGGCCATTTTACCGGCCCGGTTGACCAGGCCCTGTTCGCGGAAGACCTTGCGGTAGAAGATGTTGATGAAGTAGGCGCGGGACTGGACAAAGGATTTGGCCAGTTCCGCCATCACCCCTTTGTCCTCGGCCCGAACCTCGGTCAGGAGCGCGCGGGCGATGGCGCGGCCCTCCTGGAGGCCGGAGCTGAAATAGCAGCCGCGCAGGAGCAGCGGCGAATGAAAACGGTCGCCGCTGAAGATAAAGCCGAGATAGTCGCGCAGGGTGTCCTTGACCCGGCTGAACTCGCCGGGAAAGGCATAGACCCGGTCCGCCTCGGGGCCGGGCTGGATGTCGCGCAGTCGGCGCAGGGACCAGCTGTGCAGGCGGCCGTGCAGCAGGGTGAAGAAATGATTGAACTCTTCCGGATTGAATCCCTTGGCGCTGATGTCGCGGCGGTTCCAACCCACCGCCTGGGTCCGTTCCTGGGCGGAGAGAGAGGCGCAGAATTCGGCAAAACCGTAGACCAGGTCGAGTTTGGAAACCATGATGTAGACGGGAAACTCAATGCCGAGCACGCTGACCAGCTCATGTAGTTTTTCCTGGATGTTGCGCGCCTTGTTTCTGATGGTGTCCGGCGAATCCTGCAACAGCGAGGTGGCCGGGATGGTGACGATGACGCCGTTGATCGGGCAGCGGCTGCGGTAGCGGCCGAGCAGTTTGAGAAAGGCGTGCCATTCCTGGCGGTCCGGGGCGGTGTCCACCGGCATGGTGAAACGGCCGGCGGTGTCGATGATCACCGCATCGTTGGTGAACCACCAGTCGCAGTTGACGGTGCCGCCGGCGCCGGTCAGGGCGTCCTTGCCGAGCGGGAAATCGAGGCCCGATTCGCGCAGGGTGGTGGTCTTGCCCGACTGCGGCTCGCCGATGAGGAGAAACCAGGGCAGGTCGTAGATTTTGACCTTGCTCGCCTTCAGCGTCGCCATGGCGTCGGTCCAGCGGCCGCGGATATCCTGCACCGCCAGTTTCGCCTGCTGGCGTTGCTGATCCTGGGCCTGCTGCTGGCCCAGTTCATCTTCCATTTTGGCGCCGCGCCGTTTTTCCAGCAGCCGCCAGAGAAAGTAGATGCCGACGATCAGGAGGACGGTGAGCAAAACGCCGCCAACGGCGAGCAGCAGGTATTTGGAGCCGAGCATCAGGCCGAGCCGGGTGAGGTAATAGCCGAGGATGGTGATGATGGCCAGGCCGCCGGCAATGGCGACGATGGGGCCGCGCAACAGGGAAAGGAGTTTTGACATGGCTTTTTACCCGCAAGCGTTAGTGGTCACGAGGCACGGAGCGGCAGGCGAAAGGTTTTTTTCGCATTTGTGCCCCGGGTTCTCTGTGGTGCCTTTGCATTTCTACTCGATGAGCGACCGGCTGACCTCGTTGATGACACCGGCGATATCGTTCCACATCCACTGGCTGGTGGTGAAATAGAGGAGAAAAGAGACCACCAGCACCGCCAGGATGGCCGACAACCCGAACAGTTTGGGCAGGCGCCGGGTGTCGCCGGCGATGACGTGCTCGGCGCCCGGCGTCAGGCGGCGTTCGTCGTCCGGCAGCCGGTTGGCCAGCAGCGGATAGACCCGCAACTTGAGGCTTGTTATCTTCTCCGGCTGATTGCGGTAGCGGCCGCGGAAGCCGAGCACCAGCAGGGTATAGAAGAGCTCCGCCAGCTCCGGATCGCGATAGCCTTCGCTTTCCAGCAGGTCGTAGAACCTTTCCCCCACCACGCTGGTCCGGAAGAATTCCATCTCCAGCAGCCGGTCGTGCCATTCTTTCGCCCGGCTCCAGGCGGACGAGAGGATTACCTCGTCGGCAAAACCGGTCATGATGTACTTGATGGTCTGCAACGAGGGTTGGAGGGCGGCGACGGTCTGCAGGGTGGCCTCCATGGCGCCGAGGCGTTTGACGATGTCGGCGCGCAGGGAGTGGGAATCGATCTGTTCGCCGGCCTCCAGCCGGTAGCGGAAGCCGAGCAGATAGTCGATGACGGGGCGGGCGGCGGCCATGATGCGATTTTCCATTATTTTCCCTCCTGTTCGATGTGAACGTAGAGACTGATGTCGGAGGTGGCGTCAACCGGGATGCCGTAGATGACCAGATAGAGATCGCGGAGCAGATCGGTCCAGAACACCGAGGTGCGGGACATGTCGATCTGATAGTAGTGGAGGCCGCTTTTGTCCGGCAGACCGGAGGGGATGCGGCGCAGGCGCTGGCAGGCCAGGCCCCTGGTCCGGGAGATGATCAGCTCCTCCATCCGTGACGGCGGCGCGATTTTCACCCGGTAGTCGCTCAGCATGGCATCGACCTGGCTTTCGGTCATGTCGGTGACGATGCAGAGATAGGTCTGCACCCGGGTGCCCTGCTCCGGTTCGAGCCACTCCTTGTCGATCCGGCAGACCCGCTGGTCCCCCTCGATCTCGAAGCGGCGGTGGATGTAATCGACCACCACCCCGCCCTCGATCATCAGCTCCACCTGACGCAGCACCGTTTCCATGACAAAGGTGAGGTTGTCGTGGTCATAGGGCGGGATGACGAGCCTGGTCTCCGGGTAGAGGGCGACCAGGGCCCCGGCCAGCCGCACCAGCTCGAGGTAGAGATGGAAGGGGTGAATGCGCTCGGCGTTGAGCAGTTGCTGGAGGAGCAGGCCGAAGCTGGCCGCGGTCTGCAGCCGGGAGAGATTGGCGAGGACCCGCAGCGGATCAGCGGTCAGGGAGATGCGTTTGGCGGCCATCTCGCCCTGGAGAAAGAGGGCCTGATTGCTCAGCTTGACGACGACGTTCTTGGTCCGTTCCCGGAGAAAGGGTGAGGCGGTGATGTGCAGCAGCGGCGGGATATGGGCCGGCTTGAAGACCGGCAGTTTGGCGGAGGACCATTCCATCTCGCCGATCTGCACGGCCTCGAACTGGTCACCGGGATGGGGGCCGAAAAAGGTCTGCACGTTCCACAACCGGCTGATGAGGGACTGTTCGTTCTGGCCGCTGTTTTCGTCGGCCACCATGTTTTCTTTGAGGACAAAGGTGCGGGCCACCCCCTTTTCCTCTTCACCCAGCTCGTGGACCAGGGGGCGGTGGGGCTCGGGCCGCCGGACCGCGAGCCAGACCGGCAGACCGGTGTCGAGCTGGTCCTTCTGCTCCTCGAAGACCTTTTCCGCGGCATGGGCATTGTCCGGCACGTTGATCCAGGTGCCGTCCTTGAGGCGGAAGACGGTCCGGTCGATCTTGATGCGGAAACCGGCCAGGGCGGCGCTGTTGACCTGCAGGTCGGCGATGCCCCACCAGTAGGGGGCGACGGTTGTCGTTTTCTCGCACTCCAGCATGCGGTCGGCGCGCTGCGCCGCCTGGTAATGGTGGGGCAGGAGAAACATCCCCTCATACCAGTGGATCGCGGCTGTTTCGCTTTTTGTCGTCACGGCGCAAGCTCCATTCGGTTTTCCTTGATGGTGACCCGGTAGCTCGGGGCGAAATTTTCCTTTTCCGGGGAGATGACGATCTGCTGGCCGAGGCGGTCGGCATTGTTTTCATAATCGGCGTAGATGATCACCTTGGTTACCCCGTCCGGAATGGTGATCTTCACCTCCCGTTCAGCATTGCCGCGGATGGCGATATGCTGGATCTCGTCGCCCACCAGCCGGTCGCGCATCGATTGGCCGAACCAGTCTTCCGGGCCGACTTCCAGCACCGCTTCGGCCAGAGAGCGGTCGACAACAACGATGTCCACCGGCAGCAGGACATCCTCGTTGATGACCGGCTCAGAGGCGAAATTGATGGTGATGTCGGAAAATTTCTTCGGCTGCGCGCAGCCGGTCAGAGCGATGGCGGCAATGGCCAGCAGGGCAAGACGGGATAGTTTTCTGGACATGATGATTCTCCTTCGCTGAGGTGTGTGCGTTTCAGCCGGCTTGCTGCGACTGCTGCGCGTATTTTTGCAGTTTGGTCCGGATCTGTTCCCTGATCACCTGTTCACCCATGCCCTCGCTTTCCACCTTGGAGAGGGTGGCGCGGATGATGTTGGTGATCTCCTGCGGATCGAGGGTCTTTTTGCCGAGCGGCAGCAGGCCCTTGTTCTGCTCGTCCGATTCCGCGGCCAGGGCCTTGCCGATACGGGCACCGAGGCGGGCGGCAAAGGTGGCGTATCCTTCCCGCTGGGCGGCGAGCAGCAGCACCAGCAGGTGGGAGAGGGCATCGAGCCGGCCGGCGATGATGGTGTCACGGGCGGCGCGATCCGGCGCCTGGCGGATCGCCTCTTCCACGCTGCCCTGCAGGGCCGGCGGATGGGCGCTGCTGGACCCTGCCACCGGACTTTCGGCGTCATCGAGAAAGCCCTTGAGGATACGCTCGAGCTTCATGGCGAAATCGAGCCAGGGCCGTTCATTGCCATTTTGGTCCGGCAGGGGCGTAACCGGAGAGGGTGCCTCCGGTTCGACCGGCAACTCGGCCGCCGGCGGAGCGGCGACCACCCCTTTTCCGGCCGGGCGGGCCAGGGAGATGCCGAATTCTTCCAGCAGGCCGTACTCCGCCCGGATGTAGCGGGCGACAAGGCTGCGTCCCTCTTCCAGCAGCGCCCGGCAGAAATGGAGCGGGGTGATCCCCTCCTTGTCCTTGCGGGCCGCCAGGTCGAGCACCCGCCAGACCCGCGGGGCGATGATCAGGGTCTGCGGCATGGTCTGCAGCATCGGCCGCAGATTGGCATGGGCCAGGCTGGGGTCGAGAACTTTGTAGCGGCCATCCGATTGCAGGGTGCGGACAGCGGCAAAATCGACACCCTCCCGTTCATCCACCCGTTTGACCAGCGCGAGAAAGAGGCGGCGGATGTCGCAGTAGCCCCCCTCAGCCGGCAGATCGGCGTAGAGTTCTTCCCAGACCGGGGTGAATTCCGGGGAAAAGGTGTATTCCTGGCGCGGATCGCTGAAACCCTTGTCGCTGAAGGAACTCAGCACATCGAGAATCGACCCCTGGAAGAGCTGGATGATGGTGGAGCCGGCGATGAAGATCTCACCGGTCTTCACCGGACAGGTCTTGCCGGCGGGCAGTTTTTTGCCCTTCAGCCAGGTGCCGTTGGTGCTCTGCAGATCACGCAGGCACCAGGACGGACCTTCCCGCAGAATCTCGACATGGCGGCCCGACACCTCGAGGTCAAGGGCAAGCGAGAGGATGTTGCCCACGTTGCGGCCGATGGTGCTTTGCCTGTCGATGAGGCAGTTCAGCCCGTCCATCGGGCCGTCAATGACTTCGAGGACGAGCTGTTCAGTCATTGAGTGTGCAGTTCCCCATCTTTTTTGCCAGCTCCTCGGCCTGTTGCCGGAAGGCGGACGATGCCGGAATGTCCTTCAAATAATCGCAGGCCATGGCGTAATTGCCTTCATTGTAATAGCGGGTCGCCTCATTGAAGAAGCGACTGTGCAGATTGTAGTTTTTTGCTGCACCGTCGGCCGGGGTCGTTGGAGCGACCGGGGCAACGGGCGCCGACGTTGGCGGCGCAACCGGCACGGCCTGTTGCGGTGCGGCCGGGGGCGCCGGTTTGGTTGCCTCTTCTTTGTCGCGGGTAAAAAAGAGCACCAGCGCGACGATGATGACAATGGCCAGCAGCCCGGCGCCGCCATAGATGAGGAGGCGGTTCGTGCCCGTTTTTTGCCCGGCGAATCCGCCTTTCACCGCGCTGTCGGCCGGCTGGGAGAACGGGTCGTCAAAGGAGCTGCGGCCCTCGAAATCGTCGAAAACGTTGTCGTCGCCGGCCGTCGGATAGGCCGGGGCCGGTCCGGGGGTCGGGGCAGTGCCGAAATCGCCGGCCGGCAAAGGAGGAACCGGCGCGGGCTGCCGGAAATCGCCGCCGGCCGGGGCCGGGTGGCCGGCAAAGGGGTCGCGGCTGGGCGGGGCGGGCTGTTTCTGCTGGGCCTTGGCAAACTCGGCCGGGTCGGCCATGAACAGGGTGGCGTTGGCGTCGACATGCTTGCGCAGGCGGCAGAGGATGCGGCCGACGGTGAAGACGGTCGGGGCGGTCATTTCAATGGTGGTTGATTTGTGGGTGATGCTGTTGTGGACCAGGCCGTTGAGGCCGAGCACCTGGATGACGACCTTGTCGCCCCGGCGTTCGAGGATAAGATGCTCGCGGCTCAAGGTGCGATCGTCGAGGATGATGTCCTGGGAGGTGTCGCGGCCGACGGTGAGGCGCTGGCCGCTGGTGAGCGCCATTTCCACCGGGCCGCCTGGGGTCTCGGCCTCGAAGATGAGATCCTCTTCGCGCCGCGGCGGCGGCGCGGGGGCGTGGGGACGGGGCGGCGGCGCAGCGGCCTGGGGGGGGCGGTTGACACTGGTCTGCTCCTCGGCGAAACGGGGGCGCTGCGGGGCGTCCGCGCCATGGACCGGCGGAGGGCCGGGCGGTTCCGGTCGGCCAATATCAAGCCCGCCGCCGATGCGGGTTTTTTCGCTGTCGTTGACCGGTTGCGGAGGGGGCTGGCTGGCCTTGTCCGGGGAGAGAAATTCCACTCCCATGCCGATCCGGGTCTTGTCGTCCTCGGGGAATTTCGGGTCGTTCGTCATTGGCAGGCACCAGGGCGGTGAAAGGTTCGGTATGCTGTTGCAGGAAATGCCCTTGCAGCAGAGACCGAACCGGCACGCCTTGCTCGTTTGTCATTTTTGTCCGACGCCATTCACGGACACGAATGAGTATACTCTAATTTTGTATCGAACTTTCGAGAAAAATTCAAGAAGTCTCACAAATCGTTGGTCGGTGTTGGGACCGACTCCCGCGGATGACGGGGGAGACGACCGCGGGAAATCCCCTTTTTGTTGAGGTTCTTGCAAAATGAACTTTGAATAACTCTTGCGTCATACCGGCGAAAGCCGGTATCCAGTAAACACCATGGATTCCGGGTCGAGCTTCGCTTGCCCGGGGTGACGAAAAGACAATTCCTGTCATTTTGCAAGAAGCTCTGTTGTTCATCTTTGCGCCAACCATGGTAAGGTTGCAACGCAGTGAAAAAGTCCTCTCTCGGGGCATTAACAACCGCCCACACCTGACCACGATGAAAAAACGTAAGAAAAACAGAGAACAGCACCGTGCTCCTCAACAAGGGTTCCAGTGTCGGGGGCGCGTCTGGGTCGAAAAAGACGGCGAAACCTTTATCGGCTTCGGGCGAATCGTACTGCTCGAAAAAATCAGGGAACACGGTTCCATCTCCCGCGCCGCCCAGGCCATGCAGATGTCCTACCGGCATGCGTGGAAGCTTGTCGATTCAATGAACCGTCACGCCGGTGCCCCCTTGGTGGTCGCCAGCAAGGGCGGCAGCGGCGGCGGTGGTACCCTGATCACGGCGGAGGGCGAGCGGATGATCGCCCGGTTTGCCGAGCTGCGTTGCCGTCTCGACCGTTTCCTCGCTGAACAGACCGCTCTTCTTTTCCGCTAGCCTGCCATTATGGAATTCCCGGCCGGCAAGGCTGTACGGATTTTCGTTGTTTTTCTATAAAATCAAAAAGTTAATTCGGGCCAACCCCGTCCTGGGGCCTGCTGGCCGTCCTGGTCGCGTTTAGAAAACTCACAAATCGTCCGGCATGCCCCGACCGGAACGGCGTCTCCGACGGATGGGGGATGCGCCTTCCCCCCCCCGCCTCGCATGACATCGCCATTGACTTTGCGGCGGGGAAAAATTATAGCACAAGAGGCGAGTGAGCGCTCATTCATTTATGGGGAGTCGCTTTCGGCGCGGATGGGAACTGAAGAGGATGGTGCCGCGCATGGTCAGTCTGGTAATCGCTGTCCGGCGGGAAAGCATGCGGTATGCATGGGGCGGATTTTGGGCGGCGCCGGCAAGGCGAACACGAGGAGAAAAAGAGAGATGAAAACGACAAAAAAATGTTTTCTGGTCGCCGGTATGGCCCTGCTCGGGCTTGGCGCGGCGAATGGCGCATCGGTGCATGCCGCGGATTTCAGCCGCTACCAGATGCCGGTGAGTAACCCGATCTACGCCGGCGACGCCCGCAACGTCACCATGGTCCGGCCTATTGTCCTGCGCCAGTCGCTGCCGGACACCATCAAGGTCATGCTGCCCGGAGGGGTTGACGGCGAAGTCGATCTGAGCGGCAATGTCGACGGGGTTGCCGTCCAGCTCAGCTACGCCTTCAACGAGAGGTTGTCCCTGGTCGCGGTCAAGGACGGCTATGTGGACTGCTCCCCTGACGACACCCTTGATGACCACAGCGGTTTTGCCGATCTGGCCGCCGGCGTGCAGTATTCATTTATCTATCAGCCGGAAAACAGCCTGCTGGTCACCGGTCGTCTGGTCTATGAGTCCACCTCGGGGGAAAAGGATGTCTATCAGGGCAATGGTGATGGGAATCTGGCCCCGGCCATACTGGTTCTGAAGGGATGGGACGCCCTGCAATTTTCCGGCACCGTCGGCCTTGTCCTGCCCTTTGACGGGGACGAGGAAAACACTATGCTCTACGACGCCTGGCACCTGAGCTATGCGGTGACGGACTGGTTCCGGCCCCTGGCGGAAATCAACCACTTTCACGTGCTGAGCGCCGGGGAACGGGATTTCGCTGATTATGACGGGCATCCCACCGATCTTGTCGCCGCTATCACCCCCTTCAATCCCTGCGATATCATCAATCTTGGCGGCGAGCACAACGATGAAAACCCGGATCTGGTGACCATGGCCCTCGGCGCCCGCTTCCGGTTGACGAGCTGGCTTGATATCGGTGCGGTCTACGAATTCCCGCTGACCGACGACAAGGAGACCCTGCTCGATGAGCGGATTCTGGTGGACGCCATGTTCACCCTGAATTTTTAGGCATGGTGGTACCGGCTTTTTGGCCACGGAGATGAATGAAAAAAGCCCTTCACTCATCACGAGTTAAGGGCTTTTTTCATTCCTGGGCGCAAAGACCTCCAGCGCCCCCGGACAGAGCTCGAACAGGGCCGGCGTCCGGGTGGTGATCTCGCCATCGGTGTTCACCCGCTTGGGGTGCGGGGTGACAATCCTGATCTTCCTCCCCTTCCACCGCCAGATCCCGATCCGCTCCCCGAACCGGCCGCTGCGCAGGGCCGGAAGCAGGAAAAAGACATGCCACCAATGGGGCATCTCCAGGCTGTAGAGATCAAGGAGCTGATCGTCGATGGCGGCGTCCTCCGCCACCGTCATGCCGCCGCCATAGTAACGGCCGTTGCCGACGGCAACCTGCAGGGAACGACGCCGCACCTCCTCGCCGTCGTCCACTTGGATCAGAGCCTCGAACCGGCGGGCGGTCAGCAGGGTCCGCAGGGTGGCGATGGCATAAGCAAGCACCCCCCAGCGTCGCTTCAACCCCTTGGAAAGTTGCTGGGTGATGGAGATGCTGAGCCCGCAACTGGCCACGTTGAAAAAGTACTTGCCGTTCACCCGGCCCAGATCGATACGGCGCCGCCCGCCTTGCGCGATCACTGCGCAGGCGTCAGGGAGGGAGGCGGGAAGATTGAGGGTACGGGCCAGATCGTTGGCCGTGCCAAGCGGCAGAATGCCCAGCGGGAGGCCGCTCTCCACCAGGGCGTCCACCGCGACGTTGAAGGTGCCGTCGCCGCCGCCGATCACCACCGCGGAAACCTTGTCCTGATAATGGCGGATAGCGCGGGCAAAATCGGCGGACTCCCTGACCTGGCCCACGATGTACTGCACCCCCAGGTCGTTGAAGCAGGCAACCGCCTCGCCGAACCGCGCGAGGCCCTGCTTGGAGTGGAGGTTGATCAGCAGAAGGACGGGAAGGGTCATAAGCGGTTACGGCATCGTCGCCATCTTCATCCAGGCGACGAACCCGCAGTCGCAGCGGATGCCGGCATCGATCAACACCTGCCGAATGCCGACAGATTGCGGTTGATCGACATCATACAAGAGTCTCCATGACATACTCGATTGCCTCCGCCATGCGGACCAGATACGCCCGGTCGATGGCGATGCCGGCAACCGCCTGAATCCGCAAACCGCAAACCTCGGCAGGCGGTAAAGTGAAAACAACGAGTTGCAATCCGCCGCCCGTCGGAATTGTCGCTTTTTACGATTCCGACGGGATTTGATGGCTGAATCAGACTTCTTTCCTAATAATTGGTTTCGGCCAGCGGATACGCTCGTGCGCCGGAGATCAGGGATCCGCTCGTCCTCTCCCTCCCTTTCCTGGATCATGTGCCAGAAGGGTGCGTCCTTACCATGTGTCATGGGGTGCCGTTTCAAGCCGAGTCGTCTAGCCTGAAAGACAGACTGCTTTCATCGTGTGGAGTTTTATTTTTGTTTGGTGACGATGATAAAATAGGCCAACAGCCGACTTGACCCTCTTTTTGACCCTCTTTTGCCTCAAGACATGCCCCCCAAATCGTGCCCCCCAATCGCCCCTTTAGCGGGTTTTTAGAAACCGGTGAATAAAAAATCAAGGGCGGCGATGATTTCATCTCTGTTGTCGCTCAATGAGGTTATCTTTTCTCCCAAGATACCCACCGGCACCCCCGCAAGTTCCCCAGTTGACATCACAAAATTTGTCTTTTCGATTTTAAATATCGGGTTAAGGTGTTTTGCCGCCTTTCCCATAATGGCAACAGGCACGAGAGGAACGACGACATGCGTTGCCAGGTCTTTCAGCAAGTTAGTTTGGACATCGAGTAAATAGGGTACAGTTTTTTGCGTTTCAGCATTTGTGTTTTCGTAAACGTCAAATTGTGCCATTAAAATCGCCTTAATCCGTCGCTAAAAACACCGTTGGCTGTGATGCGGGAATTGTAAGCTTCGATTGCATCATGGTTTTCTTCAAGCCATTTTCGAGATTGTTCCTCGCGAAGTATTTCGGCAAGGCGTTGTTCAAGGGTTTGAGAAAGATTTATCTGGTTTTCTTTTGCCAAACGGAGCAGTTCGCTGTTGATGCTGAGATTCGTTGATTTTTTTGGAGCGTCTCGCTTTGAAAGTATCGATTGCATTGGGGCCTCCAGGTGCGCATTGTTTATGCGCATATTTTACCACTTGATTTTTCGGCGGCAAAGAGAAAAAAGATGAATTTTCTCTGCCGCCGCTGGCGAACCCGCAGAAAAATTCCTGGACAGATTGCTGCGCTGGCAGGGGGTGAGAATGGGCCGCCAAGCTATTTGTGCCCAGTGCAAGGGCTAATCGTCCGTTCCGGCGCGGTGTCCGGTCCATTTTTCGTGCCCTTCTGGAGGACACACAACGAAGCGCCAAGAGCGGCAAATGGTCATGTTTTGCTCCAAGGCGGGAACGGCTGCTCGCGCGCACCGCCATGGCCGGGTTCCACGCCTCACAATGTGCCGGCTATAAGAGGAATGGAAGGCAGGTATCTAGGTTTTCAAGACCTGACCCTATATCCTTTGACCTATATCCTTGCATCGGCAAATTCTTTGAACGCGATACGGTCGTTATGTGATAGTGGTACGCTGATCAGGGAACTATGCGCAAGGACAGACTGCTTTCATCGTGTGGAATTTCATTTTTGCTGGCGGGGATGATGCAAGAGGCCAAAAGCCGACTTGACCCTCTTTTTGCTCTTTTGTTTTGACCCTCTTCCCCTCTCATGACCCTCATTCTCTCGCCGGCAGTGTCTTCACTTGCCCTGACCTGGAGTTGGCTGGCAATGGTTCCCATTTTGGAGTGCTCTTTATCCATTCATTTGTCCGATAAACATAAGCATACCATTGTTGTTCATAAGAGGGATGGGGGGTATTTGGTTTTTCGGCTGTATTCCGCCTATCATCGTCATTGACCAATAAACAGATTGATATCCATGCAATAAAGCAAATCACTACTAGAGCAGATGTGCAATAACTACGAAGAAGTCCATCTGTAAGAGCATATGCCACGTCAACGTTGTTGGTTAATGTATTTTTTAATTTGAGCTGAGTAATTTTGTCGCCACCCATACATTGATCAGGTGTAATTTGTTCGGGTTTTGTGATAGTAACTGCTGGTGCGGCAGGGTCATCAATTTTACTGTTGCCCGGTCTATGGATTTTGGGGGCAGTACCATTGTCCCGTTGAACGGGTAAGCTATTTGCTTTTTGCATACGGGCTTGCCCGTCATGCGTTAAATTAAATCCTGCGCGATAAGTGCCCAGCAGATTGATATAGTAACTTTCCAGCCTGTCGAGTTGTAGGAGAGATGCTTCTTCTAATAAATCAAATCTAAAATTACTCTCTCCTTTTTGTGTCCATTCTGCTTGCAGTTTTTCGTTATCGTGGGATCTTGCCCTCAATTTGTTGTAATGATCTCGCCACCTTTCGCCAATATTTGTGGACTGACCGACATACCCCTTATTGTCTTTTGACCAGATAAGATAAATACCGCAAATTTCTGCGTGATTATTAAACCACCGCTGATGGTTGCTATGTTTCCTGAAGATTTTACCAATTAATGTGTCGGGAGTTATTGGTTGGCCTCTTCTTCCTGAGCACAGTGTTGGAGGAGGTATCAATCGTTTGATTGGCTTCGTTGATATGGTTATAATGACTTGGGGGTTCGATTTATTTCCAACGAGTTTTTTTAGTCTGCATTCGTGTTCGCAACCTCTATCAATAATTGGGGCTAGTTTTTTAGCAATTTCTCTTGGGATATACCCTATGGTTTTTTCGCCATATAGAATTTTAACCGCATTGTGGTCGTGTAGATTTGTTGGTTCCCGCCTCAATAATAGTGGGGTGCCTGTGGGGATTTCTTTCAGGAAGCTATCCCTTCCCCACACGCCAGGCTGGAAAAACATCCCGACTATGTTTATTTGGTCATTGTTGAAATGAGACATTTCATTACTTTGGTAAATTTTTCGCCATTTTTTAACCAATATGATAGGATATTTTTGGTTGTTGAATTTTTCAGTTAGTAATTTTTGCCACATGCCAGTGTCGGACCGAATTAACTATTCAGTCCCAGTGCCTCGTTGCATACCTGCCCCAGTAGATGTGAAGGGGATTAAACTGTTATGTTACGCGAGGGGGTGGGGGAGAGAATTCTCCGGCTACCCGATTGGCAATTCATTTCCCTCTCTCTAGGTCGATTAGATGCTGAATGTACATGTCCTTGGCAGCGTCGATGCAGTTTCTACATATACGGATTTCCCACATTTCATTTTCGAAAATGCTAGTCCAAGATCGTTCTGTCTGATTTTCTGGGACAAGTTCGTGGCAAGACTCGCATTCGACTAGGTCTTCTTTCGAACCGCACACGTAACAGCGACACGTATCCTCCTGCAATACACACGAGCTTCGGCCACAACGGGGGCATGAGATCACCGTACTCGGATCAATACCCTCGTCATGCATTTGCTGGGCTGCACGCTTGGCTAGTTCTTCCCCGTACTCCTGAATTTCAAGCGCTTCCTTCCACAAATTGTCGGGAACATGGTCTGACAGGTTCTCTTGGAGCACTACCTCATGGAAGGTGCGGATGAATCCAAAAAGCACGGAGAACGCCGACTTGAGCTCAGTAACATTCAGTGAGAATTCAGCATGAACGATTTCATTTCGCCACAGTGCGACGTTTTCAATGACGGCAACGTCGGCGGCTGAGATGGCAACGCCGCACAGCTTACTGAGGCGAGCTATGGCACCTTTGGGAGAAACCGTTCGTGTACCTTTATCCACGTTTTCGAGTATGAGGGCCGGATGTTCGCGACGAAGGCGCTCCTTGAGCGATATCTCGATCGCCTGGCACATATTGAAGATGGCGAACTTCCATTGGGGCACATCCTCTTCTGCAAGCAAGGCCTTATGGAGTGCCTCAGCAAGGAAGCTCCGGCTGTTCTCTAGCAGCGTAAATTTAAGGGCCGAATTCATCAGTATCTCTTGCTGTCAACGCCGTGCCCACCGGACCGTGAGCGGATCGGAAAATTGTGCGAAAAGAGCGCAACGCGCGACGAATGAACAATTTTCTGCGGAACCTCATGGCTTCGACGCATCTGATCGATAGATGAATCTTCACTCGTGCGCCCGCATTAGTTCGCGGAGCGATGCTGCCAACCCCTCAGTGCCGGGATATATTGTGTAGGAGCGAATGTTACATCGGGATAAAAACCGAAATATCTCGGCGTGATTCTCGTGAGGAATTACAAATTTCCATATTCTGTGCTCAATTCGCTCAGCGACTTTCTTGGCAGACTTATAAACGGACGGTGGCAATTGGAAATCAGTTTCGTAGGTGATGCCAATTTGGCTTTCGAGAGAGGTCTTGACACAGCCCGGCACAAAGAAGGCTCCGTTTTGTGCATTCAACCGCACATTGAATCGTTCCGGGATACCAACAACCACTTTTGTTGGTCCATTCTGCTGAAAATGCGAGTTCCAGTCGACATCTTCCGACGCTCCGATTGTTCCCTCTTGAAACGCCCAAATAACAGCGGCCTCCTTTGGTCGAGAATCGACCAAAGCAAAGTAAGCGGCAACCAAGCAAGAACTTGTTATGTCCAACAATCTTGATGGTCCCCCGTAATGTCGTATAAGCGCGTGCCATTCGAAATACGATTCTGGATATTCATTGTTTCTTGTAAAAAGATGTGCTCGTTTCTTGAACGCTTCAAGCATTCTGCGCTCTCGATGCCAAATGTCATCGACAGGGACTGCGAAGCGCTCAGCATCTCGTTCGAGGCTTGACTGGAGTTTCCATTTGGTACTTCCTTCGCCCCGGAACCAAGCGTTCCTTAGAGCTTCACTCGCCGAAATTAACGTTTCCGGAGTGGTAATGCGTACTCTTGCGACGTTCTGTGGCATTCTCTTCAGCTATTATTATCTCGCATCGTGCGCGGATAACAGGATTTTTTTATATAAATGCTGCATGCGAATGGTCTATATTGCATGAGCAGTGAAGCCGACGGTCCCTGGGGCGGACCGAATTAACCATCTGATAATCAAGCAAATATGCTAAAAACAGCCTGTTGTCATCGCTGAGAACCGCATTTTCCATGCCGAAATCAACGGTGTAAGAGGCGCCTGGCTCACGCGCAGGGGTCATGCCGGCATGTCACCCTTCATGAGCTTTTCGCTCCGATTGCCTTACCAGCGGGCTCTTCCCGCCCATTCGTCTCTTCTTCTTTTCTGTATGCGTTTGTCAGATCATGATACGGATGCCGGTTGGATGCAAGCAAAAAATGGGTGAATCGTTTCCGGTGGCGTCGAGCTGCCGGGAGGGCGTTTCGGCAAGAAGAAAAAAATAAAGAAAACGGCAGGAAAACAAAAAAGCATCAATGGGATATGGCGAACGGTTTTTTAACTGGCGCGCCCGGAGGGATTCGAACCCCCGACCCTCGGATTCGAAGTCCGGTACTCTATCCAGCTGAGCTACGGGCGCGTGAAGGAAGGTGAATGATGGCAACATAGCAGTGTTGGCGGAAAAGAGCAAGCAGACAACGGCGTCTCATGTTTTTCGCCGGCCGACGATGTTGTCCTCGTCGGCCAGGACCCGCCACATCCGCTCGGTGATGTCATCGATGTCGGCGCAGGTGACGCAAAGCGGCAGCCAGAGGTAAATGATGTTGCCCAGCGGCCGCAGGATGAGCCCCTCTTCCAGTCCTTTGAGGTAGATGGGCCAGCCGACCCGATCGGCGAAGGTGAAGGGCTCCTTGCTTTTCTTGTCCCGAACCAGTTCGATTGCGCTGATCATGCCCAGGCTCCGCACATCGCCGACCCAGGGCAGATCATGGAAGCGGGCCATTTTTTTGTGGAGATGGGGTATGGTGGCGGCCGTTTGTTCAAGGGGGCGCTCCTCGGCAAAGACCTGGAGGGAGCCGAGCGCCGCCGCCGCGGCCAGCGGGTTGCCGGTGAAGGTGTGGCCGTGGAAAAAGGTCCGGTTGGCCGCGTATGGTCCGTAAAAGACGCTGTAAATGGCCTCGGTGGTGAGGGTTGCCGCCATCGGCAGGGCGCCGCCGGTCAGCCCCTTGGAGAGGCAGAGAAAGTCGGGGACGATGCCGGCATGTTCGAGGGCGAACATCCGGCCGGTGCGGCCAAAACCGGTGGCCACCTCGTCGAGGATGAGATGAACCCCGTGGCGGGCGGTCAGTTCCCGAACCCGGTTGAGATAGCGGGCCGGATAGATGCGCATGCCGCCGGCCGCCTGGATGAGCGGCTCGATGATCATGGCGGCGATGCTCTTCCCGTGCTTTTCCAGCAGCTCCTCCAGCGGATCGAGGCACTGCAGCCGGCAGGAGGTCGCTTCCTCTGCCATGGGGCAGCGATAGCAGAAGGGCGAGGGGATGGTGAAGGAGTCAAAGAGGATGGCGGCGAATTCCTGGTGAAAATCAGGGACCCCGCCGAGGCTCATGGTGCCGATGGTGTCGCCGTGGTAGCCGCGTTCGAGGGCGACAAAACGGTTGCGCTCGGGGTGGCCGCAGTGGCGCCAGTACTGGAGGCTCATCTTCAGCGCCACCTCGCAGGCGGTGGAGCCGTTGTCGGAATAGAAGATTCGGGTGAGATCGGCCGGGGTCAGCCGCACCAGCTCTTCGGCGAGTTCGATGGCCGGTTCATGGCTGGTGCCGGCAAGCAGGACATGGTCGAGCTTTTCCAGTTGCCGGCGGATGCGGCCGGTGATGGTCGGGTGATTGTGGCCGTGCAGGATGCACCACCAGGAGGAGATGGTGTCATAGTAGGGCCTGCCCCGGTCGTCATAGAGGAAAAGGCCGGCGGCCCGGTCGATGAGGAGCAGGTCGCGGTCGGCATAGTCGTGCATCTGGGTGTAGGGGTGCCAGAGACAGGCGCGGTCCCGTTCCTGCAAGGTGGGTGACATGGTTACGGCTCCTGCGGGTTTTCCAGATGATAAACATCGGCCAGGTTGCGGTGCTGTTCGGCAAAGTCAAGCCCGTAGCCGACCAGGAAACCCTCGGCCACCGGAAAGCCGACATAGTCGGCCTCGATTTGCACTTCCCGTCTCTCTGTTTTGTCGATCAGGGCGCAGACCCGGACACTGGCCGCGCCTTTGGCCTGAAAGTGCTCCTTCAGGCGGGCGATGGTGCGGCCGGTGTCGATGATGTCCTCCACCAGCAGGACATCGGCATCGGCCAGGGGCAGCTCGACATCCTTGATAAAGGAGAGTTGGCCGGCCGAACTTGTCATGCCGTAGCTCGCCACCCGGACAAAATCGATGCGGACAGGCAGGTCGATGGCCCGGGCCAGATCGGCCATGAAAATGAAGGCGCCGTTTAAGACGCCGACCAGCACCAGCGGGCGGCCGGCATAGTCGCGGCTGATCTGGCGGCCGAGTTCGGTCACCCGTTCGGCAATCTGTGCACTGGAAAGAATGAGTTTTTTCATGGCGGTGGAGCGGGAAAAGGGGATGTTTTGCATTGACGGTCCGGTTTTCTTCCTGATACTCTTTACGGAAGTTTAGCTGATATGTCAATGCCCAGGCGGCCTGGCGAGCGCGGCGCCGCACCGGGCGCAACCGTAACAGGAGAAAGACGATGAAAAAATATCGATGCTCGGTCTGCGGCTATGTCTATGACCCGGCCAAGGGTGATGAAGACAGCGGAATCGCCCCTGGCACCTCCTTTGAAGACCTGCCGGCGGACTGGACCTGCCCGGTCTGCGGCGCGGAGAAGGACGCCTTCGAGCCGCTGGATTGATGGCGTTGTCCACCCTGCTCATCAGACGACGAGCAGGGTGGAGATATCCCCCCACATCCGGTCCAGCTCCTCGTGAAAGGAGTGGATGAAATGATCGACGTTGACGTCGATGAAGGGGTGATGCTGCTCCTGGAGGAGGACCCAACCAAACGAGGTGGCCAGCGGCGCGGCCGGGACGCCGGCCCGGCCCAGCAAAAGCCCCCTTTCCTTGGCGAACAGATCGGCAAGATGGATCACCGCCACGAGCAGGATGTTTTCTCGCGCTTTTTCAGGAGCATGGTGGAAGAGCATGACGTCGAGGTAGGGTTTGGGCAACCCCATTTTTTCCCCGAGCCAGTAACCGGCCTGGCCATGATCGATGCCGACATGGTCCTGTTCCGCCTGGCAGATGCCGGCCTTGAGGAAATCGGGCCGCAGCAGCTGGGGGTAGAAGTTCGGTTCCTGGCGATCGAGGGCCAGTTTGCCGAGATCGTGAAACAGCCCGGCAAGATAGACATCTTCCGAAATATTGATGCGGGCCGCATCCCGCAGGATCTCGGCAATGCGGCCCACTGCCACCGAATGGAGCCAGAAGGAGTCGGCCAGCTGCGAGAAACCGCCGAACAACGCCTCATCCTCGGACACCTTCATGATCTCCGCTGCCACTACCTCCTGCAGATGTTTGATTCCCATGGTCACCATGGCATGGGGCACGGAATTGACCGTCATCGTCCGCCGGAAAAAGGAGGAGTTGGCCTGCTGGATCACCTTGGCGGCCAGCATCGGGTCTGCGGAGATCAGGTCGGCAAATCGTCGGGTGTCGTCGCAGTCGCCCACCAGAAATGACGACAGCCGGGCTGCCACCGCCGGATTGATCGCCAGATCGGGATTGCCCAGAATGCGTCGCTGCATTTTGCCTTTGGCAACGGTTTGCGGTTTCGGCGCAGGTGGCAGGCCGGCGAGGTCGGTTTCCCGGTCAGTGCGGACCGGGGTCGGTTTTGCCGGTTGCGGGCGTGGGGCGGCCGGCGGCGGTGGGGATGATGGCCGCGGTCCGCTGCCTTCCCTCGCTCTGAGCGGGCCGACCGCTTTTGTTGCCGCCCGCTGTTCGCTGGCGTTGGTGGTGGAGAGATCGCTCATGCGTTTGTTTGCGGCAATGAGGCGGGTGACGAGAATTTCGCAGAAACGGCGATAGAATTTGAGCTGCAAAAAGACCGAGGCCTGATTGAGGATATCCGGTTCGACCATGAGGATGTATGACTCGGAGGTCGTTTTTACCCCGGCGGTCCGGCGTGTTTCACCAACCAGGGCCATTTCGCCGAAGGTGGCGCCGGTGGAGAGTTTGGTCAGCTCCACCGTGCCGCCGCCTTCGGTGGAGATGAACACCGAAACCGTCCCTTTGACGAGGATGTAGAAAACCTTTTCCAGGGTGTCTTCCTTGATGATCAAGGTTCCGACCGGCACCTTGAGCCAGCGGCTCACCGCCAGCAGCTGTTTCAGTTCATGGTCGTCAAAATCCTGGAAAAAGGGAATCTTTCGCAGGAAGTTGATCTGCTGGTCCAAGGCGCTGCTGTTCTCTTGTCTCGGCCTCATGCCTCATTTTCCTATGCAGAATTGTTCAAAGATCACGTCCAGGATGTCTTCCGTTGTTGTTTCGCCGATAATGTCGCCCAGATGATCCAGGGCGACCTGCAGGTCAATGGCCAGCAGATCCGGGGAGAGACCCGCGGCCAGTCCGGCCGCGACGTTGTCGCAGGCAAGGAGAGCCTTTTCCAGGGCGGCACGGTGGCGCAGGTTGGGGATGCATCTGTGGCCCGGGTCCCAGCCCGAGCCGCCGGTGACGAGGTGAAAGAGGTTTTCCTCCAGGGCAGGAATGCCGGCATGGGTGCGGGCGGAGATGGCCACCGGCGGGGTATCGGGAAAGGCCCGGGTAAAGTGGGCCATGTCCGGGGTGGCGAGATCGGTTTTGTTGATCAGCAGCAGCTTTTTTTTCTGGATGACCGACTCATGCAGCCGGATGTCGCCTTCCTGGGGTGGCCGGGTGCCATCCACCAGCAGCAGCACGACATCCGCCTCCGCCAGCTTGCGCCGCGCCCGCTCGATGCCGATTTCCTCGATCTCCTCGGCGTTGTCGCGAATGCCTGCGGTGTCGACGATGCGCACCGGAATACCTCTGATGTCAAGCATCTCCTCGATGGTGTCGCGGGTCGTGCCCGGCAGAGCGGTGACGATTGCCCGTTCCTCCTTGAGCAGGGCGTTGAGCAGGCTTGACTTGCCGACATTGGGCTGGCCGAGGATGATGACCGAGATTCCGTCCCGCAGAATTTTTCCCTGTCCGGAAAAACGGATCAGCTCGCGCAGGGGGGCGATAACCTCCTCTGCCAGGCGTGGACCCATGGTGTCGGCCATGATAATTTCCTCATCATCCTCCGGAAAATCGATGGCAACCTCGATGATGGCCCGCAGACCGATCAGGGCTGAGCGGATGGCACCGACCGCCTCGCCCATCCGGCCCTGGAGCTGGGACATGGCCATCTCCAGCCCTTCGCCGGTTTTGGCCTGGAGGAGATCGATGACCGCCTCCGCCTGGGTGAGGTCGATGCGGCCGTTGAGAAAGGCGCGCTTGGTGAATTCGCCGGGGGCGGCGAGGACGGCGCCGTGGGCGACGACCAGGGAAAGGATTTGCTGCAGGACCAGGAAGCTGCCGTGGCAGTGGATTTCCACCACGTCTTCCCGGGTGTAGGTGCGGGGGCCGCGCATGAAGACAACGAGCACCTCGTCGATGGCGCGGCCACTGGCTGGATCCATGATCCAGCCATAGGTGAGTCGGTGACTGACAAAGGTGTGCGCCTTGCCGTCCGGAGAAAAGATGGAGGTAAGAATGAGCAGCGCAGTGCTGCCGCTGATGCGAATGATACCAATGCCGCCGGGCCCCGGGGGGGTGGCGATGGCGGCGATTGTTGCCTCAACACTTGGTTGGGCAGAAATGTCGATGCTGGTGTCGGCCATGGCGGCAGAATATGTTCATGGGTGACGATACAGGCCGCCCTTGTCCCATTGCCGGGGCAGATGAGCAAAAAGGGGGGCAGTGTCGCCACCATTATCGGCTATCTGCCGGGGTTTGTCAATTTTTCCGCCCTTTTCTCCTCGCTGCGGACGACCGGGACCGACCCTTGCCCGGGAGATAGATGATGATCTTTTTGAAAAGACCGTCGCCGACGCTGCGGCTGCGGATGCCCTTGTCATCCTGAAGGGTCAGGTGGACAACCCGCCGCTCTGCCGGGTTTAACGGCGGCGTCGTTTTGGTTTTTTCCGTTTCCTTGACTTCGGTCGCCAGTTTCAGGGCCAGTTCCTGCAGCTCGATTTTCCGTTTTTCCCGGAATTCTCCGGCATCGATGGCAAAATGGACCTTGTCCGGAAACTTCCGGGCAATGATCTTGCGCATCAGGTACTGAAGACTGTCCAGGGCTTGGCCGTCATTGCCGGTCAAGGCTTCGAGATGTTCTCCGCTGATAACGGCATGGGCCTTGTTGTTGCGGTCTTCCACCTCGACGGTGGAGGCAAAGCCCATGAGGGTAAGCAGCTGTTCGAGGTCGGTTTTGATCTGGCCGAGAATTTCCCGCGTCAGGGGCGCCAGCGGCCGGGGTGGGGTGGAGGGAGGCGCCTCAGCTTTTTTCCCTTCCCGGGCGGCCTGTCGTTCGCGGCGGGGAGCTTGGTTGTTTGCGGACTGCTCATATTTTTCCTCTGTTGCCGGCGGAACAACAGGAGGTGCGGCGGACGGCGCCGGCAATGCTGTTTCCGGTTCGGGATCGGTCGTGGCGGCCTGTTCTTCCGGCCCGATGGTGTCGGCTGGTTTTCTGGCGGCGCGGATCACCGCCTGTTTTTTGCAAAGTCCGAAGATGCCGGACGAACCGGTGGAGACGATTTCAATATCAAGCTCTTCCCGGGGAACGTTCAGCTTCCTGCAGGCCTGGCTGATGGCCTCGTCGATGTCGGCGCCTTTGAATTCAAGTTTGATGGGCATGCGGTTCTCCACAATGGTGACGGGATCGTCCGGGGACGGCGGTCAGTCCCCGCGATTGATGACGTATTGCTGGGCAATGGACAGCAGGTTGTTGACAAACCAGTAAAGAACCAGTCCCGAGGCAAAGTTGAGGAACATGAAGGTAAAGATCACCGGCAGAAACATCATGATTTTCGCCTGGGTCGGATCGCCGGTGGTGGGCGTCATCTTCTGCTGGAGGAACATCGAGGCGCCCATCAGCAGCGTCAGCACCGGAATGCCGCCCAGCATCGGAATGTCGATTCCGATGGGCAGCCGGTCCGGGGCGGAGAGATCGGTGATCCACAGCATGAAGGGGGCGTGCCGCAGTTCGATGGTCTGCAGCAGCACCTTGTAGAGGGCGAAAAAGACCGGGATCTGCAAAAGCATCGGCAGGCAGCCGCCCATGGGATTGACCTTGTAGGTCTGATAGAGCTGGATCATTTCCCGGTTGAGCCGTTCCTTGTCGTTGCCGTATTTTTCCCGCAGTTTGGCCATCTTGGGCTGGAGTTTCTGCAGGGTTTTCATCGATTTCATGCCTTTGTGGGCGATGGGCCAGAACAGGGCCTTGATGATTACCGTGACCAGAATGATGGCCACCCCGTAGTTGTGAACAAAGGTGTAGAGGAAGTTGAGCAGATGGAGCATCGGCTTGGCCAGTACGTCGAACCAACCGAAATTGATAATTTTTTCGAGATTGTGGCCGACCACTTTCAGGGTTTTGTGTTCCTTTGGCCCGAAATAGGCGGTGTAGGTGTAGCGTTTCTCCCCGCCGGGCGGCAGGGTCACCGTGTCACCGGCCAGCACGGTGGCGACGGCATTGTCGGCGGCCAGGGAGAAATGGACGGTGGCGGGGCCCGCGGCATCCGGGATGATACCGGTCATAAAGTAGGTGTCTTCATAGGCCACCCAGTCGAGCGTGCCGGTGCGGCTCTGTTTGCCCTTTTTCAGGTCGTCGGGCTTGATTTCCTCCAGCACACCCTCCTGGAAGAGGGCCGGACCGTGAAAGACGAAGGTGTTAGTGTCGTCGCCGGAGGGGAGCTGATTGGTCATGGCCAGGTATGGGGCCCCCTGCAGCTGGTGCTCGGCGGATGTGTTGCTGACATCGACCGTCAGCCGGATCAGGTAATCGTCTTCGGAAAAGTGCAGGGTTCTGGTTATTTCAAGTCCGGAGGGGAAACGATGGTGCATGGTCAGAGCAGTATCCGTTCCGCTGACCCGGACGTTTTCGCGATTCGCCTCAAAGACCGGCACGGCGGCATGTTCAGGTTCCTCGCCCCAGGAAAAGAAGAGGGGGAGCTGGCGGGGAGCGGAGGTGCTGATCAGTTCCTTGGCGTCGGAATCCTCAGCCAGACTTTCCCGATACTTGTTCAGTTTAAAGCTGGTGATGCCGCCACCGGTTTCTGAAACCATCGCCGAGTAAAGCGGGGTGGTAATGGCGATCTGACGGCCTTCCCTGGTCGGTAGCTCGGTCATGGCAGGACCGCTGGAGGCGACCGCCGCGGACAGGACCGGTGCGGAAGACGGCGAGGCCGGTTGCGGTGCTGCTTGTTGCGGCAGGGACTTTTCCTGCGGTTCGTTGACCATGGCCGGTTGTTGCGGCGGGAGAAAGAAGTATTGATAGCCGAACAGGATGAGGAGAGACAGCACAATGGCGAGAAAAGCTCTCTTGGTCTCCATGTTTTTTTCCTTATTGTTTTATTACGGGATCATAGCCGCCACGGCAGAAGGGGTGACAGCGCAGGATGCGGCCGGCTGCCAGCAGCAGACCTTTGCAGGCGCCATGGTGGCTGATGGCCTCCAGAGCGTACTGGGAACAGGTGGGGGTAAAACGGCATGCGGGCGGCAGCACGGGAGAGACGGCAATCTGATAGCCGCGGATGAGGAGCAGCAGCAGCGTTTTCATGTTGATCTGTTCACCAAGACCCTGCGACCTGATGAACGGAAACCGGTCATCAGGGACAAAAGGCAACCGGACCCCAATCAGGGCCGGAGAGGCAGGTCAAGCAACGGGGCAATGCTTTCCGTCACCTGCCGGGGAGATGCAAGGGAAAAATCCCGGCGGACAGCGATGACAACATCTGATGGGGGAGTGATGAATCGCCGGTGAACACGATAAAATTCACGGATGATGCGCTTTATTCTGTTGCGCCGGACCGCTCGCTTGACCCCGTGCACACTGATGCCAAGACGGCTGGTCGATAAGCCGTTCGGCAGAATGATGACACTGAATTCCTTTCCCCGTAACCGCCGTCCCTGCCGGTAAACAGCCTGAAACTCCCCAGGCTTGCTGAGCAGTGCTGTCTTAGGCAGTCCCAGTTGTTTTGCCCCGGTTGTGCCCGGCACAGTTCTGCAAGCTTATGCGGAAAGGCGAACGCGGCCTTTGGCGCGGCGGCGGTTGATAACGGCACGGCCGTTTTTGGTTTTCATGCGGGTGCGAAAGCCATGGGTGCGACTGCGGGTGGTGTTGCCGGGCTGAAAGGTACGTTTACTCATGACGATTTTCCTTCGAGAATGTATCTGCCGTGTTGCTGGCTGCTTGTCAGTAAGGACGGGGATGCTGACGAGTCTCACGGGCTCGTCCGGGCAGGCTGGCAATCAAGCGCTGTCTCCCGTCAAAAAAAATACACACTGAAAAATGAATTTTGTAAAATAGCACCAGCGGCTTTGGTTGTCAAGAAAAGCTTTGTCGGTGAGACGGAGCGGAGTTATTCCTTGCTTTCAAGATCGAGGCCGAAGAATTTGCGGGTGAAGTCGAGTTTGACGCGTTTGTCGACCGTTGCGTGGTTCTGTTTGAGAAAGAGAATGGGGTCGTGCAGCAGTTTGTTGATGATGGCGCCGGTCATTTTTTCGATGGATTTGATCTCCTTGGCGGTCAAACTGGTGTGGGCCAGGGTTTTTTCCATCTCCGCCCGGACGATGAGGTCGGCCTTGCGGCGGAGGGCGGCGATGGTTGGGGTAAGCTGCATGTCTTCGAGCCACTGGAGAAATTTGATGGTCTCTTCGGTGACGATCCGCTCGGCCCGCAATGCCTCCTGCTCTCGTTCCGCCTTGTTAACCTCGACCACCTGGCTGAGGTCGTCCACGTCGTAGAGATAGACGTTGTCGAGGTCGTTGAGGCGGGGGTCGAGGTCGCGAGGGACGGCGATGTCGATGAGAAAGAGCGGCCGATTTTTGCGCTGCTTCATGATCGGCTTGACGTCCTCCTGGTGGAGGATGAGGCCGCTGGCGCCGGTGGAGCTGACCATAATGTCTACCAGTTCCATCTGGGCGTGCAGTTCGGGCAGGCCCACCGCCTTGCCGTTAAAGCGCTTGGCGAGATTGACGGCCCGTTCCAGGGTGCGGTTGGCGACGATCACCTCGGAAATGCCCTGGTTGATCAGGTGTTCCGCCGCCAGTTCCGCCATCTCGCCAGCGCCGACCAGGAGCACCTTTTTGTCCTTGAGGGAGCCGAAGATCTTTTTCGCCAGTTCCACCGCCGCATAGCTGATGGAAACCGCGCTGCCGCCGATATTGGTTTCGGTGCGGATCCGCTTGGCCACCGAAAAGGCCTTGTGGAGCAGGCGGTTTAAGATGACGCCGGTGCCCTCCCGTTCCGATGATTTGCGGTAGGCCTCCTTCAGTTGGCCAAGGATCTGCGGTTCTCCCACCACCATGGAGTCGAGACTGGCCGCCACCCGGTAGAGGTGGGTGACTGCGTCGGCGCCGCTGTGCAGATAGATGAAGCGGTCGATCTCATCATCTCTGACCTTGCTTTTGGCAAACAGGGCCTTTTTGATGGCAGCGACACACTGGTGCCGGTTGCTGGTGGTGAAGATGGCCTCGACCCGGTTGCAGGTGGAGAGAAAGCAGAATTCGCTGCACTCGGGGATGGCCTTGATGGCAAGGAAGGGCGCCTCGGGGTCATCGCTGAAGGCCAGCTGTTCCCTCACCTCGACAGGGGCGGACTTGTGGTTGACGCCCAGGACCAGGATGGTATCAGCGGACATAGGAATGAACCCCCGTCAACAGAAAGGTCACCCCCCACAGGGTGAAGAGCACCGAAATAAAACCGATAATGGCGAGAATAGCGGCCCGTTTGCCCCGCCAGCCGGCAATGAAGCGCTGGTGCAGCATGCCGGCATAGATGAACCAGGTGATCAGCGACCAGGTTTCCTTGGGGTCCCAGTGCCAGTAAGCTCCCCAGGCCTGCTTGGCCCAGAACGAACCGGTGATGATGCCCAGGGTCAGCAGCGGAAAGCCCACGGTCAGGCAGTGGTGGATCAGGGTGTCAAGCGCATCCAGGGAGGGCAGGCGGCTGTAGAAGACGCCGAAACGTTTCTTTTTCAGTTCCCGTTCCTGCAGCAGGTACATGAGGCCGCTGCAGAAGCCCAGGGCGAGAAAACCGTCGGCGAGAATGGCGATACTGGCATGGACCGGCAGCCAGGCGCTCTGCAGGGCCGGCGGCAGCTCGGTGATGTGCTGGGACGAGAGAGCGGCAATGATCATCAGAGCGCTGATCACCAGGGAGACAAAGGTGCCGAAGTTCTTCACCTGGTAACGCCAGCGGAAGGAGAGAAAGGCCCAGGTCATGGACCAGGCGAAGAAGGAAACGGTGTCGTGGTGGGTGGTGAGCGGTGTGTGGCCGGCGGCCAGATAGCGGCTGATGATGGTCACCGTATGGAGGACACCGGCGCCAAACAACATGGAGCGGGCCGAGGTGCGAATGTTTTTTTGCTGGGTGACGAAAAAGGCGATGTACGTTCCGGTGGCCAGCAGATAGACGATAAACGTAAAGGTAAAGAGCATTCAGCTGTTCTCCGAAGGTTAATGGCCGGTGACGGTTGTCCCGGTCGGGTGGCTTGCGGTCTCGGGTGCTCCCGACAGCGGCGGTTTTTTTCAGCCGGCGGCAGGGGGTGCGGCTTATTCCGTCTTTCCGGTGAGCAGGCTCAGGGGAACATCCTTGCCGAGAACGGAACGGATATGGTCGGTCAGTGCCTGCCAGTCCTGCTGCCTGAGCCACTCAATCATATCCCTGTGCAGCAGTTTTTCAAAAAGAATTTTATTTTTTTCGTGGGGAAACCCCATGTCGAGGACGATCGGACGCAAGCGACCGAGAACCTGCAGGAGGAGATCGTAATCGTCGGTATACTCTTTTTCCAGCTCCTGGCGGAGCTGTTTGGCCAGGGCCGGGCTTTTTCCGGCGGTGGAGACGGAGATGGTGAGGTCGCCCCGGCGCACGGTGGCGGGCAGGATGAAGTTGCACCATTTCGGCACATCCGCGACATTGAGCAGAATGTTGTTTGCCTCCGCCTCACGGTAGATCGCTTCCTGGACAATACTGTCGTCGGTGGCCGCGATGACGAGAAAGGCGCCGGCAAGATCGCCGGTTCGGTATTCCCGCGGCAGCCAGCGGAAAAAATCCTGCTCGACCAGGATGGCCAGTTCGTCAACCAGGGCGGGGCTGATCACCGTCACTCGGCCATGACTGGCCAGCAGGGAGTTGACCTTGCGCGCCGCCACCCGGCCGCCGCCGATGACGATGCAGAGGCGGCCGCGGATGTCGAGACTGATCGGAAAATAATTCACGCCTCGTCCTTTTTCTGCGGAATGTGTACCCTGATTCGGCCTGCCAGTTTGTCGGCGAACAGATCGGCGTCGCTCTGCTCGCCGACGATGGAGCCGAAATGCATGGGGACCGCGACCTGTGGATGAATGTCGATGGCCGCTGCCGCCGCCTCCTCAGCGGTCATGACATAGGTGCCGGAGACGGGCAGCAGGGCGATGTCGGCCTCGATGTCGGCCATTTCCGGGATATGGTCCGTATCGCCGGCATGATAGATGCGCACCCCGTCCACCGTGACGATGAAGCCGAGCCAGTCGTTGGCGCGGGGATGAAATTTTTTGTTGGTGTTGTAAGCGCGGACCGCCTCCACCGTGATGGTGTCACAGGTGATCCGGTCGCCCGGTTTGACAGTGGTGATCCGACCGGAGAGTTTTACCGCCGAGTCGGCGCCGGTGATGATGGTGGTTGACGGCTGGCTGATTTTGTCGATATCATCCGGAGAACAGTGATCGAAGTGGGCGTGGGTGACCAGGATGATATCGGCCGGCGGCTGGTTGCCGGTCAGTTGGAACGGGTCGATGTAGATCGTTTTCCCGCCGGCCGTAAGACGGAATCCGTCATGGCCGAGCCAGGCAAGATTGTGCAGGATGGTGTCAATCATAGGTGTCCTCCATCAAAACGGGGTGGCGCGGGTGGCCACTTCCAGGCATCACGATTGCCTATACTCAATTTCGTCTCGTCCGTCATCAGCAAATTTTTTCCACGGAGGCGCAGTGGCACAGAGAAAATGTTTTGAATGACAGCGTGTTATCTTCGTGTGCTCCGTGGTTTTCCGTGATTGATTTGCAGTTTTGTACCTATCCGGTTTGGGACGGAAAACGTTCGAAACGCCCCACTTATTAGGAAACCATTCTGATATATTATACACATTTTTAGGGAGGGGGAAATGCAGAAGGCGGTTGTCACGGTATCCACGGCGAATTTTATGGAATTGATCGACATCACCGGCAGTGTGGAGGCGGAACTCGACAAAAGCGGTATGACGGAGGGGCTCTGTCTTCTTTTCAATCCCCATACCACCGCCGGTCTGACCATCAACGAGGGCGCGGACCCGGCGGTCCGTCGCGATATTGTCAGCGCCCTGCAAAAGATGATCCCCTTTGATCTTTCCTATCAGCACCAGGAGGGCAATTCGCCCTCCCATGTCCTGGCCTCTCTTTTCGGCGCCTCGCTGACCGTGTTTGTCGAAAACGGCAGACTCCGGCTCGGCACCTGGCAGCGCATTTTTTTCTGCGAGTTCGACGGGCCGCGCAGTCGGAAGGTGCATGTCAGATTCCTGCCGGGGTGAGGGGAATTGTGATGAGTTCGTGAAAAGTATCTGGAGGCTGCGCACAAATGTCAGTCGTTGACCCCCTTGCGCAGCATGGCCAGTTCTCGCTGGCGAATGTAGCGCATGAGCCGTTCCTCCTCCGCCGCGGTCAGGGAAAAATTGACGCCAAGGCAGAAGGTGCGTGCTGATTCGTTGCGGAAGAGCCGAACCGCCTCAGCCTCCTTGACCTTGATGCGCAGCAGACCGTTTTCCGCGCCGACCGCCTTGTCGTCGCAGGGGATGGTGATGCTGATGTTTCTGATGGTGTGGCCGGGCTGGGGCATGCCGCCGATATCCCTGGCGGCGAGGAGCATGCCGCCGGCGCTGACATCGACGATATTACACTTGCACTTTTTCTGGTTATACAGGAAAGTGGCACTGCTGTCGGCCGGCACGTTGATGCGGAAGTGCTGGCGTCGCTGCAGCATGAACAGTTCGTCCGGAAAGGACATGCGCAGGGTGTCCACCGTGGTCGCAATGACTTCGCCAGTGAAGTGGCACCAGAGCCGCGCCGTGTTGCGGAACACCACCCGGACAATGGTGCTGCTGCCGGGCCAGTCCCGCGGTTTGTCAAGGGTGACGGTCCGGTCGTCGGCGGCGACGACCAGGGTGCCGCCGGACTGGTAGCCCTTGTGCAGCAGGGTGACAAATTGACGGCTGTCCCGCAGCCATTCCACCATCTGGCGGATGATCCGTTCCGAGCGGGTATGCTCGTAACCGGCGTGGTGTTCGACCCAGCCGGTGTTGATAAGGGCGTTCTCGGAAATGGTTGCCATCTCCTCTTTTGTTGTCGTGGCGGAGGAACAGTGTGTCCCCGGAGCGGCGTACTGCCGGGAGCGGAGTCCGGTATTCCATGGCCGTCTGACCGGAGCGGTCAGTCGTGCTGCCGGATAGTGTTTAAAATATATCAGAAGGCTGGAGCCGTAGCCATGAAAAGCGTGACTGATCGTGAAAAAATGAATCCAACCGAAATCTGTTTCGGCCTGAACCGTCACTGCGACGAAGCGTCCCTGACCGCCTTTGTCAGACTATTTGCCGGCGCTGCGCTGCTCGATACCCTTATCCCCAGGATGACGGAGGCTGACATTACGGCAACGGTCGATTTTCTTACCGGCCTGATGAAGCGTCATCTCAGCGAGAGCGAATACCACCGCCTCTTTCTTGGTGAGGAACACCCATGAGTACCGTCCCTGTTGCCGATCTCCGTGCCTATCTCGATCTTCTCAGGCAGGAGTCAGACCTGCTGGAGGTGGAAATCGAGGTCGATCCCTGTCTCGAAATTGCCGAGATCCACCGCCGGGTCATTGCCCGGGGCGGCCCGGCCCTGCTCTTCAAACGGGTGCGGGGCAGCCGTTTCCCGGTTGTCACGAACCTCTTCGGCACCCGAAAACGGATGGAGCTTGCCTTTGGCCGCCGGGCCCAGGATTTTGTCCGCGATCTGGTGCGGGCGGCGGAGACGCTCTTGCCGCCGAGCCTCGGCAAACTCTGGGGGATGCGCGGCCTGGTGCCGCAGATGACCCGTATCGGCACCCGGCTGGAGCGGAGCGGGCCGATTCTTGACATCTGCATGTCGCCGCCGCGCTTGCGCGAACTGCCGATGCTCACCTCGTGGAAGACCGATGGTGGCCCTTTTGTCACCCTGCCGCTTGTTTATACCGAACATCCCGGCGGCCGCGGCCACAATCTGGGCATGTACCGGATCCAGCGTTTTGACGATCAGACCACCGGCATCCACTGGCAGATCCATAAAGGGGGGGGCTATCATTACCACGAGGCGGAGCAGCGTAATGAAAATCTGCCGCTGACCCTTTACATCGGCGGGCCGCCGGCCCTCATCATGGCGGCCATCGCCCCGCTGCCGGAAAATCTGCCGGAACTGATGCTCGCTTCCCTGCTGCTCGGCGAGAAACTGCCGATGGTCCGTGACCCGGCCGGCGGGCATAACCTGGTCGCCACGGTGGAGTTTGCCGCCAAGGGCGTCGTCCCCCCCCATATGCGGCGACCGGAGGGACCCTTTGGCGATCATTACGGCTACAATTCCTTGACCCATGACTATCCGGTTTTTCAGGTCGATCGTCTCTATCATCGGCGGGACGCAATCTATCCGGCCACCGTGGTCGGCCGGCCCAAGCAGGAAGATTTCTTTATCGGCGATTTTCTTCAGGATCTCCTTTCGCCGCTTTTCCCCCTGGTGATGAGCGGCGTCAAACAGTTGAAGACCTTCGGGGAGGCCGGCTTCCACTGCCTGGCCGCGGCCCGGGTGACGGACCGCTATCCGCGTGAGGCCTTTGCCTCCGGCCTGCGTATTCTCGGCGAGGGTCAGCTCTCCCTGACCAAGTTTCTTCTTGTTACCGATGGCGACATCAACATCGAGGATTTTGGCGAGCTGTGGACCCATGTGCTGGAACGGGTCGACTGGCAGCGGGATCTGTTTGTCTTTGCCAATGTTTCCCAGGACACCCTTGACTATACCGGGCCGTCGGTCAATAGCGGTTCCAAGGCCCTGCTCATGGGGCTGGGCCGATCACCACGCCATGTTCTGCCCCGGACCTTTCACGGCAGCCTGCCGCAGGGTTGCCGGGCCGCCCTTGCCTTTCTGCCCGGGACCCTGGTGGTCGAGGGAGACGATTATGGGCACGAAAAGGAGCTGCCGCAAAGAATCGCGGCGGACCCGGCCTTTGCCGGCTGGCCGGTTATCGTCCTGGTCGACAGCCTGCAGGAGGCGACGGTGAGCATGCAGGAGTTTGTCTGGACCTTTTTCACCCGTTTTGAGCCGGCCGCCGATATCCATGCAGCTGGCCTGCAAACCCGCCGTTTTCATGTCGGACTCGTTCCCCCGGTGGTCTTTGACTGCCGGATGAAACCCTGGTACCCCCATGTCCTTGAGGTGGATGCCGAGACAAAACGGCTGGTGGATGGAAAAATCGATGCCATTCTCCCGAAAAATCTACGCTGATTTTTGATGGCGTCGGAAAAAGTCTTTTGTTGCCACAGCGCGCACGGGGAAAACTTTTTAAATTACAATTAGTTCCCTCTTGGGGCTCTGTGAGCTCCGTGGTTGATTTTCTGTTTTTACGGGACCATCATTTATTTAAGGAGAATTTTTTTTTGCCGATAGGATAATTTGAAGGTAAAGTAAAAAGTGACAGGAAACCATTGCCGAGTATCTCTGTCAGAAGTCGGCAGGAGGATATCATGAAAATCACGACCCTGCAGGGAACATATCGTGTCAATCAGTCCGGTCAGAAAGACGGCCAGCCGCTTTCCGGCGCTGATTTCAAACAGCTGCTGGAGGCCCAGCTGCAGTCCGTCGCCTCGGCCGCGCCGGCGACCAACGTGGCCCCTGCCGCCGCCCTCCAGGTCCCTCCCGCCTTGCGTCTGGAAAGCCTTACCCTGGCTGAGACGACGATGAGCAGTCTCGCGTCTTTTGGGGAGGCGCTTGGTGATCTCTCCCTGTCCGGCGAATCCCTGCTGCCCTTTGTCGAATCCCTGGAGGAGGAGACCAGCTCGCTGCTCTCCCTCAAGGAGCAGCTGCCGGCGGACGATCCGCTCGCCCGGCTGCTTGACCGGGTCGCTTCGGTGTCCTATGTCGAGACGGCCAAATTCCGCCGCGGCGATTATCAGTAAGATTCTTCGCCGCCACCAATGTCTGACGCCCCTCCCCGATAGCGCCGAAGATGGAAGAGCGTCTTCAGAAGATACTGGCCGGGGCGGGCGTTGCCTCCCGCCGGCGGGCCGAGGAATTGATCCGCCAGGGGCAGGTCACTGTTGACGGCCGGGTGGTGATCGACATGGGGGTCAAGGTCGATCCGGCCCGCCAGCAGGTCTGTGTCAACGGTCGCCCGGTCGAGGTCCGGTCGGCAAAGATCTATATCCTCCTGAACAAACCGACAGGCTATGTCACTACCCTTGATGACCCGCAAGGGCGTCCTATTGTCACCTCTCTTCTGCCCGGTATCAGGGAGCGGGTTTTTCCCGTGGGCCGACTCGACCTCGATACCGAAGGTGCCCTGCTGCTGACCAATGACGGCGAGCTGGCCCAGCGTGTCCTCCACCCCAGCTTCGAGGTGAAAAAGACCTACGTCGCCACCGTTGCCGGCATTCCTTCCCCGGAAAAGATCAGAGAGCTGGAGACCGGAGTCATGGTTGACGGGCGCCGCACCTCGCCTGCCAGGGTCCGAATGCTGCGGCATTCGCCGCGATTTTCCCTCCTTGAGATTATCATCCATGAGGGTCGCAAGCGCCAGGTCCGCAAAATGTGCGCCGCCATCGGTCATCGGGTCCTGGCCTTGAGGCGCATCGCGTATGGCAACCTGCGGCTCGGAGACCTGCCAACCGGCACGTACCGCCTTCTCAGTCGCAAAGAGGTTGAGAAAATTTTTTCTCCCTGACCATCTTTTTTTATAAATTCCCTTTACATTCCGGCATTTATCTGTATAAGATAAATGCAACTTCATAAAAAAGAGAGCAATGTCGGCTGGTTAGCTGGTGCGGACCGGCTCAGGATATGATGCCCTTTGTTTTATATTCTTATAAATCAAGGGGTTATGTTTTGCAGTACCCCTGCGCGGGTTGTTTTTATGACCGCTGTTGCCTTTCCCTGGGAAGGGAGGCGAGCCGGAGCGCCGTTTGCAAGTATTTTTGTGGCTGGCATGTCCCAGCCATGCTGGCTTAACAGATACGTCGGGAGACAATGATGAACAAGTCAGAATTGATTGAGGCCATTGCTCAGAAGGAAAATCTGCCTCATCGCGAAGCAAGCTCCATCACAAATACAATTCTGGAAACCATGATTGAAACCCTGGCCGCCGGAGAAAGCATCGAAATCCGCGGTTTCGGCAGTTTTGTCATCAAGGAATACGACGCCTATCAGGGGCGAAACCCGAAGACCGGCGAAAAGATCAAGGTGCCGCCGAAAAAGCTGCCGTTCTTCAAGGTCGGTAAGGAGCTGAAGGAAAAAGTCAATCAGGGGAAATAGCGCGGGCCGCCTTTCCCTGCTTTCCCTGATATCGTGGGGCTGGCCGCGGAGGCGCGGCCGCCTATTCATCGACTATGCTTCCAACCAGATCATAGGGGTGGGCCTCGGTGATACGGACCCTGACGATCTCCCCCTGTTGACACTCGCCTTCACTGATGTAAACACAGCCGTCGATCTCCGGCGCCTGGAACACCGTCCTGCCCTCAAGCAGCAGTTCAGATTCCCTGCTCACCCCCTCCACCAGTACGGGCATGGTGCGGCCGATATATTCGCGGTTTTTCTCCAGGGAAATGTCCCGCTGCAGCCCCATCAGATAGTCGTATCGTGCCTGCTTTTCCTCCTCAGAACAGTGTCCGTCCAGTTTTTCTGCGGCGCAGCCCTCCTCATTGGCATAGGGAAAGATGCCGACATTGTTGAGTCGGTATTGCCGCAGGAATGCTGCGATCTGTTCGACATCATCTTCCGACTCGCCGGGAAAGCCGACAATAAAGGTCGTCCGGATCGCTGCGACCGGGACGATTTTCCTGATCCGTTCCATGAGGCTGTCGAGCTGGGACCGGCGGATGGGCCGATTCATCCGTTTGAGAACGTTGGGGCTGACATGCTGAAGGGGGATGTCGAGATAGGGCAGCAACCGTTCTTCTCCGGCCATAAGAGAGAGGAGTTCATCACTGATCCGGTTCGGGTAGAGATAAAGCAGTCGCAGCCAGTCTGCCCTGCAACCGCGCAGCAGGGCGCGGACTAGGGCAGCCAGGCTGGCCTGGCGTCCGGGCAGATCGATGCCGTAGGCTGTGACGTCCTGGCCGACCAGGGTCAGCTCGCGCACCCCGGCCGCGCCTAGGCCGGCGGCTTCGGTGACGATGTCGTCAATGGTCCGGCTGCGCAGCGGCCCGCGAATGGCGGGAATAAGGCAGTAGGAGCAGCGGTTGGAACAGCCCTCCGAGATCTTCAGGTAGGCGCGGTGGGCCGGGGTGGAAATCCGCCGCGGCATGGCGGCGGTCATGAGAAAATCCGGTCGGCGGCAATGGAGGCCGGCCTTACTCCCCTCCGGTTGGCGGACGAGCTCGACAATGCGGGGGAAGTCGTTGACCCCGACAAAAAGATCGACTTCCGGCAGCTCCTCCAGAAGCTGCTGCTGGTAGCGTTGAACCAGGCAGCCGGTGACGACGAGTCGTGCCCCGGGATGCCCCGCCTTTGCCTGGGCAAGGGCAAGAATTTCGTCGATGGCCTCTTCTACCGCCGGCTGGATAAAGCCGCAGGTATTGATCAGCAGCAGGTCCGCCTCTTCGGGATCGGGGCAGATTGCATAGCCATCCTTTTCGAGAAGGGCGAGCATGACTTCCGAATCAACCAGGTTCTTTGGGCAGCCGAGGCTGACCAGGTGCAGTTTTTTCATGAAACGTCTTTTCCGGCGGTTGGGGTGGTGAGCCGCCGCAGTCCGTCCGCCAGCCCGAGAAATAGGCGGCGACTCAGCTTGTGAAATGATTTGCGATGAAAGGCCGGTGTCCACTGTTGCCGCCACAGCTCATCGGAGACAAGCATGACCGCGGCAAGATCAACGTGGCGAAAAAAAGCAACCCGGCAGAGGGCGGAATATTCCATATCCACCGCCATGATACCCTGGCCGGCGCAGCTGTCAACCTTCTCTTTCGTTTCCCGGTATGGGGCGTCGGTGGTCCAGATCGGCCCCTGGCAGGGGGCATGGCCGTCGGCGGCGAGCAGGGCCGCCAGCTTTCCGCGCAGCTCCCTGTCTGAGCAGGGAGGGGAAGGGCCGGGATAGTGGGCGGAGGTGCCCTCCTCACTGAGCGCCCAGGTCGGCAGCAGGACATCACCGATGCGGAGATCGGGGTGCAGGGAGCCGCACAGGCCGTAAACCACGATGGTCCGCGCCCCGAGGGCAATGAGTTTTTCCAGAACCAGGACCGCGGCCGGCGCCCCCAAAGCAGGTCCGGCCCAGAAAAGTGATCCTTTCTTGTCAGGGATTTCCAGCAGATTGCTGTGGAAAAGGTGGTGCCGGCGGCCGTTTCTGTTACGGGCTGCAGCAAGTATGGCGCCGCTTTCGCCGGGATTGACCCAGAAAAGCGACGGCCCGGTGATAACCGGCTCGCCCGTTTGGCGGACAGGTTCGATGACTGGAGTCGGCATGGGCAATAAAAAAAGGCCGCAGTTGCCTGCGGCCTTTTAGCGGCTCTCGCCCGTGGCTGGATTAACCAAGCAGCGGGTTGGCGTAGAGCAGGATCAGGGCGATAACCAGACCGTAAATGGTCAGAGACTCAATCAGCGCCAGACCAAGAATCATGGTTACGGTGATTTTACCGGAAACTTCGGGGTTCCGGGCAACACCAGTACAGGCACCACCGGCGGCATGACCCATACCTGCACCGCAGCCGGAAGCAGCAACACCAACAGCAAGACCGGCGGCCAGACAGACCAGCGCCAGGTTGTTGCTGCCGAGCTGGATGTACTTGTCGAACACCGTTGCTCCCTCAGCTGCCAGGGCAGCGCCCGCTACACCGAAAATGCTGGCCACTGCCACCAATACACCAAGTACCTTTTTCATTCCTTTGTTCCTCCTTGAAAACGTTTAGTAATTTGGCCTTCTTTGTATCGCAAAAAAATGTTCGTTCGATTAATGGTGCGCCTCTTCCATGGCACCTGCGCAATAAAGGACGGAGAGCAGGGTAAAAACCATGGTCTGGACGACGGAAACGAGGACGCCGAGGCAGAGAATGGGCAGGGGACCGAAGAACGCGCCGACCAGCATGAAGAGGATGGCGAGCAGAGTCTCCTTGGCCATGATGTTGCCGAAAAGTCGAATGGAGAGGGAGAGAATACGGGCCAGGTTACTGATGAGCTCGATGGGCAGCATCAGGGGTACCAGCCACCACATCGGTCCCATAAAGTGTTTGATGTATTTAACCCCGTGATATTTGAGACCGAGGAAATGATGGGTGACCCAGACGATCAGTGTCATGCCCAGGGTGATGTTGAGGTTTGAGGTCGGCGACATGAAACCGGGAATGAGACCCATCAGGTTAGCGACCAGGATATAGAAGGCAAAGGTGGCGATCATCGGGAACATCATGGCGGCGCGCTGCGGTCCCATGTGTTCGGCCATGAAATCCTCCAGCCCGCCGACACAGACTTCCCAGAAATTCTGTTTGCCGTCAGGCACCAGCTCAAGCCGTCCCAGGGTGATCTTCGGCATGATGATGAGGATGGCCATCACCAGCCAGGTATAGGTCATATGGGGGGAGACGAGCTTGGCGAGCAGGGTGTCACCGACCGGTCCGTGCGGCACGGGCAGCCCGAGCATTTCCAGAATTACTGATATGAACAGTATCGGATGTTCCATGGTTTTCTCCTATGCCTCTTTGGCGGTGAAATAAAATTTTTTAATCACGCTTGCCACCGTGATGCCGATGCTGAAGACCACGACGGACAGGCCTATTAATAATCCGAGCGGATGGGCGATCTGTTTGCGGACCAGGACATAGAGGATAAGGGCCAGGGCGGTAAGCCTGACGTAATATTTAACATAAAACTGCACCTTGGCCATCTGCACTCTGCCGCTGTGCAACAGCTTGCCCTGCAGGAAATTTTTCAGGTCCTTTTTCAGAAAAAGGTAGCTGATGTTGGCCAACAGTCCGCCGATAAAGACACTCTGGGCGATATAGAACGGGAAGGTCAGCAAGGCGGCCAACGACAACAGTCCGGCCATCACCCAGTTGAGGATTTCGACCCGGTGAATGGGGAACTCCTGATGCACCACTGTCTCTGTTGCGCTCATCACAGATCCTTTCGCCGTGACATCTGGTAGAGGCTCCTGAACCCCGCGGCAACGCCAAATGCCAGAAATATCATGGTCAGCCACGGGGAGGTGCGGTCGTCAAAGACTTTCTTGTCCAGGTAATAACCGATACCAAGGCCGATAAAGACGCATGCTGACACCTGAATGCCGATGGTGCCGAATACCGACATCATCTTCATCAGCTCTTTCCGGGTGTTGGCCATGTTTCCTCCCTGCCCCCGCAAGGCCGGATTGCAATTGGAATTAGCACTCTTTAACGCCAAAGTCAACGAATTTCAATCTATTTTTGCATTTTTTTGAATGACCATTCAGTCACTTCGAGGGTGCGGGCCAGATCATCGTCGCTGTGCGCGGCGGAGAGGAACATCCCCTCAAACTGGGAGGGGGCGAGGTAAATTCCCTGATCCAGCATGAGGCGGTAGAATTCTCCGTATTTTGTTGCATCAACCCGCATGGCGGATTCGAAATCAGTGATCGGGCCAGGACCGAAGAAAAGGGTCATCACCGAACCGGCGGCGTTGAGTGTCGCCTCGTTCAGATAGCGAGAGGCAAGTTCGTTGAGCCGTGCGGCAAAGTCAGCCCCCCGTCGATCGAGCCTGGCGTAAAAGCCCGGTTCCTGTAAGGCTTTGAGGGTGGCGATGCCGGCCGCCATGGCAAGCGGGTTACCGGACAGGGTACCGGCCTGGTAAACCGGGCCCTCGGGTGAGATTTTTGTCATGATTTCTCGCTTGCCGCCATAGGCGCCCACCGGCAGGCCGCCACCGATGATCTTGCCGAGGCAGGTGAGGTCCGGCATGATGCCGAATTTCTGCTGGGCGCCGCCGTAACTGACCCGGAAGCCGGTGATGACCTCGTCGAAGATGAGGACAATGCCCAGTTCGCTGGTGAGTTGGCGCAGCTTCTGGAGAAAGCCGGGGGCCGGGGGGACGACGCCCATGTTGCCGGCCACCGGTTCGACGATGACGCAGGCGATGTCAAGCGAGTCATCTCGCAGAGTCTTTTCCAGGGTTTCTGCGTCATTGTAAGGGATGGAGAGGGTATTTTTGACGATGTCGTCGGGCACCCCGGGGCTGCCGGGGATGCCGAGGGTGATGACTCCGGAGCCGGCCTTGACGAGAAAGGAGTCGGCATGGCCGTGGTAACAGCCGTCGAACTTGACGATCATCTTTTTGCCGGTATAGCCGCGGGCCAGGCGCACCGCACTCATGGTCGCCTCGGTGCCGGAACTGACAAAGCGAACCATCTCCACCGACGGTAGGGCGTCGATGACCATTTCCGCCAGTTCCACCTCCAGCGGGCAAGGGGCGCCGAAGCTGGTGCCGTTTTCCATGGCCCGGCGAACCCCCTCGCTGACCGACGGGTGGTTGTGGCCGAGGATCATCGGACCCCAGGAGCAGACGAAATCAATGTATTCGTTGCCGTCCACGTCGTAAATGCGTGAGCCGGCCGCCCGTTTGATAAAGCGGGGATCGCAGCCCACTGACTTGCAGGCCCGCACCGGACTGTTGACCCCGCCGGGGATGACGTTGCGCGCCTTGGCAAAGAATGATTGGGAAAGTTCTGTCTTCATCGGGGCTCCTCTCTGTCTGGTTCCGGGTCATCGGCAGGCATGATGGTGCCGGCCGGTTTTTGCCGTTGCGTGCTGCCAGGATGGGCGGCACCCGCCGGGCCGCATTGGTCGGCTGGGTATTTCACAAACGGCAGCCACTATAGCATGGGATGGTTCCGCCTGTCAAAGCCATAAAAAAGAGGAGTGAACTCCTGATTTCGCCATGCTTGACAGGGATTGCGGCCTCTCATATAGTGAAAATTCTTGTTGTTGAAGGCGACTGTCGTGCGTCGTAAAGGGAACTCCCCGGAGGGTTTTGCAAAGGAATGAAAGCGCGGATGATGATCGGTCTGGTCTTGCTGCTGGTGCTGCCCGGCTGTGCCTCGTTGGTGGTCGGTTCGGTGGTTGCGCCGGCGGTGGAGAATTTCCAGCAGCAGACCGATCTCGATCTGGTCTGCGAGGGGGCGCCGGCCTATCTGCTGATGATTGACAGCCTGGCAGCCGATGACCCGGATAGTGAAAGGATGCTGCTCACCGCGGCCCGGGCTTACGGCGCCTATGCCGCGGCCTTGGACGCCTGCGGCCGGCCGGAGCGAGCGCGGCGTATCAGCGACCGGGCGCGTGAGTATGGCGCGGCCCTGCTCACCCGCAGCGGCATCGGTCGCGATCTGCAGGAAGGTGCACCCGCCGGACTGGAAGAGGCCCTGGCCGCCCGCGGGTCGGCGGACGTGCCCGCCCTGTTCTGGGGTGCCTTTGGCTGGACATCGTGGTTGCAGCGGCAGGGCGGCGATCCGGCATCACTGGCCGCGTTGGTCAAGGTGGAACAGATCATGCTACGGGTGCTGGAGCTTGATCCGGCCTATGCGGAGGGCGGCCCCCATCTCTTTCTCGGCGCCTATTACGGATCCCGGCCGGCCCTGTTGGGCGGTGACCCCGAGGCGGCCCGTCGCCATTTCGAAGCGGCGCTTGACCTCAGTCGGCGCGGCATGCTTGCCGTCCAGGTCGCCTATGCCGAAACCTATGCCCGCACCGTCTTTGACCGCGCGCTTTATGAAAATCTGCTGGGCGAGGTGCTTTCCTTTCCGCTGGCCAGCCGGCCGGAGTTCGGTCTCGCCAATGTCATTGCGCAGAAGCGAGCCGCCGCACTGCTTCGCGAGGCAGAGAGTTATTTTTGAACGGGCATGCGAAAAGCAGAAAAACAACCACAGAGATACAGAGGACCCTGAGGGTCCCTGTCGGATAAAATCGTATTCTCTGTGTATCTCTGTGGTGAAAAAAAATGTTATCGAATCCATCCGTTTTACGGTGCGGGCAAAACGCCCTTGCCAAATTTTTTCTCCTGAGGTGAGCGTATGCCGTTCCTGGCCCGGATTTCCCCTTTTCTTGTCTGCCTGATCTCGATTCTGCTGCTGGGGGCGTCGCCGGCCATCGCCGCCCCCAAGTATCTCTTCAAGATCGGTTCACTTGCGCCGGAGGGCAGCGTCTGGACCCAGCGCTTCCGTGAGTTCTCCAAGGAAGTGGAGGAGAAGAGCAATGGCGAGGTCGGCTTCAAGGTCTATCCCGGCGGGGTGATGGGTGACGATCTCGCCATGTACCGCAAGATGCGGGTCGGCCAGCTGCACGGCGGCGGGTTCACTATGACCGGCATCGGCTCCGTGGTGCCGGATTTCCGGGTCATGGGCATCCCGTTTCTCTTCCGTTCCTACGAAGAGGTCGATCACGTCCGCTCCGGTCTGATGCCCTCCTTCAACCGCGCCTTTGCCGAGCAGGGCATGGAATGCATCGCCCTGACCGAGGTGGGCTTCATCTACACCATGTCCACCGGCCCCATCACCACGGTGGCCAAGCTGCGCAAAAGCAGCTGCTGGACCCCGGACAACGATCCGCTCAGCGCCTCCTTTCTCCAGACCCTGGGCGTTGCGCCGACGCCGCTTGCCATCCCCGATGTGCTGACCTCCCTGCAGACCGGGCTGGTCTCCACCGTCTTCAACTCCCTGTACGGCTCCATCGTTCTCCAGTGGTTCACCAAGGCCACATACATCACCGACATGCCGTTCGGCTATGCCTACGGCGTCTTTCTCCTCGACCGCAAGGCCTTCTCCCGGCTGCCGGCCTCGCATGCCAGCCTGGTCAGGGCAACAGCAGACAAGTACTTCGGCGCCCTGCTTACCGAGACCCGCAAGAGCAACGACGAGGCACGCCGGGTACTGGCCGAAAACGGCGTCGTCATGGTCGCCCCTGCTGCCGATGCCCTGGCCGAGTTGCAGGACATCCGCGACCGGACCGTGGCCAAGGTGACGGGCACCGCCTTTTCCGGCGCCATTTACGACGAAACCATGCGATTGCTGAACGAGTATCGAAAGCGGTAAGATGGCAGCGGTTGATGGCTGACGGTTTGACGATGCCGTGAAAAGAGAGGGAAGGGGCGATGGCGACAGTGCGCAAAATGATCACGCAGATCCCTGTATGGTTTCGGAGAATAGAGGATGCCTTTCTCTGTCTGCTGCTCGGGGCGATGATCGTTCTCGCCTGCCTGCAGATCGCCCTGCGCGGGCTGGTGTCCGGCGGCCTGCTCTGGCTTGATCCGCTGCTGCGCTACCTGGTGCTGTGGAGCGGTCTGCTTGGCGCCGCCGCGGCCACGGCCCGGGGCAAGCATATCGCCCTGGATCTGGCCTCCTATCTGATTCCCCCGGCCTATGCCTCCTGGCTGCGGCTCGCCATTCATCTCTTTTCCGCACTCGTCGCCCTCGCCCTCACCTGGGCCGCGGTTCGTTTTGTCGACAGCGAGGCCGAGTTCGGCGGCACCGCCCTGCTCGGCCTGCCGTCCTGGGGCTGGAACCTGATCTTTCCCCTGGCCTTTGCCGTGATGGCCCTGCGGTTTTTCCTGGCCGGACTTGCCGATCTCCGCACCCTGGCCGGCTGTCCCCCGGCTGCCGAAGGCGGACCGCAGCGATGATCTTTCTCGGCCGCTCCCTTGCCCTGCTGCTCGCCCTGCTCGGCGCGCCGCTCTTTGTCGTCATCGCCGCCCTCGCCCTGCTCTCCTTTGCCGGGGCAGGCATCGACATCGCGGTAGTGGTGATCGAGATGTCGCGCCTGGCCGAGACGCCGATGCTCCTCTCTCTGCCGCTTTTCATCTTTGCCGGCACCCTGCTGTCTGAAAGCGGCGCGCCGGGCCGCATGCTTGCCCTCTCCCGCCTGTTGCTCGGGTGGCTGCCGGGGGGGCTCGCCGTCGTGGCTCTTGTCGTCTGCGCGGTGTTCACCGCCTTTACCGGCGCCTCCGGGGTAACGATCTTCGCCCTCGGCGGCCTGCTCTATCCCGCCCTGCTCGCTGATCGCTATCCGGAAAAATTCTCACTCGGCCTCATCACCACCTCGGGCAGCCTCGGCCTGCTCTTTCCGCCCAGCCTGCCGCTCATTCTCTACGGGGTCATTGCCGAGACGCGCATCGATCAGCTCTTTCTCGCCGGCATCCTGCCCGGGCTCATCATGCTGCTGCTGCTGGCCGGCTACGCCATGGCCAAGGGCCCGCGCACCCGGGAGCGCCGGCAGCCGGTCACTGCGGCGGCGATCGGCGCCGGACTCCGGGCCGCCCTCTGGGAACTGCCCCTGCCGGTTATTGTTCTGGGGGGGATCTACGGTGGTTATTTTGTCGCCGGCGAGGCGGCGGCGGTGACCGCCCTTTATGTCCTGGTGGTCGAGGTATTAATCTATAAGGATATCGCCCTTTCCCGGTTGCCGGATATCATGGGGCGGAGCATGATGCTCTTTGGCGGTATTCTCGTCATCCTCGCCGCCTCCATGGCCTCCACCAACTATCTCGTTGACCGGGAGGTGCCGCAGCGTCTCTTTGAGCTGATTCAGGGCTGGATATCGAGCAAGTACACCTTTCTGCTGCTGCTCAACCTCTTTCTCCTGCTGGTCGGCTGCATGCTCGACATTTTTTCCGCCCTGGTGCTGGTGGTGCCGCTCATTATCCCCATTGCCCAGGGCTATGGCATTGATCTGGTTCACCTCGGCATCATCTTTCTCACCAATCTGCAGATCGGGTACTGCACCCCGCCGGTGGGGCTCAACCTCTTTCTCGCCAGTTACCGGTTCGACAAGCCGGTGACCCAACTCTACCGGGCCACCCTGCCGTTTCTCCTATTGTTGTTCGCCGTCCTGGCGCTGGTCACCTACGCCCCCTTTGTCAGTCTTTACCTCGTCGGCCTCTGGGGCTGAAACCATCATTTCTTGCCGCTGAGCAGATGGATAAAGGAGATGAATTTTTCCTGCTCAAAGTGGCCGACCATTTCCTCCTTCATGGTCAGCATGGCCTTGAAGGGATCGCGCGCCTCGGCATAGGCCCGGCGGGTGGTGAGGGCGTCGTAGACGTCGGCGATGGCGGCGATCTTGGCCAGATCGGAGATCTGCTCGCCCTTCAGTCCTTCCGGGTAGCCGGCGCCGGAGTGTTTTTCATGGTGGTGAAGAATGACATCGAGCGCGATCTTCGGCACGCAATCGGCCATCAGTTCATAGCCGAAACGGGGATGCTGTTTGATGACGGCGAATTCCTCGGCGGTGAGAGGCCCTGGTTTGTTGAGAATCGTCTCATCGATTCTGCTCTTGCCGATGTCGTGGAGGATGCAGCCAAGGGCAAATTCCTGCAGCCCCTGGCGACGACCGGGATAGATGCGCTGCCACATGCCGATGCTGAAGACCGCGACGTTGAGGCAGTGGGTAAAGGTGTAGTAGTCATGAGAGCTGAGTTGCAGGAGCCCTGGGATGGAGGCGTCGTCGCTGAGGGCGAATTGGATGATGTTGCTGGTGATATCCTTCGCCCGTTTCAGGTTGTCGCCGCTGCGTGGGTCCGTAAAGATATCCTGAATGACCTTGCTGGCGCACTGGTAGATGATCTGCGATTTTTCCGGCAGGGCAATATCCTCGTCCTCGATCAGCATGGTGATGAAGTTTTCGATCAGATGGTGGAAATTTTTCTGATCCTCTTTTTTGATGAAAAATTCCTCGAAGCCGCGGGAGGCGATGACTTCCTGAATCGTGGACAAAATGGTGTTGCGGCGCATGAAAAGCACCGGCTCCTTTATCTGGTGGGTGCCGGGGGGGTAGGTGTAGAGATCGAAGGTGATCTCGCCGCAGAGTTTCATCAGGCAGTGTTTGCTGACCGGGAAAAACTGGTCCGGCAAGGCGGGGGCCTGAGCGGGTGGTGAAGAGTTTTGTCCCGCTGTCTGCGGCGGAGCGGGCGGGTGGGGGGTCCGGGTCGGACTCATGGGAACGCCCTCCATGTTCTGGCCTGGGCCGCGGCAACCTCCCGGTTGCGAATCAAGCCGTCATGGGTGTTGACGCCGCGGCGCAGGGCGTTGTTTGCCGCGGTGGCCGCCATCAGGCCGTTGCTGGCGATATCCAGGGCAAAGGGAAGGGTTGCGTTGGTCAGGGCAAAGGTGGAGGTGCGCGGCACGGCGCCCGGCATGTTGGTGACGCAGTAATGAATGATAGTGTCAACAATGAAGACCGGCTCGGAATGGGTGGTGGGCCGTGAGGTCTCGACACAACCGCCCTGGTCGATGGCGACATCGACAATGACCGATCCGGGTTTCATGAGGGCGAGCATCTCCCGCCGGACCAGTTTCGGCGCGCTGCCCCCCGGGATCAGCACCGCACCGATCAGCAGATCGCACAGTCTGAGTTCTTCTTCCAGGTTGTGGCTGTTCGACATCAGGGTATTGATGCGGCCGGCAAAGATGTCCTCCAGGTAGGCGAGCCGGTGCAGGTCGGTGTCGAGCACAGTGACGGTGGCGCCAAGCGCCGTGGCGACCCGGGCGGCATAACTGCCCACCGTGCCGCCGCCGATGATGGTGACGTGACCGTGTTCCACCCCCGGTACGCCGCCGAGCAGGATGCCGCGCCCGCCCTCTTCCTGTTCGAGAAAGTGGGCGCCGACCTGAATCGCCATCCGGCCGGCCACCTCGCTCATCGGCGCCAGCAGGGGCAGGTAGCCGGAGTCGAGGCGCACGGTTTCATAGCCGATGGCCGTCACTCCCGTGGCGAGAAGGATATCGGTCAACTCCGGCAGGGGGGCGAGATGGAGATAGGTGTAGAGGATCATGCCGGGCCGCAGAAAACCATACTCCGGCGGCAAGGGTTCCTTTACCTTGATGACGAGTTCGGCGGCGGCGTAGACCTCTTCGGCCGAATCAAGCAGCTCCGCCCCGGACTGTTGGTAGGCGTTGTCCGGGATGCCGCTGCCGGCGCCTGCCCCCTTTTCAACATAAACCCGGTGGCCGGCACCGGTCAGGGTTCTGACCCCGGCCGGAACGACACCGACCCGGAACTCTTTGTCCTTGATCTCTTTCGGTACGCCGACAATCATTGCACACCCTTTTGTTTGAGAGGGGACTGTTGGAACGCCTCTTCATAGTATGGCGGAAAGGGCGACGAAAGATCAAGCAGGAAGGAAGAATACTTTTTCGCAATTCTGCTATCTGTTGACGACCGGTGCGTTTGCCACCTATAATCTGGGATGAAAACCGGCAAGGCAGGGAGGTGTCTGGCGGCAATGGAGAGCAGGGAAAGCGAAAACATGCAGGTGCAGCCGGACGGGTCGAGCATCTTTGTCGCCCGTCAGCCGATTTTCCGTCAGAACGGCACGGTGTACGGGTACGAGCTCCTTTTTCGCTCCGGGCTCGGCAATTTCTTCGATGCCAGTCATGACGGGGACACTGCCACCTCGAAGGTGATCACCAACACCTTTTCGCTGATCGGCATCAGCCGGTTGACCGAGGGGAGAAAGGCCTTCATCAATTTTTCCGCGGACATGCTGGTTAAGGAGTATCCGGGCCTTTTTCCCAGCAGTATCACGGTGGCCGAGGTTCTTGAAAATATCCGGGTGACGCCCGAGGTGGTGCAGGCCTGCCGGAACCTGGTGAAACGCGGCTACATCCTCGCCCTCGACGATTTTCGTTTTAACGAGGAATTTCTTCCCCTCATTGAGATCGCCCAGATCATCAAGTTCGACATTCGCGCCATGACGGTGGCGGAGATGCGCCGGGACATGGCCCAACTGGCCTCCTTTAATCTGCAGTTCCTGGCAGAGAAGGTGGAGACGATCGATGAGTTCGAGCAGATGCAGAGTGTCGGCTGCTCCCTGTTCCAGGGCTATTTCTTCAGCCGGCCGAAAATCGTCCAGGGCCGTGATATCCCCGGTTCAAAACTGCAATACCTGAAGATCATCAAGCTCATCCAGGATGAGAACTACAATTTCACCCGGCTCACCGAGTTCATCGCCCACGACGTCTCCCTCTCCTACAAGCTGTTGCGCTATGTCAACTCTGCGGCCATGCGAAGGCGGGTCGAGGTGACCTCCCTGCAGAGTGCGGTGGCCTTAGTAGGTGAAGTACGGTTGCGCAAGTGGCTCAGCCTGATGATGCTTTCCTACATGGCAAACGACAAACCGATTGAACTGCTGCGGCTCGCCCTGCTGCGGGCCAGTTTCTGTGAGCAGATCGGCGAACGGCTGGGCAAGGGGCGGGAGTTTACCCGTTCCTGTTACACGGTCGGCATGTTTTCTCTGATCGACGTCCTCCTCGACCAGCCGATGAAGGTGGTGCTGGCTGAACTCAATCTGGCAACGGCCATCGTTGACACCCTGACCGGCGACGAGAAAACACCGTTTACCGCGGTCCTTGCCCTGGTGATGGCCTATGAGCGTGCTGACTGGGATGCGGTGGCCCGCATCGCCGGCAGCCGCCGGGGACTCCTGGAGCTGTTGCCGCGCTTTTACGAAAAGGCGCTGGAGGAGGTGCGGGCCTTTTATTTCGACCAGTCTGGCTGAGCTGAAAACGGCGGCGGGCGGAAAGAACCGCCCCTCAGTCGCGTTCGCCGAGGGTGTACATCCGAGAAAAATCGCCGATTCGGAGAAAAAGCCTGGCGATTGCAGTCAACAGAGAGAGCCGGTTGTCTTTCACGTCCTCATCCTTACACATGACCATCACCTTGTCAAAAAAGGCGTCCACCGGTTCCTTCATCTCCAGGATTTTTTCCATTGCCTCTTCGTAGCGGCTGGCCGCCAGCAAGGGCTCCACCTGCGCGCTGACCGACAGATAGACGCTATGCAGGGCCTGTTCCTGCTCTTCGTGGAGCAGCTCCGGGTTGACGGCGATGCTGTCATGCTCCTTGATGATATTGATAACCCGCTTGAAGGCGCCGGCGAGCAGGGTAAAGGTTTCCCGCGCACTGACCGCCAACAGGGCGTCGATCCGCCGCCGGCAATCGACGATATCGTCAAAGGTGGTGGTCAGTACCGCCTCCACCGCTTCCTGGGCGACCCCTTTTCCGATGAGGTCATTGCTGTAGCGGCCGCGGATGAAATCGCCTATTGCCTGGGCTGCCTGGCTTTTCCCCAGGGTCAGTTTGCCGCCGTAGAGGGTAAGCGCCTGGTCGATGCAGGCGGCCAGGGAGAGGTGAAAGCCGTGATGGCCGATGATGTGCAGCAGGGCGAGGGCATGGCGCCGCAGCCCGTATGGATCGGTGGTGCCGGTCGGAACCTTGCCGATTCCGAAACAGCCGGCGATGGTGTCGAGGCGGTCGGCCATGGAGATGAGGGCGCCGATGACGCTGCCGGGCAGGGCGCTGTCGGCCCGCAGCGGCAGGTAGTGCTCCTCGATGGCCTCTGCCACCTCCTCCGACTCACCTTCCAGGCGGGCATAATACTTGCCCATCACTCCCTGCAGGGTGGGGAATTCCCCAACCATGCCGCTGACCAGATCCGCCTTGGCAAGCTCAGCGGCGCGGGCCGCCGCTTCTTTTTGCTCCGGGGCAAGCTGCTCGCAGAGAAAAAGGGTGAGGACCCTGATCCGTTCCACCTTTTCCCGCATGGTGCCGAGCTGGGCCTGAAAAACGACGCCGGCGAGATCGGCGAGGCGCTCGGCCAGTTTGACCTGACGGTCTTCCCGGAAGAAAAAGAGGGCATCTTCGAGGCGGGCGCGCAGCACCCGCTGGTGCCCCTCTGCTGCCGCTGTTTTGTCGCTGATCGTGGTGTTGTTGATGGCGACGAAATGGGGCATGAGCTGGCCATCCCTATCGGCGACAGTGAAGTATTTCTGATGGACCCGCATCGAGGTGATCAGCACCTCGCGGGGGAGTTCCAGGAATTTCCGGTCAAAAGCACCGATGACGCCGACCGGGAATTCCACCAGATTGGTGACGGTGTCGAGCAGCTCCTCATCGGCGACGATGGTCCCGCCCACCGTGGCCGCGGCCCGGGCCGCCTCTTTGCGGATCAGCTCGCGTCGCTCCGCCGGATCGGCGATGACCTGACGGCTGCGCAGCACCTCGCGGTACTGGCCGAAATCCTCGATTGCCACCTCCTGCGGAGCCATGAAACGATGACCACGGCTGGCGGCACCGCTGTGCAGATCGTTGAGGGCAAACTCCACCACCTTACCGCCGTAAAGGGCAACCAGCCACTGGATGGGGCGGGCGAAACTCGTCCGGAAGGCGCCCCAGCGCATCGATTTCGGGAAAGGGATGGAGAGAATGAACTCCGGCAGCAGGCGGGAGAGGATCACTGCCGTCTCCTCGCCGCTGTGCTCCTGGACCAGCATCAGATATTCGCCCTTCGGCGTTGCAACGATGCGGATATCCTCAACCGTGGCTCCCCGGGAGGCGGCAAAGCCGATGGCCGCTTTTGTTGGCCGGTTATCGGCGTCAAAGGCCGCCTTTTTCGGCGGTCCCAGCACTTCTTCCCGCCGGTCCGGCTGGCGGGCGACAAGGCCGGAGACGGAGAGCGCCAGCCGGCGCGGAGTGGCCGCGGTGGTGATGGCGGCGTGGGAAAGCGAGAGTTCGGCGAGTTTTTTCGCCATGGTCTCTTGCATGAAGGTCAGGGCAGGGGTGATATAACCTGCCGGTATTTCCTCCGTGCCGATTTCGAGCAGGAATTCGTTGTCCATGGATCACTGTATTGGGTTTGAGGGAGAGGAAAGGGTATCGTCCGGCCACTCGATGGTGGCAAAGGTGCTGAAGCCCCGGGAAAGATTTTCCACGGTAACGGAAAACCAGCGGACAGCCGGGTGGCTGGCCAGCTTTTCCCCGAGATCGCGGGCAATTTTTTCCACCGACAAAGATGAGTCAGGGGCGGGCAAAGCGGTGGGTGACCATTGCAGATCATGGGAGGTCACCTCTTCCACCAGCTCGATCAGCTCCTCCATCCAGATGAAATGGTTGAAGCGCAGGCAGATGCCGGCCATGCCCCAGTGGCCGAGGGATTCCGGCAGACCGGACCCGGTCTGCACCGGCAGGGGCGGCGAGATGGGCACGGCGATCTCCAGGGTCAGGTTCTCTTCCGCGTCAAGGGAGCCATGCATCTTGCAGAGATACTCGGTCAGCTCCATCTTGTCCGTGGCCGGTGATTTTTTTTTGAAAAAATAGGGGAATTCAATTTCCATGTGAGCCGCTTCCGCCTGCAGTTTGTCCTTGGTCTCCTGGAGAATGTGGCGGAAACCCCGCAGATTGATGTTGCCGTGAAAGTGGTTGAGAATTTCAATGAAACGGCTCATGTGGGTGCCCTTGAACTGGTGGGGCAGGTTGACATACATGTTGACCCTGGCCACGGTTTTCTGCACCCGGTTGGCCCGGTCGAGGACGGTGATCGGGTAGGAAATGTCCTTGACGCCGACCTTCTTGATGTTGATGCGGCGATGGTCCCGCAGGCTCTGGATGTCCTTCATGGCGGAAACGAGCAAACCATCAGGAAAGATGCTTGCGCACCGCGTTTTTTAATTCGTCGAGGTTGGACGATTTGACGATATAGTCGTCCGATGCCCAGGACGCCAGATCCTGTTTGAACTCCTGATAGGCGGAACTGAGGATGACCGGCAGGTTCTGGTCGATTTCCTTCATTTTGCGCAGCACGTCGATGCCGTTCATGCCAGGCATGTTGATGTCGAGAATGACCAGATCAGGCGTCAGGATGTGCAGTTTTTCCAGGGCGTCTTCGCCGGAAAGGGCGGAATGGACCTCGTATCCTTCCTCTTCCAGTTCTTCCCGGTAGAGGAGATGGATGCTTTCTTCATCATCGACGAGCAATATCTTTTTCATGGGAGCACCTCTGCGAGGGGGAAAATGCCATCACACCTTCACTTCCTTGAGGAAGCGGGCGGCGTCTTCCGGCGGAGTGGGGTTAATGTAAAAACCGGAGCCCCATTCAAATCCGGCGATCTGGGTCAGTTTGGGCATGATTTCAAAATGCCAGTGGTAGTGGTCGAGCGGCTCCGAGCGGAGGGGGGCGGAGTGCAGGACAAAATTGTACGGCACGTTGGGGATGCAGACATTGAGACGTTTCATGCTCTCGGAAAAGATCGACGCCAGGGCCTGGAAGGAGTCGTGGTCCTGGGCGATGTACGAGGAGGCGTGCCGACGGGGCAGAATCCACATTTCAAAAGGGGAACGGGGGGCATAGGGAGTGATGGTGAGAAAATGATCGTTCTGGCAGACCACCCGTTCTTCGGTCTTGATTTCCTGACGAATGATGTCGCAGAAAACACAGCGCTCCTTGTAGCGGTAATAGGAAAGGCTGCCGGACAGCTCGGATTCGATGGTACGCGGCACAATGGGCAGGGCGACGAGCTGGGAATGAGAGTGCTCAAGCGAGGCGCCGGCGGCCCTGCCAAAGTTTTTGAAAACCATGACGTATTTGAAACGCGGGTCGCGTCCGAGGTCGATGATCCGGTCGCGGAAGGCGAGAAAAACGTCAAGCATCCGCTGCAGGGAAAGCTCGGCAAAGGCCTCATTGTGATTGGGTGACTCAATGATGACCTCATGGGCGCCGATGCCGTTCATCTTGTCATAGAGTCCTTCGCCTTCCTTGTCGAGATTTCCTTCGATGATGAGCGCAGGGTATTTGTTCGGCACGACCCGCAGGGTCCAGCCCGGCGTGTTGGGTTGATGATTGCCCTCGCCATAGCTGAGCACCTCTGGTGGGGTCGTCTTTTCGTTGCCCGGACAGAGAGGGCAGAAGCCGCCCTTGCTCTGGCTGTGTTCAACGATAAAATCCGTCGGCCTTTTTCCCCGTTCCTTGGCGATGATGATCCAGCGTCCAAGGACCGGGTCTTTTCGTAGTTCTGGCATGGCTCATTCTATCATGGTTGGCAGACTTGCTATTTCCCCTGGCCAGCGGGACAGGGCCGTATCCGGCAAAAAAAAGCGAGTGCCGTCACGAATCCGGTCCGGCAACGGTTCAGCTGGCCTTGGCCTTTTCGTAATCTTCCTGCTTGGTTTTGCAGTGAATGCAGAGGGTGGTCACCGGCCGGGCCTCCAGCCGGGCGACACCGATATCATCGCCGCATTCCTCACAGACTCCGTAGTCGTTGTTTTCGATCCTCTCCAGGGCCTCTTTGACCTTGGCGAGCAGCTTGCGCTCCCGGTCGCGGATGCGAAGTTCGAAGTTTCGATCCGATTCGGCGGTGGCCCGGTCGGTGGGATCAGGAAAGTTGCCGCCGCTGTCGGTCATCTCCGTGATGGTCTTATTGGCCTCGGAAAGGAGTTCTTCGCTCATTTCCTGCAGTTTCTTTTTGAAATAGGCCAGTTGTTCGTCTGTCATGGCATTGATCTCCAGTCGATGGTGCTGCTTTGGTCGCTATGATGCTGCGGATGAAAAAGAACTGTCGTCGTGCTCATGCCGACGCGTGTATGTCCCGCTTTTTCCGCCAGTTTTCGATAAGAGCCTGATGTCGCCGATCACCATCCCCTTGTCCACCGCCTTGCACATGTCATAGATGGTCAGGGCGGCGACGGCGACAGCGGTCAGCGCCTCCATTTCCACACCGGTTTTGCCGGTTATGCCGACAGTGGCGGTGATGTGGATGGTGCTGGTGTCGGCATCCGGCCGGAAGGCAATATCCGCCTTGCTGATCGGCAGCGGATGAGTCAACGGGATCAGTTCATCAACTTTTTTGGCGGCCATGATCCCGGCAAGTCGTGCCACCCCAAGAACGTCTCCCTTGGCGATACCCCCGCCACGAATGAGCTGAAAACACTCCGGACTCATGCGGATGGCACCTGCCGCCGTTGCCTCCCGGATCGTGTCAGTTTTCTGACTGATATCCACCATGCGGGCATTGCCGGCCTGATCAAAATGGCTGAGCGGGTTTGTCCCGTTTTCTGTCATCGGCTTGTCCGCCATGGGGCGTTATCGAGAGCCGGAGAACAGCTTTTTGAAAAAACCTTCACTATGCTCTTCCTTTTCATCGGTTTCCAGGGCGGCAAACTCCCGCAGCAGTTCTTCCTGTCGTTTGCTCATGGTTGTGGGAATGACGACCTTGACCTCCACCACCATATCGCCTCGACCGTTGCCGCGCAGGCTGGGAACGCCTTCGCCTTTGATGCGGAAGGTCTGACCCGGCTGGGTGCCCTTGGGGATGTGCAGATTCTTCTCCCCGTGAATGGTCGGCACGTCCAGCGAACAGCCCAATGCGGCCTGGGTCATGGAGAGGGGCAGTTCGCAGTAGATGAGATCGCCGTCCCGCTGGAAAAAATTGTGGGGCTCGACATGGATGACGACATAGAGATCACCGCTGGGGCCGCCCTTGCGTCCCCCTTCCCCTTCGCCCCGCAACCGCATGCGGGCGCCGGTGTCAACCCCGGCGGGAATCTTCAGAGAGACCTTTTTGCTTTTGCGGACCAGACCGCTGCCCTGGCAGTCATTGCAGGGGTCGGTGATGATTTCCCCCCGGCCCTGGCATTCGGGGCAAGGGGTACGGATGCTGAAGAACCCCTGGGATCGGGTGACCTGCCCGGCGCCCATGCAGGTGGGGCATGTCTTGTTCTTGCAGCCGGGCCGGATGCCGCTGCCCTCGCAGGTCCAGCAGGTTTCCCGTTTCGTGATGTCGAGTTCCTTGTCAACGCCGTGCACCGCCTCCATGAAGGAGATACTCAGGTCGTAGCGCAGGTCGTTGCCAGGGGTCGGGCCTTGGGGACGGCGTCGGCCGCCGCCGGTACCGAAGCCGAAGAGGTCGCCGAAGATGTCGCCGAAACTCGAAAAAATATCGTCGAAATTGCCGGGGCCGCTGTAACCGCTGCTGCGCAGCCCTTCCTTGCCGTACCGGTCGTAAATCTTGCGCTTGTCAAGGTCGCGCAGCACCTCGTAAGCTTCTGCCGCGGCCTTGAATTTTTCCTCCGCATCCTTGTCGCCCGGATTTTTGTCCGGATGAAACTGCATCGCCTGCTTGCGGTAGGCCTTCTTGATTTCGTCGACAGTGGCGGTTCTGCTGACGCCGAGAATTTCGTAATAATCTGTTTCCATCGTCACCGGAGAGTCGGATGGTTACGCCTCCGCCTCCGGGGCGGGCGCAATGGTTATTTTCTTTTCGGCTGCCGCTTTTTTGTTGAATTCGTCGATGTTGTCGAAACTCACCCTGCCTGCGGCAATTTCCCGCAACGACATGACCGCTTCCTTATTTTTGGCCTTGACGAGATAGGGTTGGCCATTGCGATGCTGCTTAACCCTGGTAACGGCCAGGTGGATCAGCATGAAGCGGTTTTCGTTGCCTATCTGGCTGAGACAGTCTTCAACGGTGATGCGTGCCATATTTGATTCTGGCCTCCATGAAAAGTTGCTGAATATGTGGACTTTAAACCGGTTAAATATAATCGCTTTCTTCGGTTTGGCAAGAAGTTTTCCTGTTTTTGCCGGTGGCAGACTGGAAATGGCTGGATGACAAGGCGTAACCAGTCGACCGGTGGCGTTCGAAAACAACGGCACAGACCCCTATCGTCAGAAACCTGGGCCGTGCTGGCGGCATGGAAAGTGCTAGTGGCTTAATCATGGCGAAAACGTGATGGTTTTGAAAACCCCACAAACCATGGCCGGCGGAAAAGTGAAAACAACGAGTTACAATCCTCGGCCCGTTGAAAGTCGCTTTTTACGATTCCGGCAAAACGAAGCGGCCCGGCAGCAGGGCAGGATGGATGCGTGGATGACGAATTTGCCCGGTTGCGCCGTTCCGGGGAAGAGGTTGCCGAGCACAGGGTAAAATTTTCCCTGTTGCGCCAGATGGTGGCCACCGCTGTTGTGCTTTTGACGGTGCGTTGTTTTTTCTGACAAAAAAGCGAGAGAGAAACAATGAACAGAATTGTCGCAGTACTCAGTGTTGGCCTCCTGCTTGTCCTCAGTGGTTGCACCGGCGCCATTTTGTCGCCGACCCAGCTGGCGGAACGTTTCGGCCTCATCAACCGGAACGGCGGGGCAGCCGCCACGGTGCCGGTTATCTATCCAGCTGAAAGGGGATTCCTGTCTGGACCAGGCGGGGCCGCCGATGAAGCAGCAGGCTGGGAATACGGCGTCAGCGGTATCCTCCGCGCCGATAACAAGGGCGGCGACTGCACAAAGTGAGGTGACTATGAAACGCATAATGGTTGGATTGCTGGGCAGCCTCGGGGTGGCGATCTGTCTTCTTGCCCGGGGCGCCGGCGCGGCCGGTCCGCTTGCGCCGCCAGCGGTCAACGGTTTTGATTATTCCCGTCCGGCGGCGGTGGAGTATTCCTTTCGCAGCAGTCGCATGCCGGCAGAAGAGGAGGAGGCAGGGGGAATTTGGTCGGGCATCCGGGGGGTCTTCACCCGTGAGGAGCGCCTTGCCCCACTGCCGGCCGAACAGGCGGTTGAGCTGAAGCTCAAAATCCGGGAACTGACCCGACAGTTACTCGATCGCTCGGGTGAACCGGTGCCCGATCAGTATCGGGTGGTGGTCACCACCTTTGTCAATCTCAATCATCTCTACCGGACCTCTGGTTTCGGACGCATTATCGGCGAACAGATGATCAGCGAACTGCAGGCAGCCGGGGTCGAGGTCATTGATGTGCGGATGACCCCGGCCCTGCAGATTCTCGAAGGGTATGGTGAGTTCGGGATGTCACGTGACATGGCCGTGCTCAGTTATGTGCAGAGCGCCCAGGCAATGGTGACCGGCACCTATACGGTCAGCAACGGCCAGGTAATGATCAATGCCCGGCTGCTGCAACAAAAAAATGGACTGGTGCTGTCCAGCGGTTCGATCGTCCTTGAGACGGACGGCTTGATCTGTGGTTTTCTTGGTGACGAGGCGACCCCGCCGTCGCATGGGGTCGCGGTATCGGTACGGGATTTTGCGGAAATTACCGACAGGGCCGAGACGAAATAAGGGAGGGATGTCATGGTGGACCACGTGACGGAGTCGGGGCAAGGTCGCAGGAGCCGGGCAAAAGAAGAGGAGCCGGGCAGGGGGTGGCGGCATGGCCTCATCGTTTCTGCACAGCTGCTTCTCCTGCTGCTGGCTGTTGCCGGTTGCTCGTTGCTGCCGCCGAAATCAGCGTCTTCTCACCGGGTCGGCGACGGTGCGAAAAACATGGATACCTATGCCCTCCTCTGTTATGAACGGGGAGTACGGTATATGGATGAGTTTCGCTATGAGCTGGCCAGGCAGCAGTTTGCCTATGCTGCTGCGGCTGCTGCCTCGCCGGCTGTGTATGCCGATTCCATCGACGGGTTGCGCCGGGCGGAACGACTGATTGACGAGGGGCGATAAGGGTATGGACAATGAGCGCTAACGCAAAAATGAAACATTATGCTGCGGGGACTGAAACGGCGGGCAGGATGGCGACTGGCAAGGGCGTCCTTCTGCTGCTGGCGCTGCTGCTCGTCCTGTTGATGACCGGGTGCGGGACATCCGGCAAAAACGGGACGATCTCCCTGGCCACTCCAGATTTTTTCGGTTTCGGCGATCATCTGGCCGATCAGCTCGTCGCCAATCGGCGGCCCGGCACCGGTGGAGGAAGCGAGCGTCTTATCCTCACCACTTTTGTTAATCTTGACAACCTCTATGAGTCGTCGGGGCTGGGCCGGGCCATGGCGGAGGGATTGTCCGCCAGCCTGTTCCGGCAGGGGTACCGGATTGCCGAAATTCGCAAGGCCCAGGAGCTGTTTTTTAAAAGGGACAGCGGTGAACTGGCCTTGACCAGGGACGCGGCCCTGGTGGCACGGGAGCAGGATGCCCAGGCGATTGTTGTCGGCACCTACTCGGTCACCCCGCGCACCGTCATTGTTAATGTCAGAATGGTGGCAGCAGACTCGACGGAGGTGCTTTCAGTCGCTGGCCTGGAAATCGAACGGGGGGTCAATGTGGATTACCTGTTGACCGCATCGGCCGCATCGACCGCTGGCGACGGCGGGAGGAGCGGGGTGAGCGGTCCGATGTCCGCCTACGAGAGATGAAAGCTGCACAGAAAAGAGGAACGAACATGGTGCGCTGTATGATCCTGGTTTTTCTCCTGCTGCTCGTCATCAGTGGTTGCGCCGCGATCGGTCAGCAGGGGGCTGCGGTGGAAACCGGGTCGCCGGTGGTCTACATCCACCCGGTGGTTGCTGATCTGCGGAAGTTTTCAGTGATGATTCCGCCCTTTCTCATGCCGACCGACCTAGACACAAGGCAGGGTGAGCGGGTCGCCGCCCTGTTCCAGGATGTTCTGCTCGGCAAGCAGGCGTTCCGGCGGATCATCCGCACGGAAACGCCATACCGGACCCTGGAGGAGGCACGCCGCATCGGCCGGGAGGCCGGGGTCGATTTCGTCCTGGCCGGTCAGGTCCACACCCTGCTCAGCGCAACGACCCTCGGCGGCGGCCGGATCGATGTCGCGGTGCGGGTCATCGAGGTGGCAAGCGGCGATACGGTCTGGTATATCCAGCAGGCCCTGAATCAGGAGATGGCGCATCCTGATCTCTCCTTAAGCCGCCGGCTCACCTCGATCTTCTCGCTGCCCCCGGTCCGGCCGGCGGAAGAGGCGCCGGTGGCGGTCAATATGCTGGTCCATGTCGCCTTTGACATGGCCGACGTCATGGCTGGCGCCCGTTCTGTGGCGGCCATGTGACGGCTTTTCAGTCCCGTTTTTCCCTTTTTGAGCTGACCGCGGTCGGTCGTTTTCTTTTCAACAGGCGAAGGCCCGCAAAACAGGCCAGGAAGAGCAGAAAGCCGCTGCCCAGGCCAAGCAGGAAGGTGAGGCGATCGCTGCCCGCGGCCTGGACAATGGAGTTCTTTGCTGCCGTCTGGGCAACGCCCACAGAGACTGGCGTGGCTGCGGGAGCTGGAGTTTGTCCCGGGGGGCTGACCACGGGAGTCTCCTGCTGGCCGGAGTGGATCGGGGGGGCGGGAGGTGGCGGCGTCGACATACTGGCGGCAGTTGCCGGTTTCGGTGGGACAAGGCTGAAGCCCTTGGCCAGCAGTTCCGCCGCCTTGGCGTCACGCACCTTGCGATCCTTGCTGCCCATGACCAGGGCGATGATCCGTACCCCTCCCTGCCGGGCGGTGACGGCGATGGAAAAACCGGCCGCCTCATAATAGCCGGTCTTCAGGCCATCGCAGCCCGGCACCTGGCCCAGCAGTTTGTTGTGGGTGTTCATGATGAAGGTGTCGCCGCGGAATCCTTTGCTGCGGGTGCCGGTGTAGAGCAGGGCCTGGGGGCGTTTGACCAGCTCCCGGCAGAGAATGGCAAGATCGCGGGCGGTGGTGACATCTGGCTGGGCGCCGTCGGAGGGCGGCAGGCCGTGAACGGAGTGAAACTGGGAGTGCTGCATGCCCAGTTCCTGCGCCTTTTGATTCATCAGGCTGATAAATCCCTCCTTTGACCCGGCGATGTGGATGGCGAGCGCCATCGCCGCATCGTTGGCGGACTGCACCATCAGGGCAAAGAGCAGCTCGTCCACGGTGAACTGTTCCTTGGGATCGAGATAGACCTGGGAGCCGCCGATTTTTGCCGCTTCTGGCGTCACCTGCACCCTGTCGTCGAGTTTTAGCGTTCCCTGTTCGATGCGGTCGAGAATGACGTAGAGATTCATCAGCTTGAGAACGCTGGCCGGGTACAACGGTGCGTCCGCGTTTTCCTCAAACAGGATTGTGCCGCTGTCCGCGTCAAGGACCAGGGCAGCGGCATACGGATCCGCGGAAAGGGGTTTTAAGGGGGTACGGGCGGCCAGGGCAGGGGACGTCAACAGCAGAAGAAGGGCAAGAAAAAAGGGAAATCGTTTCATGGGGTGTCTGCCGGTTGGTGCCGGTCCTTGGCGACGATCGCCGGTGGTGGCGGGGTGCGCGCTGGATGGTGGATGGTTATGGACCGCATGGGCGGTGGGCAATCTTTGTCGGAATTGTAAAAAAAACCACGATTCCGACGGCCGGTGCAGCATTGTAACTGGTTGTTTTCGCTTTCCTGCCCGCCTTTCCGCGTGCTGACTCGGAAAGATTGATGGTCTCGTAAAACTGAAAATTAACCACAGAGACCGCAGAGCGCATATGAATAACTGTTTGTAATTAAAAGATGTTTTCTTTTTATTCTCAGTGCGCTCTGTGGTGAAAAAAGACTATTTACGGGTTTGTCACGATTGCCCGGGCCGCAATGGCTGATCCGTCGTTATTTTGTAAAGGGATTGTCGAGCAGCAGAGTTTCGGAGCGGTCCGGACCGACGGACAGCAACATGACCGGCGTGCCGGTAAGCTCCTCGATCCGGCGGACATAGTCTCTGGCCTGCCGGGGCAGATCATCGACGTGGCGGACACCGCTGATGTCCTCCTGCCAGCCCGGCATTTCCTCGTAGACCGGCTCAACCTTTTGGGTGGTGCGGATATTGGCCGGCATGGCGCTGTAAGTTCTGCCATCCGCCTGGTAGGAGGTGGCAATCTTCAGGGTCTTTTCGCCGCTCAGGACGTCGAGTTTGGTGATGGCGAGACCGGTGACGCCGTTGAGGCGGACCGCCTCGTTGGCAACAACGGCGTCAAGCCAGCCACAGCGTCTCTTTCTGCCGGTGGTGGCGCCGAACTCGCCGCCGCGCTGCTGGAGACCGTCGCCAGTGGCGTCGAACAGCTCAGAGGGAAAGGGGCCTTCCCCGACCCGGGTGGTATAGGCCTTGAGGATGCCGATGACCGCATCGATATGAGCAGGGCCGAAACCGGAACCGGTGCAGGCATTGCCGGCCACCACGTTTGACGAGGTGACAAAGGGATAGGTGCCGTGATCAATGTCGAGCTGGGTGCCCTGCGCCCCTTCGAACAGGATGTGCTTGCCCGCCTTGCGGGCCGTATCGAGTTTTACCGAAACGTTGGCGATATAGGGGGCGAGCTTTTCGGCAAAGCCTTGAAACTCGTCGTAAATGGTGTCGGTCGCAATGGGCTCGACCCCGTAAAACTCGGTGAGGATCCGGTTTTTTTCCTCAATGTTGGCGGCCAGTTTTTCTCGGAACAGGGCCGGGTCGAGCAGGTCGCCGGCCTTGATGCCGCAGCGCAGCACCTTGTCGCCGTAACAGGGGCCGATGCCGCGGCCGGTGGTGCCGATTTTCGTCCCTTTTTTCTTTGCCGCCTCGCTGCCGAGATCAAGCATCTTATGGTAGGGCATGATCAGATGAGCCCGTTCACTGATGGTCAGCCGATCAGGGGCAACGGGCAGGCCGCTGGCCGCCAGTTTTTCCATTTCCGCAAGCAACACGCCCGGGTCGAGAACGACGCCGTTGCCGATATAGCACTGCTTGTCCTCATAGAGGATGCCGGAGGGGATGAGATGGAAAATAAATTTTTTTCCTTCCACTACAAGGGTATGGCCGGCATTGTTGCCTCCCTGAAAGCGGACGATGCAATCCGCATACCTGGTCAGCAGGTCAACTATCTTGCCTTTGCCTTCATCGCCCCATTGGGTGCCTACCACAACAACATTGGCCATCGGTTCTGCTCCTTGATCTGTTGAATTGTCGCAAAACGTGCTGGCCGCTTCGCTGAGTTGGAAAAGCGCGGCGCTGACACGGTCTTGCAACATTTTTTAACGGGGCCAACTTTAGCCAAAGACGGGTGAAAAGTCAATGCGGCATGCTGCTTGACACGAAAAATCAAATGCCGTAGATTGCCAAGGTCCGCGATCATGCCGGAAAAAAGGGGGCTGCCGGCGCCGGCAGCCGCGTCTTGCCCCATCGCCCCCTGTTGCGCGCGCAACGGGGCCAGGCCGGGTCGTCTCCTGAAATTCGCATCCGGATACGGAGCCATCATGTTTGGCATAGGTCTTCCTGAACTCATTCTCATCATGGCCCTGGCGCTGATCGTTGTCGGGCCAGACAAACTGCCCGATCTGGCCAAGTCCCTGGCAAAACAGCTGCTCGAATTGAAGAAAACGGCGGCGGCCCTGAAGGAATCCCTGGAGGATGAGCTCAAGGAGGAGCGGACCAGCAGCGGGCCGCTGCAGCCTTTGAGCGAGGCCGAGCGTGCCGCCCTGCCCGGTGCCGAACATGCCCGAGAGAAACAGCCGACCGGGACGACGGATCAAGAGAATCCGACCGCGACGCCGGCTGACGTGGATGGTCCTTGCGGCGGCGCGCCGACTGAAAAAGACGCCGGTCCGGAAGCGAAGGGCTGATGAGTCCGCTTGCCAATCAATTCGGCGATCATCTCAACGAGTTGCGTCGCCGGGTCACCGTCGCCTTTGCCGCGGTTGTCCTCGCCTCGGCGCTGGCCTACGCCTTTTCCCGACAGCTCGCGGCCCTGCTCGTTGTGCCGCTCTTCCAGGCCGCCCCGGATCTGGCCGGTCTGGTCTACACCAGCCTGCCCGAGGCCTTTGTCAGCTATCTGAAGATCGCGGTGCTGACCGGCCTGCTCGTCGCCTTTCCCATTCTCCTCTATCAGGCATGGGCCTTTGTCGCACCGGCACTGCACCGCCATGAAAAAAAGACGGTGCTGCTGGTGGTCGGCTGGGCAACCCTTCTCTTTTTCGGCGGCGCCGCCTTCTCCGGCACCATCGTCATGCCGCGGGCGCTGACTTTTCTTATGAGTTTTGCTGGCGACAATCTTGAGGCCCTGCCGAAACTCGACTCCTATCTCACCTTTGTTATCCGCTCTTCCCTCGCCTTTGGTCTGGCCTTTGAGATTCCTTTCCTCATGGTCGTGGCCGGCAAAACCGGCTTGGTCACCCGGGAACGTTTCGTTCGGCAGCGCAAATATTTTTATCTGGCCATCGTCGTCCTTGCCTTTCTGTTGGCAGCCGGTGACGTGGTCGCCGCCGTGCTGCTTTCCCTGCCCCTTTTCGTCCTCTATGAGGCGGCGCTCCTCATCATGCGGATCTTTCGCTGAGATCGGCGGCGGGAATGATTTCCTGTTTGAGCAGACAGCAGGAGATACGGTAGAGGGGACGGCCCTCTCCATCGTAACGGAGATTGCCCGGCTGCAGGAGCTTATTCATGACGCAGCCCTCCGGGATGTCGAGGGTGAAAAAACGGTCCTCGGTGAGACCGCTGGCGCGGACCAGCCGGTTGTCGTCGATGGTGAAGGCATGCACCGGAAAATCTTCACAGAGCGGGCACTGGTAGACCCGGCCGTTGGGAAAGATGAAAAAGTTCTCCGTCACCCGGCCGGCGCATTCGAATTGTTCGCCCGGGTCGAGAAAGACCTTGGGGTAGATGACGTGGATACCACGCCGCGCCGCGGCCGCGGCGACTCCGGGCACCACCTCCAGCCATTCCTCCGGGGTCAGCTGCAGCTGTTCCAGCTCGTCACCCGCCGATTTTCCCCTGATGCCGATGACCTGGATGAAGAAGCGTCGGACGCCGAGTTTTTCGAGCAGGGACGGCATGGCGGCGAGATGGTCGATATTCATACGGCTCACCGTGTAGATGAGGCTGGTGTCGAAACCCCTCGCCACGGCCTTGCCGATGTTTTCGGTGCAGACGGCAAACACCCCTGCTCCGCGGATCGGATCGTTGACCGCCGGGCTCGGGCCGTCGAGGCTGAAGCTGATGACGGCGTCGGCAGGGGTGACGGCGTCCAGCAGATTGTGAAAGAGGAAACCGTTGCTGTCAACGGTAACCGTGTTGTAGCCGATTGTTCGGGCGGTCTGAATGATGCGGGCCAGCTCCGGGTGCAGGGTTGGTTCGCCGCCGAGGAGAATCAGGTTCGATTTTTTTTCTGGCTGATGAAAGAGGGAAAGCCAGGCGGTGATGGTTGCCAGCGACAGGGTGGCGGTGCCGTGCTGTTGCGGGTTGATATAACAGTGGCGGCATGCCAGGTTGCAGGCGGTGAGAATGTGGAAGAAGATGTTGCGCTCACCGGCCTTGAAGCCAACGGTGCGGGGAAGGAGGCTGTTCATGGGGCTCCTTGGTTTTTCTCGTTGCGCCGAAGGAGGGGCGTCATCATCGGCGACATGGCAGAAAGTAACTATGCAGCAGTACCGCATCGGCGGCACTGCTGCATAGTACGGGTCCGGGGCGATCAAAAAGTTTTTGTCCCAAGCTGGATAGTTACGGCAGGTATATAAACCCTTAACCGTCCCTCTTTTCAACAGAAAAACCGCAGAAAGGGCGGCAGGGCGGAGCTCGCCTCTGTTTTGCCGGTGCGATGGCGAGCTTTGCGGTTGCTATTTCCGCGAAATCAGGTACATTGCGGGTGTCTCGAAACGGTACTGTTCAACATGCTTGCGGAGGAGAAGACAATGGGCGGACACGGGCATCATCACGAAGAGGACAGTTCAGTGCCGATGAAGGTGGGGATTTTTCTCATCTGTACCTTCATCATGATCGTTCTGATCGCCAGCCTGTAAGGCGGCAAGGCAAACGGCGGGCGGTCTGCCGGAAAAACCGCGATGAAACCGGACGCGCGCCTGACGGGGCCTGTCCGGTTTTTCTATGGAGCGTCCGGTTCCGCCAGGGTATATTTCGCCAACAGGCTTCCCTGCCAGTAATCGTTGGCCGGGTCGCGAAAGAACTGCTTGAAGAGCGCCAGGCTTTCCCGGCGCAACACATGGGCGACGATGTCGATTTCCGTTTGTCGGTAGAGTGGGGTCAGCCCGGCCAGGCGCAGCCCGGTGGCTCCGCCCATGATATCCTCATAGGCATACACGATGGTGGTGACGCCGGACAGCAGCAGGGCGCCATGGCACATCAGGCAGGGTTCCATGGTGCAGTAGGCAGCGAGCGGGCCGGCGGATTTTTTCGGCCGGCTCGCGGCAAAGTGGCGCAGGGCGACAATTTCCGCGTGGTCGAGTTCATTGCGATTCGCACCGCCGCTGTGCTGTCTTCTGCCCCGGGCGACAACCCGGTTGTCGCGGACCAGCACGCAACCAACCGGAAACTCCTTATCCAGCAGGGCAGCCCGTGCCTGCTCCAGCGCAAGTCGCATATATTGTTCGTGGTGATCGGGATGCATGTCGACTCCTTGGGTCGGATGGTCTTCCAGCATAACGATTCACGGCCGCGGCGTCAAAGAAAATAGTGGCGCATGCGGTGGCAGGGCAATCACGGCGTGACCTTTTCAAATGATCTGTTCAGGAGGCAGCAATGAGCGATGAAGAAAAATTTCTCCCCTATGAGGTGGCGTTGCAGATTGTCGGCAATGTCATCGAGGAGGAACATATCCATGAAAACAACCGGCGGATTCTGACGGTGTATGACAAACAGGGCAATGAACTCTGCTGGTATGACGCGGAAGACGTGCTGGCTGAGGCCAAACCGGAAAACCCCCGGGACCCGGATTCGATCAAGCAGGCGGCGGTAGAGGTGATCATGCACCAGATTCCGGTCTGGGTCATGGAGGAGGTGCTGAAAAGGGTCGAGGCGCAGCGCAAGCAACAATGATCCGCCGCGGTGGTCGCGCGCTCAGATCACCCCCTGCGGGAGCTGCGGCACCGCGGATGCTCCGAGGGGGTAGCCGCCGTCGAGGCGGAGAGTGACGCCGGTCATGAAGGTGGCATCGCGGAGGAGAAAGAAGACCGCCCTGATGATATCATCCAGGGTGCCGGTGCGACGCAGCAGGGTATGATCGACAATGGCTTGTTTCTCTTCCTCACTGAGCAGGGACCAGCCACGGGTACCTTCGGCGTGGCGGGTGGCGAAAAAGCCGAGCATCAGCTCGTTGACCCGGACGCCGGGGGCGGCGAGCCGAGCCCAGGTTTCGGTGAAGGAGGAGACGGCGCGGTTGGCGGCGCTGTACCCGTCATTGAAAACGAGTCCGGCCGGGCCGCTGCGGCCGACCAGTGCGGCGATGGAGGAAAAGATGATGGCAGCCCCGTCGTTTGATGCTGTCAGCAGCGGCAGGGCCCGGTTCATGACAAACCATTTTGCCTTCAGGGTGGTTTCCATCTCCAGATCCCACTGCTCGCCGGTGTAAGCGCCATGCACCACCGGCATGCCGCCGCGTTCGATGTTGTTGATGAGAATGTCAAGGCCGCGGTAGCGAGCGTCAATGGCGGTAAAAAGCCGGTCAATTTCCCCGGGCTGGCGCAGGTCAACCTGGAGGGCAAAATGGTCAAAACCGCGATCGGCAAATTCCGCCATGGTTGCCCGGGCCGCCTCCGGCCAGTCATACCAGGTGAAGACAACGCGGGCGCCGGCCTCGGCCAGGGCCAGGGCAATTGCCTTGCCGATTCCCTTGGCGGCGCCGAGAACCAGAGCTGTTTTGTCGGCAATCTCCATGAATGGAAAAGGCGGTTACAGCGACCGTCTTCTTTTGGTTTTTCCTGGGATCATGGAAACGACCTCGGCCTCAGCCGGGGCGCTGACCTGGAGGACGGTGCCGGGCTGAATGACACTGCCCCGGATATCGTTCCATTTTCTGATCTGTTCCGGAGTCAGGTTGAAGCGCTGAGAGATGCTCCACAGAGTATCTCCCTTGCGTACCGTGTAGGTCGAGGACTGGAGGGTGCGGTCCTCGCCTGCGGATTTCTTCTCCGGCTGGTCTTCCACCGCAGCCAGGGTTGGTGCCGTTGGGTCGGAGACATGAAGAGTCAAGAGCTGACCAGCCTTGATACTGTCGGCGTTTTTCAGGTTGTTCCAGGCAACGACCATCTCCGTCGGCACATTGTAGCGCCGGCAGATGAAGGAAAGGGTTTCCCCCGCCTTGACCTCATGCAGCACCATGCCCGGCTGGGCCGCGGCCAAGGCCGCGGAGCTCTCGTCCATGACGACATAGTTGGTCGTCCGGGTCGGGATCTGCAGGCGCTGGCCAACGGTCAGCTTTGATGTGCGGAGATTGTTGGCCTTGAGCAGGGTTGTTTTGCTGACACTGTACAGTGCACAGATCTGGGTCAGGGTCTCGCGTCTGTTTTCCACCACATGGGTTTTATACTCGACAGAAATGGTGGGCCGCACTCTGGGCAGGTTTGCAAGCACCATCTCTTTGCTGCCCACCGGCACCTTCAGTGTGTAGGTTTCAGCGCCGGGCGGGGTCATCAGTTGCGGTAGCTGCCGGTTAAGATTGCGCAGCGTCTCGAGATCGGCCTTGCAGGCGGCTTGGACGGCGAGCAGCGAGGTGCCGGCCGGAACCTCGACGGTTTCGTAGGCCAGCGGCGGTTCGTAATTGATGCCGGTGAAGCCGTATTTTTCCGGGTTCTTGGCGATCATGATGGCGGCAATCAGCTTCGGCACGAAATGCTTGGTCTCGTCGGCTAGATACTGCTGCTGGGCAAGTTCCCAGAAATCGTTGGTCTGGTAATTTTCCAGCCCTTTTTTGATCTTGCCACAGCCGGCATTGTAAGCGGCCACGGCCAGATGCCAGTCGCCGAACATGTCATAGAGATTGGCGAGCAGGGAGACGGCAGCTTTGGTTGATTTTTCCGGATCCCGCCGTTCGTCGACGTATTTATTGATTTCCAGACCGTAATCAAGGGCGGTGGGCCGCATGAACTGCCAGGGTCCGACGGCCTTGGCAGTGGAAAAGGCGGTGAGGCTGTAGCCGCTTTCGATCATCGGCAGGTAGGCAAGATCCTCGGGCAGACCGGCCCCGCGCAATTCCTCTTTGATCAGCGGCAGGTAACGGGTCGATCGTTCCAGCCAGCGACTGAAGAGTTTCCGTTGTTTGTTCTGGAAAAAGTCGAGATAGAATTCGACTTCCTTGTTCATGGCCATCGGGAAATCGTAGTTGACCTCTTCCTCTAACTCATAACGGGTCTGCGGTGTCCAGATTCCCAGCTTTGCCAGTTCTCTGAGTTCCTCGGCCACCGTTGTCTCCGGTTCGGCGGGGGTCTGATCGGCAGCCGTCTGGTCGTCCGCCTCGGCCGTATCATAATAGAGGTCCGCGGGTGCGGCGATCTGGCGGGAAGTATCCGTGGCAGCGCAACCCCAGAGGAGAGTCAGGAAGAGCGGCAGGCAGAGAATGTATGATGAACGTCGCATTTTTTTCACTTTTGCGGTTGGCGGACGCGCCCAGTTCTGTGTTATCACAGGTCAGGCGCCCATGCTGAATGTTGTTTTCGCATCCTGACAGAATTTTTCCGGCCCGGTGCAAAGCGTTGCGGAAAAAGGCTGATGAAACCGTCATGCATGAAAAGATGATTTCTTACATGACACGGAAGCGAAATGCAATTAAATAGTCTTGAACTGCTGATGTCGCAGCTGCGGACGATTGCCCGGCTGATCTCGGGAAAACAGGCGGTGTTGTTAAAATGCCGACTTTTTCCCCCTGCTTCACTATGAGTAGTGATTCATTTCTCCTTTGTACGCGAACGATGAAAAAAATACCATATATTTTTCTCGGTGTCCTTCTTCTGGCCGTGATTGGCGGGGTCGGATTGTATCAGTGGCTGGTTGTTTTCGCCCCGGGCGAAGCGATCAGTCAGGACAATATCAGAAAAATCCTGGCCATGGAAAGCCCTGTTTATTACGCGGATGGGGTGACCAAGATCGGGGTATTTTTCCAGGACGCCCACCGCCAGTATCTGACTTATGAGGAGTTGCCGCAAAATTTTGTTCAGGCCATCGTCGCTGCGGAGGATCATCATTTTTTTCGGCATCACGGGGTCGATCTGCCTGGTTTCGCCCGGGCGATGCTCGTCAATCTCCGAGCCGGCAGAGTGGTGCAGGGCGGCAGCACCATCACCCAGCAGACCGCGAAAAATCTCTTTGAGCGGCAAGGCCGTTCCATTCGGGCCAAACTGACGGAGCTCCTCTTTGCTTTGCGGCTGGAGCGCCATTATTCCAAGGAAAAGATCCTCGAATTTTATGCCAACCAGTTTTATGTCAGCGGCAATGGCCGCGGTCTCGGAGTGGCGGCCCGCTATTATTTCGACAAGAAACCCGGTGATCTCGATCTGCTGGAAGCGGCCTTTATCGCCGGCAGCGTCAAGCGTCCCAATTATTATAATCCCTTTATCCAGCGGGATGAGGAGAAAGTCGCCCGGGCCAAGGAGAATGCCCGGGTGCGGGCCGCTTATGTGCTGCGGCAGATGACCGACCTCGGCATGATTACCGTGGAGCAGATGGCCCAGGACGGCAATCGGGAAATCCCCTTTAAACAGGGGACGATGCAGTTCCGGCTCAATACCTTGATGGATCTCGTCAAAGACGGACTGGATGACCCCGAAGTGGAGACGGCTCTTGAGGAGTATGGGATCGACAACGTCGCCACCTCTGGGGTGCGGATCTTCACCAGCATTGATAAGGTTTTACAGGAGGGGACTCTCTTTGCCGTCCAGAGTGAGTTGAGCCGGCTTGACGTGCGACTGCGCGGTTACAATGGCCGGGAGTTGCAGAAGCTTTACGCGGCGATGCCATTCGGGGCCCGTGACCCGATTGAAGGCCAGTTTTTCGTCGCCCGGGTCAGCGAGGTCCGGAGTGGATCACCGACCTCCATCCTGATCGAATTTGCCGAAAACGGCGATGAGGGGACGAGGCAGGGAATCATTGATGAAGAGGGTCTGCTGCCGCTGCTGTCTTCCCTGGTGCAGTACCAGGGACAGCGCTGGAGTGCCGCTTCCCGCCGGGATCTCCCCTTGCTGCTGCGGGAGATTCGGGCCGGCGATCTGGTTTTTGTCTCGTTGCGGGAAATCGGCAGGGAACCCGGTACATACCGTTTTGACCTGGAAAAATATCCTGAACTGCAGGGCGCGGCGCTGGTCATGCAGCAGGGCAGGATGCAGTCGCTGGTCGGCGGCATGGATAATTTCCACTATAACCGGGCGGTGGCAGGCAAGCGACCGATGGGATCGGCGATGAAGCCGTTACTCTATGCCGCGGCCATCCAGCTCGGCTGGAATCCCCTCGACCCCCTCAACAATGCCCGCAATATCTTTGTTTTTCATCGACAGGCGTATATTCCCCGGCCCGATCACGTCAGCCCCCACAAATGGGTTTCCATGAGCTGGGCCGGCGTTCATTCGGAAAACGTCGCCTCGGTCTGGCTGCTGTACCATCTCTGTGACAAGCTGACCCCGGCCCAGTTCAAAGAGCTGGTCGCCCATGTCGGCATGGGGCGCGAAAAGGGGGAGTCCTATCAGGACTATGTACGCCGGGTCCGCGATGAGATGGGCATTCTGGTTGAGCAGTCAGCCCTGGAGCAGGCTGCATTCGAACAGGCGATCGCGGCGAGTGAGGCGGATCTGATTTTTGATGGCCATCAGGAGGATGTCAACAACCTGGCGTTCATCCATTACAGCGACCGCTTTGAAAGTGAGCTTGACGCCCTGACCGATGACGTGTCGGGTGAAGAGGCCGGCATTCGCGCCCAGATTGTTGGCCGCAATTTCATGCGGTACCGCAAACTGCAGCGTCAGTTTCTCGCGGAACTGGAGCGACCGGAGACCGCCGGGATCTTTATCCCCGGTCTGTACGCCCGGACCTTCGGCGGGTCGACGAGAGAAGGCGGCTATCGCCTCAAATATACGGACGGCACCCCGGGGGCGGACTGGCGACCGGTTCTCCGCCAGGCGCTGTTCGCGCAGCTTGAACAGATGGCCGACCTGGAGCGCCGTGATTTTGTCGGCAGTGTCCGCATCGACGATCAGCTCAGTGTGGCCGCGGTCGATCTGCTTGGTTCACACATGGATGAGGCGCTGGGCAAGCTCACCGCCCTGCCGCCTTATGACGACGAGGTCCTCCATGCCATTCGTGATTTCCGGATACTGGCCGGCCTGCGGTATCTTATTGCCCTTGCCCGGGAAATGGGAGTGACCAGTGCGCTCGAACCGGTGCTCTCTTTTCCGCTTGGCTCCAATGTTGTCAGTCTCTTCGAGCTGGCCCGGGTCTATGAAACATTGACAACCGGATTTGTCTTCCGGGCCGGCAAAGATGAAAATCCGGGTCTTGCCCTGCTTGACCGGATTGAATCGGCGGACGGCGACGTCATCTATTTAACCCCTGTCAGCCGGCGACGGCTGCTGGACGCGCGTACAACCCTCGCGGTCAATGACATCCTGCGCAACGTGGTACGCTTCGGTACCGGCCGCTATGCCGCCGACAATGTGCTGCTTGCAAGTGATGATCAGGTACTGCGAGGTGAATTGGCCCAGCTTGGCCTGCGGGTGCCGGTTCTTGGCAAGACCGGCACCTCGAACCGTTTCACCAACGCCTCTTTTGCCGGGGCGGTGCCGGCCATCCACGACCGGGGCGCAAGTCTGACCGTGAATGAACAACTCTATACCGTTGCCGCCTATGTCGGTTTTGACGACAATCGGCCGATGACCAGGCGTTCAACCCGCATCGCCGGTTCCAGCGGGGCCTTGCCGATTTGGGCCAGGACGGCCGCCAGTGTGGTGCTCGCCAAGAAATACGCCACCGCCCTCGATATTGTTGATCTTGCATTTACTGGTCAGGGGGAGGTGCCTCTCGTCTACCCGGAGCTGGGGCAGGTTGCCGTCCCAGTCAGCGAGGCCACCGGCGGGCTGCCGGTGAGCGGTGGCGATCAGGCCCGGGCCGCGGTCGTCACCTTCGGAAAAACGTTGTCCGGCGGCGAGGTGGAGGTGGAGCGTACCTTCCGGCCTTACTGGCAGAACAGTAACAACGAATAAAATGAGGCAGATAACAATGTCACGTCCAACATTCTGGTCCATCACGGGCAATCTGCTTGGCGCAGCCTGCCTGATTTCCCTTCTTGTCGGCTGCGGTGCAGCGCGGTCTACCTGGGAAACGGTTTCCCCGAAAAAGAAGGTGCCTCCTTATGAGGAGAGCCATCCGGTGCCGACGCCGCAGGCTGTCCAGCCGGCGCCCGGCCCGGTTGCCTCCGCCCCGCCTCCCCCCCCTGCTCCACTCCTTCGCCTCGCAGACCTCCTGCCGGATTCGGCCTTTGTCGTGGCCCGGCATGATGCCTATCGAACGCGGATGGAACAGTGGCGAGAACTTGTCGGCAGCTTTGCCATGTACGATTATCCCTTGCCGGATCAGGCGAAATGGGATCAGTGCTACGAACTGCTGACAACGCTTGCCAAGGGCTATGAACAGCTTGCCGTCATGCTGAAAGAGGATGCTCCCCTGGCAACCGACAATCCAGCTGCCCCTTTTACCCTGTTGCGGCAGGATATTGCCTTTGCCGAAACGCAATGCGAGTCCGTCTTTTCCGTGGCCGCCGCCGCTTTGCCGGGACAGCTCGAAAAGTATCGTGATATTGTGGCCCGTCAGGGCGGGGATGTTCTCCGTTACCGGCAACAGCAGGGCGATCCGGCCGGGGTGATCAGCGCCTATGAAAACCTGCGGACCGCCAATCCCGAGATGGCTGCCGGTATCGAGGTCCGCCGCATCTATGGTCAGGCTTTGAAGGAAGCAGGCCGGCTGGCCGAGGCTGCAGATGTTCTGCTGGAGGTGGCTGGCGCGGCAAAGGCGATGGAGGGCTGGCCTCTGCGCCTGCAGGCCGCGGAGATTCTGTTTGCCCTGGGCGATTATTCCGGGGCCCGGCGTGAGTATCAGCACGTCGCCCGCTTCTTTACCGCGCTGAAACGGGAGGAGGGGAATATCGGCCACATGCTGTCTTTGCTTGATGGTCAGGATGCGCATGGCAGGGAGCTTGATCTCTTCCGGCAGGCCCTCTATGGACGGCTCACTCATGAGGCCGGCAATCCGCCGGAGGCGGTGCTGGACAGCGTACGGCAACTGGAGGAAGAGTTTCCTGCTTCAGTTTATACCGAGGCCGCCCGTTCCCTGGTGGCCGGCATGGCGTTGCCGGCGACGGTCGCGCCGACGGAAGAGGCGGTGGTGCCCGGCGAGCCGGCGCCGATGGGAGAGGCAATCGTCCCACCGACAACAGGGCTTGAGGAGGAGCTGGAAAGCAGGTGGCAGGAAGCAGAGGCCATGGTCGACCATATGCAGTTTCCCGAGGCCCTTGCCCTGTTCGAAGAACTTGGTATGGAGCCCTCCTGGCGTGACCGGGCCGAGGCGCGAATAGTCGAGGTGTCAACTCAGGCGGCCACGGAAGTTCGTAAAGAGGCAGCGGCCCTTTTTCTCAAGGCGCGCCGGCAGAACGACCCGACGGTGAAAGGCCGACTGCTTCTTGAATCCCGCCGGTTACTGCGCCAGGTCACGGAAAAATATCCCCGGGCCGAGATCATCGATAAGGTGACGCAGAACCTGCAGGCCATTGAAGACGAACTGCGTCAGATCGATCCGGGCCTGCTCGGTGAAGAATCGAGTGCTGTTGCACGGTAATTGCCCGTCGGAATCGTAAAAAGCGACGATTCTGATGGGCAATGCATTGTAACTCATTGTTTTCACTTTCCCGCCCGCCATGGTTTGCGATTTTTTGCGAAACCATTAATTGTTTGGTAAAAGCTTGAAAAAAAATTGCCGATTTGGGCAAATATAAAAGAGAGCAGGGAATTTTCCTTGCCGCATCCCGTTCTTTCCTTTCAGGTTCGAGGTTTTGCATGACCGGTGAGCAACAGGGTATCAACGAGCTGCTTGATGAAATGGCGCTGAAGATCATGATGATCGAGCCGGGCGACCTCTCTTCCGTCGGAGAACTGCTGGAGCTGCTGGAAAAATTACGCGCCAGTTCCGATCTCTCTTCCCTTTCCCTGCTGGGGGGGATGGTTCTTGCCTTTCAGCAGGCACTGCAGCAGATCATCATGGGTGAGCTGCCGGACAGTGCCGAGAGCTACCGAAATTTGGGTGAGTGTGTTGCCCATATGCAACAGCAGGCGGCAGCAGGGGGTGGCGATCTTGCCCTTCTTGGCCAGTTCAGCATCCATCTTCAGCAAATTGGTTTGCAAATTGATCCGGCATTGCTGGAGAAGACTGCGACCGGTCCGGTCGGCGGTCGGCATGACGAGCCAGCCTTTCTCAAGGAGAGGGAGTTGCTCGACTGCTTTCTCGATGAGACGGCCGATTATCTCGGCAGCATTGAAAACGGGGTGCTCTCGCTGGAAAGAAACCCGGATGATCAGGAAGCGGTGCATGCGGTTTTCCGGGCCTTTCATACCATCAAGGGAACGGCGGGCAGCCTGTCTTTGGAGGAAATAAGCCGCCTCGCCCATGCCACCGAGAGCCTGCTTCATGAGGTGCGGAACGGAAAAATGGCCATGGACAGCGATGTCATCGAAGTGGTGCTCGGGATCGCCGATGCCCTGAAGATCATGATTGCCCATGTTCAGGATGTTGCGGTCAACAACGTCGCCTATCATGTTCCCGATATTGCTGATCATCTGCAGTTGATCAGCGGACTCATGGCGCGTAAGGGCAACGGTGTCGCCGGGGCGGAAGCAGGGGGGGGCGGGGCCAGACAGGCCATCGACCTGATCAGCCGGATCATGGCGAACGGCAAGGATGTAGATGTTCCCGGCGAGGAGACCGCGATGGAGCACCTGTCCCCCTTGGAGCAGGGACAGGTTCCCGATTTTCTCAAGGACAGCGATCTGATCAGCGGCTTTATCGTCGAAGCCTTCGAGCATCTGGAAACCATCGAGCTTAACGTGCTTGAGCTGGAGCAGAATCCGGCTGACCCGGAGATCATCAACAACATCTTCCGGCCCTTTCATACCATCAAGGGCGTCTCCGGATTCCTCAATTTGACGACGATCAACAAGCTGGCCCATGCCACGGAAAACCTGCTCGACGATGTTCGCAACAACCGGCTGGCCATGAATTCGGACATCATCGACATCGTCCTCGGCGTCGGCGATTATCTCCGCACCATGATCCAGAATGTCAGCGATGTGCTGGAAAAGGGGCCGGCCCTCTACCAGCGCTATGACATCACCGATTTCCTGGAGCGGATCAGCCGGTGCCAGCGCGGTGAGGAGTCCGTTACGCCGGTGCCCGGCGGCGGTCGGAGCCGGTCGGAAAAACGGCAGGAGCCACCTCCTACGCCCGCGGTGATGCCGACCGCCGTGTCCCTGGAGCCTGCGACAGCATCACCGGATGACCCTGTGCGCGCCGATACGGCAATGCCCACGGCCGGGGCCGGCGGCAAAAAAAACGTCGAGGCCGCCATCAAGGTCGATGTCAGTAAGCTGGATGGGCTGGTCAATGCGGTGGGCGAACTTGTCATCATGCAGGCCATGGTCCGCCACAATCCGCTCATCGAAGGGATCTCCGACCCCAAGCTCAACAAGGACTTCGCCCAGCTCACCCGAATCACCACCGAGCTGCAGAAAACCGCCATGTCGATGCGGATGGTGCCGATCCGCCAGACCTTCCAGAAAATGACCCGTCTGGTCCGTGATCTGTCGAAAAAAACAGGCAAGAAGGTGGATCTGGTGATGGAGGGCGAGGAGACGGAAATCGATCGTAACATGGTTGATTCCATCTATGATCCGCTGGTCCATATGATCCGTAATTCTGTTGACCATGGAGTCCAGTTGCCGGAGGAAAGGGTCCGGGCCGGCAAGCCGGAATCCGGCACGGTCAAGCTGAGTGCCTATCAGAAAGGCGGCAACATCGTCATCGAAATTGCCGATGATGGTGAGGGTGTCAATACGGCAAAGATCCGGCAAAAGGCCATCGAGCGCGGGCTGATCGGCGCGGATGACGACCGGAGTGATCATGAGATCAACAACCTTATTTTTCTCCCCGGTTTTTCCACTGCCGACAAAATCACCGATGTCTCCGGCCGCGGGGTCGGCATGGATGTGGTCAAAAAAGGGGTGGAGAAGCTGCGCGGCAAGGTCGAGTTGCAAAGTACACCGGGAGAAGGGTCACTCTTTCTCATGTTTCTCCCGCTGACCCTTGCCATTATCGACGGCATCGTCGTCCGGGTCGGGCCGGAACGTTATATCATCCCCACCATTGCCATCCGCGAGTCAATGCGGCCGCAGATGGAGTATTACAATACCGTGCATGGCCGGGGCGAGTGTCTGCTCATCCGTGATTCGCTGGTGCCGATTATCAGGCTTTACCGATTGTTCGGGGTGGCTGATGCCTGCCGTGAGATCAGCCAGGGCCTCGTCGTTGTCATTGAAAACGAAGGACGGCAGCGTGCCTTGCTGGTGGATGAACTGCTCGGCAAGCAGGAGGTGGTCATCAAAAGTCTCGGTGGTTACATGAAGGATGTTCGGGGCGTGGCCGGGGGCACCATATTGGGGGACGGCCGGGTCGGGCTTATCCTTGATCTTGCCGGCTTGATCAATCTGGCCGATGAACTGGGCGGCGGCAAAGCGAATGACTAGGTTGGTGCGCCGTTCGAAGGAGGAAAAGTCTTATGACTGGAGAAGACGCACATGGCATATGGTGAAAACGTACAGGCGGGAGGAAGGCAGTCCGTCAAGGATCTGGCCGGCAAGTATCTGACCTTTGATCTGGGCAGGGAGGAATACGGGATCGGCATTCTCAAGGTGCGGGAGATCATCGGCATGATGGAGATCACCGCAGTGCCGCACACGCCGCGTTACATCAAGGGAGTGATAAACCTGCGCGGCAGCGTCATTCCGGTGCTCGATCTGCGGCTTAAGTTCAATATGGAGTCCCGGGAATACAATGAACGGACCTGCATCATTGTCGTCGAGGTCCAGGGCGAGTCCGGAGTTATCATGGTCGGCATGATTGTTGATTCGGTTTCCGAGGTGCTCAACATCGCCGAATCCGAGATTGAACCGCCGCCGGCGTTCGGCGGCGGCGAGATGGACATGGAAAATTTTCTCGGCATGGCAAAGATCAAGGGCAAAGTGAAGATCCTGATCGATGTGGACGAGGTTGTCGGCGAAGCAGGGGCCAGGCTGGCTGCGATCTAACCCAAGGCCTCCCGCCCGCGAGGCGCACGGATGGAAATTGTCATACAGCAGAGTCGGCTCACCGATGATGACTTCAAAAAGTTCAGCGCCCTGGTCTTTGCCCAGACCGGCATCTTTCTCAAGCCGGAAAAAAAGGAGCTGCTCAATGCCCGCCTCGGTAAACGGCTGCGCGCCTGCGGTATCACCTCCTTTTCCGCCTATTATGATTATGTCGTGCGGGACAAAAGCGGCGCCGAACTTGTTCATCTGATCAACTGCGTCTCCACCAATTTCACCAGCTTTTTTCGGGAAAAGGCTCATTTTGATTTTCTCGAGACCGAGGTGTTGCCCGGCTTCCTGAAGAGCGGCCAGACATCGGCAGCGATGAAGGTCTGGTCCGCCGCCTGTTCTTCCGGTGAAGAGCCTTACACTCTGGCCATGGTTCTTTCCTCCTTTGCCGCCGCCCACCCGGCCTTTCGTTTTTCCCTGCTGGCCACCGACATCTCCACCCGGGTGCTGGCAATGGCGGAAGCAGGTATCTATGCCATGGACAAGGTGGACAAGGTGCCGCCGGAGCATCTGCGCAGATTTTTTCAGAAGGGGGTCGGAAAGTGTGCAGGCTTTGTCAAGATCAAGGAAGAACTGCGCCGGACCCTGACCTTCCGGCGTTTCAATCTGATGGATCCCTTTCCCTGGAAAGGGGAGATGGATGTGATTTTCTGTCGCAACGTGATGATTTATTTTACCCGGGAAACCCAGATGGAGCTGGTGGAAAAATTTTATCACTGTCTGGCGCCGGGCGGTTACCTCTTTATCGGCCATTCCGAAAGCCTGTCGAATGTTAACCATCGCTTCCGCCAGGCAGCGACAACCGTGTATCGGAAACTGACATGACAACACTGCGGAAAGATCACGGGTTCGGGTTTTCCTGGCCGGCAGGACGTGATATCGGGTCGAAGAACGACGCGGCGCGATCGAAGCGGAAGCAGTCATGAGGGTCGTTGTCGGCATCTCCGACATGAAGGTGAGCAATGAGAACAAGGACATCCTGATCACCTATTCGCTCGGTTCCTGTATTGCTGTTGTCATCTGGGATCCGGTGGTCAGGGTTGGCGGCCTGCTCCATTACATGCTGCCGGAATCGCGGCTCGACCGGGAACGGGCGGAGAAGAACCCCTTTATGTTCGCCGACACCGGCATTCCTGCCCTTTTCAAAGAGGCCTACCGGTTCGGGGCGGTGAAAAGCAGGCTTGTTGTCAAGGTGGTCGGCGGCGCCCAGATCCTCGACCCCACCGGTCTGTTCAACATCGGCAAGCGCAATTACCTGTTGCTCCGCCGCCTGTTTGCCAAAAATCGTATCGTCATCAACGCCGAAGATGTCGGCGGCTGCGTCAACCGGACCGTCAGCCTGGAGATCGCCTCCGGCCGGGTGGTCCTGAAAGTTTCGGGACGGGGGGAGTTCGACCTGTGAGCCGCGTTGAAGAAATCATGGGCATGGTACGTCATGTTCCCCCCTTTCCCAGGGTGGCGGAACGGGTGATGGAGCTGATCCGGGATCCGGCGGTGACGGTGCATCGCCTGGCCGAGGCGATCCAGTACGATCCGATCACCACCGCCAATGTCCTGAAAATCTGCAATGCCGCCTACTTCGGCCTGCCCCGCAAGGTGACCTCCCTGGAGGAAGGACTGCTGGTCATTGGCCATGAGACGTTGAAGGACATCATCGTTACCAGCAGCTGCGCCCGTTTTTATCAGGGCGCGGCCGGCGCGGGCTATGTCCTCGAACCGGGGCAGATGTGGCGCCATTCGGTGGCCTGCGGCATCATGGCCAGAATTCTGGTCCGCCATATCGGCGGGGTAGAGGCAGGGGCCGCCTTTACCGCCGGTCTTTTGCACGATATCGGTAAGCGTTTTCTGAGCGGTTTTGTTGCCGACGACCTGGCCGGGATCATCACCGTGGTGGAAGAGGAGTCCTGCTCCTTTGTCGAGGCGGAGCGTCGCGTCATAGGCATCGATCATGCCGCCCTTGGCGGCATGATACTGGAGCAGTGGCAATTCGCCCCGGAACTGGTGGCTGCGGTGCGCGACCATCATCACGCCGACGCCATGCAGCGACCGCCGCTGACCGCCCTCGTTGCCCTCAGTAACGGCCTGGTTCTGTCGCTTGGCATCGGTGTCGGGGCGGACGGCCTGGCTGCCGAACTGCATGGCGACGGGCTGGCCCGCTTCGCCATTTCCATGGAAATGGTGGAGCGCTGTCTGGCTGAGCTGCATGCCGAACTGGCCAGGGCCGAAGAACTGCTGAGTCTGTAGCTATGGGGAAAATTAAGGTACTGGTGGTAGACGATTCCGCCGTGGTGCGCAAGATCTTCACCGAGGAGCTGTCCCGGCAGCCGGATATCGAGGTGATCGGCGCCGCGCCGGACCCCTATGTGGCACGGGACAAGATCATCCAGCTGCAACCTGATGTCCTCACCCTTGACATCGAGATGCCGCGGATGGACGGGCTGACCTTTCTACGCAAGCTCATGAAGCACTACCCCCTGCCGGTGATCATCGTCAGCTCCCTGACCCGTGAGGGTGGCGCCCTGGCCCTGGAGGCGATGGAGGCGGGAGCGGTGGATGTGGTATCCAAGCCGGGCGAGGCCTACTCGGTCGGCGACATGAGCGTCCAGCTCGCCGACAAGATCCGCGCCGCGGCCCGGGTGCGGCCGGCTGATCTGCAAAAAAAGGCTGCCGTGGCCCAGATCGCTCGGCCGGCGCTGGCCAGTAAACGGTCGCTGACCGAATCGACCCACAAGGTCATTGCCATCGGCGCCTCCACCGGCGGCACCGAGGCGCTGAAAGAGGTGCTGATCCGGCTGCCGCCCACCGCACCGGGTATTATGATCGTCCAGCACATGCCGGCCAACTTCACCGCCAGCTTCGCCCAACGCCTCGACAGTCTCTGTCGGATCCGGGTTAAGGAGGCGGAGGATGGCGACACCGTGCTGCCGGGATTGGCCCTGCTCGCGCCCGGTAACTTTCACATGGTCATGCGCCGCAGCGGCGCCCGCTACTATGTCAACGTCAAGAGCGGCCCGCTCGTCTGCCATCAGCGGCCGGCGGTGGATGTCCTCTTCCATTCCGTCGCCACCTACGCCGGGGCCAACGCCATCGGCGTCATCCTTACCGGCATGGGCAAGGACGGCGCCCAGGGCATGCTGAAGATGCACGAGGCCGGCGGACGTACCATCGCCCAGGACGAGGCGAGTTGCGTCGTTTTCGGTATGCCGCGTGAGGCGATCGCCGCCGGTGGCGTTGACCGGATCGTGCCGCTCGACCAGATCAGTCAGGTCATGCTTGACATGGTGTGATGGGTGCCGCCACACCCGCAACGTTTCCCGACCCCACTTCCTGCCTATGGTGTTGTTCAAGACTCGATACGCCTGCTTTATATTGCGCGATCAGGTGCAGGCGGCTACCGGTGCGCCTCCTTCTCCAGGGCAAGCAGGCGCTTTTTTATCTCCGGACCGCCGGCAAAACCGCCGATGCCGCTGCCTGCCACCACCCGATGGCAGGGGATGAGGATGGCAATGGGATTGGCGCCGCAGGCCTGGCCGACGGCGCGGGCCAGGTTTTTATTGCCGAGCATCGCGGCAATTTCTCCGTAGGTGGCGGTCGTGCCGAAACCGATGGTGCAGAGTGCCTGCCAGACCTGGCGCTGGAATGGTGTTGCCTGGATAATGAAAGGGCTTTCGTTGTATTCGGCAAAGGAATGATTGTCGCGCAGCAGGGCGAGCAGGGCGTCGGTTGCGAGCGTTGCCGGTGGAACGATGGCAACGGCGCATGCTGGTTGCAGCTCCTGCAGCGCCTGCTGATGCCGGGCATCGTGAAAGGTGAGGTGGATCGCCGTGGCGTCGCGGCGCAGCACATAGAAGTGGATGCCGGACCAGGAAACGGTCTGGCTGGTGATGACGGCTTTTGTTTCTATCATATTGGTATTGTTTGTAAATGGCGTCAGGATCGTGGCCGGGATGATTGGGGGCGCGGATGATGCGAATGAATATGCCATGAAAACAATGGGATGACCATTTTTTTCGGCGAAAATGTCTTGATTTTCCGACACCTCTTTTATAAGGTGAAAAGATGGCAGGATAGTCGACCGGCGGGTGATTGCCGCCGGACCTTTTCTTCGTGAACCAGAACCCCGTATGCCCATGATCTCTTCTCCCACCCCTTTCCTGACCCGCTTGTCTGTTGTCGTCCTCGGTGTCCTCTTGATTCTTGCCAGCGGCGGCGAGGCTCTTGCCAAACGGGGTGCAGGTCCCTTTCTCCTGGAGACGCAGCATAAATTCCCGGCAAAAAGCACCGGAGTAACGGCACCAAAGGGTGGGGCGCCGGCAGCGGTGACAACAAGCGGCCGGGTGGAATCCGGTGACCGCTTCCGCCGCAAACTCTCCTCGCGCAGCGCCATCATCATGGACGCCACGACCGGTGCGGTGCTCTATGCCCATGATCCGGATCGTCCCGCCCAGCCGGCCAGCACCCTCAAGGTGTTGACCGGGCTTATTGCCATCGAGTCGTTGCGTGACAGTGACACCGTCACTGCCAGTCAGCGTGCCGCCAGCATGCCCCGTTCCAAGATCAATATTCAGCCCGGCAAAGCCTATGTGGCCGATGACATGATCAATGCGGTGCTGCTTGCCTCGGCCAATGACGCCAGTGTTGCCATTGCCGAGAAAGTGGCTGGTTCCGAACAGAGTTTTGCCCGGCTGATGACCAGTAAGGCGCGATCGCTCGGGGCGACGAACACGGTGTGCAAGACGGCCAGCGGCCTGACCGCGCCGGGGCAGATGTCGACGGCCCGTGACCTGGCAGTGGTTTTTGACAAGGCCATGCGGGACCGGGAGTTTGCCGAGCGGATGCGCAAAACCAAGGTGAAGACCCGTTTCGGCCAGGTTCTGCGCAATCACAACAAGGCGCTGTGGCAGGTCGAAGGGGCGGTGGGCGGCAAGACCGGCTACACCAACGCCGCCCGGCAGACCTATGTCGGCAAGTTCAGCCGGGGTAACGACGCCATCGTTGTTGCCCTGATGGGCAGCGAAACCATGTGGCATGACATCAGCCGTCTGGTGGAGTATGGTTTTGCCCGCAAGGCCCAATTGGCCGCGATCGGAAGCGGCAGCGATCCCTCCGGTAAAATTGCCCTGAACTCGGTTGCCCGACCTTTTCAGAACAAGTCGCTGCAGGTGCTGAGCGAAAACAAGAAGCAACGCCCTCTGTGACAAAAGACGTCAGCCTGATTTCGTCGCCGTGCCGCTACCCGAACCCACTGGAGACCTGCAACGCCGAAAACAGCTTCTCCGTGACGAGCTGACCAGGCAGGGAGGCGGAGTCCCGGCGGTTGTTTCCGGCCGGGCGGCGGAACAGCTGCGCCGGCATCCCCGCTACAAGGCGGCATCGCGGATTTTCGTCGGCCCATCGGCCTTCCTTCATCAGGTGCGGATCAATTGCCTGCTGGACGGCAAGGAGCTTATCATGCCCGGGCCTGGTTTGAAGGACGGCTTCTACCGTTTTCGGCCCAACTCCATCGCCTTTCGTGATCTTCCCCGCGCCGTCACCGTTAAGGGGATGGCGCGGTTCGCCGCAAAAGTGACCCGGCAGGATCTTGGCCGTCTGTCACTCTCCCTGCTCATCACCGATGCCGTGGCAATCGATACCGGTGGCAGTCGGCTTGGCGACGGGCAGGGGTTTTTTGATTTGAGTTATGCAATTTTTGCCGCTTACGGCACCTTGGCTGACCGGCCAACGGTCATGGTGCTGGCCTTGCCGGAGCAGATCGTGACCGAGCCGTTGCCATGCGCCTGCTGGGACGTGCCGGTCGATTTCATCATCACCGGCGATACGGTGCTGCCTATTGCGGCTGCCCCGCCGCCCCCGCGCCGAATTTACTGGGAGGCCCTTCCTTCGCGCAAAATTCGTAAAATCTCCCCACTCTGGTGGCTGCGGGGGGGAGATCATCCAGCAGAGAAGGAAGGCGAGATGCAGCCGGTTGCCGGTGAAAGAGGAGAGCAGGGAGAAAGGCCATCAAACGATGCAAAGGGGGATACACCATGAGCAAGCTGTCCTGGTGCCGCCTGGTGCTGGTGATGATCAGTATGACGATCAGCGGTTTTTCCATGCCGTGCCGGGCGGATGAGGCGGTGCCTCTGTCGCAGGGGCAAACCCTTTATGTGCCGGTCTACTCCCATATCTATGGCGGCAACCGTGAACTGCCGATTCTGCTCACCGCCACTTTAAGTATCCGCAACGTCGACGTGCGCCACTCCGTTACCCTCACCACTGTTGATTATTACGGCACCAGGGGGGAGATGATCAGGAAGTTTCTCGAAAAGCCGGTGGTGCTCCGCCCGCTTGAATCAACCCGTTTTGTGATCCCCCAGAAGGACAAGTCAGGCGGTTCCGGTGCCAACTTTCTCGTCGAGTGGCAGGCGGCGCAGCCGGTCAACCCGCTGCTGGTCGAAGCCGTCATGATCGGGGCGGAAGGCCAGCAGGGCATCTCCTTTACCTCCCGGGCTCAGGCCATCACCAGCGGCAAGTGAGGGCCGGATTGCGGTCGCGGATGTTTCGAGCAATCGCCATAGTTACCCTTTGTTTTCCCGAAAGACCGGCTGGACGCTCGACAATGCGGCGTATGCAGCGATCTCCTCCTGAAACTCGCGGACATAGGGGCAGTCCCAGACCGCCAGCAGTTTGTCGCGCAGGATAAAGCCCGGCAGCAGCCGGCCGTCATAGTCACGGTCCAGACTCTCGTCCCGTTCAAGGATGTAGGGAAAAATCTGGGGCAGCCGGCAGACCGTCGGCCGGGCCGGGTATATGCCACAGCCGCCACTGGTCGGGTCGAGCTGCGGGCAGCGGCTGCCCCGGGGCAGGATCATGCTCCAGCCGCTTCGCCAGCGGTAGAGGGCGGCCGGCTGGGCATAAAAAGGGATGCCGGTGACCGGTAAAGGTGGGTCATCCGCCGGAGTGGCAGCACTGGTGCGTTCATCGTTGCGGATCGGCAGGGGAAAGAGAGCGGTTTCCTTTTCGGTGAGTGGAATCTCGAAAAATTCCTGCTCTGCATCCTCCTCTGGTCCGATGCAGCAGAGGGTGCAGTTGCAGGGCCCGCAGAGCATACTGTTAATCTTTTCGAGTTCCTGGGCCAGGACGTTTTGGCCGACCCAGCCGGCCAGGGCGGTGAATTGATCCGGGGCCTGCATGTTCTCGTCAACAATGATCCGTTCCGGGCGGCCGGGAATTTTGAGCCGTTCGTAAGGCTGCATCGCCGCAAGGTAGGGGGCGAGCTGGGCCGCTGGATCGTCATAGCGGAGACCGCCTGTTTCCACCGGCTCGCGCAGTTCGGCAAGGAGATCGGCGAGACCGGTAAAGGGGCCGGTCAGATAGAGCATGCCGGCCAGCTGGACCAGAGGGAGGATCGGGTTGCGCAGCCGTTCCAGCCCGGCCTGGCAACGTTCTTTCTGTGATGGGGTCAGCATGGAGCCTGCTTTGGGAGCCGCGCGGCAATGATGGGGGCAATTCTGCCTGTGAAGCGGTGACGGCTCCTGGTCCCGCATGACAGAACGAAATGGTGACGATATTTTTGGCTATTCGCTTACCAGGTTTTGTCGCGTTCCGCAACTCTTCTTCGGTTGGTTCTTGACCATGTCGCGACCGGCGACTATAGTGTTTTTTTTGCTTAGCCATCTCCGAAATTGACTTTTTGCGTGACCATCTTGATTGCTGAGAGACATCTTTTCCCCGATACCGGCCGGAGCCAGTATGGATACATTTGAAAAACAGGCCCTAACTGAGCATCTGCGCGATCTGCGCACCAGCCTCATTCGTTCCCTTGTTGCCGTGCTTGTCGGCTTTGCCCTCTCCTACGCCTTTGTCGAGGAGATCGGCGCCTGGTTTGTTCGGCCGCTCTTTGCGGTGTTGCCGGAGACATCGAGCCTGATCTTCACTTCCTACCAGGAGGCCTTTTTTTTTATCTGAAGCTCGCCCTGGTCTGCGGCATTCTCCTGGCCAGCCCGGTGATCTTCTGGCAGGTCTGGGTCTTTATCGCCCCGGGTCTCTATCAGCATGAAAAGCGGGTGATCATCCCCTTCACCCTGCTCTCCTCCTTCTGCTTCCTCGGCGGGGCCGCCTTCGGCTATTACGTCGTCTTTCCGCCCGCTTTCCGTTTTCTCATGGGCTACACCACCGATTTTCTCACCGCCCTGCCCACGGTCAAGGAATATTTTTCGCTCAGCCTGCGGCTGCTCATCGCCTTTGGGGTGGCGTTTGAAATGCCGGTGTTCATGGTGCTGCTCGCCCGCCTCGGCATCGTTGACCGGTCTTTTCTCTGCCGCAACCGCAAGTACGCCTTTCTCCTCTCCTTTGTCGTCGCCGCCATCCTCACCCCCACCCCGGATGTGGTCAATCAGCTGCTCATGGCGGTACCGCTCGTTATTCTCTATGAAATCAGCATAATAGGGGTGCGGATCTTCGGGGGGCGGGGCGCGGTCGATGCTGATGAGCCGGGCTGACCTCTCACCTCTCGGTCGGGCAACCAAACCAATCATCACCCGATCAAACGGCTGGCTGCCTCGGCGGCCCGTCTGCCATAGACAAGACAATTGGCTATCATCATGCCGCCGATCCGGTCACCGCCATGCATGCCGGTGGTGATTTCGCCTGCGGCAAAAAGGCCGTTTATGCCGGTCTTGCCATTTTCCGAAATCAGTACGCCACCGTGGCAAACCTGGACATGGGGAAGGATGTGATTGATGACTGCGCCGGTCGAGTTGCGGACTACCGTGATGGCAGATGTTTCTGCAGCCGTGCGAAGGGGTGAGTCAAATTCTTTATCCGGCTGCAGATTGCTGATCGGGACATGGCCGAGGCGCGATTGGCTGAGAGGGGAGTTTTTCGGAGGGAGAGGGATTTCGGTGTCGGTGGCGTCAAGAAAACGATGGTTTCCGTCAGCGAAATAACTGAGCTGAAAACGGGAGGCCATGGGAGAGACGTCTTCCCAGACCCATTGGCGGTACTCCATATTATGGAGCGGAATGCCGAGGTCGTCCAGGAGTCTATAGCCGTCACCGACAAGCCCTGGATCGACGATATGATGGGGAAACAGGGCCGCTCCACCGCCGCAGGCCAGGATTGCCGCCCGGCAGGAGATGTGTATCTCCCTGCCATGGGACAGGGCAAGGACCCCGGAGATTCTGTTCTGATCAAGCAGTATTTTCGTGGCTGCGGTTTTTTCCAGCAAACGGATATTGCCTCTGGCGAGGCGTCTGGCAAGACAGCGGTGAACCTGATCGGTAGAGGTGATGATCGCAGCCAGTGGCTGGGGACAGAAACAGGGATGTACCCGTTTGATCATCCCTGTGGCCTCGCGGAGAAACGAGACCCCCCAGCTTTCCAGTTGCCGGAAGGCTGAGGACGACTCTTCAACCAGAATATGACTGAGGCGAGCATTATTTGTCCCTCTGCTTATTTGCTGAATCGCTTGAAAGAGCAGATCTTTTTCCTGATCATCCACGGCATGGGTGATTCCCCAGCATCGGTTGCGGTTATGAAAGGTGGAGCCGCTGGAAAATATGTTTCCTTTATCAATCAGGACAATATCGTTAATCTTTTTCTGGGCGGTGATGGCGGCCGTCATGGCGGCAAGGCCGGCGCCGATGATGACAAGTTTGCTCCTCAGCGATTCCATGCTGCCGCCCCTTTGTCTCCTGATCTCCGCTGATCACGCCATGTGCCCGCCAGGATCAGCAGGCAGCAGGGCAAGATCGTGATCAACCATTTCCTGAATCATTTTTTCCAGAGGATAATCGTAACGCCAGCCTAAGATGTTTTCCGCTTGGGCGGGACTGCCCACCAGCACCTTGTCGCTGTCTTCGGCCCGGTAAAATTTATCCACCGACCGGACGTAATCCCGGTAATCGAGGCCGACACAGTTAAAGGCGATTCTGCAGAATTCTCTTACCGAGTGGGTCTTGCCGGAACAGATAACATAATCCCGCGGTTCGGGCTGCTGCAGCATCAGCCAGACGGCCTCCATGTACTTCCGGGCATGGCCCCAGTCGCGTCGCGCCTCAAGGTTCCCAAGCTCCAGCCTGTCTTTTAACCCCCTTTTTATCTTGGCCACATGGGAGGTGATTTTGCGGGTGACAAATTCAAAACCGCGCCGCGGTGATTCGTGATTGTAGAGAATGCCGCTGCAGGCGAAAAGGCCGTAGGTTTCCCGGTAGTTTTTGGTGAGATGGAAGCCGGCAACCTTGGAGATGCCGTAGGCGGATCGTGGCTCAAACGGGGTGTTTTCGTCCTGGGGCACCCGGGTGGGGCGGCCGAACATCTCGCTTGAGCCGGCGAAGTAGAAACGGGTATCGGGCACCAGGTCGCGGCAGGCGGCCAGGATATTGTGGGTGCCGTTGATATTGGCGTTCAAGGTGGAAAATTCATCCTCGAAGCTGGTGCTGACGTAACTCTGGGCCGCCAAATGGTACACCTCATCCGGCTTGATTTTTCGTATGGCATTGTACAGGCTGGGAAAACTCTCCAGCGAGCCGGGGATGAGTTCTATCCGGTCAAGCAGGTGGGCGATGCGGTGCATACGGTGCGCCTCGTCCTCAAAGGCCACCCGGCGCACCAAACCCCATACCCGGTAGCCCTTGTCCAGCAGCAGTTCCGCCAGATAGCTGCCGTCCTGGCCGGTGATGCCGGTGATAAAGGCGCTTCTGTTCTGGTTGCTACCGGTCATGGGGCGTTCTTACCGGCCTTGCCGCAGGCTGCCATCTCTTTGATGATCGGCTCGATGATCGCTTCTGCCTTCTTGGTGGTGGTGATCCAGGAGTTGAAATAGCCGAGGTTCTGTTCCAGTTCATCAAAGATGCTCTGTTCCGCATTTTTCTCAGCAGCGGCCTCATTAAACTTTTTTCTGGCATAGATGAACTCATGGTGGGCAGAAGCGCGCAGGGGATAGAGCGCATTGGTCAGATCGAGGAGGTTCATCAGTTTGTCAAAGGCATTGCCGGAGGCGATTACCGCTTTTCTGAATTTTTTTATTGCCTGGGCTTTTTTGCTCGGGATTTTGGCGATCTTCCATTGTTTCCTGGCCTCTAATCCATTGTTGAGACCGGTTTGCGCGGTGTTCCGGCTTGCTTTTACTTCCTTCTGCAGGTCCTGAAGCCTCTGAGCAATGGCCTCCCGCTCCGGCTTGGCGGCCTGGTGAAAGATTCTGTCGATAACCATGGCAAAGGCCATCTGTTTATCGGCATAGTGGTCAAGGGCCTGTTTGAGCGGCATGATTTCGGTGCCGGCAATCAGGGCACCTCCCTCGGTGGCGTCGATAAAGCGCATCTCCTTGCTCTGGCGGATGATGCTCTGCAGGGCGAGCAGCTGGTTTCTGAGCACGGCAATGGTTTCCACCTCGCTGCCATTCCAGCCGGGGATTTTTATTCGTTGCTCCTGCGTAAATTTTTTCCAGGCAATGGGGCTGCCCTCGGCATGATCCTGTTCGCCGCTTAAGGCCAGGTCGAGGCCGATGAAAATGAGGGGATTGCAGCCAGCCACTTTGGCCAACTGGGTGGCGGCATGGGTAACGGAGAGCATGTGGGGAAAGGGGGTATCCTGCCCGGTAAAAAGGGGTGCCAGGTAGAGGCGGAAAAGATCATTGATGCCGGGAATGACAAACTTTGGTCCATTTCGAAAGCCTCTGATGGTTTCCGGGAAGGCCTCGGGCGTCCAGGCCAGGGCAATATCGGCGTGCTTATCAAGAACATCCCGCAGTTTCACAAGGCTTGCCGCAATGGGATCAATGGTCACAATGATATGGGGGATGATGCCGTGATCGATCAGCACCTTGACTGCACTGTCCACGGCAATGATAAATACGCTCTTTTCCCGGCCCTTGAGCTGTGCTATGTTTTTTGTCAGGGAAGGACCGGCCGCCACACAAACCGCGGGCAGCCCCTGGGCGATATTCTTTAGGACTTGCACAGTTGCGGATTCGTTCAAGTGGGACGCATTGGTGATGGTATTGGTAAAGAGCAGGGGCCCCTGTCTGACAATGGTCTGCAGCTTCCCTTGAAAATTTGCGAGTTCTGTCTGTAACCTGGAGAACAGCGGTTTATAGATATCCGGGAAAAGTTCAAGAAGTTTCTGGTGGGAGACTAGGTGCATCGGCAGGGCGCGCAGCGCATCGTCTTCCTGTTGGAGGAGATTGGGGATATTGATGGTGCTGCCAACCCGGAGAACAACATTGGAATTGGCAAGCAAAGGTGAGAGATCCACTGCCTGAAGCGCCGCGGTAAATATCTCTTGGTGCGGTTCGAGGATAACATAACGGAATTTGGGGAATTTCTGGACAAGAAACTTGATTTCGTCGCCAAGTCCCATGCCCACCTGGAAAATGATGGCGTTCTGCTCCTTTTTGAGGAGGTCGAGCAGGCCGGAAAAACCGGCGGATATCTGCGCTGAATCATGCACAGGTTCAGGATGCCCGGTGAGGGGATGGAGGGCGCTGATATTCAGCAGCCCCTCCTGCGAGGGTACGATGGAGAAATGAACAGTTTCCTGGGCAGCCCCGGCAAAGGTGAGCAAATCGGGCTTATGCTGCTGCAGCATGATTATATTGGCGTGTAAAAAGTCTGGTTGCGCGTCATTCATTGTCTTGCGGCCTTTGGGGAGTGGAGAATAGCCAGTATTTTAGACGGCAGGGCAAAGTCCGGCTTTGCCCTGAGGGCTGCCTGCAATGCCTTTTCCGCATTTTCATCATCGCCCATGAGTCTCGCCACCATGCCCTGCAGGTAAAAAATTTTGGCGCGTAAGAAAGCATGATAGGGGTCCGCAGGGCAATACCGCTGGCTCTGTTCCAGACAGATGAGGGCGGTTTGGCATTGTTTGGTATCATAGCAGAGGAGAGCGTATTTGTACCAGAGGATGGGGTTATCATGCACATAACTTACTGCCTGCTGCAGAAACAATTCTGCCCGCGAAAAGGCGGATCGTTTATAAAAGTAATCAGCCAGCTGGGTCATGGTAAACCCGAATTCCCTTTTTTCGGTTTCTGAACGGTGGAAGGATAAGGCAGCCTGCCTGGCCAGGGGCGCGATTTCAGCATCGGCGGAGGAGAAGAGTTGTTTGATGATTTCCGCTTTATCTGACAAGGCAGGGGGGATTTTCTGTTCTCTTTCCAGAAAATCGAAGGCGGAACAGGCTGCCAGAACCGCATCCTGGTCCTCTTTTTTCATTTCACGGCGCCAGTCTTTTATTGGTGACGTAACAGCGGCCTCATTCCCCGAAGGTGGTGCTATTTTCAGGAAGGCATGTGCTTTTTCCTGCACAGCCGGTGGGGAGGCCTGCAGTTCCTCCTGTTTGATGAACAGGCGGCGTTCCGGGACAAAATGGGCAAAGAAGTCATCGAGACCCTTTTGTTTTATGCAATAGGCCACCGCCATGGCAAAGGCGCTGGGTGAGGCAAAAAGATGGAGAGTGGTTCTGCTGAATTCCAGGGCAGAGTGAATGACCGCCCTGGGGTCTCTGCTAATGGCAATAAGCAGACAATCCGGGTGGGGGGCGGAGATGTGGTCGGGGATGAAAAGATAATCCGGGACCTTGTCACCTACCACCCGGGCCTTGGTGTATTCGGCAAAAAGAGCAAAGAATTTGCTTGATACCCTGGCGAAAATTTCCTTGGGGTCCGGGGATGATTGCAGACATTGTTGATAGGTGGCAATCAGTTGCCGGATGGTGTCGTCACTGAAACATAATTTGGGGGATTGTTGCACAGGAGAGCGAAGAACAAGGTTGTGTTGCGCCGTTGTCTCAAAATCTGCCAGAAGATCACCGATCGGTTCTCTGAGTACATCGGTACGCTGCAGGGTTTGCCAGAGGCGGAAGAGGAGGTTTCCTTCCTGATAGAGGCAGGCCACCTGGGGGGAGCAGTTGAGCAACCGTGCCAGCGCCGTGGTGCCGGAACGGGGGTGGCCGAGTATGAAAAAAGGGGTATATGCTGTCATTTCTCGTCGTTATGCTGCTGGGTGAAAGCAAGGAACTTTCGCGCTCTGGTTGCACATTGTTTCGATTCTGTTAGCAGGGTAGCGTATCGGCTTTGGGTGTGTTGCCCTGTTTTTCGGGCCGGTCCATGCCAGCGCACGGAATAGAGCACCCTGGGCAGGTGGTAAAAGCGGCAGCCGGTCATGGCAAAGCGGAGATAGTGATCGTAGTCGTTGGCTGCCGTATACCTTTCATCCATCAATCCTGCTTTATCGTGCAGATCGGTCCGGTACAGTTTGCTGACCCCGAGATGAAACCAGTCGGCGAGACATTTTCCGAAGTCATAGTCGGGCAGGCGCATCTGGCGGACTATGCTGCCGTCGTCATTCACCAGATTCATATCGGAATAGACGAAGTCCGCTTGCCCGCTCTCAAGCACGTTGACCATCTCCTCGATCATGTGGGGATGGGGAAGATCATCGCCGACAATGTAGGTGCAGTATCTGCCGGTGGCCTTTTGCAGACCTTCGTTATAGGTGCGGGTTGCCCCGATATCCTCTGCAAAGGTCAGGATGGTGATGTCTCGGTTCTGGGGATAGGAGAATATCGGTGTGCGGATAATTTCCCCGTTGTCGTCGAGATGACTGACCGGTTCCATCTGCTGGCTGGCGATTTTGCCGGCAAGCGCTGCCAGATATTCCTTGGTCCCGTCGGTGGAACCACCGTCCACAAGAATGATTTCCAGGTTGGGGTAAGTCTGGAAGAGACAGTGATCCACCGTGGCCGGCAGATAACGGCCCTGATTGAAGGTGGGGATGACGATGGTGACAAGGGGTTGGGGCATGGGATGTGTTTTAACTGTCAGCGATGCGGGGGAAGGGATAATTCGCCGGTGTTCAACCAGTTGACCAGATCCACTTTCTTGAGACAGGTGGCGCATGTACGGTAGAGTTGCGGGCCGTCCACGTCACGGTCATCAAGGTGGATCACCGATGATCCGCTCACAGATCTATTGCGGGTAAAGATAATTTTACGGGAAACGGGAAGCCGGTCAACAGCGTGGATGTGTTCCGGGTTTTCCGACTCAAATTTGAAAAAAACATTCTCCAAATTGATTCTTCTGATCCTTCTCTCCCATTTCTGTTTTGCTTCCTGCCGGGCCTTGTCATGGACAAAATGGATTCTCACATCCCCCAATGCCCCGACAGGATACGATGTTTTCTGGTCTTCCGGATGAAAAAGCACGTCCTGGGCAAGATGGTACTCAATATCTTCTGCCAGCATGCAGAAGTCCTGTGGGGGAACGATGAGATTGATAAATGGCGTCAGAAACTGCAACCCGAGCCAACTGTAGAGAATTCCTCCCCAGCAATCGTCGGAAATCAGGGTGAAGTTTTTGTTGGTCAACTGCTGCTGCGCGGCATGGGTTGCGAAAATTGAACAGCCGAAACTGTATGAGGCCCCAAGCCGGATAAAGCGGCTGTTGTCTATGCCTAATTTGTTGAGCTGGTGGATAATGTCGGCATAGAAAGGGGTTGCCAGCACCACGTAATCATAGGCGATGGAGCGGATGGCTGAAAACGGGGTAATTTCCGTTCCATAGAGCAAAGTCCCATGCTTCTGTGGATCATTGTCGAGCATTGCGGCAATTGAATAATCGATACCACAGAGATCCTTTACTATCGCATGAAAGGCGCTGCCTATGCCACAGAAGACGAGGCGTTTGCCAGCAATCATGCTTTTGAGACCGGGATAATTCATGAAAAAGGAGAAGTTATTTGGTTAAGGCAAAGCCCAGGGTGAGATAAGGCCCGTGAAAATCAGAGAGAAAAACATCCGGTGTTCTCATGAGGAGGTCGGCATTGAGCAGGCAATCCGGAGCAAGAGCAAATCCACTGATTTCCAAATCTTTTTTGATATCCCACCTGTCAAACAGCTGTTTCCAGCGCTGCCCCTGATACACATCGACGGTGAGCAGCAGTTTACCGCCTGGTTTCAGGCATCTGGTCATTTCCAGCAGAGCAGGCCTGGCGCCATGCGGGGCGAAGATTTGGTCGAGCTGAGGATGGTCGGGATTCTGGGTGGGGCAGACAATATGTTCCAGGACGCTGATACAGAAAACAGCGTCAAAGGTATTGTCCGCAAAGGACATATCCCGGACATCCATGATGCGGAAGTCGGACCTGCTGGCAAGGTCACTGACATCCGCGCCCCAGGTTATCGAGTCAGACCATTTTCTCTTTTCCAGATCAATGAAGGTGACGTGGTGGTTGGCCTCAAGGAATGTGGCGTAGGGAAAGGTGAAATCCGGTGCGATGTCCAGAATGCGTAATCCCTTTTGCCCGGATATCCCGCTGTGCTCAAGGGCCCATGGATATTCCCAATGTCTTGAGCCAAAGGGCTTTGCGCCGCAGAGCTGTTGGCACTGCCCGGAGTCGAGATAGTGCTTGATATGTGCATGGGTGGCTATGGCCCATGAGTTATTTTTGATGCTTGATTCCATAGTTATTCTTCTGCCTCAATGGCTGGAACGGCTGCGAGCAGGAACAGGCTGCTGATCAGACGCCCCCGCCTATTGTCAGGTGACCGGTTGAGTTCAGGAAATCATGCGTGGTGAACCGGCTGAATTCATTATCTATTTTCTGCGGCAACGATAACGGGGCATCAGAGATGCCCGGCGCGGTTCGGCTCTCCGCCTCGGTGATTGTCCCTGCCACGTTGGCAAATGCCTCAACAAACTGACAGCTCAGCCAGCGATTGTGGTGATAGCCGTTCTTTTGGCAGATTTCCCGCCATTTCTGAGCCGGGTGGGTATACATATCGAAAAATGTTTTTTCAGGGCGATGGTCACCCGGGTGGACATGGTGGTAGAACATGCCGCCGGGCCGTAACACACGGCAGCATTCCTCGATGGCCTTTTGCGGCTGTTTCACATGTTCCAGCAGATCGTGGGAGAAGATATAATCGACCGAAGCGGAGGCTATGGCCAGATTTTCCACATCCATGACCTGAAAAAAGACCATGGAAGGATCAACGCTCAGCCCGTTTGATGTTCTTTTGATAACAGCCTCGGGTTTCATGATGAAAGGCGCGGAGTCATTTGCATAAAACGTGGCAATGTGCTCATAGATTCTTTTTTTCAGGGACAGATCAGGGAAAAAGATCAATTCATCATCAAGATTTGAGCATATGACCCGGGCGCCTGCCATGGCAAGCAGGATATCGACCAGCAGCGTGTGGCCGACGCCGATATGCAGGACCTTCTTCCCTGCCAGCAGTTTGTCGTGCCTTCGGAGAAAGGAATAGAACTCCAGGAAAATTCGCAGATAATGTTCGGGCTTGATGAGAAAATTGATATCAAGGAAGAAATCCTTGCCGCTTTGCAACCCATATGCAGCAAGCTGGCGCGCGATGCTTTTTTTCCAGTGGGAGCAGATGATGATCACTTCATCAGGATCTTTTGCTTGCAGAACCTCCGGCGGAAAGATTTTATAACCTGCTACGGTTTTCCCCCATTTGCCTGGGTCGTTATCTACCACCCGGAATATTCTGCCTGTCTGGCTGATGTCAGGCAGTGATTGCGTGAATCCGGAACCTGCTCCGAAGATGGTGATATTTTTAAACAGGCCCATTTTATTCTTATGATCTGGCCAAGGGTTGGCAGGGGCGCCCGGCCGGCAGCTCGGTTAGGGATGCCTGCATATCATCATTTTCCCCGAACTCAATACGCATATGTTTGAGCTGGTCCGGGGTCAGGGCCTCATAAGGGGATAGGTCAACAAAGCGAGAGGGCGGGAGCACCTCGAAAATTCGATATCCGTGCAGATTGGCCGGGGTTTTCAGCAGTGCAACCCGGGATGCCAGGGGTTCTTCCTCAATAAAATGGGGGCGGAGGTTTTTGTCGAGAAAAAGTTCTTTGCCCGGTGGAAGTATCAGAAATATCCTACGATATCTCTGGTCATGCCGGTAATAATCAATATATTTGCACATGGTTAGCGTTGACGTTTTTTCCAGTTCAATTGGGATCTGCCAACTCTGCAGGGCGATGCCGAAAGAATTGAGATCCTGGTAAGTCAACATCAGCAGGTCCTGGGGTTTGATCATACGGCGCAGGGTCACTATGGTTCTTCTGTTTTTTTTGGCAGGGGACAGGGGGGGCTCGAAATAGACGCTGGCAGGTTGCCTGAACAACAAGGAAAAAGAGCGCCGTCCCTCCATGGTGAAGCTAAACGCCATGATGAGCAGACCTGTTTCTCCCATTTGGCTGAGCAGGAGGCCTGCCCAGAGCAGCCATACAGGGTAAAGGGTGCCGCCGGCCCTGCTTGCGAAGTGGAAAAATCGCCTGAGCTGGGAATGGAACAGGATGAAAAAGAAGAGATAAAAGCAGGAAAAAAGATACAGCGGTTGCCCTGCTATTTCCCGGGATAGACAGGGAAGGATTACCATGCCTGCAAGGCCAAGAGGGTAGATGATGCCGTTTGACCGGTAGAAGCTGAAGCGCTGCCATGGAGCCAGCGCCGTGGCTGCGCCTGTGGCAAAGAGTTTGATCATGTCGACTAATCGTCTGATGATGCTCCGGGTGACGATGTTGTCGGGTAGGGTGCTTTGTTTCTCGTCCGCAAGGGAGTAACCAAAGTATTTTTTCTGGCGAAGCAGGATGTTTACCACCATGTTTTCCTGCTGGTGGCGGATATCAATGAGGAAAGGACAGGCGATCAGACCTAAGCTAAGGAGAGATGGCAAGGCGCCCAGGTGGAGAAACGGCAGGGTTGCACAGATGCTGATTGCCAGAATGAACCCCGAAGTTTTTATGCGGATCGCCAACCACCCGAGCAGGCCGAGAAGAACCGAAAAGACCACCGGCGGGAAGAATTGCTGAGCCTGCATCAGTCCCAGGGCAGTGCTGATGGCGGTCATCAGGAAGATATCCGGCATAACGGTCAGGCTTAAATACAGGGGGGCGATGCAGCAGGAGGCAGCGACAAACGGCAACAGATAGAGAGGCTGGGGAATGAGAGAAGACAGTGTCACCGTCATGATGACAGTGAGAAGAAACTGAATAAAAAAGGCGGCACTCATCATGGAGAGAGGAAGCCATCTGAAGCTAAACCCCAGGAGTTTGATGAATGCCGTGTATTCTGAAACCTGGAGGGGATGTTTTTTCCAGGACGGGTAGAAATCGAAGTTGGCAAGAAGTTTTGCTGTCTTTCGATAGATATCAGCCAGGTGCAGAATGCCGCCATGGCGGTATTTATCGTGAAAACGCCGCCACAGGGGGATGCGGATGAGAAGCATCAGGCTGATGCCCAGGAGGATTTGCAGTGCCTCATTGACCATGGGAAGTGATTTTTTAAATCGGGGTATTTGTCTTTTGCAGCCAGGATTCGAGGATATACGTGTTCCACAGCATGTTGGTGGTTTGCAGTGGCGGAGGGCCGGGTTGTTCGATTGCCTCGATGAGAGATTGAATTTGGCGATGATTGTATATGGGGCGCTTCAGGAAAAGATCACTGTTAAAGATGTTTGTTGCGGGATTAGCAAGCAGGTCCCGGACCCATGCCCACAGGGGTACAGTAAATCCTTGTTTCGGCCGGCGTGTGATCTGAGATGGCAGCAGGTCCCGCAGGGTGGATTTCAATAATTTTTTGCTTTGCCAGGGAGCAACCCGGTTATCTGCCGGCAGCCGGCAGACCATTTCCCAGAGTCTATAATCCAGGAATGGTGAGCGTGCTTCTATGGAATTGGCCATACTGGCCATATCCATTTTCGGCAGCAGATCATTGGGAAGATAGAACGCGGAGTCAGCATAGAGGGAGCCCTCAAGAGGAGTTCTGTCACGGAAATATTCGCCCAGGAGTGACTCTGCCGGGGTTGCGGCATCAAGAAAATCACGGGAAAACACATGCAGCAGGGTATTGTCCGAGCAGCCTGATTCCCAATTGATGTATGACTTGGAAAGTGACTGATGTGCTGCCTGGAAGAGTTTATTCATTCTGCTTTTTCCTGGAGCAAGTCTTTGGGTCAGGGCAATCAGTCCCCCGGGAAGTTGATTAAGCCACTGCAGCAGTTTTGCCGCCTGATTTTTCCGGTACCCGCCAAAAAGCTCATCCGCCCCGTCTCCGGTCAGGACAACCTTGACCCGGGCAGCGGCCTGGCTGCAGATATGGTAAGTGGGCAAAAAGGAAGAATCGCCAAAAGGCTCACCGAATCGCTCATGCATAATGTCGATAAGCCGGGAGATATCCGCGGAAAAGCGGCTGGCAATAAATGACGCCTTTGCCTGATCGGCAGTCTGCGCCGCAAAACGGGTTTCATCGTAGGACGGATTGTCGAATGAGGCGGTAAAACAGTAGAGATCGGATCTGAAGCGGACCGCAGCGTTCAGAACCGCTGTTGAATCTACACCGCCGCTTAATAATACGCCATTGGGGATTCCTTGCTGCAGGCGAAGCGAAACGGCATCAAAGAAAGTGGCCCGGAAGTTCTCAGAAAACTGAGAGTGGTCGCAATCCGGTTGGGGAGGTGGCATATGCCAATATTTTTTTGTCCTTACTCCTGACTGATCAACCTGAATGATCTGGCCTGGCTCCAGTTTGAAAACATTGCGATAGATGGTTTGTGGCGCGGGGACGCAGAGAAAAGAAAAAAGAGCGGTTGCCGCGGTGGGATTTAGTTGGCGTGGGATTTTGGCAAATTCCAGGAGGGAATTGAGCTCCGAGGAAAAACAGAAAAAGTCCGGATTGTGCCAGTAAAAAAGCGGTTTTTTGCCCAATCGGTCACGTGCCACAGTCAGCAACTGCTGATCGTGGTCATAGATTGCCGTGGCGAACATACCGTTGAAATGGGAAAAACAGTCTACGCCGTATTCCTCATAGGCGTGCAGGATGATTTCCGTGTCACACTCTGTCTGGAAGTGGTGGTTTTTCTGCAAACGGTTGCGGAGCTCATGGTGGTTATAAATTTCACCATTATGCACAACAAAAATTGTGCCATTCTTTGAAGACAACGGCTGTTGGCCCCGCGCGGGATCAACAATGGCAAGACGTCTGGCCCCAAGGGAAACAAATCCGCTGCGGGTGGAAATGATATGCAATCCTTCCTCATCCGGCCCACGGTATTGCAAGGGGGCAAGCATTTTTTGGGTGATCCCTTCAGGATTTTTAAGAAAAATCTGGCTGTAGAAACCGCAGATGCCGCACATTAGGTCGTCCCTGTTAGAAAATTGCCGTACCTTCAATTCCCTTAGGCGGGGAAAGATGGAGAAGTTTTAAAATTGTCGGCGTGATGTCCAGCAGTGAAATGTCACGCCTGATTGCCTCGGCAAAGGAATTGCGCCAGGCCACCATACCGGTGGATTGACTCCGGATATAGCCATGCATGCCTCGTATCGGGGCTGTTTGAAAAAAGTTTGGCATGATGACAGCGCCTTCTTCAACTGTGACAAGATAATCGCCGTAACGGGCATCAAGCCCGTGGAGCCCGGCGGCCTGTCGGTCCTGTTCTGACAGCAGGTGGCCTGCCGGTGCTAATGAGGCAATGCAGTCTTGTAAGACGTTTTCTTTGGCGGGTTTTAACAGCCAGAATCGCGCCATGGTGGAATCCAGGAAAAAATCAAAGTCGATCCCCGCGGTCAGCGGCCATTTGCTGATCTCCTGCCAGAAATTAATTTCAGTGCGCACCCTGCTCATACCATGATCTGAATGGATGAGCAGAACTGCCTCACGCCCCAGGTTGTTTAATCCGGCGCAGAGCTGTTCAATTTCCCGGTCTATTCTGGCAGTCAGGTCCCGGATTTCCGGGCTGTCCGGTCCGTATTGGTGACCAGTCAGGTCAGGGGTGATGACATGTACACACAGATATCTGCTCTCTGGTTTTATTTTTTTGATTATTTGCGTAAAGGGCTTTTGCCAGAACCCCTTTGTTGGAGGTCCGAAGAACTGATAGGGAACGTGTTGCTTTTGCAGTCGTTCGATAAGACTCGGCACCGGGCCGTTACCTCTGAACGTGGATATATGACGGGACAGGGGCGGCTTGTCGAATCGCGGCAGGAATGATGCGGGTATTCCGGGCGGGAGAGGGCAGGGGTAATCGCTCATTACTCTGGTTGCCAGACGCACGATGAAGCGTATGGCCGCGGGAAGCGGATGAGGTTTCCGCTGCCAGCCCGGCAGAGTCCGGTAGCGGCTTGCTGCCGGATCCCGCCATAAGTCGGTAAAAAGCTGGCTTTTGCCGGGGGAGAATCCGGTAAAAATCATGCCCCGCGAGCCAAAGGGGGAGACTGTCCTGATCGGCCGGCCTTTCCCGGCACCGATTTTTTCAGACAGAAAGGGGGCATAGGCAAGATACTCGCTGGCAAAACCGTCCAGGATCAGGTGAATGACCAGAGGCGTCTGCGCATTCATTCCAGTTCCGTCAGCAAGGTATTGATTCTTTCGTACAGCGGATCATGGTGAAAAGTTTGATACTTTCTTCTTCTGCCGCGCGTGGCCAGGTTGTAGACGTCGTTAAGCAAGGTCTGCAGCTTTAATTCCGGGACAGCCCCGAACAGGTGATGGCGGAACCGGAAGCTACCCCATTTGCCGAATAGGGAGTAAATTTTCCCTGCCAATGAATTATCTCCGTAAACCCCGCCTACCAGGGCAATCTCCCTGAATCGCTTTATTTCCTGGCGGTCACTCTCTGTCAGCCAGGGAACCCGCTGGGGAAAGCGCTGTTCAACTTTTACCCATTGCGTGAGGCGGGTGGGTGGGGTAAATCCGAGCTCCACACCTTTGTCCCAGAGTTCTGTGCCGGGAAACGGCGCATAGATGAATATTCCGTATGTATGCATGGCGCCGAATCTGTGCCGCAGTTCGTTGATTAAATCGATAATTGCCAGTCTGTCCTCATGGGATTCCCCTGGCAGCCCCATGATGAATGATGTATGCAATTTAATGCCGCTGTCGATTAATTTCTCCCCCATGGCGAAGACATCGGCAAGCTTGATGTCCTTTTTGATGCGGTCAAACATTTCCTGGTTGCCGCCCTCAACTCCGGTGAGCAGACGATCGCAACCTAAAGAATGGAGTTTTTTCAGGGTGGATGGTTTGATTTGGCGGTGATAATCGACGCGGCAGCTGACTCCTTCCCAGGTAACAGGAATCCCCCGGTCGATAATGCCCTGACAGATTTCATCGACGCGTTTGGCTGAGACAAAAAAGTTTGATTCGGTGCCGAAACTGATGACCGGTTCTTTCCTGTAGGGGCTCCCCGGGCCGTATTCTTTCAGGTAGTGGTCGATGAGCGCCAGCACCTCTTTGCTTTCCATGGCGCGCCACTTCCGGTGGTAATAAAAGTTGTTGAAACAGAAAGAGCAACGGTGCGGACAGCCCCGGCTGGTGATAATGGTCAGACGGGGATGGGGCTGTTCCGTGAACAGCCTATCAAGGTGAAAGGGCACCGGTGGCAGCGCGGCAAGATCCGGCGGTGGACCTGGTGAAGTTTGCCGCACGGCGCCGGATTCATCCCTGTAGACGATACCGGGTACGTCGTGCGGGACATTCCCGGAGAAAATGGCCCGAACAAGTTGCGGGAAACTGTTCTCGCATTCTCCGGTCAGCACATAATCGACATAACGGCTGGCGATGACGTGTTCCGGAACCATGGTTGCGTGTATACCGCCCCACACCACCGGCACGGAGCTTGTAAGCTTTACCTGCTTTGCCGCCTTGAGGGCGAAGAAGATCTGCAGGCCGGTGAGGGAGGTAATGCCCACGCACACGGGGTTATGTTGCAGCTCTTCAGCCAGAAGTTGCTCCCAGTTACGATCAATCTGCTGATTTATGATAACTGCTGCAAAACCGTCACTCAGCAGTGATCCGGCAAGGTGGAGCAGCGCCATGGGCGGTGTCAGCTCGTCCATGGCGTATTCATGTTCGGAAAAGGTCGGCTGGATTAAGATGATTTTTCTGGCAGGTGTTTTCTGTTCCATAAGAAACCGTCTGGTGCCCGCAGGAGGGTTTATTGGTGAATATTGCGGAACTTCCCGGCGAAAAGATGGCTGTAGGTTCCGATTATGCTTGTCAGGTAATGATATAACAGCGCAGGATGTCTGAGATCCCTGCACCGTTTGAGAAAAAAACGGGGACGGAAGTAAAATCTGCGATAGGCGGTATGGATCATTCTGTTCATGTCCGCCAGATTCTTGCCGGCCGGTAAGATATAACTGTCATCTTCGCTGCTTTTGCCGTCCAGAAAGCCTTTCAGCCAGTTGGTGGGTGCTCTGCCGGATTGCCTGGTCAGTTTCCGGTAGATAGCGGTGCCGGGCTTGACACTGAGAAGATTGAAATTTACCCAATCCGGATCAAGGCTGATAGCGGTGCGGATGGTTTCCAGCATTTGCTCGGGTGTTTCATCCGGCAGGCCCAGCATGAAATAGCCGAATGTCTCGATGCCGAGGGTGCGGCAATCCTGGAAGGCCCTTTGAATCTGAGTATGACTCAGTCCCTTTCTGATTTTTTTCAGCATGACAGGGCTGCCCGTTTCAACGCCGAAGCGAATCTGGCGGCATCCTGCCTGTTTCAGCAGTTTTAACATTTCGAAGTCAACATGATCGGCACGGGTACTGATCACAAATGAAGCCCTGATGCGATGCTGCAGGATGAGTTCACAGAGATGAAGAACCCGTTCCCGCTGCAGGGTGAAGGTCTCGTCGTAAATATAGATTTCTCGCGCCCCATGGGCCTGGCAATGCTGAATCTCTTCCAGGATCCATCGTGGTGAGTGAAAGGTCACCTTATTTCCCCAGAGACTGTGATCACAGAAGGTGCAGTGATACGGGCAGCCCCGGGAGGTAAGGATGTAGGTGACCGGGTTGTGACCCAGCAGGGTGCGATAGCGATGGTTCGGGAAGAGGTCGCGGGCCGGGTGGGCCAGCTGATCCAGATCGCTGATCCTTTCCCGCGGCCGGGTGCAACGGATTTCGCCGGTTTTTTCTTTGATGGCAAGGCCTGGTAATTCTGACAGGCTCTGCCGTTTTTCCGCCAACGCCGTGGCAAGCTCTGCAAAGGTGCGTTCCCCTTCGCCAATGATTCCCAGATCGAAAGCGCCTTCCTGCAGGGTTTGTTCCGGGAATGTCGCCATATGGGCGCCTCCCAGGACAATCGGCGTGGTCGGCCGTATTTTCTTGATCAGTGCCGCCGCCTCCATTGCCCCGGGCAGACCGTCGGTCATGGCCGAGATGCCTATCAGGTCGGGGTCGCTCTGCTGCACCATGGAGAGAAACTGTTTTTTGGTCTCGATGGAGACCAGGCTGTCGCATACCGTGACCGTCATCCCTGATTCCCTCAGGGTGGCTGCGAGATATGCCAGGCCGAGGGGGATAAGCTGAAAAGCGTGTCTCCTGTATGAGCCGTCAGCGCGGGCTGGCTGCTGGTGGTGGCGAATGAGCAGGATCTTGAGTGATGGCATGGCCTAGATGCGGGAAGTGACCGGAACCTGCCTTTGCCATGAGGGGTTGGCAAGGATGGCTGTTTTGATTGAAGTGGCTGGCGTGTAGCCGGGAAACCACGCCATCAGCCGATTGTACAGTTCCAGTCGCTGTGGCGATTTGTCAAGAACCGCCAGGGCCAGGGTAATCCATCCTGCCCAGATTCGCAGACAAACCGGTGCGAACAGAGGATGCAGGGAGAGGGGAGGAATTCGTCTCTGCTGGGCAACGGAACGGTAGAGAAAGGAGAGCATATTGGCAGTAAAAGGCCATCCCTGCCAGGGCATGCGGACGAGCCGGGGGAGGAAATGATCCCAGAGCACCGCGGTGGCCGTAATTTTCTGGAAGGAGAGTGCCATGTAGTGCAGGAGAAGCCGCAGGGTAGCCGTTAACTGGTGTGCATTTACGGCGGGTTTTTTCCCCAGGTTTCCCAGCAGGGCGTGGTTGATTTTGTCCAGCAGTTCAGGGGGCAGTCCTTGCGGGAGGTCGCTTTCCTTTTTTGCTCGATAGAGCGCGAGGAGACGGACAGCGGAAGGCTCGTATATCCCCTGCAGGAGACAATCACTGTGGAGACAGGCCAGCAGACCTTTTGTCAGCCGATGATTCAGCATCTCTTCGGGCCCATCCAGGGCTTCGAGAATGCCCCACAATCTGTTGGCCAGCAGCCGTAGCCCCTGCCCTTGGCTGAGTGGCTGCGCACTGTCTTTCCCTGGCAACATATCATCTCTCCCCCAGAGGAGGAGGCCGCCATGGCAGATGTTGTAATACTCCATGGTGCGAATACTGCGTCGGAGGCTGAAGCCGCTTTCCAGCGCCACGTCCGCCACTGCACCATGGCAGAGTTGCCAGGAGGTTTTGGGAGCGGCCAGTCGATAGCGGAGCACCTGTAAATGGGGAAGCACCATGACCAGATCGAAATCGCTGATGAATCGCCAGGTGGTGACGCCAGTCTGACGCATGGCGAAATCTCCGGCGCAGAAACTCCCGTACAGGATAAGGGCCTTGAGGTCCGGGTAACGATTCCTGGCCTGCTGCACTGCATCAGCCAGGCAGTCCCTGATGACAACGGCAGCAGGGGCGGGAATCTGATTAAGATAAAACGGGACCTGCATGTCCGGCTCGATGGAGATGTGCTAATATATCTTGGGCCAACTTGGTAAAATCGTGTTTCTCGCAGACGGTTTTCCTGGCATTTTCTCCCATTGCGAATGCATGGGCTTCATAATCGGAAAGGCGCCTGATGGCCTGGATCAAAAGGTCGATCCGGCCAGGCGGCACGAGAAGTCCATTTATCTCATGTTCAATGACCTCGGATCGTGATGGCCAGTCTGTGGAAATGACCGGCAGTCCGCATGCCATGGCTTGGTAAATGACGCTCGGCAGTGGATCGTAGCCATTGGAGTAACAGATAAGAGCCCGGGCCCTGCCGAAGTATGACGGCATTTTCTCTTCTGGCACATTAGGGTCGAGATCTATATGGTTTTTCAGTGCCAGGTCGGCGATTTGTTTTTTTATTTTGTGGAAATAGTTTCTGTCGTCAATAAAGCCGATAAAGTGGAATCTGATGCTGGGATTTTCTCTGCAGCAGGTTACGGCAGCGTCTAGTGTATCATGAAATCCTTTCTCCCGGGCAAAACGGCCGACACAGAGAAAGGTATTGGTTCTCTCTTCCTTGGGGATTGGCCTGTAGAGTTGCGTGTTGACCCCGTTTCTGTTGATCTGTACAGGGCAGGGGGGCTGAAAATGACGGGTTAACAGATTTGCATCACTTGCGCAGTTGGCGAAAATGAGTTTTGCTGCCGCGATATTTTTCTTAAACAGAGGCAAGCTGATATGGCGGATGGCCATTTTCCGGAGAATATCCAGGGGACGGTTGCCAAGATTCTTTAAAAAGCCGCGGTTTACCCCCGGCACCATATAACAGAGAGAAATTTCATGCTGCTGAAGGAGGTCAAGTTCCCGCGTCAGGGGGGAAAAGGTAATTGCCCAGGAGAATTTTTGTCTGCTGCATTGTTGCATGACCAGGCGTAATCGTTTGCCGCTGAAGGTGATACCCCGGCGGTGTCCACCCCAGTGGTATGTGGAAGGGTAGCGATGAACAGTGAGGCCTTTGATGCGTTGTTGCGCTGGTTGATCCGGCTGTTGGCGGGCTATGACATGAAGATTGACGCCGAGTTCCGCAAGTGCCCAGGTAAGGTAGAAGGGGTGGTATTGTCCCCCGCAGAAAAGGGTTTCCCCGGGGTGCGCCGGAAAAGGGTAGGCACAAAAACAGAGTATGTTGAGTTCCGGGTGCAAGTGCTTCTCCCACCGAAGTTTATATTCCTGTGAAAATGGATTGGATGTAACTCGACTGTTCTATTGCGTTAAGCAGTGTTGCATAGCGGGGTTGATTGGTCAAAAGTCCAAGGCCTGTCCGCATTTCCATGCAGTATGTCAATTGGCCATCGGGAAAGGAGATGTTTTTCCTGAAATTGATGTGCTGGATGTGGTCATGCAGGGCGAGGAAAAAATCAAGCCGCGTATGTGCTTCAGGCGGGCCGGGATCAGGCTGCTCCAGAGGCTGGGTCGGGAATTGATAGCCCAACTCTTTCATCAGGTTTGCATAATCAAGCTCATCCAAAATTTCTATATGCTTGTTATCCAGATATTTTCGCCACTTATCCATGCCGGGCTGGAAGTAGTGGGCTTGATTGCTGAGAGGTCTGAATGCTGTCGTCTGCCAGAGATTTTCAATCGTCTCATCCGATATTTGCTGCCCTAGAAAGGAGGCCAGATTTTTCAATTCAGGGTACGGTTGGGAAATGAGATCTTCATATTTGATTAAATAGACACCGGAGGCCTGCAGCAGATTGGCATAGAAGCCGCGCAGAGAATGGGCCAGATCATGGAACCATTTGTAGCTGGATAGTCTGGCGTGGCCAAGGGCCTGTTTAAACCCGCTCTTGCTTGCGTCCGGAATGGCGTCTCTGTCAATGAAGATGGTCGTATATTCATACTTGAAAGCATTTGATATCAAGGTGTCAAGAGGGTTTCTGATTGGCGCGATTATCTTGTATTGCAGCCTCTGGAACGTGTCGAGTATGTGATCTTCAAAAAAATCATGCCGGCTGCAGATGTCTTCACACAGATAGCGCTTTGATTTGATATTGAACAGGCGGACGAATTCATTTTTCTTCGCCCCGGAAAAGACAAAGGTATCCGCATGGGTCATGGATTCGTGTTTGACCGTGAGATCATGGCTGAGAAAGAGAGCGTTAAGGGTCTTAATCAGCAGTTCATGATGCTCTCTGGCCAGATGATGCAACAGGGAATGATTTGTTGTTGCAAGATGAGGGGGCTGTTCTGATGCGGTAAGGAGTTTTTCCGTCAGCGCCCTGACGAGAATGTTTCCCGAGCCGGGAAAGCCGCAAATGTAAACTCTGTGCGGGAAGGTGACGTCGATATAGTCGGCCAGGCAAACCGGATGGAGAATGCGGACCTCTTTCAGGTCAAGGAAGTTTTTTATGTAATCGGTTACCTCGGCGAACCTGCTCTCTCCGCTTTTGCTGCGGGCAATGACAAGCACGGGAATGTGGGATAACAGATTGGCCTCTTGTTTGTATTGCTCGGCGGAAAGAACCGGAACCTCGTGATAACCGGGCGGATGGTTATAGGTATCGACGATGCAGCGGCAGGTGATACCGGCCTTGGCGAGCAGTTCCAGGTAGTGCCTGGTGTCATCGTTTAATCCCCACAGGATTGCCTGGGTAATATGCTGATTTGTCATTGCTCTGTTTCCGACGGGTTACATGAGAAGGATTTTTCTGTAAACAGTGGTGTATTTCGCTGTGATCTGGCTCCAACTGCAATTTTTCCGGGCTGTCTCGGCCGCGTTAACCATGACGGCTTGCTGCATTTCCCTGTTTCGGGCGATAATGCTGATCTTGTCAGCCATCCTTTGCGGGGAGTCAGACGGAACCAGAAAACCGTTGCAGGAGTCATCGATGATTGCCCGCAGATCACCGGCCTCTGTAGCAAAAACTATTCTGCCGCACGCCATGGATTCGGTCACCACGCTGGAAATCCCGCCGATTTTTCGGAAGGGAAAGACGCAGAAATGATGTTTGCGGATCTGGCCGGCAAGCTGGTGATGATTCAGTGAAGGAAGAAACATCACCGGCAGGCCTTGCCTGCGGGCGGTTTGCTGCATCAGGTCCAGCAGCGGGCCATCCCCGATGACCGTGGCGGTGACAGGTTGGGGCAGGCGTGTCTGGAGCATCCTGACCACCTCCAGGAATTGCAGAGGTCCGTTGGCCTCGGTGATGCGGCCAAAGAAAAGCAGGCGCAATGTCTGGCCGGCGGCAACAGGCAAAATCTCTTCGCCGACAGGAGGTGGATGGAAGATGTCAATGGCGAGCCCGACCGGGACAATATGAATTTTTTGTTCGGCAATGCCGTTGCGGATCAGTTCGTCCTTGAGATCGCGGCCGTTTACAATGATGGCATCCGCGGCCTGGAAAGCATAGCGAGCCGGGAGTTGGAAGAAAAGTCCCTTGAACCAGTGGTATTTGTCTTCAATCTCATCCCGTCGTTCCTGTTGGCGGAAAATATTGCCGCCGAACCTGATCACCAGTTTTTTGTTCAGTTTTTTCCTGTAATACGCACCGAGCAGTGCTGAAGAGTGGAGATCGGTGTGGATCAAATCCACTTTTTTCAGCATGTCGCCGATTTTTCGGCTGGCCAGGATGTTGTACAGGCGGTCGGCAAGGATGGTCGCGGTTATGCGGTTAAAGTCTTTGGGAAACTCATTGTAGACTCTGATCGGCTGCACAGGGTAGTTGAATTGCAATGTGTTGAGACCCATGGCCCACATGAGGGGGAAAACCATTGGCGAAAAATCAGGGCACCTGCTCAAATGCTCCGCAAGCATTTGATTCTGAACAGGGCCTCCCCCGAGCTTGGGGTAGAAGTTGTCAAAGATACAGCCGATCTTAATTTTTTCCGGTGTGAGCATAGAAGCGGTAGATGTATTTTTTCAGTTTCGGGCTGAAAATCCCTCTGATCATGTTGTAATAGTCGGCCAGTATGTCGACAAACAGGGCGGACAGCGCCCTGCGGGGATGATCGGGCAGCAGGCTGAAGAAGCGGAATCCGAGTTTCGCCAAACGGATGCGCCAGGCGCCCCAGCCGGGATATCGCATGATGGAAAAGGATTTGTGGGAGAGAGGGAGTCTGCGGGCGGATATCCACCCTCTGGCAATGGCAATCTCGCGGAGTTTTGTGCCCGGATAGGGCTGAAAGACTGAAACCTGCATGGCGTCAGCCTTGATTTGCCGGTTCAATTCGATGCTGGCTCTGAGTTCCGCAAAACCTTCTTCCGGCAACCCCACCATGTTAAAGGCATAGGTCTTCATGCCCGCTGCCCGAACGGTGGCAAAGGCCTCTTTGATGACGGCGTTACTCATCCGCCGGCCCAGTACCTCTCTTCTGATTCTTTCAGATCCGGACTCGATTCCCATCTGCACCTCGGTGCAGCCCGCCTCTTTCAGGAGAGAGGCTATTTCCGGAGTCATTAATTCCACTCTGGCGTTACAGACAAAGGGCAGGTGTATCTCCTTGCGGTATAAGGTGGTAAATGCAGCCAGCCAGGACTCGGAAAGGGTGAAGATGTCGTTGACGAACTCCAGACTTCGTACCTCATGACGTGCAGCGACTTCCTTGATTTCGCGGATGATGTTTTCAGGTTTGCGCACCCTGACATAATCGGTTTTGTCCGTGATAATATTTTTGACTATGTGGTTGATGCAGTAGGTGCAGTTAAAGGGACAGCCGCGGCCGGAGATGATATCCAGCCGCCCGTCCCTTGCCTCGAGATATTTGTCGATATGGAAGAGTTCCCGGTCCGGGAAGGGGAGAGCGTCGATGTGCTGAGGAAGGAGGCAGGGGTTCTTGACCGGTTTGCCGTCGCGTACGAAATAAAAATTGGGAGTTGCATAGAGCGTCTCCTTACCCCAGTTGTTGCAGAGATGTACAAATGCCTCTTCGCCTTCGCCGACACAGACCGCCGCAACACCCTCCCAGTTCAGGACCTCAAGGGGTGAAACCGTTGGATGGACCCCGCCGACGATTATCGGAATGTCCGTATGCCTTTTCAGTACAGCAATCGCTTTCCTGGCCTGGAGCGCTTCCGGACTGCGGATGGAAAAGGCGATGAGGTCCGGCTGCTCTCCGGTAACGGTCTGGGGTAGTTTTTTTATGCTGACGAAGGTGCCGTCATGGAGGCAGGTTTGGTGGCCAGCTTTTTTCAGGGCCGCGGAAAGATACGCCACCCCAAGCGGGATGTACTCCTGGCGTGTTGCGTTGAGATAGACAAAAAGAATTTTCATCGGCGGTTGGCCATGACGCAGAATTGTGAGTTCATGCCGAGAATTTTTTCGCTTCGACAGGAGGACACGGTGTAGCCATAGTCCTTAACAAGACGGAATAAGCTGGCTCGCGTATGAAAGATGCTTATGAGCTCCCTGGAAAAATATTTTTTTATCTTGAGGGGAAGACGCCGGCCGCTCAGGGTAAACAAAAGGCCGTTTAAGAGCACCAGGGAGAGGTAGGCCATCCGGAACACATGCAGGTGACGGCCCGCATTCAGCAGCGCCCGGGCAAAATAACCGCATCCCTGGGTGGTGAGCATGATCTGACATCCAGGCCTGCTGATGCGGGAGACTTCCCGCAGGAGTTTGTGGTTATCCACGTAAGCCAATATCCCCCGAAGAATGACAAGATCCGCCATCGTATCCGGGAGTGGAAGATGCTCTGCCGAGCCATGGACGAAAAGGGCACCCGAGTCCCTATGCAGGAGACGGGCCGTCTGCAGGAGCGGCTGCTGGACATCCACACCGATGGCGGTCTTTGCTCCGAGTCGGCAGGCCAACGCGGTGTAGCATCCTGTGCCGCAGCCGATATCCACCACATTTTTTCCTGTAAAGAGGGCGCTGGGAGACAGGGGGATATCGACAGGATTGGCGGGTTCCCGTTTTTGGCGGTTTTCAAGGTTGGCGGATTCCAGCAGGCCGTAGCCGATGGTTTTTCCAAGATCGGTGAGATGAAAACCGTTGCTGTCTCTGTCAATCAGTTTTGCCGCAAGAAACCTGGCATTCCATGGTGAGGTGATCTGGTCCGCCTCGATCCCCGTTGCCGCGCGGTGATATGCGCGGCCATAACGGACAAAGAGGTCGCTGAGGAGGTGCCGTGCCTCCGGCGACGCTATGATGGTTTTGAACTCTGTTGATTCCATATGTGGCAAGCCTGGCTGAGGGTGATGAACTCTATGCCCGGGATTTGTCGGAAGATTTCAACAATGGCCTTGTAATATTGCTGGACCGGATGATTGGCTTTGCCCTGCCAGACAAAATTAAAGGGGTGGACCAGATTGGTGATAAAATACGGCGGCCCGGTAAGAGATATCTGCCCGGGCTCGGGAAATGGTTCCCAGACAGGAAACTCCAGCAACCCGTTCGGCAGCCTGAATGCGCTCTGGTTGCCGGTAATTTCCCGATCATCCATCCGGTGACCATTGATGGTAAATTGTCTGCCATAGGTAAAGGAGGAATCGTATGTTAGGCCGTTTTCTCCCACGGCCTGCAATATCAGGGAAGTCCGCAGAAAACGACCGGACCGGAATCCCATGATTTCCCGGTCCAGCAGAGATTCCACATAGGCTTTCCCCTGACGTATTCTGGTATGTATCTCCGCCGTGTCTGTGGAGGCCGGGAGATTTTCCAGATGACAGTGCAAGGCAACTTCATCGTGGCGCTTCTTTATTTCGCCCAGGAGAAAAGGCTGCTCGGTCAACTCTTTCTCGTTGCAGTTGTAAAACCAGGTGATTGCCCCCTGCAGGTTATTGGCGGCAAAAAGATCGAACAGAAACGGGCAGCCTTTGGCAAAGGCATTACGGGCACCGTGCCCATCCAGATCCACGGTGAGGCAGCAGTAAATTTTGCGTTCAAAACGCTGCCAGCGGGACCAACCCGTAACAAGACGGACAATTCCCGCCAGATGCCTATAGGCTCGCTGGATTAACACGCGTTATTGAATACCTCCAGGTATTGTCTGCCTATTTCCGGCCATGCATATTTCCTGGCGGAACTGCCGGCCTCGGCAGGCATGGTAGACCAGAGTTTCTGCTGGTAAAAGGTGTTGATTTTGGCGGCAAGATCCTCGGGGTTTGAGTGTTGGAAAAAGAGTCCGTTGACGCCTTCGATAATGGCGTCCGCCAACCCGCCGATTCTGGAGGCGAGAACAGGGGTGCCTGAGGCAAGCGCTTCGAGGATGACGGTGGGCATCCCTTCGGTCTCCTGTCGTTTGGTGACGATGGAGGGAACGATCAGCCCGTCTGCCGCCGCGAGATAATCAGGCAGCCTGGACTGGGCAATCTGGCCGGCGAATGAGATGATTTTCCCTTCAGGATCAAAGTCTCTGGCCAGAGCTTCCAGTTTTGGCCGATCCTCGCCGTCGCCGAGCAGGGTAAGCCGTAATTTGGGCAGGAGTCTCCTGATTTTATCCATGGCCTCCAGGAGATACCGGATACCTTTAACCTCTATCATCTTTCCTATATACAGCAGTTGCCATTTCGGGGAATCAGTAATGATTTTGGGACGATAGAATGTCTGGTCAACGCCCATGGGGAGCACCTGCAAGGTGCAGGGCGGATTTGGTACCATTTGCAGAAAAAGGTTGCGCAGGTAGGAACTCACCAGAAAAATTGTATGACAACGGTTTGCGATGTAACGGAGGATCTTTTCCCCAGCCGGCAGGCGCCTCAGGGTGTGCAGGTCAGAGGAGTGGATGGTCAGAATTTGCGGGATGTTTTTTCCGGTGGCAAGCGATACGCAAAGACCCTGGGGGACAGCCCAATGCGAGTGAATGATATTGGGTTTGATGGATTGTATCAGCCGGTGCAGGGCAAGGTGCTCCGCGTGCAGCAGCGCGGGAATCTGCATTTTTCCCAGCAGGCTGGCGCGCATATTGGGGAGGATGCCACGGCCGTCGCATAATACCTGTTTGCTGGTTGGGAAAAAATAGGGAAAGCGGGATACCTTGATTTTTCCTAATTTTTCCTCAAAACAGGCTTTGGGGGCATGAGGGGCAAGCACATGAACGTCATAGCGGTCGCAGAACTGTTCACTGAGGTGCAGGACAAAGCGAGCCGGCACAATATCTCCCGCATAGCGGGGAAAGGTCGATGTTACCACCAGTAATTTTTTTTTAGCTGCGGGCAAGAATGTTCCTTTTGAGATGCAGTTTGCGTAATTGTGTCCAGATGATTTCACCCGGGACCTGCAACAGGGCGCGCAGTTGGCGGTTGCGGTAGGCATACCAGCAGAACGGCGCCAGAATTTTCCCGAAGTATTTTCGGAAAAAGGCCCGCATAACCAGCTCTTCTCCCATTCGGAAGGCCTTGATTCTCTTCTCTTTAGGAAATTCTTTTGTTGCAAAGACCGGGGTCTCGTCCCACCGGTCCAGGCTGTTAAGGTATTGCTCAGGGGGATAGAGAAAGTGTCCGTGTTGTTCAACCCAGCTGAAGAAATCAGTCCCCGGGTAGGGCAGGGCGTTATAGAAACGGACTTCCTGGGCGCCGCTTGTTCTGGCGAAGTTGTATGAATCAAGGAAATTTTCGAAGGTGTCTCCTGGGGTGCCGATCATGAAAAAAAGGCCGAAGTCAATGCCAGCTTCCTTGACGATCTTTATCGCCTGATGCGCTTGCGCAATGGTGATGCCTTTGCGCATGGCATCAAGGTTTTGTTGGTTGGCCGACTCCAGTCCGAATGCCACGAAGCAGCAGCCGGCCTGCTTCATTTTGGCTGCCAGCGCCGGTGTCAGACGGTCCATGCGGATGCCGTTTCTACATTCCCAGCGGATATCCAATTGATGGCTGATGATCAGGTCGCAGATTTTTTCAGCCCGGGGGATGGCTGCGGTAAAGCAGTCGTCATTGATTATGTAGTATTTATGGCCCCGCTCGTACCAGAAGGATATTTCGCTGAAAACATTTTCAGGGGTTCTTGTCCGGAAGTTGCGGCCGAAGAGACTGGCCACGGAACAGTACACACAACGGCCGGGACACCCCCGGGAGGTAAGGATAGGGATCTTGTCGTCCAGATATTTGCCCAAGGGCGATTTCTCATAGCGCGGGAAGGCAAAGGAATCAAGGTCTGTACGCGGTTTCCGGGGTGAGTTTGTGATGATCGTCTTACCATCCCGCCAGACGAGGCCGGCTATGTTGTGGCAATCCGCCGCTCCCTGCTGGACCTGGGTTGCCAGTTCGACAATAGCGTCTTCTCCTTCGCCGACAATGGCAAAGTCAGCATCTGTTTCATCAAGAATTGTGGCGGCAAAAGAGGTGACATGGGGTCCACCGATCACAATCGGTATCCGGGGGAAATGCTTTTTGGTCTTGGCAATAAGTCCGTAAGATTCCTGATAGTTGAGGGTTGTCACCGTGATGCCGATAAGATCGGGCTGATAGCTTGTTATGGTATCGGCCAAACCCGCGTAAGGACCGCCCAGCCGCATATCAACGATTTTTGTCTGGAAGCCGTCCCTGGTGCCGAGAGCCCCGGCCAGATAGGCTATCCCCACATGGGGTTGGCCAGGCTTGAAGTATTTCCCCTGAATATTTGGAATAACCAGCAGTGTTTTCATGTTCATCCTGACTTTAGCTGGATTTCTTGCTGTTTGTTGAGGGGGGATTTGCAGGGGGACGCTTGATTTCATCTTCCAGGTTTTTGATTCTGACCAGCGCCTCTTCAAGAAGCTGTTTCTGGGAGCTGTTGATGTCGCCCAAGATGCCGAGTGAAAATATGGATCCGCCCAGAAACAAAAAGAAGAGGGAACTCATGAACAACTTGGCGGAGTGCAGGGTCTGGCTGAGGAAGGCCAACAGGAGCATGGCAAATCCTATTGTCGCAATAAAGGCCGCCGCATAGGTGAAGCTTTTGAGAGGTTCATAAAATAGATAGAGACGCAGGAGTGTTGCCAAAGACTGTTTGAGATATTCGAAGGTTGTGGAAAAAAGACGGGATTCTCTTAGCTGCACGGGGTTGACCCTAATGGGTACCGAGACGACCCGGAGATTTTTCTTGCCCGCGAAGACAAGGGTCTCAAGGGTGTAGGTGAATTTTGTGTGCAGAAAGATTTTTTTTGCGGTTTCGCGGGTGTAGGCGCGAAAGCCGCTGGTTGCGTCGAGCACTTGGGTGTTGGTGATAAATCGGACAACGCGAGAGCCTAAACGCTGAAGGGCCTTTTTCGCCGGAGAGAAATAACTGATCTCCTCAATCGGGCGGCAGCCGATCACCATATCGGCCTGTCTGTCAAGAACTGGCGTGATCAACTTTTCTATATCTTTTGCACAGTATTGATTGTCGGCATCCGTATTGACGATAATGTCGGCTCCCATCGAGCAGGCTGTCTCCAGGCCGCGGGCAAAAGCGGCGGCCAGTCCCTGATGTGGTTCAAGTCGGGAAACGGTGGGACGGCGCGGATGTTCTCTTGCCACTCTGCTGGTCTGGTCCGTGCTGCCATCATCAATAACGAGGATTTCCACCTGGTCAATTCCCGGAAAGGAGTGGGGAATAGCATCAATAGTTTCTGCCAGATAAAGTTCTTCGTTATAGCAAGGGATCTGGATGACCAGTTTCATGACTTTTCCAAATCCTGTTCGGTGCGTTGGGTCAGAAAGAACTCCGCGAGCTTTATATCTGCAATGTCATGAACATCAAGCGCTTCTTCCCTGGGAATTTGATAAATAATCTGTCTGCGGTTTACGCTCAGTTGATCAATGCGAATATAATTTGTGTCCGGATAGAGCCGATAAAGGGGCGGATAGTTGCGTCGGTCCAGACCATGCTGGTGCCAGATGGGAAAGGGGGTTTCCTTTTCTCCATGTAGAATGAAAAGGTGTGGGTCTACCTTGGTGGCAATGCAGATACTGCTTGCATCCGACGCCCGCAGTTTGTTGTACATGCCGCGGATCGTCGCTGCTGTGATCAGGCAGTGATTGCAGTTGAAGTGAAAAAGCCCCTTTACGTATGGGCTGATCGCCCCCCGTTCGATATCCGCAGGGGAAGCATTGAGGTCGCGAAGAATGGCCTGGTTTTGATAGTGATTGATTTCTTGCATGTTAAAGCCGGGATCATCATATTCGATCATGTGTTTATGCCGCACGATGATCTGCCAGCCAAGTTGCTGGGTGATATCCATGATCTCCTGATCTTCGGTAAACACATACAGTCTGTCTATGATGAAGCTCTCCCGGGCTGCCTGCAGGATGTATGAAATGAGCGGTTTACCCAGAATCGGGTAAACACTTTTCCTGGGGAGCGAGCTGCCATTCCCGCGAGCCCAGATCAAGGCGATATTTTTTCGAGTTTGCACGGCGCATCCTTCCTGTTTCTATGGTGCTGTAGGCGCACTTCGCCCCTGTCGGGTACACCCGATTTTTTTATAAAAATAAGATAAAATCAGTATGTTGCGTTAAATAGGCTGAGCCTGATCCAGCGCAATTTCTACCGTGGCCGCCTGCCTGATCGCCTCAAGATTCAGGACCAGGCGGGTCTGATTTTTCTGTTTGCGAACAATGCCCTCAAGGCCGGAAAAGGGTCCGGCAATGATCCGTACCCGTTGCCCCTCTTTGGCAAAATCGCAGAGGGTCAGGTTCACCCTGGCCTGGGTTGCCAGATTGAGATTTGCCAGTTCGCGGGTGATTTTTTCCTGATCCTGAACCTCAAGGATCTGGGCGATGCGGCCGCAGCGCAGGGCGTCATAGCGTCCCTGCCAGTCACTTTTAAAAAACAGATATCCGCTAAAAAGAGGCAGGATTGAGGCGCGCATTCTGCCCCGGCAATTCTGGGGCTTTGCCACCAGGGGCAGATAATAGGGGAGCCCCTTGGCATGCAGCTCCCAGGCCATGGCCTTTTCCTGTCTGCTTTTGGTACGGGCAACCCACCACACGTTCCCGTCCGTACTGGGTGATCCTTCAAAAAGATCCTCCGGGAAGAAGGCGGGCGGATTGTCGGATACCTTTAGCGTCATGGTTGTTTTTTTACAGCGCGTCGTACACCGCAAACAGAATCTGTAGTGCCTGCTGCTCGGTCCAGTGTTGTTCCATGAAGGTGCGGGATTTTCTGCCTACTTCCAGACGGAATTCCCGGTCCTCGATCAATGTCTGCAAAATGCGCTGCAGTTCTCCTTCATCCCTGGCCACCTGCCAGGGCAGCGCAATGGTACCGGTAAATTCCCGGATACATCTGATGTTCCAGTCGTCAAGCCCCGCGATCACCGGTTTCCCCTGGCTGAGGGATTCGAGTGAGGAGATACCGAACCAGCCGCGCATGTGGTCAAAGACAATATGGCAGGTTTTTTTGCTGTTCAGGCAGTCGAGGTGGTTCATCCTTTCCAGGATCACCTGCTTAAGGTGTGGGTACTTCCTGTGAAGTTGCTGGAAAACCCGGCGAAACACCTCGGTATGTTTATCAAATTTTCTGGTTGGTGCCTGACATATTTTGATCGGCGCGGTCGGCAGACTGTCTTCAAAGCGGGGCAGGTAATGGGTATCGTTGATGGGCACCAGATTCGGCACCCAGGTGGCGTTTTCGGCAATTTGGAGAAGATCCGGGGTGCTGACGATGACCTTGCGGTTCAGTCTGCGATATTTCTCATTGTAGGCTGCTGCATTGATCAGATAATCGGGATGGCCGTGATGGTGATGGAGAATTTTTTTGCCCCTGGTAAAATCCCGGATGACCAGAGGGCCGAGATGGGCGTTCTCATCGGACAGCATATGAAAATGAATGATATCGGCGTTTTTGAGGAGCTGTTCCACCTCGCCGAAGTCATCATCATGGATGTCCGGCAGATGAATATCCTTGCCAAAATCAATGCCGTAGCGGTCCTGACTGGTGATCAGCCGGCAGCGGTGTTCACTGTAACGGTTGATGGCATTGGTGAAGGCAATGCCCATGCCTGCCGGATCGTTGGCGGTGATCATCAGGATGTTCATGCTGAAAAGGAGGCCTCGATAGATCGTTCAGTGAGTGAATGGTGTATGTTTCTGTTCGGCAGCCAGGAGCAGATCATTAAATATTTTTGTCAGAGCGGGTACGATTTCAGTCGTTCCAGGGCGGTAAGAAATCCCTGGCCGTTTTCCAGATGACCGCGCCACACCTCGGGGACCCAGGTGCCGCGATAGTCAGCAAAAAGCGGCATGATGCGGTCCAGATCGATGTCCCCCTCGCCGATCTGCATGCCCTCGCCGTCCAGTCCGTAGGCGTCGGCAAAGTGAATGTGGCGGATAAGCGGCAGCACGGTGCGGATATAGGCGTCGAGGGCCACATCTTTGGCATTGCAGTAAAGGGCGGCATGGGAAAGATCAAAACAGATGTTTATCCTCTGGCGGCTGCAGAAATCGGCAATTTCGTCCGCGGCCATGAAATAGTTTCCTTTCCATTGCCCGCCGAAGTACCAGGGGTAGGGCGGCAGATTTTCCAGGAGAAATTCCATATCGTCGCCCACCGCGGGCAGGATCTCCTGGACCGATCTGACCAGGCTTGCCTCAAGTTGGGCCGGATCGAGCTTCTGGTTCAGGCTCATGGCGCCGGGGTGGGTGATAAGTTTGGGCTTTCCTTGGAAATACGGGGCAATCTGCCTGGTCAGGACAATGGTTTTGATCGTCGCCTGCACCGAACGGGCGCGCACGGCTTCGTCCAGGCTGGCCAGGTCGTGCAGTTCATCGCCCATGTATTCCGGGGCATGAACCACCAGGCGACAAGGATAACCGCCGTTGAAATGGGGAGTAAGGGAAAAATCTTTTTCCGCCAGGTGAAACTCAAGCACCTTCGGGGCATGGGCCAGCATGGCCTCGGCGTCGGTGAACCGTGCGATCAGACCCCACTGGCTCCTGAAGGAATTGGTAAATTCACCGGCGCTGCTCCCGTTAACCAGATCGGCCTCCTGGAAGAAATCAAATTGACTGATGGTGCGTTTGGCCGGAGTGCCGATGAGGTCGGTCATTTTGAGCGGGCTCAACCCTTTCCCCGGCCCCCTGGTCATCACCATGTCGCGGGAGATGATGGTGCCGACCGGAATCTCCCGGTTTGCCACCAGACTCTTGCCGAACAGTTCGCGGTTGAGCACTTCACCCCGCAGCAGATAACGTCTGCCTTTGCCCACCGCCTGGTCGGCAACCCGGATATCGCGCACCAGGCGCTTGAATTCGTAGGGATCAAGACTGACCTTGTGGTCCGGGCCGCGCAGGTTCTTGTCCAGAGTGATATGCTTTTCAATGATACTGGCCCCCATGGAGGCGGCAACCAAGGGAATGACAATGCCGACTTCGTGGCCGGAATAGCCCACCGGGCAATCGAACTGCCTGAGCCGGTTGATCATCCGCAGGTTAACCTCCCTGGGCCAGACTGGATAAACGCTGCGGCAGTGCAGCAGGGCAAACTGGGCGTTGCAGCGGCGCAGATGGCTGACCGCCGCCTCGATTTCCTCCCAGAGCGACATGCCGGTGGAAACGATGAGCGGTTTCCCGAAGGAGGTCACATGCTCCATGAGTTCCAGGTTGGTGAGATCCGCTGAGGCAATCTTGAAGCCGTTGACCCCCAGCCCGTGCAGGAAATCGGCGCTTTTTGGGTCAAAGGGGGTGCAGAGAAAATCAAGTCCGTGCGCATCGCATTGCTTTTTCAGGCGACCAAAACTCTCTTCCCGTAGTTCCACCTCTTTGAGCAGCGGAATCATGTACTGGAAGGTCTGTTCGAATTTTTCCGGCGATTCGAGCACCTCCGGTGGGTAGAGGCTGGGCAGGTGGCGTTTCTGGAATTTCACCGCATTCACCCCGGCTGCCGCCGCCGCCTCGATCAGCTGCGCGGCCCGATTCTCGTCGCCGTTGTGGTTGATGCCGATCTCTGCGATGATATAGGTCGGCTGCTCCTCGCCGATGATATGTCGTCCCAGTCGGATGTTTTTCATGACTGTTTACACCGCGGTGAGTCGCTGTACGGTAATCCCGTTTTTTTCGAGATGTTTGGTGGCATCGTAGATCTCATCCTGCTTGGCATAGGATGTTATCAGCACGCAGTCCGGCTTGATGCTAGTGATGGCATTCGGTTTTTGAACGGTAAAACCGTTGAACTGCTCGCCCTGTTTGCCCGGCTGGCTGTCAACGATGCCGGCGATTTCAACCTGGGGAAAATTCTCCAGCGCCCGCATGGCCAGTTCGCAGGTTGCGGAGGCGCCGAAGAGGACAAAGCGCAGCTGTTGCCTGCCGTTGAGCAGCGTTTTGATGCGGTTTGAGATTTCGTTTTTTGCCTGGGCGTAAAATTGGACGATTTCGGCGGAATAGCTCATGAGCAGGGAGGCCAGTTCATTTTTTCCCTGTGGGGTGAGCTGATAGTTGCAATCCCGATTGTTGCGGCTGGAAACCGTAATCAAGCCTTTTGTTGTCAGCAGTTTGATGTAGCTATTCACCATGGAGCTGCTCAAATGTGTTTCCTGGGCGATTTTATGTTGGCTGATGCGGGGAGCATGATGGATGGTCAGCAGGATGGTAAGACGCCTGAATGTCTTGGTTGGGAGCAGAAAGGCGGAATGATCGATATTAATCATTTGTAGCGGCCCGGAAGAGGGTGTTTTTTTTGTTCGTTCGGTGAATGATCATTTTATGGCAAGCGTATCATTCCTGTTGTGGCGCGTCAATGTATTCGTGCGCAGAGCGCGACTTTGCTGGTGCGGCGGCCATGAAGTCCGGGAAGCCTCGTTATGTGCTGTGCTGTTCTTGCCATTTGTTGCCATAGGCGAATCCCCGGCAATGCGGCAGTTCCCGCGGGCTGTCGGTCAGTTTCCAGCCCCGGCAGTTGCTGAAGCCGGCGGCCTGGACCATGTTGATCAGGCAATAGAGGGTGGGGGCCCACCAGTTGGTCTCATTATTGCCATATTCCTTGCCCGGATAGAACTCAATCACCATCTGGCGACCGGGATATCCCTTGCCCAGGCCGCCGTTGTATGGGCTGAAATCGTCGAGGATGGCGGTTTCGACAAAGATTTCGCCGTCACAGAGGGCGGCGAGCCGATCAAGGGCGAGCAGCGGATAGCGGAGGTGGTAGAGGGTGCCAAAGAAGAAGATGACGTCGAACCGGCCAAGCCTGGCTTCGTCCGCCTCGTAGACGGTCATTTCCAGGCGCTTGCAGCGGTCGTCGCCGTAGCCGAGCTGTTTTTTGCAGAAATCAAAGGTCTCCCACGCCTTGCGGTCGCGTTTTTCCAGTGAGCCCAGGTAATCGCTGAAGTCGTCGATGGCGACCACCTCCCGCGCCCCCCTTTTCAGGGCCGCGAAGCTCCAGTAGCCGTCCCATGCCCCGACATCGAGCACCCGTTTACCGGAAAGATCGGCCGGAATACGATAGGCGGCGGCATCAATGGGGGCATAGCCAGGCGTGACAATACCGCCCGGCAGCTCGATTTTGTGGTACCAGAAGGGAAATGCATTGATGCCGGCCATGAGCGTCTCCCGGCTTTCGGTCGGTTGGCCGGGATCTGCGGCAAGAGGGGGCGATGCGCCCTGCACCGCCTTGAGCAGCTCGCCGATATTTTCCAGGGCGGCGCCGTCCTCCGGGGCGATCTCCAGGGTCTTGCGGAAGCAGCGCAGGGCCTCGTCGTACTCGGCGCGATGATAATGGAGGACGCCGAGATTGTTATAGGCGGTGGCGCAGCCCGGATCAAGGGCAATGGCTCGGACAAAGAGGGCCTCCGCCTCAGCGATGCGTCCTTCGCCGAAAAGTTCCTCGCCTTTGCTGTTCAACTTGGCCGCCGTGTCTGTTGTCATGGTATCCTCCTGATGGATGTCGGCCCGGGGCCGGGGGGTGATTGTTGCGCACCAGTCACGCCACATGGCCCGCAAGGCCGCTTCCATCTCCTTCGCGAAACGTCGCTTGTCGCAGAGGGCAGAGGCGGCAAGGATGGCGCGGGCATGGGTCCTGAATCCGCGCAGTTGTTCGCGGTCATTGGCCAGGGCCACCGCCTTGCGGACATATTCCTCCGGGTTTTCGGCGATCAGATGGTTCAATGTGCAGCTGGTCAGGATGCTGGCGCTTACCCGGGCGCAGTGCAGGTCGCCCCGCAGGGCGATGACCGGCACTCCCATCCACAGCGCCTCGCAGGTGGTGGTGGTGCCGTTGTAAGGAAAGGGGTCAAGGCCGATGTCCACCTCATTGTAGAGGCTGAGATGTTCTTCGGTGGAGGCGGTCCGTTTTTTGAGGAAAATCCGATTGGGGGAAATGCCGTAGCGGTGAAAGATGTCGAGATAACGCTGCCGGGTGGCGGGATCCTCGAAGACGATGCTTTTCAGCAGGATGCGCGAATCCTGCACCTGGTGAAGGATGTCGCACCAGAGTCGGATCACCGATTCCGAGGTTTTGGTGATGTTGTTGAATGAGCCGAAGGTGATTGTCCCCTGCCCCTCGGCGGGGAGTGTGCCGATGGCCGGGGCACTTTCCGGCGGCGAGTAACAGAGAAAGCAGCCGGGCAGACGAACCAGCTTTTCCGTATAAAAGGGGGCGGAGGTGCCGGGAGGATCGGCAATGGCATCGGTGATGCGGTAGCCAATGGTGGCGACGCCGGTAGTGTTCGGGTAGCCAAGCCAGGCAACTTGGACCGGTGCCGGTCGGCGGGCAAAGACCAGCAGGCGGTTGTGAGCGGTATGCCCGGTCAGGTCAAAAAGGATGTCGATGGCGTCGGCCTGGATCTGATCGGCGACCGCCTCATCCGGCAGTCCGGTTGTCTGCCGCCAGTGATGGGCAAGGCCCTGGAGGCGGGCAGTCATGGCATCTGGTCGCGGCGTATCGGAATAGCAGAAGATCTCAAACTGATTTTTGTCGTGTGCTTCCAGTAGGGAGAGAAAGAAAAAACTCACCGAATGGATGCAGAAATCGGGTGAGACGTACCCGATGCGCAGCCGGCGGTCCGGATATGGTGCGTTGGTCAGGTGATAGCGATCAGTCAGATGCGCCGCCTGCTGCGTCCACCAGTGTTGTGCCTCGCGGAGCATTGCCGCGGGGTGGGCCTTTTCGTCATAGTTCATGGCAAAGAGGATGTTGGTGTGGGCATTGACGAAATCCGGCCGCAATGCGACCGCTTTGCGATAGGCGGCGATCGCCTCCGGAAAGTGACCCATGTCCTTGTGGACGTTGCCGAGATTATGGTAGACCTCGGGCAGATCGGGCTGAATGGCCAGGGCTTTTTGATAATACTCGAGGGCATCGTGCAGTTTGCCGGTATGCTGGAGGACATAGCCGATATTGTTGTAGGGATCCGGAAAGTCGGGGCGGACCTCAATGGCCAGCAGATAGCTGTTGATCGCCTCCTGCGGCAGCAGCATATCTTTGTAGGCGTTGCCCATATTAATGTAGAGATCGGCAACCGTGGGATCGGCGGCAATGGCCTGTCGGTAGCAGGTGATGGCCTCGGTGAATCTGCCGAGATCCTTATGGATGTTGCCGAGATTGTTCAATGTGGCGACATGGTTCGGTAGTTGGCGCAGAACCTGCTGGTAGCAGGATTGGGCTTCCGTGAATTTGCCATGGTTCTTGTGGAGATTGCCAAGCTGAAACAGTGCCTCAGTGTTGTCCGGATCAAGGTCGCGGGCGCGGCGGAAGGCGTCCGCCGCGCCCGCATAGTCGTGCAGACCGGCCAGGGCCGCACCGAGGCTGATGTGAAAAACTGCGATGTTCGGCGCCCTGGCAATGGCCCGGTTGATGAGTTCTCTGGCAGTGTCAAATTTTTGATCATGAATGGCGATCAGACCGCTCAGGTGCAGGGCGTCCTGATTGGTGGGATCTGTTGCCAGGACCTCCCGGTAAATTTTTCCTGCTCGGGAAAATTCTCCGTTGTTTTGCAATGCTACGGCGTTCTGCAACTGCGTTATGATGGCGGATGCCGTCAGTTGCCGTGTTTCGGCCTGCGGTCCGGCCGCGGAGCGGTGGTGTTTTTGTTTTTTTTTCATTTGTTTTTTTCGGCGCCGGCAGACATGTTGGTGATGTGTGGTGGATTTTATTTGCAATAAACATACCCGTCTGTTGTGTATTGTTGCGTGCAGACCGGCTCTTGTAAAGGTTTTTATCTGTTTTTGCATGAGGGGAAAAAAAATTCAAGAGAAGAGGAGATGGGCCGATAAGCACAATGAAAGACGACTTTACGGTTACAAAGAAAACAGAAGGAGGTGGTGATTCCGCGATAAAAAATCTTCAGGATGTCTGCTTTACAGCTTTTTCACGTAACACACGGGAAAGGATTCCCAATCTTACTCTCATGGAGGAAAAATCATGGCATTACGTATCAACACCAACATCGCAGCCCTCAGTGCCCACAAAAACATGGTGAAAAACGACAACGCCTTGTCGTCATCCCTGGAGAAGCTCTCATCCGGTCTGCGCATCAACCGCGCCGCCGATGATGCTTCGGGCATGGCCATTGCCGACTCGTTGAAGTCCCAGGCCCTTGGTCTCGGCCAGGCCATCAGGAACGCCAACGACGGTATCGCCATGGTGCAGACCGCTGACGGCGCCCTGGAAGAGTCCATCAACATCGTCAACACCATCAAAACCAAGGCGATTCAGGCCGCCCAGGACGGACAGACCACCGAGTCCCGGAAGGCGATCCAGTCGGACATCAGCAAGCTGCTGGAAGAGCTTGATATGATCGCCCGCACCACCTCGTTCAACAACCAGAAATTGCTCTCCGGCAATTTCACCAACAAGAAGTTCCAGGTCGGCGCCTACTCCGGCGAGACGGTCTCCATCTCCATCGGCTCCTCTGAGTCAAACAAGATCGGCCACGTTACCTCCGGTAATCTGTCGCTGACCAACGCCTCCGGCGGCACAGTCCAGCTCTCCATCTACAGTAACCTGCAGAGCAAGGCCTTCAGCGTTGAAGCGGTTGACATCAAGGCGAACAACAGCCGGGAAAACAGCATGGGCGCCCTGCAGGATGCCATCAATAAACTTTCCGACGTCCTCGGTATCTCCGCCAAGGCAGTGGTTGAGTCCACCAGCGCCAGCGCGGTGGCCGGCGGCACCACCGGTTCCGATTTCGCCATCAACGGCGTCTCCATCGGCACGGTAACGGTCAGCGATAATGATGCGGACGGCGCTCTGGTCAAGGCGATCAACAATAAAACCTCTGATCACGGTGTCGTTGCCAGCACCAGCGCAGACGGCAAGCTGACCCTGACCTCCACCGACGGCCGGGCGATCTCCGTAACCGGCGGCACCGGCACCGTACTGGCCGGCTCCAACATGAGCACCTTCGGGCATATCCAGTTGACCCAGTATGGCGCTAACGAGCTGTTGGTAACAGACCTGGCCGGCGGATCGGCCACCGACTTCACCACCAATGTCACCACCGCCAGTGCCATGAGCACTATTATAGACTCCACCCTGGCGGCCGGCTCCACCATTGCCACGGCAAGTACCTTGGCGGCCGGCACCACCATCGGCGGCAATCTGGTCGGTGATACCAACTTTACCGCCAATATTTCCGGCACCTATGATTCCGTCATCAAGGCCGGTTCCACCATCGGCGGAACATCGACCATTGAGTCCGGCTCGGTGCTGGGCGGCAAGTTCACCACCTCCGCCGCCACTTACACCACTACCGGCGCGGCCCTGCTGACTGCAGGATCCACCCTGGCGGCAAGCTCGACCCTGGCGGCCGGCACCGTTGTCACCCAGGATCTTGTCGATAGCAATGGCGACACGATCAAGGCCGGCACCGTGCTCAACGCGGATACGACCCTGGCCGCTTCCGCAGTGACCCTGAGCTCCGATATGGTCGTGGCCCATGGTACTGTTCTTAATAACAGCAGCACCTTGAATACCGGATCCTATTTTGGTGTGGATCTGATCACTGCCGGCAACACGACATTGACCCAGGATATGACCGTCAAGGCAGGAAGCACGATCGAGGCGACAGGCTCAACCCTGCTTGCCGGCAGTCAGGTCGGCGGCAATGTCACGACCACCGCTGCGTTGACTACCACCCAGGCAACGGCCCTTGAGTCAGGCTCCACCATTGCCACGGCCAGTACCCTTGCCGCCGGTTCCACCTTGGGCGGTAACGTCGTGACCGCCGCCGGCAGCACCCTGACGGCGCAGAATGCGGTCAGCCTGGCAGCCGGGTCTATTCTGAAAAGCGGCAGTACCCTGGCCCAGGGAACGGTGTTGACCAATGACATGAACGTGCTGGATGCCGGCGGCAGTACCGTGACCATTACCGCCGGAACAACCCTTGAGCGTGATTATGTCACCACCGGGGATCAGACCCTGGCGAATGATATGACTATCGCGAAAGATTCGGTAATTCAGTCCGGTTCCACCCTGGCCGCCAATGCCGGCGGCGCCTCGGGTACCAAGGTGGCGGACACCGAGACCAACCGGCTGTCCAGCCTCAACGTGCTGACCCAGGAAGACGCCCAGATCGCCATCACGGTGGCGGATTCGGCCCTGAAGGATCTTGACAAGGTTCGTTCCGACCTCGGTTCCGTCCAGAACCAGTTGACCGCGACCATCTCCAACGTCTCGGTCACCCGGGTCAACATCTCGGCTGCTGAATCGGCGATCCGTGACGTTGACTTTGCCGAGGAGTCGGCGAACTTCTCCAGGATGCAGATTCTGACCCAGGCCAGCACCTTTGCCATGGCCCAGGCCAATGCCAGCGCCCAGAACGTTCTGAGTCTGCTGCAGGGATAATGGGTGATTGAAAAACGTTGAAACGTGTGAACGTTGCAGCGTTGAAGCGGGAGTTGATGAAAACCTCAACAGGGGTGGCGGCGATGAGGCCGCCACCCCTTTTTCGTGGCGCGCGCCAGGGAGATAGAGGGGCGCAGGTCTCGAACGATCGGTAAAAAAAATTCAAGTTCTCCGGTCCGGATGTCGATAGTATACTGTAGGAAAAAGGCGACGGACGGCTATCGCCATTCATGGGGAGGCAGATATGGCTGGTGCAATCACAACGCTTGGGGTCGGATCAGGCATCGATCTTCAGGGTATGCTGGAGGATCTTCGCGAGATCGATCAGCAGGTCGTCAATCGCAAGCAGACCGAAATCACCAGATTTGAAAACCGGTTGACCGGTCTTTCCACCGTCAACAACAAGCTGCTGTCCCTGAAGAGCGCGGCGCTCAATCTTTCCCTGTCCGGCTCCTTTCTCGGTCGCACCGTCACCAGTTCCGATGAAAAGGTCGCCAAAGCGACGGTGCTGGACGGCACCACGGCCCAGACCCTGTCGCTTGATGTCACCAAAGTGGCCTCCCGCAGCTCCTGGCTGTCCTCCGCCGGCACGGCGGATACGGACACCAGCGTCTATGTGCCGGTGAGCGCGGAATCCGCCAGCGGCGTGGCCGATCCGGCCGTCGATATCGTCGCCCGGGCCGGGGAAACGCTCGACATCACCTTTGCCGGCGCGGATACCATGTCGCTGGCCATTGCCGGCGACATGACGATGAACGACCTGGTGAGCGCCATCAACAGCCATGTCGATAACGTCGGCGGCGGCGATAATGGCCGGCTCGTCACCGCCGAAACCTATGAACTCAATGGTGAGACATTTTTGCGGATCAGAAGCGATCTTAGCGGCGGCACCGGCGAGGCCAATCGGGTGGCGATCAGCGAGACCCTGGCTGATCTCGATTTTACCGCGCCGGACAAGACCTTGTTTTACAAGGTAGGCGACGGCGACGTGGTCTCCATTGCCGTGGCCGCCGACACCACCCTGGCCGGGCTCGCTGATCTCATCAACGGCGCTGCCGATAATGCCGGGGTCACCGCGAAGGTGATCAATGACGGCGATGCCGCCACCCCGTACCGGCTGAGCCTGCAATCAGGCAGCACCGGTGAGGATGGTCGCATCTCCTTTCTCTCCCAGTTGCCGGATCTGGTGATGGCCGAGCAGGAGGGAGCGGGCGGCGCGTCGCTTAATGCCCAGTTCGCGGTGGATGGCATCAACTATCAGCGCCAGACCAATGCGGTGTCCAATGTCATCTCCGGCCTGACCATCAATCTCGAAGGAGCAGGCAGCGCTACCATCACCATCAGTAAAAAGGATGAAGCAATCCGGGAGATGGTTGAAAGTCTTGTTTCCGCCTACAATGCCGCCCTGACCGAGATGAAAACGACCACCGGTTACGACAGCGAAACAGAGGAGTTCGGCGTGCTGGCCCGGACCACGGTGCGGGATCTTCCCTATACCCTGCAGCGCCTGATGACTTCATCGGTGCAGGCGGACGAGACCGGCGCTATCCGGTCCCTCTTTGATCTCGGGTTGGAGTTCAATCGCGATGGCTCCATTTCCTTAAATGATGAAATGTTCGACCAGGCCCTGGCCGACAACCCCGACGGGGTCAGCTCCTTTTTTCTGGGTGACAGCGACCGCAATATCGAGGGCTTTGCCGACAAGGTAAACAATCAGTTGCGGTATATCACCGGAGAAAACGGACAGATCGAAGGCGAGAAAAGTTCGGCCCAGGCCCGCATCGCCGATCTCGAATTGAAGATTGAGCAGGAAACGAATCGTCTTGATAAAAAATACGAACTGCTGACCAAACAATTTATCGAGTTGGATCGCTACATGAATCAGATGACATCGTTGTCAGGGTATCTTGCCAACCAGTTTGACAGCATCGCCAAAGCATGGGGCGGCGGTGACAAATAACGGCAGATGGTGTCTGATGAAGAATGGTCCACAGAGGAGAGACGCATGAATGCAGCCAAAGCCCGCAATGCCTACCGACAAACCGAAGGCCAGTCGAAAATTCACCCGGTCAAGCTTATCCACCTCATGTATGAGCGTGCCCTGATTCATCTTGACATGGCGCTGATCGGCATTGAGAAGAGCAATCCGCAGCTCAAGGGAGAAAATCTCGGCAAGGCCATTGCCATCATCACCGAACTCAATGCCTCGGTCAAGGAAGATGACGGATCCGATGCCGCCCTTTTCCTGCGCGGGCTCTATAGTGCGATTCTGCTGGAGTTACCCAAGGCCTCGGCGAACAATGACGGGCAGATCGTGCGACAGACCATCAGTTATATCAGGCGGTTGAAGGAGATCTGGGAAGAAACCGCGATGGCGGAATTGGAAAGAAAGGATGCAGGCGCCCTGGATGCCTGTGGCGGGGCGACTGCCGGCATGACCGGCGAAGCCGAACGGAAGGGTGCGTTCTCCTCCGGGGTTTCTTTCTCCATTTAGGAGCCGTGCGGAAATAACCTGTACGATTATGCCTCTCCCATGCGACTCCTTATGTCGTATGGAAGAATAAAATGTTTAAATAGTTTTTGCTCAACGGCTTTGCCGAAACGGTGGTGTTGGTGAAAGTGGATCACGAACAAGAGGTGGAGCTGATTACCGTCCTGGAAGAATTTGCCGCCTTGCAGCGCCAGCATGCCGCCCTTCTTGCCGAAGGGCGGCTCGGCAACCTGCAGGAGTGGACGGAGAAACGGCAGCGGGCCTTTTGCCGTTTACAGCAACGGTTGGAGCATTTTGATCCGACGATGCTGGATGGAGAGGGCCGGGCAGCCGCCCAGGTGCAAACCCTGATGCGGGAAATTCTCAATGATGAGGAAACCCTCAGAATCCAGGTGGACACGAAACTGGCAGAGCTTCGCCGGGAGCTGAGCGGATTGCGGCGGGGAAAAACCGTTCTCAAGGGCTATCGTCTCGAGCAGGGAGCGGGACCGCCACCGAAATATCTCAGCAGTAAGGCATAAGATCATTATCGCTGGAGGTTGTCATGGATGTCAACGTAACGACTGATGTTAAAACGTATGGTGTGCCGACCGTATCGACGGTTGAAATGGAAGACGCAGTAAAGCCGCAGGTGCAGCCCGTGCCGGAAAGCAGTGAGGCGGTGACGGTCAAACTCAACGATCAGGCCCTGCGCGGGAAGGCGGAAAAAGAGGGGAAAAAGGAGAAAGAGCTGTCCCGGGAGGATCTGGAAGAGGCGGTGCAGGATATCAATAAACGTCTCGAATCCATCGGCAGCACGTTCCGTTTTGGTCTGTATAAGGATCTGGAGTCGAAAAGCATTGTCAGCCAGCTGCGGGATAAGAAAACCGATGAGGTGATCAAACAGTTCCCTTCCGAAGAGGTGCTGAAACTCAAAGAAAAGCTGCGCGATCTTATCGGTCTGCTGTTTGACGAAAAGGTCTAGCAGGTAAGCTTTTCACCTCGGTGCCTTCCTCTGTAGCGGTCACCGCTTGACCGCCCACTGTAGCTGCGTTCATTTTCCATCGCCTTGGCGGCGGACAACGCCGACCACCATTCTTTTCCCTTCATTTTTTTTTCTTGACAATCGCCCAGCCCCAATTTATATAAATGTGTCTAAAAATGAATACGGGTTCATTTCTGTTAGAGGACATATCTGACTTTAACTACAATTAAAGGAGACGGAAGCAAATGGCAAAATTAGTTGCGCCTCATGGCGGGAAAGGTCTTGTTTGTGCATTGCTGCATGGCAGCGAGCTGGCTGCGGAGAAAGAGAGAGCCGCCGGCATGAAGAAAATCGAGGTCAGCGCCCGCGCCAAAGGCGACCTCATCATGATGGGCATCGGCGGTTTCAGCCCGTTGAGCGGCTTCATGGCCAAGGCCGACTGGAAAGGCGTTTGCGAGAATTTCCAGATGGCGGATGGCACCTTCTGGCCGGTGCCGATCACCCTCGATATCTCCAAAGACGAGGCCAATGCCATTTCCGCCAACGAGGAAATCGCCCTCGTCCATAAGGGCGAGCTGATGGCCACCATGAAGGTCACCGAAAAATTCGAGATGACCGAGGCTGACAAGAAATGGGAATGTGAGAAGGTCTTCAAGGGCAACGGCGACGACAGCGCCGACGACAAATTTTGGAAGGTGGCCATGGAAGATCATCCCGGCGTGCAGATGGTCATGGCCCAGAAAGAGGTCAATATCGCCGGTCCGGTCAAGGTTCTTTCCCAGGGTGAGTATCCGACCGAGTACAAGGGTGTCTACCTGACCCCGGCCGAAACCCGCGCCATGTTCGAGGAAAGGGGCTGGGCCAATGTCGCCGCCCTCCAGCTGCGCAACCCGATGCACCGCTCCCATGAGTTCCTGGCCAAGATCGCCATCGAGGTCTGCGACGGCGTTCTCATTCACTCCCTGATCGGCAACCTGAAACCCGGTGACATCCCCGCCAACGTCCGCGTGAAAGCCATCGACACCCTGGTTGAGCATCACTTCGTCAAAGACAATGTCATCCAGGCCGGTTATCCGCTGGATATGCGTTACGCCGGTCCCCGCGAAGGTCTGCTCCATGCCACCTTCCGCCAGAACTACGGCGTCAACAACATGCTGATCGGCCGTGACCATGCTGGCGTTGGTGATTTCTACGGCCTGTTCGAGGCCCAGGAGATCTTCGATAAGATCCCCACCACCGGCGATGCGGGCAAGGATCTGCTCTGCAGGCCGATGAAGATCGACTGGACCTTCTACTGCTCCAAATGCGACGGCATGGCCTCTCTGCGTACCTGCCCGCATGACAAATCAAACCGCGTTATCCTCTCCGGTACCAAACTGCGCAAAGCCCTTTCCGAGGGCGCCGCGATTCCGGATCACTTCGGTCGTGAAGAAGTTCTCGTGATTCTGCGCGAGTACTATGAAGGACTCACCGAGAAGGTCGCAGTGAAGATGCAGGGCGCTGCTTCCGGCTCCGCAATGTAATCAGAGCAGACGATCTTCCGTTGCGAAACGGGAATTGAAAAAGGAGGCGCCGCGTCGGCGTCTCCTTTTTTTTTGTGAAGGAACGGATCGTGACCCTGCTGGTCTGACGGCGGGTTGCGACTACCGAAACGATCAACATTCCTCGGAGAGCGAGATGATCGAACCGTCCGGGGAAAAGGCGATTTTCCCTTCACGGGCGAGCCAGCCGATGGCACAGTAGACCATGGCGTTCGAGTTCTGTCGGTGCATAATGGCATGGACGAGCTGCTCGGTCGGCATTTCTCCTTTCTGGCAGAGGTGTTCGAAAATTTCTCCGGCAACAAAGCCTATGGTCTCGGTCACCGCGATGCCGCCCTTTTCAGTGAAGGGCGACTTGTTTTTCTTGGCCTTGCCGGCCACCCGGGACACGGTTTCTTCTACTTTCTTTTTAATTTTTTTGCCGGTCTGTTCCGCCTGAAAGGAGGAGCGGGCCAGAGCCTTGCCAACCTCACGGCTTGCTTTGGTTAACTGGGAGTTCTGGGGTTGTTTCGCTTCGTCTTCCTTTGGTGCAATCATGGCGCCTCCTTTTTCCGGAAAAAACGTCGGGTCAGCAATTGATGATCTCGCAAAAAGTCAATTTCGGGGATGGCTAAGCAAAAAGTCGCCATCAGCAATTGTTTCTTGTAATAGTCTAGTGAACCTGTTTTTCTTGTCAAGTGTTTCGCAGAGGATGTCGGCAGAAAGCAGGAGGAGGTGAGGAAAGTATGCAGAAGAGCGCCCAGATACAGAAAATTGATGTCGGATTGGGAAGTCGATCTTATCCGATCATGGTTGACAATGGTTTGCTTGATAAAATCGGCCCGGATCTTGCCGACCGCGCGGTCGGCAAGCGCTATGTCATCATCGCCGATGACCGGGTCGCGGAAATCTATGGCGCCAGGGTGGCTGATTCCTTGCGCGGTGCTGATCTGGCCTGTGAGATGGTCTGTTTTCCCCATGGGGAGGCCAGCAAGAATCTCGCCACCATCGGTGAGCTCTGCAGCTCTCTGGCCCGCCTCGGGGTTGATCGCAAGGATTGCCTGATCGCCCTGGGTGGCGGCGTTACCGGCGATATGACCGGCTTTGTCGCGGCGATCTATATGCGGGGCATTCCTTTTGTTCAGGTGCCGACCAGTTTGCTCGCCCAGGTGGACAGTTCGGTGGGTGGCAAGACCGGGGTTGACATCCCGGAAGGCAAAAATCTGGTCGGCGCCTTTTATCAGCCCAGGGCGGTCTTTATCGACAGCAGTGTGCTGCTGACCTTGCCATTTGCCGAGCTGCTCAACGGCCTGGCCGAGGTCATCAAGTACGGCGTTATTTATGACCGGGATTTTTTTTCCTTTCTCGCTCGGCAGCGGCAACGCATCCTCGCCCTCGATCTTGCCGTTCTTGAGGAGGTGATTCTGCGCTGCTGCGCTATCAAGGCGGCGGTGGTGGCTGCGGACGAAAAAGAGGCGGATCTGCGCCGCATTCTCAATTACGGCCATACCATCGGCCATGCAGTTGAGGCGGCCTCGGACTTTTCCATCCCCCATGGCGCGGCGGTGGCCATGGGGATGGTCGCTGTCAATGAAATTGCGGTGGCGAAATCGCTGCTCAGCAGGGCGGAGGCCGACGAAATTTGCGCGCTGATCGAGAGTTTCCGACTGCCGGTGACGATCCCGGCTGATCTGGATAGAGCGGTGATGAAATCTTTTCTGAAAACGGACAAGAAGGCAATCGGCGGCACCCCGGTTTTTGTGCTGCCCACTGTCATTGGCCGGGTTATCATGACCGATGAGGTGTCTGAGGCGCAGATCGATCAGGCTTTGTCCCGGTGAGGGAGGACGGACCCATCCATCCGGCTCAGACCGCGCAGCGAAAGCCGATGATATTTGACCAGGTGTCGTTTTCCAGACGCCGGCCGGCAGCGGTGACGCGATCCCTGGAAATCCAACACCCCCCTTTCAGGACATGGATCATCGGTCCAGGACCCCGGTTGTCGGGGGCAACGCTGGTAGCGGTCCACTCGAAGACATTTCCCAGAAGATCACAGAGGCCGAATGGGCTCATGGCGCCGCGGCCGTAACGGGTGACCGGTGTCGTGTCGCCGAGCAGGGATGATTCGGTGTTGGCAAGACCATCACGCCACTCGTTGCCCCAGGGAAAGGGCAGCCCCTGCGGCCCCCGGGCCGCGGCCTCCCATTCATCTTCGGAAGGCAGACGTTTTCCGGCCCAGGCGGCAAAGGCCAGGGCATCACGGCGGCTTATCTGCACCACCGGATGATTTGCCTTGTGTTCCACTGAACTCTCCGGACCGGCGGGGTGACGCCAGTTGGCTCCCCGGAGCCGTTGCGAAAAGGCGCCCCGGGTAATGGCCATGACTTTTCGGCCACTGTCGGGATCGATACGGGAGCTGACGCGGCCGGTGAAGACGGTGCCGAACCCGACCTGTTCGGCATCAGTTTCATAGCCGGTTTCCCTGACAAAAAAATCAAAGAGATCATTGGTTACCGGCACCTGGCTGATGTAAAAGCCCGGCAGCCAGATCGTGGCAGCCGGGCGTTCGTCGCGACCGGGGGTGACCGTTCCGACCGGATAATGACCGGCGGGTATCTTAATGAATCGGGGCATGAACCGTTCAAGGATCTGGGCGACATACTCGTCATGGGACTCGGCCAGGGTCTGTTCCGGAGCGGCGAGTGCCTCGCTGGCTTCCAGGTAATGGCTCAGGTCAAGGGGGCGGTTTGACGAAGAGGGTGGTGGCGGGACCGTCTTGTCGGCGTCCGGGCCGGGCAGCACGGATGGGTGATCGCCAATGGCACTGCCTTCTCCTTGTGGTGCGTCTTCCCCGGCGGCAATCTCGTCATAGATCGCGGCCTCTTCCACTGCCTCGACCTCGTCGACCACCTCGGTGATTTCCTGGTCGCTGACCTCGACCTCGTCGACCGCCTCGGTGATTTCCTGGTCGCTGACCTCGACCTCGTCGACCACCTCGGTGATTTCCTGGTCGCTGACCTCGACCTCGTCGACCGCCTCGGTGATTTCCTGGTCGTTGACCTCGACCTCGTCGACCACCTCGGTGATTTCCTGGTCGCTGACCTCGACCTCGTCGACCGCCTCGGTGATTTCCTGGTCGCTGACCTCGACCTCATCCACCACCTCGGTGATTTCCTGGTCGCTGACCTCGACCTCATCCACCGCCTCGGTGATTTCCTGGTCGCTGACCTCGACCTCATCCACCGCCTCGGTGATTTCCTGGTCGCTGACCTCGACCTCATCCACCACCTCGGTGATTTCCTGGTCGTTGACCTCGACCTCGTCGACCGCCTCGCCTGCTTCCTCGTCGATAGCCTCGATCTCTCCCATCTCCGCGGGAGCTGCGGCCGTTTCCATCGCTATTTCGACCTCGTCCGCTGCCTCAGGAGCGGCTTCGGCCGACTGATCGTCGTTGTCAATGATCTCCTCGATGATTTCAAACTCTTCATTTTCGCCGAGGGCGACTTCCTCCACCACCATTCCGGTGCCGCCGGCATCGCCCGTCGCTTCTCCCGTTCCCGCACCGGAGCCCTTGCCGTCAATGCCATCGCCAGCCGGGCTGTCGTGTCCGGCGGCGCGCATGATCATCTCCCGTGCCTTGTCGAGTTCGGCAAGAAGCTGGTCGGCCTGCTTGCGGGACTCACCTCTGTCCAGGATGCTACCCAGAATTTCCCGGAAAAGCGTGGCGAGTTGTCCGGCATCCATGGTCGGACTGATTCCCAGTTGCTGCAGAATGGAGTCCTTGTGTTCATCGGAGATGGTGAAAACATAGTCGCGGCCGATGATGATTCCTTCCGGGTTTTTGCCTTCCTGCCCCAGCTCCTTCAGGGCCTTGTTCAGGGCGGACTTGAGACTGGAGAGATTTTTCCGTCTTTGCCGAATTCGGGCCGGATCATCTTCGCCCCACAGGGCGAGAATCAATTCTTCCGGGGCAATGGCCTGCGGTTGCTGCATACTTTCTTCACTGGGGAAGGCGGCGCGAATCAGAGCAATAAGCCGGCCTTTCAGGGTGTCCGGACTGGCGTTGAGGTTGGAAATGGCTTCGTCGATGCCGTGCAGAGTGATCAGGGCCATGGGTGCGCAGGGTCCGGGTTGGGAAGACAGGATGTCAGAGGGCTTTCTTTCAAGCATACCGAAGCAGGGAGGAAAAATCTATATTTTGCTTTTTAGTATTGAAATCGATAGAATGGGTTGCGAAGCCGATTATTATTGGTGGTCTCGTAATACTGAAAATCAACCACAGACATACTGAGCTCCACGAGGTAACGAGTCGTAATTTCAAAATTTATCTCTGTGCGTTCTGTGGTAAAAAAAGACCTTTTACGCTTATTGCGCAGGAGCCTCGCCCATGGCAACTCTGGTGATCGTTGAATCCGAGGCAAAGGCAAAGGCGCTGCGGGAACAGAGCAACGGAGCCTGTGAGCCGTTGCTGGTCCGTTCCGCGCCGATGACGGTAATTCATAATCCCGCTGCGGCAAAACTGTGGACCGGGGAAACAGGCTTTCAGTTCGTGCCGACAGAAGGGGGGCGGCAGGTTGCCGGGGGGCTGCTTGCCAGTCTCGACAAAGACATCTATCTGGGCTTTGACAGCGACCAGCGGGGCGAGCTATGGAGCTGGATGCTGAACGGCTTTCTCTTTGCCGCCACCCGGGGGCAGAAAAGCGCTCGCCGGATTCACGTCTCGGGCCTCACCGCCGCCGAGGTGGCCGCCTCCTTTCACCTGGTGGAGCCGGTCAATGCGGCCAGGGCCGCCGCTCTTTATATCCGTTCTCTGTTTAACAACTGTCTCACCGGACATATTAGCCGACTGATCGGTACCGGCGCCGGCCCTGGCGGTCTGCCCCTCACCTTTTCCTCCCTGACTATCCTTTTTCTCCTTGATGAACGGGAGAGGGAGTGTGCCGAGCCCAACATGGCAACGCACTGGGGGATCGAAGTTCGCCTGGCCGGTCCCGGGGGCGTTTTTGCCGCCAGGCTGGGCGAAGTCTACGGTATCTCCGATGATGGACTCCTGAAGGATGCGGCCGAGGCGAAAAGAACAGTTGCTCTTTTCGAGGGACAGCCCTGCGTGGTGGAACAGCTCGGTTCCGAGCCGTTTCAGGTCGAGCCGCCGGCTCCCTACCGGCTGGCTGAATTGCTGGAGGATGGGCATGTTTTGATCGGTATGGGTCCGGTTGAGGTGGCGCGGGCCTTGTGGAAATTTTACCATGGCATCGAGATCAACGGGCGCTGGACTGGGCTGGTCAGCAATCCGCTTGCCGAGTCCGGTCGCCAGGCCAGCGCCGTCCTGGCGCTGATTCGGGCGGAAGTGGAAAAACGGTTCGGCAGCGCCTGTCTCGTTGCCAGGGAAATGGCCGGCCAGGGTATTCTTCCCCTGCTGCCGGAGTTGCCCGGCGAGGCGCTGCCGGAAGTCGTCTCTCCCGCAGAGCGGCGGCTCTATGAGCTTATCCGCAGCCGGGCCCTGGCCAGCCAGATGGTTGCCGTTGCGGGAAAAACGATATCGGTGACATGCGCCAGCGGCGACTGTCGCTTTATCGGCAGCGCGCCGTTAGTTGAGGAGCAGGGTTTTCTTCGCTGTTTTTCTGCCGGCGCTTCCGCCGCTCTGCTGGAGCCCTGCCCGCTTGTTGAATTGGTGCCCGGCCTGGAAGTCCGGGTGGAGCAGATCATCCCGGAGCCAAGTGCGGGAAGCAAGCCGACAACCTCTTCCTTTGCCGCGCTTTTTGATGATCTTGCCGACTTCGCCATGCCTGCTGATCCCTCTCTGATGCTATTGTTGCAGCAAATGATCGACAGGGATTATCTTGGCATCGACGCGGCCGGCGCTTTTTATCTGAAAGACAACGCAAGCAAGGTGCTTGTCGCCCTGAACCGCGCCTTTCCCGCCATGAAGGGGATTCATCTCTCCGCCTATTTCGAGCAGACGGTCAATGAGGTGATCAGTGGCCGAAAAAAACTCGATTTTGCCTTGAAGCAGTTTGATCAGAATTTCATCATGCATGGCGTACCCCAGGTCCGGGCCCGGATTCCAACCAGTGTGACTCTGCCGAAGAAACGTTCAAAAAATGTCATCAAGAGTCCCGGGCAGGACGCCAAGGAGGAGGCAACCGTCGGCACTCCGAGTCCGCTCGGCACTGAAGAGGTCCAGCCGGCCATTCCGGCGGCCGGAGACGGGAATGAAGCGGTTATTCCCGAACAGGCGCAGGATGCTGACGGGGAAGTCGTGATCGGAGGGGAGTCGATTGGCGCCGACGGAACAATGAGTGACGATGCGGTTCCGGAATCGGAACCGGAAGCGGCCGAACTGGGCGAATCGCCGTCTTCTTCGAGCGAGCTGATGGCCGGGGCGGTGCCGGTGGAACCGGCAGAGCAGCTGACAAAGGACACGGCCGGCGGTGATGATGCGTTGATGGATGGTGCCGGCCATGAGCGCGGCGAAAAAGAGGCTGAGCTGCCGGGAGTGGCGACCGCCGCGGAGAGCGCTGCCATTGTTGTGGAGATACCGGCTGATCAGGCAGAACCGATGGCAGCACCGGACCAACCGGTGGTCGAAGGAGAAGAGCTATCTGGGCGATGCCCGCTCTGCGGGCGGGAGATGGTCACCCAGCGGGATGCATTCGGCCCGTACCTTGCCTGTTCCGGTGCGCCGGCCTGTCGCCACTCCGAACCCCTGCCGAGTCAGACCGATGCAGGAGGGGTGATCTGCCCGCTGTGCCGGACGGCGCCGCTGGTGGTCAAGCCGACCGCCACCGGAAAACAGCTTCATGTCTGCACTGGTCTGGGCTGCGAGTTCATGGCCTGGTCCCCGCCCCATGCCGTCGGCTGCCCGGAGTGCGGCTCGCCCTTTCTGGTCGAGAAGAGGGAGGCGGATGGGCGGGTCGTGCTCCGCTGCCCCCGCGCCGGCTGTCGTTATGTCGAGCCGCAGGACGGCAAGGAAGAGAGTGACGGCGAAGAAGATCCAAAAGCCAGGAAGAAAAAGATTCTGGTGCGGCGGAGCAAGGGGAGTGCTCCCGGTGCTGTCACCAAAAAGGTGGTGGTGCGCCGGGTCAAGAGGTGATGGAGGCGCACAGCCCCGCATCCTGTCTGCGGGCAGAAGGTCAGAGCGCCGCTTTCCCCAGGCGCAGCAGATAGAGATGTCCGGTAATCCACTCCCCTTTTTCCCTGCGCAGCTCGGCCGGCTGCCGACAGGCAACGGTGAAACCGCTCTGGCGGGCGAGCCGATCAATATAGTCGGTGCCGTGGGCAAAGCGGCCCGATGAGCGGAGCTGAAAATCGCCGACACCGGTTTCCGCGGAAAAGAGAAAGAGCGCCCCGGGCCGCGCCCTGTCGTGGATCATGGTGAAGATCGCGGCCAGGTCGCCGAGATAGACAAAGACATCGGCGGCGAGAAAGAGATCAAAGCGTTCCGTTGTTTCCCCAAGAAAGGTGCTGATGTCAGCCAGATAGAGTTCGTCGTAGATCCCTTTTCCCCGTGCTTTGTCCACCATGCCGGCCGAGATGTCAAAACCGCTGAGGTGCTCCACTCGATCCCTGAAGGCAAGGCCGGAGAGGCCGGTACCGCAGCCCATGTCAAGACCGCGGGAAAAAAGAAGGCCGGCGGCGTGCTGATCGAGGAGTTCCCGCAGTTGTTTTTCCACCGTGCTCGCCAGCTTATCCGTCATGGTGACTTCATAGTCAGCGGCAAAACGATCAAAGAGTTCTTGGACATAAGTAAGGGGTGAGGTTGTCGGCGTCTCCCCGGACAGGGCAGCGATCATGTGGCGGGCGGATTCATTCCCCGGGTCGTGTTGCAGAATTGTCCGGTAGCAGGCCAGCGCCGTGTCCGTGTTGCCGAGCAGGTGGTGAAGGGCGCCCAGATGTTTGTGGGCGGCAAGGTAGTTCGGGACAAGGGTCACGGTCCTGGTAAAGGCGGCGATGGCCGCGTCCGGCTGATCCGTTTCCCGCAGCAGCACTCCGAGATTGTAGTGGGTGTCACTGTCGTCAGGGTCGAGGGTAAGGACCTTTCGGTAACAGCCCTCGGCCTCGTCATAACGGCCCAGCTTTTTGCAGGTCAGGGCCAGATTGAAAAAAATGTCCGGATCTTCAGGGGCGAACTCGGCGGCCCGACGGTAGGCGGCCTCCGCCTGGTCAAGGTTGCCGGCATTGTAATACAAAACCCCCAGATTATAGTGGGCGCCGGCCAGGTCGGGTTGCAGCTCGCTGGCTCGGTTGAAATGAGTGATGGCGGCAGGGGTGTTATCCAGTTGCCGATAGAGCATGCCGAGGAGAAAGTGGATGCGGAAATCGGCCAAATCGTGCGCCAGCAGCGGCAGACAGCAGGTCAGGGCCTCCTCGGCGCGTCCCTCCCTGTGCAGCCGCAGCGCCGCTGCGATGTCTTCGTCCAGAGTCATTGGTCTTCCTCCTCTTTTTGTCGGTCGGTTGTTGTTTAGACGGGATCGCGCCGGCGGTCAACGGATCTCGTCCATATAGCGGATCAGTTCGGCGGCCAGCCGGGTACTGTCGATGAGCAGGGACATCTCGTGATTGGAACTGAGGGCCGAGTGGGTCAGATTATGGCTGCCGAGCAGGACGTAACGGCGATCGATGACGACGATTTTGGCATGGGTCGTTCTGGCGGCGGAGTCAAAGGAAACAGTGACCCCGTTTTTGCGCAGCCGACGCGCCACCCGCTCGTTTTCCCGGTTGATGGAGTCGTCGTAGCCCGACCGCTCCAGCAGAACATGGACCCGCACCCCTTTTTCCCGGGCTTTTGCCAGTTCCTTGACAAGAAGAGCCGGCCGGTTCTTCGGCGAGTCGGTGGTCTTAAAAAGAAACATGGTCATGGCGATGGAGTGCTGCGCCTGGCGGAGCAGATCGACGAGGGTGGTAAAGTATTGTTCATCGGCGAGCATGACGATGTCGCCGGGGCGGGTGGTGATGGGGCGGGAAAATTCGGCAGCGGCGACCGGGGGGGCGGGTACGGCGGAGCCGATAGTCAGATAGGGGATAATAGCGTCGAGGGAGTCCCGGCCGATGCCACTCACCTCAAGGAGCTGGTCGACACGGGTGAATGGGCCGTTTTTTGTCCGGTAGGCGATAATAGCCCTGGCCCGGCTCGCGCCGATGTAGGGCAGTTCTTCCAGCTCCTGCTGGCTGGCGCGGTTGAGATCAACGGGGCCGGTGAGTTCGCGGGCGGACGCCGGCCCCGATACCGTCAGCAGGACAATGACTAGCAGCAGGCGCAGGGCTCCTCGGGGCAAGACCGTCATCGCCGCCTCTGGGTCAGGCTGATTTTTTCGGCCACCACGCCACGCCGAGGCGGGAGATGACGTTGAAGCCGCCGCCCAGCACCAGGCTGGTGGTCCGGCCGATGCTGTCGAGGAAGACCTGTACCTCGTAGGAACGGGTACCGGCGTCGCAGATGATGATCAGGGTTTTGTCCGTCGGCAGTTCAGTCGCCCGTTTCCGCACTTCGTTGTATGGCATGGCCAGCCAGATCGAGCCGAACTGTTCGGCAAAGGGGGCGACCTCTTTGGGATGGCGGATGTCGAGGGCCATCCAGTCGGCCCGGCTGGCGGGGTTGTCGAGCCAGGCGAGGAAGTCGGCCACCGCGACGTTGCGCTGGCGGCCGCGGGCGATGTTGTCCGCCACGTTGGCCGCCGCGTTCAGGGCGTCGATGGCGGTGGCAAAGGGCGGGGCATAGGCCATCTCCAGCAGGCTGCAGTCATCGATGGTGCCGCCCTTGGCAATGAGCGCCGCTGCCGCGTCGATGCGGGCCAGCACCGCGTCGTTCATCGGCCCGAAGGCTTGAACGCCCAGCACCCGTCGGCTTTGCCGGTCAAAGACCAGCTGCATCGGCATCTTGCTTTCGGTGGGAAAGAAGTGGGCCCGGTCGGAGGGGGCGGTGAGGGAGGCGTCGGCGTCGAACCCTTCGGCCCTCGCCGTTTCCAGGCTGAGTCCGGTGGCGCCGATACAGCTCTCAAAGGCCTTCATGACGAAACTGCCGATCACGCCGGGAAAGGTCGAGGGAATGCCGGCCAGATTATCACCCACCACCCGGCCCTGGCGGTTGGCAAGCGATCCCATGGGTGCGTAAAATTTCTTACCGGTGATGAGGTTGATTGTCTCGATGCAGTCGCCGGCGGCGTAGATGCTGGGATCCGAGGTTTGCAAACGGTTATTGACGACGATGCCGAGCGGCGAGACGAGCAGGCCGGCGGTCCGGGCCAGTTCGGTGCGCGGTCGCACCCCGGCGGCCATGACGACGATGTCGGCCTCGATGGTCCGTTTCGGCGTCACCACCCGGCAGACCCGGCCGTTATCATCACCCTCGATGGCGCTTGCTCCCTCGCCGGTATATATGGTGACCCCATGTTTGGTCATGTGGTGGGAAAGCATGGCGGCAAAGGGGGGGTCGATGATGCGCGGCAGTACCTGGGGCATGAATTCGAGGAGGGAGGTCTCGACCCCCCAGAGATCGGCAAAGGCCTCGGCCATTTCGAGACCGATGGCGCCGCCGCCGATGATCACCGCCTTGCCGATCATCCCTTTGCCAAGCCGTTCCTTGATGGCAATGGCCTTGTGCAGGTCGCTGATGGTATAGACACCGTCGAGATCGGCGCCGGGGATGGGCAGGACAAAGGGCTGGCTGCCGGTGGCGATGACCAGGTTGTCGTAAGGGATTTCCTCTTTGGCGCCGCTGTCGAGGTGTTCAACGGCCACGCATTTTTTCTGACGATCAATGGCCAATGCCCGGGTACGGGTGCGGACCGTGACCCCTTTTGCGTCCTGAAAAAAGGCGGCATCGCGGGTCATGTGAAAACTGGTCTTGCGCAGCTGGTCTTCGTCGTTGACATCACCGGAGACATAATAGGGAATCCCGCAGCCGCCGTAGGAAATGAGGCTGTCCTGATCAAGAATGGTGATTTCCGCCTCCGGCATGAGCCGTTTCGCGTGGCAGGCCGATTTCGGGCCTGCGGCTACCCCGCCGATGATAACAATCTTTTTTCCCATTTTTCACTCCCCCTGTGCCGTGTGCGTGAAGGATGCCGGCGGCCATAAGCCATTCCGGGCCAGCCGGCGTGCCATTTTCTATAGTATGAAAAGTTTACGGTGTCAATTTGCTTGTCAATCGGCAGCGGTCCGGTGAAAAGCGGCAGGCCGGCGTTGTCGGCAGGTAAAATATCGATATCCCTTTGTTTTGCCATTCTCTTCTGTCACAGGCTTTTTTAATGAAATTTCACTAAATGCTTAAACTGCCGCTTGACATCCTCTGGTCATCGTCGTATATGTGAGCATATGCACATAACTTTTGCAACAGTGATTTTTTTGCCGGAATCGTAAAAAGCCATGATTCCGACGGACGGTGCATTGTAGGTTATTGTTTTCTCGTTCCAGCCTGCCATGGTTTGTGGGGTATTACGAGAACATCAATTTTTTTCATACACCCAATAAAGGAGACTGCGATGAAGAAGGATCAGGTTTATGCGGCGGAATCGGCAAAGAGCACAAAGGAGTTTGTCAAGGCACTGGGCGCGGTGGCGAAAAAAAGCGGTTTTGTTCTGCACAATGAAACCACCATGGACATGGCGCACTCCTTCGGCAAGCACGGCGCCCAGGTGGCGGAAGGGTTTGATCTGCACATGATCCAGATCTGCAAACCGGAAAAAGCGGCAAAGAGTCTGAGCGCCAATCCGGAGCGGGCCATCCTTATGCCGAAATTTGTCATGACGTTTACCAAAAACAGCAAGACGCAGATCCGCTTTCTTACTTTCAGTGCCGACAACATCCGGGCGGTGGTGGATGATGAGGCGTTTCCCGCCTCCCTGGCCGAGACCTACAAAAAGATCATCGAGATGATCGAGGAAGCGAAATAATTGCGGATTTCGGATCGCGGATTGGCGAAGCCCGTGCGGCCGGTTCCGGCATCACGCAGCGGCGGGTCCGTCCGACCAATCAAGAAGGTGTTGGCATGTGGAAATTTTTGATCAGCATCAATAAAAACCTCGTTGTTGCCATTCCGCTCATGATGACCGCCGGATTTTTCTTCGGCGTCATGGGTGATCCGGCCATTACCAAACAGCTGAAATCCTTGATCGTTCCCTTCACCTTTCTCATGGTCTACCCGATGATGGTGACGCTGAACATCAAGCATCTGCAGGACGGGATTAAAAATGTCAAACTGCAGGCCGTCACCCAGGGAATCAATTTCTGTGTCATTCCCTTTCTTGCCTATGGATTGGGGCGATATTTCTTTCCGGATCAGCCATACATGGCTCTTGGTCTGTTGCTGGCCTCGCTGCTGCCCACCAGCGGCATGACCATTTCCTGGACCGGTTTTGCCAAGGGCAACATGGCAGCGGCCATTAATATGACCGTGATCGGCCTTACCCTGGGTTCCCTCGCCACCCCCCTTTATGTCCAGTTTCTTATGGGCGCCAAGGTGGATGTGGACATCGTCCTGGTGGTAAAGCAGATTGTCGTGATTGTTTTCATTCCCATGCTGCTCGGCTATCTGACCCGCCAGTCCCTGGTGAAAAAACACGGAATGCCGAAGTTTAAGGACCAGATTGCCCCGCGGTTTCCGGCCGTGTCCACCGTTGGTGTGCTGGGCATTGTTTTTGTCGCCATTGCCTTGAAGGCGCAGCAGATTTATGACAATCCGGCGGTTATTGCGGTGATTATCATACCGCTTTTGCTGATGTACGGCGCCAATTTTCTGCTCAGCACCCTGGTGGGCAGATTCTTTTTCAACCGGGGAGACGGCATTGCCCTGGTCTACGGCACAGTCATGCGCAATCTCTCCATTGCCCTGGCCATTGCCATCAACGCCTTCGGCAGCCAGGGAACCAATGCCGCCCTCGTTATCGCCGTTTCCTATATCGTTCAGGTGCAGTCAGCTGCCTGGTATGTCAAGTTTACCGACGCAATTTTTGGCCCGCCTGCCAAGGGGGCATGAAAAAAAAGGAGAACGCCATGAAAAAAATAAAATTAGCGGTACCGACCAACAGTCCCGGCGGGATTAAAGCGACCCGTTCCGATCATTTCGGACACTGTGATCTTTTCACCGTCATTTATCTTGAGGAGGGAAAGGTCGCCGGAATTGAAACCCTGGAGAATGTCGCCCATGAGGCGGGTGGCTGCATGGTGCCGGTGCGGTTGCTGAAGGAGCGCGCTGTCGACGCCCTGGTGGTGGGCGGCATGGGGGCGCGGCCGCTTATGGGCTTCAATGAGGTCGGGATTGATGTCTATTTTGCCGAGCGGGACGAGTTCCTCGACGTCGAGGCGGTTGTCAGCGGCTTTCTGCAGGGGCGTTTCCCGGTCATGCAGCCCCAGCACACCTGCCAGGGCGGCGGTGACTGCCACCATTGATCAAATCGTAAAAGGTATTTGCACCACAGAGCGCACAGAGAGCACAGGAAAAACTTTTTAAATTACAACGAGTTACCTTTTGTGTTCTCTGGTCTCTGTGGTTGATTTCCGTTTTTTAACGGGATCATTACCAGTATCAGGGATTAGCAGGAATCGTCCTGTCTATCCCCGTCATCGGATGGCCGGCCAGGGACCAGGGGCTGGATCTGTCGCACTTCGGGAATATCCACCTGAAAAACAAGGGCGGCGCCGGTCACCAGGGCCTCGGCCGTTTTGCGGCGGGCAGTCGTCAGAATGCGCTGCACTGTTCCCCGGGAGATCCCCATCTTCTGTCCTGCCTCCTCCTGGGTCAATCCCTCCAGGTCACAGAGCTTGAGTGATTCAAGCTCGTCGCGCAGCAGATCAATTTTTCGCAATTTCGGCATGGGGGTGCCGGTGGGCTTGAAGGCCCGCCCGCACATGCCGCCTTCGCAGAGTCTCGTTTTTTTTGGTCGTGACACGATAAATAATTTTGCGTTGAAGGGGACGGTTTGTGTTTACGCTGCGCAGTGTCAGGCAGATGCATGGCTGCACAGCAGGAGGGGAACTGGCGCGGTGAATGAACCCGCATTTTTTCGGCCCGACACCCGCACCAGGCTCATGGCGGCCGGTGATGAGGGAAAGGGGGGGGCACCGGGAAAAATCCAACCATTTTCCTGTGGCTTCTATTTAACCATGGTTTGACTGAAAAATGTCCAAAAAAAAACGATCTTTCTCCGGTGCGGGGGGGATTCTCTGCGGCCGGGGCATTACCGCCAGCACGAAAAAAGGAATCGCTGCAAAAAAAAGGTCCTGGATATTCTGCGTATCATGCTGATTTTTCAGGGTAGCAAACCAGAGAAAGAGGAAATGCTGGAATTCCGACATTTTCATTATTTCAGATAAAGATTTTTTGTTGACAAATCGTTGGGAGATGGATAAGTTCGTCCAAACTGAATTACTATTCAGTATTGTGTTTGTTCATTCCGTAGCGGAAATGGAGCGTGGATAGGCGCGTGATCAGGGAGAGCTGACGGGTGAGCAGGTTATAGGCTTACATATTAACAGATCCTTAGGAGGAAACGAGAAAATGCCAAAGCATGATACGCCCTTATTGGACGAACTCGAAAAAGGACCTTGGCCGAGCTTTGTTACAGATCTCAAGCGCCAGGCCGAGACCAAACCGGAGTGCTGGGACATTCTGGGGCAGCTGGAACTGTCTTTCAAGGACAGAATCACCCACTGGAAGCATGGTGGCATCGTTGGTGTATTCGGATACGGCGGCGGCATTGTCGGTCGTTACTCCGACGTTCCCAAGCAGTTCCCCGGTGTCGCCCACTTCCACACCGTCCGTATCGCCCAGCCGTCCGGTCTGTACTACAGCACCGAAAAACTGCGGGCCATCTGTGATCTGTGGCAGAAATACGGCTCCGGCATGACCAATATGCACGGCTCCACCGGCGACATGGTTCTGCTCGGCACCACCACTCCGAACCTGGAGCCCCTGTTCTACGACCTGACCCACAACCTCAATCAGGACCTCGGCGGTTCCGGCTCCAACCTGCGCACCCCGGCCTGCTGTCTTGGCAAATCCCGTTGCGAGTGGGCCTGTTATGACACCCAGGCGGTCTGCCATACCCTGACCAATCGCTACCAGGACGAAATCCACCGTCCCGCCTTCCCCTATAAATTCAAATTCAAGTTCTCCGGCTGCCCCAATGACTGCGTTGCCGCCATCGCCCGCTCCGACTTTGCCGTTATCGGCACCTGGCGCGACGATATCCGCATCGATCAGGCAGCGGTCAAGGCCTATATCAATGGCGAGTATCCGGGCAACGGCGGCGCCCATGCCGGCCGCGACTGGGGCAAGTTCGACATCCAGAAAGAGGTGATCGCCCTCTGCCCCACCGGTTGTATGTGGATGGAAGGTGATACCCTGAAGATCGACAACAAGGAATGCACCCGCTGCATGCACTGCATCAACGTCATGCCGCGCGCCCTTCGTCCGGGTGCGGAGCAGGGTGCGACCATCTGTGTCGGCGCCAAGGCCCCGATCCTCGACGGCGCCCAGTTCGCCACCATGACCATCCCCTTTGTCAAGGTTACCGAAGACAACGAGTTCGAGGAGGTTGTCGAGGTCATCGAGAAGATCTGGGACTGGTGGATGGAAAACGGCAAGAACCGTGAGCGCGTCGGTGAGACCATGCAGCGCGTTGGTCTGCCCACCTTCCTCAAAATCATGGAAGTCGAGCCGATTCCCCAGCATGTCAAGGAACCGCGTTCCAACCCCTATGTCTTCTGGAGCGCAGACGAGGTCGAGGGCGGCTGGGAACGCGACATTCGCGAGTTCCGCAAACGGCATGCGCAATAAGTGGTGTTCTTCGCTTCCACTAACTGAAAGTTTTCTTACTTATTGATATAAGGAGGTAGACACATGGGTTACGATCCGAATAATCCGATGGCCGACAGAATTACCGACATCGGTCCCCCACATTACAATGATATGATGCCGCCGGTGATCAAGAACAACTTCGGCAAATGGCTCTATCATGAGATCACCCAGCCGGGCGTGCTGATGCACAAGAGCGAGACCGGCGACGAGTGCTGGACCGTCCGCGTCGGCGCCGCCCGTCTGATCAGTATCGACCTGATCCGCGAAATCTGCGACATCGCCGACAAGCATTGCGGCGGGTACGTTCGCTGGACCACCCGCAACAACATCGAGTTTATGGTTGACTCCAAGGCCAAAGTGCAGCCCCTGCTCGATGACCTGGCCAGCCGCGGCAACAAGTTCCCGGTCGGCGCCACCGGCGCCAGCGTTTCCAACATCGTTCACACCCAGGGGTGGGTACACTGCCATACCCCGGCGACCGACGCCTCCGGCGTGGTCAAGGCGGTTATGGACGAGCTGTTCGACTACTTCACCAGCATGACCCTGCCGGCCCAGGTTCGCGTAGCCTTGGCCTGCTGCCTCAACATGTGCGGTGCGGTTCATGCCTCCGACATCGCCATCCTTGGTATTCACCGCAAACCGCCGATGATCGACCATGACGCCATCACCGGCCTCTGCGAGCTCCCCCTGGCCATCGCCTCCTGCCCGCTGGGCGCGGTGAAACCGGCCAAGGAGACCAACAGCAAGGGTGAGGAAGTGAAATCGGTCAAGGTAACCGCTGAGCGCTGTATGTTCTGCGGTAACTGCTACACCATGTGCCCGGCCATGCCGTTGGCCGATCCGGAGGGTGACGGTATCGCCATCCTGGTGGGCGGCAAGGTATCCAACTCCAGGTCGATGCCGAAATTCTCCAAACTGGTCATTCCCTTCCTGCCCAACAATACTCCCCGCTGGCCGGAGACCGTTGCCGCAGTGAAGACCATCCTCGAAACCTATGCCAAGCATGCCCGTAAATACGAGCGGGTCGGTGAGTGGGCTGAGCGGATCGGTTGGGAGAAGTTCTTTGAACTGACCGGCATTCCGTTCACCATCAAGTCCATCGACGATTACCGTCTGGCCTATGATACCTGGAGAACCTCGACTCAGTTCAAGTTCACCAGCCATATCAAATAATAAACTGCCTTTCAGCAGTTGGGTCTTCCGTGGTGACTGCGGGTGCGAAGGTATCCGCAGTCACTCTCGCTTGGCAGAGCGGGTGAAAATGGAGGGATTCCGGAACTCTATTTTAGAGGAGTAATGAAATGGCACTGAGTAAAGATGAATTGAAGGCAGCAATGATTGAGAAGGCAACAAAAGCTCCGAAACCGCAGCTCTACGTCAAGGATTTTTATGCCTGCGATCCCGACGCCAAACCGCGTGAGATCAAAAACGTCGCCAATGAGCTGGTTAAGGAAAGTAAACTGATGTTCTGGTCGAGCGGCAGCACGACTATGTATGCTCTTCCCTCGCGGATTAAAAATGAAGAATCCCGTGACGAGGCAGAGGCGAACAAATAATAGATTTCGTCTCTGATTTATCTCCGTCATTTGAAAAGCCGTCTTGATCCTTTGGATCAAGACGGCTTTTTCGTTTAATGCATCATTCCCCCGACCTAAGCAACCTTGAGGATCTCTTCCGCCTTCTGCTTGAGCGTTGCGGCGTGGCGGCTATGTTTGTATCGTTCATGGATGCTCGCCGCGGTTCGGTAGCAGTCTGCAGCGTTTTCCCGGTTGCCGGCCGCCACATAGACCTCGGCCAGGGTCTGGAGGGTATCCACCGTGCCCTGGGGGTTGCGCATGGCATTGTATTCATCGATGATGGCGAGATAGCGGGCGATCGCCTCATCGTATCGGCCGCAATCCGCAAACAGACGCGCCTTTTTTTTGTCGATGGCAAAGACGCTGATGTTGTCCCCCTGATCGAGACAAATGGTGGTGACCTTGTCGTAAAAGTCAAGGGCGCGATCGAGCTCCTTTCTGCCGGCACAGATATCGCCGAGTTTATCGGTGGCGTTGGCGACGCCGTTGATATCGCCCTCCTGCTCGAAACCGATCAGGGCGTTGTGAAACATATTGGCCGCTTGGGCGGCTTCCCCTTTTGACAGCAATTCCATGCCAGCCTCGTAATCAAGGCGGGGCTGACTTTTTTTCTCTTCCTTTTTCTGTGCTTCGGTCATTGTCCTGATTCTCCTGATTCTTGGTGAAAAGGCACGTCTGCTTTCGCCATCAAGGCAAGAGCCTCGCGGGCCAGGTTGCCGACCGTGGCGGCCACCGGCAACCCTTTTTCGTAAATGACGAGAGGGGCAAGGTCATTGACCTGCGCCTCAATTTGTGATTGCAGTTCACGGGCATTGATGCGACCAAACAAACGGATGGCATGGCCCCTGGTGATCGGCTCCGGATGATCGACATAGGAAAAAATGCTGTAAATCGGGGTGTTGCGGACCACCTCCGGACTCGTTTCCGCGATGGTCCCCATGGCCCACAGCACCTGAACACGGGAGGTTGGCACCCCGCGGTACATGAGGAGATGACGGGCAAAGGCGCCGAATAGGTCGGGCCGTGCCGCAATGATCGATCCGATCGCCTCCAGCAGCCCCCAATGCGACGAGGCGGAATCAGTGCATGCCTCATACATTCTGTGTAGCATGTCGCTGACGGCGCCTGGTTTGCGAGTAGCCAGCCGGGCACAGACCTGGCCGATAATGTGGGCGCAATACCAGCGTTTATCCTCGATCGGGTCGTACAGCAGTCGCTGCATAAAGCGCAGGGTGCGGGGATCGTCAAAGCTGAAATCAACCAGAGCATCGATGTTGCCGGCAAAGACAAGTTCCGCGATCTCCTTCTTATCGGCCTTTTTTTTGTTGCGCTTGGGATCACGCTGTGGTTCAAGCGGTGGGATAACCAGTTTGCTCATCGGTCGACAGGTGCGTTCGTCTGCCTGTTCCTTGTGCTGCTTGAGGCGTTTGGAGAGCTCGGCAAGATCACGGGTCAACCGGATGAAATAGAGGACACCGCCGACCCGGCGGCCATCGACGTTTTTGACCTCATAAACCTGATGGGTCTGTTCGTCGTAATTGTCGATGCGGCCGGTGAGAAAGTCCTCATCCGCCACCAGTTCCCAGGCCAGATCCGGGTTGTCGTCACAGGCGTAGACCATGCACTCGACCATGGCCGCGCCTACGTTGAAGCCGGTCGGCTCCGAGGTGTAGACTGCACCGCATTGGCAGGTGCCGACCTTGAATTCATCCATTTTGCGGCGAACCGGTTCCTGGGGAGGGTTGACATCTTGGCCACAAAAGGGACACCAGGGGCGTACTTTAATGTTCGGGCTTTTTGCCATGATTACAGCTCTTGGTGGACTGCCTTGATAAAGTTTGGATCAACCGGATAGCCGAGGCGGGACGCTTCGTCCATCGCCTGCTTTGCTGCCTGGTAATCCTTGGCGTAGTAGCAGGCGACGGCAAGATTGTTATGGGCCATGGCAAAGGCCGGATCAAGCTCCACCGCCTTGCGGGCGGCGGCAAGCGCACTTGGGAAATCGCCGCTCATGATCTGGGCCGAAGCGAGATTGACCCAGGCAAAGGCGAGTTTGGGGTCGGCCAGGGTGGCCTTGGTGTAAGCGTCGATCGCTTTTTCCTGTTCCCCCTTCTGCTGCATGATCAGGCCGATGTTGGTATGGGCCTGCGCTGGATTTACGGCATAAAGCAGAGCCATTTTGTTGGCCTGCAACGCCTCGTCGAGCTGACCGAGCTCGAAATGGACCGCACCCAGGTTAATGTATGCCTCGGCGGAATGATCGTCAATCTCCAGACACCGTTTCAGTTCGCGCAGGGCATCATTATGTCGGCCGGCCTTGCGGTAGACCAGGGCAAGATGATGGTGGGCCATGATGGAGTCGGGATGTTCCTGGCACTTCTGTTCCATCTCGGCAATGACTTTGGTGAGATCTTCTCTGAGTTGTTGGTCGGGCATGGATTTCCTCGTCAATAGGATGCACGTCACCGCGTGGCAGTAGTGATTGGCGCGAAAAGAATGAAGAGTGGGAGCAGGAAGCATTACCGGAAGTGAAAAGGCACGTTTGCGTCCATGAGTCTCCCGGGATGGTGTCTTCAGCCATTTTTCACAAGCTTTCAGACTTTAACCATGAAGTGGCATAATTTCAAGCCTGTGGCGCATGATGGAAAAGATTTCTTGGCGCAATGAATGCTTGACTTGGTCGGCGGAGGGTGGCAAGTAAGGATGAAATTTTCGGGGAGAGAAGCGACGTGACGATAGAAGCGGGAAGCAGTCCGAAAGGGTTGGTGGTTGCCGGTCTCGGCGGCGGCTCTGGTAAAAGCGTGGTGGCAGTGGGTCTGGTGGCATTGCTGGCCAGTCAGGGGTTGCGGGTTGTCCCATTCAAGAAGGGCCCGGATTACATCGATGCCGGCTGGCTCGGTCTTGCCTGCGGTCGCCCCTGTTTTAATCTCGATCCCTATCTGATGGAGGAGAGCGCCATGCTCGCCTCTTTTGCCGAACACGGTGGGGAGGGGGATTGTGTGGTGGTCGAAGGCAATCGCGGCCTCTACGACGGAGTTGACGTCGAAGGCACATACAGTACGGCGGAACTGGCCGTGCGGCTCGGGCTGCCTGTTCTCCTCGTTGTCGACTGTACCAAAACGACCCGGACGGTGGCAGCCCTGGTGCTTGGCTGCAGGATGTTCGACCCCCAGGTGCGGATCGCCGGGGTGGTGCTCAATCGACTTGGCAGCGTCCGGCATGAAAAAATCGTCCGGGCCGCAGTCGAGCGCTATGCCGGCGTGCCGGTCCTCGGCGCCTTGCACCGGATGAAACGTGATATCTTTCCCATGCGGCACCTTGGGGTGACGCCTTTTCAGGAGCATGCCGGCGCTGCCGGGGCGGTGGCGCAACTAGCCGGATTGGTGGCTGAATGCGTCGATGTCGAAGCGGTCAAGGCGATGATGGCTCCACTGGCGATTGCCGGGGGCCGGGTGGCAACGCGGAATGAATCGGTCGGCGGCGGGGTGCGGATCGGCGTTATCCGTGATGCGGCCTTTCAGTTCTATTACCCGGAAAATCTGCTCGCCCTGCGCCGGGAGGGGGCCGAGATTGTTGAGATCAGTTCGCTGCACTCTGCGGAGCTGCCCCCCATCGATGCCCTGTATATCGGCGGCGGCTTTCCGGAGACCAGCGCCGCCCTACTCGCCGCCAATGAAACATTCCGGCACTCGGTGCGGGCGGCGGCTCAAGCGGGGATGCCCATCTATGCCGAATGCGGTGGGCTCATCTACCTCGGGGAGCGGATTACCCTGGAGGGAAAGGACTATCCCCTGGTCAACGTTTTCCCGGTAAGTTTTACCCTGGAGAAATCACCCCAGGCCCATGGCTATACGGTGCTGGAGGCCCGCTCAGGCAATCCTTTCTATCCGCCGAACATGGAGATCCGGGGGCATGAGTTTCGATACAGCCGGGTGGCCGGCTGGGATGGGGAGGGAAAGTCGCTCGGCTTCACCATGAAGCGCGGGGTCGGTTTTGCCGAGCAGAGCGATGGTTTGATTTATAAGAATGTCCTGGCCCTCTACACCCACATTCACGCGGTGGGCACTCCGGCCTGGGCCCCCGGCCTGGTGGCCAGGGCCCGAGAATTTGCCGCAGCAAGGGGCTAACGAAGGGACAGGTCGAGTGGCAGCGGGAAACTGCACCTTGCATGCGGCGGATCATGGTAACGGCTTTTCCGGATTTTTCTCGCGCAACTCCCGCAGCAGTTCATCAAACGATTTTTTTCCGAGAAAGCTGCCGAACTGGCTTCGATAGTTGGCCACCAGGCTGACCCCTTCGATGACAACGTCATAGATTTTCCATTCATCGCCCTTTTTCTTCACCCGGTATTCGATGTCAAACTCCGGATATTTCCTGCTGAGAATCTGGGTCAGCACGCTGGCCACCGTCCCTTTGTTCAGCTCTTTTTTGTAAAGAACCTTTTCGTCCGAATAGGTCTCCACCCGCAGGATATAGAAATTGTAAAGGCGCCAGTAGAAAAGGTCGGTGAATTCCTGCTGTTTTGCCGGTTCCTGGTCCTTCCAGTATTTGCCGAGGGCGCGCCGGGACATATCTTCGGCGTCAAAGTTCGCGTCGATGATCGCCTTGATACCAGAGCGGCGTTTTGCCATGTTTTCCTCCGGTCCGGAGACCGGGAAGGCTTGCAGGGTGTGAAACACCTGATCAACGACGCTGCGGATGAAGTCCGTGGGGGTGGTTGCCGCGTCAGCGGTCGTCAGGGGAACACCGAGCAGCAGAGCAATCCAGGCCGTCAGTGCGAAAGAAAGAAAATGTCGTGATCTCATCGCTTGGTGCCGTGTCTGGATGGGTTCAATGGGTTGGTCTGGAGCCGAGAACCTTGGCCTCGATCATTCGTTGCGTTTCCTGGTCGGGGCCGGGTTCGACCCAGTGGATGAACTCTTCGGTGACGCGCATGTAGGCTCCGTTGTCCCCCTTGCACTTGTCACAAATGGAATCGGCCAGATCCCGATAGATGATGACCTTGCTGGCCGGATCGCCGTTTTTGTCCACCGCTGCCATTTTTTTGCAGCCGCAGTCAAGCCTGACAATGGCCACCGCGATTCCCTCCGGGCTGCCCTCCAGAATGCCGGCGATCATCGCCTCCTCGGATTTTTGGGCCGCCATTTTTCCGCTTGCCGGTTGTTGCTTGTGCCGTTGTTTTTTCATGGATTCTCCGTTAGAGGAAAAGCGGGATAACGTATGGTGAGAAAAAGATATTTCACCCTATTTAAATTATTGGAAGGCGAAGGTCAACCGCATAAAAATTGTGTTGACAAATAACAGGCTATGATTTAATGGAAATCAGATTTGTACTGCCTTTGCTGCGCCAGCTGAAAATTTTGATGTCGTTCCGCCCGGTTGGTCGGTGGTAAGTGATGTCCCGACCGCCCTACAGAGACGGAGCACTGGACACGATGGCAGCAGCGGCCAGTGAGAAGAAGGGTTGATGCCGGGGGAAAATTGATCGCCACCCCCCAATATTTTTAATGAACAGGAGGTATGATTATGTGGGAAGTTATCGTTGATAAGGACAAATGTGCCGGTGATGAGGAGTGTGTAGGCGCGTGCCCTGCTCAGGTCTATGAGATGGTTGACGGCAAGGCCGAGCCCGTGAATGCCGATGAGTGCCTTGGTTGCGAGACCTGCGTTGAGGTTTGCCCCGAGGGCGCCATCACCGTTACCGAGGTGTGATGTAGTCATCACGTCATTTTTTGCGGATCTGTTAGGCCTGTCTCTTTTTCAGAAGGAGGCGGGCCTATCTTTTTTTGTCGGGTGTTTCCTCTGGTTGGGAGTCCCGATCTTTTTCCGGAACCAAACGGCATGCTCTCCCGTTTCAAACCCGCCGCGTCGCGGAAAACCCTGATTTTCGCTGCAGCCCTCTTCTGGACACTGGTGGGGGCGTTGCTCCTCTGGCGCGGGGCCGCCGTCCTCGGCAGGGGCGGGCATTTTTTCCATCTTGCCGCGGGATTGGTGATCGGCACCGGCAAGGGCCTGCTCATCTTTCAGCGCAGCGCGGAGAGAAATATCACCCGCATTCTGGCCCGGCAGGATGGTTCCTGTCTCGGCGCCGTATTTTCCTTCAGATCATGGGGGCTTATTCTCGTCATGGTTGCCGGCGGACGTCTTCTTCGCCTGGTTGGTCTGTCGCCCATCATCTATAGTCTGGCGCTGGTGGCGGTCGGCTGGGGACTGCTGCTGGCCAGTCGACCGCTGTGGCGGCAATGGAGCGTGCTGTGAGCCGACCGGCACGCTGGGTGGAAATCGATCTTGCCGCGCTGCGGGACAATGTTCGCGCTCTGCGCCGCTGCCTGCCTCCAGGAACGGAGCTGATGGCGGTGGTGAAGTCCGACGCCTATGGGCACGGCATGGTGCCGGTCGCCCGCTGTCTGGCCGCCCACGGGGTGACCGCCTTTGCGGTGGCCGATGTCGGTGAAGGAGTGGTCCTGCGGCAGGCCGGCATTGCCGGGCGGATTGTTGTTTTTCTCGGCGCAGGCAGCGAAGAGGTTGATGTTGTCGTTCATTTCGATCTTGAGCCGGTCGTCTTTGACCGGCGCCAGCTGCCGGCCCTTTCCCGGGCCGCCTGCCGAGCCGGCAAACAGCTCGGGGTGCATGTCAAGATCGACACCGGCATGGGCCGCATCGGCCTGCTGCCCGGCGAGGTTGCCGAATTCGCCGCCAGTCTGGCCCGGACGGCGAATGTCTATCCTGCCGGCATTATGAGCCATCTGGCGGCGGCGGATGACCCTGATCCGGAATTGTCTTTTCTACAGAGACGGCGTTTCAGCGAAGCGGTCCGCCCCCTGCTGGTCGGGAGAAACGAAAAAAGCATGCTGCATCTGTCCCAATCCGCCGGGCTGCTCCGTTTCCCGGATATGCAGTTTGACATGGTGCGGCCGGGGCTTGCCCTCTATGGCTGTCGGCCGGCGGATGCGACCTGGGCCCGAGCCGTGGTGCTGCGACCGGTCATGAGCTTTAAAACCAGGATTCTGCAAATCCGGGAAATGGGGCCGGGGGTTGGCGTCAGTTACGGTCATACCTATGTTACCCCTGCGCCGAGCCGGCTGGCGGTGCTGCCGGTGGGCTACAATGACGGTTATCTCCGCGCACTGTCAAATCGGGCCGAGGTGCTGGTGCAGGGTCGGCGTGCGCACCAGCGCGGGCGCGTCTGCATGAACGTTACCATGGTGGATGTCACTGCTCTTCCCGGCGTCTCCCCCGGTGACGAGGTGACTCTGATGGGTCGGCAGGGTGATGAGGAGATCAGCGCCGACACCCTGGCCGGCTGGATGGGCACCATCAGCTATGAAATCCTCTGTCTGGTCGGCGGCAGAAACAGCAGGGTCTATTTGTCCGGCAGCTCCGGCGAAAATGAAGTATGATGGTCTCGACAAAACAGAACATCAACCACAGAGATCAGAGCGTACCAACGGGTAACGAATTGTAATTGAAAAAGTTTTCTCTGCGCTGAGCACACGGCAGCACCAGGCTGCCGTCAAAAATGTTTTTCCGCACTCCTCTTTGCGCTGTGCGAGGTAAAGCGACTTATGCAAATTCATCAACTCTCAGTCTTTACGTCATTGTCATGATCAAATTGCGTCTGAAGCATTATATTGATTCCTGTTTTGACCGGGGAATCGAGTTGGGCTACTGGTCCGCAGCCGCGACCGGCGGCTATGCGGTGGAAGAACCGAAATTTGAAGAGCAGGGTGATTTTTCCTGCAACGCCGCCATGGTGATCGCCGGCAAGGAAAAAAAGGCGGGAGGCAAAAAGCAGAGTCCCCGCCAGGTGGCCGAGCAGCTGCTTGCCCTGCTCGGCAGGGAAAGCGAGCTCTATGACAGGGTGGAGATCGCCGGGCCCGGTTTTATGAATTTTTTCATCCGGCCATCGGTCTGGCAGTCGGTGGTGCCGGAGGTCTGCAAACAGGGGGAGCGCTTTGGTCTGGCCGCCGAAAAAAACGGCAAACGGGTCCTGGTGGAGTTTGTCAGCGCCAATCCGACCGGCCCCTTGAGCGTCGGCCATGGCCGCCAGGCAGTGCTGGGTGACGCCATTGCCCGCCTGCTCGCGGCAAGCGGCTATGATGTCGAACGGGAATACTATTACAATGATGCCGGCCGCCAGATGCGGGTTCTCGGCGAATCGACCCGGGCCCGCTATTGTGAGCTGCTGGGCTTGTCCGGCCAGTTCCCGGAGGACGGCTATCAGGGCCAGTACATTTACGATATCGCGCGGGAGCTCGTCGTAAAATATGGCGATGCCCTGAAAGACACGGTTGAGGTCACCCCGTTCAAGGAGGCGGCGGAAAAGGCGATTTTCGTCGATATCGACCGCACCCTGAAGCGCCTCGATATTGTTTTTGACACCTATTACAATGAGCACAGCCTTTATGAAAACGGCCTGGTGGACGATGTCGTCACCACCCTGCGGGACAAAGGGCTGGTCTACGATAAGGACGGGGCGGTCTGGTTCCGGACGACCGCCTTCGGCCAGGAGCAGGACCGGGTCATCATCAAGAGCAGCGGCGAGCCGACCTATCGGCTGCCGGACATCGCCTACCATCGTGAGAAATTCCGACGCGGCTACGACTGGATGGTCGATATCTTCGGGGCCGATCATATCGCCACTGTGCCGGATGTGCTGGCCGGGGTCAAGGCGCTTGGCTATGACGATGCCAGAGTGACCGTTGTCCTGCATCAGTTTGTCACGCTGCTGCGCGACGGCCAGCAGGTGAAGATGTCCACCCGTAAGGCCAATTTTGTCACGGTCGACGAGTTGCTCGATGAGGTCGGTCCGGACGCGGCCCGCTTCTTTTTTCTCATGCGCAAGGCGGACAGTCAGCTTGAGTTTGATCTCGATCTCGCCACCCGGCAGAGTCAGGAAAATCCGGTTTATTATGTCCAGTACGCTCATGCCCGCCTGGTCAGCATCGGCCGCCAGGCGGCGGAAAAGGGGGTGGATGCCGGCGATCTTACCGCCGCCCCGCTCCATCTGCTGACCACGCCGGAGGAGCAGCGTCTCATGAAGGCGATGGCCGGTTGGCCTGCCCTGGTCCAGGATGCGGCCCGGGAGCTGGCGCCGCACCGCATTGTCTACTTTCTCCTGGAGCTGGCCGGACTCTTTCACAGTTATTACAACAAGCACAAGGTGCTGTCCGACGATGATGAGCTGAGTCGGGCCCGTCTCTGGTTCTGCGCCGCTTTGCGTACCGTCCTGCGCAACGGTCTGGTGCTGCTTGCCATGAGCGCGCCGGAACAGATGTGAGATAATGGCGGCGGCACGGCGACAGAAAAAGCGCTTTGCCTTTCGTTTCGAGCTCGGCATCGGCGGTATGCTGGGGCTGGGAGTGGTCTGTTGCTGTATCTTCCTCTGGATGTTTCTGCTCGGGGTCTGGAGCGGTCAGACCATCCTGCTGCCCGCCGCGCCGGGCAAGGGGGCGGCCATGCTGACCGGCATGGCTGCCGGATTGTGGGAGAAGAGCAGGAGTCTGCGCGAGAGCGGCGGCCGGGCCGTCGACCTGCCGGCAACGGCGCCGACAGCTGCTGTTGGCGATACTCTGCCGTCGACGGTGGCGACGACTTCTTCTTCTCCGGCGGAAGCGTCATTCTTTTCATTGCAGGTTGGGTCGTTTCGCGATAAGAAAAAGGCGCAGCGCGAGGTGCTGGCCTGGCAGGCCAAGGGCCGCGACGCCTTTTCTCTGCCGCCGGAAGAAGGTACGGATGTCTACCGCGTATTCATCGGCCGTTTCGAGCGCCTCGCCGATGCCAATCAGCTCGCTGCAGGACTGGAAAAAGAGGAAGAGGTGCGGGTCTATATCACCCTGTTGCCGGAGTCCGCCGTGACCGGCGCGGCAGGACAGTAGGCGGCATGGTTACCGCTCACCGCGGAACGATCCGGCTCGGCCGGTTCCTGGTAACCGCCCCACAACCGAAAGGAGATGTCGATATGATCCGCAACGCCCGCATGGAGGATGTCAAGGCGATCTACAATCTGCTCCATCATTTTTCTTCAAAGGGGTTGTTGTTGGCCAGATCGTACAGTTCACTGTATGATCAACTGCGGGATTTCCAGGTTTTTGTCGAGCCGGAGGACGACGGTGAGCGCATTGTCGGCGTTGGTGCTCTTCATATCTGCTGGGAGAATCTGGCCGAGATCAGATCCCTTGCGGTCGATGAGAATTACCAGCGCCGGGGCATCGGTTCGCAGCTGGTTTCCTCCTGCCTCCGCGAGGCAGAGGCTTTCGGGATTCCCAGGGTCTTTACGCTGACCTATCAGCCCGGTTTTTTCAGAACCATGGGTTTCACGGCTATCGATAAAAAAGAGCTGCCCCATAAGGTGTGGAGCGACTGCATCAATTGCCCGAAATTCCCCGATTGTAACGAAGAGGCAATGATCTGGCAAAAAAAGGGGTGAAACCGGTTGTCGCGAGTCGGCGAGCGCGATGAAAATTGTGTGCCGACGGCATATCGGAACAAGGAGTGTTCATGATCGGACAGGTATTGACCAGGTTGTTTGGCAGCAGAAATGAGCGGGTACTCAAGCAGATTCAGCCGTTGGTGAATCGCATCAACAAGCTTGAGCCGGCGATGCAGAAACTCGATGACGCTGCGCTGGCGGCAAAAACGGTGGAATTCCGGGAACGGCTCGCCAAAGGGGAGACCATCGATGATCTGCTGGTCGAGGCGTTTGCCGTGGCCCGCGAGGCGGCGGTCCGGGTGCTTGGCATGCGGCCCTATGACGTCCAGCTCATTGGCGGTATCGTGCTCCATCAAGGCAAGATCGCTGAGATGAAGACCGGCGAAGGTAAGACCCTGGTGGCCACTTTACCGGTCTACCTCAACGCCTTGGCCGGTCGCGGGGTCCATGTCGTTACCGTCAACGATTATCTCGCCCGCCGTGACAGCGAGTGGATGGGCGGCATCTATCGTTTTCTCGGACTTACCACCGGCACCATTCTTCACAACATGGATGACGAGGCGCGCAAGGCTGCCTATGCCGCTGACGTCACCTACGGAACCAACAACGAATTCGGTTTTGACTATCTGCGCGATAACATGAAGTTCCGGCTCGAGGACTTCTGCCAGCGCGATCATTTTTACGCGATCGTTGATGAGGTGGACAGCATCCTGATCGACGAGGCGCGCACCCCCCTCATCATCTCCGGGCCGGCCGAGGTTTCCACCGAGCTTTATCATGTTGTCAACAAAATCATCCCCCATTTTCGTAAGGATCTCCATTATGAGGTGGATGAAAAGGCGAAATCCCTGGCTCTGACCGAGGAAGGGGTGGTCATGGGCGAGGAACTGCTCAATATCGACAATCTCTACGACCCTAAAAATATCGAGTGGCTGCATCACCTCAATCAGGCCCTGCGCGCCCACCACCTCTTCAGCCGCGACGTCGATTACCTGGTGCAGAACGGCGAGGTTGTCATCGTCGATGAGTTCACCGGCCGGACCATGCCGGGCCGGCGGTACAGCGACGGGCTGCATCAGGCACTGGAGGCCAAGGAGGGGGTAAAAATCGAGCGGGAAAACCAGACCCTTGCCTCTATTACCTTCCAGAATTACTTCCGCATGTATGACAAGCTGGCTGGCATGACCGGCACGGCGGACACCGAGGCGCCGGAGTTCAAGAAGATTTACAATCTGGAAGTGACGGTCATCCCCACTCATTGTGATATGATTCGGGTCGATTATGCCGATGTCATCTACAAGAATGCCAAGGCGAAATTTCGGGCGGTGGTCAGGGAGATCAAGGAGCTGCACGATAAGGGCCAGCCGGTGCTGGTCGGCACGGTCAATATCGAGATATCCGAGATGCTGTCCGCCATGCTGAAAAAAGAGGGCATCGCCCATTCGGTATTAAATGCCAAACATCACGCCCAGGAGGCGGAGATTGTCGCCGAGGCGGGCCAGCAGGGCCGGGTGACCATCGCCACTAACATGGCGGGTCGCGGCACCGATATCAAGCTCGGCCCCGGGGTGGCGGAACTCGGCGGCCTTCATATCCTCGGCACCGGCCGGCACGAATCACGCCGCATCGACAATCAGCTCCGTGGTCGCTCCGGCCGCCAGGGCGATCCGGGTTCGTCGCGTTTTTATCTCTCCCTGGAGGATGACCTGCTGCGCATCTTCGGCTCCGACCGCATTGCCGGCATCATGGACAAACTCGGGATGGAGGAGGACGAGCCCATCGAGCACACCATGATCACCAAGGCCATCGAGAACGCCCAGCGCAAGGTGGAGGGCCACAACTTCGACATCAGGAAACATCTGCTCGAATATGACGATGTCATGAACATGCAGCGTGGAGTGATCTACAAGCAGCGCCGCGAACTGTTGAGCAGTGACAATATCAAGGGCATCATCGAGGATATGTTTGCCGATCTGACGAGCGCCATGGCCCAGGAGTTCTCCGATGAAAAGATCCCTTCCGAAGAATGGGACTGGCCTGCCGTTCATGAACGGGCGTATGCCACCATGGGCCTCAGGCTCGATTGGCCGGAGGCCGAGCGCAAAGGACTCAGTGCTGCCACCTTCGCGGACAGGCTGCAGCACCTGCTGCACCAGGCATATGCAGGGAAAGAGGAGGAGATCGGCGAGGACAATATTCGCTACCTGGAGAGGGTCGTCCTCCTGCAGATCGTCGATGCTCACTGGAAGGATCACCTGCTCAGCATGGATCATCTCAAGCAGGGCATCGGCCTGCGTGGTTACGGCCAGAAGAACCCGCTGAACGAGTACAAGAAGGAAGGGTACAACATGTTCATGGAGATGATCCAGCGGGTCAAGGAAAAGACCATCTCGACCCTGATGCGAGTTCAGCTAGCCCGCCAGGAGGAGATCTCCCGGTTGGAGGAGGAGCAGATCCGCCGACGGCGGCAGATGGAGATGAGCCGCAGCGATGAGCAGCAGAATGCCGGGCCAACGGCGCCACGCCGGGAGGCGGCGCTCAAGGTGGGCCGGAACTCACCCTGCCCCTGCGGCAGTGGCAAGAAATATAAGAAGTGCTGCGGCGAGGCGAATTGATCACAAAGACGAAAGACGGAAGGCCTTCAATGAGCGAGACGGGAATGGTTCGAGGTTTTCAGGCAGGGGCGGTCAAGGCGGGCATCCGCGGTAAGGACCGGCTCGATGTCGGATTGATTTATTCCGAAAAGCCGGCCGCTGCCGCCGGGGTCTTCACCACCTCGCTGGTTAAGGCGGCGCCGGTTCTGCTTGACATGGAACACCTCGGAAGCGGCCGGGCCCGGGCGATCATTGTCAACAGTGGTGTTGCCAATGCCTGTACCGGTGAGAAGGGCATGGCCCTGGCCCGCGGCACGGCCGGGCTGGTGGCCCGCCGGCTCGGCCTTGCCGAGAACGAGGTGCTGGTGGCCTCCACCGGGGTGATCGGCATGCAGCTTGACCTTGCCATCTTTGCCAACTGCATGGATGCCCTGGCGGCAAGCCTCACCGCCAGCGGCTTTGCCGCGGTGTCCCGGGCCATGATGACCACCGACACGGTGCCGAAAACCACTGCTCGGGAAATGAGCCTGGCCGGCCACCGGGGCACCATGCTCGGTCTGGCCAAGGGGGCGGGGATGATTATGCCCAACATGGCGACCATGCTCGCCTTCATCGTCACCGACGCGGCAGTGCGGCCCGCAGTCCTGCAGGAGATGCTGGTCCGCAGTGTCCGCCACTCCTTCAATGCCATTACGGTGGACGGCGACACCAGCACCAACGATACGGTGCTGGTGCTGGCCAACGGTGCGGCCGGTAATCCGGAAATCGTCGATGCGGCAAGCGATGACGGTTGCCAGCTTCAGCAGTGCCTCGATGCGGTGTGCCGTGATCTGGCCCTGCAGATCGTCCGCGACGGCGAGGGGGCGACCAAACTTGTCACCGTCCGGGTCGTGGGTGCGCAAAGCGACGACGACGCCGAACGGGCCGCTCGCACCGTCGCCAACTCGAATCTGGTGAAGACCGCCTTTTTCGGCGAGGATGCCAACTGGGGCCGGATCATCGCCGCCCTCGGCCGCTCCGGCGCTGTGTTTGACCCAAATCGGGTCGATATCTCCTTTGATGATGTCATGCTGGTCCGCGATGGTCTGGCCCTCGGTTCGACCGATGAGGAAAGGGCCACCGTCGTGCTGCGGAAAAAGGAATTTACCGTGCTGGTCGATCTGAAAAACGGCACGGCCGGTCATGACATCCACACCTGCGATTTTTCCATTGACTACGTGAAGATCAACGCCGATTATCGCTCCTAGCGCCGCTCCACGCCCTCCGACTGCCGGGAGAGGCCTGGTCCCGGGTCCGTGTCAGTCGGATGATCTGGCAAGCAACAGCATCACGTTTATCGATGTCTCCGCCGGACCACCTTTCATCATGTACTTATTTCGTTGACATCGTTGTGTCTTTCCCCCTAGACTTTTATTAAATACAAATGCTGTGCCACATTGTGTGCGCGCGGGGAATTCAGATCGTGCGGAGGAGAATCGTGATGAAAATGGGGAAATTCGCATGGATGGCAATGGCGGTCGCACTGGCAATCACTCTTGGGGGCTCGTTTGCCGCGGCCGACATGACGATCGGTGTGCTTGCCAAGCGCGGTGCGGAAGTGGCCATGAAGCAATGGGGTCCCACCGGTGAGTATCTTTCGGATAAACTGGGCGAGAAGGTGACCGTGTTGCCCCTCAAATTCGAGGCGATCGAACCGATGGTCAAGGAAGGCAAGGTCGATTTTCTCCTGGCCAACTCTGCATTTTTCGTCGAAATGGAAAAGAAATACCAGGCCCGGGCCATCGCCAACATGGTGAACTCCATCGGCGGCAAGGCGATGGACACCTTCGGCGGCGTCATTTTTGTCCGCAAGGACAGTCCGATCCAGACTATTGTCGACATCCGCGGCAAGAAATTCATGGTGGTCGATTTTTCCTCCTTCGGCGGGGCGCACATGGCCTGGCGAGAGTTGATTGAGAACGGTATTGATCCGCAAAAGGATACGGCTGCCTTTCTGGAGGGTAAAAAGCATGACAACGTCGTCCTTGCCGTGTTGAACGGAGTGGCGGATGTCGGCACCGTCCGCACCGACACCCTGGAACGGATGGAGGAGGAGGGCAAGATCAAGATGGCCGATTTTCGCATCATCAACCCGATCACAGACGATTTTCCCTTTGTCCGCAGCACCCGGCTTTATCCGGAGTGGCCGATGGTGGCGGTCGCCCATGTCGGCAAGGATCTGAGTGACAGGGTGGCGGCGGCACTGAAGGCGATGCCCGCCGACTCGCCGGCAGCCAAGGCCGGGAAAATTTTCGGGTGGAAGGATGCGGGCGATTATGCCAGTGTCCGTGAGTGTCTCACCATCATCAAATACGGTCCTTTTGCCCAGTAACGTGGCCTTATAGTGACTCACAGGAGCGGCGTGTGAAAAAACAGAGCGGTATTACCGGCAAATTCATGGCCAGCGTTGTCCTGGTCAGCGCCTTACTGTTTGCTGTCCTGACTTTTGTTGTTATTTCCTCCGCTACCAGGTCTCAACGCGGCCAGGCTGTGGATTTCGAGAATATTGTCCAGGAGCTTCTCGCCGGTGAGAAGAAAACGCTGCACGATAAATTACTGGAAAAGGGTAATTCTCTCGCCGGGTTGCTTGCCATGAACGCGGTGCCCCTCATTCTCGGCTATGATTTTGATTCCCTGCAGAAGATGGCGGATAATGCCGCCACCGATGCCGATGTCAGTTCTGTCGTCTTTCTCGACAAGGAGGGGAAACCGCTGACCAGGATGGCGGAGCAGCAGGAGGAAGGGCTGAAGACCTTGTCAGTGCCGGTGGTCTTCGAAGATGGTGAGATCGGTTCGGTTGAACTCGGGCTCAGCCTTGCCCTGATCGCCCAAAAGGAGACGGAGGCCCGGGAACGCAACCGGCAGCTCGCGGCACGTGCCGACAGCTCCCTGCAGCAGGCGAGTCGGACCCTGATGCTGGCGGTGTTGATCAGCGCGGTCGGTTGCGTGTTGACCCTCTGTCTGGTGATTTTTTTCTGTCTGCGCCGCTATGTGGTGAAACCGGTAGAGACAATAGCCGCACACCTCACCAGCGGTGCCGAGGAGGTAACCGATGCCTCACGGCAGCTGGAGAGCTCCGGACAGCAACTGGCTGCCGGCGCCTCCAGCCAGGCTGCCTCATTGGAGGAAACGTCGGCTGCTCTTGAGGAACTGGTGGCCATGACAAGAAAAAATTCGGAAAATTCCCGGCATGGCGACGAGTTGATGCGGGATGCCCAGGAGGTGGTGAATCACGCGAACCTCTCCATGGAGCGGCAGACTGAGGCAATGGACGCCATCTCCCGTTCCAGCGAGGAGACCTCAAAAATTATTAAAACCATTGATGAAATCGCCTTTCAGACCAATCTGCTGGCCTTGAATGCCGCGGTGGAGGCAGCGCGGGCCGGCGAGGCAGGTGCCGGTTTTGCCGTGGTGGCGGAAGAGGTTCGTAACCTTGCCATGCGCGCTGCCGCGGCGGCCAAGGATACCGAGAAGCTGATCGAGGGCATCGTCAGGCAGGTCCATGACGGGGCCGGTCTGGTCCATCAGACCAATGAGGAATTTGCCCGCATGTCGGAAAAGATTGCCCGGGTGGCAACCCTGGTCAGTGAAATCGCCGAGGCGTCCAAGGAGCAGGCCGCCGGTTTTGATCAGATCAGCGTCAGCATGGTGGAGATTGATCGTGTCACCCAAGACACCGCTGCCAATGCCGAAGAGTCGGCCAGCGCTGCCACCGAGATGCATGCCCAGGCCACAAACCTTGCCAATCTGGCGGTGCAGTTGGTGGCACTGGTGAAAGGAGGCGGGGCCACCGCCAGAGGAAACGCAGACGACAACGGGGCTGGCAAAGAGGTAGAAAGACCGGCGGCGCCGGTCGCAAGAGCGACGGCGCCGCCGCGGGTCAAGGCCATTGCCGAAAAGCCTTCGGTGTCCGACGATTTTGAGGAATTCTGACGCCTCGCAACCGGCGCCATCACCGGTTGTACTTTTCCTCACAGGAAAGCAGCAGTTCCTGCCGGGCATCGGCCAGCACCGTTTTTGCCTGCCGGATGTCCTCGGCAATCTGCCGGGCCAGTTCTTCTGGCCCGGCAAATTTTCTTTCCGGCCGGAGAAAACGCAGCAGATTGATCTTGATCGGTTTGCCGTAGATATCCTGATTAAAATCGAAGATGTGGGTCTCGGCGGCAAGGCGCTCATCGCCGAAGGTGGGATTGTAGCCGATATTGAGGACCCCGCCGTAGCATTTACCGTCATAGACGACCTGGGTGACATAGACGCCGTGGCGCGGACAGAGATCCTCTTCGGAGATGTGGAGGTTGGCGGTGGGAAAGCCGAGTTCGGCGCCCCCCCGCTGCTTGCCCCGTATGACTTCGCCGCGAATCTGATAGGCGCGCCCCAGCAGCTGTTTGACCTCATCCATTTTGCCGGCGCTGACCAGTTCCCGCACCTTGGTGCTGCTGGCGAGCACCCCATCGACATAAAAGGGCTCCACCACGGTGACCGGAAAATTTTTGAGTTCGCCCTGTCTCCGTAAAAAGGCGATATCGCCCTCCCGGCCCTTGCCAAAGGCGTAATCATAGCCGACGACCAGCTCCCGCATGCCGATGGTTTTCAGCAGGACCCGGTCGACAAACTGTTCCGCCGGGGTGGCGGCAAACTCTCTGGTAAAGGGAATGATGATCAGCACGTCGAGACCGGCAAGCTCAATCAGTTCCCGCTTCTGTTCGCAGTTGGAGATGAGTTTGATTCCGCTCTGCGGGCGGACCACCTTGAGGGGGTGCGGGTTGAAGGTGATGGCGACACTGGTGCCCTTGAGGCGGTAGGCTCGGCTCATCACCTCACTGAACAGCATCTGGTGACCGAGGTGGACCCCGTCGAAGTTGCCGATGGTGACGAAGGAGTTGGGGATGGGATCCGTGATGTCGGAAAGATCGGTGTAAATTTTCATCGCGCCATGATAATCAGAGAAGCGCAAACGCTCAAGAGTGAAAATTGTGATCCCCCTAAAAAAGTCCCCGACAAAAAGCTTGACAAGAAAGCGGGAAACCCGGTAATAAGATCGCTCATGTCGCGCCGAAGTGGCGGAATTGGTAGACGCGCTAGGTTCAGGGTCTAGTGGGCGTACGCCTGTGCGAGTTCGAGTCTCGCCTTCGGCACCAGCAGAAAACAAGGGAATTGTACGGTATCGTGCAATTCCCTTTTTTTATGGTTTGCTGTCTCATCCCCCCCATCTCTTCACGGGTCCCGCCCCAGAGAATTTGTTGCTGACCTTCACATACGGGACAACTCTCACCCGCCCCTTGTCCGGGGCAATTTCATTCAATCTGCGGGTGAGCAGGTTGCTTGCTGTGCAAAAAGAGTCCATTGGAATCGCATTTTTGGCCTCCTCCTGCCGAAAATGGTCATGGCATTTTTGATTGAATTTCACACCGAAATATGTGGTATGGTTTTTTAGGGTTGTTGTCGGCGCAAGAAGGTGCCAGCAGTTGAAAAAGCCTGGAAAGGCTTGTGCGAGAGACTGCTTATGTTCCTTGCTTAGGATAAAGTTGGCATAATCGAAATTCTAATGACTCTATTTGCGTTAGGAAAATGTGCCTCCCTGAAATGTAAAGTGCTTGGCGGCATTTTTGTGGTTTTTTTTCTTACCATCGGGCTGGTGCTGTATGGGGTATTGACGTACCAAAGGGATAAATTAGTTCGCATGAACAGTCAGTATGCCATGCAGACCGGTCAGCTGATTGTCGCTGGTCTCAGTTCCTCGATGTTGCAAAATGACAGAGATGCGAGCATGGATGTCATTAAAAAAATGCTTCTTACTTCAAATATTTCACAGATAAGCGTTCTCAATAAGCAGGGAAAAATCGTTGTGACAAGCGAAGCCTCTCTGTCTGGGAAGGTCTTTGAGAAGAATACTGCGGACTCCTGTCTTATCTGTCATGGGAGAAGTTCTCTTGAGAAACGAGACAGAGCTGTGCTTGAAAGCCCAGATCAATCATCTATCCGTGCGATACTCCCCATCGAAAATAAACCAGAATGTTTTGAATGTCACTCACAGGAAACAAAAATTACCGGCATTCTGTTTGTGGATTCATCGCTTGAGTCAGTCAATACTCTGCTCAAAGATATGACCCGACGAATCCTCGTTACTGCATTTTTTGTATTCGTTCTTGGCATTGTCATTATTAATTTTATCGTTACCCGCTTTTTTACGAGACCATTAGAGGCATTACATGTTGGATTCGAAAAAGTCAGGGATGGTATTTTTGATTATTGGGTAAATGTTAAGTGCGGCGGAGAGATATCGTATATGGCCGATTCTTTTAATGTTATGACCATGGCCATAAAGAGATATCTCGATGAAATAAAATTAAAAAGCAATGAAATAAATACGCTCTATTCGATTGTTCAAAAAATGAGTCTCACAATCGAAAGAAAAAGGCTAAATGGAATTATTGTCGATCTATTGCGTGAGGTGTTGCAAGCCAAAGCTGTCAGTCTTGCACTTCCTGTCGACAACAACCAAAATAATGTCTTTGAAATAATAACAAAACATATGGATGAAATGAGGCATTATTATCACCATTTCAATGTCGAATCCGATATGTCTTTGAATGTGAATTGTGTTTTCATCAAAGAAGATTTTCTGCGGTGGAGCGACTTGACGTATTCCGAAGCAATTCTAGCCGGAGATGGCTCCAGACTTTTTTTCCCCCTGCAACTCAAAAATATGCTGGTTGGCCTAGTCAGTGTAAAGAAAGGCGATGGTGAAATTTTTTCCTTGCAAGAGAAAAAGATGATTCCTGTTCTCACTCATCATACGACCATTTCTTTGGCCAATTCCCATTTGTATGAGATGGCTGTTACCGATGAGTTGACCTCTCTTTATACGAAACGCTATTTTCTGCAGGCCATTAAAGGGTTCGTTGAAGAATATTCCGAGAGCAAAAAAAGTTTTTGTCTCATCATGATTGATCTCGATCATTTCAAGCAAACCAATGACACCTTTGGGCATCTGGTTGGCGATAGAGTACTTGCTCAATTTGGTATGCTGCTCATGGCTAATGTGAGGCATGGGGACATAGCATGCCGATATGGCGGTGAAGAGTTTGCCGTGCTGGTAGATGGTGAAGATTCCGCCGAAGCGGGCAAGGTTGCGGAAAGAATACGAAAGCAAATTGCCGAGTTTGCTTTCACAATTGACGATCTTCCTGCATTCCAGAAAACGGTCAGCATTGGATTGGCATGTTGCACTCCGCAGTGTTGTTCAGTTGAAAATATCATCATGGCAGCTGATTGTGCTTTATACAGCGCGAAAAAGGGAGGGCGAAACCGGGTGGTAATATATGATGAAGAGAAAAAACAATTGGGCGCCGCGGAGGGCAATGTGAATAACGAAGGTTGCTGACTTTCTGTTGCGGTCGGTTTTTGGATAATAATTCAAAATAATTAAAAAACGCCATCTGGTCGGATGGAGCCGCTTGATTCGCTCCCTGGAGTGCTTATAGTAAACTTTCCATAACGTGTGATACATCCGATTACCTCCTTCTCGACGCAGGGCTGTGCCGTTTGCGCCGGGAGGATTGCCCCCCCGTGATCCCGTGTCCGAAGAACGTAAATGGGTGACCCTTGCCCGGATAAAAAATTACCGACAGGCAACCGTCTGGTCGCTGGTGCTGCAATCGGTTCATGTGCCCCATCGCCTGCTGCGGCAGACCAATCTCTGGCTGCTCACCGTCGATGAACGGGACAAACCTTTTGCCGTCGGCCATATCGCCGCCTTTGAGCGGGAGAACAGAAACTGGCCGCCCAGGCAGGAGGAGCCGGTCGGCTTTTTCTCCTTTCGGGAGCGACAGTCACCCACCCTGCTGCTCATGGGGTTCCTCCTGATTTTTTACTGGATCACCGGGCCATGGCGGGACACCAGCCGTTGGTTTGCCGCCGGAGCGGTCAATTTTGATGCCATCATCCAGCAGGGCGAGTGGTGGCGCCTGATCACCGGGCTTACCCTGCACGCTGATCCGGTCCATGTCCTTGGCAATGCCGTCATCGGCGGCATGGTGATCCATTTTCTTTGTAAAATCCTGGGCAGTGGATTGGGCTGGCTGCTGGTTCTGGCTGCCGGTATTTTCGGCAATGGCCTCAACATCCTGTTGCGTACGGAGCAACATCTGTCTGTCGGTTTTTCCACGGCTGTCTTCGGGGCGATCGGTATTCTCACCGGCCTTGAGCTGAAACGCCAGGTCCGTTTGCAGGGAATCATCCTGCCCCTGGGGGCCGGTTTGAGTCTGCTCGCCATGCTGGGCACCAGCGGTGAGCGAACCGATCTCGGCGCCCATTTCTGGGGGCTCATCGCCGGCTGCGGTATCGGTTTTCTTGCAGCGACCTTTCCGGCGTTTCTGCTGTGGAGCTCGCCCTGGCCGCGGCAGCTCTTTTTCCTGGTGACCATGCTGCTGCTCGTAATCGGCGGCTGGTGGGTTGCCTTTTTGAGATAAAACTGGTGTAATGGAACAAAAATGACCGCGCCGTGTCGTCATAATGCTGCTGACGGAGAATGGAAAGCGGTGAAGTGAAGAGGGGCGGTGCCGCATGGCCGGTTTTGCCGCATAACCGTATTGCAAAAAAAAAACAGGAGAAGAGATGGCGTTTGATGATCAACAACCACCGTGGGGCCAGAAAAAGCGTCCTGCCTCCCCTGAAGAGATGCTGGCCGCTCTGCTGAAGAAAATCAAGGAAAGCTTTGATGGTAGCGGCAACGGCGACGGGGCAAAGCCCGGTCCGGCAGACAGCGGTCCACCGAATATCGGCGGCAGTATCATGCGCATTGTTGCCATTGTTGCGGTGATTTTTCTGATCCAGATTATCTACTCGTCGTTTTACACCATCCAACCCGGCGAAAAGGGGGTGGTGCTGCGGCTCGGCAAATTCAGCAAGGTCACCTCCTCTGGTCTCAATTTCAAGGTGCCGATCATCGATGAGGTGGTCAAGGTCGATGTGGAGACAGTACGAAAACAGGAATTCGGATTCCGCACCAAGGTGGCGGGCCAGCGTTCTCTGTACGAACCCAAAGAGGGCCTGGAGACGGAATCCCTCATGCTGACCGGCGACAAAAACGTCATCGATGTGGAGTGGATCGTTCAGTACAAGGTGGCTGATCCCTTTGATTTTGTTTTCAAGGTGCAGGATGTCGACCAGTCGGTCCGTGATATCTGTGAGATGGCGATCCGCCGCATTGTCGGCAATCAGGACTTCGATTATGTGCTGAGCAACCGCGAACTGCTGGAGGCCGCTACGGCCAAGGAGTTGCAGGGGATTCTCAACACGTATCAGAGCGGGGTGAAGATTCTGGCCGTCAAGCTTCAGGATATTAACCCCCCTGAACCGGTGAAGCCCGCCTTCAACGAGGTCAACGAGGCGGATCAGGACATGAAGCGTTTGGTCAACGAGGCGGAGCAGATCTACAACAACATTATTCCAAAGGCGCGCGGTGATGCGAAGAAGCTGCTTGAAGAGGCGCACGGCTATGCGGTGGAGCGGACCAATCTGGCCAAGGGTGAAACCGCTCGTTTTCTTGCCATTCTCGAGGAATACAGCAAGGCCGAGGATGTGACCCGTAAACGCATGTATCTGGAAACCATGCAGCGGGTGCTGCCGACGGTGACGGAGGTCTATGTGGTCGATAAGGATCAGCGGGCGATTCTGCCTCTTCTCGATCTGTCGGCCGGCCAGAAGGCGTCCTCGTCCCAAACCGGTCGGCAGTAATTGGCACCGAATAAATCAAAAAAGAAGGAAAACGTCGTGAATACAATCGTTCGTTCCATATTGATCGCTCTGGTGGTCGGCGTCGGCATTACCGTCTGGGATGGTTTTTATATCCTGCCGGAAGGCCGGCAGGCGGTGGTGACTCAGTTCGGCGCCCCGGTCGGAGATCCGGTGACCGAGGCGGGGCTCAAATTCAAAACCCCGTTTATCCAGGATGTGCGCTTTTTTGAAAAACGGGTGATGATCTGGGATGGTGACCCGAATCAGATTCCCACCAATGACAAGACGTTTGTCTATATCGACGCCACCGCCCGCTGGCGGATCTCCGATCCTCTCCGTTTTCTCCAGTCGGTCAACAATGTGCCGCGGGCCCAGACCATCCTTGCCGATATCATCGACAGCACTATCCGTGACATGGTCAACAAAAACGATCTGGTGGAGATCATCAGAAGTTCGGACTGGGTACCGGGCGCCATTCGCAGCACGGTGGCCGAGGCGGAAGCGGCAAAACCGATTAAATTAGGCCGGGACAAGATTTCCCAGCTGGTCTTCGAGTCGGCCTCCAAGCTGACCCCCGAGTACGGCATCGTATTGGTGGATGTCATGTTCAAAAGGGTCAATTACATCGACAGTGTTCGACAGAAGGTCTATGACCGGATGATTTCCGAGCGCAAGCGGATTGCCGCCGAAAAGAGATCCCTCGGCGAAGGCGAGAAGGCGCAGATTCTCGGCAAGGTGGAACGCGAGCTCAAGGAAATCACCTCCAAGGCCCGCCGCGAGGCGGAAGAAATTAAGGGTAAGGCAGATGCCGAGGCGGCCAGGATCTATGCTAACGCCTACAATCAGGATCCGGATTTTTATGCGTTTTCCAGGAGTCTCGATGCCTATGGTAAAGGGATCGGCGCCAATACCCGCCTGATCATTTCTTCAGACTCCGAATTCTATCGTTACCTGCAGGAGCTGAAGTAGGGCCGGAATCGTCGGGCGAGCCGGGCCGCCGTCTGCGGGTGTCGGCGCTCACGGGCCGTCGTTGCCGGCGCCCGGATAGCCGGGACGCTGGCGCAGGGCGTCATAGGGGATCCGCCCTTTTTCGTTGAGCAGTTCATGGAATGCGGCCAGGTCTGTCTCGTTCCGCAAATGTTTTTTGCCGGAAACGCTAAAACGACAGTTGCAGCTCGTCAGCTGTCCGTCGCACCAAGGGCAGACCTCCACCGGGCAGCCGAGGGTGTGCAGCTCGCCATCCGCGGCGGAGCAGAGTGGGCAGAGGGAGGCGTCGCTGTTGGCGGGGATGTAAGGCTGGCAGCTGGTAAGGCTTTCCGCCGTGCGGACGCTTTCGGCCCGGCTGCGGAAACCGAAGAAGGCCAGGACCTCATCATCCCAGATGCCCTCGTCGCAGTTGCCGAGAAATTCGGCCTGTTCCTGACTCACCAGATAGAGATAGTTGGAGATGGTGGTGGCAGCCGCCAGCAGAAAAACCCCCTCCTTGCGGGCCAGCAGATAGAGATCGCAGACGGCGTCGTCAAGTCCTTCCGGGAGAAAGCTGTAAAAACTGTGCAGCAGATTGAGGGCGATGCGATCCCCGCTGAAGCGGTCAAGCAGTTCATTGGCGACCTGCTCTTCGCCGGCGGGAACGGCATACTCCATGAGTAATTTGATTTCCTTGACCTGTTCCGTTAGCATAGTTTTTCTCCGGCTGTCCTGATTCCCTGACGGATGGCCTCATCCCAGCGTGCGGTTTCGCCGGCAATGTCATCTGCCTGGGTGAGGGCGGTGACGATCGCGATACGGCGGGCGCCGAGGCGGGTAAGCTCCTCGACATGATTCAGTTTGATGCCGCCCATCACCGTAAAGGGCAGATCGGAAACCGCCGTGAATCTGGCAATAGCCTCTGGGCCGAGAAACTGACGTAAGCCGGACTTGGTGGCGGTGGAAAAAAGCGGGCCAATATTGAAGTAGCTCGCCCCGTGCGCCCCGGCGGCGGCGGCCTGCTCGATTGTGTTGGCCGAAATGCCGATGATGAGCCCCGGAGCGATGCGACGGACCTCCTCGGCGGGCAGATCGCTGTTGCCGAGGTGGACGCCGTCCGCTTCGACGAGCAGGGCGATGTCCGGACGATTGTTGATGATGAGCAGTGCCCCGGCGGCGGCTGTTTTTTTGCGAAATATGCGGGCCTTGGCAAAGAGGGTGCGGTCGTCGGAGATTTTGTCCCGCAGCTGGACGATTCGTGCGCCGCCGGCCAGCACCGCCTCCAGCCACTCTTCGTCGCTTCTGCCGCAGGCCAGTTTTTCGCAGGAAACGGGATAGACCGTTACCTGTTCGATAAACTGGATCATTCGTCGCTGGTGGATGTCGTTCTGGTCTGTCACGCGTCGTTGTCCTTGGTGAACGGAGAAAGGGGAGTGTCTGCCGGGAAGTCGTGCGCGAGATGTTCTTGTTGAAAGTTGCGGCAAACTTCCCTATAATTGCTCTTTTTATATAATGAATCACCGGTCGTTCGTCAATCCTTGATGCGCCGGCGATGCGGAAGGAAAACACCATGATTGACAGGTATATTACAGATAAAAAGGCACACCTGATCCTGGACGGCAAGACATATACGCTGCCGCTTATCGAGGGCTCGGAAGGGGAGAAGGCCATCGATATCAGGAAACTGCGGGCCCAGACCGGCTATGTGACCATTGATTCCGGCTACATGAACACCGGCTCCTGCGCCAGCGCCATCACTTACCTCGATGGCGAACAGGGGATTCTCAACTACCGTGGCTACGCCATCGATGATCTGGCGGAAAACTGCACTTTTGTCGAGGTTGCCTATCTGCTGGTGCACGGGTCGTTGCCCACCCGCAAAGAGCTTTCCGAATTCAGTTATAATCTGGGTCGCTTTGCCCTGCTTCATGAGGATATGATCCACTTTTTCGATCATTTTCCGCCCTATGCGCCGCCCATGTCCATTCTCTCCTCCATGGTCAACTCCCTGTGTAATTTTTATCCGGAGATGACCGAGAACCCGCTCGAGAACATCGACCTGATGAGCGCCCGGCTCATTTCCAAGATCCGCACCATCGCCGCCTTTTCCTACAAGAAGTCCATGGGGCAGCCGCTGGTCTATCCGCGCCACGATTACTCCTACTGCGCCAATTTTCTCAACATGATGTTCGATTCGCCGGTGAACCCCTATGCGGTCAATGACGCCGTGGTGGCGGCCCTGAACAAGCTGCTCATCCTCCACGCCGACCACGAGCAGAACTGTTCGACCTCCACCGTCCGGCTGGTCGGCAGCGCCCGGGTCAATCTCTATGCCTCCATTTCGGCCGGCATTAACGCCCTGTGGGGGCCGTTGCACGGCGGCGCCAATCAGGCGGTGATTGAAATGCTGGAGGAGATTTATGACAACGGCGGCGACTATCAGCGTTACATCGACCGCGCCAAGGATCCCAATGATCCCTTTCGCCTGGTCGGCTTTGGTCATCGGGTCTATAAGAGCCATGATCCGCGTTCCCGCATCATCAAGGGCGCCTGTGATCAGGTGCTCGCCGCCCTGGGGATGAAAGGGGATCCTTTGCTCGACATCGCCCGCGAGATCGAGGAGGTGGTGCTGCGCGACGACTATTTCGTCGAGCGCAATCTTTACCCGAATGTCGATTTTTACAGCGGCATCATCTACCGCGCGATCGGAATTCCCAACAATATGTTCACCGTCATGTTCGCCCTTGGCCGGCTGCCGGGCTGGATTGCCCACTGGAAGGAGATGTGGGACGATCCCAACTGGCGTATCGGCCGTCCCCGTCAGGTGTATACCGGACCGACCCGCCGGAGCTTTGTGCCGATTGATCAACGGCAATAGGCGGAGTTTGGGAAAGGACTACCCGGCACCAATTGGTGTCGGGTTTTTTTTTTGAAAAAAAGGTGAAGATCTTGCGCGGATTATCCGATAAGAATTATGATTAGCCTAGGCCTGTAAAATTGCTGACAGGGAGAGCTTCTTGTCTGAGGATGTCATTGTATGGCCGGAATATCCTCCATAAATGCGCGCATTTTTCCTGACCCCCTCACCCCGCTTTCACGTTCTGCGGAGGCAGGTCGAACCTCTTTCCCCGCAGGTCGTGGGGAAGGTGCGGGCGCAGATGTTTTTCAAAGCGGTTTGCCGGAGCAGGGCCGGGTCAATGGCCAGGCCAGTCCGCTGGCCGACGGCTGCCGATGCAGCAGGTGCGCTCGCTGTGCGGCCCAGGCCTATGCCTTACAGGAACAACAGTTCATGGCTGGCCGGAGGGGCGATGCCGGCATGGCGCCTGACACCGCTCCTCCGGCGGCGGAGACAGGGGAGGGCGCGGCGACTGAGAACTCCTCTGCCGAGTCCGCCTCCAGAGAGACGATGGCGGCGGCCCCGCCCAAGGGGGCTGATGGCGAGCCGCTCACGCCGCAGGAGGTGGCATTGCTCATGGAGTTGAAAAAGGCTGATGCCGCAGTCCGCGCCCATGAGCAGGCCCACCTGGCCGCTGCCGGCGGGCTTGCCAAGGGCGGCGCCAATTTTTCCTACCGGAAAGGCCCTGACGGCAGGCGGTACGCGGTGGCCGGTGAGGTGGGGATTGATACCTCCAAGGGGGCCACCCCCGAGGAAACCATCTCCCGGATGGCAAGGGTCAGGGCTGCGGCTTTGGCGCCGGCTGATCCTTCTCCCCAGGACAGAAAGGTGGCCCAGGCGGCGGCCATGTCCATGAGCGAGGCGCGGGGCGAGTTGCGTCTTGAGAGAATGGAGAAGGAGGGGGCGACTGACGTGGCGGATGCTAATGCAGAACAGTCGGAATCAACTTCTGGCGCTGCCGCGGCGACAACCACCGAACAGAGTGGCTCGGCCGTTTCGGTACGGGGCTACTCTGTTATGCCCTCACTTTCCCGCCGGGAGGGCGCCTTTTATCGTCTGGCGTGACGCTGCTATCGGTTGGATCTTCCATTAGAGGCTGCCACACATGGCGCGGTAGTTTTCGCATTCGCGTCGGTTGATGAACGGGCAGGGTTCTTTCATGAACCACTGGGTTTTCGGGCACCAGTAGCGATTTTTGAACGGTTCGTTGCAGCCGTTGGTGGTAAGCTGTGTTCGCTGCCGGCTGCCGCATGTCACCCTGTTGTTGTCGATGGAAAATGTCCATATCCGTGCCATGTTCTTCCCTCCCTGGAAAAAAGTGCTCTTACCTTCCTCATCGGCACCCTGTCTCGGCAGCTTAACCCCTTATTGACTATATGGGGTGGGTGTGGTAGTAAATCCGTTTGTTTATTTTTGTCGGAATCGTAAAATCCACGATTCCGCCTGGCCGTGTTTTGTAGCTCGTTGTTTTCACTTTCCCGCCTGCCAGGGTTTGCGGGTTTTTGCGAGACCATTCATTTTTATTGACTTACGTTTTTCCCGGACAGGGAAGAGGATCGAAGAAATGCGTACCGATATCGTCCACATTGGCGCAGGAGAACTGACTTACGAGATTCGCAATATTGTCGGGGTCGGAGAAAAATTGCAGAAACTGGGAATTTCCACCTACTGGGAGAATATCGGCGATCCGGTGGCCAAGGGAGAAAAAATCCCGGCCTGGATGAAGGAGATCGTGGCCGAGCTTGCCATGGAAGATCTCAGTTACGGCTACAGCCCGACCCGTGGCATGCTGGAAACCAGGCAGTTTATCGCCGAGCAGACCAACAGGCGGGGCGGCGCCCAGATAACGGCGGATGATATCCTGTTTTTCAACGGACTCGGCGACGCCATTACCAAGATCTTTGGCATGCTGCGTCCCACCGCCCGGGTGGTGGTTCCGACGCCGAGCTACACCACCCATTCCTCCGCCGAGGCTGCCCATGCCGGCGACCGGCCCGTCACCTATATGCTTGATCCGGAAAACAACTGGTATCCGGATCTCGATGACATGGAAAAGCGGATCAAATACAATCCGGCGGTGGCCGGCATCCTGATCATCAATCCGGACAATCCGACCGGTGCCGTCTACCCGGAATCCATTCTCCGCGGCATCGTCGATCTGGCCCGGCGCTATGATCTTTTTATCATCTGCGACGAGGTTTATCATAACATCGTCTACAACGGCAAGAAAACCGTGCCTATTTCCGACATCATCGGCGATGTGCCGGCCATCGCCATGCGCGGCGTTTCCAAGGAAATGCCCTGGCCCGGCTCCCGCTGCGGCTGGATTGAGGTCTACAACGGCCACCACGATCCCATGTTTGAGCGCTATGTCAACTCGATTCTGAATTCCAAGATGGTTGAGGTCTGTTCGACGACCCTGCCGCAGAAGGCTCTTCCCCGCATTGTCAGCCATCCTGAATATGAAAATTATCTGGCCGAACGGGTGGAGCGATATGAGAAGGCCTCTAATATCGCCTATGAGGCATTGAAGGATCTTGACGGGGTGCTGGTCAACCGGACCAACGGCGCTTTCTATATGAGCGTCGCCTTTCGCGACGGGGCGCTGACTCATCAGCAGCGGCTGGAGATCGAAAACCAGCAGGTTCGTGAGGAGATCGAACGACTGGTGGCCCAGCCCGGCGTCTCCCTCGATAAACGCTTTGTCTATTATCTGCTGGGGGCGACCGGGGTCTGTGTCGTACCACTTTCCTCCTTTGCCACACCGATCCAGGGATTTCGTGTTACCCTGCTGGAACGCAATGAGGAAAAATTCCGGATGATCTTCCAGACCATTGCCGACAGCATCAGGGCATATCTTGCCTCCTGATGGAGGTCGGGGGAGTCTCGCTCGTTTTCTTTTTCATGTTGTTTACTCGGTGCTGTCCTGCTTTGCGGGCTGCCGGCCGATAAAGGTCAGCAGCCCCGGCGGTATGGTGCGCAGCAGTTCCATTTTTTTGATCACCTCGTCATTCTTTTCCCCATTGATGTTGATGATGATAAGGCGCCCGAGCCCTCTGCCGTATGTGCCGGTAAGATCATACACACTTCCCACCACAAGCAGCCGACCGTTGGCAACGCGGTCGCCATAGCGCCCCATGGCCTGTTCGACCTGATAGTCGACATTCTCTTCCACCTGCCGGCGCTCCTTTTCTCTGTTCTTATCATTTTCCATCGTCGTTATGCCGACCAGGGCCGGATAAAGATGATCCAATTCCTGGCGAACAGGAAGGTCAAGGTCCGCGTAACCCGATGAAAAGAGGCGGAGCGTTTCACTGTCTGTGTTGCCGGTAATGAGCAGGACAGGGCTGTAGAGGTGGCGGATGCCGAAATCGATGGCGGCCAGACAGGAGGTGATCTGGTTGCCAAGGGAGCGAACGGCAAAAATTTTCCTTTCCGGTCGGCTGATGATGTGGTGCGGCTGAATTCTGGCATCCGGATCGGCCAGCCAGGTGATGAAAGGGGCTGCGTCAGGGCCGGGCATGCCAATTTCGTAAGTGTGCCGATGTTGGGTTGCCAGGATTTCTCTGAGGACGTCAGCCGGGGGGACCCCAGCCCGACTTTTGAGCAGAGGGTGCATTTCCGCCCGGGAGACGGCTGGATGGCAGAGGAGCAACAGCAGTATGATGAGAAGAATGGCGCGTTGTCGGGTGTCCATGGGCATGTGTCGACCTTTGTTCGGCGCCGTAAACTCGCCGGCGTGTTTATCTGCATAGCAGTGTATCCTGTCTCAGACTAACAGATGCGGTTCGGAAAAATCAAGCCACACAAGTGGTTTCATTACTGCGTCTGAGGGATGTGACAATATCGGCCAACAGCTTGACATGGGAAACGACTATACTTATTGTACCCCACAATGATGCGCAGCCCGCCTCGTCCTGCTGATGGGTAAAATGGAATGGGCGGCGGGCGGCGCTGGACGAACAGGTGAGTCCCCTGGAAAAGCGCATGGCGAGAGGGGATATTTTTTGTGTGGAAAGGGGGAGCTGGTGACGGAAAAGAACACGACCATCGAGGATGTGCTCGACGCAGAGATGCAGGCCGGGGCAGGCAATGGTGAAAAAGGTGCGAACGGGCAGCTGCCCGGCGGGGAGCCGGAAGAATCGGCGGCTGATGAGCTGGCCCAGGCCAGGGCACAGGTAACGGAGCTGCAGGATAAACTGCTGCGGTTGGCTGCGGAATTTGAAAATTACCGGAAACGAATGGAGCGGGACCGCAGTATTGCCTTGAAGTATGCGGAAGAGCCGGTTCTCAAGGAGTTGCTGCCCTTTATCGATAATCTGGAAAGGGCGATTGAGCAGGGACGGAAAACCCACAATGCCGATGATTTGCTGGCGGGAGTGGAGTTGATCTGCAAGGGCCTGCTGACCACCCTGGAAAAATTTTCCCTGGCGCCCCTTGCCAGCATTGGCCAGCCTTTTGACCCCAATATCCATGAGGCCCTGGCGGTTGAGGCGAGCAGTGAGGTCGAACCCAATTGCGTCCTGCGGGAATTTGAAAAAGGATACATGTATAAAGACAGGCTAATCCGCCCGGCAAAGGTTGTCGTGGCGAAGAAAGATGAAACAGCGGCCGAACAGCCGGTGTAGTCAACATAGATTTGTGGAGAGTTATCATGGGGAAAATTATAGGAATTGACTTGGGTACGACAAATTCATGCGTGGCGGTCATGGAAGGCGGTGAGCCGAAGGTCTTGACCAATGCGGAAGGAAACAGGACCACCCCTTCTGTGGTGGCCTTCACCGACAGCGGGGAACGGCTGGTCGGGCAGGTGGCTCGTCGCCAGGCGGTGACCAATCCGGAGCGGACCATCTTTGCCATGAAGCGTCTCATCGGCCGCAAGTTCACTGATCCGGAGGTGAAAAAATCCATCGAGGTCAGCCCGTTCAAGATCGTGGAAGGTAAGGGTGATCCGGCCATTGAGGTGGCTGGCAAGCAGTATACGCCGGCCGAACTCTCCGCTATGGTGCTGACCAAGATGAAACAGACCGCCGAGGAATATCTGGGCGAAGAGGTCACTGACGCGGTCATCACCGTGCCCGCCTATTTTAACGACAGCCAGCGCCAGGCCACCAAGGATGCCGGTCGTATCGCCGGTCTCAACGTGCAGCGTATCATCAACGAGCCCACCGCGGCTTCGCTTGCCTACGGCCTTGACAAGAAGGGTGAGGAGACAATCGCCGTCTATGACCTTGGCGGCGGCACCTTCGATATCTCTATCCTTGAAATCGGCGACGGCGTTTTTGAGGTGAAGTCAACCAACGGCGACACCTTTCTCGGTGGTGAGGATTTTGACATGCGCATCGTTAACTGGCTGGCCGATGAGTTCAAGCGCGATCAGGGGATTGATCTGCGCAAGGACAAGATGGCCTTGCAGCGCTTGAAGGAGGAGGCGGAAAAGGCGAAGAAGGAACTGTCCACCACCATGGAGACGGATATCAATCTGCCCTTCATCACCGCTGACGCCTCCGGTCCCAAACATCTGAACGTGAAACTGAGCCGGGCCAAGTACGAGTCCCTGGTGGAGGATCTGGTGGATCGCACGGTGCAGCCCTGTCTCACCGCCTTGAAGGACGCCGGTCTTTCTCCTGCGGACATCGATGAGGTGGTACTGGTCGGCGGCATGACTCGAATGCCGCGGGTGCAGCAGAAGGTGAAGGATATCTTTGGCAAGGATCCTCACAAGGGCGTCAACCCCGACGAAGTGGTGGCCATTGGTGCGGCCATTCAGGGCGGTGTTTTGAAGGGCGATGTCAAGGATGTTCTCCTGCTCGACGTCACCCCGCTGTCCCTCGGTATCGAGACTTTGGGCGGGGTAACAACCCGGCTTATTGAAAAGAACACCACGGTGCCAACCAAGAAGAGCCAGGTCTTTTCCACCGCATCGGACAATCAGCCGGCGGTATCCATCCACGTTCTTCAGGGTGAACGGGAAATGGCCCAGGACAACAAGACCATCGGTCGTTTCGAGCTGACCGATATCCCGCCCGCCCCGCGTGGGGTACCGCAGATTGAGGTGACCTTCGATCTTGACGCCAACGGTATTCTTCATGTCTCGGCCAAGGATCTCGGCACCGGCAAGGAGCAGTCCATCCGCATCACCGCCTCCAGCGGCCTTTCCGAGGCGGAGATTGAAAAGATGAAACGCGATGCCGAGGCCCATGCCGAGGAGGATAAGAAACGTAAAGCCCTGGTTGAGGCGAAGAACAACGGCGATTCGATGATTTATGCCACGGAAAAGAGCTTGAAGGAGGTCGGTGACAAGGTGGACGCCGACACCAAGGCCAAGGTGCAGGCAGCTATCGACAAGCTGAAAAAGGCCCTGGAGGGCGATGATGTCGACGCCATCAAGGCAGCCACCGATGAGCTGACCCAGGCCTCCCATAAGCTGGCTGAGATCATGTACTCCCAGGCCTCGAAAAGCCAGTCCGGCGGCAGCGATGGCGCAGCCGGTGGTGCCGGTTCTGGAAGCAAGAAGGATGATGACGATGTGGTTGATGCCGACTTTGAAGAGGTGAAGTAACTTTTCCTTTGAGGAAATAAAATAAAAGATGATGGTCTCGTAAAAAAGCAAAACATCAACCGCAGAGATCCCAGAACAGCAAGAGGTAACTCGTTGTAATTTGAAAAGTTTTCTCTGTTGCCTCTGGGCGCTCTGTTGTGGAAAAGATCTTTTGTGATTTTATTAAATACTATGAAAGGCCGGGCGGGTTGTGTTCGCCGGCCTTTTTTCTTGAACGGGACGGGGGCATCCCTTTTCCTGGTGAGGATGAGGACAGGTGGAGTGAAAAGCAAGGGACAGATGGAGGCCGAGGTCAGCGAGGCGATTATTCAGTTTGAAAAAGAGTATATGGGGCGCGGGCCGCTGGAGACCAAGACGTATATCATCGACGATATGGTGCTGGTGCGGTTGAAGAATGTTCTGACCCGGGCTGAACACCAGCTTGCCAGCCCCGGCGATGATGCCGAGGGGAGAACCCTGATCAAAAAGGTCCGCACCACCCTGCTCGAGAAAGGCCGTCCTCTGCTTGAGGCGGTGGTTGAATCGATCACCGCCCGTAAAGTCCTCAGTATGCATACCGATATCAGTACCGTCACTGGAGAGCGTATCATTCTGCTCACCCTGGATGGTAAGGTGGAGTTTAAGTAAATGCTGAAGTTTTCCCTTGACAGGGAAGGATCGTTTTTATAAGTTACATAAACGATATGGCAGAGAGTAGAGGGGTTGATAACCTGTCAAGATGAGCCGCGCCGTTTTGTCGGGCGCGGTATTTCTATGCCGTCTTCGATAATTCGCGAGAGTTCGACCGGGGGCCCCTTGGGGAACGCGGTCCGGAAAAGAGCCGAAGAATGCTGCTGAGCATCTCTTCGGCTCTTTTTTTTGCCTTTTTCCCGATCGCCGGCGAGGGAGGAGGGTGTTTGTTCTGCTGCTGGCGGCAAGGAGAAAAAGTGAAATGACTGCACTGATGTATGCCCCTGCCGGGGCTTCTCGGGTGCTCATCAGACGTGGTAAGGTGCGCGACGTTTTTGCCACCCCGTCATCGGAGCATCTAGCCATCGTGGCCAGCGACCGGATTTCTGCCTTTGATTGCATCTTGCCGACCCCTATTCCTCAGAAAGGGGTCGTTCTGACGAAAATGGCGAATTTCTGGTTTGCGAAAACCCGCCATATTGTAGCCAACCATTGTGCTGAATCAGCTCAAGCGGCCCTGGAATGGGTGAGCGATGAGTTCAAGGAGCGCACGACCTTTGTGAAAAAGGCAGAGCCGTTGCCCGTCGAGGCCATCGTTCGCGGCTATCTGAGCGGCTCTGCTTTAAAGGAATACCGAAAAACGGGAACTGTTTGCGGGATTCGGCTGCCGGCTGGTCTGCGGGAATCGGTGCGGTTGCATTGCCCGATTTACACCCCTTCCACCAAAGCGATGATAGGGGCGAACGATGAGAATATCGATTTCGAGCAAACCGTGGCTTTGCTGGGGCGGGATCTGGCCGAGCAGGTCAGGGATGTGAGCCTGAAACTTTATTGTTTTGCCGCGGATTATGCCTGGAGCAGGGGGGTCATCATCGCCGACACCAAATTCGAGTTCGGGTTGGTGAATGGTGAACTGACCCTGATTGATGAGGTGCTTACCCCGGATTCGTCACGGTTTTGGCCGCTTGCCTCGTATATGCCGGGTCGCAGTCAGTCAAGTTTCGACAAGCAGTATGTGCGTGATTATCTGGCAGGCCTCGGCTGGGACAAGACATTGCCCGCCCCGGTATTGCCGCCCGAGGTGGTGGCAAAGACGGCGGAAAAGTACCGGGAGGCGCTGGTTCGTTTGACAGCGTCGCTAAATTGAAGAGGCAAGTGAGTTTCTGTTTGTCCCCCATGCCTGCCTGGCCATGGGGTATGAAAAAGATTCCCATAGCCTATTCGAGGAGCTTCTTTCTCTTCTTCTGCAGAAAAACCCTTCTTCATTCAACCCATTCTCCGAACCGGCTGCGTGATACTGAAAAACGCATTGTCTGCTAAAAATAACGGATGCAACAAAGAGGTCGGCATGCCAAACTCTGGTTGGTATACTCATGGGTAGTGAATCGGACCTGCCGAGCATGTAATAAAAAACGCGCACGGACTGCAGAAAAAATTGAAAGAGCGGCGGCAGCAGCAAGGCTGATCTCAGGCGGCTTTTTCCTCACTGTGTCGGATGACGTGCCGCATATTAGTCTGGGAAGCCAGGTTGTGGGAAGCCGGTGAGGGGAAAAGCCTTTCTCCTTGTTTGTTCACTCTTTTTGTGGAACAGTAGGGGGAAAAGAGAAAGAAACCATGCGAGAAGGGGGAACCATGAAAATACCGCGGGTCATGTCCACCCAGCACCCGGACAATGTCCAGATTCCTTTTTTTGCGGAAAACCAGGACATGTCCGGCGACGATGAAATCCAGGAGGCCTATTATGCCTTTTCTCATTTGGGCTGCGACGAACAGATGTGGGACTGTGAGGGCAAGGAAGTCGATGCCTATGTGGTGCGCAAGCTGCTCACAAAATACGAGCATTTTTTTCATCAGACCCGGCTCGGCGACGATGTTCGGTTGACCCTGCGCCTGCCCAATCCCGACGTCGAAAAAGGTGAAGTCAAGGTCTTTGTCGAGGCCCTGGACAGCATTCCCCGGTCATGCGATGCGGCCAGTCTTTTTTACGGCTGTGAGTCACCGCCGGTTCGGGAGGTGATCCTCCCCATGACGATGTCGGCGGAAAGCCTCAACCGGGTGTATCACTACTACAAGGACTTTGTTGTCGGCAAGCAGGACAAGCCATTTTATCCGGGCGACATCAGCATTGCCGACTGGCTCGGCGAGTTCAAGCCGCGCCAGATCGATGTCATTCCTCTTTTTGAAGACCGGGAGCATATGCTGGAGGCCCATTCCATCATGCGCGCCTATCTGGCGGACAAGGATATCGAGCACCAGCGGGTCTTTCTCGCCCGCTCCGACCCGGCGATGAATTACGGGATGGTGAGCGCTATTCTCTGCAACAAGATCGCTTTGCAGCGGCTTCATCGACTTTCCCGGGAGATTGGCGTGCGTATCTATCCGATTCTCGGGGCCGGCAGTGCGCCGTTCAGGGGGCATCTGACGACAGACACGGTTGACATGGTGCTGCGGGAATATCCGGACGTGCAGACCTTCACGGTCCAGTCGGCCTTCAAGTATGATCACCCGGTCGCGGATGTCTGTTCCGCCATCAACACCCTGCGCAACTCGACCCTGGCGCCGCGGCGGGAAATTGACGAGGAGCGGTGCCTGCAGATCGTCGACAAGGTGTCGACAAACTACCGGGAGGTCATTACTCACTTGGCCCCGCTCATCAATCATGTGGCTACATTCGTGCCACGCCGGCGGATGCGGAAACTTCATGTCGGTCTGTTCGGCTATGCCCGCAATGTCGGAGCCACATCGCTGCCCCGGGTTATCAGCTTCTGTGCCGCCTGTTATTCCATCGGACTGCCGCCTGAGATTCTCGGACTGAAAACCCTGACCCAGGAGGATCTCCGCTGCATGGAGGACATGCATGTCAATTTTCTCTTTGACACCCAGGTCGGCATGTCCTTTTTCAATGAGGAGGTGCTGACCATCCTCCCTGACGAGGTCAAAAAAAATATTCGGCTCGACTGGGGGGCATATGAGATCAATGAGCAGCATCGGTCGATTACCTCGCGGATCATCCGGTCCATCAGAGATCAGAATAATACCGCCATGCAGCGGGATTTGATCGAGGCGGCGCGGATCAGGAGATTCATCGGCTAACAATCGGGCCGTTACATAAAGGAAGCCCGGCACGGCAACGGGCCAGAGGAAAAGCCCTGGAGGGGCTGAACAGGAGAAAAAAGGTTGCCGCATTTGCTGTTTGTTCGTAAAGTATCGATTTTTTCAGCTGCGCATCCCCTGTGAGCCGTGATTTTTTGTGGCCTGGGAGAGCGCTGTTTGCGGACCCAGGTCCGGCGATACTTTTTGAACAGGTTAGAAAGAGCGCACCATGAGAATCCTATCCGGCATTCAGCCTTCCGGTAAGCTGCATATTGGTAATTATTTCGGCATGATGAAACCAATGATTCACAACATGGATCATGGTGAACTTTATGCCTTTATCGTCAACCTCCATGCCCTGACTACGGTCCATGACAGCAAGGCCATTGTCCGGGATACCCTGGAGGCGGCCGCCGATTTTCTCGCCCTGGGGCTCGATCCGGACAGGTGCATCTTCTGGGTGCAGTCGGATGTCCCCGAGGTGACTGAGCTGACTTGGATTCTTTCCACCCTGACCCCCATGGGCCTGCTCGAACGCTGCCATTCCTTTAAGGACAAGGTGGCCAAGGGAATCCAGCCCAGTCATGGGCTCTTCTCTTACCCGGTGCTGATGGCCGCCGATATTCTTCTCTATCAGGCCAATCTGGTACCGGTGGGCAAGGATCAGAAGCAGCATATCGAGGTGGCCCGGGATATTGCCATCAAGTTCAACAACACCTTCGGCGAGACCTTTGTCCTGCCTGAGCCCGGTATCGATGACAACCTGGCCACGGTACCTGGCCTGGACGGTCAGAAGATGTCCAAATCCTACGGCAATACCATCGGCATTTTTCTCGACGCCAAGGCATTGAAGAAAAGCGTCATGGCCATCGTCACCGATGCCGCGCCGGTGGAGGCGGTCAAAAATCCCGACACCTGCAATCTCTATAATATTTTCAAGCTGTTCGCTCCGGCTGACCGGCTGCAAGAGGTGCGCGAGCTCTACCTCAACGGCGGCGCAGCGTACGGCTATCTGAAGCTCGAACTGGTCGATATCCTTTGGGAGTATTTCCGTGCGGCTCGTGAAAAACGGGAACAGCTCGTCGCCGACTCCGGCTATCTCCGAGAGGTTTTGGCTCAAGGGGCTGCAAAGGCGCGGGCAAAGGCGGCGCCCACCCTTGATTTGGTTCGGCAACGGGTTGGTCTTGTCTATTGACCCGGTGAGATCGCTCTGATTGTACCTCTGGCGCTGCCGTGGGAAGAAATTTCCTGCGGCAGCGCTCCTCCTGCTTCTTCCCTCCTCTCTCCACCATTTTTTTTTCATTGACGTAAAGCAGCACAGGGAAAATGCCGATACTGATGTTAGAAAATTGACGCCATGGTGGCGGTCCCGGCGGCGACACTGCTGCCGGCTTCGGTGATGCGGCAAAATTTGCCGACCGGTTTTTCTTGATCAGTTTGGTTTTGAACAAAAAAAATCTGTAAATTCAATGGATAACGAGAGATGACTTTTTTGTGGAACTTGCCCCTTTGTTTGGCATGAGAATGGCAATTATAGCTGGGCAAGAGTTTTTCCCCAATAAAGGAGTTGTGCAATGAGTGAATCACTGTCGGGAAGGCCAACAGAAACGATGATCGCGGAAATGTGCCAGATCGATATGCCCAGTCTCATGGCCGAGCTGGATCTGTTCCGGAAAAAGACCGCCCGGCTGGCCCAGTTGAATGATCTGCACGGTCGGCTGGCCGGGGCGGTGGATTTGCCTGCCATGATCGAAGCGTTCTCCATCTGGTTGATGCCGCTGGTTGAGCATGATCTGGTTGCCTATCACAATCCCCAGCGTCAGCGCAGTTATATGTACAGCTCCTCCCATGGCCCGGATCGTCAGCGGATCTTTCAGCTGGCGGAGAAGCTTTTCCATACCGCCTCGGGAAATGCTGGGCATGGCTGGTATGAGGATGATTTTTATGTACAGAACTGGCATCTCGGCTCCCTGGATTCGAGCGGGCTGGTGCTGGTGCTCCGTCAGGTCAAGGTCCTTGAAGGCGACGAGACAGCCCTGATCAACGAGGCCCTGGCGGTTTTGCGGGAACCCCTGCAACGGGCGCTTGATTATGAGGACCTCTTTGAGATAGCCCGTCGGGATGCCCTCACCGGTCTTGCCAACCGTCGGGTTTTTGAGGAACGGATTCCCCCCCTGATGGACAGCAGCCGGCGGCATGGCCATCCCTTGACCATTGCCTGCATGGATCTTGATCGCTTCAAGCAGGTCAATGACAATCTTGGTCATGCCGAAGGCGACCGGGTGTTGAAAAAGGTGGCTGACACCTTCCGGTCCATGGTGCGCAGCAGTGATCTGCTGGTCCGAATGGGAGGTGATGAGTTTGTTCTCGTGCTGCCGGATACGGGTCTGGACAGCGCCAAAATTCTTGCAGAGCGACTGTGCCGGGCCATCGATGACCTGGAAATTTATGCGGCACCGGGCATGCGTCTCGGTGTCAGTATCGGGCTGACGCAATGGCAGCCGGAATTGAACCGGGATGCCTGGCTGCAAAAAGCGGACGAGTTGCTCTATCGGGCCAAAAGCAACGGCCGCAGCCGGGTCTGTGTCTGATGTCGCGTTGACACCGGATTTTTTGCTGTTCTGCATAAGGGGAAATGTTTTCGTTGAAGCGGAAAACATTTCCCCTTATCCTTTTGTCGGAATCGGCAAAACACACGATTCCGACGGGCGGTGCATGGTAACTCGTTCTTTTCACTTTCCCGATTGCCATGGTTTGTGGGTTTTTGCGAGACCATCATGCTTTGCAAAGGGGTGCGAAAGTGCCAGGTTTAAAAACATCAGGTTCCGGGCAGGAGAAAACGATGGAGACATTCCGTATCAGGCTGGTTAATAAAATAGCCATGGAGGGACTTGCCCTGCTGGGGGCCACTTATCACGTCTCCCCCGACGAAGCCGATCCGCACGGGCTCATTGTCCGCAGCAGCCGGATTGATACGGATGCCTTCCCCTCTCTGCTCGCGGTGGCCAGGGCCGGGGCGGGTGTCAACAATATCACGGTTGACCGGGCTACCGAGCGGGGCATTTGCGTTTTCAACACTCCCGGGGCCAATGCCAATGCAGTGGCCGAACTGGTCTTTGTCATGGCCGGCATCGGGGCCCGGAACATCCACCGTGCCATTGAATTCTGCCGGGGGCTGGGACAGGCGGCGCTGCCTGATGAGGAGCTCTCCCGTGAGGTGGAGGCAAAAAAATCGGTCTTCCGCGGCTTTGAGCTGGCCGGCAAGACCCTCGGGGTTCTGGGGCTGGGGCAGATCGGCGTCCGGGTGGCCAATGGCGGGGCGCAGCGGCAGATGCGCGTCCTCGGCTTTGACCCGGCCCCGACCCTGGCCAATATTCACATGCTCTCCCCCGATGTCATCCTGTCCCGTTCGTGGGCCGAGGTGGTGGAGCGGGCCAATATCCTTTCCCTGCACATGCCCTTCAATGACAAGACAAAGGGGGTTGTCAACCGCGATCTGCTCTCCCGTCTTCCGGAAGGCGCCATGCTGATCAACTACGCCCGCGGCGGGGTGGTGGTAGAGGCTGATGTCAGGGCCGCCCTCGATAGCGGACAACTCGGCTGCTATATCACCGATTTTCCTTCCACTGCCCTGATCGGTCATGCCCGGGTCATCACCTCGCCCCACCTCGGGGCCAGCACCGAGGAGTCTGAAGAGCACTGCGCCACCATGGCGGTGGGCGAGTTAAAGGCCTATCTTGAATATGGCTCCGTCACCCACAGTGTCAATTTTCCCAATGTCGAGTCAATCCCCGGTGATACGGTGCACACCCGCTTTATCATGATCAACCGCGACAAGCCGGGTATGATCGGTTTCGCCTCGCAGATCATCGGGGACCAGGGAATCAACATTGCAAGCTATCTCAACGAGAGTAACGGCCGCATCGGCTACAACATCATTGACCTGGAAAGCGCCATTTCGACCGATGTCATCAACCGCATCGAATCTCATCCCGACGTCATCCGCACCAGGGTTATCGTCCGGCGCTGAGCTTGTTTCTGTCCAAAAAAAAACGGCTCGGAGAAACACGAGGTTCTCCGGGCCGCTGGTCTGTTTGCCGGCGGTGGGACGCTTATTTGCCGGCCAGCATCTCCTTATAGGGCCATTTGGCGACGCCGCCTTTGAGAATGGTCAATTGGTTTTCCGGAACCCCCTGCTCTTTGAGGTAGTCGTAGCAGCGTTTGGCCCCTCCTCCTCCCCTCGGACAGACAACCACCACGTCATATCCTTTTTCTTTGTATTCAGCCACCGCCGGGTCGATCATCCTGCGCTGCTCTTCCGTTTCCACCGGGAAGGCATTGGTTTCGATTGACCCTTTGAAGTGATGGGCCGCGAATTCCTCGGCAACCTGGATGTCAACAATCAGCAGTGGTGTGTTTTTTTCCAGCCGCGCCTTGAACTCTTCCGGAGTGATGAAATTGTAGCTGCCGGCGAGGGCCGATGCTGTCGTCAGCAGCAGGAAGGCCGCGAGAAAGACGAGTGTTTTGCGAAGCATTTTTTTCTCCTTTGATGCTAGTAATGGAAGGAATGAAGCAAACATCGACAAAATATATTTATTTCATTGATAAGTCAAAAAGGAAATGTCGATCTATTTTTTGCTGATAACAGGAAGGGGCGATCGTCTCAGCGCCACTGTTGCTTGACAAGAATCGCTGCGGGACTTACAAGTATTTTGCAAAACCTAACACTTTTTATTTCTTTCTTGGCGAAATCCGCCCCGTGCGGATGCCAATCATTTTGTGGAAACGCCGGACATCGGCGGAGGAGATGGTGGGATGCAGTTTGACAAGTTTACCGTGAAGTCCCAGGAAGCCCTGCAGGCGGCCCAGAGCCTGGCCGGCCAGAAAGGGCATCAGGAATTGACCCCGGAGCATCTGCTTGCGACTTTGCTCCAGCAGCCGGAGGGGGTGATTGTTCCGGTGCTGCAAAAGCTCGGGGCAAATCCCGGCCAGCTTGCCGCCGAGGTGGAGAAGCTTCTGCAGAAGTTGCCGCAGGTGAGCGGTTCCGGTTTCGGTCAGGTTTATGCCTCCCAGCGATTCCGGCTGCTCCTCGATCAGGCCTTCAAGGAAGCGGCGACCATGAAGGATGACTATGTCAGCCAGGAACATCTCTTTCTCTGTATCCTCGATGAGCGCGGCGCTGCGGGGGCGGAGTTGCTCAAGGCCAATGGCGTGACCAAGCAGAGCTTTCTCACGGCCCTGGCCGAGATCCGCGGCAGCCAGCGGGTAACTGATCCCAACCCGGAGGAAAAGTATCAGGCCCTGGAAAAATATGCCAAAAACCTCACCGATCTGGCCAGACGGGGCAAACTCGATCCGGTCATCGGCCGCGATGACGAGGTGCGGCGGGTGGTGCAGGTCTTGAGTCGGCGCACCAAAAACAACCCGGTCCTCATCGGCGAGCCCGGGGTGGGCAAGACCGCCATTGTCGAGGGGCTGGCCCAGCGTATTGTCAGCGGCGATATCCCCGATACCCTGCGCAACAAGCAGGTGCTGGCCCTCGACATGGGGGCGCTGGTGGCCGGCGCCAAGTACCGGGGTGAATTCGAGGATCGTCTCAAGGCGGTGCTGAAGGAGGTCGAGAAGCGTCAGGGCGAGATCATCCTCTTCATCGATGAGATCCACACCCTGGTCGGTGCCGGCGCGGCAGAGGGAGCGATGGATGCCTCCAACATGCTGAAACCAGCCCTGGCCCGAGGAGAGCTGCACTGTGTCGGTGCCACCACCTTAAACGAGTACCGCCGTATCGAAAAGGATCCGGCCTTGGAGCGCCGCTTCCAGCAGGTGCTGGTCCAGGAACCGTCGGTGGAGGACGCCATCGCCATTCTGCGCGGCATCAAGGAGAAATACGAGGTGCATCACGGGGTGAGGATCAAGGATACCGCCACCGTGGCGGCGGTGACCCTGTCCAAGCGTTATATCTCCGATCGTTTTCTGCCGGATAAGGCCATCGACCTGATCGACGAGGCAGCCTCGCGGTTGCGTATCGAGATCGACAGCATGCCCACCGAGATTGATGAGGTGGAGCGGCACCGCATCAAGCTGGAGATCGAGCGGGAGGCCTTGAAAAAGGAAAAGGACGCGGCCTCCCGTGAACTGCTCGAAAAGCTGGAGGCGAAACTTGCTGATCTCAACGAAAAGCTGAACAGTATGAAGAGCCACTGGACCCTGGAAAAGGAGATTATCCAGAAGATCCGCACGATCAAGGCGGAGATCGACGAGGCGCGGATGGAGGAGCAGAAGGCGGAACGCCAGGGGGATCTCAGTCGGGTGGCGGAGATCCGCTACGGCCGCATCCGCGAGCTCGAACGCCGCTTGGAGGAGGAGAACGGCCGGCTGGCCGAGATTCAGAAGGATCGCAAGATGCTCAAAGAGGAGGTCTCCGAGGAGGATATCGCCGCAGTGGTGGCCAAGTGGACCGGCATTCCAGTGGATAAGCTGCTGGAAGGCGAGAAGGAAAAACTGGTCCATGCCGATGAACAGCTGGCTAAACGGGTGGTGGGACAGAAGGAGGCCATTGCCGCCATTGCCAATGCCATCCGCCGCGCCCGCGCCGGTCTCCAGGATCCGAACCGGCCGCTGGGCTCCTTTATTTTTCTCGGCCCCACCGGGGTGGGCAAGACCGAACTGGCCCGATCGCTTGCGGAATTTCTTTTTGACAGCGAGCAGGCAATGATTCGCCTCGATATGTCAGAATTCATGGAAAAACATTCGGTGGCCCGCCTTATCGGCGCGCCGCCCGGCTATGTCGGCTACGAGGAGGGCGGTCATCTTACCGAGGCGGTGCGGCGCCGGCCCTATTCGGTCATCCTTTTTGACGAGATCGAAAAGGCGCATCCCGATGTGTTTAATGTGCTTTTGCAGATCCTCGACGATGGCCGCATGACCGACGGCCAGGGACGAACGGTGGATTTCAAGAACACCATCCTCATCATGACCTCCAACCTCGGCAGCCATATTATCATGGAGCTCGGGGAGGAACGACGGGAGGAGATGAAGCGGCGGATCGACGAGATTCTCCACCAGCAGTTCAAACCGGAATTTTTGAACCGGATTGATGAGATCATTACCTTCCATGGTCTCTCCCGGGATGATCTGGCGGCGATTGTCGATATCCAGTTCCGTCTGCTGCAGAAGCGTCTGCAGGATCAGAAGTTCACCGTGGAACTGACGGAGGCGGCCAGGCAATTCATCATTCGCCAGGGCTATCATCCGGCCTTTGGGGCCCGTCCTCTGAAGCGGGCGATGCAGCGCTTCATTCAGGACGGGCTGGCCCTGGAGATTCTGGAGGGGCGGTTCCGGGAGGGCGATCACATCGTTATCGACACATCCGGCAGTGGCGAGGGCTTGCGATTTTCCCGGAAGTAACGGTGGCGGGCAGTGATGGCGAGCTGGTGGCGGGCAACAGCAGCGACGGTCTCCTTGTTGCCCGCCTTGTTTTTTGTCGGAATCGTAAAAAGCCACGATTCCGACAAGCCGCGTTTTGTAACTCGTTGTTTTTGCTTTCCATCCCGCTTTGGTTCGCGGCAATTTTGCGAGACCATCATTTTTTGGTGAACAGTGAAAAGAATCCCCCCTCCCGCGGTTTTTCCGGCAGCGCGCGGATCTGTTTCATCGTGTCGTTGAGGACACGACGCATGTCGCTCAGGATTTTGTTCTTTTCCATGGAGTTCCCCGGATGCCGCTGTACCGTGTCGAGGATCAGGTCGATTGTGCCGATGAGGTCATAGATCTGTTCCTCCCGGGCCAAGGGAACGGTCTGCAGCAGCAGATGGTGGCAGAGGCCGTTGAAGGCGTCAATGAGCAGCAAGCTTTGCTGCATCCTGAGGCTGCCTGCTTTGTCGCATGCCGCCATGATGGCCTGGTGGTTGACCTGTGGTGCACTGCTTAAGTGGAAATCCTGGAGAAGGCGTTGCTGGGCCGGCGGCAGGTTGCCCTTTGCCTGACGGATCAGGGTGCTTGCCGGGACCCGGCTGACTGCGGCGATGGATGCGGCAATTCGGTCAAGAATATTCGTGTAGATGGAGAGGATGCGATCGATCGTGAAGCCGCTGGCCGCGAGAGGGTTGGTCTCGATCTTTTCGATCAGCCCGGAGGCCAGCAGGGAATAAAGAGACTTGTAGACCGTGAAGTCGTCGTAATGGCTTGCGGCAATGATGTCGCGCACGCTGCGGCCGTTTCCGGCCAGCTCGAGAATGCATTTTTCCAGGGCGCTGCAAGCAGCTATCGCTTCCTCGTTTTGCCGTCCTGCAACTTTTTCGTAAATGCAGTTGTCCCCGCGAATCTGTTCGGTGAGCAGCGACATCTCGTCGATGCGACGGGAGGCCTCGAGTATGAGTTTCATCGGATTGAGCTGGGTCACCACCATGCGGTCAAAACGCAGCGTCGCGTCCTGGTAATCGAATCTGCCCTTTGTCCAAAAGAGCATGGAGTAGAGAATGTCTTCGACCTGGCGGGTATTGTACTGACTGAAAACGTCGAGGGTGATGGCATTCTGTTCCAGCAGCACCTTGCCAATGGCGATATTGAGGCGTCGAGCCCTCTGCAGGGCCTCCTCCAGTTGTTCAGCGGTAATGATGCCGTCCCGCAGCAGCATCTCGCCCAGGCGGTAGCGGCTTTCCGTGCTGATGGCGTAGACGATGGTCCCTTCCTGAAAAAACACCTTGCAGCTTTTGCGGCTGCAGGTGACCTGTAATACGCCGGTGTTGTGGTCGTCGCAGAGGAGCTGGAGGATAGTGGTCAGAAAGGATCCTTCGAAGTCGCCCTGGAGATTCATTGCCGTTCCTGCCGGGAGATGAGAGCCGTTGTTGTCATGATCCAATAATACGGGATGCGGCGCGTCGAGACAATGGCAATTATTTATGGCGGGAGGGCACCTGGCGGGCGGTTGTTCTCTTGGCCGCAATGGAGTATGGCAGAGGCAGGTGGATTTTTGGCGGCGAATCGGATATGCTGTGTCGCATGATTTCTCTTGGCCATTGACCACATGAGGTTGCCATGGAAGAGTTGCTGTCCCTTTCGCTTTATCGTACCATCGGCCATCACCTCCTGCTGCTGCTCTTCGGACTTTCCTGTCTGACGGGAAGTCTCGGGGTGGCGAACCTTCTCCGTTCCGGCCCTTTGTGGCCGCGGTGCGGTGCGGTGCTTTTTGGTGCGGTGAGCTGCCTTTTCGTCGCCGGTTTTGTCTGGATCTGCTGGTTTCATTATCAGATTTTCCATGCCCTTGCCCTGGAACTGCCGCCGGCGGTCGCCAACATGCTCAATCAGCACCTCGCTGACCTCAATCAGGGTGCCGCCTATGGTCTGCCGCTTTACAGCGAAACCGCGCCACCGCGTTATCTGTTGCCGCCGTGGCTGGAGAATGAAAAATACTATTTTTGGTTCATGTGTTTTGCCCTCTTGGCCCTGGTCTTTCATCGCCGTTCCACCCAGCACCGGCTGCGCGGCGCCTTGGCGCTTGCTCTTGCCCTGCAGGTGGCGATTCTTTTTTTCTGGGCCGATCCTTTTGTCACTCCCCTGCCGAAATTCTTCGGAGAGATTGCGCCCTGGATTGCCGTCAGCGCCTCCGTCGGAGAAAAGCTGGGGCTCTTCATGCAGCTCTACCCGAAGATGGTTTTTTATTACAACGCCCACTACATGTGGTTCCACCCCCCACTGCTCTTTCTCTCTTATGCCTGTATCACCATCACCTTTGTTGCCTCGCTCTTTATGCTGGCCGGTCGGGAGCCGGCCGTGGAAAAGGTTGGCTATGACAGCGCCATCCTCGGTTTTTTTCTCCTGACCCTGGGCATGTTGCTCGGCTATCCTTGGGCGCTCAAAGCCTGGGGCCCGAACTGGTGGTGGGATCCGAAGATCTGCAGCTCCATCATGATGTGGGCAATTTACAGCACCTACCTCCACACCCGGCTCTTCATCAACCGGCCGTCCATGTGGTATTTTTCCGCCATCCTCGGTATTCTCTGCTTTCTTGCCATGCTGTTTACCTTTGTCAGCTCGTTCTTTTTTCCCGGCGAACACAGCTTTGTTTCCTGAAGGATCTCAACAATGAATACGCGAAAATCCTCATGGGATTTTTCCCTGATCCTGGCCACGGTGGCGGTCCTGTTCATTATCTCGCTTATCTGTGTTGCCGCCATGTTCTATTTCAAATTTGCCGGTATCCAGCAGCTTCCTGCGGCGGACAAGATTGTCTATATGGAACGGATGAACAGGCTTGTCTCACCCTTTCTCATTGCCCTTATACTGCTGCTGGGCATCTGTGTCCCGAAAAGACTGCTGCCGGTGGTCTGGCTCAATCGTTTTGCCATGCTGCTTGCCGGTGTTGGGGTGGTCGTTTTTTTCTGGCAGGGCATGAAGATCGCCCTGCTTGGCGTCCTCGGCGCCTCCCTTGTCTTGCAGCTGGTGGTATGTGCTTTGAGTGCGGCGGGCAGCCAGGCTCTCCATTTTGAAAAAAACGGTTACTGGCATCGGCTTGGTTCTTCGCTCATTCACCTTGGTGTTCTGCTCTTTGTGCTGGATCTCTTTTTTTATCGGCATCCCGGCCTGCACCTCGCTCTCTTCTGGGTGACCACCGGTGCTACCGTCTCTGGTATGCTTTTTTGTTTTTATGCGCCCGCGGTTGCCGCGCTGGCGTGCAAGATAAGGAAGGCCTTCTGATGTGAAATAGTTTTTTGTCGGGCGTGGCGCATAAAGGCGATTTGGAGGTGAGCATGGGATGCTGTCGGAAGTTTTTCCAGTCGGAAATCGGGAGAGGTCAGTCGGTGCTCTCTCAACGTCATATCAAACCTCTGCGCCTGCTGGTCGTTTTCAGTCTGTGGCTGACTGCTGTTGGCGTGGTGTTCTATCGTGAGCAGCTAACCGCCCGAGTCGAGCTGGCGCTGTTTATTCACCTTGTCCTGGCCCTCTCTCTTTTGCGGGAATGCCGGCGGAGCGACCTCTATCATCGGGCGTATAATGCGTCGCTTGAGAAAAACCATTGACAGGAGGACGGCGATTCATTAATTTTTATTCATGACTAAATTAGGTCTTCCTAATTTTATTGCGCCACCATGATTTTCGACGGAGAACGTGTGATGCAATTTGATACCCTGCTGGTTGTTGTAATTGTCGCCGCAGCTGTTATCTCTGTAGTGCGAAGATTCTTTGCAGCTACGACCGGGGCGGATTGTTCCTGCACCGCCAGCTGTTGTCAGGCGACCCAAAAAGAGTCAATCGCTGGGAATGCGAAAGGGGTTGAGGAAAAAACAGACGGAGGTAGTTCGGCAACAAGATGTTCAGGCTGCGGTTGCGGAGGAAAGTAGGCAATGGCGCGGATGATGTTGCGGAAAATGAAAAGAAACCAGAAGGGGGTCATCACTGCGGTCAAGCAGGGCGGTGAACTGGGCCGGCGTATCCGGGATATGGGGCTGGTGCCGGGTGCCGAGATCGTCATCCAGGGGCGGGCCCCGCTTTATGACCCGGTTGCCCTGCGCGTGCTGGGCAGTGTCCTGACCTTGCGCAACAACGAGGCGGATTTCATCGAGGTGGAGGTGGAATCTTGAGCGTGATTGGGGGATTCTGGCAATGACGATCGGATGGGAGTCGGGCAGGGTTAAACATGAGCTGCTGGTGATCGCCGTCATCACGGCGGTGGTCTTTGTCTTTGCCGGATTTTTCGATCTGCTTGAGTATATAACCGACTTTGCGAATCAGCATGAGGAGTATGAGGTTGACGAAATCGTGACCACTGGGCTGGTGCTTGCCCTCTGCCTGGGGGTTTTTTCCTGGCGGAGATGGCGGGACGCTGTGCTGGCAGGGGAAGAACTGGAACGGAAAAACAGTGAGCTGCAAACTGCCTTGGCGGAAATACGCCGGCTGGAGGGAATTATCCCGATCTGTTCCTTTTGCAAGAAGATCCGCAATGACAGAGGGTTTTGGGACAGTGTTGAGAGTTATGTTCAGCAGCATACACACGCCTTGATGAGTCATAGCATCTGTCCGGATTGTCTGAAGAAGCAGTACCCGGAGCTTGACCACTGAATTTCTTCTGTTGCCTCACCTCCTCGGTGCGCCGGTACCCCCCTTTTCTTATGATTTTTTACGGGTTCATTTCGAATGGTTTCGACAATTAAAATCGCTCTTGCCGGCAATCCCAATTCCGGCAAGACCACTCTGTTTAACGCCCTTACCGGTTCTCGTCAGCATGTCGGCAACTATCCCGGTGTAACTGTAGAGAAAAAAGAGGGAACCTATCAGCTCGACGAGCAGAAAATCAACATCGTCGATCTGCCCGGCACCTACTCATTGACCGCCTATTCCGAGGAGGAGGTGGTGGCGCGGGACTTTCTCATCTTTGAGAAGCCGCAGGTCATCGTCAATATCATCGATGCCTCCAATCTGGAACGCAACCTCTATCTGACCACCCAGTTTTTCGAGCTCGGCATCCCGCTCATCATTGCCCTTAACATGATTGACGTGGCCCGCGACCGGGGGATCGAAGTAAAGGCGGAACGACTGGCCGAGTTTCTCGGGGTTCCGGTGGTGCCGATCATCGCCCGCAGCGGTTATGGGACTCGCCAGCTGATGGAGGAGGCGGTGCGGCTCGCGGCCCGGAAAAAGGAGTGGATTCCGAAGCGGATTTCTTACGGCGAGGATCTCGATTCAACCCTGCTCGATCTGGAGGAGAAAATCAGGGCGGGAAATTTTCTGACCGACGCCTATCCTGTCCGTTGGGTGGCCATCAAGTATCTGGAAAAGGATGCGCAAATTCTGGAGCGCGGGAGACGGGAAAATGCCACCCTGTCCGGTGAGCTTGAGCAGCGGGTGGAGGCAGTTTCCCGTCATCTGCGCGAGACCATGGAGACCTATCCCGAGGCGATGGTGGCGGACCATCGCTATGGCTATATCAAGGGTATCGTCAAAAAAGGAGTCATTGTCGCCAAGTACGATGCCAATCGGCTCTATACCTCCGACCGAATCGACAAGGTGCTGACCAACCGTTTTTTCGGGCCGCTTTTCATGGGGTTTGTTCTCTACGGTCTCTACACCTTCACCTTTTCCTATAGTGAATTGCCGGTTTCCTGGTTGGGGGCTCTTTTTGACTGGCTGTCCCGGACAGCGGACTCGCTGTTGCCGGACGGTCACCTGAAATCGCTCGTCGTCTCCGGCATCATCGACGGCGTGGGCGGTGTGCTTGGCTTTGTGCCGCTCATCATGTTCATGTTCTTCGGCATCGCCGTACTGGAGGACTCAGGCTATCTTGCCCGGGTCGCCTTTATGTTGGACCGGGTCTTTCGTATCTTCGGCCTCAACGGCAGCTCGGTCATGGCCTATATCGTCTCCGGCGGCATTGCCGGCGGGTGCGCGGTGCCCGGCGTTATGGCCACCCGGACCCTGCGTTCGCCCAAGGAGCGGATGGCCACTCTGCTCACCGCCCCTTTCATGAACTGCGGGGCCAAGCTGCCGGTGCTGGCGCTCTTTATCGGCGCCTTTTTTTCTGCGCATCAGGCCCGCTACATGTTTCTCTTCACCCTCTTTTCCTGGCTGGTGGCCCTGCTGGTGGCAAAATTTCTGCGCATCACCGTGCTGCGGGGCGAATCGACCCCCTTTGTTCTGGAGCTGCCGCCCTATCGTTTTCCCACCCTGCGCGGACTGCTTATCCATACCTGGGAGAAGACCTGGCAGTATGTGAAAAAGGCGGGAACCGTCATTCTTTGTTTTTCCGTTGTTATTTGGGCGATGATGACCTTCCCCGCTCTGCCGCAACAGGACAAAGCGAAATTTGACCGACAGCGCCAGCAGGTGGAAGCGACCTATCCCGCCATGGTCCTGGGTGGGAAGAAAATGGTGATCCTTGAGGAGGAGCAGACGGAGCGCGCCCGGCAATTGGCGGCCATCGATCAGGCGGAGGCGAAAATGGCCCTGCGCTGTTCCCTGGCCGGCCGCATCGGCACTGCCCTGGAAACGGTCAGCTCCTATGCAGGATTTGATTGGCGAACCAATATCGCCCTGATCGGCGGGGTCGCGGCAAAGGAGATTATCCTCTCCACCCTCGGCACCGCCTATTCGCTCGGCGGCGACGGGCAGCAGGAGGGCTCACTGGCCGAGACCCTGCGTAAGGATCCCGGCTGGAACCCGGTCAAGGCGCTCAGTGTTCTGCTGTTCATTTCCTACTATGCGCCCTGCTTTGTCACCGTCATCTGCATCGCCCGGGAGGCCGGCTCCTGGAAGTGGGGGGTGTTCTCCATGCTGTTCAACACACTGTTCGCCTTTCTCCTGGCGGTTGTCGTTTATCAGGTCGGCTCGCTCATCATCTGATTATCCTCTGGTCAGTTGCCGGTACTTGATACGGTGCGGCTGCTCGGCTTCGGCGCCGAGACGTTTCTTGCGGTCCGCCTCGTATTCCGAATAGTTGCCGTCAAAGTAGGTGACCGTACTGTCTCCCTCAAAGGCGAGGATGTGGGTGGCGATACGGTCGAGGAACCAGCGGTCATGGCTGATGACCACGGCGCACCCTGCGAAATTCTCCAGCGCCTCTTCCAGGGCGCGCAGGGTGTTGACGTCAAGATCGTTGGTCGGCTCGTCGAGCAGGATGACGTTGGCCCCTTCTTTTAACATGCGGGCCAGGTGCACCCGGTTGCGCTGGCCGCCGGAGAGCTGACCCACCTTTTTCTGTTGCTCGGTGCCGGAAAAGTTGAAGCGGGCGACATAGGCGCGGGAATTGACCTCGCGGTTGCCGAGGGTGATGACGTCCTGGCCGTCGCTGATTACCTCCCAGATGCTCTTTTCCGGATCAAGATCGTCCCGGCTCTGATCAACATAGGCGAGCTTCACCGTCTCCCCAAGCCGGATGGTGCCGGCATCCGGCTTTTCCTGACCGGTAATCATGCGAAAGAGGGTGGTCTTGCCCGCCCCGTTGGGACCGATGACTCCGACAATGCCGCCGGGCGGCAAGGAAAAGCTCATCTCGTCCACCAGCAATTTGCCGTCATAGGCCTTACGGACCGTGTCCGCCTCGATCACCACATTGCCAAGCCGGGGGCCGGGTGGTATGTAGATTTCCAGCTCCCGCGCCTGTTTCTGGTGTTCCTGGCTCAAAAGCTGTTCGTAGGACTTGATTCTCGCCTTGGATTTTGCGTGTCTGCCCTTGGGGCTCATGCTGATCCATTCCAGCTCGCGCTGCAGGGTCTTCTGCCGGTCGCTCTCCTGTTTTTCCTCCTGTTTGAGTCTTTTTGATTTCTGGTCGAGCCAGGAGGAGTAGTTGCCCTTCCAGGGAATCCCCTGGCCCCGGTCGAGTTCCAGGATCCAGCCGGCCACGTTGTCGAGAAAGTAGCGGTCGTGGGTGACGGCGATGATCGTGCCGGCATAGCGCTGCAGATGATGCTCAAGCCAGGCCACGGACTCGGCGTCGAGGTGGTTGGTCGGCTCGTCGAGGAGCAGGATATCCGGATTTTGCAGGAGCAGCCGGCAGAGGGCGACCCGGCGTTTTTCACCGCCGGAGAGCACGGCGATTTTCGTCTCACCGGCCGGGCAGCGCAGGGCGTCCATGGCCATCTCCAGTTTCGAATCAAGCTCCCAGGCATCGAGGGCGTCGAGTTTTTCCTGCACCGCGGCCTGGCGGGCGATCAGTGCATCCATCTCGTCGTCATTCATCGGCTCGGCGAATTTTTCGTTGATGCGGTTGAATTCGGCCAGCAGGTCAACGGTATCCTGCACCGCTTCTTCCACCACCTCCCTGACCGTCTTGTCCGGATCGAGGGAGGGTTCCTGTTCCAGCAAACCCACAGTCAGTCCCGGTGAGATGGAGGTGCGACCCTCAAAATCACGGTCAACCCCGGCGAGAATGCGCAAGAGCGAACTCTTGCCGGAGCCGTTCAGACCCAAGACGCCGATTTTGGCGCCATAAAAATAGGACAGGTTGATGTTTTTTAAGATCGGCTTTTTGTCGTAATATTTGCTTACTCCGATCATGGAGTAGATAATTTTATCCGGTTCGTTTGCCATGACAGTCTCCTTGTGTTGGTGCGCGAGTAAAGCGATAGAAAACTGATTATTTTACTGGAAAAAAGAAAGAATAACCAGCAGGAAATATGGAGGATGCCTGCTCGTCAGCCGACGGCAGCCTGGAGGTCGCTCCAGCAGGTCGTGCGGTTGCGGCCGCTGGTTTTGGCGCGGTAGAGGGCCTGGTCGGCGCGACCGATCAGGTCGTTTTTGTTGTCCGCATCCTTGGGGAAAGAGGCGATGCCGAACGACATGGTGATGACAATCTTGCGGTCGGCAAGCGGCAGAACTATCCCGCTGATGGCCTGGCGGACCCGTTCGATCTGTTGCCTGGCTCCGGTCGCATCGGAGTCTTCCAGCAGCAGGGCGAATTCTTCACCGCCATAGCGGGCGGCAAGATCAACCTTGCGGACGCTGTCGGTTAGTATGCCGGCGACCTGCTGGAGCACAATGTCGCCGGTGGGGTGTCCGAAGGTGTCATTGATCTGCTTGAAGTGGTCAAGATCACAGAGCACCAGGGTGAGCGGGGTGGACTGGCGGCTGGCCCGGTGCAGCATCATGTCGCAGGCGTTCTGAAAGGTGCGGTGGTTGGCCAGCCCGGTGAGCCCGTCGGTGGCAGCCAGCCGGGAGATTTTTTCATGGGCCTGGGCCAGTTCGATTTTAGTGGTCACCTGGCTGACAATAACCTTCAGGATTTCCCTGCGTTCATCGGTGAACAACCCTTCTGTTCTGGCGGCAACGGTCAGGGCGCCGATGGCGGTATTGTTGCCTTTGAGCAAGGGGAGGATGAGGAGGGACTTCAGGCCTGCCATCCGCATCTCGTTGCTGAAAACAGGAAATTCTTCCTGGTAATTGTCGTGGGCGGGCATGGGGCGGCGCAGTTTGATTGCCTGCCCCACCAGGCCATCGTCGGCGGCAAATTCCAGACCTTCGAAATGTTCAGCCTTGGCGCCGCCTGCCTTGACAATGAAGTGTGAGCCGTTTTTAAGAAGGCTGATGGCGATGAAATCGCCGCCTGAGAGCTCTTTGACCATTTTGATGGTAGCGCTGAATACCGCTTCCGGCTCCAGCACCTGATTGAGATCCTGCAGGCCGATGCAGATCTGATGAATCACCTGTTTGTTGCGTCGGATTTCCTCAAGTTGCCAGGCGAGAACAAGATCCTGGCCGATCTTGGCACAGCAGAGCGCTGCCAGGCTGCGCTGCTCATCCGTCCACGGCTCTTCCTCGGCCCGGTCAAGACAGAGGACTGCGGTCGGCGCAAGGCCTTTGTATCCCACTCCTCCCGGGGCAGCGGTAAGGGCAATGGTCATTGCCAGCAGGGCGCCGGGTGGCCGGCGCGACGAGTAATAGGGGATGGCGAGATTCCGGGGCACAGGACAGACAGCGATTTCAGTGCGTTCGTCCTTTAATCCTCCGATAAAGCCGCTGCCGCGGGGAAACGGGCTGGCGACAATATCGTCACGGAGACTGGCCGCGCTGAGTACCTGCATCTCCTTATCGTCGCGGTTACTCCACAGGAGAACGGCGCTGGTGAGGTGCAGGGCCCGGCGGATTATTTCCAGTTGCAGGTGGGCAAAGTCGCCACTGTGGAGGGCGGCCGAGTGTGGAGTCCGGGGCAGGATGGAGGGTTGCGGCGCGCCGTTGCCGGATGCGCCGATTGCTCGTTTTGGCGGTTTTTTCTTTTTCCCCAGCAGGTGATTTGCGACGATGAGCAATGCTGCGGCAATGAGCAGTGCAGGGATCCAGAGAAAAGGGGTGTCCATTGGCTTTCGGCCGGATTCGGGGGTTCTCATTCTATGCAGCCGGGGCTTTCACTGTCGTGCCGTTGGCGGTTTGCCCCGGCTTGGTCCGGCAAACCGTCGTGCTGGTGCATGGGTTACGGCGCGATGATGCCGAAGATGTCACCACAACTCTACACCATGTAAATGGAAGTTGTCCATACTTCCTTTGCGGCAGGGCTGCAGGGCTGATTCCGGCTTTACTGAGAGGTTTTTGTTATTTTTCTTGACCTGGAAACCGGAAATTCCGATAATAAAAATGATTACCTCCACTTGCTGAGAAGGGTGTTTCCCGGGTGCCTTGCCTCAGAAAAAAACAATGACATGGAGACGCGACAAAATGGACAGCAAGGAATTGAAAAAACTGTTGGCAGGGGTAGGAATTGCCGGGCTGTTGACCGGCATCCCCCTGGGCGGTGGTGTCGCCTTTGGCGGCAGCGGCTGAGGCGCAAAAGACGACAGTGCAGTTGGCACTGAAAAACAGGAGCCGGCCGCTGCCGGCAGCGGCTGAGGCGGTAACAAGGGGAGTGCGGTCAGCACTCAGGAAGACGACAAGGACAAGGAAAAAAAGGAAGGCGCGGTTGAGGAAGAGCAGCCGGCCCCTTCCGGTGGCAGTGGCTGAGGCGGTAAAAAATAGCGGTGCCGGCGGCACCGCATGACGGGTGATGGATCATCTGACTTTATGGGGGGGCCGGCCCGGGAACGGCCCCCTTTTTTCGTCTTTTTTCCCGTCCTCCCGGCAATGATGAACTCCCATGGAACTTTCAAGCGTATTGCCAGTCACTTATTCCCTCCTGCCCGAAGAGGCGCGGCATGCGCTGCGAAACGAACCGGCCGCAGCTGATCCTGCCGCTTATCTGTCTGTTCTTTTGGGCTTCGGGGCAAAGTTCAGCCTCCCGCCCTGGCTTGCCGATCTCGCCCGGATTGAATATGCGGTTTTTCTCGTCGGTCAGGGGGAGCGATCCGATCCGGCGGTGGAGCGGCTCATGGTCAGTTCCTCCTTGCAGCTGCTGCGCTGCGACTGGAAAAATTTGCCGGCCATGTTGCGCCAGGAGGCAGGTACGCCGCTCCTCCCGCCAACGGCCGGTCAAGAATTTGTCCTTGTCTATCGCGGCCCGGTGAGTGGCAAGGTGCTGGTCCGGTCGGCCCGGGACCACGATCTGCTCGCCCTGAAGATCGTGGCTGAGGAACTCGACCGCGCGCAGGCGGCCGCGGCGGCCGGGGTAGAAGTGGGCGTCATCGATCGCTGCCTTGAAAAGGCGGTGCTGCAAGGGGTTTTGGCCGCGCCGCCATCGCGGATCGTGCGGGACCCGCGCTCTTTCCCCCGCGGCCGGAACATTGACGAGCGTTTTTTTACTGCACCGGTCTTTACCCTGCAGTGGCACATCACCCAGACCTGTGATCTCCATTGCCGTCACTGTTACGACCGGAGCGATCGTGCCCCCATGCCGCTCGCGGACGGGTTGCGGATCCTCGACGATTTTCGGGAGTTCTGCCTTGCCCACCATGTTAAAGGCCAGATTTCCTTTTCCGGCGGCAACCCGCTGCTTTATCCTCATTTTTTTGAACTCTACCGCGGCGCGGTAAAGCGCAACATGATGGTGGCTATCCTCGGCAATCCGGCCTCGCCCGCTCTCATCGAGAAGACCGTTGCCGTGGCGGTGCCGGTTTTCTATCAGGTCAGTCTGGAAGGCTTGCCGGAACACAACGACTATATCCGCGGCGCCGGTCATTTCGATCGGGTGATGCGCTTTTTGCCCCTGCTCAGGGAACATGGCGTTTACTCCATGGTCATGCTGACCCTGACCAGGGCCAACATGGATCAGGTGTTGCCGCTCGCGGAGGTGCTGCGGGACAAGGTCGATCTCTTTACCTTCAACCGTCTGGCCATGGTGGGGGAAGGGGCACGTCTGCAGTCCGCTGATCCGGCGGACTTTCAATCGTTTCTGCATCACTACCATGCCGCCGCCCGGGAAAATTCGATCATCAGCCTTAAGGATAATCTGCTCAACATCATTCACCACGAGCACGGCTTGCCGCTCTTTGGCGGCTGTGCCGGCCATGGCTGCGGCGCCGCATTCAACTTCATTTCAGTGCTCCCCGACGGTGAGGCCCATGCCTGCCGCAAATTCCCCTCGCCCATCGGTAATGTGCTGGAGCATGGCATAACAGAGGTTTATTACGGCACCCCGGCAGCCCGCTATCGCGCCGGCACCGCGGCCTGCGCCTCCTGCGCCATCCGACCGGTCTGCGGCGGCTGTCTCGCGGTGGTGCATGGGCTGGGACTCGACCCCTTTCTTGATCGGGATCCCTATTGTTTCATGGGGGCGGAGGGGGGCTCGCTGGCGCGTTGTTCAGGGCCTGAGTGAAGGTGCGGATCAGTTCATCGAGCTGAAACGGTTTGCCGATGGCGGCGCAAAAGCCATACCTGCGGTAATCTGCCATGATCGGATCATTGGAATAGCCGCTGGCGACAATGACCTTTGCCTTTTGGTCCAGGGCGAGAAGATGGCTGACCGCCTCCTTGCCGCCCATGCCGCCAGGAATAGTCAGATCCATGATAACCGCATCAAAGGGGGAGCCCTCCTCCAGCGCTTGTCGGTAGAGGCGGATCGCCTCCTGCCCGTCATTTGCGATTGCGCTCGTGCAGCCGATATGGCTGAGCATGCCGGCCAGCACGGCACGAACCAGCTCCTCGTCATCCATGACAAGGATTTTGGCACGGTGGGTGGGCGTCGCGGAAGAAGATCTTGCGGCTGTCGGTGCCTTCTGTTTTTCCCGAGATGCGGGTAACAGCAAGGTAAACGTCGTTCCTCTGCCGGGCGAGGAGTTAACCGTAATACTGCCCCCGTGGTTGCGGACTATGGAATGACAGATTGCCAGCCCGAGACCGGTTCCCTGCTCCTTCATGGTAAAATAGGGGTCGAAAATTTTGTCGAGAAAGGCTGCGGGGATGCCAATGCCGGAATCGCTGATACTGATTTCGAGGAATTCGGAGGCTGAGGAGGGGGCGTTGTTCTCCATCGGACGGTTGCGGCAGGAGATGAGGATTGTTCCACCGTCCGGCATGGCCTGGCGGGCATTGATCACCATATTCTGGATGACCTGGCTGATCTGATCGGCATCGATGTCGCCGAGCCAGAGGTCGTTCGCCATCTGAAATTCGCAGGTGACATTGCTGCCACGCAGGACAAAGGTGGCTGACTCGCGGATGATTTCGGTGATGGAGGTGAGCCGGCGAACCGGCGTGCCGCCCTTGGCAAAGGTGAGAAGTTGCCGGGTGAGATTGCGGGCCCGGAGGGCGGCTTTTTCCGTTTCATTGAGCAGTGGCGTCAGGGGCGAATCATCGCCTGCCTGCAAGCGGGCCAGATTGACATTGCCGAGAATGGCGGTGAGGATATTGTTGAAATCATGGGCAATGCCGCCGGCGAGTACGCCGATGGATTCGAGTTTCTTGACCTTGAGCATTTCTTCGGCGAAGCGGAGTTTTTCGGTAACGTCGCGGAAGACGAGCACCACCCCGATGATGCGATTGGCTTTGTCCAGGATGGGAGCGCCGCTGTCGGCGATATGTCGACGTCGATCATGGCGATCGATGAGGACCGTATGGTTGGCCAGTTCGATGACCTGACCTGTTGTCAGCACCTGTTGCGCCGGATTTGCGCACCGCTCACCTGTTTTTTCGTTGATGATGGTGAAGATCTCCTCCAGGGGTTTTGCCGCCGCCTCATGTTGACTCCAGCCGGTCAACTCCTCGGCCGCCTTGCTCATCATCACCACCCGGCCTGCAGTGTCGGTGGTGATGACCCCGTCGCCGATACTGCGGAGGGTGACGGACAACCGTTCCTTTTCCTCGTCCAGCGCCCGTTGCGCCTCCTTGCGGTCGCTGATATCGCGCACCACGGCAATGACCAGCCGGTTGCCGCTGAAAGCGGTTGCCTTCAGTGAGACCTCGACCCAAAAAAGGGAACCGTCCTTTTTTCGGGCATGCCATTCAAAGAGCTGAGGGCCTGCCGAGAGAGCGGCATGCAGGTGCTGTTGCGCGTCGCTGGCGGTGCAGGGCGGGATACCGGAACTGAGCTGCCCCATGGTCAGCCCGATGGCCTCTTCTCTGCCGTAACCATAGAGCTCGAGCATGGTCTGATTGACGTCGAGGATTGCCCCGGTTGCGCCGTCGTGGATGAAAATCGCGTCACTGGGGGCGTTGTAGATCGCCCGGTAGCGATTTTCACTGAATTGGAGATCGGCCAGGGCCTGATCCCGCTGGTGTTCTCGTTCTTTTATGATTTCCAGTTGTGCTGTTTTTTCCTGCATCTGCTGCTGCAGGGTGGCGACCATGGTGGCGATATCCTGCTGCAGGGTGGCGAGTTCGAGAAAGGCTTTTCTGCCTGACCATGAATGGAGATCGCCGCGGGTGACATCCTCGGCAAAGCGGGAGAGGGCAATGATGGGGCGAATGAGGAATTGCTGCATGGTGAGCATGAGGCCAACGGCGATGAGCAGGGCTGCCGCCAGGACGATGAGGCTGATACGCAGAAAAAGATTTTTGGCGGCGAACAGCTCGTCGTGACTGATGGAAAGGCCGATATGGCTCTGCCATGGCTCAAAGAAGCGGGCAACTGCCAGCATGTCCTGTCCGTTGGCGCGATAGGAGATGTTTTCACTACCTGCCTGCAGTTTGCTGAAAAAGGTCGCGAATTCCGGTGTCTCGCTGTCGGTGAACGAGGAGGAGAGCAGGATGGCGCCCTCCTTGCTGATAACGAAAATGCTCCCTGTCTTTTTGTAGCGGGTGGCGGCGAGCGTTGCCAGGGCGTCGTCTTTTATTTCGTCACGATGGCTTTGACTGTCTTCGAGGCCGATGCGGTAGAGGGTCTGATAGCGTCGATTGATGGGTTCGATGAGGGAGGAGAGTTTTTCCGTCAGCAGTTCGCTCCCCAGTTGGAAGATAATGGTGTCCAGCAGGAGGCTGCCGGCAAAAAGCTGCGGCAGAGAGAGAATCAGGATGAGACATGACATGATCAGTGGGAAAAGGCTGTGAAGCGAGGCAAAGCGGGTCTTTTTTTCCCTCACGTCGCTTTTCCGCATCTTATTTGACCAGAACATCAACGGCTTCCAAGGCGTCAAAGGAGATGGCGAGATGGCGTTTCCTGGCGGCCTTGAGATTGATGAAGGAGACCTGTTCGGCCGGTTGCGGTCGGGTCTGGGTAATTGTTGTTTGGCCGGTGAAGATCGCGGCGGTCATTGCCGCTGCCTGGGCGCCGCAGGGACCAAAGGGGTTGAAGAGCCCGGCGACAATATCGTCATCGACATGATGACTGATGGATTCCCGGTCGATGTCAAGGGTCAGGGCGGTGATCTGCGGCACCTCGCTTGCCTGCAGGGGCTGGCGCTGCTGAAAGCTGCCGACGATGCCGCCCCAGGCATCGATTTTTTTTGCGCGCAGTTGGGTGATGACCGCGTTCACCCCGTCGGCCAGGTCGGGGGAAAAGAGGGTGAAGCCGTGGCGCCCGGTCTCAGGAAGCTCCTCGTAGGCCGTGCGGAAGACGCGATCGGCGGGAATACGGGAGTCATGGACATAGGCATAACGGCGGCTTTCCGGCATGATGAGTCGGGCGATACGCAGAATCTTTTCCGGCGGATACATGAGGTAGATGCCGGAAAGATTGGTGCCCGGTGGCGCGGTGAGGGATGGCAGCATCTCCAGGGCAACGGACTCCAGCACCGGAACGAAGAGCTGGGGAACGTCGGTGTTTTTCAAAATTTCCCGGGCCGGCATGGAAACCCAGCCGCAGGTGATGAACATATCGGCTCGGTCCTTGTGGCGCAGAACCGCCTCGCGAACCTCGGGAATGGCGCGCTGGTCCGCGGTTGTGGTCAGGATGTCGGTGTAGACAATATCCCTGTCTTCGATGAAGCCCCGCAAGGTCATGGCGGTTTTGAATTCGCGGATCACCGCGGCGAAATGGGCCGGGGCGATGGGATAACGGATGAAAATAACCTGGCGGGGCTGTCCCGGACCCTCGGCAATGGCTGCCCCCGCCCAGGCGATGCACAGGCAAAGCTGAAAGACAAGGCGGAGAGCGCAGCGTCGGGTCATCGGCGGCACCATTTCATCGGAAGCTGGGGAAATGAGTCTCTTGCCTACAAATTATGCAGCCTGCGGCAGGCTGTCGTCAAGAGAAATGCAACAGTGTGGTAGCCAGCTGGGGAAACGATGGATTCTCCTCACAGGGGCCCGGATTCCTCGCCCCTGTGGGGAGAATGAGCTTTAGCCGTGGATTTTCTGCAGCAGCCAGGCCATGTTAACTCCCAGGTCCCGCATGGTCTTCATCCCTTCCTCGTCATTGGCCACCTCGCCCGGCTCCCGACCGATCCCGATGTTCCAGTAGGATGACCCGACAATGATCATCTGGCCGATGGTGAAGAAGTTGTTGAGCGAATTGAAGACATGAGAGGCCCCGGCCCTGCGGACCGCGACGACACCGGCCCCGACCTTGCGGCGGAACAGGTCGCCGTTGGCCCGGGAGACCATGCCGCAGCGTTCGATGAGACCTTTCATGGAGGCCGAGACATCGGCGAAATAGGTGGGAGAGCCGAGCAGGATACCGTCTGCCTCCTCCATTTTGGCAATGGCCTCGTTGATGATGTCGGTGTCCACCGCGCAGAGGCGGTTTTTCCGCTCAAAGCATTTGTAGCAGGCGAAACAACCGGGAACATTTTTCCCGGCCAACTCAATCAGTTCCGTAGCAATACCCTGCGCTTCGAGTTCTGTCAGAACCTGACGCAGGAGGTGGGCGGTGTTGCCGCCCTTGCGGGCGCTGCCGCTGAATGCAACAACTTTCATGGCTGACTCTCCTTGGTGATGCAAGCCGGTTATGGGCGGGTCCTCTGAAACCCACACCGTGGTGAAAAAACGGCCGCTCTTTTCTTGACATCCGAAAAAAGTTCGTGATAAGCAAGAGGAAGCGGTTTCTGCTCCTCTGTTCTCAAATATTATTAATCGGGATGTGCCATGTCTTCATCAGAAAAGATCGCCCCGCAGAAAAAAACGTTTTCCTTTATGGGGCTTTTTGACTGCACCGCCGAGAGTTTCCCGGCCTGTTTTCTGCAGAAATGTCTCGACACCAGCATCACCGGCAAGCTGATCGGCATGCTGGTGGTTTCCCTTGTCGGTTTTGCCGTGCTGATCACCATCAACACCATCGCCCTGAACAGGATTGCCGACCAGAATAACGCCATCCGTGATGTTTCCATTCCGCAGTACAAAATCAGTCAGTATATCCTTCGCAGTATCAACGGCTTCAAGATATCCCTCCTGCATACGCTCAATGAAAGCGAACTCAAGGCTGATAACCCTCACATCAAGGCAAACATGGCCCGACTTGACGATATCGGCACCATGATTACCTCACTCAAAAACGGAGGATCGGTCCTCGATGTCGCCAAGGTCTCCAGTCGCACCCTTGATGTTTTTACGGTCAAGGCCCCCGATGATCCGGTGATGGCGGAACTGGTTACTGACATCAATGATGAATTCCTTTGCTTGGGAGAATCCTATCGAGCCTTGATCGGCAACATGGTGCGGATGGGGCCGACATTGAAGAGGCAGGAGCATCTGGATGATCTGTTGAGCAGTCTTGACGGCATGTATGAGCTGGTGATTGATCTGACTGTGGAGATCAACAAGCAAAACAGTGCCCGTTTCAGCGATCTTGAGGAGATTATCGATCTCTCCCGCTTTCGCGCTATCTGGATCGGCCTGGTGATCGCCGTCATTCTCTCTATCGCTACGCTGCTTTATATCCTGATTATTGTCATGCCGCTGCGCGATATCCTCGAGAAGATCAAGATCATCGCCAAGGGTGAGGGAGATCTGGCTCAGCGCATCGAGGTGAAAAGCCATGACGAGGTCGGTCAGCTGGCCCATCAGTTCAACACCCTGGTTGACAATATCTTCAGCCTCAACTCCTTCAAAGCAATCATTGAGGAGGAAGAGTCGACCACCGAAGTCAATCAACGACTGGCGGCCCTGCTGCGGGATCGCTACAATTTTCGACGGCTTTTTATCTATGAAATGACCGGCAGCAAGAACAAGATGTCGGTTGCCTTTGCCGCTGATTATGAGGATGTGTGCAGCCCGGAGATCCTCGACGATGCCAGTTTTTGCCGGGCCAAAAGGACCGGACATGCCATTTCCTCCCTGGAATTTCCCAATATCTGCAAGATGTTTCCCCATAAGGACAGGCTGGAGCACCATTGCATTCCGATGATTGCCGGAGGGCGGGTGGTAGGGGTGGTCCAGTTCCTTCATGAAAAGGAGAGCGATTCGGAAAGCCGGGCACGATTTGAACATCTGGTGCAGCGAGCGACCCGTTACATCAAGGAAGCCACTCCGGTCATCGAGGCCAAGCGTTTTGCCTCTGCTTTGCATGAAACGACCCTGCGCGACCCGATGACCGATCTCTACAATCGGCGCTTCCTGGAATCCTTTACCGACACCCTGGTGGCCAGCACCATCCGCCGCCAGACTCGGCTGGGCATTCTCATGTGCGACATGGATTTCTTCAAGGAGGTCAACGACACCTATGGTCATGAAACCGGCGACGTGGTGCTGATCAAGACGGCGGAGGTGCTGAAGAGCTGCGTCCGGGCCTCGGATATGGTGATCCGTTACGGCGGCGAGGAGTTTATCGTGCTTTTGATCGACATCAAGAGTCGCAAAGATATCCTTGATCTGGCCGAAAAAATCCGGAAAACCATGGAGGGGACGGTGATCAATGTGCCGGACGGGACCCTGAAGAAAACATTAAGCATCGGGGTGAGCGAATTTCCCACCGACACCAATGGTTTCTGGGAGGCGATCAAGTTCGCCGACGTCGCGCTTTATCGCGCGAAGGAGGGTGGCCGCAATCGGGTGGTCAGTTTCAGCCCGGAGATGTGGAAGGAGGAGAAGTACTAACCTTCGGCACCGTTCCTTCACTCTCTATCGGCAGGATAAAGGAGAAGGTACTGCCGTTGTCGTTGCCGTCGCTTTCCGCCCAGATCCTGCCATGGTGCAGCTCCACCAGCCGTCTGGTCAGGGATAGCCCCAGGCCGGTTCCCTGATATTTTCTGCTGATTGAGCTCTCCACCTGTTCAAAGGGGGTGAAGATGCGGCGCAGATCCTCCTGCTCAATGCCGATTCCCGTATCCATGACCGAGATCTTGACGAGCGGACCGTCCGGGACATGCTCGTCGCTGTCGTCCGGGGAAACATGACGGAACCATTCCGTGAGATCTCCCTGTTCCGCCCTGATCGTGATACGGCCGCCCGTCGGAGTAAATTTGACGGCATTGGCCAGCAGGTTGAAGATGACCTGTTTGAGCTTGCGTTCGTCCGCCGTCATTTGTTTCGGCAGCCCCTGATCGATGTCCAGGGAGAAGACGATTCCCGCCTTGTCTGCCTTGCCTTTGACCATAATGAAGCTGTTGGCCAGCAGCTCGGCGAGATTCACCCTCTCCAAGCGCAGTTCCAGCTTGCCGGCCTCGACCTTGGACAGATCGAGGATGTCATTGATCAGCGAGAGCAGGTGCCGGCTCGATTGCAGGACGTTTTGCAGGTATTCCTGCTGGGTGGCGTTCAGCTCGCCGAAGTGCCGATCCAGGACAACCTCGGTGAAGCCGATGATGGCGTTGAGCGGCGTCCGCAGCTCATGACTCATGTTGGCGAGAAATTCGCTTTTGGCGACATTGGCCACTTCCGCCTCCCGTCTCGCCCGGCTTAACTGATTGTACGTCTCCTCCAGGGTGTCCATCATCATATTGAAGTCCCTGGTCATGTTCTCCATCTCGTCAATCGCTTCCTCGCCTTGGGGAGGAGCCGGCAGGCGGATGCTGAGATTGCCCTCTGTCTCCGTCACCTGATGGAGGGCTGTGATGAGCTGGTTGATTTTGTTGAAGACCCGGATCTTGAGGAGGAAAAAGAGAGCGATGGAGATGGTTACCGAGGCAAAAAACGGAATGAGGTTGGCGGTGATCAATCGTCGCCGCTGCTGGACAAATCCCTGCTTGTCAAGGGCGATGGTGAGAAAACCGACAGGTTCGTTAAGGTGATTTGCCAGGTTTGTCGATCTGGTTGCGTAGGCGATGGCGTTGTGGGTCAGGCTGTCGCCCTGCGGAAAAGAAACCGGATCACCCGAGAAGCTTGTCAATACTGGTTGCTGATCCTGATTGAAAAAAATGATTTCCGCGCCGGCAATTTCAGTCATGTGGCGCAGGAGGTCGGTGTTGCCGTTGATCAGTTTGAGCATGACGATATGGCCGTAGGTGTCTCCTGAATCGTGCAGAAGCGGAACTACAGCCTTGATTGCCAGAATTTTCTCCTGTCCCTTGCTGATGTGGCTCGGCATGCCTTGCAGGGCAAGGATGGAGGCGGGGATGTCGGTAAGACAGACATGTGGTTCCTGGTGGGCGACAAAGATGCTGTATTTCGAGTGGTGGGAGATGTCCGCGCCGAGGCGGTTGCAGGCAACGAGGTGCTGGTCGCCGTCAAAGAGCAGGATCATGTCAATGGCGTGTTTGGCCGCGATGGTCTGGAGCATGACGATGATCGGTTTGATCTTGTCGTAATCAAGAAAATCGATGAACTTGCGGTTCTGTTCCTTGATGATGCCCGATACCATGCCGATTTTGTCCAGTTCGTAGCTGAGGATCGATTCGGCGATGATCAGTTTTGATTGCAGCTGCTGATGGAGCTGGACATTGACCTTGCGCGTTTCCTGGATCGACGAGTAAATGGCATTGCCGATAATGACGGCAATGAGGAGGATGAAAAGCAGAATGATTTTGCGGATGATGGTGCGGCGCGGCCCTTTTTCCTGCTGCGGATTCCGGTGAGGTCGGGCGGCAATGATGCGCATCACCACGTTACTCGCAGGAAAGCCGTTTTTGCATCGTGTCCGTGCCCTGGATCAGGGGAAATCCTTCGGACTGCCAGCGTGCCGTGCCTCCCTTGAGGATCCCGATCACATTGTAACCCTTTATGGTGAGGTATTTGGCGGCGATGGTTGATTGTTTCATGATCCAGTCGGTGACAAGAATTTTCCGATCCTTTGGAATCAAGTGGTAATTTTCTTCAAGAAAGACCAAGGGGCAGTGGCGGACGTTTTTGATGTAATTGCCTGCCAGTAGTGAGTTGTCAAATTTGAAGATGAGGTTTTCGGTCAGGTTCAGGGTCTGCCTGTCCAGGCTTCTCACATCAAGCAGAAAGATCGTCTCGTCCTCTTTGAGGATTTTGTGAAACTCGTACGGGGACAGCTTGGCGATTTTGATGTTCTGCCACTCCTCGCTTGTGGTCAGGGTGTAGTTGAAAGAGCGCCATTCGGGAATACCGCCGGTCAGATAGTAGACTTTTTTATAGCCCTTTGCCACCGCAATCCTTGCGGCCCGTTTGCTGTATGTTCACCTGTCACTGAGGCAGTGGAATATCAGCGGCATCGATTTGTCTGCTGGCAGGGCGGTGGTCGTCTGCATTTTCGTAATAGGGATATTGATCGAGCCCGTTATATGCTGAAATGCGAATTCGATTTCACTTAAGACATTCACGATCAGGAGTTTTGTGTTGCTGTCCATCATCTGTTTGAGTTCGAAGGCGGCGATCTCCCTGTACCCTTCCAATGATTCCTCGTCTTCCGGCAGTTCCTGCCCTCGGGCAGCCGGAATCATGCACAGCAGCCCGAGCAGGAAAAGGAAAAAAAATCGATTCAGAGAAGTTGTCGTTCGACTGGTCATCGTTTTCGCTCTTCTTCGCAAAGATTTTTGTCGTGCGCCAAGGATGTCTCCCGATATTCAAGGGGGAGTTTTTCGTCGCGCCAGCGGACAATGCCTCCCTTGAGCACCCCGATAATATGGTAGCCGCGACTGGTCAGATATTTGGCGGCGAGAATGGATTTTTTGTTGGTCCAGTCGGTAATGACGACCCTGGCGTCCCGGGGGATGTTGACGTGCCATTCCTCAAGATAGACCATCGGGCAGATGTTGGCGCCGGTGATGAAAATTTTTTCCAGGTTGCAGTCGATGGGGCGAACATCCAGCACATAAATTGTTCTATCCTTTTCCAGCAGGTTATACAGCTCTCGTGGACTTATCTTGTTGACCTTGATGGCCGCATAATCTTCATTGGCCGTCAGGGGGTAGTTGAAGGAACGCCACTCCGGAATGCCGCCTCTGAAGCAGAAAACATTGGTGTAGCCCATTTTGGCCGCAAACCTGGCGGCCCGGAGGCTGTAAGGTCAGTCATGGCCCATGCAGTAGATGATCAGCGGGGTCGCTTTGTCGGTGGGCAGAAGTTTACTCTTTTGAAAGTCAATGATCGGAATGTTGATGGAGCCGGTGATGTGCAGGCCGTCGTATTCAATCCTGCTGAGCGCATTGATCACCACGACATGGGGGTCGTTTTCGATCATGTTTTTAACTTCCGGTGCGGTGATGATCTGGATTGGTTTGCCGTGGAGAGTGCCGGTCGATAAAAGGGCCGCCAAGAAAAGCAGGAGGGCAAAAAGCTGTCGTCTCCAAACGAGCATGGAGCTGGTGCGGCAGGGCGCGGCCGCGATCATTGCTGTTCCTCGTCGAGAAAATGGTTGACTTCGGCGACAAAAGAACGGGTGTTGATCGGCTTGCTGATGTAACCGACACAACCGGCGTCGCGCGCCCGATCCTCATCGCTTTCCATGGCAAAGGAAGTGACGGCGACCACGGGAATATGGCCGGTGCGGGGATCGATTTTGAGGGACCGCGTTGCATTCAAGCCGTCAAGGCCGGGCAGTTGAATATCCATGAGGATGAGGTCGGGCTGCTCGGTGCGGGCGAGCATGATGCCTGTTTCGGCGTTGGCCGCCTCCAGAACGGTAAATCCGCCCAGCTCAAGCAGAGTACGGACCAGCTTGAGATTCAGTTCGTTGTCCTCGATGACCAGAATTTTTTTGTTTGACATAGCCAACGGTTCACGGAAGGTGCACAGATGTTAACAGTAGCGGTTCAGGCGGCAGCTTGTTTTTTTGGGGTTGTGATTCGAAGTTGATAAGAATTATCTCACATTTTTATTAAGAAGACAACCTTCTCGTGGCATTGAAGGGGCAGATAGATGAGATGATCGGCGTTATTCTTCCCAACTGAATTCGGTCGTATGACCGGAGAATGCTTCGTTAAAAATCCTCCTCTCCCGCTCTGGGTGACGTGGACAGGGCAACCTGCTTTGTTGGGAGGAAAAAGGAGGAAATCGAAAGTTTTTCATGGTACTATCAAAAAGAATCGACAGTTGAGCGGCAACGTCAAATGTGATGGTCTCGCAAAAACCTGCAGGCCATGGCAGGCGGGAAAGTCAAAACAACGAGTTAAAAATTTTGTATACTCTGCCAGGTTGCGGCCGGTAAGAAATTTATTTATCGGGAAGGGGGAGGGATGGGAGGAGATGATCCCGGAGAGTATATCTATGACCTGCGGCGCATTGAAGATGTGTTTGCCTGTCTTGAGATTATCAGCATTGCCCGGGGGGCGATGTTCAGCGTGAATCCTGAATTGGCTCGACGGATGGAAAAAGTCAGTGATGCCCTGGGCGCTTTTGCCCAGATCGTCATGGAGGGCGGACTGAACGCAGCGCCGGGGACAGCGCTTCCGGCAGAGCCTGTCAGGCCGCCGGAAGCGGCCCCTGCCGAAGGGCAGGTTGGGATGGAGATGGATGTGTTTGCCGATCTGACCTCCGGAGTCGGATCTTCCCGAAAACCGACTGCGTCCGCTGACAGCGGGGGAAAGGGGAGCAGTGGGGGAGGGGTGGATGAGGGGATTGTTGATATTTTGACAGGTGAAAGGATAAAGTAAGTTACGCCTGCCTGGCCGGGTTTGGGCTGCAATGCCCTGACCACCGGGCTGACTGGAAGAGTGGGAAAGAGAGGAAAGGGAGTTCCCGCATGGCGAAAATCCTTGTTGTTGATGATGAAGACCAGATCCAGGGGCTGCTGAAAAGACTGCTGGGCAGCCTTGGTCATACGGTGATCACCGCCGATAATGGAGCAGTGGGCTTGAAACTGCTTTCCCAGGAACGTTTTGATCTGGTCATCACCGATATTTTTATGCCTGAAAAAGAAGGGCTGGAAACCATTATGGAGATCAGGCGCGATTTTCCGGCGGTGAAGGTGATCGCCATGTCCGGTGGAGACAGCAGCGGCTGCGATTATCTGCCTCTGACCAGACCCCTTGGTGCGAACGGTTGCCTGAACAAGCCCTTTTCTCAGCAGGATATTGTCGGGCTTGTTCAGGAGGTGCTGGGCGCTTAACCGTCGTCAGCTGGCCGTCCGACAGAGCCGGCCGAAACCGCCCGGGATCGTTCCGGATGCCCAGAAGATGGTGCCCTGTTTGAAATCGCAGAACCAGTAGCCGCCGCCTTCCCGGCTGTTGGCAAGAAAAATGAAAGGCTGCGCTGCGGAAAAACAGGGGTGGAGATAGAGGCCCTTGCTGTTTTGTTCCGGCTCCAGCAAAGAGAGAATCTCGGTCATGGTCGGCAGACGCCAGTCATCATGACCGGCCCATTTTTCTTCGTTTGCCTGGCGGACCCAGTTCTGTACTCTGCGAATACTGGTGATATCGCATCCCCGCCGTTGCCACATGATGCCGGTAACCCTGTCGGTCACCGTGAGCCCGTCACCGCTATCTACCAGGAAGTTGGCGAAGTCGCCTGCTGGATTATGGCGGCTGTCGAAAAAATTGCCGCCCCGGATCATGGACGGGACGTCTTCTTCCGGAATAACCTCGGGCGGCACCGGCAGGACAACGGTTTTCATGGTTTCGGGCAGTGGCGTTGCGGCCGCTGGCAGCCCGCTGGCCGTTTCCTCCTGTTCAATAAAGCTTTCCATGGGGTGAACGAGAGAAGCGTCGCTACTGTTGATGACGTGCTGTTTGATCCAGTTTTTCAGCTTTTCGTCAATGGCATAGTTCTTGTCGAGGCCCTGGGTTTTCCCCTGGCCGCTGATAGCTGCTTCTAGCAGTTCGGTGGGGGCGTCGATCCGGGCGAGAACCCGGGCGAATTTGATGCCTCTTTCCATGAGGCACAAGGTTGGTGTGTCCTCCCAGGTGTCAATGAAAAAATAGTAAAAACGTTCGGAGGCGTTCCTGATCCTCTCTTTGCCGCCCCAGCTTTCAAAAATACCGAAGGTTTCTTCGGGCAGCAGGTCCCAGTCGATTTGCGGAATGTTATCGGGGGGAAACCCCAGCTTGGTAAACAGTTCCATATGGCCTCCTTGTTTTCTGAAATGAGGTGAGGATGGAGTCTTTACCTTCTATCCTACATGGTGAAATTCTTTTTGTAAATAATAATTGTTATTGATTTGCTCTCTATCATGTCATTGGCACCCCAGGGGTGATGCTGGCCAGCCTCGTGGAACCCCTTTTTCAAGAAAACTTGCTATTTGCCGGTGGCGATGATAGTCTTTCCATAGTAATTTTTCCTTGCCGTCATCAGGGGAGACTGAATCAGGCAGGGTGTAAAATATGGCATTTCTCTTGCAAGCGAGGATCGGCAACATACATCGAGGGACCTATGTACGTAAAAATTGACAAAGATTCAATCGAAGTCACAATTCTGACCGCGACAATGAAAATTGTCGGCACCATCTATACCCTTCCCCAGGAGCGGTTGACGGATTTCATGGCTGAATCCACTACAAGCACGCTGCCGGTGACGGATGCGTCCATCTTCACCCTGGCTGACGATAAGCTCATTGCAAAGACAAAATTTCTCAGCCTGAATAGAAAAGATGTAACCGTCATCTTCCCCTCAACCGAAATCATCAAGTAGCGCAGAAACAGATGCCCTGACCGCATTGCGTTTGGTTGTCTCGGTTGTGTCGTGCGTTTCCCCGCCGTTCGCAATAAACGATCGTCGTCAGCTTCTTTTTTCTGTCGAAGTCATCGCCTGCCGTTCCGCCAGATGGTTATGTGGAGGCCACAGGGCGTGGCAGAAACCGTCACCCTCCATCTGTCAAAGAAAAATGGATCCGAAAACAGCGGAACATGAATTAGCCGAAACCACCACCCTGTATGAGATCACCAGGGTGCTTGCTTCATCACTTGATTTGCGGGAGTGTCTGCATGCGGTCATGAAGATTCTGGCTGAGAAGCAAAAAATGCTGAATGGTACTGTCAGCATTGTCAATCCGGCCACCTCGCATCTGGAGATCGAGGTGGGCTACGGCATGACCGCCGAAGCGAGAAAGAGAGGCAAGTACCGGGTCGGGGAGGGCATAACCGGACGGGTGGTAGCAAGCGGTTCTCCCATCGTCGTCCCGCAGATCAGTGAAGAGCCGCTCTTCCTGAACCGCACCCGTTCCCGCGGCGACATCAGGCAGAAGATGGTGTCGTTTATTTGTGTACCGATCATGCAGGGTCGGCACTGCATTGGCGCCCTTAGTGTTGACCGCGAGTATCGGGAGGGGCTTGATTTTGACAAGGATCTGCGTTTCCTCACCATTATAAGCGGGTTGATTGGCCAGTCCGTCACCCGTATACTGGCGGTGAATGAGGAAAAAAAGCGGTTGGAGCGGGAAAATGTTCTGCTCAAGCGGGAGCTGAGCGGCAAGTATCAGATCGGCAATATTATTAGCAATAGCAGCCGCATGCAGGAGGTGTTCGAGATGATCTACCGGGTGGCGGACTCGAATGCCACGGTCCTGCTGCGGGGAGAATCGGGCACGGGCAAGACCCTGGTCGCCAAGGCCATCCATTACAGTAGCAAACGGGAAAAGAAACCTTTTGTCGCGGTGAACTGTTCCGCCCTGCCGGAAACCCTGCTGGAGAGCGAGCTGTTCGGCCACGAGAAGGGGGCGTTCACCGGCGCCAGCTCTCTGAAAAAGGGCCGTTTTGAACAGGCGGAGGGCGGGACCATCTTCCTTGACGAGATTGGTGACCTTAGTCATCCGGTGCAGGTCAAGCTGCTCAACGTCGTCCAGGATCGGGAGTTCCAGCGGTTGGGAGGTGTCGAACCGATCAAATGCAATGTTCGGCTCATCGCCGCCACCCATAAGGATCTTGAAAGGGCGGTGCAGGAAGGCAACTTCCGCGAAGATTTCTATTACCGGCTCAATGTCTTTCCCGTCTATCTGCCACCGTTACGGGAACGGCGCACCGACATCCTGTTGCTTGCCGAATACTTTCTTAAGAAATTCTGCGATGAAAACGACAAGAAAATCTTTCGCATCTCCACCCCGGCCATTGATCTTCTCATGCAGTATCACTGGCCCGGTAATGTCAGGGAGTTGCAGAACTGTATGGAGCGGGCGGTGCTGATCTGTGATGAGGAGGCCATCAAGAGCTATCATCTGCCGCCCACCCTGCAAAGCGCTGAAAGCACCAGTGAGGGGAATCCTCTTTCCCTGGCCGCGGCGGTGGAGAATTTCGAGCGCGAACTCATCATCGACGCCCTGAAACGGGCGCGGGGTAATCAGACCCAGGCCGCCAAATTACTGGAGACCAGCCTGCGTATCATCAATTACAAGATCCACAAATACGCTATCGATCCGCAGGTCTTCAAGGTGGTCCAGTCGTGAGGGTGGTGCTCCATGTCTGTTGTGGCCCCTGTGCCGTTTATCCCGTTGATCTCCTGCGGCAGGAAGGGGTGACGATCAGCGGTTTTTTTTACAATCCCAATATCCATCCATTCCGCGAATTCCAACAGCGGATCGCGGCCTTGGAAGAGTTTGCCGACCGGGTTGATTTTCCTCTTGTTATCGACCGTGAGTACGGCCTGCGTGCCTTTCTGCGGGAGATCGTCTTTCATGAAGATGACCGTTGCGGTCGCTGCTATTTCATGCGGCTTGCCGCCACAGCCCGGCATGCTCTGTCTGTCGGCGCCGATGCCTTTTCCTCAACCCTGCTTTACAGTCGCTATCAGAAGCACGATGAAATTCGTCGTCTGGGTGAGGCGCTTGCGGCTCAGCACGGCATTGACTTTTACTATCGGGATTTTCGCCAAGGCTGGCAGGACGGTGTTAACCGATCCCGCACCATGGGGCTTTATCGCCAGCCCTACTGCGGATGCATCTACAGCGAAGAGGAACGCTTCGATAAACAGTGGCGCCGGCGCCAGGCAAAACGCTAAGGGGCGTCTATTGCTGGGGGGGCGGCGTCGATGAAGAGCCGAAGCCCTGGAAGGTGGCCCAATCCGGCAGCCCGATTTCCGGAATCCAATCCAGCCAGCTGCTTTCAATCGGCTGCCCTGCTTCAAGCTTTGCCAGCATCTCCTGGGCGCGCGGGGCCTCAGCGCTATCCGGATAATTGTCGAGGAGGTAGCGCAGGCGGGCCTTGCTCTGTTCGATTTTGTCGGTCTTGAGGTAAAAGGTGGCGACATATATCTCGTGACCGGCTAGGAAATCACGGACAATGCGAATTTTTGCCTTTGCCTCTTCCGTGTACGGAGATTGAGGATACATGGTCAACAGTTTGCTGAAGGCGTTTTGGGCGTCGAAGGCGTGACCCGGATCCCGGTCGATGGTGTCGATTTGCATATAGTAACACATGCCGAGCTGAAAAAGGACGTAGGGGAGGGCCTCATTGGTGGGATGGTTTTTGGCAAACCCTTCATAGGAGACAATCGCCTCTCCGTAATGGCCCAGGTGGTAATGGCAGTCGGCGCTTTTCAGTTCAGCCATCAGACTGAAACGGCTGAAGGGAAAACGCTCCTGAATCTCTTCGAAGAGTTTCAGCGCGCTGCTGTACTCGCCGCGATTGAATTCGTCCATGGCGTCCATGGCTAAAGACTCCGGCGCCGCCTGCACCGTTTCACCGTCACTGAACATGGAGGCGATATCCCGGTAAACGGAACATCCGGGTAGGAGCAGAAGGGAGGCGCAGAGCAGGAGGGGCAGCAGCCTGGACGGCCATGACGGGATGCGGTGATGTCGGGCAATGGATTTCATCGAAGATCTTCTTTTTGTGGGGTGCAGTTGCTCCGCAGCCATCGTCTGTCTCTCGTGCTGCACGGCATAAGCGGAAACGGGCTGGGGGTTGCGCCGGCCGGGGGCGGCCATGCTGGTTGATTAGGTGAGGGAGCCGAGATACTCCTCCGCAGCGAGGCAGGCGACCGCCCCCTCGCCTGCGGCATTGATAATCTGGCGGACCTGTTTGCTGCGGATGTCACCCGCCGCCAGGACACCGGCCAGATTGGTGCGCATTTCTCCGTCAGTGACGATAAAGCCGTCTTCCATGTGAAGCTGGTCAGCAGGTAGCATCTCGTTGTTCGGCCGGGTGCCGATGAGAACGAAGACGCCCTTGACAGCCAGGGTTGACCGCTCGCCGCTCTTCACGTTGCGCAGGGCCAACCCGTCAACCTCCTTGTCGCCATGCACTTCGGTGGCAACCGTGTTCCAGATGAATTCGATTTTATCGTTGGCAAAGGCTTTTTCCTGAACGATTCTGGTCGCCCGTAACTCCTCCCGTCGGTGGATGACAAAGACCCGCTCGGCAAACTTGGTGAGATGGATCGCCTCCTGGATGGCGGTGTTGCCGCCGCCGACCACGGCGATCGTGAGCCCACGGTAAAAGGGGCCGTCGCAGGTGGCGCAATAGGAAACGCCCTTGCCGGTCAGCTCTTTTTCTCCGCTGATACTGAGCTGATTCGGCCGGGCGCCGGTGGCGATGATCACCGCCTGGCTGGTGATGACGTCGCCGCTGTCCAGCAGGATTTTCTTCACCGGTCCGGCGAGATCCATGGATCGAACTTCACCCAGCCGGGTCGCCAGCTCGAAGCGGGCGGCCTGGGCCGCCATCTTCTCCGCCAGCTCAAAGCCGGAAATACCCTCCGGAAAACCCGGATAATTGTCAACCCAGTCGGTATTCATTACCTGGCCGCCTGCAGCTCCTTTTTCCAGCAGCAGGACCTGCAGGCGGGCTCGAGCGGCATAGAGACCGGCGGTGAGACCGGCGGGACCGCCGCCGATGATGACCAGCTGATAGTCAGGAGAGGTCATTACTTGTCGATCATGGCCATCAGCTGGGTTTTGCCGACCGCACCGGTGATCTGATCGGCAACAGAGCCGTTCTTGAAGAAAATCAGGGTCGGTATGGCGCGGATTCCGTATTTCCCAGGGGTCTCAGGATTCTCGTCCACGTTCATCTTGGCGATTTTTACCTTACCGGCATACTCCCCGGCCAGTTCGTTGATCATCGGGCCGATGGCCTTGCAGGGGCCGCACCAGGGCGCCCAGAAGTCCACCAGGGCCGGAATGTCCGATTTGAGGATCTGCTGTTCGAAATCCGCGTCTGTCACGTGAAGAACCTTGTCGTCCGCCATGTTTTTCTCCCTGTTGAAAATGAAAATATCCGAACAAATGGTCGGAATTCTTGCAATACCAGTCTGTCGCACCTGTTGATTTTTCTGGTGAATATCCATCGTATTTTAACGGGAGTAACTTGTGAAAACAAGATAATTCTCGTTTTTTTCCGGGAGTGGCCGCAGGCTTGATCGACCTCATGCGCGGCCCTCTACGACCCATCTTGTGTCTTGACAAGAGAGGCGTTCCTGCTATTGTGACGCTAAAGAGTTTTCAGCCATTTCAGGGAGATGAGTCACTATGGGAATACAGGTAACGTTTCTGCCCGACCGGACTGCCATCACGGTTGAGAAGGGAGAAAATCTGCTCGCCGCGGCGGCCAAGGCCGGTGTTTATATCCACGCCTTCTGCGGCGGGGACGGGGTGTGCGGCAAGTGCAAGGTGAAAATCAGGGAGGGAGAGGTGGCGGCCGAGCGCGGCCAGCATCTGAAGGTCGCGGAGTTTGATGAGGGGGTGCGGCTGGCCTGTCAGACCTCACTGCTCAGCGATGTGGTGGTGGAGATCCCGGAACAGACCGGCAAGGACGGCAAAACCTTGAAGAGCAAGCCGAAGACCACCCGAGCCATCTCCGCCCGGTCGCTCGAAACACTGATCGGTAAATGGGATGTGGATCCGCCGGTGGAGAAACGATTTCTCAGGCTCGATCCGCCGACCCTGGAAGACAACGTCCCGGATCTTCAGCGGCTGCTGCGGGCCATCCGCAAGGGCTGTTACGACTGCAAGGAGCCGACCTATGATCACCCGGAGATGCTGAAAGAGCTGCCCTTTCTCCTGCGTGAGGCAAATTGGGAGGTGACGGTGCTCATGCTGCGCGGCAAGCGGGCCGAGGAGCCGGACAGGATCATCGCTCTCGAGCCGGGCAACACCACCGACCGGCTCTACGGCCTGGCGGTGGATATCGGGACCACAACGGTGGGCGGCATCCTGATGGATCTCAATTCCGGTAAGGTGCTGGCTGAGTCGTCGGCCTACAATGGTCAGATCCCTTACGGCGAGGATGTCATCTCCCGCATCATCTACTCGCAGCGGCCGGGCGGGCTGCGCCTCCTGCAGGAGAGGGTGGTGCACACCCTCAACGAGATCATTCAGTCGGTCTGCCGCAAGGTGGTGATCAGTCCGAGCGACATCAGCTATATCATGGCGGCCGGCAACACGGTGATGAGCCATCTCCTGCTCGGCATCGATCCGAAGTTCATCCGCGAGGCCCCCTATGTGCCGGCCTGCAGCCAGTTTCCACTGACCCGCGCCGCCGGGCTCGGCGTCATGGCCCACCCGTCGGTCCGTCTCTTTTTGTACCCTTCCATCGCCAGCTATGTCGGCGGCGATATCGTCTCCGGGGTCCATGCCTGTCAGATGCACAAAAATTCGGAGCTGACTCTATTCATTGATATCGGCACCAACGGCGAGATCGTGGTCGGCAACCAGGACTGGATGATGTGCACCGCCTGTTCCGCCGGCCCGGCCTTTGAGGGCGGCGGCATTCGCCACGGCATGCGGGCGAGCAGCGGCGCCATTGAAAATTTTCATATTCATCCTGAGACCTTTGATCCGATGATCGTCACCATCGGCCGCACCAAGCCTCGCGGCATCTGCGGTTCCGGTCTGATCAGCATCGTCTCCGAGCTGCTGGAGGCAAACGTGGTTGACCAGCAGGGCAAGTTCGACCGTTCCCTCAACCATCCCCGTATCCGCGAAGGGCAGGATGGCTATGAGTATGTGCTGGCCTGGTCCAAGGATTCCCTGATCGGGGAGGACATCGTCATCACCGAGGTCGATCTCGACAATCTGATCCGCGCCAAAGGCGCCATGTATGCCGGCTACCAGACCCTGCTCGAATCGGTGGGAATGACCTTTCCCGATCTCGACCGCATCATTCTGGCCGGCAACTTCGGGGCATACATTGATCTGGAGCGGGCTATCAGCATCGGCCTGCTGCCGGACATCGAACGGGAAAAGTTTTTTTATCTCGGCAACGGCTCCTTGCTCGGCGCCCAGATCAGTCTCGACGACCACAAACGGTTTCGCGAGCGCTCCGAGGTGAGCCGGCTGATGACCAATATGGAGCTCTCCGAGAGTCCGGATTTTATGAATCATTACATGGCCGCCCTCTTTCTGCCCCACACCAATCTCGATCTCTTCCCCTCGGTTAAGCTGAAACGCGCCGGGCAACAACAGGCTTGAACGGTGGAGGTGCAGGCCGATCTCACCGTTCTCGTTGTGGCGACGGGTGATGAGGCGCGATTGCGGCGTTTTCTCCGTTTTCTTGTCGACGGGGCTGATCATGTCGGTTTGGAAGTCCTGGTTGCCTTGCCTGAGCCGGTCGGGAACATCGCTCTCCTACGGGATGAATTCCGGGATATCGTCTGGATCGGCCGCGACCGGAACAGGCCGCCGGGGGTGATGATCAACGCGGCGCTGCGACGTGCCTGCGGTCGCTATTTTTCCCTGTGGGATGACGCAGTGGTGGTTGCTGACGGCTGCCTTGCCACCCTGATCGATTTTCTCGACGAGGTGCCGGAGGCTGCCATTGTCGGTCCGAAACTGCGGGATCAGGAGGGGCGCATCCAGCCGGTGGCCCGAACCTTTCCCCCCTTGTTATCACTGCTGTCCTCTTCCGCTGCTCCTCCCGGTCGGCCGGCACCGGGCTGGGGCGAGTATGCCAGCGGCGAGGCGAACTGGTTCGCCGGTCCGGGGATGATGATCAACCGCATTTTTCTCGACGATGAGAGGGGGGTGCATCCCCGTCTTTTCGGCTGGCTCTGGCAACTGGAGATCTGCCGGCGCGCCGTGCGAGCCGGCTGGCATGTCCATTATCTCCACGAAGCCCAGGCCACCGGCTCTCAGCGGAACTGGCTGGATGCCATGGGCGGCGAAAGAGGAGGGGGGCGGCGATTGTGGGAATGGTTGTTGCTTCTTACAGGCCGGTGGCTCGGATAGTGTTTGTCTGCGTTCGGAACAAAAAAATGAGGATTTTGCAAAAACCCGTAAACCATAGCTGGCGGGAAAGTGAAAACAACGCGATCATGCATCTGTCGTCGGAATCATCACTCTTGACAAGCCCGTAAAAAGTTTTTTTCACCACAGAGCGCACTGAGGATACAGGAAAAACATTTTTAATTGCAATTTGTTGTCTCTGTGTGCTCTGTGGTTGATTTTCAGTTTACGAGACCATCACTCTTTACGATTCCCACAAATTAAATTCGACCGCTGTTTTGCTGTTGACAGGGGAGGATTTCGCATTATTAAACATGCATGATGACTCTCTGTTTCCCCGGACCGGTCCGCCGTTCCGGATGCCTGTCTCGATGAAAAATAAGGATAAACCCCATGAGCCGTTTTTCCCTCTCGTTGTCTCATCACCTTGTCGCCGGGCTGCTTGCCGTCACTCTCCTGACAACGGGCTGCGCCACGGTGGGCCGCGATTTTCCCGTTGCCCAGATCCCCCGCATCCAGATCGGCCAGACCACCCAGGAGGATATCCGGGCGATGTTCGGCGACCCGTGGCGAGTCGGCATCGAAAACGGCGAGAGAACCTGGACCTACGGGAAGTATCGCTACGGCCTGTTCAGCGAGGCCAGCACCCGGGATCTGGTCATTCGCTTCAATGACTCGGGCATCGTCTCATCCTATACATACAACACCACGGAATAACTGACCGGATCCAGCCCTCCGCCATCCTCCGCAGCCGGGGTGCTAGGTAGTTTTGCGTGTTGACAAGGCCGGGTAATCACGCTATTTTACCCCGTTACCGTGTTTTTTTTGTTCTATCCGGCCTAATGGAAACCGTTTAAACAATATGAGGAACGAAGGAGAGTGAGCATGTCTCAGAAGGTATTAGCAATCGCGGAAAGCATCAATATCATGGGCAAGAGAAGCGGCGGCGCCATGAAGGAGAGAACCCCCGGACCAATCCAGGAAATGGCGAAAGAAGAGAGCGCGGCCGGGGCCGCTTATCTTGATCTCAACATCGGTCCGGCCCGCAAAGACGGCACCGAACTGATGCCGTGGGTGGTGCAGACCGTGGAAGCGGTAACCAGTACGCCGCTCTGTCTCGATACCACCAATACCGCAGCCATGGCCGCCGGCTTTCAGGTGGTGAAGAACAAGGCGGACGCTATCATGAACTCCATTTCCGCCCAGCCGGAGCGGATGGAAAAACTCATCCCCGTGGCGGCCGAAGCGGGTTGCAATGTCATTGCCCTGCTCTGGGGACCTGAGGGCATGCCGCGTGATTCCAACGAACGGGCTGCCATGGCGGTGGACCTGATGATGGCCCTGGCCGAGGCCGGTATTCCCAATGAAAAGATGCTTTTTGATCCCATCGGCACGCCGATCACCTTGGGCGCCGACCAGATCGCCTCGGGGCTCGAATTTATGAGCATGTTGCCGGATATTGCGCCGGGCGCCGGTTCCACCGTCGGCCTTTCCAACGTCTCCAACGGGGTGGCCGAGCATCTGCGCAAATATCTTGACCGCACCTACCTCATCATGCTGATGAAGTACGGTATCAGCACCGCCATTGTCAACTCCTATGATGCCGAGTTGATGGCGATCTGCAAGGGCGAACGGCAGAACCTCGTTGATCTGGTCCATGGCATGATGGACGGCAACGATCCTGATCCCGCCACCCTGAGCGGCACCGCCCTGGAACATTACAAGACCTATAAGGTGCTCTCCGGCCAGACCGTCTTTTCCGAGTCATGGCTTGAGTTGTAACCGGGCTGGGAGAACGCATGAAGTTAAGGGGCCTCCGTTGTGCGGCCCCTTTGCTGTTTCTGCGGGGAGAGGATGACAATGACCGACATCCCGTTACATCACATCGTTTATGGTACATGTACCGATTATATCACCGGCGAGACGCTGACCGACACCGATGATGAACGCATTCGCCAGCGAATTGCCCGGCTGCTTGTGGAGAATCTGGGCTACCCGCGGGATGAGCTGTGCATGCGTCGCCGGATCGAAACCCTCTTTGCCGGCCAGTTTGTCACCTCAAAGATCGATGTGGTGGTGCGGCATAACGGGAAACATGTCATGATCATCCGCTATGCCCCGGGCTCTCTGGTCACCAGGGAGCGTTCAGCAGTGGCCGCGGCCCGGGTGCTGCTGGAGGAATACCAGATCCCCCTTACCGTGGTGACCAACGGTGAAGACGCCGAGCTGATCGACAGTCTCACCGGCCAGGTGCTGGCAACCGGGATGGCGGCCATTCCGACCCGCAGCGCGCTGGCGGCGATGTTTGGCCGGCTCCGTTTCGTGCCGTTGTCTGCGGAAGCCAAGCGGGAAAAGGAATTGCGGATTTTAAACGCCTATGATGTGGAAGTGTGCTGCGCGGGAGGTCCCTGCGCCTTGCCCCGCGCCCCGGAAGGTCGGGGCCGGAATTTGACAACGGAGAAAAACGATGACTGAGTGGACAAAGTCAAGCTGGCAAAATTTTACCGCCCTGCAGCAACCGAAATGGCCTGATCAGCAGGCCTATCAGGAGGCGATCGATACCATTTCCAAGCTTCCTCCCCTGGTGTTTGCCGGCGAAATCAGAGAACTGAAAAAGCAGCTCGCCGACGCGGTCGAAGGCAGGGCCTTTCTCCTGCAGGGCGGCGATTGCGCCGAGGATTTCAACAAATGCACCGCGCCCGGCATCAGGGAAACCCTCAAGGTGATCCTGCAGATGGCGGTTATTCTGAGCTATGCCGGCGGCAAACCGGTGATCAAGGTCGGCCGGATGGCAGGCCAGTACGCCAAGCCGCGCTCGGCGGACACGGAAAAGGTGAACGGACAGGAAATCGCCAGCTACCGTGGTGACATGGTCAACAGTCCGGAACCGACGGAAGAGGCGCGGCGCCCTGATCCGCAGCGCATGGTCAAGGGTTACTATTTGGCCGCCGCCACCATGAATATCACCCGGGCCTTCACCCGGGGCGGCTATGCCGCCCTCCACCGGGTCAATTCCTGGAACAACGAGTTCGTCAAGGCCTCGCCCATGGGGCGTTCCTACGAACGGCTGGCCCGCAACATTAATCAGGCCCTCCACTTCATGGAGGTCATTGGCCTTGACACCGATATCCCCCAGCTCAACCAGGCCTCTTTTTTCGTTTCCCACGAGGCCTTGCTGCTCGGCTACGAGGAGGCTCTGACCCGTCAGGATTCCATCACCGGCTCGTGGTACGACTGCAGTGCCCACATGCTGTGGATCGGCGATCGTACCCGCCAGATCGACGGCGCCCATGTCGAGTTCCTCCGCGGCGTGTTGAATCCCATCGGCATGAAGATCGGACCGAAGCACGATATAAACGAGATCAGAAAACTGATCGTCAAGCTCAACCCGGACAATGAGCCGGGGCGGATGACGCTTATCACCCGTTTCGGTGCCAAGCAGGTGGATAAATACCTGACCCCGCTCATCCGCATGGTCAAGCGCGAAGGACTTAAAGTGGTGTGGAGCTGCGACCCGATGCACGGCAACACCTATACCGCGGAAACCGGTCATAAGACCCGCAACTTCGACGAGATCCTTCAGGAGATCCAATGTTTTTTCGAGATCCACTGGGCCGAGGGGTCGATTCCCGGCGGCGTTCATTTCGAGCTGACCGGCGACAACGTCACCGAATGCACCGGCGGCGGCCGTAATATCCTTGATCAGCATCTGCAGCAGAATTATCAGACCAACTGTGATCCCCGCCTTAATGCCGAGCAGAGTTTGGAGCTTGCCTTTCAAATCGCCGAGATGATTCGCAGCTGAATTTGTTTTCCAACGGTTTTTTCTTCTTCGCGGTCATGGATTGTTTTCCATGACCGCTTTTTCTTGTCTTTGAGAATAATTTTTACTATTATGGATTGACGACTAAGGCAGTGTTACCATGTGGTATGACCCCCCGGCAAGAAACGATCCCTGGAACCGGATAGATTATGGATAAAACAGAATTTGCCAAAGCCCGAAAGAGCCTGGGAAAAACCCAGAAAGAGCTGGCCAACCTGCTCGGTGTTTCCCTAAAAGCCATTCACAGTTACGAGCAGGGCTGGCGGACCATCCCGTCGCACATCCAGCGACAGCTCTTTTTTCTGCTGTCCAGCCAGCGGCGGCAGGAGAAAAACCGCAAACCCTGCTGGGAACGAAAGAACTGTGCGCGCAAGGAGCAGTGTCCGGCCTGGGAGTTTCAGGCCGGCCATCTCTGCTGGTTCATCTGCGGCACTTTGTGCGACTGCACGTCAGAAAAGAGCTGCAAGGAAAAGATCAAAATCTGCCAGGAGTGCGAGGTGCTGACCTCGTTGTTGTAAACCGCCCGGTCAGAAGGGAAATGCTGGCGGCCCGGCGACGATCATCTCCGCCAGGGTCATCTTCACCTTGGGCAAAAGGGAGCGCTTCGGCCCCAGCCATTCCATTTCAATGGCGACCAGCCGCTGGTACAGCGGGGTTCGGTCGATGGGGGTGACGCCACTGCGGCTGCCAACGATTTCCTGGCAGCGAAAGCAGCCTGGAAACTCCATTCTTCTGCCGTCCGGGCGGGTCATGGCGGACGGCACCCCGTGCATGCGGCAGATCATCAGCCGGTAGGGATACAGGGTGCACAGTCCTTCCTCATTGATCGGGCACATGATGACCGGTCGGTTCCCCTCCGCCAGCACCCGGCGGGATTCCGCCACACAGGTCGTTGCCCGCCCGATAAGGGCGTTCTTTTTCTCCTCCGGCAGTTGTCGTAACCCTTCCCAGAGATAGGCCCACTCGGTATAGGTGTGGTGCTGAAAATAGCTGTCGCAACAGTTGTCCGGACATCCCTGGCAGGAGAAGCCCAGGCGCCTGGCCAGCCCGTCGTAGGCGGTTTCCATGTCCTGATAGAGTCGTGCGACCTTGCCGGCGAGATCCGGTGGCAGTATGTACGTTCCCATGCAGTATCCTTTTCATTGATTGACAAGTGGCCTCTGATAATGGTCAATTATGGCTGTTGTGTCAATTCTTTCTCGTTCATTTGAAGAGTTCCAATCCTCGGGCGATTCGAGCATTTCTATCCCGGGCTGCAGAATTATTCTTTTTATTCTTGTTGGTTGCGGAGGATCAGTATGGGAGAACGGCTGCCCTGTTTCAAGGCCTATGATATCCGGGGCCGGGTACCAAATGAGTTGAACGAGGAACTGGCCTACGGCATCGGCCAGGCCTGTGCCGTCCGTTTCCGGCCCCAGAAAATGGTCATCGGGCATGATATCCGCCTGTCCGGTCCGGCCCTGGCCACCGCCTTGGCCGATGGTTTGCGCGACGGCGGGGTGGATGTCTGTGATCTCGGGCTCTGCGGCACCGAGGAGATCTATTATGCCGCCTTTTCCCTGGCGGTGGACGGCGGCATCATCGTTACCGCCAGCCATAACCCGGCCGATTACAACGGCATGAAGCTGGTGCGCAAGGGCGCGGTGCCGGTGAGCGGGGATTCCGGGCTGCGCGACATCGAGCATCTCGTTCTGGCGAAAACACGTCATCTTGCCCCAAAACGAGGCGGCCTGGAAGGGATTGACAACAGGAGCCTTTACGTTGGTCATCTGCTTGGCTATGTTGATCGATTTTCCCTCAGACCCCTGCGGCTGGTTGTCAATGCCGGGAACGGCTGCGCCGGTCCGGTGATCGATGCGCTGGAAAGGGAACTGCCCTTTTCCTTTATCAAAATCCTCCATGAACCGGACGGCACCTTTCCGAATGGTGTCCCCAATCCGCTCCTGCCGGAAAACCGGCGGCTGACAGCCGAGGCGGTACGTGTGCACGGGGCGGATATGGGGATTGCCTGGGACGGTGATTTCGACCGGTGCTTCTTTTTTGATGAGCGGGGCGAATTCATCGAGGGCTACTATATCGTCGGTCTCTTGGCCCAGGCCATGTTGGCAAAAAAGCCGGGGGCGAAGATCATCCATGACCCCCGCCTCGTCTGGAACACGATCGAGGTCGTCAGGGGGGCGGGCGGCATCCCGGTGATGAGCAGAACCGGTCACGCCTTTGTCAAGGAGCGGATGCGGGCCGAGGATGCCCTCTATGGCGGCGAGATGAGCGCCCATCACTATTTCCGCGATTTTTCCTACTGTGATTCCGGCATGATCCCCTGGTTGCTGGTGGCCGAGTTGATCGGGACAACCGGTATGCCGCTTTCCGCCATGATCCGCGCCATGCAGGAGGCTTACCCGGTGAGCGGCGAAATCAACAGCCGGGTCGGCGATTCGGCTGCGGTTCTTGCCCGCATCGAAGAGCATTTTGCCGGGCAGTGTCCGGAGCGGGACTATACCGATGGGCTGAGCATGGGGTGTGGCTCTTTTCGCTTCAATGTCCGTTCTTCCAACACTGAACCGCTGCTCCGCCTCAATGTCGAAACCAGGGGAGACCGGCAGTTGCTGGCCGACAGGACAGAGGAACTGCTCGGTCTCATCAGGGCCTGATTTTCTTGTCTTGGTAAGTGGTTTCTTTCGGTAACGCTGGATGATGCGACATTACGCCCTCTTCGGAGTCGATCTCGCCCCTGGTTCTCCCCTGTTTGACGATCTGCTCGGTGGCAGATCAGCGTTTTTTCCGGAAATCAGAGGCAAAAAGGGTCTGCTTTTTTCCAATCTTACCCTGGCGGCCTGCATGGTGGAGGAGAAACGGCATGATCGTTTTCTTCTCACCGGCCAGACCGGTCGCAGTATCTGCTCGCTCTCCGACGGCGAACGGAAAAAGGCGCTGCTCGGTCATCTCCTGGCTCAGCAGCCGGACTTTCTCGTTCTCGACAACCCCTTCGACGCCCTTGATGGCGCCTCCTGTCAGCTGTTGCGGGAAGAGCTGCACCAAATGAGCCGGCGGCTGACCCTTATTCAGATCGGTAAGCGCCGTGCCGATCTTCTTTCCTGTATCACCCATGCCGTCTGTTTTGACGGCGACCGGCCGGTCTTTGCCGGTTCCCTCGCCGAATTTCAGCACCATCGGCATCCCGCCTCCCGTGTTCCCCTCCCCGTTATCCTGCCCGGTCCTTCCCGCTGTTATGAGGATATCAGCGATCCGCTGGTCCGTTTTGACAATGTTTCGGTCAGCTATCAGGGCTGCCCGATTCTGAACGGGATAAGCTGGGATATCCGCAAGGGGGAATTCTGGCAGCTGGTCGGTCCCAACGGCGCCGGCAAGACCACCTTGCTGACCATGATCACCGGGGATAATCCCAAGGCCTTCGGCACCAGCCTCACGCTCTTCGGTCGGATGAAGGGCAGCGGCGAAACGGTGTGGGAGCTCAAGGAGAAAATCGGCTACCTAACGCCGGCCATGATGGATCATTTTCATCGGCGGAACACGGTGGAGGAGATGATTATCTCCGGGATGATCGATTGTGTAGGGCTTTATCGGCAGGCCAGCAGCGGCCAACGTTTCCTGGCTAGGCAATGGCTTCGGTTGCTTGATCTGGAGAAGCGGCGGGATGCCGCTTTCCTCAGTCTCTCCCAGGTGCAGCAGAGGCTTGTCCTCGTTGCCAGGGCTATGGTTAAACATCCGCCCCTGCTCATCCTCGACGAACCGGGCGACGGTCTCGATGATGCGGCAGCCATGCTGCTGATCAGTCTGATCAACACCATGGCTGCCGGAAGTCGGTCGGCTTTGGTGTATGTGTCGCATCGGCAGGAGCCGGGCCTGCATGCGCCTAAGGTGTTTGAGCTTGTTCCTTCCCCGAAGGGGTCATGCGGGATACGGCGGCAGGGCGGAGGGCGCTCAATCACCGGCTAGAAATTACAGGGTATCGACGATCGCGTTGAAGATCGCGCTGGGCCTCATGGCCCGTGTCGTCTTCTCCGTATCCGGCCGGTAATAGCCGCCGATATCGACGGGACTGCCCTGGGCGCTGTTCAGTTCGGCAATGATTTTGTCTTCATTGCCGCTAAGTTCTTTTGCGACCTTGGTGAAACGATCCTGAATCTCCTTGTCTTTTCCTTGGGCCGCAAGGCTCTTCGCCCAGTAGAGGGCCAGATAAAAATGGCTGCCCCTGGTGTCGAGCTGTCCCACTTTGCGCGAGGGCGATTTCTCGTTTTCGAGAAAGGTGCCGATGGCCTGATCGAGCGTCTCGGCAAAGAGCGCGGCCTTGTCGTTTTTGTAGGTGCTGTAGACATGTTCAAACGAGGGGACCAGAGCGCAGAACTCCCCCAACGAATCCCAGCGTAGGTGGCCTTCTTTCAGGAATTGTTCGACATGCTTGGGCGCCGAACCGCCGGCTCCGGTCTCGAACATGCCGCCGCCGTTCATCAGCGGGACGATGGAGAGCATCTTGGCACTGGTGCCCAGTTCCAGGATGGGGAAAAGGTCGGTGAGATAGTCGCGCAGCACGTTGCCGGTGACCGAGATGGTGTCCTCCCCGCGGCGGATCCGTTCCAGGGAAAGACGCATCGCCGCCACCGGAGTCATGATGCGGATATCGAGCCCGCTGGTGTCGTGCTCCGGCAGATAGCGGTTCACCTTGGCGACCAGTTCGGCGTCGTGGGCCCGCTCGGGATCGAGCCAGAAGATGGCGGGAGTCTGGCTCGCCCTGGCCCGATTGACCGCGAGCTTGACCCAGTCGCGGATCGGCGCGTCCTTGGTCTGGCAGCCGCGGAAGATGTCGCCTTTGGCTACGGGCTGGGCAAGGAGAATCTCGCCGGAATCGGCGTCCACCATGCGGATGGTGCCGGGGGCCTGCGCAATGAAGGTCTTGTCGTGGGAGCCATACTCCTCCGCCTTTTGCGCCATCAGCCCGACATTGGCGACGCTGCCCATGGTGGCCGGATCAAAGGCGCCATGTTGGTTGCAGTCATTCACCACCTCCTGATAGATGGTGGCGTAGCAGCGGTCCGGCACCATGGCGATGGTGTCGTGCAGCTTGTCGTCCGGCCCCCACATGCGGCCGCCGTCGCGGATGAAGACGGGCATGGAGGCGTCGATGATGACGTTGTTCGGGACATGGAGGTTGGTGATGCCTTTGCTCGAATCCACCATGGCCAGTTCGCAGTTGTTTGTGTAGGTCGCGGCGATATCCGTCTCGATTTCCGCTCTTTTCTCTGCCGGCAACTGCTGAATCTTTGCGTAAAGATCGCCGATACCATTGTTAACGTTGACCCCGAGCCCGGCGAGCAGTTCGCCGTGCTTGGCGAAAACATCCCGGTAAAAGACCGCGACGCAGTGGCCGAACATGACCGGGTCGGAGACCTTCATCATCGTTGCCTTGAGATGCAGCGACAGCAGGAGGCCTTCCTCTTTCGCCGCCGCGATCTGGGCCGCGTAAAAATCGCGCAGGGCGGCGACATGCATCACCGCGGCGTCGATGATTTCGCCGGCAAGCAGCGGTGTCCTGTCTTTGAGAAGCGTGGTGACGCCTTCCGCATCGACAAATTCGATGCGGAAGGCGCCGTTTTGGGCAACGGTTAATGATTTTTCACTGCCGTAGAAATCGTTGGCCTTCATGTGGGCAACCCGGGACCTGGAGCCGTGCGGCCAGGGTTTCATCAGCCGGTGGGGATTTTTTTTGCCGAATCGTTTGACCGAGGCCGCCGCCCGCCGGTCTGAGTTGCCTTCTCGCAGCACCGGATTGACCGCGCTGCCCAGCACCCTGGCAAAGCGGGCGTGCAGGGCCTTTTCTTCCTCGGTTTGCGGCGTTTCGGGATAGTCCGGTATTCTGTAGCCCTGATCCTGTAATTCCTTGATCGCTGCCTTGAGCTGGGGAACCGAGGCGCTGATGTTGGGCAGCTTGATGATGTTGGCCTGCGGTTCTTTGGCCAGTTGCCCCAACTCGGCGAGGTGATCGGCGATTTTTTGGGCATCCGTCAGATTTTCGGGAAAGGCAGCGATGATGCGGCCGGCAAGCGAGATGTCCTTTTTCTCGAAAACGATATTGGAACCTTTTGTGTAGGCCTGGAGAATGGGGAGCAGGGAATAGGTGGCGAGCGCCGGGGCCTCGTCAACCTCGGTGTAGATAATTTTTTGTGTTGCCATTTTTTTTCCTTGGGTTACATGCTTGTTTGACAGTGTGCAAACGCTTCTTCTGCGGCCTGAGGGCGGACACCTTGCCGTGCTGAAAAGCATTAGCATATACCGCCGGGGATTGCAAACACCAATGTAACTATCCAGCAGCACCGCATCTGCATTGTCGTCGCCCTAATCCGCATACCTGGTGTATAACGGTCAGGCCTCCTCCGCGCATCTGCGGCGCTGCTGAATAGTTCCGGCGCCGGGGCGACGCAAAGTTTTCCATCCCAAGCTGGAGAGGTGCACACCATTATCAGGTCGGTGCCGACCTGATAACAGGAGTGACAAAGGAGCAACAATGGCGCTCATCAACATCGAGACGGCGATCAGACGGGTCGAGCAGATTGTCGCTCGCCTCGCTCCGCCCGGCGGGGTGGAGATCCTTACTTACAAGCGTAACCGGGGGGTGATTATCCTTGTCCAGGACAACGGCAGACTGCTGGTCCGCGAGCGGGGCTACGCGGAAAAGGTGCTGGAAATAGAGCCGGGGGAGCTGGCAAGGATCCTGAAGGCCATCACCGGCCGGGAGTTTCCACGCAGCCGCAAGGTGCGTCTCTATCAGCTCAGCGGCCCGGACGACGCCGGGGTCGAGCGCAAAAAGATTTGACGGCCCGGCGTGCGGTGTGATGAACTATGGCAGGTGGGCGCGATCAAGCGCGCCGGCGACGACAACCCTTTTTGTAAAGGCGTGAACGGATGAAGACGAAAAATCTCGATCAGCTTCCTTCCTTTTCCCGGCTGCACGAGCTGGCCCGTGCCCCCTGTGACCTCAGGCAGGCGGGGCTGCTGAACGCTGAACGCATCCGTCGCTGCATTTGCTCCTGCGCAGGTTATGATTTGCTTTATGCCACCCAGCGGATCGATGACACGGTACTGGACGGACTCCAGCAGCTGGCCGACGAGGCCGGCCTCATCGAGCAGTTTGCCGCGATGAAGAGCGGGGCGGTGATGAACCGGATCGAGGGTTATCCCAGTGAAAACAGGCAGGTCCTGCATACCGCCTGCCGTGATTTTTTTGTCGATCCGCCCTATGAGCAGGCGGCGACCGGCCAGGCGCGGGCTGAACTCGATAAACTGCGCACTTTCCTTGACGAGCTTGCAGGCGGCCGTCTTGTCAACGGCAGGGGCGAGCCCTTCACCGACATGGTGCAGATCGGCATCGGCGGCTCGGATCTCGGGCCGCGCGCGCTCTATCATGCCTTGGCCGCCTTTCAGCACAAGGGGCGGCGGGTGCACTTCATTGCCAATGTCGATCCCGACGACGCAGCGGCGGTGCTCAAGGGACTCGATCTTTCCCGCACCCTGATTAATGTCGTGTCAAAAAGTGGTACCACCCTGGAAACCCTGACCAACGAGGAGCTGGTCCGGTATGCCTATGCCGCGGCCGGTCTCGATCCAGCCGCCCATTTTGTCGCGGTGACGGGCGAGGGCAGCCCGATGGACAACCCGGCCCGCTATCTCCGTTCCTTTTACATGTTCGATTACATCGGCGGCCGCTACAGCGCCACCTCCATGGTCGGCGGGGTGATGCTCGGTTTTGCCCTCGGATACCAGGGGTTTGTCGATATTCTCCGTGGTGCGGCCACGGTGGACCGGGCGGCGGAGGAGCGGGATATCCGCCGCAATCTGCCGCTGCTTCTGGCCCTGCTCGGCATCTGGAATCGTAATTTTCTCGGCTGTGAAACCCTGGCCATCCTCCCTTACAGCCAGGCCTTGATCCGTTTTTCCGCCCATCTCCAGCAGTGCGACATGGAGAGCAACGGCAAGTCGATCAATCGTCAGGGTGAGCCGCTCACCTGTCAGAGCGGGCCGATCATCTGGGGCGAGCCGGGCACCAACGGTCAGCACGCCTTCTACCAGCTCATCCACCAGGGAACCCCGGTGGTGCCGGTGGAGTTCATCGGCTTCCGCCGGTCCCAGTATGGCGAGGACATTCTCATCGAGAACACCACCTCCCAGGAGAAGCTGGTGGCCAACCTCCTCGCCCAGTCGCTTGCCCTGGCCGTGGGGCAGGAGGATGCCAACCCAAACCGCCGCTTTCCTGGTAATCGTCCCAATTCCGTGCTCATGACGGATCGGCTCACCCCGGAGAGCATGGGGGCGCTGCTCGCCATCTACGAGGCCAAGATCGTCTTCCAGGGTTTTCTGTGGAACATCAATTCCTTTGATCAGGAAGGGGTACAGCTCGGCAAGAAGCTGGCCACCAGGTTGCTGGGCCATTGTGCCGGACGACGCGGTGGCACCTCCTCTCCGGCAGGTGGGGAAGATGTCGGCTGGGCCATGCTGGCGGCGGCAGGAGTGGTGGCGCAGAAGTAAAAACAAAAAAAGGAACCACCGAGACCGCAGCGGGCAGGCAGATAAAATATTTTCTCTGTGTCGTCTGTGGGCTCTGTGGTGAAAAGCGGCGTTCCCTGTGTCATCACCCTTTGATTTTCATCAGGTTGTAGTCGTCAACGTCGCAGTATTCGAAGTAGTTGCAGAGCAGCTCCTCGCCCTGGGCGATGTCGGTCCGGGCGACCATCGTGTTGTTTTCCCTTTTGTTTTCCACGTTGTGGCCAGTGCTGCTGTGATTCATGAACTGTGCGTTGTCCAGGCAGAGATAGAAACGATCACCCTCCTTATAGGAGTAACGGCGGATATGGGTGAAGCTGTGCGGGGAAGCGGCGGACTCGAGGTCGAGCCACTCGTCGTAACTGTACTCGAGGTCGAGCAGTGGATTGAATCGCCAGACAATCTCTCCCCGGGCGATGTCCTGTCCGGCAAAAACGCCGATGCCGTGCAGGGTGGAACGGTCAAGATACGTAGCGACAGTGAACATCGTACTGGCACCCCAGGGCAATGGTGTTGAGGTAATCGTCCGGTCTGATGTTGAACAACTCCTGAAAGAAAAAATCATCCACGTCATAGGCGAGTTGATAGTTTTCCAGCAGCTCTTCGCCCATGCCGATCTCCCGGTCGGCGATCTCGGTGTATTCGTCAAGAAAGGAGATATTGGACTGTGATTCCGAGTGATTGATGAAGCGGGCGTTATCGGTCAGGTAGAAGTATTTCTCGTTTTTCTTGTAGGTGGAGTTCAGCAGGTGACGCAGTGAAAAGGGGTCGAGATCATGACAGATTTTCAGAAAAGTCTGCTTGCTGTAGATCTTGTCGATAAAACGATTGTATTTCCAGATAACGGATTTTGCAGGTATTTTCTCAGCGGCAAAGAGCCCGATGCCGTGGATTTTCGACGGCGCAAGATAGGTCTTGACGGTCAGCATGTCAGGAAGCCTCGATGAAATAAGTGGTTACACTATTCCAGCATAAAAGGGTCCCAGGATCGTAAATCAATGCCAGGCTTCCGGTTAGCTTTTTATCTGGTATTTCTCTTCAGAAATTACAAAAAAAATTCTCCCGTGATGCAGTTAAAAACGATTCCTGATGGAAATATTCCTGCCTATTACATAATTCGCGATTTGTTGTCAAGATCATTTGTGGCAGGGTGAATCTTGTTTATAACTTATTGATATGATAGTATTTTTTTCTGAATCTTTTGAGGGGGGAGATGGCGGTCGGCATGGGTTAGAAAAGAAAGGAAAAGCTGATTTCAATTTCAAGTTGTTCCATGGTCAGGGAGAGGGGTTGCGGCCAGGTGTTCTGGTTGTAACCGTTGATTTTTTCCCGGGGAGCATACATCAGGGAGAGATTGATCTCCCTGTTTTTCATTTTTTTCGTGAGACCACAGGTATAATGCTCGCGCAGCACGGCCGGGGCCAGGGTATTGAACAGGGCCTGGTCCTCGGGAATAACCTGATTGCTTCTGCTGTAGCCGGCCCGCAGGGTGATGTCCGGTTGCCACTGCCACTGGGCGCCCAGCTTGACCACCGTCAAATTTTTCCAGCCGAAACCGATGCCGTCGTCGGTGCCGAGCAGGATGGAATCAGGTTGCAGGGGTATGGCGCAGCTGTTGCCCACGGCCTTAATCTCTTCAAAGAAAATATGCTGGACATCAACAGCCAGGGTGAGGGCAGGGGTCACGGACCAGGCGAGCCCGGCGGTCAGGTTGGGGGGGATGTCGAAGTCGCCCTCTTCGGCAAACAGGCCCTGATAGTCCTCAAATGGTGTCATCCACAGGCGGGTCTGGCCGGAGAGGCCGACGGAGAGGCGGTCGGAGAGGCGACCGAGCCAGCCGATTTTCAGTCCTCCCCCCCAGGAATAATCGTATCCCTGGTTGGTGACATGCTCCGGATCGTGGGATAAGGGGCGGAACGCTTCCAGCCCGGTGACTTTCAGGGACTGGGCAGCCAGGATCGGGGTGATGCCGAAGGAGTGGCGTGCCGATATTTTCCGCGAGTAGCTGAGGCCGACAAAGAGCTGTTTAAAGTCAATGCCGGTGGGCGAAGAGGTTTCGTTGCCCGGGCTGTTGAAGCAGGAGAAAATCGCCTCGTCATATTCGGTGTTCATTCCGCCGTTTGCCCCGATGCTGATGCCGATGGCGGTTTGTGGGTTCAGCACGCGGTTGGCGGCAAAGTGGGGAATGACAAAAAGGTCGTTGCCGCTCGTCCTCTCCCCCGAAACAAGGGCGTTGGGGTTGCCGCCTGTGTAGCGGCCGGCGGTGAAACCCCGGTCCGGCATGAAGAAGGAGACGCCCATGTCAAGTCGGTTGTCGAGATAGACCATGGTGGCCGGATTGGCGGCGGCATCCATGGCATCGAGGGGCAGGGCCATGCCGCTGCCGGCCATGGCCTTGCTTTTCGTGCCGTAGCCATGAGCCCAGTAGCCGTTGGTGGCATGGGCGGCAACAGGGAAGAGCAGGAAAAGGAAGAGGACAAGCTGTTTCACGATAAATGTTCAGTGATTGAAAATCTGTCCCGACAAATCGCGGAATATCCCACATGGTGCCAGATTATCTTGTAGCAAAAGCAGCGCGCAATGTGCAACAGGATATTTTTCAGGCACGCAGATGTTCGATAAGGATCTTCAAACCGATGGCGACAAGCAGCAGGCCGCCCAGTACCTCCACTCTTTTGCCCCAGATCATGCCAATCCGGCCGCCGAGGAGCATGCCGGTTACCGTCAGGACCGAAGCGGTGAGGGCGATGACCAGGGCCGGGGTCCAGATGGTGACGCCGATGACGGCAAGGGAAAGTCCAACGGCCAGGGCATCGATGCTGGTGGCGATGGAGAGCATGACCATGGTTAGTCCGCGGGTGGGGTCGGTCTTTTCCGCTTCTTCCCCGTCATGAAAAGCTTCGTGGATCATTTTGCCGCCGACAAAGGAGAGCAGTCCAAAGGCGACCCAGTGGTCATAGGTGTTGATGTATGACTGCACGGTCAGGCCGGCGAGCCAGCCGATGATCGGCATCATGCCCTGGAAAAGACCGAAATGAAAACCGAGGCGGAAGAGCTGGCGTTTGCTGACCGGATGGAGGGTGATACCGGCGGCCAGGGAGACGGCAAAGGCGTCCATGGCCAAGGCGAGAGCGATGAAGGCAAGGGTGAGAGGTTCCATGTTTTTCAGGGCTCCGCTTGACCGGGAAAGCAGGGATGGCTATTTTTTTCTATAGCCGCCGGACCATGCTTCACGCCGCCGCGTTTTATCCGTGGCCCGGCGGGGCGGCACATGCCCATCTCCTGGTCGAGATGCCGGACGGGGATTGACAGCCGAGGGAATGTGGCTATATAAAATAAAGTAGGAGCGTGGTCAAGAGTAAGCCTGTTATGCCGGGGGTGCGCATGAAGATGGCTGAGTCGGCAGCTGCCGCAACCAATCAGGTGCGGCAGACGACGGACTACCAGCGGAGCCGTGAGGTGGAGGTCTCCCGGCAGGTGCTGCGCGAGCAGGGCGCCGAGACCGAAATCTCCCGCAAGACCACGACCCAGAAGACCATTGAAACCACCCGCACCCGTCGTGAGATCGAATCACAGATTCGCCGCCTGAACCAGCAGCTTGACGAACTGGGCCGCAGTGATATGCAATTTGAACTGTCCAGCGCCGATGCATCGGTGATCCGGGTGGTGGAAAAAAGCGGTCGCACCTTTGACCTCAGCAAGAGCGTCGAGGAGTTTCTTGCCACCGATCCTGCCCTGCAATCCGGTCTCATCATCGACACCGTGGCCTGAAACGCTTCGCGACGACGGGCTCACCCGTTCTGGTGAAGAACCTGAATGAACCGCCGGCGGCCGGCATATCGTCGTGTTTAGGCGTGGATCATGCCGTCGCGAATCCGGATAATCCGACCCGCCCGACCTGCCAGTTCCTGGTTGTGGGTGATCATGATCACCGTAAGGCCGCGGCGGTGCAATTCGTGCAGGATGTCGAATATTTTTTCGCTGTTGGCCGTATCCAGGTTGCCGGTTGGTTCGTCGGCCAGGATCATTTCCGGATTGTTGACCAGTGCCCTGGCAATGGCGGTGCGTTGCATTTCGCCGCCGGAAAGCTGGCCTGGGACATGGTCGAGCCGTTTTTCCAGTCCCACCATTGTGGCCAGTTCCGTGATCCGCTTCCGGTCGATCCGGGTCTTGCTGAACAGGAGCGGCAGGGCAATGTTGTCGAGAACACTCAATCCGGGAATCAGATAAAACTGCTGAAAGATAAATCCGATTTTTTTGCGGCGCACGGCAACCAGTTCCGACTCCCGCATGGTGTCCACCCGCAGACCGTTGAAATGGATTTCTCCCTGACTGGGGAGATCGAGACAACCAAGCAGATGGAGCAGGGTGGTCTTGCCGGCCCCGGAAGGACCGATGACCGCTGCAAATTCCCCGGCTTCGATATCGAGATTGATGCCGCGCAGGGCGCGGACCTCCTCGGCTCCGCGCCGGTATCTTTTTTCCACATTTCGCAATGAAAGCATTCCGGACTCCCCTCTTGGTTGTGGCTGTCGGTCGGGATAATGGGCTGATGACCGCTGTCAGCCTTTGATTGCTTCGATCGGATTGATGCGCGAGGCCTTCCAGGCCGGATAGAGACCGGCAGCAATACCGATTGTCAGGGCGAAAAGCACGCAGGCGCTGGCCAGCGCAGGATCGAAATGCATCATCTTGCCGTTCGGTACATACGGCATGATCCGGCGGACGAAGATTTCAATCAGGCGGGCGGCGAACATGGCGACCGCGATTCCGGCGATTCCGCCTCCGATGGTCAGGATGACGGTTTCCTTGAGGATGATCAGGAAAATATCCCAGCGGGAAGCGCCGATGGCCCGCATCATGCCGATCTCTTGCGAACGTTCGAAAACCGCCATCAGAATCGAGTTCATTACTCCCACCGCCCCGATCACCAGCGCCACCATGGCGATGGCCAGGCTCAACGATTTGGCCGAAGCCGCGACATTTGCCACTGAGTTTATGACCTGGCCCATGGTGACAATCTGAATGCCCGGAACAGTGGACTCCAGATCGTTGATGATGGTTCCGGTCCGTTCCGGCCTCTCCACCCTGGCGCCGATGGCGGTCGCACCATTGGGGGTTCCCAGCAGGTGCTGGGCGGTTGTGATCGGCATATAGACAAAGGCATCATCCTGGCTGCCGGTTGGTTTGACAACGCCGCTGACGGTGAACACGGTTGCCGCGCCGGGATAGCGCAATTCGGTGCCGGGGGTGATTCCGTCATGGGCCGCCACCTCGGAACCGAGGAGCACTTCGTGTTCCGTGGCAGGGATGCGGCCGGTGATCTCCCAGTGCGGTTTGATGTCATGCAGCATGCTCATCTCCACCCCGTAGATCAGATCGACCCGTTGCTGTTCCTGGTTCGGCAACTGGGCCACCAGAATCGGGGTCGCCAGGGCAACGCCCGCTGTCGATTTCACCCGGTCAAGGACCCCGGTGTCGAGATATTTGGGAATCACTGCCCCATGCAGCACCAGGGCCGCCACCTCGTGCGCGCAACCGGAAGGAACCACCATGAAATGCAGACCGGTGGCGGCAAGTTCACGGTTCAAGCCGTTTTCAAAACCACGGTTGAAGGAGAGAACCGAGAAAAGCACGCCGACAGCGGCGGCAATGCCCAGCATGGTCAGAAAACTGCGGGTTCGATGGCGTAAGAGATTTTGAATGGAAAGTTTCAGGAATTCCTTCATCGGGCTTCCACTCCTTCGGCGACCAGCAGCAGGTTGTTCTGATGGGAGGTCACGGTGCCGGTGGCGCGCACCGTGCGCCCCTGCATTGGTGGCAGCTGAAAGTTGTTGGTGGCGAGATCGATGTAAATGCGGGCGGTATCATCCTGGAGGACGAACCAGCACCCGTTTGATGCGCATTGGGTATGAACCGTCCCTTCCAGCGTCACCTTTTTGCCAATCAGCTGTGGCTGAAGGAAAATGTCGCGGGCTTTGATCGTGGGGGCGGCAGGGTCGATGCCAGTACCATATTTCTCCTGGCTGCATCCGGCGAGGAGCAGGCCAATGGAAAATATGGCAGCGATAACGGACAGGGGGATTTTGTGCAAAGTTCGGTCCTGGGGCATGGCGGTCTCCAGTCTGGTCATGGGGACAAGAATTTGTTCGGTGGTGAAGGTCAGGAAAGACGACGTTTACAATGTGACACCCAGGTCGGCAGAAAGTTCCGGCAGGATCATGATGTCTCTGCTATAGTGGTCCACCCAAAGAAACAGCCCTGTGCCCAACATTTTTATTCCCGACAGGCTCTTGGGGGGACGGGCTGTGCGTGATCATTTCCTGAATAGGGGAGTTTGCGGATGAAACAGAAACCGGCCGCCATCAATGCCATCTGGCTCTTCATGGTGCTTATCGCCACCGTCATCGCCGCCTATACCGGCAGGATGGATGAGGTCACCAGGGCCTCCTTTGAATCGGCCAAGAACGCGGTCACCCTGGCCATTGGGTTAATTGGCCCGATGGCGCTCTGGCTCGGCATCATGAAGGTGGCCGAGGCCGGCGGGCTGCTCCGCATCGTTGCCGGCCTGGTGCGGCCGCTGATGGTGCGGCTTTTTCCTGATGTGCCCCATAACCATCCGGCGATGAGCGCCATGGTGATGAACATGGCGGCCAATGCCCTGGGGCTCGGCAATGCCGCTACCCCCATGGGGATCAAGGCCATGCAGGAGCTGGAAAAACTGGCGCCGGAAAAGGGTACCGCCACCAATGCCATGTGCCTCTTTCTTGCCATTAATACCTCCAGTGTCACCCTGTTGCCGCTCGGGGTCATCACGGTGCGGGCCGCGGCCGGCGCCACCAGTCCGGCCGCCATCCTCGTTCCCTCGCTGATCGCCACCTGCTGCTCCACCCTGGTTGCCATTGGCATGGCAAAAGTGCTGGCTGGTCGGGACGCCCGGTCCCCGCTCCTTTCCGTCGAGCTGGCGGAGAAGGAAGCGGAAGCGGAGATGCCGGGCACGGATGAGCTCTGTCCGCCCGGTCCCATCGGCAAGGGCATGGTCTGGCTGCTCGTTGTCGCCCTGCTCGGCGCCATGGTCTACCGGGCCGGGCAGGGGGGGCAGTTTTTTTCCGATTCCGCCGATGCCTTGAACGCTCTTTCCGCCTGGCTCATCCCGCTGCTCATTGCCTTTTTTCTCCTCTTCGGCTATCTGCGTGGAGTCAAGGTTTACGAGTCGCTCACCGAAGGGGCCAAGGAGGGCTTTACCACGGCGATCCGGATTATTCCCTTCATGGTTGCTATTTTTGTCGCCATCGGCATGTTTCGGGCCAGCGGCGCCATGGAGATTATGATTCGTCTTCTTTCGCCGCTCACCGACCTGGCCGGCATGCCGGCCGAGGCCCTGGCCATGGCCTTTATGCGCCCCCTGTCCGGCAGCGGTGCCTTTGGCCTCATGAGCGAGATGGTCAACCAGAATCCGGACAGTTTCCTCTCTTTTCTCGTTTCCGTTATGCAAGGTTCGACGGAAACCACCTTTTATGTGTTGGCCGTCTATTTCGGCAGCGTCGGTATCATCCGCACCCGCCATGCCCTGCCCGCCGCCCTCTGCGCCGATGCAGCCGGCATCGTGGTTTCGGTGCTTGTCTGTCGGATCTGGTGGGCAGGATGACAACAGAGGAGGGGGGCGCGGCTGATTGTGCCGCAGGAGGTCTTGATGGCAAAAATCATCCGACTTGAGCAGACCCGGAAAAAACCCGGCAACAAAAGTGCCGGATCAATCGTGTCCTGCGAGCATCGCCATGTCATTGCCTATACCTGGTATCGCACCGTCTGTTGCGCCCGCTGCGGCGCGACCCTCGATCCCTTTGATGTGCTGGTGGATATGCTGAAGGCCTCCCCGCCGGAGGAGGAAAACGGCCGGGAGGAAAAGAAATTCCGGCAGGAAGCGGAACGGCGGAGCGGAGCAAAAATCGGATCTGAAACTTTTACAGAGGAAAAGGAATGAGCCATGTGTGAGTTCTGCGTCAGTCATGGTGAAGGAAAAAAGTGGTACGAGAACATGGCCAACTATTCCCGAGAGGTTTTTGATCGGGTTAATTCAGAGGAGAGGCTGCACCATTTTCTCCTTCATTTTGGCGAGGGCATGCGGAAAGGCCTCAAACGGGCGGAAACCTGGCGCCGGTTGCTGCCCTGGCTCTATGATCGTCTCGTCTTTCCTGTCATTACCCGGCGACAGAAGAGGAGTCATTTCGGTCAGATCATTCCCATCGAGGATGTCGAGGTGATCCTTGAGCGGGTGCAATCCGTTGTCCGGTTGCCCTGCATCTGCCGCAAGGTCAGCACCGGCCAGGTCAGGCGCTGCTGTTATGGGGTCGGTCTCGATCTGACCCATCTTCTTGCCGATCAGCCCGATTTTCGCGACTTTGACCGGATCGGCCGGGACGAGGCCAGGGCCGAGATGCGCGACCTCGACGGACAGGGCATGACCCACAGCGTCTGGACCTTCCAGACCCCTTTCATCGGCGCCATCTGCAACTGCGATCAGGACTGCATGGCCTATAAGATCCACTATGAACGCCAGCTGGCCCGGGTGATGTGGAAGGCGGAGTATGTTGCCGTGGTGGACAGTGAGCGCTGCAAGGGCTGCAAACGCTGCCGGACGATCTGTCCTTTTGCCGCGGTCTCCTTTGACCGGCGGCTAAAGAGATGCAGTATCAATGCGGCCCGCTGCTATGGCTGCGGGGTCTGCCGGGCGGTGTGCGAAGAGGGGGCGATCAGCCTGCAGGAGCGGGAACTGGTGCCCGGCGGCGCAGGTCGCTGGTGATGGCGCCTATGTGGGCGAATTGGCCAGGGCCGAGAATTTTTCCGGCAGCCCCATGACCCGTTGCATGCCGGTCGCCGGATGAAGATCGACAAGCAACCGGCAGCCATAGCAGGATTCGAGCAGCGCAGGCCGCAGCACGGCCGCCGGGGCGCCGGCGGCGATCGTCCGTCCCCGGTTCAGCAGGAGGAGGCGGTCGGCATAGGTGGCGGCCAGGTTGAGATCATGGGAGACCATGCAGATGGTGACTCCCTGCTGCCGGCGCAGCCGCTCCAGCAGATCCATGATGCGGATCTGCTGGGCCGGATCGAGGGAGGCGGTCGGTTCGTCGAGAAAGAGCAGGCGCGGCTGCTGGCAGATGGCCCGGGCAATGATCACCCGCTGTTTTTCCCCGCCGCTCACCTCTCCCAGCGGGCATTGGGCCAAGTGAAGGACATCGGCGGCAGCCATGGCCTCGTGCGCGATGGCGTGGTCCTCAGCCGTTTCCCGGCCGAACAGACCGAGATGCGGGGTGCGGCCCTGCAACACGGTATCGGCCACGGTAAAGGGAAAACCGGGTTCCATCTCCTGCGGCACCAGGGCTGCCATCCTGGCAAATTCCCGTCTGCCGTAGTCACGCTGCTCCCGGCCGAAAAAGGCAATGGCGCCGCGGGCCGGAGAGGTCAGGGCGGTCAGGGTCTTCAGCAGCGATGATTTGCCCGCCCCGTTCGGACCGATGATGATGAAAAACTCGCCGGCGACGATCTCCAGACAGACCTCCTCCAGCACCATTTTCCCGCGATATGCCAGAGAAATGTCCCGGGCCGTCACTGCCTTCATGCCCGACTCCTCCAGAGCAGTACAATAAACAGCGGCGCGCCGATCATGGCGGTGATGATGCCCACCGGCAGTTCGCCGTCCGGGGACAGGGTGCGGGCCAGCAGGTCGCAGAGCACGAGAAATGAGGCTCCGCCGAGCAGTGAGGCCGGCACCAGCAGGCGATGATCCGGACCAATGGTAAGCCGGAGGATGTGGGGGATGACAAGGCCGACGAAGCCCACCAGGCCGGCGAGGCAGACCACCAGGCTGACCATCAGGGTCGAGACGACGAGAAGCAGCAGTGAGAGCCGCTGCACGTTGATGCCAAGGGAGAAGGCGGTCTCCTGGCCGCTGAGCAGCACGTTCATCGGCCGGGCGAGGGAAAAAAAGAGCAGGTAGCAGGGGACGATGAGGGCAAAGACCGGCAGTTTGTCGCTTTCGGCCATGGAAAGATCGCCCATCAGCCAGAACAGGATGTGATGGAGCTCGCTGCTGCGCGACAGGGAGATGAGAAACATGATGAGGGCGCCGGCCGCGGCGTTCAGCATCACCCCGGAGAGCAGCAGGGAATCGCGACGGCCGGCCAGAGGGCCGGCGCCGAGCAGGAGGACGATGGCAAGGCTTACCATGCTGCCGGCAAAGGCGGTTGCCGTCACCCCGGGAAAGAAGGGAATGCCGGCCAGCATGCCGCCGATGGCCCCCACCGCGGCGCCGCCGGATATGCCGAGGATGTAGGGTTCGGCCAGGGGATTGCGGAGCAGGGCCTGAAATGCGAGTCCGCCCAGAGCAAGGGTGGCGCCGGTAAGGGCAGCGAGCAGTACCCGGGGCAGGCGAATCTGCCAGACAATTGCCCGGCTGGTGGAATCCGGGCTGATGAGGTCGTGCAGCAGCGCAGCGAGATGAAGGGGATTGCGGCTCGATGAGCCGAGCAGCATCGCCGCCAGACCCGCAATAACGAGCAACAGCCCGAGGAGAATGACGATAGTGGCCAGGCGGCAGCCGATGGGGGTGAAGATCCGCTCCATTTCACGGTTCTCTGCTTGTGGTTGACGGGACTGCCGGACCGTGCAGGAGATCGGCCAGCCAAAGCAGGCCGTCGGCCAGCCGCGGGGTGGGCCGGTCGAACAGTTCTGCCGGCACCACATGGATACGGCCGTCACGCACCGCCGGGATCTGCGGCCAGCGCCGCCAGGCTGCGGTCAGCTCTTCGTCGCTGTAGCCGCCGGCCATGGAGGCAATGATGACAATGTCCGGTTGCAGGCGCAGCATGTCCTCCCAGGAGAAGCGGGGGTAGGGAACCGGGCCGGCGGCCAGATTGACGCCGCCGGCCCGGCTGATCAGGGTGTCGATGAAGGTGGGCGAGCCGGCGGAGATGATGGGGGCGGCGTCGATCTGGAAAAAGACCCGCGGTTTGGTGCCGGCAGCCGCGACCCGTTGTTCGGCGATGGCGGTTTTCCTCTCCATCTCCCGGATGATGGCCGCGGCCTTTTCCTCCGCCCGCAGGACGCGGCCAAGGAGCCGGATCGATTCCGCTACTTCCTCCAGGCTGCGGGGATCGACGATAAAGACCGGGATGCCGAAAGATAGTATCCTGTCCACGGTGTAGGCCGGGTTGCCGTCCCGTGAGGCAAGGCAGAGATCGGGCCGGAGGGCGATGATCTTTTCCAGGTCGGGTCGGACATAGGAGCCGATCCGCGGCAGTCGGGCCGCGGCGGGCGGATCGTTACTGAACTGGGTCACCCCCTGGAGCCGGTCGCCGGCCCCGAGGGCAAAGACGATTTCCGTGATGCTCGGAATCAGGGAGACGATCCGTTGCGGTGGGGCGGCAATGACAACCTGCCTGCCGGTCTGGTCGATCAAGGTGGCTGCCTGTGCCGCTGAAAGCGACAGGCGGAAGGCGAGCAGGCAGAAGAGCAGCGTCATTGCCCGGGGAAAGGGTGTCATGGGATTTTTCTCCATATCAATTGGCCAGGGCAAAGCGGATTGGAATGCGCACCCACATGGCCACTGTTTCGTTGCCCCGCCGGCCGGGGACAAAACGCCAGTGGCGCACGGTCTCAAGGGCGGCCCGGTCGAGGAGGGTATGGCCGCTGGCGTGGGCCAGTCGGATATCTTCCGCCCGGCCGTGGGGACTGACCAGCACCTCGACCTCCACGGTGCCGGTCTGGCCCCGCCGCCGGGCCAGGGGTGGATAAGGCGGGGCCGGGTTGTCCGCGTAACTGGGGCTGGCGTCCGCGGTCGATCCCTCTGCCGAAGCGGGTACGGTTCCCTCCGCCATTGCGGTTGTCGCCGGCGGCGGCTCGTTCTCGCCGACCGGGTGGGTCGCTGGTGCGGCCGGGACGGTCGTCCTGGCCGCCAGGGCAAGCGACTCCGGCGAGGTCGAACCGACCGGGGCGGCCGGGGGCATCATCGGCTGAGGCGGCAGCGGGTTCGCGGCGTCAGCGGCAACGCTCCTCGTCGTTTTTGCCTTTTTTTGCGCGGCGGGCGGCATGAGCCTCGGTTGTGGCGGCGCCGGAGCGGTGGGCTCCTCGACGGGCGGAGCAAGCGGGGTGGACGGCGCCTCGCTGATCAGTATTACCGGCTGCACGTCGGATCGCTCCTCCTCCGCATGCTGTCGAGTGCTGACCAACAGAGAGAGCAGGGTGACATGGAGCAGCAGTGCCGCGCCAAGGGCGGCGGTGCGCACACCAGCCCTGCTGCCCGGATCGTGCCACTTTCCGACCTCCTGCCAGACCGGCAGCTGGAGAATTTCCGTCGTTTCCTCTGCCATCGCCTCCATGTCGCTCAGTAGCTCCAGGTCACGCCCGCGTAGACCATCCGGCCCGGCATGGGGTAACCCTTGACCCAGGCATAGTCCCTGTCGAAAATATTGGTGATCGCACCGGTCAGGGTCAGACTGCCGCGGGTGGCGAATTCGATGATGCGGGCACTGGCGGTAAGATCGGCCACGACAAAGCCGCCGGAACTGATTACCGGGGCCGGAAAGAGGCCGGATTCCCAGTCCTCGATGGTCTGCTCGCCCCGGTGGGTGAAGGTGAGCCGTCCGCTCAGCCGGTCATGGTCACCGACGGCAAGACCGGCGCTCGCATTGAGATCGCTGATGTAGCTGAGCTCCTCGTTGCGGTCGAGATCGTCGAATTGGTCGAGGTAAACGAACGAGCAGAAGGGGCGCACTTCATGAGTCCAGCCGAAGCGGGCGCCGAGATCCCAGGAGACCTCGCCCTCGAAGCCGGCGATGCGCGCTTTGCCGACGTTCTGCCAGGTCCGGCCTCCGGCGCCCCAGACGCTTTCGATCTTGTCCCGGAAGCGGGTATGGAAATAGCCGAGGCCGGCGCGAAGGCCGCTGGCGGGGTTGTCATATTCCACCGCGCCCTCCCAGGTCCGGCTCGATTCCGGGGCAAGCTGCGGATTACCGAGGTAGTGAATCCCGAAGTCGGAGACGAAATCAGCGGCCAGCTCGCCGGCTGCCGGCATGATGAAGGCCTCGCCGTAATTGGCGCGGATTTTCCATGAGGACGCGGGCAGATAGACGATTCCGAGGCTGGCGGTCTGGTTGCTGTCCTTCTCGGTCCGTCCCTCCGGCTGCACCACCTCGACCTTATAGCCGTCATGGCGGAGGCCGCCGTTGATGATAACCCTGTCTTCCAGCATTTTCGCCTGGGCAAGGACGAAGAAGGCCATGTTGTCATAATCCGAGCGGGCCGGCTCCATGCTGCTCGCCGTGTCATAGGCCAGCCAGTCGATGCCGCCGGTCAGGCGGAACGGCCCGAGCGCCAGGGTTGTCTGGGCCTGGACTCCGGAAAAATCGGTCTCGTTCCAGTCGGTGATGCCGTCGTCCCAGCCGCTGGCGTTGCTGATGAGCGGGTCATGCCAGCTGTCGCGGTCCCGGCCGTCGAAGGCGCGTAGCCGCCAGCCCAGCCTGCCGTCCCGGCTTTCACCGTCATAGACGAGATCGGCCGAATGATTGGCCGCATTTTTGAAGTTGTCGAGATCGTTGCTGCTGAGATACCCCGGACTGCCGATGCCGCTGCCGTCCGAGCGGGTGAAGGTGAGGCCGAGGCGATCAGTCGGCGCGAAGGTGTAGCCGGCGTTGATCGAGTACGAGTCAAGCCGGTCTGTGCCGGTGTTGGCGAAGTGGTCGCCGCTGCCGGTGTCGTAATCATCCATGGAGGAACGGGAGAAGGCCCCGGCAAAATCGATCTGGCGCTCTGTGCCGGCAATCGCGAGACGGCCCTCGCCGTGGCCGTGACTACCGACGCTGGCTCCCACTGCAGCGGTGGGGGCGCCGCTGCCCCGGCGCGTGATGACGTTGATCACCCCGCCCATGGCGGCGGAACCATACTGCACCGAGCCGGGACCGCGGATGATCTCGATGCGGTCGACGTTGGCGGTGGTGATCTTGGCGATATTGCCGGTGCCGGCCCGTCGGCCGTCAAGGAGGATGAGGACGTGGCTTTTGAGGTCCGTGCCGTAGGATTCGCTTTTGAAGCCGCGGATGTCAACGGCGGTCAGGGCGCCGGGGTAGTGCTTCACCGAGCCGATTCCCTTGGCGGTCAGCAGCTCGCCCACGGTGCGGGCCGGGGAGAGGGCGACCTCCTCGCTGTCGATGATCGTGATGGCGGCGCTCACCGCGCTGGCCGGTTCTTCGACCCGAGCCGCGGTGACCACCACCTCGTCAAGAACGCTGACCACCGGTTCGTCGGCCTGCCCCATGGTCGGCCAGGTCAAGGCGAGCAGTAGACAGGGGGCGCACAGGAATTTTTTCATGGCGGGCCTCCTTTACAGACAACCGCGCATGGCGGCCTGGAAGGCGTCCCAGTCCCGGATGAGAAACAGGGTGATTTTGCAGAACGACTGTTCGTGTGGTGCCATTTTTTTGCCTCCGGAGTGTGGATGAACAATGAGAGTCACAGTCCGGGGCAAAAAAAATCCCCGGACCAATCGAAATTGATCCGGGGATTCCCTGATTTCTCCTCAGATACACGACACCGCTCCTGATCCGCGGGAGCAGTAAGGCATTTTCGCAGGCAGGTCTTCTGACTTCCGGATCATCCGCGGATCGCGTCTTCCCGACCGGGGAATGCGCCGTTCACACAGCGGTATTCCCTCTTGGCCAGTGACATGGTGCGATCGTTGTCCCCGGTTACAGCGGCGGGCCCGTCCCTGATTTGCACAGGGTTCCCTATTAAGCTCGGTTAAGAGCGCCTGAAAAGTATGCCCCATGATACCGGCAAAAAAAGGGAAGTCAAGCAAAAGATGATGGTCTCGTAAAACCCGCAAACCATGGCGGTCAGGAACGAGAAAACAATGAGCTGCAATGCGCCGCCCGTCGGAATCGTGGTATTTGCGATACCGATAAAAGATACAGGTTGACAATGAGGCGCGATTCATTATTTGTTTGACACAGCTGCTGCTGATGTGCTGAGATGAGGGAAAAGGGTGTGATGAAGGGTGTTGATACTTTTTGCGAGTGCATCACTATGAAGATAGTCATTGTCGGAGCAGGGGCGTTGGGGCGGCTGTTCGGGGCGATGCTCGCCCGGGGCGGGGAAGAGGTGTGGTTTGTGGAGCCGGATCAGAAGGTGGTCGCCGCCATCAACGACAAGGGGGTCGGGGTGACGATGCCTGAACAGGCTGCGGAAAAGATCGCCTATTATCCGGCCCGGGCGACCGGCAGCGGCGGTGAGATCGGCCAGTGCGATCTGCTGATCATGGCGGTTAAGTCCTACCATGTTTACGAAGCGGTTCTTGGTGTCAGTCATCTGGTCAGCGCCAGCTCGCCGCTGGTGAGCCTGTTGAACGGCCTTGGCCACCTTGAGGTCATGGGCCGGGTGGTGGAGCGGAAAAACATCATCGCCGGGTTTACCAATATGGCGGCAACGGCGCTGGGGCCGGGCCTGGTGGCGAATGACGGAATCGGTAAGACCAAGATAGGTGAGCACGACGGCACCATCAGTCCCCGGCTCGACAGGATAAACAGCCTGCTGAATAAATGCGCCATTGAAACCGAGCCGGTCGAGGACATTGTCAGCCGTATGTGGTGCAAAGTGATCGTCCATGCCGCCATCAACCCTGTTTCCGCCGTGGTGCGGCAACGCAACGGCCATCTCATCGAGGGGATTGAGTCCATTTCCCTGCTGAAACGTTTGGTGGATGAGGGTGAGGAGGTCGCCGATTCCTGCGGGATCGTCCTCGGCGCCACCGATCTTTATGACATGCTGATCGCCACCTGCCGCCGGACATTCAATCACCTCTCCCCCATGCTGCAGGACATCATCAACCAGCGCAAGACCGAGGTGGACGCCTTGAACGGCATTCTGTCCCGGTACGGCAGACGCAACGGGGTCGAGGCGGTGACCCACCAGACCATGTTCGAGCTGATCAGGAGCGTGGAAAAGAGTTACGGGCTGGGGGACGAGAAGGAAGAGCGATTTTGATCTGGGCCGCGTTCCGGCGGCAGGCGGGTGAGGACGATGGCAAACTGGCGGAAGATTCTGGTGGCGGTGGATGACAGTAACCTTTCCGAGCTGGTGCTGAACTATGTCGGCGAGGTGGTCGCCCCGATAGACAGGGCGGAGATCTGTCTGCTCCATGTCTATCCGGAACCGCCGCCCTATTACTATACCGAAAAGCATACCCTGCAGGAATACCGGGAGGAAAAGGAAAAGGCGGCACAGGCGATCTTTGCGCTGGCCATGGAGGTGTTGGCCGGACACGGCATTGACAAGGGGCGGATTACGACCTCCTGCCGGATGGCGAGCGGCAAGACTTTCAGTAAAACCATTCTCCAGACGCAGAAGGAGGGCGATTACGGCACGGTGGTGCTCGGTCGCCGGGGCATCTCCAAGGCGGAGGAGTTTCTCTTCGGCAGCGTCTCCACCGCGGTGCTGCGGGAGAGCCACGATTTCACCGTCTGGGTTGTTTCCTGATTCCGACATTTTCAGGTGCGCCATGCCGAAGACCCTGCACGACATTCCGGAACACATCTCCGCCCTGTTCCGGGCGCACCGGATCGGGTCGTCCCTGCGACGGCAGCCCAGGGTGTATGGCGACACCTCGAACTTCAGCTCCATCGACTACGGCGACATCATCATCGCCGACAACCGCTATTTTGTCGTTTCCGGCCATACGGTGGAGGGCCGTTTCGGGGTTGATGACCAGCCGAAGCAGTGGGTGCCGAAGGTGGTGGACCTGGAGAGCGGTGTTCCCCACATCCTGAAACTTGTTTTTCACGAGGTCTTTTCCGTCACCGTTGGCCAGTTCACCATCCCCTGTTACCGCAGCCCGGAAAAGGAGGCGCGCATCCTGGAGTTGACCCACGGCCATGAGCGATTCATGCAGGGTTACGCGGTGGAGGACGAGGCCGGCAACCTGGTGCGGATTCTCGACATCGTCAGCGGTCGTCGGCTCGATAAGCACATTTACCGAAAGGAGTGCGATCATCGGGAGTATTACGAGAGTGTGCTGCCAGGGGTGCTGCGCGAGTATGTCGCCTGCGGCCGGGCCATTCAGCTCCTGCACGAGGCGGGCTTTCGGCACGGCGACATCCGGCGCGACCATATCCTGGTGGAATACGAGACCGGCATGTTCCGCTGGATCGACTTTGATTATGAGTTCTACCTGCCGGAACGCCCCTTTGCCCTCGACCTGCTGGAGCTTGGCAATCTGCTGATGTTTCTCGTCGGCCGCGGCAACTTTCATCCCCGCGAGATCGTCGACGATCCCGAACTCGGCGAAACCATGCTTTCCCGCATTGAACCGGAGGATTATTCCCTGCTGTCGAAAAACCGGGTGGTGAATCTCAAAAAGCTCTATCCCTATATCCCAACCGAACTCAACAATATCTTCATGCATTTTTCGCAAGGGGCAAGCGTCTGGTACGACACGGTGGAAGAGCTGCTCGATGATGTGGAAGGGGTGGTCGCCGGCCTGTGAGCCGGGAATTGACGGGAAAAAGAGCAGAACACGTTATGGGAGCAGAACTATACGGCCGTGCTGTCCGTGCGAGGTGAAGGAGCTGATCCCTCAGGGCGGCGGCATCGACAGGATCAGCAATTTTCTGTGGGTGAACATGCTGGACATGTCGATCAGCGTGGTTCTTTCCCGCGCGGAGTTAATCGGTGAGTCATGATTGAGGAGTATTCATTTGGCAGAATGGTGGTAAACGGTACCGTCCATGGCGCAGACCTGAAAATTGTCGGCAGCCGGGTGGTGGCGGGTTGGTGGCGCAACAGCGGCCATGCGGTCGAGGTCAGCGATGTGGCGGATATTCTGGTCGTCCGGCCGGAGGTGCTGGTGATCGGCCAAGGCAGTCCGGGGCTGATGAAGGTGACCGAGTCCATGAAGAAGGAGCTTGCCCTCCTCGGCATTGACCTGATCGAAGAGCCGACCGCGGGCGCGGCCCTGACCTTCAACCGGCTGCGCGGCGAGGGCAGGGAGGTGGCGGCCGGCTTTCACCTGACCTGTTGAAAAAGAGAGAGGTTTGTCGGTAATGGTGATGGTGCCCCACGAAACTCGGAATCAATCACAGAGTTTGCAGGGGTAACTTGCTGTGATTCAGGATGTTTTCTCGTTGTTCTCTGTGCTCTCAGTGGGAAAGGGTATTTTTCGCGAGACCATCACGGGTGATGAATGCGGAAATACCCTGCTGGACATCCAGTTCAATACAACAGTTTGAATCGCTCCCAGAAGTCGGGGAAGGACTTGGCCACGCACTGTTCATTGGTGATCGTCACCCCCGGCGTCACCAGGCCGGCCACCGCGAAACACATGGCGATGCGGTGGTCGTTGTAGGTCTCGATCGTTGCCCCGTGCAGGGGGGCATCGTCCTGCGCGCCTTCGATGATAAGGGCATCGGGCCGCTCCTCCACCCGAGCCCCCATCTTGGCAAGTTCGGTGGCCATGGCGTTGATCCGGTCGCACTCCTTGATGCGGAGGTGGGCGATGTTTTTTATCACCGTGCGCCCTCTGGCCCGGGATGCTACCACCGCAAGGGTCGGGGCCACGTCCGGGCAATCGCCCATGTCCACTTCGATGCCGCGCAGTTCTTGCGGGCCGGTGACGGTGATGCCCCGGCCGTATTCAACCCGGCAGCCCATCCGTTCAAGCATCTTCACCAGGGCGGTGTCGCCCTGGAGCGATGGCTCCGGCACATTGGCCACCCTGACCGTGCCGCCGGTGACCGCTGCAGCGGCGAAGAAGTACGAGGCGCTGGAGGCGTCCCCCTCCACATGGTAGGTCTGCGGCCGGTAACCGCCCGGGTCGATCTCGAAGTGGTCGAGGCCGGCGCTTGCCGTCACCTCGATGCCAAACGAGCGCATGACGGCCAGCGTCATGGTCACATAGGGCTTGGAGGGAACCTCTCCCTCCACGTCAAGGATCGCCCCTTTTCTGGCGTAGGGGGCAACAAGCAGAAGCGAGGAGAGATACTGGCTGCTTTTGCCTTCCGGCAGCACGGTGCGGCCTCCCTCGATGCCGCGTGCCCGGATCTCAAGCGGCGGACAGCCGGTGCCCCTGATGCTCCTGATATCCACCCCCCAGCCGGAGAGTGCCGTCATCAATGGGCCAATCGGTCGTTCTTCCATCCGCTTTTCACCGGTGATGGTGAAAAGCCCCTGTCCCAAGGCAACGAACGAGGTGAGAAAACGGGTGGCGGTGCCGTTGTTGCCGAGAAAGATCGGTTCCGCCGGCGTTGTCAGCCGGCCGCCGGTGCCATGAACCGTCCAGGTTTCACCCTGCTGCTCCACCGTGATCCCCATGGCGTGGAGAGCGGCCGAGGTATAGGCGGTGTCCTCACTGGCCAGCGGGGTAAGCAAAGTGGAGGTGCCGTCGGCCAGGGCTGCGGCAATAAGCGCCCGCTGGGTGATGCTTTTTGAGCCGGGCACGGTAACGGTGGCGTTGATCTGGGGAAGGGGGATGATGTTGATCATGATTTTTTTCCGGGAAACGTTTTATCTGACGGCGAGGGCGGCCAGCAGGCTGTGGCGCATGACATCCACCGGCGCCGGTTTTCCTGTCCATAGTTCAAACTGGGCGACGCCCTGGTAGAGCAGCATGGCGGTGCCGTCCACGGTCCGGCAGCCCGCCTCGTCGGCTTCGCGTAACAGGCGCGTCTGGAGCGGGGCATAGACGATGTCCATGACGACCTGCAAACCAGGGAGAAGTTGCCGGGGAACCAGGCTTGTTTCGCTATGGGGTGTCATGCCCACCGAGGTGGCGTTGATCAGGCAGTCCGCCGTCAGTCCTGGCAGCTCTTCCAGGGGATGCCAGGGGCAGCCGAGGCCAGCCGCCAGCTCGCGGCCGCTTGCCGCGGTGCGGCTGACGATGACCACCCGAGCCCCGGCCTCGATGAGGCCAAAACCAATGGCCCTGGCCGAGCCGCCGGCGCCGAGCAGCAGTACCCGGCATCCCGCCAAAGAGATTTTTTCCTCCAGGGCTCGGTTGGCACCGAGCCAGTCGGTATTGTAGCCGATGATTCGGTTGTTGTCGATGAGCAGGGTGTTGACCGCCCCGATCTTTGCCGCCACCGGATCAATGGCGTCAAGCAGGGGGATGACCGCCTGCTTGTGCGGGATGGTGACGCTGACCCCGCGCACACCGATGGCCCGGAAACCGGTCAGGGCGGGCGCGACATCGATGACCGGAAAAGGGACATAGACGGCATTGAGGCCAACGGCGGCAAAGGCGCTGTTGTGCATGACCGGGCTTAAACTGTGGCTGACCGGGTTGCCCATGATGCCGTGCAGCACAGTGCGGCCGTTAATTTCCATGGGTGAACATCCGCAGGCAGATGAGCAGATCGGCCACCGCAAGCTGGCCAGGGGCGGTGGCCTCGGTGCTGTCGAGGGCGGCATAGGTCATGAAGCCGCCGAGCTCCAGAGTGGCCAGCCGGCTGATCACGCCGGCTCGACCCATGCAGAAGGCGCTGAGCGGAAAACCCATGCGATGGGCCGTTTCCTGGAGCTGTAAAACACGCAGTACGTCATGGAAGTCGTGGGCCATGGTGACCATCTTGCCAAGATGGGCGCCGCTGGCCTGCTGGCGGGCCAGGATGTCGTCCAGTTCGGCGGCGGGCGGTGTATGGCGGAAATCATGCCAGGAGGCGATGATGCGGGTAGTGGTGCCGTGTGCCGCCCGGCAGAGGGCGGCAATGGCCGTTGGACCGGTCGCCAGTTCGATATCGACAAAGGCGGCGTTCTCTTCCACTGCCTGGTGCAGCAGGGCGAGGCGGGGCTCTTCCGGGCCTTCGTAGTGGCCGCCTTCCCAGACCGGGCGGTTGGTGAAGAGCAGCGGGGTCGTGATTTCGCGGACAAAGGGGACGACGGCCGGGTCGGCTAGGCTGTCGAGGCGGATTTCGATGACATCGACCCCGCCCTGGACCGTTGCCCGCCTCGCCCCGTGCAGGGCCGCTTCCCTGTTAGATCCGGCGATGGAGACGCAGACCCTGCCCTTTTCTCTTAGCTCGTTATTCATTCGTCGTTTTCTCCAGGAGTGCGATCCCGAAGCGGGTAGACCGTTCGGCTGCCGCCAAACTAGTCCATCCCCCGTCTCTTGTCAACTGCTTCACAAGAGGCCGGACTGGTCGTTGGCAGAAAAGCCCCACAATCTGGCCATATGACCATTAAATGGGTCATATGGCCAGATTGTGGCGGCAAAACGACGGTGGGGAAGGGATGGCGGGGTGGCGGTTATGGCGAAGATCCCCTGTGCGCTAAGGGATCTGAGAAAAAATAAAAAAATGTCATGATGTGGAACGCTTTGTGCAAATTAAACGAGATACAAGTCACAACACGGCTTGGCACCTCTCCTTTGGTGTAGGACTCTCCTCCTAAGAGTCAGTGATTCCTCCAAAAGTCCTCGTTGCCGGGGTCAGCCGCAAGGTATCGGCAACGAGGCAAGTGTTGAACCTCAACCCTTCAGGCCCCGGGAGCAATCCCGGGGCCGCCTCCTTTTTCGGTCGCCGCACTTTCTTCTTTGCTTTCCGTCCTCCCCCTGCTATAGAAAATTTCAGAGCCGGTATGCCATCATGCGTCGGCGCCGGGAATGAGGAGGAGGGGCCCCATGATACGACTTTTTGTCGCCATTGACCTGCCGGAGACGGCGAAGGAAGAACTCGGTCGTCTCTGTTGCGGCCTGCCCGGGGCGAGATGGGTCGAGCCTGAACAGATCCACCTCACCTTGCGCTTTATCGGCGAGGTGGACGGAGGTCTGTTTCATGAGATCAGATCGGGGCTGGAGCATGTCGAATGCCCTTCTTTCCCCTTGACCTTGAAAGGACTGGGCTGTTTCCCGCCGCGTGGTGAACCCCATGTCCTCTGGGTCGGCGTGGAGAAGTCGGAGCCGCTTCTCCGCCTGCGGAAAAAGGTGGATGTCCGCCTTGCCGGGATCGGCCTCGCCCCGGAAAAACGGAAATTTTCCCCCCATGTCACCCTGGCCCGTCTGAAGGAAACGCCGTTGTCCCGGCTGACCAATTTTCTTTCAGGTAACGGCCTCTTTGTTCTTCCCGAATTCGCTGTCAATCGTTTTCATCTCTATTCGAGTCTGTTGACCCCCAAGGGCGCGGTCCATCGCCTGGAGGTCAGTTATCCTTTGGGCTGAAACGATTTTTTTCATCCCATCAAAATTGGTGATGGTCTCGTAAAAACCAGCAAACCGTGGCAGGTGGAAATGAGAAAACAACGAGTTACAATACGCCGCCCGTCGGAATCGTGGCTTTTTACGATTCCGACAAAATTGATGATTTCCTAAAAACTGAAATTTTACCACAGAGATCACGGAGATCACGGAGATAGCGGAGATAACTAATTGTAATTCAATATATTTTCTCTGTGTTCTCTGTGCTCTCAGTGGTAAAAAAGACCTTTTGCGATTTCATCAAAATTCCCTTTACAGGAAAAAGGGCCGGTGCGATACTGAGGCGGAATGGGATATTTTCCCCGGGCCATTTCAAGCAGCCCGGCCGGCAAATGTGCGCGAATTTTTCGTGGAGGAGCGACAATCGGTATGGTGCGTTTCGGGGGAAGGTGGTGGCTGTCCGTCGTCTTTGTCTGCTGGGTAATCCTCTGCGGTGTTATGGTGCCGACCGGCCGTGCCGCCTCCATCGGCTCGGCGCCTGCGGCTGAGGGTGAACTTTTCGAGGTCTACGGCAAGGTGGTCAATGCCCACGGCGTCGGGGTGGAGGGAGCTGAAATCGAGGTCAGGGCCGGGACGATCCAGCTTGCCCCGGAAAAGGGCGGCAACAACCATAACGGCCCGCCACGCACCGAGGCGGACGGCAGTTTCCAGGCCCGTTTCCTTCTGCCCCCCGGGGCCACGGCCAATGGCGCGGTCGAAGACATCACCGTCACCGCCGTCAAGACCAGCTATGCCCGGGAGATGCTGACCATCCCGGTCGCCGCTGTTGTCAAAACCGCCGACGGCTATCTCGCCCGTGCCAATCTCGCCATCAAGCGGGCGGCCGGTCCGGCCTTCTGGGTTGCCACCGGGGTCTTTCTCCTGGCTTATGTGCTTATCTCCTTTGAATTGCTGCACCGGACCCTGGCCGCCATGCTCGGCGCGTCGATCATGCTGGTGGTGAGCTATACCGTCGGCACCATCAATCCTGACTATCACATCCTCTCCTACGAGAGCGCCATCGCCGCAATTGACATGAACGTCATTTTTCTGCTCATGGGCATGATGATCATTGTCGGCATTTTGAAGCATACCGGCATTTTTCAGTGGTGCGCCTACAAAAGCTACCAGCTGGCCCGCGGTAATGTCATGGTGCTGGCCGTGGTGCTCATGCTCTTCACCGGTGTGACCTCGGCCTTTCTCGACAACGTCACCACCATGCTGCTGCTCACCCCGGTCTCCATCGAGATCGCCCTTTCCCTTGGTATTTCGCCCATCGCCCTCCTCATCCCCGAGATCCTGGCGTCGAACATCGGCGGCACGGCCACGCTCATCGGCGATCCGCCCAACATTATGATCGGTTCTTACGCCGGGCTGACCTTCACCGATTTCGTCGTCAATCTTGCTCCGACCTGCGCCGTCGGTCTTGTCGCCCTCTTTGTCTATTCCCGCCTGGTCTACGGTCGGGAATACGGTCGTGCCAGGGTCGATGATGTGCCGCGTTTTCTTGCGCAGCTGCGGGAGGAATACAGGATCACCGACGCCACCCTGCTCGGGGTCGGCCTCATCATCATGGCCATCGTCATCGGGCTTTTTCTGTCCCACGGCTACTGGCACATGGAGGTGAGTATCGCCGCCCTCTTCGGGGCGGCTCTGCTCTTTACCTACAGCCTGCTGACGAAAAAGGTCGATCTGCTGGAGCTGATCGAAAAGGACATCGAGTGGACCACCCTGCTCTTTTTCATGTTTCTCTTCATGCTGGTCGGCGGGGTGGAGGAAACCGGGCTGCTCGATGTCATCGCCGACGAGGTGCTGCGGCTGTCCGGCGGCAATCTCACCGTCTCCATCTGTCTCATCCTCTGGGTGGCGGCCATCATGAGCGCCTTTGTCGACAATATTCCCTTTACCGCCACCATGCTGCCCATTGTCGCCTATCTTACCGAGGTCATTCCCGGTGCTGATTCCAATGTCCTCTGGTGGGCCCTGGCCTTCGGCGCCTGTTTCGGCGGCAACGGCACGATGATCGGTGCCAGCGCCAATGTGGTGACCCTTGGCATCGCCGAGTCGGCCGGCCACCCGATTCGCTTTATCGGTTTCATGAAGGTCGGTTTCCCCTACATGCTGCTCAGCGTGGCCCTGGCCAATGTCTGGTTGCTGCTCTTCTATTGATTATGATGCGTGTGCACTTGCCCCTGAAAAGGAGTTGAGGTATGACGACCATTCCGCAACCACTGACCCGTTTTCTGCTGCCCCTCGACATTCCCCCTTCATGCGAGCGGATGGCCTGGCTGATGGGGACTCTCACCGCCGCCCTCGGCGCGCGGATCGAGAACATCACTCTGCTGCATGTCATGGCGGGCCGTTACTTGAGCAGCCATATGGAAAATGTCGATGTCCGCACCCGGCATGTGGTCAATTCCGAACTGTTTCGTAAGTTGAAGGAACAGCATGTCGCCTCTGATATCGCACCGCGGCTCGATGAGGTGAAAAATCTGCTGGTGCAAACCGGGGTACGAACGCCTGTTGCCGTACGCATCGAGGATGGAGATCCAGTAGAGCGCATCAGTGCAATTGCGGCCGAGGGCTACTCGACCATTGTCATGGAGCGGCGAGGCCTGAGCCATCTCCAGGGGATCATTGTCGGCAGCGTTGCCGCAGGCCTTTTGCATCGTGGACTGACGGCAAGCGTCTATCTGACCGGCAAATGCGGACAAGGCACAGTCTGTCCAGCTGCGTGCTGCCTGATTCCGGTTGACGGTTCGCGCCATTCCATGGAGGCGGTGCGGGAAGCGGGCCTGCTTGCCAGTCACTGCACGGCGGTAGTGCGGGAAGTGGTGCTCGTCCATGTCGTCGATCTTGCCCGCTATGCGGAAGAAAATGGTGGGGCGGTCGTACCGGCGGAAGAGGTGGTGGAGGAGGCCGTCGCTGCACTGCGGCAGGCCGGGGTGGCCGAGGAGATAGTTACCCGGGTGGTCCGCGCCGGTAATCCGGGCGACGTCATCTCCGAGGAAATCGACCGCCGACCGTGCTGCATGATCATCATGGGGCGGCGGGGCCGCAATATGATGAGTGGATTGTTCATGGGTAGCGTCAGCCGCAAAATTATCCACCGTCACCCGGACAACGTTGTCGCCCTGGTTTCGGCCAAGGGGTAAGTGTCGCCGGATGCAAAGTCGCGGCAGGGGGAGCTGTGTCAGGATCCTGCGTGCAACAGCACCACGGCATGGGCCGCGATGCCTTCCTGGCGGCCGGTAAAGCCCATCTTTTCCGTGGTGGTGCCCTTGAGGTTGATCCGCTCCTCGTCCACCCGGCAAATATCGGCCAGTTTTGTCCGCATGGCCGGGAAATAAGAGGCCAGTTTCGGCGCTTGGGCAATGATCGTAACATCGGCATTGGCAAGGACAAATCCCCGCCGCGCGGCCTCCTCCGCCACCCGGGCAAGTAGTTGCAAACTCTCGATACCCTTGTAGGCCGGATCGCTGTCCGGGAAGTGGCGGCCCAGGTCGCCGGCGCCCAACGCGCCAAGAATGGCGTCGCACAGGGCATGGGTAAGAACGTCCGCGTCGGAGTGGCCGAGCAGGCCGACGGGGTGGGGAATTTTGATGCCGCCGAGGATGAGGAGGCGGCCCTCTACCAGGCGGTGGGCATCATAGCCGTGGCCAATGCGCAAACAGGGGGGCTCGTTTCGATTTTTGTGCATGAGAATGGCTTCGGCCACCGGGAGGTCATCCGGCCGGGTGATTTTGATGTTTTCCTCCGAGCCGGGGACAACAATCATCGGCTCATCGATCAGTTCCAGGAAGGAGGCCTCGTCGGTGCCGATGAAGCCCTTGTCGGTCGCCACGGCAAAGGCCCGGGTCAGAGTGGCGGTGCGCATCACCTGCGGAGTCTGCGCCTGCCAGAGTCCTTCTCGATTGATGGTGCGGCGGATTACCTGGCTTGCGTCCACCTCCTTGAGGGTGTCGCGCACCGGTACCGCGGCCATGGCCGCCCCGCTTGTCCGGGCCGCCGTCATGCAGCGGCGGATAAGTTCAGGACTGATCAGGGGGCGTGCGCCGTCATGCACGGCAACCCATTCGCAGTCCGGTGGCACATGGGCCAGTCCTGCCTGTACCGAATTCTGACGCAGCGTTCCACCAGTCACCACCGTTACTCTGGATATGCAATATTGGTGTGTCAGATTTTGGGTCAGGTCGAGAAAATCCGCTGGGACGGCGACAATAATTGCCGTTATCTCCTTTACCTTCTCAAAGGCGCGCAGGGTATGGACCAGCATCGGCACCCCGGCAAGTTCATGGAATTGTTTCGGATGGCCGAGCCCCATGCGGGTGCCGATGCCGCCGGCCGGGATGATGGCCGCGGTTTTTGCGGGTGTATTGAATTTCACGTTTTGTCGCGCTGCTGTTGCAATGGGTGGAGAAAAAAGAAGGAGCGGGCTGTAAGCCGGATTCTGTACCTCCCGGGGGAGGCCATGATCATTTCTCTTAGGATGCCGGTCGCCCGGCACCTCGTGCAACCTACCCGAAAGCGTCGGACGGGCCGCCCTCAAATGCTTTCCTATTTGGTCTTGCTCCGGATGGGGTTTGCCCTGCCCTTCATGTCACCATGAAGGCGGTGAGCTCTTACCTCGCCTTTTCACCCTTACCCCGGCATGCCGGGGCGGTATGTTTTCTGTGGCACTTTCCCGGGGTCACCCCCGGTTCGTGTTACGAACCATCCTGCCCTGCGGAGTCCGGACTTTCCTCACAGGCCGGATGCCTGCGCGATCATGCGCCCGCTCCTTACAGATTATGCCTTGTCCTCCTCCGGCTGGTGAAACATGAGACGCTGGCAGGTCGGGCATGAGAGGAGCTGCTCGCCTTTCAGTACCTCATTGAACTGCTGGGGTGGAATGTTCATGTAGCAGCCCTGGCAGACGCCGGCGGTGACGCCGGTGATCGCCAGGCCGTTGCGTTTCTCCAATAGCTGATCGTAGCGACGGCGGAGGTTGTCCGGAATTTTTACCGCCTGTTGTTCCCGGGTTTTTTCAAATTTAGTCCTCTTGGTCTGCATGTCCTCGGCCATTTTGGCCGTCTGCTCTTCCGCCTCGGTCAGCAGCTGTTCCTCGCTGGCGGTGACATTGGTGAGATCACTGATTTTTTTCTGCAGGGTCTCCATCTGTTCCATGAGAACGACGATTTCGTCTTCCCGGCGTTTGTTGTTCTTTTTGTTCTCCTCGATTTCCTTCAGCAGGGATTGGTATTCCCGGTTGGTTTGCACACTCATCAGCTTGGTCTGGCGGTCTTTGATGTGGGCCTGGCTGTCCTCGATTTCAGCTTCCAGTTCCCGGCGGCGCTGTGCTGCGTTGTCGATGGTGACACTGTGCTTCGTAAGTTTTTGTTTCTTTTCCTCGATGGAGCCCCGGCGTTTTTCCAGGTCGGCTTGGCGGGCCGCCATTTCGTCATCAATTTTTTTAATCTGCAGATCGATTTCCTGGAGTGCGATGAGTCGTGAGAGGTCCTCTTTCAATGTCTGTTCCTCGCGTGGTAGATGGTTAAAGAATGCTCGTATCGAAAAAATAGTGATGCAGGGGACTGGTCTGGCGCTGGGAGGCGATGACCGGCACCGTGCTGTTGTTTTTGCTTGTCAGGTCCTGCAGTACGCTTACCAGGTGGGGAATAACGGTGTTTTCCGTGGCAAAGTGGCTGGCGTCGATGATGCAGAACCTGTTTTCTTCCGCCCAGCGGGCCGTCGCATGTTTCAGCTCACCGGTGAGGTAGATGTCGGCCCCGGCCTGCAGCGCCTTTTCGGCAAATTCGGAACCGCTGCCGCCGCAAAGGGCGACCCGTCCGACGGTCTGTGGCAGGAAGCCGGCCATAGTGATGGCCGTCAGCTTGAGCTGTCGGGCAACGAGCCTGAGAAATAGTTCGCCTGCCATCGCCGCCGGGAGATCGCCGATTTTGCCGAATCCTCGGCCGGGTTCGCCGGCAGGGATAAGGGGGGTGGTTTTTTGCAGGTTGAGAAGATGGGCCAGGGAGGCGCTGACCCCTTCCTCGATGATATCGAGATTGGTATGACAGCTGACGACCGCCAGGTCGTGCGAGAGAATTTTGTGGAGAATGCGGCCGAAGGAAGTGGAGGTGTTGATCGATTTTATCGGGTGAAAAATGAGGGGGTGATGTGTAAGGATGATGTTGGCGCCGCGCTCAAGGGCCTCGTCGATGACCGGCATGGTCGGATCAAGGGCGACGAGCACGCCGCGCGCCTCCTGTTCCGGATCGCCGGCCATGAGGCCGACATTGTCCCATGATTCCGCCAGATCCCAGGGCGCGAGCCGCCCTAAAAAGTCGAGAATGTCTTTCAGCTTCAACCGTGATGCCATGGTGTTGCAGGATTCGTGTTGCCGACCTTTGCCGGTATCCCGGCTCCTCAAGAAAAAAGGTGCAGCCTGCTTGGGCTGCACCTTTTCATTATATCCGGCGGATGCTGGCGGGCCGGATTGTGTTGAATGCGCTGTTGTCCGAAAGAGTTGCGAAACAATGAATGCGGGTTTCCCGTAGTATACGTTGTGGATGCCGGAGCAGACCTGCTCGGCTTGCCCATCAGTGTCCGTAGTCTGCAAGAATGGTGGGCCCACCTGGACTCGAACCAGGGACCGACCGGTTATGAGCCGGTGGCTCTAGCCAACTGAGCTATAGGCCCTGATACTTCTCAGGAAAATCTGACAACAATACCAGCTGTTGTTTTTTTGTCAAGAGCTGACTGGCGACGGCCAGCGACTTTTTCGGTGGCGCGGCATCACGTCGTTGCCGGCAGGGCCGCCTGCCGAAAGGCGTCAAAGCCGATGCGGTCAATGAAACGGCCGAGTCGCTCACCCTTTTTCCCCTCTTTTTCAAAGAGTTTGATGATTCGGTCGCAGACCGTCAGCGCCTCTTCGTCGGTCAGTCCTTCAGTCAGTTCAACGGCAAGCTGGGGTCGTGAGGCGGCATTGCCACCGACCATGACGGTCCAGCCTTTCGGTTTGCCGACAAAACCAATATCCTTGACCGGCGTTTCCGCGCAGTTGTTGACGCAGCCGGATACCCCGATCTTGCATTTGTTGGGCAGCTGATAACCGTGATAGCGACTGTCCAGTTCCTTGCCCAGTCCCAAGGCATCCTGTTTGCCGAGCCGGCAGAGGGTGGTCCCGGGGCAGGCCTTGACACTGCGGACGCAGAGGCCGGCCGCATGGCCCGGATCAATCCCGAGATCCTGCCAGGCCTGGTCAAGCTGATCCGCCTTGAAGCCGACCATAGCGATGCGGGCTGCACTGGTGATCTTCATCGCCGGTAGCTGGTATTTGTCAGCCACGTCCGCTATTTTACGCAGATCATTGGCGCTGACCAGTCCCAGGGGGAAGTGGGGAACGATGGCGTAACTTTCCTTGTCTTTCTGCAAAACTGCGCCTTTTTCGCCGTCTTTGAGCATGGGTGTCTCCTTTGTGTGGATAATATGTAATGATATGATAGGGGGTAACTGGAAAATCGTCTGGAAATACAAACGTATATACTATAAGATATCGTTTGCGTGGCGGCAATCCGCGAATACTTCCTATTCTAGTAATTGTTACTAAAAAATCAAGATCCAATTGGAATTATAGAAACAATCTTTATGGCTGATTCTCTTTTTTTTGGAGGCTCGTTTTATGCTGTTCCGCTGGTGATCGGTCTCGCTGCGGGCGCACTGGTTGCCTCCCTGATCCGGCGCCGCTCCTTCAACCGGTTGTACGGAGAAAACCGGGAGCTGGCCATGGCCCGGGCCGTTCTGCAGGAGCGTATGCAGGGGCAGCAGGAGAAGATTGCCGATCTGGAGAGTCGGAATACCGCCCTGGCCACGGAAAACCGTGAACTGGCCGGCCTGAATTTGGAGCTGCGCGCTGTGAAAAAACATGCCGCGGCTGAGAGAGAGTTTCTCCTGCGGGCGCGGGAGGAACTGGTCGAGGCGTTCAAGGCAGCATCGGTTGATATCCACAAGAGCAACAGTGAATCCTTTCTGCAGACGGCCCGGGCGACCCTGTCCTTTTACAGTGATCAGGCCAGGCGGGAGATGGGCGAGCGGAAGGCGGCGATCGGCGAACTGATCACGCCGCTGCGGGAGTCGCTGGACAAGGTTGATGCCCATGTCCGTCATCTGGAACAGGAACGGGCCGCCGCCTATGCCGGTCTGATTGAACAGGTGCGGCAACTGGCGACCGGGCAGGCCCGACTGCAGGGGGAAACCGCCAACCTGGTCCGCGCCCTGCGGACTCCGGCGGCCCGCGGACGCTGGGGCGAGATGCAGCTGCGTCGGGTGGTGGAGCTGGCCGGCATGGTTGCATACTGTGATTTTGTCGAGCAGTCGGCGGTGGCCGCCGAGGACGGACAACTGCGGCCCGACATGACCATTCGTTTACCCAGCGGCAGAACCATTGTTGTTGACGCCAAGGCCTCGTTGCAGGCCTATCTGGAGGCCCAGGAACTGGAAGACGAGGGGGAGCGACTGGAGTGCCTGAAATTGCATGGGCGCCAGCTGCGCAGCCATATTGTCCGGCTCGGCGGCAAAAGCTATTGGCGGCAGTTTGCCGATTCTCCCGAGTTTGTCGTCATGTTCGTGCCGGGCGAGAACTTTTTCAGCGCCGCCCTCGCCCATGATCCGCAACTCATCGAGTTCGGCGTGGAGCAGCGGGTGATCCTGGCAACGCCCACCACCCTGATTGCCCTGCTGCGGGCGGTGGCCTATGGTTGGCGGCAGGAACAGGTTGCCGCCCATGCCGAGAGGATTGGCGAGCTGGGTCGTACCCTGTTCCGGCGCTTGCAGACCATGACCGCCCATTTTGAAGAGCTGCGCAAAAATATCGATCGGACCGTCCAGTCTTACAACAGGGCGGCGGGGTCTCTTGAATCCAGAGTCATGGTCGCCGCCCGGCGGTTCGGTGAGATCGACCCTTCGCTGGATGGGAACCTGCCGGAAATTGCCATGATTGACAGGACCGCCAGGGAGATCATTCATGAAGATCCATCGTGACATCACCGAAACCGTCGGCGCCACCCCGCTGGTTGCCTTGCACAGATTGTCCGCCGGTTGCGGGGCCGAGGTGCTGGTTAAGCTGGAGTCGTTCAATCCCTGCGGCAGTGTCAAGGATCGGATCAGCGTCAACATGATCCGCCGGGCCGAAGAGGAGGGACTACTCGGCCCCGGCACGGTGATCATCGAGCCCACCTCCGGCAATACCGGCATCGGGTTGGCCATGACGGCGGCGACCCGGGGCTATCGGCTCATTCTCACCATGCCGGAGACGATGAGTATGGAGCGCCGCAAGCTGCTCGCCCTGTTCGGTGCCGAGATCGTGTTGACGCCGGGCAGTGAGGGAATGAAAGGGGCCATCGCCCGGGCCGAGGCCCTGGTCGCCGAGGTCGGCAACGCCTTCATGCCGCGCCAATTCGACAACCCGGCCAATCCGGAGACCCATCGGTTGACCACGGCCGAGGAGATCTGGCGCGATACCGAAGGGCGTATCGACATCCTCGTTGCCGGGGTGGGCACGGGCGGAACCCTGACCGGCATTAGTCAGGTCATCCGGCCGCGCCGGCCAGGGTTGTTGGTCTTTGCGGTGGAGCCGAGCGAGTCCCCGGTGCTCTCCGGCGGCAGTCCGGGGCCGCACCGTATCCAGGGGATCGGTGCCGGATTCGTGCCGGGCGTGCTGGATCGCAGCCTGATTGACGAGGTCATCCGGGTGGAATCGGAGGCAGCCCTTGCCATGGCGCGCCGCCTGGCCCGCGAGGAGGGTATTCTCGCCGGCATCTCCTCCGGGGCGGCGACGGCCGCGGCTCTTGCCGTGGCGAGCCGGCCCGAGCATGCCGGCAAACTCATTGTCGCCATTCTGCCCGATACCGGCGAGCGTTATCTTTCGATGCTGTAGAATTGCGCTCCAAGGAGGAATTTAATGCCTGCTGCATGGTTTTTCTTGCGCTGACTGCCTCCCTTTGTTTTATTTGAGATTCATTCTCGTGCGTAAGCGGAGCAGACGGCGGCGTGGAGAAGCCGTTTTTCCGCGGTGGCCGGCAGAACAATCCATACAGGAGAAGAAATTACGATGAAGTTAGGTATCAATGGTCTCGGCCGGATCGGCAAACTGACCCTGTGGCATCATGTTGGCAGGAAGTATTTTTCAGAGATCGTCGTCAATACCGGACGACATATCGGCCGCGGCCTGGAAGATCTCGCCGCCTCCATCGAGCGGGACAGCACCTACGGTCGGCTTGGCACCTATCTGCACGGTTACAAGGGTGGTCGTGTGGTGGAGAAGCTCAATGAGGCCGAAGGCACTATGACCGTCAACGGTGTCCCGGTCCGCATCCTTCGCGAATCGCGGAATCCTCGCGATATCAAGTGGAAGGAGAACGGGGTCCGGTTGGTGGTGGACACAACCGGCGTCTTTACCGATCCCACCGTGGATGCCGATTCCCCGAAAGGAGCCTTTCGCGGCCATCTTGCCGCCGGCGCCGAGAAGGTCATCCTCTCCGCTCCCTTCAAAATTAAGGAAAAAGGGCTGGATATGCCGGACGACTCGGTGACCACCGTCATGGGCATCAACGACGAGGATTACATCCCCGGCAGACACAACCTTATTTCCGCCGCCTCCTGCACCACCACCTGCCTCTCGTACATGATGAAGCCGTTGCTCGATCACATCGGCGCCGCCAATTTCCTGAGCGCCTCCATGGTGACGGTGCACGCAGCCACCAGCAGCCAGAAGGTGCTCGACAGCCTGCCCAAAACCGGGGCGAGTGATCTGCGCAAGAACCGCAGTATCATGAACAACATCATCCTCACCACCACTGGGGCTGCCAAGGCTCTGGCCCTGGTCATTCCGGAGATGAAGGACATCGGATTTATCGCCGAATCGGTTCGCATCCCCACCTCCAGCGGCTCACTCATCGTTCTGGTGGTCAATCTGCAGGATGACCTGGAAGATCCCATCAAGCGCGATCGGATCAATGGTATCTACCGGGAATTTGCCCGTACATCGCCCTATCTGGTCTACTCCGAGGAGCAGAACGTGTCGAGCGACATCATCGGCACCCCCTTTGCCGCAGCCATCATTGAGGGGACCGAGACCCACACCCGCACCGCCACCATCAGGGTTAATCTCGACAAGATCAAGGGCTGCGCCGCCTCGGACCCGGTTATCCATGTGCCGGTCACCCAGGCGGTTATTTACGGCTGGTATGACAACGAGCTGGGCAGCTATACCAATATGCTGGCCGACCGCACCGTCTCCATTGCCGATCAGCTGGTGTGATACAATTAATGTTGTGATTGCCCCGATGACGGCGGCTGACCTGGTCGATGTCGTCGGAGCGGAAGAGGCGACGCCGGCCTGGAGCGCGGCGCAGTTCGCCGAGGAGCTGCGCCAGCCCCGGGGGTGGCAACTGGTGGCGCGCCTCTCCACTTCGCGGGATTTTGCCGGTAGCATCTGTTGCCGTTCGGTGGCCGGGGAGGCGGAGATTGTCAAATTCGCGGTGGTCCGTGTCCTGCGCCGGCAGGGGGTGGGCAGTGCCCTCCTCGCCGCGGCTCTGCGGCGGATGACGAACGAGGGCGTTGCAAGTTGCTTTCTTGAGGTGCGCGCCTCCAATGGTGCCGCCCGTCGTCTCTATGAAAAGCATGGTTTTCAGCAGATCGCTACCCGCGCTCGCTACTATCGGGAACCGGAGGAGGATGCACTGCTCTACCGTCTGGATCTGCTCTGCGGTGATCGCGGGTAACCTGTTTGACTTGCCGGGCACTCATGCGGTACGGTGAGAGAAGGAAATGAGTCTGTCTTCTCCATCCAATTTAAGCCAGTGGGAGCTGAATGTGAAAAATATCCGCGACATTGATATCAAAGAAAAAAGGGTACTGATCCGGGTCGATTTTAATGTCCCTCTCGATGGCGAGGGTCGCATCACCGATGACACCCGCATCCGCGGGGCATTGCCCACCATCGAACATGCCCTGGCGGAAAACGCCAGGGTCATCCTCTGTTCCCATCTTGGTCGGCCCAAGGGCCAGCGTAAGTCTGAATTTTCCCTGGCCCCTGCCGCGGCGCGGCTTGCCCAGTTGCTCGGTCGGGTGGTGCGGCTTGCCCCGGACTGTGTCGGTCCCGAGGCCGAATCCCTGGTTATGGCCATGCGGCCCGGCGACGTGGTGATGCTCGAAAACCTGCGTTTTCATCCGGGTGAACAGAAAAACGATCCGGAATTTTCGCGACAGCTCGCGGCCCTGGCCGAGGTCTACGTCAACGATGCCTTTGCCGTCTCCCACCGGGAAGACGCTTCGGTGGTCGGGGTGACCCGTTCCTGCCCCCGGTGCGCGGCCGGCCTGCTGTTGCAGAAGGAGATGGATTTTTTTCACCGGTCGGTCAGCGATCCGGTCCGCCCGCTGGCGGCGATCATTGGCGGCGCCAAGGTTTCCGGCAAGCTCACGGCCCTGATTAATCTGATGGATAAGGTCGATATCATGATCATCGGCGGCGCCATGGCCAACACCTTTTTGAAGAGCCAGGGCCATGATGTCGGTCGCTCCCTGGTGGAGGATGATCTGCTTGAGACGGCCCGCAATCTACTGGCCGATGCCGCGAAAAAAGGGGTGAAGCTTTATCTGCCGGTGGACTTTGTCGCGGCGGCCGAGTTCACCCCGGACAGCGTCAGCCGGGTGGTGCCGGTGCAGAACTTGCCGGCCGGTTGGATGGCTCTTGATATCGGACCAGCCACCACCACCCTGTTTGGCGAGGCCCTGGCCGATGCGCGGACCATTCTCTGGAACGGGCCGATGGGTGCCTTTGAGATGGATGCCTATGCCCGGGGGACCATGGCCCTGGTCCAGAAGGTGGCGACCTCCCACGCCCTCAGCATCGTCGGCGGCGGGGACACCAATGCCGCGGTCCACAAGGCCGGCTGGGCTGACGATGTCTCTTATATGTCCACCGGTGGCGGCGCTTTCCTCATGCTGATGGAGGGGAAGGAGCTGCCCGGCGTCGCGGCCTTGGCTGCCGTGGCATAACCAAGCACAAAGAGGCACCCATGGAACGCAAATCGTTGCTTGCCGGTAACTGGAAGATGCACATGACGGTGACGGAGGCGGAAGCCCTGGCCCGGGCCATCGTCGCCGGATCGCTGCCCGCTGATCGCGAGGTGATGATTGCCCCGCCCTTTACCGCCTTGGCGGCGGTGGCCGGCGTTGTCGCTGCTTCGTCGGTGCGGCTTGGCGCCCAGAATGTTTGCTGGGCAGAGAAAGGGGCCTTTACCGGCGAGGTCTCGCCGATCATGGTAAAGGATGTTGGCTGTTCGTTCGTTATTGTCGGCCATTCGGAGCGGCGGCAGATTTTTGGTGAGAGCGATGTCCTGATTAACCGCCGGTTGCGCGGCGCCCACGCCTTCGGCCTGGTGCCGGTGCTTTGCGTCGGTGAGACCCTGGAGGAACGGGAGGCCGGCCAGACCTTTGCCGTTCTGGACAGGCAGATGCGCGGCGGGCTGGCCGATGTTGCCATTGCGGTGGGCGGTGAGCTCGTGGTGGCTTATGAGCCGGTTTGGGCGATCGGCACCGGCCGGACCGCCACTGCGGAGCAGGCCCAGGAGGCGCATGTCTTTCTCCGTGATCTTCTTGTCGGTTTGTATGAGAAAAGTGTTGCCGATGGCATCAGGATTGTGTATGGTGGTTCGGTTAATCCTGAGAATGTTGATGTCCTGATGGCCCAGCCTGATGTCGATGGCGCCCTGGTAGGGGGCGCGGCCTTGAAGGCCGAATCCTTCAACCGGATCATCAACTGGAAAAAACCGGCGTGAACCGGAGGCGGGTAGGATGTATGACCCTTTTTTTTCGCAGGGTCGCGACCGGTTTCTTATACAGAGAATGACTACCTTACTGACTATCATCCATATTGCCGTCTGTTTCTTCCTGATCGTCATTGTCCTGCTCCAGCAGGGCAAAGGTGCGAACATGGGCGCGACTTTTGGTGGTTCGAGCCAGACCGTATTCGGCACCGAAGGGCCGATGCCCCTGTTGAATAAGGTCACTACCCTTGCCGCCATTACCTTCATGGTCACCTCGGTGGCTCTGGCCTATATCTCGGCCCATAAGAGCACCAGTTCAGTGATGAAGGATTTTAGCGTGCAAAAACCGCAGGAAAATGCTATAGAGGCTGCACCAGAAGCACTTCCGTTGCAGCCGACTCCGGATCTGCCTCTGGCTCCGGCTGAGTCTGTGCCGCAGCAGGACGTTACCCCGTCCGCTGAGCAGACCGGTCTGCTGCCCGGTGATAAAGAGACGACGGATAAGGCGCCGGCGTCAACCGGACAGGCCGAAAAAACAGCTCCGACAGCAGTAGCTGACCCTGCCCTGCCGGGCCCAGGGGACAAGACGAAATAAGAAAATTTGCCGAAGTGGTGGAATTGGTAGACACGCTATCTTGAGGGGGTAGTGGCCAACGGTCGTGCGAGTTCGAGTCTCGCCTTCGGCACCATAAAGTGAGTAAAGGGCGTAACCTTTGTGCAAAAGGTTACGCCCTTTTTTTTGCGTCCAGGGCGAAGGAAAGAAAAGACCCTGCTGACCCTGCCTGTCTGTTTTCTGTCTCTTTCCCCCCCCATCTCTTCTTGCCTGAAAAATGTATTGTGCTTGCATGCCGGCCATGGTAGGAGAAGGGGAAATGCAATGTTTGTTGTTGCCTTTCTCTGTGTGTCAGATGATCAGCCCTGGGGGACCATATGTGCCGTTTTCTCCTTTTCTTTCTTTTCCTGGTGATCGGCTCTTTTTTTTTTCTCCTTGCCGGGCCGAATTGCAGATCGATTCGGTTGTCCCCGCTGTCGCGAGGGTCGGTGAGAACCTCACCCTTACCCTGACCGGCAGTGATTTTACTGCCGATACCAGGGTTGCCATAAGTCTTGATTCTCTGAACCGTAGCCAGATTACCGGCACTCTCGCGCTGCCGCAGCCATTCACCCAGGATGTTGCGGTCGCTGGTGAACTTGCCTGTGTTGCCCAGCTATCCACCGTTTGTCTAATCGATATCAGTGATCGCAGCACTCCCCGGCTGCGGGGCGTTGTGGAGGTGGGCTTCTTGGTCCGCGAGGTGCGCATGGGGGGCAGCACCGTTTACGTCACCGGCGATGAGGCGCTCACCGTGATCGATGCCGATGATCCCAATAATCCCCGCGTGCTCGGCACGGTGGCCCGTGAATATGGCGGCGTCGATTTCGCCCTCCAGGGGAACAGGGCTGCTGTGGTGGACTCCTCCGGTCTTTTTACCCTCCTCAATGTGGCTGATCCTCTCCAGCCATTGCCGTACGGGTCGGTCGCCCTGGGGCAGGGTCGCTTTTATCATCATGTGGCGGTGGATGGCAACATGGCATATGTCGCCTATTCTTTTTATGAGACAGGCGTGCACGCAACAAATGGTCTGCTGCTGATCGATATCAGCGATGCGGCTGCACCGGTTGTCGCCGGTTCCTTTGTCAGCGACGGTGGCGCAAATTTTTCCTATGCTGATATGCCTTGGGATGAACTGGCAGTATCCGGTGGCACGGCCTTTGTTCTCAATGCCTTTGTCGGCGATATCCATCTCGTTGACGTAACCGATCCGGCCTTGCCCAGCTATATCGGGCAGCTGGATACACCCGGACAGGGTGTAACGGATTTTCGGGTCGCAGACGACGTCCTCTTCGTCGTGAACGGCTGGTCCGAGCAGCTGAAAATCTATGATGTGTCCGATCCGCAACAGCCGGTTGTCACGGGCGAGGTGTTGTTGCCGCAAACCGCTGACTTTGTCGAGGTCACTGCGGCGACAGTTATTGTCGGCACAAATTATGGCGGCTTGTTCTGCGTAGAGGCCAACGACCCACGCCGCTATCCGGCGATTGGCGTTCTCGCCATGCCCTCCGCCCGGGACATGGCTGTTGCTGGCGCCCATGCCTTTGTCGCCACCGGCGGTGGTCTGTCGGTGCTCGACATCAGTACGCCGACAAACCCTTCTGTCATCGCCGCCCTGCCCACCGAGGCGTTGACCTCCTGCGTGCTGCTGTCCGGCGAGACACTTTTTCTCGGTGGCAGCGATGTGCTCTACCTGCTTGATGTTCGCAGACCGCAACAGCCGACAATCATCTCCTCCATCCCTCTCGAAGGGGAAGCGATGGATTTGCACCTGGCTGGCGCACTCCTCTTTGTTGCCGTGGAGCATGGCCTGGCGATCATTGATGTCAGCGATCCGGCCCAACCATTGCCGCTCGGGGGGCTGCCGATGATCGGCCAGGTGCGGGCGGTTGCCGTTGCCGATGATGTCGCCTTTGTCGCGGTGAACTGCACTGCGGTGGAGGGCTGCAATCCTCTGCAGGTTGTCGATATCAATGATCCCGAGCAGCTCGTCGTCATCGGTGAGATGGATCTTGCCACGGACTGGCTGGAGGATGTCGAGGCGACCGGCTCCCTGCTCTATGCCGTTGACCGGCAGAATTTTTTTGTCTTCGATGGCGTGGATCCCCTGAGCCCGGTCAATGTCGCCACCCTCGTTCTGCCCGGTATTGGCCGCGATATCAGTCTGGCGGGTGAACGGGCTTATGTGGCGGCCGCGAATGGCGGGGTGCAGGTCATTGACATCGCCGATCCCCTCCGACCGCTCCTGGTCGGCGCGGTCGATGTCCGCGGCAATGCGGTGAAAATCAGCCCCGCCGGCGACTGGGTTTATGGACTGGATGGGCATTTCGCAGGTATGTCGTTTGTTGCTCTTCCCCTGCCGGTTGAAGGGGAGGCCGTCATTATCCATGATCCGACTTCCCTCACCGTAACCCTGCCGGCTGCCCTGGTGGCCGGCCCGTATGACATCCGGATTTTCAACGCAGCCGACACTGATACCATGGCCGGAGCGGTGACGGCGCGGGAACGGGAAAAACCGGTGGTGGGCGACTGGGACGGCGATGGCCGGACGACCATCGGGATCTTTGCCGATCAGACATTTTTTCTCGATATGGACAACGATGGGCGGGCCGACGCGCAGATCGCCTGGCGTTATCAGGGGGATATCCCGGTGATCGGCGACTGGGACGGTAACGGGATCGATGACCTCGGGGTATTTTCTGCCGCGGCGCGGACCTTTTTTCTCGACACGAACAGGGACGGACGGGCGGAGATCAGCGTGACCATGGGCCGCGGCAGTGATCTGCCGGTGGCGGGCGACTGGGACGGCGACGGCTGCGATGATGTGGGCCTGTATCGGCCCATGACGCGGCGCTATTACCTGGATGACGACGAGGATGGCGTGGCCGATCGGGCGCTGAGCATCGGCCGAACAGGAGATGTGCCGCTGGTCGGCGACTGGAACGGCGACGGCATCGATTCCATCGGCGTCTTCCGTCCCTCCCTTGCCCGTTTCTATCTCGATGATGACAATGACGGTCTCCATGACCAGATCCGCAACTACGGAACCGCCAGCGATACCCCACTTTACGGCGACTGGGACGGCGACGGCATCATTGACATTGGCATCCATCGGCAATCCACCGGTTGTTTTTCGCTGGATTATGACTATGGCGCCATCCGCGATGAGTCGATCTGCTGGCAGATGCCCTAAACAGTCAGCCCCGATGGGGAGAAGTGGGATCGGCGCCCGGTGGCAAAACGGTGTTTTCTCCGCGGGCGTCTTTTTTTGTCAATCAGGGGGGAAGTGTTCGAGAAATTGTTTTTCCCCATCCACGGTGCCGATCAGCAGCATCTCCTCCTCTTCTTCTAGGGGGGCAGTCGGGTCGGGGTTGAGTATGAGCGTGCCTGCCGGGTTGGTGATGGCGACCACGCTGCAGCCGGTCAGCGCCCTGATTCGGCTTTCAATAAGGTTTTTCCCGGCAAGAGCAGGGCCCGGGGTGGCGCGGAAGATGCTGAGCCCTTCGGCAGCCATCAGGGTCTGTTCGGGTTTGAGGAGATTCATGATGCTGTTGGCCGCCATGGAGGCAGAGGACATGACCAGATCGGCGCCGGCCCGGTGCAGTTTCGCCACCGTCCTTTCGTCGTTTGCCCTGCTGATGATCTGGATGTCGGGCCGTAGTCGACGACAATAAATCGTCAGGTAGATGTTGATGTCGTCATTATGGGTGGTGATGAGCACCGAGCGGGCGTTCATGATCCCCGCCCTTGAGAGGATGGAGATGTCCGCGGCGCTCCCCAGAATGAAGTGTTCCTCGTCTTTGATCAGCGACCGGTTTTTTTCCACGATCTTATAGGGGATTCGCTGTTCGTCAAGGGCCTCGGCGGCGGCATTGCCGACCCGGCCGCCGCCGAGAATGAGGGTGGGGGCATCCGGAGGAAAATCCTCGCAGCAGATGGAAAAATGGGCATCAAATTTTTTCAGCTGTTCAGCTGACCCGGCGAGCAGCAGCACCGTGGTTGAGGTGATCATGGTCTGCGGGTTTGCCCCCTTGAAATGTCCCCGTTCCCAGAGTCCGACCACCGTTGTTCCGGTTTTTTCCCGCAATCGCGTTTCAGCCAGGGTTTTGCCCTCCAGGGCGGTGCGCATTGCCGGCGCCTCGGCGATGAGCAGCTTGCCATGCCGCCAGATGACATTGGCGCCCATGGTAACGCCGAGGGTTCGGCGTCCCAGTGATTTGCCGAGCATTTTCATGAACTGCAGGACATGGGTGCTGCCGGCGATCTGCAGGATGTCAATGGAGTGATCGTCGTCGGCATTGGCGACGATGGGCACATGTTTGCAGACCTCCCGGATGGTAAAGGAGATGCTGGTGTTGATGTGGTCATCATTGGTGGCGACAACCAGCGCGGCGGCGTCGATGCGAAGCCGGGTGTAGGTTGCCGGATCGCCATAGTCACCGATCACGACCCGATAGCCCAGATCGTGGAGTCTGAGGGCCTGCTGGAGGTCGTCAACCAGAATGGCATAGTCATAGTTGTTTCTAATCAGTTTCGTGATCAGATGTTCGGTCATGGCGTCAAGATTGGTCAGAATGACATGATTTTTCATGTCTTCCGGTAATTCCCGCGGGGTGCGCGCCCTGGACTGGGCCTCCAGCCAAGGTGCATAAAAAAAACGGATAAAGGTGAAGGGCAGCATGATGAGCAGGTAAATGATACCGGTCAGCAGGACGATGATGGAAAAGATGAGGCCCACATCGCTTTTGAAGGTGATGTCGCCGAAACCGAGGGTGGACATGACGGTCAGTGTCCAGTAGAGGCCGGTAATCCAGCTGTACTGCCGGCCTTCAAAAAGCATGAGGACATGAAAAAGGATGCTGTAAGTGACAACAATGGCGGCGAGGAGAAGGAAGAAACGAAGCAGCAGCCGGAAATTTCTGCTCGTCCTTTTATTGCGCAGGAAGTAGGAGAGTTGCGAGGCGATATATTTCATAGCGAGAGCATGTTACATGTTTTGTTGTCCGGGCTTGGCAGTGAAATTTCTGCGTGGTCTGGGCCATCGGGGACTGCTTATGATTTTTCATAATAAAAAAAAAGGTGCCATGTCAATGCCGCGATCAGAATGATCAAGGGGAAAACCGGCATCGTCGTGGTGTCGGGAACCCATGGTTATCCGTGATCCATGGTGATTTTCATCACTCTCCAGTCACTGCTTGCTTTTTTTTCTTGATCTCCTTAGGATAAGTGGGACAACGTCATGTCAGTCACTTTATTAACAGGGAGGAAGGAGATGGACGACGGCAAGGTCTATAAATTTGTTGAATTCGTCGGCACCAGCAAGGTTTCATGGGAGGATGCGGCGATTAACGCGGTCAATGTGGCCAGCAAGAAATACAGTGATCTGCGAATCGGGGAAATCATCAAGCAGGATATGACCATCGAGGCCGGCAAGGTGTCGCTGTTCCGGGTCCGGATCAACATATCCTATCGTTTTCATCTATGATCTCAGCCCCCAATGAGGTTGGCGCGGCCACGCCCAGCCGGGGAGGGACCGCCCGGCAAGGAAACGGACTGCTTCGCCGATCGCGGCCGATGGCAGGGGAAAAAGCTGGCGTTCACCGCCCGAGGCAGCTTTTTTTTACATGGAAAAAGAAACTATTGCTTCGCGATTATTCTTTTGTTAAAGAAAAAAATATGATGGTACAGTTCTTTGTAGTCCGAGTTGTCAACCGTGTTCCGTAATGAAACAATGGTCAAACTGGCTGGCTATGAGAAATCTGTAAACATTAATTCCCTATTAATGATTCCTCATAGGAATGAAGGAGCAGTAAATGGTGAAAGGCAAAGTGAAGTGGTTCAATGAATCAAAGGGTTTCGGCTTCATTGAGCGCGAAGATGGCGATGACGTGTTTGTTCATTTTTCAGCAATCAAAGAGGAGGGCTTCAAAACGTTGAGCGAAGGCCAGCAGGTTGAGTTCGAAATTGTCGATGGCCAGAAAGGCCCGGCCGCAGCCAACGTCAGAAAAATCTAAGCCACTTTTCATGCGGTTATAGTCAAAGCCCACCTCCACGGTGGGCTTTTTTTGTGCCTATTTCTCCGGTGTTGTCAGATTCCGTTTGTCGATGACCCGCTTGGCCTTGCCCTCGAAACGTTCCAGGGTTTTTTCCTCCACCAGTTTCACCTCGATGCCGATGCCCAGTTCGGTGGCCAGCCTTTTCGTGATGTGATCGACGAGCTGCCGCTGCTTTTTCATCTGGTCAAAAAAGATCGACTCCACCACCTCGACCAGCACGGTGACCTTGTCCAGTCGGCCCTCCCGCTCAACGATGATCTGGTAATGGGGCTCGGTGCCCTCGATATCAAAGAGGATCGCCTCGATCTGCATGGGGTAGACATTAACCCCCTTGATGATCAGCATGTCATCGGTGCGGCCGATGATCCGCGACATGCGTCGGAAGGTGCGGCCGCAAGGGCAGGGTTCGGGCAGCAGCAGGGCCAGATCCCTGGTGCGGTAGCGGATGACCGGAAAGGCCTCCTTGGTGATGGTGGTGAAGACGAGTTCGCCGGTTTCCCCCGGCGCAACCGGCTCAAGGGTCTTCGGGTCGATGACCTCGACGATGAAATGGTCCTCATTGATGTGCAGGCCGTTGCGGTGTTGGCACTCTCCGGCCACCCCCGGTCCCATGACCTCGCTGAGACCGTAATTGTCGGTGGCGATAATGTGCAGTTTGTTCTGAATCTCCTGTCGCATTGCCTCCGACCAGGGTTCGCCGCCGAAAAGCCCGTATTTCAGGGAAAGGGCGTTGATGGGAATGCCTATTTCCTGCATGGTGTCGGCCAGCAGCAGGGCATAGCTGGGGGTACAGACCAGGGTGGTGGTCTTGAAATCCTGGAGGATCTGGATCTGCCGGCGGGTGTTGCCACTCGAAATCGGGATGACCGAGGCGCCGATCCGTTCCGCCCCGTAATGCAGGCCGAAACCGCCGGTAAAGAGACCATAGCCGAAGGCGATCTGGACGACATCATCGGCGCCGACGCCGGTGGCGGTAAGGATGCGGGCCACCATCTGAGACCAGTTTTTGATGTCGTTTTTCGTGTAACCGACCACCGTCGCCATGCCGGTGGTGCCGGACGAGGCGTGGACCCGCACCACATCCCGCAGCGGCACGGCAAAGAGTCCGTAAGGATAGTTGTTGCGCAGATCATCCTTGGTGGTGAACGGCAGATTGCGCAGCTCGTCGAGCGAACGGAAACCATCCGGATCAACCCGCAGCTCCTTGAATTTTTTCCGGTAAAACGGGACATGGGTGGCGACCCGGTACAGCGTTGATTGCAGCCTTTCAAGCTGCAACTGTTCCAGGTCGGCCCGCGGCATGCATTCCTTTGCTTCATCCCAGTACATGGTGGCGCCTCCGTATCGTCGTCAAGCGGTTAATCAACATCACAGGTCACAGGTTGAACCCTCGCTGCCCACCTCCCGGCCGAGGTAGGCACGCTGCACGTCGCGATTGTTCAGCAGATCCTCGGCCGGCCCCTGCAGGATAATCTTGCCGGTTTCGAGCACATAGCCGCGGTCGGCGATGGCCAGGGCGGCTTTGGCGTTCTGCTCGATGAGCAGAACGGTATTGCCCGCCTCCCGCAGTTTCAGAATGATCTGAAAGATATTTTTGACGATGAGCGGGGCAAGGCCGGTGGATGGTTCATCGAGCATGATCAGGCGCGGGCCGGCCATCAGGGCGCGGCCCATGGCCAGCATCTGTTGCTCGCCGCCGGACAGGGTTCCGGCCAGCTGCTGGGCTCGTTCCCGCAGCACCGGAAACAGGTCGTAGATTGTGTCGAGCTCGTCTGGGACCCGGATCTTTTTGTCCCGGTAGCGGACATAGCCGCCGAGGACCAGATTTTCGCGCACCGTCATGGTGGCAAAGACCTGGCGGCCCTCCGGCACCAGCGAGCAACCGGCGGCGACGATCCGTTCCGGCGCAGTCTGCCGGATGTCGCGGCCGAGGAGGGAGATTTCGCCTGCCGTGGCCTTGATCATGCCGGCAATGGTGTAGAGCAGGGTTGTCTTGCCGGCGCCGTTGGCACCGATCAGGGTGACGATTTCGCCGGGATCGACATGGAGCGAGATGCGTTTCAAAACCCGCAGCTTGCCGTAGCCGGACTCCAGGTTCTTGATCTTAAGCATCGTTTCCGTCTCCCAGGTAGATCTGAATGACTTCCTTGTTTTGCTGAATGGCGGTGGGAATATCTTCGGCGATTTTTTCCCCGAAACTCAAGACGACGATTTCGTCGGAGATGTCCATGACCAGCGACATGTCATGTTCCACCAGCAGCACCGTGATACCGCGGTCGCGGATGCGGCTGATCAGCCGGGCCACCTCCGCGGTTTCATAGATGTTGAGGCCGGCGGCCGGCTCGTCGAGGAGCAGCAACGCGGGTTCCGCCGCCAGAGCCCGGGCGAATTCCACCGCCCGCTGCTGACCGAAGGCGAGACTGGTCGCCTCGACATCGGCGTAGGGAGCGATGTCGAGCAGCTCCAGCAGTTCCAGGGCCTTGGCTCTGATTTCCCGTTCTTCCCGCCAGGTAAAGGGCAGGGAAAAAAGACCGGCAAAGAAACCGGCCCGGCTTTTGGTGTGGCGGCCGATCATGACATTTTCCAGGGCGGTCAGACCGGGGAAGAGCTTGATGTTCTGAAAGGTGCGCGCGATGCCGCGGGCCGCGATCTGATAGGGGGAAAGGCCGTGGATCGGTTTGCCCTGAAAGAAGACCGCCCCTGATGACAATGGCAGGCTGGCGGAAATGAGGTTGAACAGGGTCGTCTTACCGGCGCCGTTGGGGCCGATAACCGCCTTGATCATCCCCTCCTGCACCGAGAAGCTGACGTCGCGAACCGCATGCAGGCCACCGAACCGTTTATGGACGTTTTGTATGTCGAGCAGTGCCATGATATCTTTACTGTTTGCTTGCCGCTTTCCGGCCCCTGGCGGTGAATCGCTGCCACAGGTGGAGCCGCAGCAGTCCGTCCGGCGCAAAGAGCATGATGAGGATGAGGATGGCGCCGAACACCGCGTCATCGTACGAGCCGAACAGGCCGCGTAATGAGAGGAAATTGAGAAAGGCCGCCATGATCAGCGCCCCCCACAGACTGGCCATGCCGCCGATGGCGACGATGGCGACATACCGCACCGATTTCATGATGCCGGCCTCGGAGGGGCCGATGCCGCCGTTGTAATGGGTGAGAAAGACGCCGGCCAGGGCTGCAAAGACCGCGCTCAGGACAAAGGTGTAGAGCTTGTAGCGGCTGGTATTGACCCCCATGGCGTTGGCCGCCTCCTCGGAACCGTGAATGGCGCGCAGGGCGCGGCCGACCCGGGAATCGATCAGATTCTGCAGCAGGATGAAGCCGAGCAGCAGCAGGGCGCAGGCGATATAGTAGTTGGTAACCCGGTTGCCGAAGTCGCCATTGATCGTCAGGCCAGGCAACAGAGGCAGGCCGGGCACCGAGGAGAGGCCGTCCGCCTCGCCGCAAATTTCGGTGGCCAGGACGATGCGATAGATGATGATGCCGAAGCCTAAGGTGGCCATGGCCAGATAATGGCCCTTGAGCTTTAAGACCGGGATGCCGATGGAAAAGGCGATGAGCACGGTGAGCAGCATCGCAACCAGGCAGGCCGGCCAGGGATGAACATGGAGGAGCGCTTCACCGTAAAGGCTCGTTGTCTGCACAAGCAGACCCTGCTTGGCGAGAAAAACGACGAGCCAATGGCCGTTTTCCAGCAGCGGCGCCAGGTTGTGGGTGGTCAGCACCGCCGAGGTGTAGCCGCCGATGGCGAAAAAACCGGCATGGCCGATGGAGATCTGGCCGGCATAACCCATGACCAGGCAGAGACCGATGATGACCAGGGCATAATAGGCGGTCATGGTCATCTGGGTCAGATAAAAGGCGGTGCCGGTGACCGCAGTCAGCAGCTGCAGGCCGATCAGCACGGCAACCAGGGCGAGGACGGGAAGGTATTTGCGGCTCATCAGAAATCCTTTAATCCGGCGGCCTCTTTGCTGCCGAAGATGCCGTGCGGCCGGAGAAAGAGGATGACCAGGAGAATGGCGATGGCGATGGCGTCCTGAAAGGCAAGGGGGACAACGTTGATACTGAAGGCCTCGATAATACCGAGCAGCAAGCCGGCGCCGACCGCCGCCATGCTGTTGCCCAACCCCCCCAGCACGGCCACGGTGAAACCCTTGATGGCCAGGCCGGTGCCGCTGTCATACTGGGTATAGGTGATCGGTGAGACGACGCAGCCGGCCAGGGCGCCGATGCCGGCGCTGAGCATAAACGAGAGAGTCACCATGTTTTTCGTGTTGATGCCGCAGAGGGTGGCGGCCAGTCGGTTGGCGGCGCAGGCGCGCATCTCCTGGCCCAGCGAGGTGCGGTGGAAAAAGAGATTGAGCAGGACGACGATCACCCCGCAGATGCCGACCACCCAGAGAACCTGGGGGGAAATGGAGATGCCGAAGAGGCCGATGGTGGTAATCTCGTCGCCGTAAAAGTAGGGCAGGGAGCGGACCCCTTCGCCCCAGACATGAAGGGCGACTTCGCGAATGAGGATGGAGAGCCCGATGGTGATGATGATCATCCGCAGCACAGAGGGCCTGTGCAGCCAGCGGATAAAGATGATCTCAATCAGGGCGCCGATGACCATGGTGCAGAGCACCGCCAGGGTGATGGCCGCCGGCAGTGGCAGAAAGGCATTGAGCGAAATGGCCAGCATGCCGCCGAGCATGACAAACTCGCCCTGGGCGAAGTTGATGATACCGGTGGTGTTATAGATAATGTTAAAACCGATGGCGACAATGGCGTAAATGCTGCCATAGGTGATGCCGGCCAGCAGGTATTGGAGGAAGAGTTCCGATGTCATTGCGGGTATGCTGAACGATAAAAGAACGGCGACGGACAGGAGCCGAGGGGCGGGGGCTCTGCCGGGCAAAGCCCCCGCGGTACTTTCCGGGATAACCGGTTATTTTTCGTAAAGGACGAATTTGCCGTCTTTTACTGTCATCATGGTGACGGAATCGATATCAAGGCCGTTGTGGTCCTCGGCGCTGAAGTTGAAGATACCGCCGGTGCCGACGAAGCCCTTGGTGTTCTCGATGGCGTCGCGGACCTTTTCGCTGTCCGTGCTGCCGGCCGCCTTGATGGCGTTGACCAGGATCATCAGGGCATCATAGCCATGGCCACCGAAGGTGCTGACGGTTTCCTTGAACTTGGCCTCATACTCGTCACGATACTGGACGAGCACCGCTTTCTGGGGATGGTCGGCGGGCAGGGTATCGGCGACCAGCAGGCGTCCGGCCGGGAAGATGATGCCCTCGGCGGCGGCGCCGGCCGCCTCGACATACTTGATGTTGCCGAAACCGTGGCTCTGGAAGAGGGGAACGTCCCAGCCGGTCTGGCGGATGTTTTTGGCGACAATGGACTGGGCCGGCACCACCGACCAGTTGATCACGGCCTGGACGTCCTTGTTGGCCTTGATCTTGGCGACTATGGCCGACAGATCGGTGGCCTTACTGTCGTATGTCTCCTCGGCGACAATGGTGATTTTGAATTCCGGGGCAATGGCTTTGATCTGTTCCTTACCCGCCTTGCCGAAGCCGGTGTTGTCGGTCAGCACCGCCACCTTGCTGATCCCCATCCTGTTCATTTCCATGAAGATTTTCTTGGCGACAAAGCTGTCTTTCTGCGGAGTCTTGAAGACGTACTTGGCCACCGGATTGACAATGACCTCGGCGGCGGCGCAGGAGAGCATGATGGTTTTACCCTCCTCGCAGATCTGCTTGATGCTCATAGTCTCACCACTGGTGGACGGGCCGATGATTGCCAGCACCTTTTCCTCCTCGATGAGCTGCTTGGCAAAGGAGATGGCCTTTTCCGGATTGCCACCGGAGTCCTTGATAATCAGTTCGATGGTGTCGCCGTTGATACCGCCCTCGGCGTTGATCTTGTCGACCAGCATCCGGATGGTGCGTGCTTCCGGGCCACCGAGAAAAGAGGCGCCGCCTGTTTCGGCCAGGATGGCACCGATCTTGATGGCCTTTGCCTGGGCCGGGGCCGGCAGGGCGACGAAAACGGCCACTGCCCATGCCGCGAGGAGGGTGACGGTTGCGTGAAGAATGCGCTTCATAATGGTCTCCTTGTTCATTTAAGTAATATGCCAGTTATATGGCGTAAACCTCTTCACCGGACAGCAATCGGACACCGGAGGCGGCCAGGGCGGCGATCGCCTCGTCAATCTTCTCGAAGCGAAAGATGATCAGACCGGTTTCTCCGCTTTTTTGGGTAAAGGCATACATATATTCGATATTGATGTCGCGCTTTTTCAAGGTCTGCAACACCCCGGCCAGGCCGCCCGGCTTGTCAGCCACCTCGACGACGATGACCTCGGTGGTGCCGACGGTAAAACCCTTTTCCTTCAAGACCGCGCGGGCGCTTTCCGTGTCATTGACGATGAGGCGGAGGATGCCGAAATCAGCGGTGTCGGCCAGTGACATGGCGCGGATATTGATGCCTTTTTCGGCCAGGATGGAGGTGATTTCCGCCAGCCGGCCGGACTTGTTCTCCAGAAAAATAGCAATCTGTTTAACTTTCATGACGATGTTCTCCTTGTCGATGGGAACGGGCCGGCAAGGCCCCGGTGCTCAGATCTTCCGGTTGTCGATGACCCGCTTGGCCTTCCCCTCGCTGCGCTGGATAGATTTCGGCTCAACCAGCTTGACCTTGCAGCTCACCCCGAGCAGATCCTTGATCTCGTGCTGGATTTTCTTGGCCAAGGCCTCCAGCTGTTTGACCTCGTCGGAGAAGAAGGTGTCGCTCACCTCCACCTGGACTTCCAGGGTATCAAGGGTCCCTTCCCGTTCGACGATGATCTGGTAGTGCGGCTCGACCCCCTTGATGCTGATCAGGACATGCTCGATCTGCGAGGGGAAGACGTTGACCCCGCGGATGATCAGCATGTCGTCGGAGCGGCCGGTTACCTTCTCCATGCGGTGAAAGGTGCGGCCGCAGGCGCAGGGGCTGGTGATCAGGCGGGAGAAGTCCTTGGTGCGGTAGCGGATGACCGGGAAGGCCTCCTTGGTCAGGGTGGTGAAGACCAGCTCGCCCTTTTCACCGAGCGGCAGCGGCTCGAAGGTTTCCGGATGGACGATCTCCGGCAGGAAATGGTCCTCCATGACGTGCAGACCCTTCTGCTCCTCGGCGCACTCGATGGCAACGCCGGGGCCGATGATCTCGCTTAGTCCGTAGATGTCGATGGCGGTGATGCCGAGTTTTTTCTCGATCTCCTCCCGCATGTTCGCGCTCCACGGCTCGGCGCCGAAGACGCCGACTTTCAGCGCCATCTCTTTGGGGTCGATGCCCATGTCGGTCATTGCCTCGGCCAGGTTCAAGGCATAGGAGGGGGTGCAGAGCAGGACCGTGCAGCGAAAATCGCGCATCAGCATGATCTGTCGCTTGGTGTTGCCGCCGGAGATCGGCACCACGGTGGCGCCGAGTGTCTCGGCGCCGTAATGGGCGCCGAGGCCGCCGGTGAACAGGCCGTACCCGTAAGCGTTATGGATGATGTCCTTCGGGGTGGCGCCGGCTGCGGTCAGGCAGCGGGCCATCAGTTCCGACCAGATGCCGATGTCGCGCTTGGTGTAGCCGACCACGGTGGGCTGTCCGGTGGTGCCGGAGGAGGCGTGGATGCGCACCACCCGCTCCAGCGGCACGGTGAAGAGGCCGAAGGGGTAGTTCTTGCGGAGATCCTCCTTGGTGGTGAAGGGCAGCTTGCGGATATCGGCAAGGGTCCTGATGTCGCCTGGCGCCACCCCGGTCTCATCCATCTTGCCTCGGTAGTAGGGCACCGTGGCATAGACCCTCTCGACCTGGGCGCGCAACCGTTTCAGTTGCAGTGCTTCCAGCGCCTCCCGCGGCAGGGTTTCATATTCCTCGTTATAGATCATCTTCCTCCTCCGTAACCGTCTGCGATATGCGGCTAGCTGGCGGTGAGCCGCCGTCCCGCCTGAAAGGCCGCGATGTTTTCATCAAGCTTTCTCGGCACCCTTTTTTTCAACACATCGAGAAACACCTCCTCGGCCACCGGCAGAAAGGCGGACAGGGCGCCGACCAGGGCGAGGTTGGCGGCCCGGATCTCCCCGGCCTCGCGGGCAATGGTGAAACCGTCGAGGGGATAAACGGTGATATCGCGGGCAGTCAGCTCGTCGATCAGGTTGGCCGGATAGGCCATTTTGCCGGTGGCGACCGCCGGCGGCGGGATGCGGTGGGTGTTGACGATGACCTTGCTTTCCTTATGCAGGAAGGGCAGATAGCGAACCGCTTCCATGATCTCGAAGGCGAGACAGAAGTCGGCCTGGCCCGGATCGATGAGCGGCGAATGAACCTTGGTTCCGTAGCGGAGATGGGCCACCACCGAACCGCCGCGCTGGGCCATGCCGTGCACCTCGCTTTTGGTCGCATCAAGCCCGCTGCCGAGCAAGGCCAGGGCGGTGACCTCGCTGGCGAGCAGGATGCCCTGGCCGCCGACTCCGCAAAAGAGAATGTTTCCCTGTGTTGTCATTTGCCTTCCTCCATGGCGGCAATGGCTCCGAATTTACAGAGAGCCAGGCACTGGCCGCAGCCGTTGCACATCTCGGCGCTGATGCGGGCGTAGCCCTTCTGTTTTGCCTTCTTGCCAAGCTGTTTCGCCTCGTCCGGGGTGATGGGCACCCAGCTGATAGCCGGGCAGCCGAGACGCAGACAGCTGGTGCAGCCGGTGCATGTGTCACGGGAAGTGGAGAGCGGGATCTTGCGCCGTTTCCGCTCCGACGGCAGCAGGACACACGGAGCCCGTGAGATGATGACCGAGGGCGCCGCCCGTTCGATCTCCTTTTTCAGTACCGCCTTGGTTCCTTTGATGTCATGGGGGTTGACGACGCGCACATGTTTGACGCCGATCGCCTTGCAGAGTTTCTCAAGATCAAGGACCGTCGCCGGTTCGCCCAGCAGGGTGGCGCCGGAGGCGGGATTTTCCTGCTGGCCGGTCATGGCGGTGATGCGGTTGTCGAGGATGACGACGGTGGAGACGCTTTTGTTGTAGACCATGTTGACCAGGCCGGTGATGCCGGAGTGGATGAAGGTTGAGTCACCGATCACCGCCACCGTCCGGCCCGTTGCTTGCTCGCCCAGTGCCTTGTCCATGCCGTGCGCCACCCCGATGCTTGCCCCCATGCAGACGCAGGAGTCCATGGCGGAAAGGGGCGGCAGAAAGCCTAAAGTGTAGCAGCCGATGTCGCCGGAAATGAAGACGTCGTGCCGGGCCAGGTTGTAGAAGAGACCGCGATGGGGGCAGCCGGGGCACATGTTGGGCGGTCGCGGCGGGATCTCCACCGGGGCGAAGATCTCGCCGGTCGCTCGGCCCAGCGCCTTTTTGATGAGAAAGGGATTGAGCTCGCCGATGGCCGGAATGACCTCCTTGCCCCGGCAGGCAATGCCCGCCGCCTTGATGTGGGTCTCAAGAAAGGGATCAAGCTCCTCGACGATGAGCACCTCATCTACCTGGGCGGCAAAATCACGGATCATGGCAAAAGGCAGGGGCCAGGTGGTGCCGATCTTCAGCACCGAGGCATCGGGCAGCGCTTCCTTGACATGGAGATAGGCGACCCCGCCGGTGATGACCCCGAGTTTCTTGCTGCCCCATTCGATCCGGTTCAGCGGCGAGGTCTCGACCCAGGAGGCCAGTTTGTTCATCCGCTCGGCAATGGCCTTGCGGCGGGCGCGGGCATTGGCGGGCAGCATGACGAATTTGGCCGGGTGTTTTTCGATGCCGATCGCCACTGGTCCGCTCTGGCGATCGGCAACCGGCACCATGCCCTTGACGTGGGCGACCCGGGTGGTGGTGCGCACGAGCACCGGGGTGTCGAACTCCTCGCTGACGGCAAAGGCGGCTTTCAGCATGGCATGCGCCTCGGCCGGATCGGCGGGTTCGAGCATGGGCAGTTTGGCGGCAAAGGCGTAGTTGCGGTTGTCCTGTTCGTTCTGTGAGCTGTGCATCTCCGGGTCATCGGCATTGACGATGACGATGCCGCCCCGCACCCCGGTGTAGGCCGCGGTAAAGAGCGGATCAGCCGCCACGTTGAGCCCGACGTGCTTCATGGTGACCAGCACCCGGGCCCCGGCAAAGGAGGCACCCAGCCCCACTTCGAGGGCAACTTTTTCGTTGGGCGCCCATTCGGTGTAAACGCCCTCGTATGTGCAGAGGTTTTCCAGGATTTCGGTGGAGGGAGTGCCGGGATAGGCCGACGCCACCATCACTCCCGCCTCCCATGCGGCCCGGGCCAGGGCCTCATTTCCTGATAACCATTGTCTGTTGTCTGAATCGACCGTTGTCACAGTTTCTCCTTACATTGTCAACAGGTGAACTCCCCGCGGGCCGGCTGTAACCCTGTCGTGTCTGATACCACCGGGTTGCACCGGTTGCGGCTCGACGGCGCAGGGATGGGCAAATGCCGGTTAATGTGCCATGCTTCATATCATGGATACTAGGGAAGTTCAAGAAAATGAACAGTGTTGTTCGGGTAAAATTACCTAGCAAAAGAATTTTCCGGGCAAAAAAGGGCGGGAGTGGGGTATGTTTGGTTCGAATGTGCCGGCCTCGGGGGAAGATGCTCATGGTCTTGCCGGTCGGATAATTATTTTCGGCGAAAGGAGGAGGGGCGATGCTGCGGCAGGGCGAATTTGATGAGGTGCTGGTCAGGCGCCACGGTCCGGCGGTCCAGGAGCTTTTGCGCCGGAGCAGTGTCGGAGTCATGGGGCTCGGCGGACTCGGTTCGGCGGTGGCGGTGGCCCTGGTCAGAATAGGTGTTGGCAAGTTGCGCCTTGCCGATTATGATGTCGTGGAACTGAGCAATCTCAATCGCCAGTATTATTTTGCCGACCAGATCGGTCAGCCCAAGACCCGGGCCCTGCGGGACACCTTGCTGCGCATCAATCCTTACGCTCATCTCGAGATGATCGACGGACGCCTGAGCGAGGAGGCAATTGCCCCGCTCTTTCGCGGGGTCGATGTGCTGGTCGAGTGTTTCGATGATCCGGCCATGAAACCGGCGGCCCTGCGCGTCGCCCTCAGCGGGCTCAAGGGGGTCGGCTATGTCGGCGCCTCCGGGATGGCCGGTTTTGGCGACGGCAATCTGATCCGCGTCCGCAAACTTTATCCTCGGGTTTATCTTGTCGGTGATGAACAATCAGAGGTCGGTCCGGGGCAGGGGTTGATGGCGCCGCGGGTGGGGATTGCTGCCCATCAGCAGGCCAATCAGGTGGTGCGGTTGCTGCTCGGCGAGGAGTGATGAGAACTTCCTTGCCTGGTGACGGTATACGAAAAATATGACAAACCCGTAAAAAGTCTTTTTTTTACCACAGAGCTCGCTGAAGACACAGGGAAAAGATCTTTAATTACAATTAGTTGTTTCTGTGTACTCTGCGGTCTCTGTGGTTAATTTTCAGTTTTTACGAAATCATCAAATATGGAAATAGTCTGTAACGGTGAAAAAAGAGATATCCGGTCCGGAACCACGATTGAAGCGCTGCTCTCTGAGCTCGGGGTGGTGCCGGACACGGTCTTTGTTGAATGTGACGGCGTTATTGTCAAGCGCGACGAGTATCCCAGTTTCGTTGTGACTGAAGGCGCCAAACTGGAACTGATACGTTTTGTCGGAGGCGGTTGAAATGCTGACCATTGCCGGGCGGGAGTTTCGCTCCCGTCTGTTCGGAGGAACGGGCAAATTTCCCTCAGCCCGCATTATGCGTGAGGCCCTTGACGCCTCGGGCTGCGAGATGGTGACCGTCGCCTTGCGCCGTATTGATCTCGCCAACCCCGAGGATGACATCATGAGCGTGCTGGACCGGGACAGGTATCTTTTCCTACCCAATACCTCCGGTGCGCGCGATGCCGCGGAGGCGGTGCGTCTTGCCCGGTTGGCCAGGGCGGCCGGTGGCGGCGACTGGCTCAAGCTTGAGGTGACCCCCGACCCGCGCACCCTGCTGCCCGATCCGGTGGAGACGTTGAAAGCCACCGAGATCCTGGTCCGGGAAGGTTTTATCGTCCTGCCCTACATCAACGCCGATCCGGTCCTCGCCCTCCGGTTGCAGGACGCCGGTGCCGCCGCGGTCATGCCGCTCGGCGCGCCGATCGGCACCAATCGCGGCATCCTCACCGCCTTTCAGATCGAGATCATCATTGCCCAAGCCCGGGTGCCGGTGGTGGTGGACGCCGGACTCGGCGCGCCGTCCCATGCCGCCCAGGCCATGGAAATGGGGGCGGATGCGGTGCTGGTTAATACCGCGATCGCGGTGGCCGGCGATCCGGTGCGCATGGCCCGGGCCTTTGCCCAGGCGGTGGAGGCCGGCCGTATCGCCTTTGAGGCGGGTCTCGGCGAGCAGCGTGATGACGCAGCCGCCTCTTCGCCGGAAACCGGGCTTGATTTTCTCCGCTGACAGGATCACCGAAAAACGATGAGAGAAGAGACATTTACCATTGCTGATTTCGCCACCTTGGGCCGGATGGTTTCCTCCTGCACCCGTGATGATGTCGAGCACGCCCTGCAGGCCGAGCGCATTGATGTCCGGGGACTGACCGCCCTGCTCAGCCCGGCGGCGGACCAGCTGCTGCCGCAGCTCGCCGCCCGTTCGGCCGCCATCACGACCCGGCGCTTCGGCCGCACCATCCAGCTCTATGCCCCGCTTTATCTCTCCAATTTTTGCACCAACAACTGCCTCTACTGCGGTTTTGCCGCCCGCAACGCCATTGCCAGAAGAGTCCTCACCATGGAGGAGGCGGAACGGGAGGCGATGATCCTCCACCAGCGGGGCTTCAATCATATCCTGCTCGTTTCCGGCGAGGCGCCGGCCAGCATGGGAGTCGACTATCTGGCGGAACTGGCCCGCCGGCTGCGGGAGAAATTCGCCGCCATCTCCATCGAGGTGCAGCCGCTCTCGACCGCGGAGTACCATCGCCTTTTCCAGGCCGGCATCACCAGTGTCGCCGTTTATCAGGAGACATACGACCGTCGGGTTTATGACCGGGTCCATCTGGCCGGCAAGAAACGCGATTTTGACTTTCGGCTCGCCACCCCGGCCCGGGTGGCGGCGGCCGGTATGCGCGAGGTCGGTATCGGCGCCCTGCTCGGCCTGGCCGACTGGCGGCTGGAGGGGCTGGCCCTGGGGCTGCATCTCGCCTGGCTGCGCAGGCACTTCTGGCGGACGGCGCTTACCGTCTCCTTTCCCCGGCTGCGGCCGGCGGAAGGCGGGTTTCAGCCGCTGGTGCCGGTCGGTGAACGGATGCTTGCCCAGCTTATCTTTGCCCTGCGTATCTTTGACCATGATGTCGGGCTGCTGCTCTCCACCCGGGAGGAGCAGCGTTTCCGCGACGGCATGGTCGGTCTTGGCCCTACCCGCTATTCCGCCGGTTCGTGCACTGCGCCGGGCGGTTATGGCGAACCGGCCCAGGAGGGCGAGCAGTTTGCCGTCGGTGATCACCGTACCATGGCCGAGGTGTGTGATTCGATTTTTCATAAAGGATTCGATCCGGTCCGCAAGGACTGGGATTCCACATTCCAGCGAGAGGAAAGCGACGGGCCCCTGGCCGTCGCCTCCTGAGACCCACTGAAGAGGAGAGTTATGGCTGCACAGGATTTGAAAAAGATGTACACGACGATTTTAGGCGACCATTTCCCCATGGAGATGACGATCTCGTTTGGCGATCAGACCTTGGTCTACCGCAAAAAAACCTGGAAGATCCCCATGGAGGACGGCACCATCGATGAGCGTGGGGTGCGCTACGGCGAAAACCCGGATCAGGAGGCGGCCCTCTACGAACTGGTGAATGGCAACCTGGTGTTGGGTGACTGCCGCTTCATCGCGCCGGGCAACGGGCTGGTATCCGCCATCGGGGTGGAGGACATGCTGCAGGTGGGTAAGCATCCGGGTAAGATCAACCTCACCGATATCGACAATGGTCTCAATATCCTCAAGTATCTGATGGATCGGCCGGCGGCGGTCATCCTCAAACACAACAACCCCTGCGGCGCCGCCTATGGCACCTCCCTGGCCGACGCCTATAACCGGGCCAACCGGGCCGACCGCATTGCCGCTTTCGGCGGGGCGGTGGTGATGAGCCGCGCCATTGACAAACAGACCGCGGAGCTGCTCAGCCAGAACTATCTGGAGGTGGTCTGCGCGCCGGACTTCGATGAGGGGACGCTCGATATCCTCAAGGCGCGCAAGAATCTGCGGGTGATCAAAATGGGCCGTATCGACCGGCTGGCCGAGTTTGAGAAGTACCGCTTCGTTGATTTCAAGAGCTTGATCGACGGCGGCATCATTGTCCAGCAGTCGGCGGTTAACTCCATCCGCCGTAAGGAGGATCTGAAAGACGCGGTAACGACCTCCAAGGGCCAGGAGTACCGCTGCCAGCGGCAACCAACCGAGCGGGAGATCGACGACATGCTGTTCGGCTGGGCGGTGGAGCATGGTGTCACCTCGAACTCGGTCATCTACGTCAAGGACGGCTGCACGGTGGGCATCGGCACCGGCGAGCAGGATCGGGTCGGGGTTGCCGAAATCGCCGTGCACAAGGCCTATATCAAGTATGCCGATATCCTTTGCTTTGATAGATTTGGTATTCCTTACGCTGACATGGTGCTGGAGATCGAGCGCGGTAAGCGCGACAGGGCGGATAAGGAGGCCATCGACGCCCAGACCCAAAAGGATCGGGCCGGCCTGCCCGGTTCGGTGATGATCTCCGACGCCTTCTTCCCTTACCGCGACGGGGCGGACGTCGGTATCCGTCAGGGGGTCTCCGCCATTCTCCAGGCCGGCGGCTCCATGCGCGACTTCGAGACCATCGAGGCGTGCAATGAGGCCAGCCCCCAGGTGGCGATGAAGTTTACCGGCCAGCGCTCGTTCAAACACTGATGGCTTTGCAAAAAGTGCGATCTGCCGCGTTGCGGCGTGATCGCGAAAAGCTCGACGTACCCATGTACGCCTCCGCTTTCGCGACATCGCCGCGCCTTGCATATCGCACTTTTGTGCTTCGCCATCCTGACAAAGACCGGGAAATCAACCACGGAGCACACCGGGCACGCGGAGATACCTGACGGTCATTCAAAATGTTTTCTCTGTGTACTCGGTGCCCTGTGGTGAATGCCTCTTGCCTCTTCTCAGCCGATCTCGTCAATGCGTAGCAGCACCGCCTCCCCTACCTTTTCGGTGGAGATGAGAAAGCGTATTTTCTCCCTGGTGATGTGATGCAGGTCAGGATAGGCCGGCACTCCGACATGACTCTTGCCGGTTTCGTAGGTGTTGGTCACCGTCTTGCGGATGGTGCAGTATTTACAGTGCACGGTCCGGCCGCATCCCTCCGGCTGCCGCGCGTGTTCGCAGGAAATGACCTCGCCGGCCAGCCGGCCCTCCAGCTCCTCTGCTTTTCTGTTAAGGGCGCGCAGGCCAGCCCTGTTTGCCGCCAGAACCCGAACGTCATGATCAACCAGTAGTACCGGCAGGGGGAACTGGTTGAGAAACTCCGACATGGCGATTGCCTCGTTGCGGAAAACCTTCCGCACGCAGTCCGGGCAGATGCCATGGGTAATGGGCCCAGTGCCCGGCGGTGTCGCTGCTGATCCTTCTCTTTTGAGTTCCTGGCCGCACCAGGCGCAGATCCTTTTCATCTTTTTTCCATCAGTTCATGTTTGTTGGAGCGGGAGGCGGGTGGTGGCCCCTGTTTCTGCTGCCGGTCCAGTACCGTTCGCACGGTGGCGGCAAAGTGCTGGAGGGTGATCGGTTTGCTGATATATTCGCGGATGCCGATTTCCTTTGCCTTTTCCGCGGTAATCAGCTCGCTGTAACCGGTGCAGATGATAATCGGCAAATCGGGGCGCCGGGCCAGCACCATCTTTGCCAGTTCCGCCCCGCTCAGCTTCGGCATGGTCATGTCGGTGATGAGCAGATGGAAGGCATCCGGATTTGCCAGGAAGATGCGCAGTGCCTCCTCACTGTCCGAACTGGCGTCCACCTGGTAGCCGAGTCCGATCAGAATCTTTTTTTCCAGGTTGAGGACCACGGCCTCATCGTCGACCAGGAGAATATGCTCGCCACCGACCAGGGGAGAAAGATTGTTCCCGTTGCTTTCCGGGGCGGAGAATGGATGAATGACGGCTACCGGCAGATAGACGTGAAAGGTCGTGCCCTGGCCGGGTTCGCTGTAGACGGTTATCTCGCCGCCATGGGCCTTGACGATGCCGAGTACAACGGAAAGACCGAGTCCGGTGCCCTTACCCTCGGCCTTGGTGGAATAGTAAGGCTCGAAGATACGGTCCAGGACCTCCTTTTTCATGCCGGTGCCGGTATCGCTGACCTCAAGCCGGACATAGTCTCCCGGCGCAATGGCCGGTTTTGCGGACAGATCGCTACCCTGCAGGGTTAGCGGTTCAAGGGAAACGGCCAGAGTGCCTCCCTTTTCCTCCATGGCGTGGAAGGCGTTGGTGCAGAGATTCATGATGATCTGATGGATCTGGGTGGGATCGGCCAGCACGGCGCCGCAGGACGGATCGATGCGGTGGCGGATGTCGATGCTGGTGGGGATGGTGGCCCGCAGTAATTTCAGGCTTTCCTTGATGATCGGTTGCAGGAAGATGCTCTGACGCTTGTGTTCCTTGCGTCGGCTGAAGGTCAGGATTTGGCCGACCAGATCGATGGCCCGTTTTGTTGCCCGGATAATCTCGCCGATATCCCTGCCCGTGGCGCTGTCTTTGGCGCTTGTTGCCTGGATCAGTTCCGCGTAGCCGAGGATCGGGGTGAGGATATTGTTGAAATCATGGGCGATGCCGCCGGCCAGGGTGCCGATGGCCTCCATCTTCTGGGCCTGACGCAGGGCGCTTTCCAGCGTTTCCTTTTCGTCCATGGTCCAGAAACGGCTGACCGTCAGGGCGTAGAGCGCGGCCAGCCGTTTGACCACCTCCAGATCGGTTTCACGATAGTCTCGGGCGGTCTCGGCCAGAACGATGCGGCCGACATGCTCCTCGCCAACACAGACCGGTACGGCCAGGAAACGGGAGAGATCGGGGTGGTCCGCGGGCAGGGTGCTGTTGTCGCCTGTGTTGCTGAAAAACGCCGGAAGCCGGGTGGCACGGTGACCGGAGAAGGGATTTGTTTTTGCAGTTGTGCAGGCCGGCACCGTGATTTCGAACAAAAGGGATCGGCCGCCGGGTGTCTTTCTGTCCATCAGAGAGATCATGCCTTGGTTGCTGCCGGTCAGTTCTCTGGCCGTTTCCAGGACAAGACGGGCGATCTCCCGGATATCGGCTGTGAGAAGAAGTTTGTTTGACAGGTTTGAGAGCGACTCGTTAATTCGCAGTTCCTGTCGCAGTTCCTGGAGGGAAGAGCGCAACTGTTCCGTCATCAGGTTGAAGGTGGCTGCCAGTTCGGCCAGCTCGTCGTTGCCGCCCACTTGCGCCTGGCTGTCGAGTTTGCCGTGCATGATGTCCCGGGCCACTGCGGCAAGATGCTGAACCGGCCGGACAATGGTGCCGGTGACGATGACGATGACAAAGACCGCGATGACAAGGGTGAGCAGGGTGGCAACAAAGAGGACGCGGGCCTGGATGCGGGCCGGCCGGTAGGCCTCGGCAATGGATCGTTCGGCGATGACGTCGAGGTTGCGTTCTCCCAGTGAAATCCGGTGGCTGGCATAGATGACCGGCTTGTTCTCCAGGCCGAGAGGCGGATTGGCGGCACCCGCACTCGGAAAGACAAGTCCTGGAATGGCAGTGCGGGTTCCGCGCAGGACAACGGAGGGATTGCGATGGGCAACGACCCGGCCGACGGAATCGATGATGTAAACGTTTTCCCCGGGATGGAGGGTGAGATTGGCGATGACTCCCCAGATCTTTTTCAGGCGGACCGTGGCCACCAGGATCCCTTGGGTGGTTTTGGTGGCAGGATCGAGCAGCGGTTCAGCGATCTCCATGATTGGTTCGCCGCTGGCCGAGGAAAAGACGACCGGGCCGTAAAAGGTGGTATGGCTGGTCGCGGGCAGGAGAAATTCGTCACTGCTGGAGCGGTCGGCGCCGGTTGCCCTGGTCGGCTCGGTTCGGCTGACCTTGAGAAGTTCTATTCCCTTGTCGTTAAGATAGCTGACCGATTCGAATTCCTGATGGAAGGAGAGAAGCTCCTCGAGGATGTCCTTGCGGTTTTCGGGCGCGATGTCGGCCAAACCGCGGATACGGACCAGGACCTGGAGGTGTGAGATGATGATCGCAAGCGATGAGCTGACCTCGGTGCCGACCCGGCGGGCGGTTGCCCGCACCATCTCTTCGGCGTGGATTCGTCCGGTGGCAAAGGACTGCCAGCCGACGAAAATGCTTAAACCGACCAGCGGCAGCATTGTCAGGAGAATAACGATAACGGTCAGTCTGCTGCGGATGTTGATGATCATTGGATGACGATGGCCCGGCGCAACAGACTGTCCGGCAGGTCAATGCCGATGGCCTCGGCGGTGCGGAGGTTGACGGCGGTCTCGAATTCGGCGATTTCCACCGGCAGATCCTGGGGAGAAATGCCGCTTAGGAGTTGGGCGGCCAGGCGGGCCGCCTGACCGCCCAGCTCATGCAGGCTCATGCCATAGGAGAAGAGGGCGCCGGCCTGGACGCCTTCCCGAATCGGAGTGGTGAGCGGTATTTTTCGTTCCAGTGCCTTAGCGATAAAGTCCCTGCTCCGGGTGGCCATGAACGCATCGGTCGGCATGTAGATGGCATCGATGTCCACCGGCAGGGCGGCGAGAAAGGCGTCGATCTCTTCGTTGTTCCGCAGTGGGCAGGGCACGAGGGTGATACCAAGTTCTGCTGCGATTGCGGTGATTTCCTGGAGATTGAACTGGGGACTGGGGTCGTCCGGATTGAAGGGAAAGGCGATGCGGCGGGCTGCCGGCGTGATCTCGTGTAAAAGTTGCAGTCGTTTCGGTTCCTGGTATTTGAAGGTGACGCCGGTGATGTTGCGCTCCGGGCTTTTCAGATCGCCGACGATGCCGGATTCGACCGGATTGCTGACCGGCCCGAAGACTACCGGCACCGGTTTGTTTGCTGTCATCTCCTTGGCGATGAGGGTGGCCGGGGTGGACATGGTGTAGAGGAGATCGACATTTTTTTGCAGCAGCGCGCGCGCCTCATCACGCAGTTTTTCCCGGTCCGGGATGTGGCCGGCATAGAGATAGGTGATATTTTCTCCTTCCTGATAGCCGAGTTTCGTCATGCCCTCCTTGAAGCCGGCCAGGGCCTTTTCTGCCGCCTTGCTGTAATTGAGAACGCCGATGGTGTGGTGCTTTGCTTGTGGCGACGGCGATGAACAGCCGGCCAGCAGCAGCATGAGCAGGCAGAGCAGCAGGGCTGGAAGAGGGCACAGAGGGGCTTTAGCGGTTGGCGAGGGGATCATGGCAGTTGGTTCCGGCCTGTCTGGTTTAAAAATGGTAAATCAGCTCTAGATGGGCGTAATGGGCATAATGATTGACGGTGCGGTAGTAGCTGTCCGGGTCCATGACCTCGACATGCAGAGCGCCGTCCCACTTTTTGTTTATTGTATATGTGCAGCGGGAGATAAAAAGGGTTCCCCTGGTCCTGCCGTTTCCCAGTCCTTTTTCCGGGGCGTAGACTCTGGCCAGACGAATCTGGCAGGAGACGTTCTCGGTGATTGGTGACGAGAGCCCGATGCTCGGCATGGAGAGGTTGGTCCAGGAGGCGAAGTCCGGCATGAGGGCGCGGGGAATGATATAGCTCAGATAGTGGGGGGCGCGGGCCCACACCGGGTGCCACCCTTCTTCCGCGCTGCTTTCCCGATCATCGCCGGACAGGAAGTAGTAACTGAGATCAATCATCGGCTTGCGGGATTGCCGCAGCGGCAGTGCGTAAAAAAGCGAGATGTCGAGCAGCTGACCGTCAACGTCGTTGCCGTTGTCGCGGCTGCCGTCCTGCAGGGCAAGCTCCAGGTTGGCGGACAGGGTGGCGCTAAAGCGGGGGGTAAATCGCATTCCCCAAGTGTGCAGATCAAGGCTCGATTCCCGCACCTCGTGCTTGAAGATGTAATAGTATTCCTGGCGAAGCGCGGCGATCCGGTCGTTGATGACATAGATGCCGCCGCCGTTTTCCTCGCCTTCGAAAAGTTCCCGATTTTCCCGGTGGATGGCAAATTCGTCCTCATTGTCATTGGCGATCCCGAAGAGATCGACAATGACCTGTTCGTATGTGAAGCGGCCCTTGACTGCGTTGAAGTAAAAGGCGCGGGAGCTGTCGAGGGGAGTGCCTTCGCGGATGATCTTTCCGGTGCCGTAGTTCATGTCCTGGCGGCCGATGCGCAGATCGAGCCGGTTGCCGCAGAGGTCTTTGATGTCGAGGAAGAAATTGTCAACGATGAACTCGTCCATGGCCTGATAATCGTTGCGGCCCTTGTCGCTGTCATACTCCCGCCATTCGTTGGTCAGCCGGGCCTGCAAGGCAACATCCGGGCTGAAGCGATAAGCGCCCTGGAAGCGGCTGCGGATGCGAAGAAAACGGTTTTCCGGCAGTAGCTTGCCATTTTCGGTGGGAATGCGATGAAAATCAACGATCCGCGCCCGCAGGTCGCCGCCCCAGATGAATGGTGGTTCGTCGCCGCGGGCGGCACCTATCGACAGAATGAAGATGACAAGAGTGAAGAGGACAATCCGAGGCGTGCGCATGATCTCTTTTCAGGAGCGGGCAAAGGGGTGAGCGACCGGGAAAGTCCCGACGATGCCGCTGTTGTCACAAAGACTATAGCACTGGGCGGGGGGGAAAGTAAAAAAAAATGGTTGGTTGCCTCAGCGGGCAATGACAAAGGCGCCGGGGAAGTCGGCGGCGGAGAATGTCTGTTCCCGCTGGCGGGCGGCGGCGAGGGTGTCGCCGGCATAGACCTGGACCCGGTGGAAGAGGATGTCGCCGCGGTCAAAGGGGACGAGCCGCGCCTGTTCGCCGCTTTTCAGGAGGGCTGCCAGCAGGCGTTCGGCGTTGCGGCGGTCGGCAAAGGAGCCGAGCTGCACATAGAATTCGCCCTTGCCCAGATCCTGGTGGGGGAGAAAGCGCGTCACGATCCGGCCGTCCTCTCTGGTCTGTTGCGCCTCGCCCAGGGCGGTGACCCGCACCCTGGCCGTGCCGCTCTGCACCATGTCGAGCTCGCTGGCCGCACTCCGACTGAGGTCGATGATCCGGTCCCGGACAAAGGGGCCCCGGTCATTGATGCGCAGGACAAGCTCCCGGCCGTTGTCGAGGTTTTCCACCAGCACAATGGTGTTCATCGGCAGGGTCTTGTGGGCGGCGCTGACGGCGTGCATGTCGTAGGTCTCGCCATTGGAGGTCTTGCGACCGTGGAAAGGTTCGCCGTACCAGGAGGCGATACCGGTCTCCCGGTAGCCTTCGGCGCTGGGCAGGGGGTAATAGGTTTTGCCCTTGATCCGGTATGGCCGCTGGGTGGGGGGGACCCTGGCGGAAAGCGCCGGTCTCTGGTCCGGGGGTGGTTCCGGTAGTCTTTTTTCGGCGCAGGCCGTCAGGAAAAAAAGCGGCATGAACAGCAGAAACAGCCGTTTCATGGCGATTTTCCTTCTTCCTGGTTGCCGGTCAGATTGAGAGGTCGGCGCAGGAGAAAGGTGTTTTCCCGCAGCCGGCTCCGGTAAAAGGCGCCGGCCTTGCCGATGGTGTGCGGGGTATAAGGCAGCAGGCCAAACGGTGGGGCCGCCGGCGGGGTGACGGCGTCATAGACTATTTCTTCCTCCTCGTTGACATAACTGAGAGAGAGATCAAGGAGGGGACGGCAGATATGCAGAACCCCCGCCGGATCAGCGCAGACCAGGGGAAACTCCCAGCGTCGCTGCTCGTAACCCATCAGCCACAGGCCGGAATACAGTTCGTTGCTGATAGTGTCGGTCATGGCGACATAAGGCAGGGACTCGTCGCCATACAGTGAGGTGGTGATCTGTTTTTCAACTTCGCTGCTGCCTTGGACGGCAAGTGCCTCCCAGGGGTCGAACTCCTCGACGTCAAGGCGGAGGAGATGACTGCCTGCGTCATTGAAGGACCAGCCGGCATGACAGACGGCGCAGTCCGCCTTGTTCTGCCAGGCGGCGTGGGCCGGATGGCGGGTCGGCGGCACCACCAGTTTTTTCCCCTCGTGCCGGGTGAAGAGGACGAGCTTGCCGTTTTCTTCGGTGACATTGGTTGCCGGCAGCGGCTGAGGCTGCTGCCAGCCGTGGCAGCCGTTGCAGTCGCGGGGCGGGGCCCCTGTCATCAGTTCCGGGCCAAAGTGGCAGTCGATGCAGGCCATGCCGGCCTGCTGGTGGACATCGGGGGTGAGCGGGTGATATTCGACGCCGTAGGGTCGCAGACTGTCACCGCCGTTTTCGTACGGGGTACGGTAATCCCAATGGAAATCATGCTCAAAGCGGCCATGATAGTCGGCGCCCACCGTATTGCCGTAATGGCAGTGCAGGCACTGGCTGTCGGTCGGGCGGCCGATAAAGGCATGGGAGACGGCCTTGCCGTCGGTAAATTCCAGGTGGCAGGCGGCGCAGCCGGTGCCGCGCCGGGTTTCCGGATAGCGGTCGCCGGAGGAGTAAAGGTGGCAGCGCAGGCAGCGGCGTCGCAGCATGTCATCGGCCAAGCCGGCCAAAGAGGCGATCTCCTCCTGCTGGGGCACGGCAACGAGGGAGGCGAGATCCTCCTCGGCCCCGAAGGCGCGGCGGATGATGTTGACCTTGTTTCTCACGGTGAAATGGAGGCTGTGGCGCGCCCCGGTCACCTGCTTCGGGTGACAGGGACCGCAACTCTGTTCCATATGGTCGGGATGGGCCGGGAGACGGATCAGGCCGGCATGCGCTTCATCGGCGGACAGAGCCGGATCGTGGCCGCCATGGCAGTCGGTACAGGCGATTGTTCCATGCCGTGGGTCGGGCTGCAGGTCGTGGCAGTCGGTACAGCGTTGCTGCCGGGGCGGGGGCGGTGCCGGCGCGGGCCGGTTCGTCTCCTCGCCTCGGCAGGAGGCAAGCAGCAAAACTATGGAGAAAAGCAGAGAGACACGCATGGACGACAGATAACCCGAAATGGCGGGAGAGTGCAAAAGAATTTGCCGCCGGTCGCCCAGGGAATCGGTGCTTTTTCTTGCTTTTTTTCTCCTTTTTTTTCGTGGAAAATCACCGGCAGTTGCTATATAGTGCCCCCATGAAAACAAAAAAACAGACCCATCAGACCAAGTTCATTTTTATCACCGGCGGCGTGCTCTCCTCTCTGGGCAAGGGTCTTGCCGCTGCGGCCATCGGTGCTTTGCTGGAAAGCCGCGGGCTCACCATCACCATGCAGAAGCTCGATCCGTACATCAACGTCGATCCGGGGACGATGAACCCCTTTCAGCACGGCGAGGTCTTTGTCACCGACGACGGGGCGGAGACCGATCTCGATCTCGGTCATTACGAGCGCTATACCTCGGCCCGGCTCGGCCAGCGCCACAACTATACCTCCGGCCGGATCTACCACTCGGTCATCACCAAGGAACGGCAGGGGAAATATCTCGGCGGCACCGTGCAGGTCATCCCCCATATCACCGACGAGATCAAGAGTGCCATCCGCCAGCTCGATGGCGATGCGGATGTGGCCATCGTCGAGATCGGCGGCACCATCGGCGATATCGAGAGCCTGCCTTTTCTCGAAGCGATCCGCCAGTTCCGTCTCGATGTCGGCCGGGAAAATACCATCTTCATCCATGTCACCTGGGTGCCCTATCTGAAGACCGCCGGTGAGGTGAAGACCAAGCCGACCCAGCACAGCGTCAAGGAGCTGCGGGCCATCGGCATCCAGCCCGATATCCTGCTCTGCCGCACCGAGACCCGCCTTGCCCCGGAGCTGAAGGCGAAGATTTCGCTGTTCTGCAACGTGCCCACCGATGCGGTCATCACCGCCCAGGACGTGGAGAGCATCTACGAGGTGCCGCTCTGTTTCCACAGCGAGGGGCTGGACAACAAGATCCTCGAATTGCTCAACATCTGGACCGGCGCCCCGCGCATCGAGCCCTGGCAGGAGCTGATCCGCAGGATCAAGAACCCCTCCCACCGGGTGCTGATCGGCATCATCGGCAAATACGTCGATCTCAAGGAGTCCTACAAGAGCCTGCATGAGGCCCTGGTCCACGGCGGAGTGGCCAACGACAGCCATGTCGAGCTGCGCTACGTCAATGCCGAGGAGCTGGAAAGCAAGCCGGCAAAGGATCTCCTCGCCGGCTGCCACGGTATCCTGGTGCCGGGCGGCTTCGGCAGCCGCGGGGTGAGCGGCAAGATGGGTGCCATTACCTATGCCCGGGAAAACAACATTCCCTATTTCGGCATCTGCCTCGGCATGCAGCTCGCCGTCATCGAGTTTGCCCGCAGCATGGCCGGCATGAAAGACGCCAACAGCAGCGAATTCACCGCGGACACCAAGCATCCGGTCATTTATCTGATGAAGGAGTGGTTTGATCACCGCACCCAGCAGACCCAGGTGCGGGACGAATCGTCCGACATGGGCGGTACCCTGCGGCTCGGCAGCTATCCCTGTAAGCTGGTGCCGGGCAGTCTGGCCCATGCCGCCTATGGTGAGGATGCCATTTCGGAACGGCATCGGCATCGCTACGAATTCAACAATACCTTCCGCCGCCAGCTGGAGGAGAAGGGCTTGGTGATCAGCGGTGTTTCACCGGATGACACCCTGGTGGAGATCGTTGAACTGGCCGACCATCCCTGGTTTCTCGGCTGTCAGTTCCATCCCGAATTTCAGTCCAAGCCGATGGCCCCCCATCCCCTGTTCCGGGATTTCATCAAGGCGGCCCTGGAGTTTTCCCGCAAAAAATAAGAGACTCCCGCACGGCACCATGCGGGAGTGGCGGAGCCGACATGATGGATCGAGGCATGGATATGGTTGAGAAGTTTTTTCAGGTGGCGATCAGCCACAATGCCAATGACATACATTTGTCGGTAGGCGCGCCGCCGACCCTGCGGGTGGGCGGCAAAATGGCGCGGCTGAAAACCGAGCCGCTCACCGCCAAGGACATCGATCAGGTCATGCGTGCCCTGACCCCGCCGCGCTGCATGGTTGATCTCTCCAAGTCCGGCAACACCGATTTCGCTTACAGCTACAACGACCACCGTTTCCGGATCGCCGTCTACCGCCAGTGCGGCACCATCTCCATGGTGCTGCGCCATTTCCGCGACGTCATGTTCTCCCTCGACGAGCTGGCCATCCCGGAGCAGGTGCGGAGCATGCTGCTCTCCCAGCGCGGTCTCTTTCTCGTCACCGGTCCCACCGGCAGCGGCAAGACCACCACCCTGGCCAGTCTGGTCGATTATATCAACACCAGCAGCAGCAAGCACATCATCACCATTGAGGATCCGGTGGAGATCCTTCATCAGCACAAGAAATGCCTGATTTCCCACCGGGAGATCGGCACGGATGTCAACTCCTTCAGTGAGGGGGTGCGCTGGTCCATGCGTCATGATCCGGATGTCATCGTCATCGGCGAGATGCGCGATCTGGAGACGGTGCGCATCGCCCTGAAGGCGGCGGAGACCGGCCATCTCGTCCTGGCGACTCTGCATGCCCGCTCGGCCAGCTTTGTTATCCCCCGCATCATCGCCGAGTTTCCGGCCAATGAGCAGGAATTTATCCGCATGCAGCTCTCCACCGCCCTGCTTGGCGTCATCAATCAGATTCTCGTGCCGACTCGGGCCGAGGACAATATGACCTCGGTGATGGAGATCCTCGTCAATACTCATACGGTGGCAAGCCTGATCCGCCAGAACAAGGAGAGCCAGATCAACGACGAGATCCGCAAGGGCCGGCAGCACGGCATGGTCCATTTCGAAGATGCCCTGCGTGACCGCTGTGTCCAGAAGATGGTCGGCTGGCAGGCGGCCGCCTCTTTTTCCCGGGAGCCGGAGGCGTTCCGCTGCCGGATGGAGAAGAAATAGTGGAGCCGGTCGCTATCCCCGGTTTTTTCGAGGTCGGCCCGGGCCGGCCTCTGCTGCTGATCGCCGGCCCTTGCGTCCTCGAGACCGAGGAGACGGCCCGGTTGATCGCCGGTCGACTGCGGGAGATCACTGCCCGGCTCGGCATCTCCTTTGTCTTCAAGGCCTCCTTTGACAAGGCCAACCGCACCTCGCTTTCTTCTTACCGTGGTCCGGGGATCGTCGAGGGACTGGCGATCCTCTCCCGCATCCGCTCGGAATTAGGGGTGCCGGTTCTCTCCGATATTCATGAGGTTGGTCAGGTGGAAGCGGCCGCCGCGGTGCTCGATATCATCCAGATTCCCGCTTTTCTCTGCCGGCAGACCGATCTGCTCGTCGCTGCGGCCGGCAGCGGGCGGGTGGTCAATGTCAAGAAGGGGCAGTTTCTTGCCCCCTGGGACATGGAGCATGCGGTGGGCAAACTGCGGACGAGCGGTTGCGCAAAAATTCTGCTTACCGAGCGTGGGGTGACCCATGGCTACAACAACCTGGTGGTGGATATGCGCGCCTTTCCGATCATGCGCGGTCTCGGTTGCCCGGTGATTTACGATGCCACCCACAGTGTCCAGCTGCCCGGCGGTGCCGGCGGCAGCTCGGGCGGCCAGCGTCAGTTCATCGCCCCCCTGGTCCGGGCTGCGGTTGCGGCCGGGGTGGACGGCCTCTTCATGGAGGTGCATCCCGATCCGGACCGCGCCCTGTGCGACGGTCCCAACTCCCTGCCCCTCGATGAGCTGGAGCCTTTGCTCGCCACGGTTCTGGCAATTCATCGCCTTGCCGCTGCCTGCTAGCCTCTGACGGTTTGCGCAAGACGTTTTTACCACCGAGCGCACAGAGAACCCAGAGAAAGTGTTTTCGTGACAGTCCTTGTCTCCACATGCTCTGTGGTATCTGTTGTTGCTATTCTTTTTTTCGAGGCCATCTGATTTCGTATGCGTGACAAAAATTCCTGTGCCCCCGGTCAGGAGGGGGGCTATCCCGGTGATTGCGAACTGACCAGCGGCCTGCTGGCAAGGGCGGCTTCCCGTATGGAAAATCATGAAAGAGGCTATGCGTGGCGCAACTGTTTCCCGAAGGCGCGCGAGGTGAAATTGCTGTTGCTCGATGTGGACGGCGTGCTGACCGACGGCTCCATCTCCTATACCGACGAGGGTGTTGAGGTGAAAACCTTTCACGTCCGCGATGGCTTTGGGATGAATCTGCTGCGCCGGGCCGGGGTGGAGATCGGCCTGATCACTGCCCGCAGTTCAGCGGCCCTGACCCGCCGGGTGCAGGACTTGAACATCAGTCATGTCTTCCAGGGCCGGCGCAAAAAGGTCGAGGTCTACGAGGAGCTGATTGAGCGGCTCCATCTGGAGCCCGCCCAGGTGGCCTACATGGGCGATGACTGGCTTGATCTCGCCCTGCTCAATCGGGTCGGCTTTTCCGCCACCGTGGCCGATGCGGTGGCCGAGGTGCGGGAGGCGGTTGATTACGTCACCCGCCGGCCCGGCGGCCGCGGCGCGGTGCGTGAGGTGTGTGATCTGATCATCGACGCCAAGGGCCTCTATCAGGAGCTGCTGGACGGGTACCTGCTGTGATCTCCGGCCCTCGCAATCTGCTGTGGATTATCCCGCTTGCCCTGTTGCTGTCCAGTCCGCTGTGGAAGGGGCCTTTTGCCCGGCTGCTCATGCCGCACGGCGAGGAGTCGGCCCCGGTGACGGCGCCGCGCGAACGCACCGTGGCCCTGACCGGCGTTGAGCTGAACCGTTACGAAAACGGCAAACAGGAGATGCTGCTCGCCGCCGAGCGGGTGGAAAGCGGACGGGACGGCATGAATCTCCTCTACCTTGCCGGGGTCGATTTACGCCTGTTTGTCGAGGGCGAGCAGCGTGCGCACATTACTTGCGGCGAGGGGAGTTTTGATACGGTTCGTCGTCTCATCACCCTGGTGGAGGATGTTATGGTGACGACCAGCGACGAGCTGGAGCTGCGCACCGATGCCCTGCGTTATTTCCTCAATAAAAAAACCATGAAAACCGCCGCCCCCGTCCTTTTCCAGAGCCCGCAGGTCACCCTGCGCGGCATTGGCATGATGTATCACTTCGGCAGTGGCGACTATCGGGTCGGTGGTCGGGTGGTGGGGGATATGATGTAAAGGCCCGCAAAAAAAAACATAAGGGTGATGACCAGATGACAGGGGTCAGGTCTTGATATCTTGTATCTTGCACACATGTCATCTTTGACAAACCCGTAAAAAGTCTTTTTTCACCACAGAGCGCACAGAGGACGCAGAGAAAACATCTTTAATTACAATTAGTTGGCTCTGTGTGCTCTGCGGTCTCTGTGGTTAATTTTCAGTTTTTACGATTCCATCATCTTTGTTTGACCATGATTTTTTCATGAGCTGCCGTTGCCTGTCAATAACTGAAACAACGACGCCATCATAGCGCGAGATTGAGGACTCGGCTTTCAGCCGGCCAACAGCCTTTTGGCATTGGCGTAAAGGATCTTTTCCTCATCATCAGACGGTAGACCAAGGGTGCGCAGCAGCGAGATGGCCGCCTGCTGGTCGGCCCAGGGCGAGTCGGAGCCGAAGAGCACCCGGTCCGGCGAATGGGCGAGGATGATCTGCCGCGCCCTTTCCGGCGGGAGAAATTCCAGGGAATAGGCGATATCGAAATAGACGTCCTTCCCCGCCAGCTTCTCATGCACCTCCTCCCACTGCTGCCAGGCGCCGAGATGGGTGGCGATGAGGCGGAGATCAGGAAAGGCGCGGATCAGGGCGGCGATTTTTGTAGGATCGGCCCGGCGTTCGCGAGGAAAGCCGATATCATAGCCGGTATGCATGACGACGATGAGGTCAAGTTCGGCAAGCCGGGCAAAGAGGGGCCTCAGTCGCTCCTCGTCGAGAAAAAAATCCTGATAGAACGGATGGAGCTTAACGCCGCGGAATCCCTGCCGGGCGATCTCCTCAATCTCAGCCAGCGCCTGGTCAGAGGCGGGATGAAAGGAGGGAAAGGGGATGAGGCGCTCACTGCGGAGGGTGACGCACCAGTTGAGGATGGAGCGGAACTGGCCTGGTCGGGTGGCGATACAGCAGAGCACCGAGGCCTCGACGCCGGCGTGTTCCATGGAGGCAAGCAGGCCGGCCACGGTGCCGTCGGCGGCGGCCCGGACATTGCCCCTTTTTTCCAGGGCCGGGATGGTGGTGCGGGCCAGGGGGTCGGGAAAGGCGTGGGCATGAAAGTCGATACAGGGCATGAGCGGAGTCTTTAGCGAATCGGGTAGTTCTGTTTTTTGAGTTCCTGGATGATCTTGATGCCGATGTCGAGATGCTGTTCCGTGTAGGTCTCGAAGATTGAAGAGGCGCTGTCCTTGCTTTTGATGCCGCCCTTGCGCAGCGGCAGATCGGAGACGAGCATCAGGGCGGAGGTCGGTACATTAAGGGCGTAGCCGACGGAAAAAATGGTGGCGATCTCCATGTCGATTGCGATGATCCGGTGTTTGAGGATATATTCAATGAAATCCTGGTCGAATTCCCACATGCGATAATCGGTGGTGTGCATGATGCCGGACCTCGGCACCTTGTTGAACTCTTTAATGATGACCTCTTCGGCCACCCGGTTCATGCCGAAGGTGGGCAGGGCCGGTACGTCTTTGGGCAGATAGTGGGCGCTGGTGCCCTCGTCGCGGATGCTGGCGGTGGGCAGCAGCAGGTCGCCGATGGCGAGCGAATCGTCGATGCCGCCGCACATACCGAGCATCAGCACGCATTTCAGCTCGTCGAGAAAGGAGAGGCAGTGCATGATGATGCCGGCCGAGGGCGAGCCGACCCCGTAGTTGATGATGCTGATGTTGGCGTCGTGGTCATGCACGACGCTCCAGTTGTTGGAAAGAATCGGTTTGCCGCTGATATTGGCAAAGGATCTGATGTAGCGGTGAAAATTGCAGATGATGATGTGGGAACAGAATTCCGAAACCGGCGAGCCGGTATAGCGTTCCAAGGTATGGCGGGCGTAGTTGTCCGGCCGCAGCAGTGAACTCATAAAGGCTTTCCTTTCCGTCCTGGGACGGGATGGTGGCGCATTCCAGTGACAAGCGAATGAAACGGTGGGGCTATTATACCCGCCACGAATCAATTATCAATTACCAATTGCAGCGGACAGGAGTGAAAGATGCAGCGAAAAGACATTCCGGTGGAAGAGCGGATCATTCTGGCGCTTGATGTGTCGGAGCCGGAAACGGCGCGGCAGTGGGTGAAAAAAACCGAGGCGAAAATCCGCTTTTACAAGGTGGGCCTGCAGCTTTTTCTCGCCGGCTGGTTTGACATCGTCGACTGGATCATAAACCGGGGCCACAAGGTGATGGTTGATCTCAAGTTCTTCGATATCCCGGAAACGGTCAAACTTGCCATGATGCAGCTTGCCGATCGGGGGGTAAGTTTTGCCACGGTGCACGGCAACGATCCCATTATCCGCGCCGCCCTGCAGGCCAGAGAGGGGAAGGATGACGGGCTCAAGATTTTGGCGGTGACGGTGCTGACCAGTTTCGGTGAGGAGGACATGCGCGCCATGGGCATGACCGCCACCATCGAGGATCTTGTCTATTTCCGGGCGAAACGGGCGCTGGAGCTGGGCTGCGACGGCGTGGTCTCCTCCGGGCTTGAGGCGGCGCGGCTTCGCGCCGATCTGGGCGAAAAACTGCTCATCGTCACCCCCGGCATCCGGCCCGGTGCCAATATCGAGGAGTCGGCCGACGACCAGACCCGGATCATGACCGCCGGTCGCGCCATTGCCAACGGCGCCGATTATGTCGTGGTCGGCCGGCCGATCACCCGGGCTCCGGATCCGCTTGCCGTCATCGGCGGTCTGCAGGAGGAGATCGGCGCGGCGATCTAATGGGGCGAAAGAGGCTTTTCCGCTGAAGCCGAGGCCAGGTCAACTTTTTTTGCTGCGGACTGTCAAAATCGATGGGGAAAGGACGCTGCGCTCTGGGTCGGCAACCGGATTTTCCCGCTGTTCGCTGCAGGTCCGGTTGCCGCCAGGCTCAACGTCCGGTGCGGTTCTGGCTTGCCTGCCCTTTGGACAAGGTGCCGGTGATGACCTTGCCTTTTCCTGTGGTGCCGTGGTTTTTGCCTCCTGCGGCAGCAACGGGACCAGCGCTCAGGGCCAGCGACAGGAGGATAATGACGATTTTTTTCATTGATTTTCTCCTTGGAGCTTGAGTGAAGTCCGGGCTGGGGGCTTCCCGGCGGGAATGGTTCTAATTTGATAAACGGGGAGACTGGCGGAAAAGTTCCGCTGGACTGAAAAAAAGCCGGGGAGGGCAAGGGTATCTTGCCGTCTGGGATCCAGGGTGCCGGAAATTCGTTTACTCTGCGCCTCGTTTCTTGCTGCCTCTTCCCGTGCTGCGCATTTCGGCGCAAAAGTAACCTACCAGCCCAGGAGGTATTTTGCTCCCTGCATGGCGAGCAGAGTGTAGATGCCGGCCACCACGTCGTCCAAAACGATGCCGAGTCCGCCGTGCAGGCGGGTGTCAACCCAGCCCACCGGAAAAGGCTTGAGGATGTCGAAGAGACGAAAGAGGACAAAGGCGCAAAAGAGCGGCGCGGCCTTCCACGGCACCCCGATCAGGCCGACCAGCATGCCGATGATCTCGTCGATAACGATGATACCGGGATCACTGTGGTTGACGATCTTCTCGGCGCTGCCGGCGGTGAATACGGCCAGCAGAAAGATGAGGCCGAGCGCCGGCAGGTAGAGGGTGGCCGGCAGGCGCAGCAGCAAAAAATGGAGGGGAAAGGCGACCAGGGTGCCCCAGGTGCCGGGCATGGTCGGCAGATAGCCGCTGTAGCAGCCGGTGGCGATCAGCATGATGAGCCGGTCCATCACTCCTCCTGAAAGTCGTCCGGCGTTGCCGCAGTCACCAGGGCGTAAATCTCCCGCAACGGGATCTCTTTTTCCGTGGCCAGCTGTCGGCACTGCTCATATTCCGGGGAGAGCACCGTGCGGCCCATCGGCGTCGTCACCTTTTTCACCGCAACCCGGCCTGCCCGGGTGACGATGAAGCCGCTCTGGCGGGGCAGGGTCCAGCGCGCCTCCCGCCGGTAGCGCAGGCCGATGGCGCTTGTTTCTTCGAGGATGAGGCGCTGCGCCTCCCAGGCCAGATCAGGGGCGGCGACCACCCGCAAAAGAAAGCCGGGTCGGCCCTTTTTCATCTGCATGGGGATGAGGGCGACGTCAAGGGCGCTGCCGGCCAGCAGCTTTTCACTGAGAAAGGGGAAACCCTCCGGCTGCCAGTCGTCGAGATGAGTCTCGATGACCACCACCTCCTGTTCCTCCGCCACCGTTAAGGCCTCACCGATGATGAGCCGCAGTAGATTGGGGCGGCCGTCCCGGCGTTCCCGGCTGCCGGCGCCGTAACCAAGACCGGCGATGCGCATGGGCGGCAAGGGGCCGAAGGTGCGACAGCAGCCCTTGAGGATGGCGGCGCCGGTGGGGGTGACGAGTTCCTGCTCCAGATCGACCCCGTACACCGCCATTCCTTTGGTCAGTTCGGTGACCGCCGGCGCCGGCAGGGGCAAGACACCGTGGCTGCACCGGGTCCAGCCGCGGGACAGTGGCAGGGGCGCGGAAACGAGATGATTGATGCCAAAATATGCCATGCCGATGGCAGCGCCGGTGATGTCGATGATGGCGTCGATACCGCCCAGTTCGTGAAAATGGACATCATCGACCGGGCAGCCATGTACCCGGGCCTCGGCCTCAGCCAGGGCAGTGAAGATGGCGAGTGCCCGTTCGCGGACCGGGGCGGCCAGACTGCTTTCCGTCAGCATTGACCGGATGACCCGCCAGCTCCGGTGATGGCGGTCATCGCGAACATGCACCGTGAAACGAATAGCTCTGAGCCCCTGCTGAGTGATCTCCTCCGCCGCAAGCTCATAGCCGGCAAGGGGCAGGGCGGCCAGTTCCCGGCTGAGGGTGTCAAGCGGCAGGCCGGCATGAAGCAGGGCGCCAAGGAGCATGTCGCCGCTGATGCCGGAGAAGGTGTCGGTGTAGGCGATGATCATCGGGCGCCGAAGCGGATGCCGGTCGCCAGGGGGCGGCCGCGGAGAAAGGCATCAACCGTCATGCGGTTGCCGCCCTGGCGCTGCACCTCCCGAACCAGCAGGTAATCATGGCCGGTGGCAATGAGCAGGCCGTCGCGGTCGGCGCGGCACAGGGTGCCGGGCGGCTCCATAGGTTCACCGCTGATCACCTCGGGCAAAAAGAGACGAAGCCACTCCCCGTCATGTTCGGTATGGGCCAGGGGCCAGGGATCAAGGCCGCGGATCAGGCAGCTTATCCGCGTTGCCGGCCAGGTCCAGTCGATGGATGCCTCTTCCTTGGTCAACATCGGCGCATCGCAAGCCAGGCTGTTGTTCTGTTTTTGGCGGGGCAGCCGGTTCTCGCGCAGCAGGGTAAGGGCCTCGATCAGCAGCCGACCGCCGAGCTCGGCCATTTTGATTGCCAGACTGGCCGAGGTGTCATCGTTTTTGATGAAGAGGCGGTCCTGTAAAAGGATGTCGCCGGTGTCCATCCCCTCGTCCATCTGCATGATGGTGATGCCGGTTTCCCGTTCGCCGTTGATGATGGCGCGCTGGATCGGCGCGGCACCCCGGTAGCGAGGCAACAGGGAGCCGTGGACATTGATGGTGCCGAGCGGCGGCAGATGGAGCAGCGGTCCGGGCAGAATCCGGCCATAGGCGGCGACGACAAGAAGATCCGGATCAAACCCGGCAATGGTGTCGCGGAATTCGTCGGTGCGGATTTTCGTCGGCTGCAGCACCGGAATGGCGTGACGGTCGGCCAGCACCTTGATCGGTGGCGGTGCGAGCTGACGGCCGCGGCCCTTCGGCCGGTCGGGCTGACTCACCACGGCCACGACGTTTTCTTTTGCGTCAAGCAGAGCCTGCAGGGCGGGCACGGCAAATTCCGGGGTGCCCATGAAGATGATCCGGCTGATTTTATTGATCATGGCTCTCGGCCTGCTCTTCGAGCAGCTGTTTTTTGCGTTTTTTCTTGTAGAGGCTTCTTTTCAGAGAGCTGAGATGGTCGATGAACAGGGTGCCGCGCAGATGGTCCACCTCATGCTGGATAACGCGGGCAAACCAGCCCTCTGCCTCGAATTCGATCTCCTTGCCCTCCGGGGTGCAGGCCCGCACCTTGATGCGTTGAAAACGCTGGACATTGGCGCAGTAATCGACCACGCTCAAGCAGCCTTCCTCGTCAATCTGTCTGCCTTCACCTTCGATGATTTCCGGATTGATCAGCGGAATGAGTTTTTTCTCGTCCTTGGGGGAGACGTCGATCACCACCACCTGTTGTAACACGCCGATCTGGTTGGCAGCCAGGCCGACCCCAGGAGCGGCGTACATGGTTTCCGCCATGTCGGTAATCAGAACGTGCAGTTGTTCGTTGAATTCGGTGACCGGCTCGGCCGGTTTTCGCAGCAGCGGATGGGGATATTTCAGTATTTCTCGTAATGCCATTATCTTTTTCGAGACTCCTGCGGTCAGGGCGCGATCGCCCATCGGGTGCCGGCCTATCAGTTCGGGCGATGGGCGCGGGGTGTCTGTAATCAGGGAAAGGTTTTTCTAGAAAAAAGTTTCTTATTCCAGGAATTTTACGCAATTATAGCAAAAAAGAATCTCTCCGTAAATACGGAATTGGGCGGCTGCTCTTGTCAGTAGTTGACCGGATAGCCGGCCTCCTTCCAGGCGGACAGACCGCCGCTGACATTGTATACCTCCCGGTAGCCGTAACGGGCCAGCATCTGGCCGGCGGCGTAACTGCGACCGCCGACCGCGCAGACAAGCATGATTGGCGTTTCCTTGGGCAGGGTGAGCTTGTTCTGCATGATGGCCCAGAAGGGCACCAAGCTGGAACCGGCAATGGCGCCGTAGCGCAGCTCTTCCGGGGTGCGCACATCGAGGAGGACGATGTCCTTGCGGGTTTCCAGTATTTTTTTCGCCTCGCTCACCGGGATGGAGCGGAAGGTGGCGGTCGGGCCGGCGGTTTCCGCATTGGTCTGGGTCGTCGTATCTTCATTGTTGGAACAGCCGGCCAGGGAGAGGACGGTAAACCAGAGCAGGGCAAGAAGGTATTTCATGCGGGGAGTTCCCTGTGATACTGATGGGTTGGTGTTCGATACCGGTTCCTCCGCAGTGAGATGCGTTGGTGCCGTTATCGGCCTTTAAAAAAACCAAACATATTATCGGAATCGTCTCTTGTTGGCAAGAGGGAAGTTGGCCAGCTCAGAGCATGCTCTCCGGATCGACATCGATGTGCAGATCCACGCCGGCAGAACGCTTGCCGAAGCGGCTCGCCAGTTGCCGGCACAGATCGTGGAGCGCGGCCGGTTCTTCGCCTTTGAGCAACAGCTGCCAGCGAAACCGGTCCCGCAGCCTGGCCAGAGGCGCTGGGGCGGGACCAAGCACCGTCACCCGTGATCCAGCGGCAAGTCGAATCGCCTCACAGCCCGTCTCCCGGGCTGTCTCCTCAACTCTGGAAGCGGAATTGCCGGAAAAGCGGAGGTTGACCAACCGGGAAAAAGGAGGATAGCCGAGCCGCTGTCGCAGCAGAATCTCTTGTTCGTAAAAACCATGGTAATTATGTTCCCGGGCGCAGGTCAGGGCATAATGGCCGGGTTGATGGGTCTGGATGATGACCCTGCCCTCCTTTTCTCCCCGACCGGCCCGGCCCGTCACCTGGGAGATGAGTTGGAAGGTGCGCTCGCCGGCCTTGTAGTCGGGAAGGCTCAAGCCCGCGTCGGCCCAGATGACGCCGACCAGGGTGACATGGGGGAAGTGATGACCCTTGGTGATCATCTGGGTGCCGACAAGGATGTCGATTTGCCGCTGATGCACGTCCTTCAGGATCTTGAGGAATTTTTTCCGTACCGTGGAGGTGTCGCGGTCAAGTCGGGCGATCCGCGCCTCTGGAAAGTGGGCGGCCAAAGCCTCTTCGATGCGTTCGGTGCCGAAGCCGGTTTCTCGTACCCGGGGGGAAAGGCAGGCTGGACAGAGAATGGCGCTTTTCGTCGTATAGCCGCAGTAATGGCAGCAGAGGCTGTTGCGGCCCTTGTGCAGGGTGAGTGAGATATCGCAATGCCGGCATTTGACCGGGCTGCCGCAGTCGGCGCAGAGCATGAGACTGGCATAGCCCCGCCGATTGAGAAAGAGGATGGCCTGGTTGCCCTCGGCCAGGGTATTGCCGAGACCGGTGAGCAGCTCGGCGGAAAAGAACAGTTGGTCGGTTGTCCTGGCCGGGGCGCTGCGCAGATCGACCACCGTGACCGCGGGCAGCGGTCTGTCTTCAATGCGGCGGGTCAGGGAGAGAAGCTGATACTTGCCGGAGCGGGCGTGGTGGAAGCTTGCCAGTGAAGGGGTGGCGGAACCGAGCAGGACCGGACAATCCTGCATCTTGCCGCGCAGGACCGCCATGTCCCGGGCCTGGTAGCGCAGGGTGTCCTCCTGCTTGTAGGCACCGTCATGTTCCTCATCAACGATGATGAGGCCGGGATTGGTGAGCGGGGCGAAGATGGCGGACCGCGCACCGATGACGATCTGGGATCGACCGGTCATGATGGACCGCCACTGATCAAAACGCTCGCCGCTGCCCAGTCCGCTGTGCAAAAGGGCTACCTGCCGGCCGAAACGCGAATAGAAATGGGCTTCGAGCTGGCTGGCCAGGGCGATTTCCGGCACCAACAGCAAGACACTGCGGTTGTGTGCCAGGGCAGTACGGCAGGCCTGCAGGTAGATCTCGGTCTTGCCGCTGCCGGTGACGCCGTGCAGGAGAAAGGTAGTGAAACGTTTTTCCTGCACCGCAGGCAGCAGGGCGGCGAGCGTCGCCTTCTGCTCGTCGGTCAGTTGCGCCGGCGGCGGGAAAAAGGGCGGCTCCTCGCCAAAAGGGTCGCGCCAGCACTCCTGCTCTTCCAAGAGAACCTGTTGTTTGCTGGAGAGGGAGGCAAGGGCGCGACCGGCACCTGCATAGAATTCACGCAGATGGCGGACCGGAACGGCGGTCAAAGGATCATCGCCGCTCATTTCCCGAAGCAGGGCAAGCGTTCTGATTTCCGTTGGGGTCAGTTTTGGCGGGGCAGCAGGGTCGGCAAAGGGGGGCAGGCGGGCGCATTTTTCCATCTTCACCCGGCTACGCGCAGCAATGAGGCATTCCTCGATAGCCACGAGGCCCTCCTCTTGCCAGGTGTGCAGGAGATGCTGCCATTTTTTTTTCTGCCAGATCGTGCGCAGGCGGGCCGGGGACAGGGTTTGCCGGTCAATGAGTTCGTCGAGCCATTCCGGCGTCTCGGCAGGTCGTGATGTTCTTGTGGTCGGCAACTGATCACGGCCGGTCCGGGTCAGCCGGATCTGGCGGCCGCTGTGAGGGGAAAGGCCGCCGGGCAGGGCAAGTTTGATCGTCTCCCCGAGCGGATAGTGATAATAGGAGGATATCCAGCGGAAAAATGGGATCATCTCCGCAGGAAAGATCGGATCCCGGTCGAGGATCTCCGTCACCTCCCGCACCTGGTAGGGGGTCTCGGTCGGCGGGGAAGTGGCCAGCAGATAGCCGGTGACCTGCCGCCGGCCGAGGGGGACCAGCAGCCGGATGCCCGGTTGCAGGCGACTATCTCGGTTATGTCGGTATGTCAGGGTTTCGGTGACCGGGGCCGCCACCGCCACCTCGAGATGGATCATAGGTGAGAAGCGACTTCCTTGAGATGGTCACTGAACTGTTCGCAGAGATCGGGGTGACGCAGGCCGAAGGCGATGATCGCCTTCAGGTAACCGAGTTTGTCGCCGGCGTCAAAGCGGGTTCCTTCGAATTCATAGGCGTACATGCCGCGTTTGTTGGAGAGGGCGAGCAGGGCGTCGGTGAGCTGGATCTCGCCGCCGTGGCCGGGGGTGGTCTTTTCGAGGATGGCGAAGATGTCGGGCTGGAGAATATAGCGGCCGATGATTGCCATATCCGATTTCGTCGTGCCGGGGGCAGGTTTCTCCATCATGCGGTCCACCTTGATAACCCTGTTTCTTTCCCGGGCGCCCTCGACGATACCGTACTGAAAGGTTTCCTCGTGGGGGACCCGCTGCACTGCCACCACCGATTCCTGCACCTCGTTGAAGAGGTCGATCATCTGTTTGGTGCAGGGGATTTCGCTCAGCACCAGGTCGTCACCGAGCAGGACGACAAAGGGCTCGTCGCCCACCACGTTACGTGCCGTCCAGATGGCGTGGCCGAGCCCGAGTGGTTTTTTCTGCCGCACCGAGACGATGTCGATGAGGTTGGACAGGTGACGCATCTCTTCGGCCAGGCCGGTTTTTTTCTTCGCACTCAGCACCGTGTCCAGGTGGAAATTGTAGTCAAAGTGGTTTTCGATGGCCGCCTTGCCCTCGCTGGTAATGAGGATGACCTCCTCGATGCCGGAGGCCACCGCCTCCTCAACAATATATTGGATGGTTGGGCGATCGACAACGGTGAGCATTTCTTTGGGAATGGCCTTGCTGGCCGGGAGAAAGCGGGTTCCGAGCCCGGCGACGGGGATGACGGCTTTACGTACTTTCATAAATGTCTCTCGGGAATGATTTTTATGGTATAGAAGGGAAGAAAAATTCTTTCAATTATTGATTTTTTCGTAAAAACTGAAAATTAACCGCAGAGCACACAGAGGCAAATAATTGTAATTAAAGAAGTTTTCTCTGTGTCCTCAGTACGTTTTGTGGTGAAAAAAGACTTTTTACGGGTTTAGCAATTATTGAATGGTCTCGCATAAAAATCGCAAAAATAGGCAGACAGGAAAGTGAATACAATGAGTTACAATGCGCAGCCTGTCAAGATCGTCGTTTTTTACGATTCCGACAATTATTAATGTATCGGGTAACAATTGTCAAATTGTAGTCATGCATGCCCTGGAAAAAGAACTTCTCATGCTCATCCGCCGCGACCGTCTCCTGGCCGCGGGCGAAAAGGTCCTGATCGGGGTGTCGGCCGGCCCTGACTCCGTGGCCCTGCTTTATCTGCTTGCCGCCCTGGCGCCATGGATCGAGCTGGCCGGCCTCACCGGGATTTATGTCGATCACGGTCTGCGGCCGGTGGAGGTGCCCGAGGAAAAGGCGCTGGTGACAGCCGCCTGTGGGCGGCTCGGGGTTGATTGTCTCTGCGACGCAATTGATGTGACTAGGCATGCTGCAGCAAGAAAGATCTCCATCGAGCATGCGGCCCGCGAGCTGCGCTATGCCTTGTTTGCGGAAACGGCGCGCCGGCTCGGCGCGGGCAGGATCGCGGTGGCCCATACCGCCGACGATCAGGCGGAGGAGGTGCTGCTGCGGCTGCTGCGCGGCAGCGGTCGGGCTGGCCTCTCCGGGATGCGCACCATCCGGGAGGGAGTGCTGATCCGGCCGCTCCTCACCACACCGAAGGCGGCGTTACTCGCCTATCTCGCTGAACGCAAGATCCCTTTTCTTCTCGATAGTTCCAATCTGAGTCGGGATCATCTGCGCAATCGGATCCGCCTCGATCTGCTGCCCGTCCTCCGTCAGTACAATGCCAATATCGACGGGACATTACGACGGACGGCCACGCTATTGCAGGACGAGGAGGAGCTGTTGGCGACCCTTGCCGCATCGTCCTGGCAGAAGGTGGTGAGCGCACAGCCGCGGCAGGGGGAAGCGCCCGAGGTGGTCATCGACTGTCCCGCCTTTCTCGTTCTTGACCGGGCCATGCAGCGGCGAGTGGTGGAGATGGCCTTTCTTGCCATGGCAAGTCGGCCCGATTTCCACAAGATCGAAGCGGTGCTCAGACTTGCCGCCTATGCTGAGGGTGGGGCGCAGCTCCATTTTTCCCAAGGCCTCCGCTTGAAAAAAATCCGGAAACGACTGATTTTTTCCTTCCCCGCCGGGCGTGTCGCCCGGCGGGGTAATCTCGACGAAGGTTTTTAACCGGACAGGTCCCCGGATGAGCGGATCTGGCGGAGAAAGACCTCGACCTCTTCGTGCAGCATTTTCGCCTGCTGCGATAACTCTGATGCCGCCCGCAGCACATGGGCCGCAGCATCGCCGGTTTGTTCCGCCTCCCGGGCAACACCGGCGATATTGTTCGATACGTCCTGGGTGGTGGCATGGGCCTGGCGGGTGTTGTCGGCGATTTTCCGGGTTACCGCATCCTGATTATCCACCGCCTCGGAAATGGCCCGGGCGATATCGCTGAGTGCGGTGATGGTTTCACCGATGTCCCTGATCGCCGTCACCGCATCGTGGGTGGCGTTCTGGATGCCGCTGATCTGGCCGCTGATCTCGGTGGTGGCGGCGGTGGTCTGCTTGGCCAGTTCCTTGACCTCATTGGCGACCACGGCAAATCCCTTGCCCGCTTCGCCGGCCCGGGCTGCCTCGATGGTCGCATTCAAGGCCAGCAGGTTGGTCTGGCCCGCCACATCGGTGATAAGCTGCACCACCTCGCCGATTTTCTGGGAGGAGGCAACGAGGCTGCCGACAAGCTGGTTGGACCGTTCCGCCTTTTCAACCGCCTGGCGGGAAATGGAGAGGGACTGATCGACCTGGCGGTGGATCTCCAGCACCGAGCCGGACAGCTCGTCGGTGGAGGCGGCAACGGTGGAGACATTGTCCGAGGTCTCCCGGGCCGACAGCGCCACTGCATTCGATTTGTCCTTGGTCTGTTCGGCGTTACCGGCCATGGAGCGGGCGGTTTCCTCCATCCCGGCCACCGCCTCGGAAACCCTGCTGATCAGGCTGCCGATGCTTGTTTCAAAGTCATCGGCCATCCTGTTCATCAGGGCGATTTTTTCCTGTTCGGCCTGCTGTTTGGCCGATTCCTGCTCCTCTTCCAGGCGTAGGCGGGCAATGGCGTTTTCCTTGAAGATCCGCACCGCCTCCGCCATCTTGCCGATCTCGTCGGTCCGGTCCTGGGCCGGGATGGCGACGTTGATATCGCCGTCAGCCAGCTGAGCCATGGCGTGCGTCATCTGCACCACCGGTTTGGTGATGGAGCGGGAGAGCAGGAAGATGATGGTGCTGATCAGCAGCAGCAGGGTGAGGTTGATGGCGGTAAGGAGCAGGCGCTGTTTGGCCAGGGAGGCGTTGAGGGGGGTGAGATCAAAGGTCAGGGCAATAACGCCGCCGTGTTCGTTGGGTTGCCAGCTGGGGTGGCAGCGCAGACAGTCGCTGGTGACGATCTGCGGGAGAAAGATGCGGACATCGGTCGTCCCGATTTTCCAGACCGGTTTGTCTGCGGCGTTGACCTCTTTTCCCAGCTCCTCCTCAAGCCCCTGACCCTTCAGGGCATCCCCGGAGGAGGAGAGGTTGATTTTGAGATCGCGGTCATAGAGCGAGACATCGATGACCCCGTTGATCTGATTCTGGAGGGTCAGCAGTTTCTGGAAGTTTTTCATCTGCCCCCGTTCCAGGGAGTCCTTGACCCCCTGCTGGAGGGAAATCGCCAGGGTCTCGACCGAGTCGAGGTAGGCTTTTGTCATCTGCTGCTTCACCGAGGTGATGATGAAAAAAGTGCCGGCCAGCAGGGCGGCGGAAAGGACGAGCACCACCGCGATGACCAGCTTCTTCGATATTGACAGACCCGCGAACCGGCTCTTAGCCATGATCATATCTCTCCGCTCTTAACCTTTCTGGTTGATTCTGTAGAATGGAAAATCTTTTTTCCTGGCAAATGCCGGCGAGCTGCAGCCGATACAGGGCGCATTGGCGTCGATGCACCAGGTGCGGCCGCCGTTCCACCAGCGGGTGGAACAGTCGGCATGGGTTTGCGGCCCGAGGCAGCCGAGCTTGAACAGGCAGCCGCGATCGCCCAGCTTCTCGGCGAATATTTCCTGCTGAAAATCATGATATCGGGGACAGGTTTCATGGACGGAGCGCGCGTAGAAGCGGCTCGGGGAACCTTCGTCCGTCAGGGTAGGCAGGCCGATTTTGACGAGGTGGATGATGGTGTGCCAGACCCAGTCCGGATGAACCGAACAGCCGCGGATATTGACCACCGGCTTGCTGATGGATCGTTTGCCGTAAAACTCGCCGAGACCAACCGCGCCGGTGAGATTACCCTCGGCCGCCGGTATGCCGCCATCGCAGGCGCAGGAGCCGATGGCCACCGCAGCGGTCATGGTGGTTGCCGCCTTTTCGAGCCAGGAGGCGAAGGTGTGGTGTCCAATGATGCAGGCCTCGGGCATGGCCTCTGGAATGGCACCCTCCACTGCCAGGATGTATTCGCCGGCCTTGCCGGAGATGAATGATTCGATCAGGTCAAGGGACTGTTTGCCGGAGGTAGCGGAAAGATCGGCGTGAAAGGCGAGTTGGGAGTAGTCGGTTATCATGGTCAGCGGCGACGGGGCTTCGGCCTGAAGCAGGGAAATGGAGCAGCCCGTGCATGACTGACCCTGCAGATAGACGAGTTTCGGCACCGTTGCCGGGTCGATGCTGCGCAGGGCCGCGGCAACGGGTTCCGGCAAGCCGTTGATGCCGAAGGCAGTGCTGAGGGCGGCGGCCAGTTTGATGAACTCCCTTCTGTCAAGCATGTCTGTCACTCCTTAGGGTCGCTGATGGACACGACGTTTTACCGGGGAAAGGGGGCCTCTTTTAATGAACGGCGCAGGCCAGGCAGGGATCAAAGGAATGAACGATCCTGACCGCTTCGATTTGTTCTTCCGGTTTTTCCACCCGGGTGCCGATGAGCGCCGACTCCAGGGCCCCGGGGGTGTCCCGGTCGTCCCTGGGCGAGCAGTTCCAGGTGGTCGGCACCACGCATTCGTATTTTTCCACCTTATGATCCTTGAGGCGGATGTAGTGGAGCAGGGCGCCGCGGGAGGCCTCGGTGGTGCCGTAACCCTCGCCGGTGGCCGGGATGACGATTTCGGTGCCGCCGGGCTGGCCGGGATCGAGGCGTTCGCTTTCGGTCAGAAGGAAATCGGCGATAACCGCACCACAGATAGCCCGGCTCAGGTGGCGGCCGAGCACCGAGTTGAGCTGGCCGGCGGTGATGCCGGCCAGCCCGGCGAAATGATCGACGAGTTTCACCAGTTCTGCATTGTTGCCCTGCTGGTAATCGACCAGCACCCGGGCCGCCGGGCCGACTTCCATCATCCGGCCGTTGTAGCGCGGTGCCTTGACCCAGGAGTAGGCGCCGTTTTTGTCCGGTTCCGGCACCAGCTCGCCGTCTTTGACCGCCAGGCCGGATGGGGAGGAGTATTTGGCGTAGCGGACATCCTCAGTGATGCTCTCCAGCCGTACCGGGGCGACGGCGCCATCAAGGAGCACGCCCGGCGCCAGCAGCCGTTTACTGTCCGCCTGCGGAGAGAGGGGCAGCAGGCCAAACGATAGAAAACCGCCCTTGCTGCGGCCGATGTCCCAGTATTCCGGGAAGGTCTGGGCCACCGCCACCAGGTCGGGTATGTATTTTTTGTGAATGAAATCGCGTACCTCGATGATGAGCGCCTGATAGGAGGCGATGAGGTCGATGTTCGGAACGCCGGAGCAGCCGCCCGGAAAGATGGCGGTGGCATGAGGGAATTTACCGCCGAAAATGGCGGAGGCACGGTTGGCCTTTTTCTGGATCTCCATGGATTCCAGGTAATGTTTGAGGGCGCCGATGTTGACCTCGGTATCCTCGATATAGCGGCCCGACAGGCGGGGGAGGAAAGGAGCGGCGGGATAGGGTTTGCCGGATGCGAGTTCCGCCTTTACCCAGTCCCTGACCTTGACCAGGTCCGCATCCTTGCCGGTATACTGAAGGATGGCGGTGACATCGACGAAATCGAGGGCGGAGAGTTGATAAAAGTGGAGGAGATAATCATAGAGATGATTGGCGCCGTTGATCAGGTTGTGCAGAATGCGGCCATTGGCCGTGACCTGCATGCCGTAGGCGTTTTCCTGGGCATAGGAGGAGGCGATGGCATGGGCATAAGGGCAGACGCCGCAGATGCGCTGGGTGATCTGCTGAGCGTCGAGGGGGTCGCGGCCACGGAGAATGACTTCAAAGCCCCGGAACATTTCCCCGACGCATCTGGCGTCTTCGATGACGTTGTCGGTGATGGTCGTTTTGACGTTGAGGTGGCCCTCCAGTCTGGTAACCGGGCCGAGATCGATTTTCATACAGTGTATTCTCCCGTGGTGTTAATACCTTGTGACATGAAATCGATTATTTCACAGTAAAAACAGTGAAGTCAATTTTTTTTGAAATTATGCGGGATAAAGATGATGATCTCCCATAAATCAACTTCGGAGATTGTAGCGGGCAAAACAATGGCGGCAATCAAGAGGCGTGCCGGTCGAGGATGGCGCGGACCTGGCGGGCGATCTGTCCTGGCGAAAGAGGTTTCTGGATGAGGTGCGCACTTCCGGAGAAAATGTTCTGCACCACCGCCTCGGGGGGCAGGTGACCGGTCATGAAAAGGGTCTTCATGCCGGGCTGGCGGGGCTGCAGGGTGCGGGCCAGTTCCACGCCGCCCATGCCGGGCATGACCATGTCGGCAAGCAGGACATCGATGGGGCTCTCGCCGCTGTCGGCAACGGCGAGAGCCTCCTCGCCGTTGCCGGCTTCCAGGATCGTGTAACCCAGGGGTTCCAGGGTGTCGCGGAGAAACTGGCGAATGGTTGCGGTGTCGTCTACCACCAGGATGGTCTCTCGTCCTCGGGGCAGGGCGGCATCCGCCAGGATGGTGGAGTCGTTCGGTTGATTTTCCGCCAGGGGAAAGTAAAGATCAAAGGCAGTGCCGTGACCCGGCGTGCTTGTCACCGCGATAAAGCCGTTGTGCTGCTTGACGATGCCGTAGACCGTGGCCAGGCCGAGGCCGGTGCCCTTGCCCATTTCCTTGGTGGTGAAGAAGGGCTCGAAGATCAGCTTCTGAATCTCCTCGGTCATCCCCTCCCCGGTGTCGATGACCCGCATGAGGACATAGGAGCCGGGGCGGATCTCTTCGAAACCGGTCTGTTTTGTTTCCGCAAGATGGACGATGTCGGTGATGAAAGTAAGCGTCCCGCCTTTAGGCATGGCATCCTTGGCGTTGATAGCGAGATTCATGATGATCTGTTCGCACTGGCCGGCATCGGCCCGGATGAGGCAGCCGGGCTGGAGAGTGTTCAAGGTCAGGGTGATGTTTTCGCCGATCAGACGGCGCAGCATCCTGGCCAGACCGTCGATCACCTGGTTGAGATTGATTGTCCGCATCTCCAGGACCTGTCGGCGGCTGAAGGCCAGCAGCTGGCGGGTCAGAGCGGCGGCCATTTTGCCGGCCTGTTGAATCATCCCCACCTTGCGCCGGCGAGGATCATCCTCGGCCATCTCCCTGAGCAGGATCTCGCTGTAGCCGAAAATGGTGGTGAGCAGATTGTTGAAATCATGGGCAATGCCGCTGGTGAGCCGGCCCACCGCCTCCATCTTCTGGGCATGCAACAGCTGTTTTTCCAGGAGTTTGCGGCGGCTGATGTCGGTGAACAGCACCACCGCGCCGATCACCTCACCCTCTTCCTCCACCGGGGTGACAACATATTCCACCGGAAAACTGCTGCCGTCCTTTTTCCAGAAGACCTCGTCCGTGACGGTGTGCGGCTGCCGGGTCTGCATGGTGAGGTGAACAGGACAGTCGCAGACCGGGTAGGGGGTGCCGTCGGCCCTGGTGTGATGAAGGAGCTCGTGCTGATTGCTGCCCAGCATCTCCGCTTCGCTGAAGCCGGTCATCCGTTCGGCCGCCGGATTCATGAAGGTGGTCCGGCCCTGCCGGTCAACTCCGTAGATGCCCTCGCCGGCCGCCTGCAAAAGCAGTTTGTTGTGGCGGTTGAGTTTGTCCGCCTGGCGGAGCGCGGCGATGCGCTCACTGATGTCGCGCAGGACGACAAGGGTGCCGGCCGGCTCGCCATGTTCGTCGCGCTGGGCGATATGGATGGTCTCCCAGGTCGTTTCGTGATCCGTGTCCGGGCCGGGCGGACGGCGGATGATGCCCCGGTGGAAGGCCTGTTGCGACGAGAGCCGACGGCCGATGCAGTTTTCCGGGGGCGGAATTTCGCCGGTGCAGAAGGTGCATCGGCGGCCGACCAGATCGGGAAACTGGCGCAGAGTGGCCTCGTTGGCCCAGGTGACGATACCGTTTTGATCGAGGAGATAAATGGTGTCCGGCAGGCTGTTTAAGATGTGACGCTGGGTTTTTTCGCTCTGCGCCAGGGCTGCTTCGATTTCCTTTCGACTGCTCATCTCCCGGTTGAGATCTTCGATGAGGCGTTGCTGGTCGGTCTGCGATTGCTGCAGGGTGCCGATGATTTTCCGGAGGTTGCCGGCAAGAAAAAAGATGCAGAACAGGCCCAGCCCGATGCTGACCGCAAGCGAGCTAGCGAGGAAACGTTTTTTTTCATGAATTTCGGTCGTGATGTCGGTGAGGGCGATGATGCCGCCGATGGGGTGCTGAAAGGGATCAAGGAGATCGGGGGCAATGAGGGCGAGGTAGTGGGTGGTGTTGATCGCAAAGGGCTTGGCTGCGTCGGTCAGGGAAAAATCTGCGGGCAGCAGCGGCGCGAGGAGCGGGGCGCTTTCAATCAGGGTGTGGTCGCGAAAGTGATGCTGGGATCCTTCATAGCGGTTAGCCGCCCGCCACCAGCTACTGTCGAAAAAGACGGCGGTGGGGTTGCCGGAGGCGCGGGCAAGGGTATTGACCAGTTCGTCGATTCTGATGCCGAGCTCGATGACCCCGATGTGCCGTCCGTTATGGGCCACGGGTTCAATGATGCGGTAATAGCAGCCGAAGACGCCGATTTCATAACCGGTGAGGGGGCGGTGGGTCTGATTGGCGCTCTGGACAGCTGGGCGGATGGCGGAGAGATCATCACCGAACAGTTCCGGATGGTGCATGCGGAGAAAAGAGCGACCGTCCGGGGCGTGGAAGTGCATGATTTTCATATCCGGACAGAGTTTTTGCAGGGACTGGTAGTGCGGCAGGGTGAGCGCGTAGAGTTTTTCTCGATCCTCTTCGGCAAAGGCGGCAATGCTGTCGTGCTGGTTGGCGATGAAGGTCTTCAGCCAGCTTGTGTAAAATGTCTCGTAATGGTGCTGGGTCGCGGCGCAGATCTGCTCGAAATTGCGTTGCTGGCCGGCAAGATGGCTGTGAAAATGGGTTCTGTAAACGGTAAACTGATAGCTGGTGTAAAAGGTCGACAGCAGGATGATGGTGGCGGCAACCAGGAGGATGGTCCGACTTTTGACGGTTGTTGGCAGCGAGGTGCGCGCGTGCATGGTGTTCCTGGGAAGATCTTTCAGGAGATAACCGAGTTTCCGACCGAAAACGGATTGGCGTGCCGCATCATGTTTTCTTAACGGTATCCCGAAAATCGCTCATGAATAATGAGATACACGCCAAGGACGGGGATGGCGAAAAACACCCGGCCCCTGCCGAAACAGGGACCGGGTTGGCACAGGAACTTCAGAATATGGACTTACTCCATCTCGCACCAGCTTACCCAGGATGCGTCATGCACCTTGACATCGGGGAAGCCGAGATAGCGGAACATGAAGTAGGCGCTGCCGGCCAGCTGGCCGGTGTTGCAGGTCGTCACCACCGTCCTGGCCGGGGTGATGCCGTTTTTGCGCAGCATCCACAGCAGTTCCTCCGGTTTCTTCAGGGCACCGTTTTCCATATACAGCGCGCTGAGCGGCAGGTTGACCGACTCGGGGATACGGCCGGCCCGCTCCGCCTGCGGATGCTTGGCCAAGCCCTTGGCCTGGGAGATGAGGCGAGCGTCGACAACGGTGACCGTATCATTGTACATGTTGGTCTTGACGAAGTCATTGCCGACGGTCAGTGCCTTGTTGACAGTGCCGCCGAATTTAACCGCCTGCGGTTCCGCCTCCTCATCCGAGGTGTGGTAGCCGGCCTCGTGCCAGCCCTCGATGCCGCCGTTTAAGTAGGAGACGTTCTTGGCGCCGGCGTATTCGAGCACCCAGATGATGAAACCGGCCTTGGTGCCGTCCTTGTCGTAGACGACGATATGATCATCGGCCTTCAGCCCCTTGTTGCCGATGATTGTAAGGAGCTTGTCGTCCTCGACGAGCTGCATCGGGAAGTCCTCGTCCCAGGAATGACGCAGTCCTGATTCGAGGGGATCGAGCATGACCGCGCCCTCGATATGGCCCTTTTCGTAGTCCGCCTCGCCGCGGGCATCAACGATTTTTACTGCGCCCATGTTGTCATGCAGCCATTTGGCATCAACCACCATGCTGTGGCGGACCTTGCTGGTGTCGATGTTGAGCGGCATGACCTTGTCGCGTTTTTTCGGCACTTTGCTGTCCGGCACCACCACCGCCGCGTTGGCCTTGACCTCGTAATCGAGCAGATCCTTTTTGTCGAGGAAGAGGTCGCGATTGCCGTGGCAGTTGTTGCAGTTAGCGGTCTGCCAGGTATTGCGTTGGATGTTGTGCGGTGAGGTGCGCTTCCAGGTCGGCGTCTTGTCGAAATTAGTCAGCGCGTCTTTGATATAGAAGGCAAAGAGATCAGGATCGGTGGGCTCGTGACGGACCAGGACGTACTCGGCGGTCTGGCCCGGTTCGTCCTTGTCGTAATTGAGACCGATCTTCATGCCCTCGGTTTCCTTCTTGTTCTGGAAGTAGTAGATTCCATCCTCGTCTCTGCCGGTATGGCAGCTGAAGCAGTTGACATAGGTCTGGGAATGGCAGACCTGGCATTGCACCTTGCCGATGTGCAGCTCATGCTCGCGGACCGAGCCGTACTGGAGCCCCTGATGACAATCCTCGCAGTTGATCATTTCTTTGAGGTGATAACGGCCCTTGAGGCCGGCCGGGGCGGCGGCGTGCATTTCCGTGGCTGTATGGCAGGAGGCGCAGTCCATATCGTATTTGGCGACATGGACGTCACCTTGGCCGCGGGAGCCGTAGTACTCGTTGCCTACCCGGCTGCCGTGACAGGCGGTACACTGGTTGAAGGGATCACTGCGTTTCTGGAAATTGTGGCCGGCGATAAAGCCCTTCTTGGCGAATTTCGGCCGGCTGACATGGCAGCCGCCACAGCTCGTGTGGCAGGCGGCGCAGTGGTTGCCCCGCGCCTTGTCAATCTCGTGCCACTTGTCCATGTCGGCACGCGTTTTGAGGATGGTGGGGAAGGTGGAGAGGGTGGCGTGCAGAGAATCCTTGGCGGTGGCGACAATGTCGCCGTGGCACTCGCCGCAGGCCCCCTCGGGATTGTTGATGGAGGGATGGGCGTCGAAATCCTTGTGGGCGCCATCCTTGGTTTTGTCGTTCGGGTTGCCCCGGTGACACTGTTCACAGGCGATCTGGCCGTGTTCGGTTGCCAGAAAATCCTTGCTGACGAGAACCTTCTCCGCTGGAGCCAGCGGAGTGACTGCCCCGCCTCAGCCGGCGCCGGATTGTTTGGCCGATCCCTTGGCCTTGACCGGGGCGGCGGTGTCCTCCAACATGTCCTGGTTGGTGTGGCAGGTGACACAACTTGATTCAGCTGCGGCGGCCCCCCCCATGAACGGGATCAGGCCGGCAGCCAGCACTGTGATGCATGCGCCATGCAGGCATCGTGATTGCCAATCTTTCATGCTTTCCTCCTTCTTCTTTTCCTCATTTGAGGTTTGCAGGCGCAAACCTTTCCCAGATACGGTGTATCATACATCCTGCCGCGTGGATTGCTCCGGCGGCAACTGGTTATGTTTGTCAACATGACCGGGCGGGTGCCGGGCCGCTGAATTTTGTCGACATCGTAAAAAACGACGAATCCGAAGGGCGGTGCGTTGCAACTCGTTGTTTTCATTTTCCCGCCTGCCATGGTTTGCGATTTTTTGCGGGACCATCAATTTTGACAAACCCATGAAAAGTCTTTTTTTACCACAGAGCGCATTGAGAACACAGAGAATACATCTTTGTTATTGCAATTAGTTACCTCTGTGTGCTCGGCGGTCTCTGTGGTTAATTTTCAGTTTTTTCGAAACCATCAATTTTGAGTAATCATTCATTTTCGTGTGCGGACGACTCGTTGCAGCTAACACAATGTGGAAGATGCGTGTCAAGTGCAATTTCGTATTTGAAAATGATTTTTCCAGCAAAAATATTATGTTGTCCCAAGAAGAGACGAATGATCCTTTTCTGATCTATCTTTCACTATTAGGCAAAAGAGCGACTGTTTGTCAAGTGACAAAAGGTCGCAAGGTATGTGGTACAACGAGAAGCCCGGAGGAAAAATCGGGACTGGCGGCGTCACATCTGCGGTGCTGCTGCCCAGTTCAGGGGCGGGCTGATTCGAACGTTTTCCGGCACCGGTTGGATAGTTATAAAAATCTTTACGCTGCCGGCAAGACGTGGTAAAAGGGATCTTCATTTCACCACCGTGGGCGGGTAGCTCAGCTGGATAGAGCGTTGGCCTCCGGAGCCAAAGGTCGTGGGTTCGAATCCCGCTCCGCTCACCACGGAAAAGTGACAAATCCATAAAAAATCTTTTTTGCCACAGGCCGCACTGGCGGCGCAGAGAAAATGTCTTTGATTGCAATCATTTATCTCTGTGCGCTCTGCGGTTGCTTTTCAGTTTTCACGAAACCATCTTCTTTCCGCCGCCAGTTTTTTTTCTCAGAACGGCCGACGCGAACTGCCGGTCGTGTCGCCAGCCTCTTTCCCGTCCTTGTTCCTGTTCCCGAGGGTACTGTGTCATGAATCGGTTTGTCGCCAAAGAAAAAACCACCCTGCTCGATCTGCTGACCGCGGCTGGCTACTCGCGGACCAAGGTAAAACAGCTGACCAGGTACCGCGCCATCATGGTCAATGAACGACCGGTGGGGCGATTTGATCAGGATCTGCAGGCCGGCGATGTCGTTACGGTCGGAAACGAACGGGAGTTACAGGGGCGGATCGGCCGTTGCGAGGGGCTGGAGATCCTCTATGAGGACGACGATATCATCGTGGTGGACAAACCGGCCGGACTGCTGACCATTGCCTCGGCAACGGAGAAGGAGAAGACCGCCTATTACCGGCTGACCGCCTGCCTCAATCGGGAGGATCGCCATGGCAGATCCGCGGCCCGGCAGCGCGTTTTTATCGTCCACCGGCTTGATCAGGGCACCTCCGGCCTTTTGGTATTTGCCAGGAACGAGGCAGCCAAGCGGTCCCTGCAGGACGGTTGGCTGCAGGCGGAGAAGCGTTACGTTGCAGTTGTCGAGGGGATTCCCCTGGACCGAACGGGCCGACTGGAGAGTTATCTTTATGAGTCCAGCGCCCTGCGCGTCTATTCCAAAAAAACGGATGACGGCACCGGCAAACATGCGGTGACCGACTATAAGGTGATGCGGGCCGGTAACGGCCGTGCCCTGCTCGACATCACCCTGCTGACCGGCCGGAAAAACCAGATCCGCGTCCACATGGCCGAAATGGGCCATCCGGTGGTCGGCGACAAAAAGTACGGTGCGGCTCGTGATCCCCTCGGTCGCCTGGCCCTCCATGCCTGTTTTCTCGCCTTCCCCCATCCGGCCTCGGGTAATCGGCTGGAATTCACCCTGAAAATACCGGCCGGTTTCCTCGCTCTGCTGAAAGAAAAGAAGGCCTGACCGGCAGCGAGAAACCCGCCGCGCCCTCGGTCTTGACAGGCTGCCGTTCCTGTTTGTATGGTAGCGGAAAGATAGCCGTTTTTGCCGAGTCGTTACCTGTCAGGAGGATGTCATGTTCTTTCATGCCGCCGGAATTGAAGTCGCGCCTTGGCTGCCACCCCTGGTCGCCTTTGCCATCTCCTTTTTTACCTGCATGGGCGGCGTCTCCGGGGCATTCCTGCTCCTGCCCTTTCAGGTTTCCGTGCTCGGCTATGTCCACCCTTCGGTCAGCGCCACCAACCATCTGTTCAATATCGTCGCCATCCCGAGCGGGGTTTACCGTTACTGGAAGGAGGGACGGATGGTGTGGCCCCTGACCTGGGTGGTGGTGGCCGGTACCCTGCCCGGCGTCTTTATCGGCGCCTTCATCCGGGTTGCCTGGTTGCCTGACCCGCGGCATTTCAAACTGTTTGCCGCCGCCGTCCTGCTGTATATCGGCGGCCGGCTGGCCGTCGATCTCGCGAGAAAGGGGAGAGGGGCTGTCGTGAGTTGCGGGCTGCGTGCGTCCGCACCTTCGGCCGCTGATCTGCCAGCTGTCAGCGGCACCCAGCTCTCCAGGAAACGGCTTGACTACACCTATCAGGGCGAGCATTTCAGCGTGTCGGTCTGGGGCGTCTTTGCCCTCAGTTTTGTCGTCGGCATCATCGGCGGCACCTACGGCATCGGCGGCGGCTCGATCATCGCCCCGTTTTTCGTCACCTTCTTCGGCCTGCCGGTCCACACCGTGGCCGGCGCCGCCCTGATGGGGACCTGTGTCACCTCCGTCGCTGGCGTCGGTTTTTACCAGATCATCGCTCCCTTGTATCCGAAACTTTCGGTGGCACCGGACTGGCGGCTCGGCCTGCTGTTCGGTCTGGGCGGGGCGGCGGGCATGTATCTCGGCGCCCGTTGCCAGAAATTCGTGCCAGCCAGGATAATCAAAACGATGCTGGCCGGGGTCATTCTGTTCACCGCCGTCAGGTATCTGACGGAATTCTTTTTTTCACCCTAAAGGATCTTTTCCATGGACATCGTTCTGCTGATTGCCCTGATTCTCCTTAACGGCATCTTTGCCATGTCGGAAATCGCCCTGGTCACTGCCCGCCGCAGCCGGCTCCTGCGTTTGGCCGAGGACGGGGACAGAGCCTCGGCTGTTGCAGCGCGGCTGGGCGAAGAGCCCACCCAGTTTCTCTCCACCATCCAGATCGGTATCACCGCCATCGGTATTTTCAACGGTATCGTCGGCGAGGCGGCCCTGGCCGGTCCCCTGGCCCTGTGGCTTGCCTCCCTTGGCCTTGATCCCCTGAGCAGCTCTCGGGGAGCGACCTTTCTCGTCGTAATCGTCATCACCTATTTTTCCATCGTCGTCGGCGAACTGGTGCCCAAGCGGATCGGTCAGTTCAACGCCGAGGGGATCGCCCGCGTCATGGCCCGTCCCATCGCCGCCCTGGCAAGGCTGTCGAGTCCGTTTGTCGTTCTCCTCTCCCTGTCGACCGACGCCATTCTTCGTCTGCTGGGTAAGAAGGATCTGAGCAGCGCCAATCTGACCGAGGAGGATATTCACGCCATGCTGGCGGAAGGTTCGGTCTCCGGGGTGATCGAGAAGCAGGAACATGAGATGGTCCGCAATGTCTTTCGTCTTGATGATCGGCAGATCGCTTCGCTCATGACCCCGCGCAGCGAGATCGTCTATCTCGACATCAATCGGCCGATCGGGGCCAGTCTCGACCAGTTGCTCGCCTCCGATCATTCCCGCTTTCCGGTCTGCCGGGGCGGCCTTGATGAGATGATCGGCATCATCAGCGCCAAGCGGCTCCTTCGGCAGATGCTGGAGGGTAAGGAGACCGATCTGGAGGATCAGCTCAAACCATGCGTCTATGTCCCCGAATCGCTGACCGGCATGAAGCTGCTGGAGCAGTTTCGCGAATCCGGTGTACAGATGGTGTTTGTTGTTGATGAGTACGGTGAAACCCAGGGCCTGATCACCCTTCAGGATGTGCTGGAGGCGCTGGCCGGCGAATTCAAGCCGCGGCATCCGGAAGACATGTGGGCCGTCCAGCGGGAAGATGGTTCCTGGCTGCTGGACGGCCTTATTCCGATCCCGGAATTGAAGGATCGGCTGGGGCTCCGGTCGGTGCCGGAAGAGGAGAAGGGCCGCTATCATACCTTAAGCGGCATGGTGATGTGGCTGGTCGGAAGCCTTCCTCATACCGGTGATGTGACCCAGTGGGAAGAGTGGCGGCTTGAGGTGGTCGATCTCGACGGCCACCGGATCGACAAGGTGCTGGCGAGCCGCTTGCCGACAGCGGAGGATTCGCAGCAAACCCCGGCTGAAGCGGAGGCCGGGCAACCCTGAGCGGCCCTCGCCGGCCCAGCCTTTCGCAACTGATTGTCCGTCTCATGACGCCCTGTCCGGGAAAATATCGCGAGCAGGGCGGATGGTTTGCTGCTGTCAGCGGCGGCCCGGACACTTTGCCGGGTTGAACTCGTCTCTACCGCCGGGGCCGCATTCCGCGGCGTCGGTGTCGTTTCCCTGCCGTCCTCTCTTGCCGCGGCTGGTTGCTCCGCCGCCGTCAAAGACCGGGGTGGGCGCCGCCTCGGGCCGGATCTGTTCGCGCTCCCGCCGTGCTCCGCGGTCATTATCCGGGGAAAAACGGGGCCGTTCCTCTTCGGTCTGCTCTCTGGCCCGTTGCCGATTGTTGCCGGGATTGTCATCCGGCCGGGCCTGCCGTTTTTCCTCGATGGCCTGCCGCACCCCCTCCTGGGGCTGGCTGCGCTGATGACGGGGCGCAAAGATCGGCGTTTCCTCCTCGGTCCCGGGCTCTCGTTTCTTCACCTTGCCGTTGGAGCGATTGTCCGACGGCGGCTCGATCCGCTGCTGTGGTCGGCGTTTTTCTTCAATGGACTCCTCCATCCTGTTCTGGCGCTGACCGCCAGGATCGCCGGGGAAAAAGAGCGGGGCTGCTTCCTCGCTTTGCGGCTCACTGCTGTGCACCCTGCCGTTGCCGCGCTTTTCTTTTGGCGGGGCCTGGCGTTTCTCCTCAATGGCCTGCTCCACCCGTTGCTGCTGCTTGTGGCGGTTGCCGCCCGGGAGATAGGGCTGTTCGTGCTCCGCCTCGACGTCCTCGCGCCAGCCGGGATGTTTTCCGTTGTCTTGCGATTTGCCGGTCTCGCCCCGGACTACCGGCAGCGGTCTGGGCGCGGCGTCCTGGTGGAAAACAGAGCGATTCCGCTCGCGGATCAGCCGCCGTTCCTCCTTCAGTTCCTTGATCGCGATCTTCCGCACCGGCGCCGGCGGGATTTTTTCCTTTGCCACCCGCCGGCCGCCACCGACATAGCTCTCCCGGCCCGGCTTGATGTCCGGGGTGCCGGGGGAGAGGTGGCGGCGGTCGAAGAGCCGTTCGCGAAGCTCCCTGTTGTGACGGTGATCGGCATCACGGAAACCCCGGTGGAAGCCGTCGCGGCTGACGATGGTGGGACCGTTGTCGATGAAGGTGTTGCGGTAGATCTTTTTGATCTCGATGCGGCGGATATCGACATGGGTGATGTCGACGCTGTCGTGGCCGTAATGGCCGCGGCCGTAGTAGACTTCACCCGGAGCGAGCGGCACCCAGGCGACATGGTCGTCCGTTCTCGCCCAGCCGACATAGCCGGGGCCCCAGTAAGCCGCGCCGCGCCGCGGCGGCACCCAGAACCAGCCGATGGTCGGTGAGTGGGCCCAGCGGCCGTAATGGTAAGGTGCCCAGCCCCACGGCTCGTCGGGCAGCCAGATATAGTCGTGATGGCGCCAGACCCAGCGACCGTGCCGGTAGGGCGCCCAGTTTATCCCGACGATCAGGGTCGGGGTCCAGACATAGCCGTACTCCGGCGACTGGACCCAGCGGCCGGAACGGTTCAGCTCGGACGAGTAGGAGCTGAGTTCCTCGGGTAGATAATAACCCTGCGGGCTTGCCGGGGGAAAGAGTTCCTCGTTGCGCGCCTTGTTCCACATGGTCCATTCGTCCGGAGGGCCGAGGGCGGTGAGTTCGCCGCTGCTCTGGCCTCTGAAGGAAAGGCGCTGGCCGGCGTTGACCCTGGTGCTGCCGACACTGTTTTCCGTTTCCACGTAACCCTTGTAGCAGGAGATTTCGGTGAACTCCGCCGGGGCATCGACCCGGAAGATCGCCCGGTCGAAGGCGCGGGTCGAGGAATCCGGGGTATCGATCTGGACGACGCCGCCCTCGCGCGCATCGAAGTAGGCATAGGCGCTGCCTCGGGCCAGATAAAATTGGGCGGCATCCTCGTCCATGGAAAGGATGTGCAGCGAGGTGTCGCCATCGAGGCGGATGTAAGTGCTGCCGTTGAGCTGCAGTTCGGTAATGGCGTTTAGCGGCAGCCAGAGCTGATCACCCTCGCCGATCGGGGTGTTGATCGACAGCAGACTCCACTCGCCGGTCTCGGGCGTCATGATCTGGGCGTCGCCTTCAAGGTAGCTGACCCGGATATAGCCGGTGGCGGCCAGGGCAGGGATGGTGTGGAGGTGAGCCAAAAACAGCACGGCACTAAGCAGCACTGCCTGAAACGATTTCATGCGATTGCTCCTTGTCTGAGCTTGGTGGCGGTTGGGCTTGGATCGGCCATTCCGGCAGGCAGCTGGCCGGTTCGGCAAAGGAAGGGGCGCGTGCAACGGCCAGTTCCTTTGCCTTTCTGAGTTGCTGATTGTAAAGACAATATACCCCGGAAAAAGGTTGCACGCTGCAAGAAAAAAGGCCGAGGGATCAAGGAGAAGGGTGTCGTCGCGGAGCGACGGCGAGGTTGCTTCACCCGGCGATCGTTTGCCGGGCCGATGATGACGCGGCCGTTGCAATGCCTCTTGATGTCATGCTACAAAGTGACAAGGTGGTGCCGATGGCACGATGCCGCCGGGAAAGAGCAAACAAAGGGCGCAGGCAGTGAAGATCTTGATGCTAAATATGGGAGGGGTATATGGCGTATGTCGAAGCGGTCTGTCTCAGTGCAAAAAAAGGGGTTGTTAAACGGGAGCAGGAAATGGTGGTTGTTAGGGAGGGGTGGGGCATCGAAGGCGATGCCCATGCCGGCAACTGGCACCGGCAGGTCTCCCTGCTGGCGGGCGAGCGCATCGATGGGGTGAAAGAGCGGTTGCCGACCCTGAAAAAGGGCGCCTTTGCGGAAAACATCATCACCCGCGACATCGACCTTGCCGCCCTGCAGATCGGCGATCGCCTCCAGATCGGCGCGGAGGTGATTCTTGAAATCAGCCAGATCGGCAAAGAGTGTCACAACAGCGGCTGCGCCATCAAGAAACTCACCGGGGACTGCATCATGCCCCGGGAGGGCCTTTTCAGCACCGTGGTCCGGGGCGGGACGATCAGGGTCAATGATCCTGTCCGACCACTGGGACCCTCCCCTGCCGCCGGCAAAGGGGAGGGCTGAGAAAGAACCAGGGAGATCATGGAGTATATGGTGCTAACAAATTGTTCCCAGTCATGTTTTCTCGGCGTGCCCGGTGGCGGGAAAGACTGTTTGCCGGTCCGCCAATGGTTGATAAGATCGTAAAAGGTCTTTTTTTACCACAGAGCGCACAGAGGGCGCAGAGAAAACATCTTTAGTTGTAATGAGTTATCTCTGTGTGCTCTGCGGTCTCTGTGGGTAATTTTCAGTTTTTACGATTCCGTCGCGGTTACTTTCCGGTAAAATTTGCGGCTCTGTATTCTCCGGACAGGCTGAGAAAAAGGTAGAGTGTCTGTTTGTCGAGGTCTTTCTCGTGCGGGTTGTGAAAGCTGACAAGCCATTCGTGCTCCGCTGTTTCGATCGCTTTCCCCGGCGGTATCCCGTTCCAGGACGCGGCAAGTTTTCCTTTTTCGACAATCGTTGCAACATACGAAGACGCTTTTTCCTGTATCTGTTCCTGACTCAGCTCATTGGCATGGTCATGACCATCGCCGCCGTATACCTGGCCGCAGACCAGGGCCAGTATCATGATCAAAAAAACGGTGATTCTTCGCATGATTTCCTCCTTTTTTCTCAAATTGCTGGTTGGTTAGCGCACGGCGCAGAGTTCTTCCTGCTCAGCGTTGCAGTATGATTTGTCGGAATCGTAAAAGCCACGATTCCGACGGGCCGTGTTTTGGAACTCGTTGTTTTCACTTTCCCGCCTGCCATGGTTTGCGGGTATTTGCGAGATCATCGGGTTTCGTTGCCGGCGAGATGTTTTTGATCGAGCCCAGGCGCAGGTAAAGCGCCGGAACAACGATCATGTTCAAGGCCGTCGAGGTTGTCAGCCCAAAAAGGATGACAATGGCCATGGGGGTCTGGATTTCGCTGCCTGGCTGTCCTCCGGCCAGGGCAAGGGGGACCAGGGCCAGCCCGGCGGTAAGGGCGGTCATCAGAATAGGCGCCAATCTTTCCAGGGCGCCGCGGCGGACGGCCTCCAGGGGATCACGGACCCCTTCATGCTCCATGAGCTGGCGGATGTGGGAAATCATGATCACCCCATTGCGTGTCGCTATGCCGAAGAGGGTGATAAATCCTATCATTGATGCCACGGACAGGATGGCGCCGGATACATACACCCCGATCACCCCACCGACAAGGCCAAGCGGCAGATTGAGCATGACGAGCAGGGCGTCCCTGACTGAACTGAAGGCAACGTAAAGGAGAAGAAAGATGCCAACCACCACAACGGTCCCGAGGATCATCAGGGTTCTGGAGGCATCGGCTGCGCTTTCGAACTGACCGCTGTACTCGATGTGATAGCCGGTGGGCAGGGCAATGTTGTTGGTGATCATGTTGCGAATGTCATCCACCACTCCACCCAGATCGCGCCCTTCGCCGACATTGGCCATGACCACTATCTTGCGCTGGACGTTTTCTCGGCTGATGGTGTTGGGCCCCCTGCTTTTCCGGATGTCGGCGAGGGCATGGAGGGGTACCAGGGCGCCCGCGGGTGTGGTAATGAGGGTGGCGCGGATGGTATCGAGACTTTCGAGTACCTCGGGATCGTAGCGCACGGTCATGTCGAAGCTCGACTGCCCTTCAAGCACGGTTGAGACAGTCTGACCGTAGAAAGCGGTTTCGATCAGATGAGAAAGTTCCTGGATGCGCAACCCGTGTCGTGCCAGGGCGTTGCGGTTAAAAACAATGGAGATGAATGGAATCTCGCTCTGCTGTTCAACGGCCAGATCCACCACCCCTTCGATTTCGCGAATTTCGGATTCGACCTGTCCCGCCAGCCGGCGAAGCTCAAAAAGATCATGGCCGAATATCTTGATGGCGATATTGGCCCGCGTTCCCGACAGCATGTGATCGATGCGGTGGGAGATGGGCTGGCCGATAATGACATTGGTGCCGGGCACCAGCTTCATCCTTTCCCTTACTGCCGAGAGAAATTCTTCCTTGCCGCGTTTCTGCATCCTGAGATTGACTTCGATCTCCGAGGCGAAAACGGCAAGGGAATGTTCATCAAGTTCCGCCCTGCCGGTTCTTCTGGCCGTGGCAATGACTTCCGGTTGTTCAAGAAGTATTTTTTCCACCATCAGGGCAATCGTATCCGACTCCTCAAGGGAAGTGCCCGGAACGGTTGCCACCATCACGGTGAGACTGCCTTCATTGAAATCGGGCAGAAACGATTTCCCAATCATGGACAGGCCGACGATGGCGGCGACAAGGGTTGCCGCCGAGGCGGCGGTGATCATCTTCCAGTAGCGCAGAGACCAGTCAAGGATGGGAGCGTAAATGTTTTTGCAGATCCTGACTACCTTTGTTTCCTGAGGGCTGCTGATGATTTTTGCGTTGGGCAGCAACAGAAAGCTGATAGCCGGGGTGACGGTGACCGCCACCAACAGGGATGCCGCCAGGGAGACAACGTAGGCCATGCCCAAAGGCTCCAGCAGACGGCCTTCCACGCCGGAGAGAAAAAACAGGGGAACGAAAACCAGCATGATGATCATGGTGGCGAAAACGATGGAGCCCTGAATTTCCCGGGTGGCCTGATAGACAACGGTCAGAACCGGGCGCTTTCTCTCCGCGGGCAGCAGGCTGTTCCCGCGCAGGCGGCGGACAATGTTCTCCACCACGATGATGGCGTCGTCCACCAGGGCGCCGATGGCGATGGCCATGCCGCCCAGGGTCATGGTATTGATGGTGACCCCCATGAGTTTCATGGCGAAGATGGTCACCATCAGCGACAGAGGAATGGCAAGCAGGGTGATGAAGGTGGCGCGCAGGCTGGCGAGGAACAGGAAGACCACCACGATCACCAGTATGGAGCCGTCCCGTAATGCCGCCATGACGTTGTCAATGGCAACGGCGATGAAGTCGGCCTGCCGGAAAAGATGGCGGTCGATCACCATGCCCGCTGGCAATCCGGCCTGGATGTCATCCAGCAGGTTGTCGAGTCGGCCGGTCAACTCCAGGGTGTTGGCGTCGGGCTGCTTCTGGATGCCGATAATGACCGCCGGTTTCCCATTGTGCGATCCGGTTCCCCTTTTGGGCGCCTCGCCTATCCGCACTTCGGCCACATGGCTGACCAGGATGGGGGTGCCGTTTTTTACCGCCAGCACGGTATCGCCGATGTCTGCGGGGTGGTGCACCCGGCCAAGGCCCTGGATGAGATACTCATTGCCGCCTTCCACATAAAAGCCGGCGGATGAGTTTTCATTGGTGGCCTGCAATGCCGTGACAACCTGATCGAGGGTTATACCATAGGAGGCCAGTCTGCTTGGTCGGACAATAATTTGATATTCCTTGGTTTCTCCGCCGATGGGAATGACCTGGGCGACACCCTCGACGCCGAGAAGGCGTTTGCGCAGCGTCCAGTCGGCCACGGTCTTGAGTTCCATGGTGGAATGGCTTGCCGAGGTCAGGGAGATAAACATGACTTCACCCATGACCGAGGTGATGGGCTGCATGATGGGGGTCGCGGCGGCGGCCGGAAGACTGCCGCTCACCATCTGCAATTTTTCGGAAACAATCTGCCTGGCTTTGTAAATATCGGTACCCCAGTCAAATTCGACCCAGACAGCGGAATAGCCGATACCCGTCGACGAGCGCACCCGTCGGACGTTTGCCGCGCCGTTGACAGCGCTCTCAATGGGGAACGTTATCAGGGTTTCCACCTCTTCCGGAGCCATGCCGTACGCCTCGGTCATGACGGCGACCGTGGGCGCGGTAAGGTCGGGAAAGACATCCACCGGCATCCTGCTTGCCTCATAGGTGCCCCAGGCAAGAAGCAGCAGCCCGCCAAGGACGACGAACAAACGGTTTTTCAGCGACCAGCCTATGGTTTTTTCAATCATGGCACCCCCTCCTTAATGGGCATGGCCGTGACCGGCTTCCTGGGGGCCTGATGCGGCGAGCTGGATCTGGTAGGCGCCTCTGGTGACAACCTTTTCTCCAGGTTGTAAGCCATCCTTTACCTGAATAAATTCTCCTTCGCGGAAACCGAGTTGGACAGCCCGGCGTTCAAAAGCGTCGGCATGAATCTGCACATAGACAACAGCAACACCGCCATGTTCCTGGACCGCTCCGGCGGGGATGGCAACCGTTTTTACCGGGGCGCCGATAATGACGTGGGCCCGGACGAACATGCCGATGCGCAGCGTGTTGTCGGTGTTTGGAAACTCAAAAACCAGCGGCACGGTGCGGCTCTGTGGATCGATGGTCGTGCCCAGGGCCACCAGCCGGTCCCCCTTGTCCAGGTCGATCCGGAAAGGGGTAGCGAAACCGTCCACCATGAACCAGGCGCCATGGGGATTGACAAGCGAGGCGATGTCGGCTTCGGGAATACGGATTTCCAGACGGAGTATGTCGGAGTTGGCGATGTTGAAAAGGGCGTCGCCCTCCTGGACATAGGCGCCGGGGGTGACATAGACCCCATCCAGGCTGCCGCTAATGGGGCTGGTGATGCTGAGGTGTTGCGCCCCGTTTTTCTTTTCCGGTCTGCTGCCGAACTGGTTGCGGCGCTCCAGGGCCGAATCGAGTTCAGCCCTGGCAACCTGCTCCTCCTTGCGCACCTCCTGAAGACGGCGTTCCGGCACAATCCCATGCCTGAAAAGCTCTTCGATGCGCGCCAGTTCCTTGCCGGCGAGCTGATGGTTCGAGCGGGATCGACGGAGTTCAAGATCAAGGGTGGTTGGGTCAACCTCCCCCTCCAGGCGTGGGATTATCTTTACCAGGACCTCCCCACGATCGACGTTGTCGCCAAAGCCGGGGAATGATGTTTCATGGGCGACAAGGTGCCCGGAAACGGGGGCGGTGACCATGGCCTGGCCACCGGGGGCGGCCTGGAGAACGCCTGTCGCCCGGAGGGATGAATGCATTGTGCGCAGTTCCGCCGCGGCTGTTGCAAACTCCACGAGTTTTTGCTGGTCGAGGCTGAAGATGATTTCGTCTTGAGGATGTTCCTCGTCCCCGAGATCCAAGTCGCCAAAAACGTCTTCATGGCGGACTGTGCCGGCGGCGCTGACGTTGTCTTCTTTCTTCACGGCGGCATCATGATCCGGGCCGGACGGCATGTCGCATCCCATGATCATCAGGGCCGCCAATACGGTCAGGATCAGTATATTTTTATATTTCATCGGTTGATTCTCCGGCAAACAAGTCAAGTTCAATTCGTGCTAGGCGCGCCTCCTTCATCAGTGACAGAATCTGCGACCTGTTTTCAAAAGAGTTGCGATAAGCGTCAAGGAGTTCCAGAACCCCTATCTCTCCGGCGCGGTAGGCGATGTCCGCCTTGTTGACCAGGGCCAGACAGGCGTCGTCGGCCACGAGCGGCTGTGCCGCCTCTGCCAGGTCATGGGCCTGGCGCCACAAGCCGGTAACCTGGGCGGCCCTCTCTGTTCGGGCCATATGAAGAGCGTTTTGCAAACGAGTCAGCTCCGTCTCGGCCCGAAGTCTCTCTGCGCCGTTACGGTTAAAGACGGGCAGCGGCACAGAGAGGCCGAAGAAAACGGTATCTTCATCAGCTCCTTGTCCCTCTTTAAAGCCGGCCTGCAGGGAGATATCCGACACGAGCCAACGCTCGGAAAGACGTTTGCCGAGCGCAGCGGCCTGGATGTGGCTGTGCATCGCTTGCAGCCCCGGTTGCGCTTCTGCCAGTTTGAGCATCTGGGCAAGGGGTGGAAGGGGTGTTTCCGGAAGAAGCGAACCGGCAGCGGCAACATCGCCACCCGGCGTCGGGGGATGGCCGAGCAGGGCCACGAGGGACTGGATGAGACGTTCATGCTCGGCATGTTCCTGCCGCTCCCTGGCTTCCACAAGGGCCTTCTCTCTTGCCAGTCGCTCGAGATCATAACTGGAAATGTCACCTGCTTCCATGAGTCGGCGCATGACGCTTTCCGTCCTCGCCATCCCTGATCGCCAGTTTTCGAAAAGATCATGGAGCTGCTGATGATAAAGAAGTGTATAGAAAACACGGCGCACTTGGGCTGCCCGTTCAAGCCGCCACTGGCAAATCTCCAGATCGGTCGATTGCAGTCGTTCCAGCGCGGCTTTTCTTTTCAGACCTCTCCGACCCGAAACGTCAAAGGTCTGGGAGAGAGAGTAGCTGTTTTCCGTCATCCTTTCGGGACCACTGTCGCTTCTCTCGTGACCATAGGAAAACTCCGGATTTTCCCAGGTTGCCGCGACAATCACATCGCTTTGCGCGCCTTCCCTGGTGGCCTGCAGCAGAGAAACGACATCCTGACGCCCCAGGGCCATTCTGACGGCCTCCTGTTCAGATACGATCATGGCCGGCGATTGGGCGCGGGCCAGGGAAACGGCAGCAAACAGCAGGATGATGAAGACGATGCTGCCCGAGCAGGTGCATCCGGTATTGCGTATTTTTTTGCTCATAAACAAAACCTCTTTTCCATGGCTGATATTAGTCGTGGTGAACCGACACCATGACAACGGAACCAGGTGGGGGAACCGTATCAAGCAAGGTGGAGAAGTGTCGTGACCGCACATTGGGATGAGGGTTGGCGGGGAGCAGCGGGACATTTTTCCCGGCAATCATGTTGCCGGCCGGATCCATGACCCGGATATCCACATGGCCTCGAATCCTGCCCGTAGCGGTCTTTTTTCCCACCAAGCCGGAAACGACGAATGTGTTGTTGTCCTGTTCCTTGAGATCGGCGGAACTGACAAAGGAAGTGGCACTGGACTCCAGAATGTGTAAACTGACATCGTGTGCAGGCGAGAGTGTTTTGCCCGTCGTGTTGCAGCCGCTGGCAAAACCGGCCCCGCCAATCAGGAAAAGAAATGCATAAATTGCGGACATATACCTGTTCATCATACTGATCCTCTTCAGTTTTTTTCAGTGAAGGCAACGATTGACAGCAATGTTCTTTCCTGCCTGCTCAAGGAAGAAATGAGCGCAAAACAGCCTTGTTACGGCACGGAGCCTGCGGCCGGACAGGAAAGCGATGAAATGTCAAACGAAACGGGTTAGCGAATAGGACAGAAGCCTTCTTCTCGAAGACTGAAGAGGGATCAAATGATCAGCACGATTGTGCGAAGCGAGATAATGGCGGAGTTGGGCTGACTGGTTTTAAGCGGCGAGAACGTTTTGACCGGTGGCTGGGCGGGAAATGATGTGGCCCCGGCTGATAGCGGCTCAGGGGCAAGGGCAGGCTTGACCATGCGTGTTGGCGGGGCACCGGGCGGGGTGATCGTCGGAAAAGCAAATGGGGTATGATCGATGGTGCAGCAGTTTTTCTCACAATGGTCGATGTCGGCAAAAGCATCATCGGCAAGGGGCAGCACGGCGTCGTCGGCATGGGATGCATCGTGATGGGCCTCGCTGCCCAAAAACATGCACATTGCATCACTCACACCGGGCAGGAGGAAAAGATAGCTGATCATTGATATGACCAGCATCAGGTTAGTGAAGGGCCTGCGCTGTGTCTTCATGTTAGTTGTTGCGCATTTTGACAGACAGGTATGTCCGGGAGAATTCCATACGACCTCACTCAGCAAAATTTTTTGATGATTTATTTCTGACAAACCCGTAAAGAGTTTTTTCACCACAGAGCGCACTGGGAAAACAGAGAAAATATCTTTAATTGCAATTATTTACCTCTGTATTCTCTGCGGTCTCTGTGGTTAATTTTCAGTTTTTAGGAGACCATCATTTCTCGTTTGCCTTAAAACTTTGAGCAGTTTACTTTTCAAGAATATCTCGCCAAGGAAAAAGTTCCATTTTCGTCGGAATCGTAAAAGGTTTTTTTTGCACAAAGCGCACAGAGAAAATTCCAAAAATTACAAATAGTTGCCTCTTGGTGTTCTCTGGTCTCCGTGGTAGATTTTCTGTTTTCCCGAAGTCAGCATTTTTTATTTTTTTTGGAAAAAAAGTTTTTTGCGGCGCCATGAAGGAGGCTGATATGTCCGCTTGTGTTCTCGATCCCGTCACCCAGGCCCTGGTCTCCCTGGCGGCCTTTGTTGCCGCCAATCATCCGAACAAGGGACGCTGCCAGCTTGAACGGCTCCGGCAGTATGGGGTGGAACAGGCCACGATCGATCTCGTCGTTGAGATTGCCCGTCATCTGCGTGACGAGGCCGGGCAGATGACGGACCATGCGTTTGATGCACTGCGCGCCGACCTCTTACGGGGCGCCGTGGCAGCAGATGAGAGCGCCACCTGCTAAGCGCTGCCCGTCGCAGAGAGCGTCAGGGCCGGGGATAGTGGCGTTCCAGGTACTCCTTCAGCACCAGCCGGATGTCGCTCTTTTCCAGGCACGCCGCCTGTAATCCGGGCGTTGCCGTGGAAAAAAAGCCCATGTTCTGTTCGCGGCCGGAGAGCAGAAAATCACTGGTAGCGACTTTGTATGTGCGCGTGGGCTCCAGCGGCGTCTCGTTGACGAGCCAGCCCCGCTCATCCCGGCTGACTCCGGCGCTCTGCAGATAGCCGCCGTTGCCGCGGTTGGCCTCACCCTGGTCGAGCATGCGGGTCAGCAGCTCGCCGTCCATTTCCGCTCGGCAGACCTGGCCGGCAAAGGGCAGGATGCGGATAATGTCGTACTGGGTGATCGGCCCCGGCGGCAGGACATCATCCACCCGCACTGAACCGCTGTTGTAAAAGGCGAGTTCGGCGTCGGGCACCGCTTCCAGATAGGCGGCGGCGATGATTGCGGTGAGCCGGGTCGAACGGTTGCGCACGCTTGCCTCCAGCCCGTCCAAGGCAAAGGGCAGACTGGCGACGACCTCTTCCGGGTCAAGACCTTCGGCCCGGAAGGCGGCAAAGCCGATCTCCTGCCAGCGGGCGACCGCCGTCGCCGTCTCCGGATCCTCCGGCAGGGCATCGGTTACCCGCAGCAGCTGTGAATCCACCGCAACCTCCTTGCTGGCCGGATCACAAGAGATGCGGTGCACGTAGAGGGTGCGGGCATTGGCGTCGGCCTTGCAGACCGGGACAAAGTCGCTGCCGCGCCGCAGTTCGATATTCTCGTGTTCATGGCCGCCGATGATGAGATCGATGTCCGGCTCGGCCGCGGCCAGGGCGATGTCGTCGGCCAGCGGCAGATGGGTGAGGGCAACGAGGACATCGACCTTGTCGCGCAGGGCCGCCACCTGCTCCCTGGCCGCGGTCAGGGGTTCGGTGTAGCGGACGTACTCCTTCTGGTTGGCGGCGATGGTCAGGCCGAAGAGGCCGAGCCGCAGCACGCGGCCCGCCTTGTCATGGAGGGTGATCACCCGGTTGGCCGCCACCCCCGGAAAAGGCTTCATGTCGCGATCAAAGACATTGGCGGCTACCCAGGCAAAGCGCGATTCCGCCAGCCGGGCGAGGAAATTTTTCTCGTCGAGGTCGAATTCGTGGTTGCCGAAGGTGATATGGTCAAGCCCCAGGGTGTTCATGACATCGACGATCTGGCGGCCGGCCAGCTTTTCACCATTCACTTTGGCAGTACCCAGGGCCGAGGGACTGAAGAGATCGCCGGCCAGCATGGTGATGGTGTTCGGATTTTCGGCCAGCAGCTCTTTTCTGATGGCGGCGACCCGGGCCAGCCCCCCTTCGCGACCGCCGCTCACCGGAGTCAGCTCGTAGATGTCGTTCATCTGAAGGATAGTGAAGGAAAAGCGGCTGTCTGGGGTGGTGACCCCGGGGGCGGCGGGCCGATTGGTTCCGGCGCAGGAAACAAGCAGGGACGACAGCAGAAGCAGGGAGAGAAGGATCCATCTTTTCATGTTGTGCCCTCCAGGGGATTGTCCGGGATCAGCTCTCCGCCAACCTGCGGCGGAGGGGAAGCTGACGGACAGAGTACCCGGTTCCGGCGGCAAGCTCCAGGATTTTTCTGCGGCCGGATCGTTGCCTGCTGCTGTTCAGACCGACTGCCGTCCGCCAGAGCGAGACTGGCCCGGCCGCTGCGGTGGCCTCACACCTTCTCCAGGATGACAACCCCATAATCAGGGATCTGCAGCCAGCTTGCCCGGTGGAGACGGGCGTCGCGACCGCCGTTGCTGTGTTCGCCTTCTCCTTCGACAGCAAAAGCTGGCCAGGTGGAGTTCCACAGTTCCTTGTAAAGGCCGGACGGGAGATTCAGTTCGGCAAGCGGTCGCCAGCAGGCCCAAGGGCCGAAATTGAGGACAACGAAAAATTCCTGTCCCTGTCCCCGTGAGAAGGCAAGGATGTCGCCCTCCGCCCAGTGCACTGCCAGGGGGGCCGGCCCCTGGATCTTGGCATTGCCGCGTCGTAAATCGCACAGCACGTTCCACCATGACCGCACCCTGATCCGGAAATCATCCGCCAGATAGCTGTCGAGATCAAGTGCCGTCGCCCCGGCAAAGGTGAACTGGGCGGACTCGCCTGACTCCGCTCCCATGAACCAGAGGGGGATGCCGCGCGCCAGCAGGGTTGCCGCGGCGGCGACCTTGTTGCGGCGCAGTCCTTGCCCGTAGCCGCCGACATTGGCGATCCGGTCATTGACGTTGCCCACCTCGTCATGACTCTCGGGATAGTTGGTGGCCTCATACCACTGATCGCACCTGGTGTGGGTGACCTTGATCGCCTCGGCCAGCGGCGTCATCACCTGCCTACCCCTGCAGGCATCCACCAGCCTGTCATGGAAGTCGTCGCACCACTGGCTGTCCATGGGACCGCCGTACCGTGTCAATGGCCATTCGTTGGGCAGATGCTCGGCAACCAGCAGGCAGTGCGGGTCGAGCCCGTGCAGGGCGGCCCGCAGCTTGTGGAGAAAGTCCCAGCCGCCGCCTGAGCCTGCCCTGGTGACATGCCCCCCTTGTTGGTGCGAGTGGACGATGGTGTGGGTGTGGTCAAGGCGAAAGCCGTCTACCCGGAAGGCGCGGCGCAGGTAAAGGAGATTCTGCTCAAAGAAGTGGATCGCCTGGGGATGATCGAAGTTGATCATCGCCCCCCAGCTCGTATCTCCGTCAAAAAAACTCTCCCGGGCCACCGACCAGAGGACGTTGTCCGCGGTGCCGGCATGGTTGAACACCACATCGAGCAGAACGGCCAGACCGTGGGCATGGCACGTATCGACCAGGTTTTTCAGCTCCTCCGGGCCACCGTAGGCAGCCTCCACCGCATAGTAAAAGGCGGGGCCGTAGCCCCAGGAATCATCACCGGCAAACTCATTGACCGGCATGAGCTGAACCGCCGTGACCCCCACCTGCCGGAGGTAACCGCTCTGGTCGGCGATCTCTGCGGCGATCCGGCCCAGGGGAGACATCTTTTGGCCGGCGAACCGTTGTGAAAAACGCTTGGGATGAAGCTGGTAGATGATCAGGTATTCGTGACCAGGCGTTTGCCAGCCTTCGCTGCGCCACTGGTAACGCTGATGATTGGTGAGCCGCGACGCGCTCTCCGGCGCCGAGTTCTCGACCCAGTCGGCGGCCGGATCCTGCCGCTGGAGCACGCCATTGAGGAGAAATTTGTAAAAGACGCCGTGGTAGTCGGGACGGCCAAGCGACTGCAGCAGCTCAGCCACCGGGATGCGCGCCCACCAGTAGGCGCCGTCGCGGCTGGAATGCATCGGCATTGGGCGGGAAAGCCAGGCGGTCCATTCGCCGATGACCTCTGCGGTGGTTGCCTGGGGAGCGTGCAGTGCGAAACGGATCTCGCCGTCGCGTTCCCAGCCCCCCGGTCGTTCGATGGGGAAGGGTGGATCCTGGAAGAGGTCGGCTGCCGGTGGTTCCCGGAGGGGATCAGCGCGGTCGAGGACCACGAAGAGTCGCGTTGTGGCCGCGGCTGCCGGCGGCACCTTCACCGTATGGCGGGGGATGGTTTCGACTGTCTCCCCGGAACGGAAGCGAAAGGAGGTCACCACCCCGGGGTAGGTGGAGAAGGTCCAGGTCCCATCGGTGCCGGGCCGCAGGCCCGGGGCGAGGGGGGCACGGGCATGGTTCACCCAGACATCGAGGAGCAGCGATTCGCCAAGCTGACAGGCGGGCGGGCGATCGGCAACCGTGACGACGACCACCCGGTCCGCAACCGGCGCTCGCTCAAAGAGCTGATGATCACCTTCAAGGGTCCAGACCTCTTTCGCATCATCGAGGATAATCGTCCGCTGCGCCTCGCTGTTCTCCCATTCCCGGGCCCCGCCGGCAGAAGAGGGCCGAAAGAAGGTGAAACCGTAAGGTCTCCCCGTGTACAGCTCGCAGCGGTACCGGAAAACGCCTTCCCCTTGCGCCTCAGCTGCAATATCCACGGCAAAGTCCGAATCAGCCTGCCAGAGGTGCATCTCCGGCCATGACGCGGTTGTGTCCGGGCTGACAAGGGAAACGGTGAGGCGCCGGCGGACTGGTCGGCTGGAGGCAAGATGGGCGGTCTGGCTGTGGACCCAGACCTCCGTCCCGTCGTGGGCATTCCAGAGCTTGTTGGCGTAATCCGGTTCAAAGGCGCCGTTTTTGTCGACAAATGTAAAGGCGAAGAGGTGCCGATGCCGCCCGGCCAGGGAGAGGCGAAAGATCGGCCCGTCCTCGTCTTCCCCCACCGCCGGATGAGAAGTGCCGGGGCTGCCCGGCGTCCACAGAAACAATGAACCGTTGCGATATTTCCGGGCGGTGACCAGATGGACCACCACCTCGTCATGGCCCGCGGTAAAGGGATCCCGAGTCAAAACGCGGTTCGTGCCCTGCACCAGCCAGACATCGGCCGGGAAGCGGTACTGGTCTTGGCGGGGCAGGAGGCGATTGTGGTCGTCTTTTTCCCATTCGTCCCCTGCGAAGAGCTTAAAGTGGACATTTTCATGGATCTGGTGATCCAGTTCGCCCCGAAATACGGAAAAACCCTGTTCATCACGCTCCAGGGCGGATAATCGGAGCTGCAGCGGCAAGCTTGCCCGCCAGAGAAAGAGGCGCGGTGCCGGCAGATCGGTCAGGGCATGGAAGGCAGGCATGGATTTGTCCCCCGTGGGTTGTGGGAGAAGGCTCAGCAGCGGATGAGCAGCTCCCCTCCGGTCAGTTTGTGCAGTGCCCTTTCATCGAGGGCCACCTGCAGGATGGCGAGTTTCTCCTGCAGGCGAAGCAGGCGGTCCGGCGTCGTGTCGCCAAGCTGGCGCAGCGTCTCCTCGCTGAACGGGTCGAGCCTGAGGATGGCGCTCAGCGATTGATCAGCCATGGCGGCCAACGGCGTCAGGTCGGCGGCAATGGTCAGAACGAATCCGGCCTTGGCGCGAAATTCCATCATCCTGACCTGCGGGATGTCGGCAGGAGCAGGAGAAGGCGCGGCGGCAAGGTCGGCAATGGTCATGATGCCGATCCGGTTCAGGGCGGCGCCATAGACCTCGCCGACCCCGTCGATGGCGCGGACCGGCAGATGGGCGCCGAAGGTGCCAGCGGCCGGCAACAGCGGCGCCGGGCCCTGGCGGAAATCAAGGCGCAGGGTGCGGTGGAGGGTGAGTCCGGCGGTAAGATCGATGCGGGGATGGATGACGTGGTTGAGGAGGATGCCGCTGTTGGCGGCAGCGGTGGCGTTGCCGCCGAACAGGCCGAATTCCCGCAGGGCTTGGGGGGTGGTGCCGGCAAAGTCCTCCCGGGCAAGGCGGATTTCGATGGCGAGCCTGGCGGTCGGGTTGCTGGCTGGCCGGTCCGCCTCGTCAAGAAAAACGATAGAGTCGGTCGGCAGGGGCCGCCGCATGAGTTCGCTGGCCAGTCGGGTGGCGGTGGGATTGGGAGTGGTTGCCTCACCGTCCCAGCTTTTCATTCCTTCCCCCACCGCGACAAAGATGATGCCGGTCAGATTGCCGCCGCCCCGGATCAGGGACGCAAGCAGCACGCCGCAGCCGTTCATGATGCGATTGGGCCGCCAGCCTCGATCGATGGGGAGGCGGTTGCTTGCCAGTAAGCGGTCGTGATAGTATCCCTGGATGGTGATCGGCATCAGCGTGTGAGAGGTTTCGTTTTCACTCTGCAGCAACTGCAAACAGCAGCCGCCCCGGCCATTGTGTTTTTTTCCCCTTTCAACAACCGTCCTCCGGCTGGAGCGCCGGCGCTTTCCACCTTCGGGAGATCCGGGGGCAATGGCACTCGCTTCTGCCGGTAACCCCCATCCTTCCCTAACCTTCGCTGGTGCGGCGGTCCGCCTTTTCCCCCTGGCTGCGCGGTGCGGCCAGAGGCGGCGCCCCACCCGGAAAACGGTTGTTTTTTATAAGTACTTCAAGTGGCGGTACTGATCTGAACAGATAACACATTTAACTTTAGGCACTTAAGGCATTTTAGTACTTCAAGTACTTCAAGCGCCTAAAGTACTTGAAGTGGCGGTACTGATCTGATCAGATAACACCTTTAACTTTAGGCACTTAAGGCATTTTAGTACTTCAAGTACTTCAAGTGCCTAAAGTACTTGAAGTGGCGGTACTGATCTGAACAGATAACACCTTTAACTTTAGGCACTTAAGGCACTTAAGGCACTTTAGACACTTAAGGCACTTTAGACACTTTAGACACTTTAGACATTTTCAAATCTATCCTTCGACCGGTCCTGGTCCGGAGCGCCGGCGCTTTCCGCCTTCGGGAGATCCGGGGGCAATGGCACTCGCTTCTGCCGGCAACCCCCCTCCTTCCCTAACCTTCGTTGGTGCGGCGGTCCGCCTTTTCCCCCTGGCCGCGCGGTGCGGTCAGAGGCGGCGCCCCGGGCCAGGGCCGGTCGAACGGATCATTCTCCTCCCACATATTTGCGCAGATTCTCCGGCAGGCTCCGTTTCTTCAGCTCATTATCGACGCTTGCGATTTTCAGACCGGCGATGCGTTTGACCACCACCTGATTCTTTTCCGCATCCGTCTCCCGGGCCATTTTCTCCAACAGCGCCTTTTCCTTGGGCCTGCCGGCATCGGCATGTTTGGCCAGCACCATCTGGATGAGCGGATCGTTCATGGCGGCCAGCACCGGCACCACGGCATCGAAACAGTCGTAGTATTTCTCCTTAAATTCCGGAATAATATCCTCCCAGCAGCCCTGGCGGCAGCCTTTCAGATAGCGGAGAAATCCTTGGATTTTTTCGTCCGACGAATCGAGCAGGCCGGCCCGTTTGAATTCTTTCCAGATCATCTGTCTGTGGCTCATGGCTCACTCCTCGGTGAAGGTGTATACATACCAGATAAGGTCAACCTGCTCGTTGCCGCCGGTCTCATTTCTGATCCGGATGTAGACGTCGTAATTGTCACGGCCGGCGGCGGAGCGGTAGAGCAGCTCATGGGTGATATTGGCGATGCCGGAGCCGCTGACACCGGTGATGGCCACCACCGGCATGTACATCCGTTTGAGACCGACGGCCCAGCCGACATTGGCCTGGACGAGCTGGACCGTCACCCCTTCCGGGGCCAGATCGGCCACCGACCCGCTGGCGACCACGGTAAAGTGGATTTTCGCGCGGGTGACGGCGCCGTCGTCGAGCTTGGCGGTGGTGACCGCCTCGTCGGCGAGTTTTGCCGACGTTACCGCAGTATTGGCGATTTTGGCGTTGGTCACCGCGTTGGTGGCCAGTTTGTCGGCCGTCACCGCGTTGTTTTCCAGACCGGCCGCGCCGATGGGGTTACCGGCGGCGCCGCCGCTATGATCGTGGCCGGTGGCGGAAAAGAGGATCTTCGATTCGGTGATCGCCGCATCCGCCGCAACCTGGGCATTGCCCACCACGTTGGCCCGGAGTTGGCCGCCCTTGGTCAGCGATTCGTCGAGCCGGTTGCCGATGTTGGCTTTCATGCCCCGGGCGTCGGCGATTTCGGCGGCGAGATCGGCGAGGTTGATGCCAGTGGTGCGCAGGTCTTCGATCATGGCAGCGGTGATGGCGGCGTTGCCTGCCGGCCGATGCAGGCGGGCGAGCGGATAGAAGACATGGCCGGCGGCAGGGACCGGAGCGGTCAGGCTGCCCTCGGCCACCCGCACCGCCCATTCCCGTTTGAGGCGCACGCACGACTCGATGCCGATGGCCGGATTGATCAGATCGGGATCCTCGCTGCTGTCCACCTCCCGCTCCCAGACCTCGAGGTAGACGGTGTCGGTCCGGGCCGCCATCGGGGTGATGAGCGGGGCAATGGGCGTCACGCCCCACTGTCCGGCCAGGGTCGGGTTGTTGTAGAGGGGCTGGGCGCTGTAACGCACGGTGCTCGCGATCATGACGTCGAGTCCCTCGACGAAACAGCGGCCGGCTCCTTCCGCGGTGCCGTTGCCGCCGCGGATGTCAAAGTTGTTGGTGGTGCCGGCCGCGGCGATGATGGCAAAGCCGTCGTTGCCCTTTGGCACGCCGTTGCCGGCAAACCACTTGAGAAAGGCCCGCAGTTCGTAGCGGTGGATGTCCTCCTGCTCGTTCCAGTCCGCGTCGATGAGCGGCACCCCCTGCTGCAGGCGGACACCGACATAGTGCTTCAGCCGGTCAAAGGTATCGCGTGAGTAGTTGCCCATGGTGTAACCTCAGAGTGGTGAAAAAAGTCGATTGGTTATCATTCCATCAAAAAAACAGCCGGATCATCCGGATCAGGGTCGCGGCGGGATCCTTATGGATCACCGCGTGCCGGATCGAGTTGATCATGAAATCAGTGCCATTGAGCCGCCCGAACAGGCCGAACTCCCGCAGCGGATAGGCGGTGAGGCCGGGCGGCGGCGCCGGATAACCGGGTGCGAGAATGGCGGTGATCTGCAATCTGCTGGTGGGCAGAGCCACCTCGGCCAGGCCTTCGTCGAGATAGGCGACGGCGAGCTCGGCAAAGGGGACGGGCGGGGCATGGGGTGTCACCAGGCCGGTAGCCAGCGGATCAGGCGGGGGCGGGCCGCCGTCATCCCACCCGGCCAGTCCCTGGCCGACGGCCAGATGGCGGATGCCGTCGGAGGGGGCATTGCGCATGAAGCCGGCGAGCAGGATGCGGCAGCGCTCGACGATGGTATTGGCGGTCCAGCCGCTGTCCCGGATGACCCGGCCGTCGCCGTCATGGACAATGTCCCTGTAGATGCCCTGCAACTGGCCGGTGATGTGCTGTTCCATTATTCTTCTCCTTCGATGAGGGCGGTGTGCCAGGTCCGAAAACGGGTGCTGATCGGCGGAGAGGTGAAATCGACGCTGCCGCCGCCGGCAAAGGGAACACCCCAGGCCCGCAGCCAGCGCCATTGGAGGATGGCATCCGTATGGCTGTCGTCCGGGCCGCCGTAAAGTTCCCCACTGACGGTGGAGAGGCGGTCGCTCACCGTTTCGCCGATGAGGCGGGGGGTGTCGGCCAGGGGAAAATCATAGGTGTAGATCGCTTCCCGGTATACCGCCGGTTCGATGATAAAGACGTATCGGACCTGGATCGGCAGAAAGCGGGGCAACACGCCGCGCAGTAGTTGCTGGTTGCGGAGGATCAGGCCGGGATCTTCAGTGTCCGGAGTCAGGTAGATGCCGATGGTCTGGCGCGAGTACCAGTTGCGATCGGTCATGACACCATTGGCCCCGGTGTCGGAGGTGTAGGCCTGGAAGTCGCTGAAGGCGCTGTGCAGGGCGTTTTTGGCGATGTTCGCCGCTGTGACCGTGACACTGCCGGCATGGCGCGAATCAAGGGTTCTGGTCGCCTTGAACACCGCACTGCTGTAAGTCATGCCGCGGTTGCAGCGATAGAGCAGGGTGGTGGCACCGTTGATGGGCAGTGGCAGCGGATAGCGTTCCGTGTACGGGGAGCGGGTGATCTGTTCGGCCGTATCCCAGACGGCGGTGAGCGGGTCAAGTCTACTGCGGTGGATGGACCAGCCGCCGTTCTCATCTGAACTGAAAAAAACGGTCAGCGTGCCGTCCGGGTCTGCCATGACGGCCGGATCGCTTTCACTGACCGTGACCGCGCTTTTCGGGCGCAGGTGCACCGGCCCCCAGTCGCTGGTAAGGTTCGGGTCCAGAGAGTCCTTGACTCGCCAGGCCATGGTCGGCCGCCGCTGGTCGGGCGTTGCCCCCGGGTCCGGCTGGGCCCAGAAGAGGGCAAGCCGTTCTTCGCCGCCCTGGTTGAAGGTCAGGGGAAAGGCCTCGCCTTCCACCCGGGGCGGCTGGCCGCCGTCATCGGGCAGAAACGGCGGTGGATCGAGCTGCCAGCCGCTGCCGTCATGGCGGTTGTAGCGCAGCCGCCACGCTTTACCATGCAGCTCACGCCAGAAAAGCCAGAGGCCGCTGGTTGCGTCCGCGGTGATCGCCGGCGCCCGGCGTTGGGTCGCTATGTCGCCGAATCGATCCGGGACCGACCAGTGTCCGTTCGCCAGGGTGCGGCGGTGAATGGACCAGGAGCCGGTCGCCGGATCATAGCTGTTCCAGTAGAGCTGCACGGTGTCGTGCTGGCGGGCCGCCGCCGGATGTTTGTTGATGGTGGCGCCCTCGGTCAGCATTTGCCCGGCCGACCAGCCGCTTGCCGGGGTATAGGATTTGTGCCAGATGTGCCAGCCGGAGCTGCGCCTGGCGTGGTAAAAGAGGTGGAGGCAGCCATTACCGTCCACGGCCATGGCCGGTCGGCCTTCATAGGCGGTATGCAGGGACAGGGGCGCGTCCTCTTCGTTCCATTTTCCGTTTTCTGCCGCCACGGCCCAGAGAGCCAGGCTCTCCGGCTTATTGCTGACAAAGATGTTGTGGACGAATTCCTTGATCCGGCTTTCCCAGTTGGTGAGCCGCTTGACCGTCGCCTCGACGGTGGGGATTAACCCCACCGTCTTGTAAAGGTGGGGCGCGCTCCGCACCTCGTTGCGCTGGGCGTCGATCTCGAGACGATAATCGATCTGCCAGCCGATCCAGCCGGCGAGCAGGGGCAGGAGGCGACCGTCCATGCGCACGGGATTGTGCAGATCGGCCGCCGCCGCGGCATGGCTGTAAAGCTGATCGAGAGTGAGGCCCGGCATCTCCAGAAAACGGCGGAGCTGACCGGCTTCGCGCAACTGGTCCGGCAGGGCGGCATCGTTGCTGACGGCCGTGTCATAGCGGTGATAGATGCGGGGCAGCAGCTCGTACATCAGCCCGGCAAAGCCGTGCGGGGCGGTTGCCATGGCGGCGCAGCGGTTATGGCGGTCGATCACCGGGGCAAGCGGATCAACGGCATAGGGGAAGAGGGTGTAGTACCAGACGCGGCCGCCGGCCAGACCGTGGTCAATCACCGTGTGGCGGGGCAAGCCGTCAACGGTGATGACGGCAGCCAGGCCGGTCCCTTCGGCCACCACCACCCCATCGTCAACGGCAACGGGATAGGTGTCGGCCCGGCGCACTACCCTGACGCCGGGAAAGGCGACCGGGTCGGGGTTGGTCCAGCTGAGCCGGATGCCGTTGCCCTCGGGACAGGCGGATGCTGTGATATCAACTAGTCGCATGCGCGTCATTCACCCTCAAACAGGACCTTGATGCCCTTCTGGTAGGCGCTGATGGTGGCAGGGATAACCGGGATCTCGTGCGGCCCCAGGCTGATCTTGCCGGAGGGCTCCACCGGGCCGGCCATTTGCCCGGTCCGCCGGAACTCGCTGATGGTGACGTATTCCACCCCTTCCACTGCCTCGATGGCCTCGTAAAACTTGCTGAGATAGATGGTCTGACCAAAATCGACCTGGTCGAAAGCCAGCAGGCCGCCGGCCGCATTCTCCACCTTTTCCCGAACATCGTCGCGGGGATAGTAGCTTTTCACCCCGATCACCGCGGTGACAAAGATGGCGACGTAGGCGACGTCCTCGATCTCGATGATGGTCGTCACCGGCCGCTTGTCCTCGAAATAGGCGAGCAGCCCCGCCTCCAGTACGTCGTTGACCCGGCCGCCGCCCTCCGGGGCGACAAAGAGGGTGATCCGGTTCCAGTTGGCCGCCACGGCCCGCACCTTGCCCACCCCCTTGAAATCCAGGGCCAGGGCCTTGTAGTCGTCGGCGGTCACCGCCCGCTTCAGGGAGCGGAACACGGCCGGGGCGTGCAGAACCGCGTGTTCGATGCTTTCCCGATCGGCGCCGCCGCTGGCTGCCTCGCTGTGGGTGATCGTGATGCCGTTTAGGGCGAGTTGGGGGGCATCGACAATGGTGTTGATCATCCCGGCCCCCACATTGCCTCTGCTGCCGCCCCCGACCCGGTAAGTGGCCCGCACCGTGGCGCCGTTGGCCGGGATGGCCCCGAAAATGCCGTCGCCGAAGATCACCGTGGCCCGATCCTCTTCGTCGATCTCGACAATGTAGTCCCGCTGCTTTTCCCGGCTGAAGGCGAGCGACTCCTGCAGGGTCCATTCATCGATGGTTTCGCCTAACCGGGTGGTGATGATGATGTCGCGGTTGATCTTCTGGCCGGTGCCGGCGGCCCGCAGGATCAGGCCGGGGTGGGCCAGGGTGAAGCGCTGGTTGCGGCTGCCGCCCGAGGTGCCGATGATCTCGTCCCTGACCAGTCGTCCTTCCTCCACCGGCACCCCCTCGGTGCCGAGCAGCGGGTCATGGCGCAGATGTTTCCTGCCGGTTACCGGATCAACGGTAAGCGCCCCGCAGTCGATGGTGAGCGGCGCCTCCCGGGCGTATTCGAAACGGACGCTGGGCCGCTCCTTCATACTTTTGGTGGCAAAGGCGTCGCCTCGGCGGATGGTGATGGTTTCGGTGCAGGCGGCCGGGATGATCAATTCCAGGCTGGCGGCCGCCGGGGCTGCGGTGGCGAGCCGGTAGCCGATGAGGCGCAGATGGTCGATGACACTGCGTCGGCTGCGGGCGGTGCCGAGAAAGCTTTCGTTGGCGACCCGGTCCTGGTAGTAGCTGAGGATGTCGCCCATGTGGGCGAAGAGTTCGAGCAGCACATTGCCGAAGTCGGCCTCCGATGTATGGTTTTTCCATTCCGGCAGCCGGGCGGGGATGAGGTCGCGCATGGCGGCCAGCAGACTGTCGTAGTCCCGGGCCATGTAATCAACAACGGTATGTTCGCCGATCTGTTTTATCTCTGCCATGGGTGCGCCTTTCTGTTATTTGCCGGGGGTGGTCATTCGCTGTTTTATGTATTTTTCAAGTTTGCTCGATGCCTCGGCATAATTGGTCGCGGTCTCGGGATCGACGGCGTATTCGGGGATGAAACGCGCCTTGTCCCGGACCTCCTTGAGGCCGGTAAAGAGGCGAAATTGCTCATCGTTGATAATGCCGGCCTCTTTGAGGGTAATGCCGATATCCTGGTCGGTCCCCTTGCTGCCGATCGCCTGGCTTGCCGATGTCGTCAAATTCTTCCAGGAATCGAGCAGGGCGGTTCTGGGTTTTGTCCGGGCCTGCCGGTAGTATCTTTTCACGACCTCGTCGGTGTCCGGCACCGGCAATCCCTGGGCCTTTTTCCTGGCGTCGAGGGTTTTTTCCCGGATGTCAAGGGCGTCGATGTCAAGCTGCTTGTCTCCCCACCTGGCACGCATTGACCGGCTGGCCAAAGACACCAGCAATTCTGAGATTTCGTCTTTGAAGACGATGATGGCGACAAGAAAGGCAAAGGGCCAGGTGGTGGTCTTCACGATTTCTGACACAAACGTCAACCAGTCCATCGGCACTCTCCTTTTTTACTTGAAATGCACCCGCACTGCTTCGCGGGTGAGATCCCGTTTTCTCGTGTAGGCGATCTCCACCGTCACCGTTTCCTCCTTGGCGCTGACATCCATCCCCTCCACCATGATCTCGTCCCCCAGCCAGCGGGCCAGGGCCTGGCCGATGGTGAATTCCATCGCCGCGGCCAGGATGTCGTTGTTGGCCTCGAACACCAGGTTGAACAGTCCGCAGCCGAATTCAGGCAGGTTGACCCGTTCACCCGGGGCGGTGAACAGCACCTGGATGATCTTGCCGCGCAGCGCCTCGTCGCCGCCGCTCGCCCTGATCGTCCCTTCCCTGCCCACTGTGAGGGGAAAAGAACCTGATATGCCGTTCATGTGATCTTCCCTTTCAGTCGCACCGGTGGGGCAGGCGGTGTTCCCGGCCCCGGCAGCGCGCTGATATCGTTTTTCAGTTGCAGATCGGCCGCCCCGCTTGCCGCCCAGTTTGTGAAGGCCTGATCAATCCCCTGCTGCCAGAGAGCGAGATCGCGCAGCCAGCGGTCAACGTCCGCTACCCACTGCCAGAACGTGTGGTCCGTGGTGTTGTCGGCGAGCGTCTCGGCATGGACGGTGAGGGTCCGGTAAACCGCCTCGCCCAGGGCGCCGAGATTGGCATTGACTGATGGCTCGTCAACATTGGCGCCAAGCCCGGCCTCCTGCGCCTCCAGCCGGGCGCGCATCGCCTCGACAAATGCCGTTTTGGCCTTTTCCTTGTTCGGTCCTAATCCCATATCACGCCAGGACCTGGGTGTTGGTGGTGACGGTGATGGGCACCGGCGCCCCGAGGTTGCCGACTCCCATGTCGCCGACCCGGATGACCGGCAGCGCCCCCGGCCCGAGCAGTACGGCGCTGCCCTTGATCTGTACCACGCCGGTACCGGCGTCGATGGTGATGCCGGCCGGGGTCAGTTCCACGGTGGCGCCGCTCGCGGTTTCAATGGTAATGCCGCTGCCGGCCAGGGTGACCGTATGGCCGGCCGTTCCCTCGGTGACGGTCACCCCGCCTGCCTCCATGCCGATGGCATGCCCGGCCTGGCCGTCGGTGACGCTGATGCCGTTGTCATCCATGACAACCGTATGCGACCTGGCGCCGTTGCTGATGGTAATGCCATCTGCGTCCATGACGATCTCGTGTTGCCGTTGCCCTTCGTGGATGACGACGCCGTCGCTGTTCATGGTGATGCGGTTGCCGTTGTGCGCCTCGATGAGGGTGACCATCTCCTCGCCGTCCTTGTCCTCAAACTGCAGGGTGTGGCCCTTGACCGTCTTGATGATCTTGCGGGTCGGCGGTGCCTGTATCTCGCTTTCCTCGCTGCCGTCCGCGCCGTTTGGGCGGGGCAGTTCACTGTCGCCCGCCGGTGCGCTCCAGTAGCTGCCGACCCAGAGGGGATATTCGAGATTGCCTTCCTCGAACTCGATCCACACCCCGGCATCGACCTCCGGGACAAAGAGGGTGCCCTGGTTGGCCGCCCCCCCATAAGGCAGGCAGGGAAAGGCCCAGCCGGTGACCACCTGGTCGCCGAGGACGGAGGGAATCCTGACCTTGAGCCGCCCCAGTTGCTCGGGGTCATCGTTGTCCACCACCAGCCCCCGGTATTTGCCGTAAAAGCGCCGCTCCACCTGCTGCACCAGCCGGGCGACGATGGTTTCAAGGGTCATTGCCGTTTTCCTCTAAAGAAGTTCACCCGCCAGGCCGGCGGCGGTAAAGTTCTCCGTCCCGTTCGGCAGCAGGGCGTTGCGTCTCACCTTGAAAAGCTGGCAATAGCCGTCCTCGGTAAAGACATGGGTTACATGGCTGACATAATAGACCCCGCTGTAGGTCTCGCCGATGCCGCGGATGGTCACTGTCCGTCGTGTTTTCAGAACATGGCCGTACTGGTTGGCCCGGATCTCGCCTTCCCCCTCGACAAACCAGGTGCCCTGATGAAAGAGCTCGGTGCAGAGGGCCTGCATTTCCGGGGTGCCGGTTGCGGCCTGGCGGTTTATCACGATGCGGCCTGCCGGCATGGCCGGCCCGGCCAGGGTCGCCGCATCCTCGCCGCCGAGCAGACGCTGTTCACCGTCGCTGATCTCCGTTGCCAAAACCTCTTTGCTCATCCGGTCGATCTGCTGCATGGCGACTGTGGCCCGGCGCAGGCCGTTCACGGTCAGGGCAAGGCGGTTGACCACGGTTTCCCCTCCGAAGTGAACGGAGAGCAGCGGCTGGGGCGGTCCATCGAGGGCGGGCCTCTTGAAGCAACCGGTCCGGCCCTCGACATAACAGAGAAAGCCGTTACGGCCGGCCAGTCGTTTGAGAAAGCGCATGTCCGTTTCCCGTTGGATGATGGTGGAGAGCGCCTCATCATGGATCACCCCGGTATCCTCCACATCCGGGGTCAGGCCATAGTTGGCGAAAATCTCGCTGGCAATGTCGCTGTCCTTCTTGTTCGGCCAGTCTTTCAGTTTTTCCTCTTGGTCGAGCAGGACGCTGGCGTCCATCCCCCAGACCTCCAGCACACAGCCGCTGGGGTCACTGGCAAAGTGGGGCATGACATGGGTGATGGGGCCACGCATCAACTCTTCGTCGCCATCGGCAAATCCGGTCAGCCGGATCGCCATCTCCCTGCCGATCCGCAGCCGTTCGTCGTCAAGGATACCCCAGGAACCGTCCCTGCCATGCAGCAGCAGGGAAAAGCGCAGGCGGAACATGGCGGCCAGCTCGATGTCGTCCTCCACCGCCAGGCTGACCAGCCGGGGATAGAGATCGCTTGCCTCCTGCCCGTCGATATCGATGACGAGATGTTCGTTTTCCACGGGAAAATGCCTAAAGTATTTAAAGTATTTAAAGTATTTAAAGTGCCTAAAGTGCCTAAAGTGCCTAAAGTGCCTAAAGTGCCTAAAGTGCCTAAAGTGCCTAAAGTGCCTAAAGTGCCTAAAGTGCCTAAAGTGCCTAAAGTGCCTAAAGTGCCTAAAGTGCCT
>JBMONN010000005.1:0-31831 GCA_049323935.1 Thermodesulfobacteriota bacterium
CGGACCCGGGCGCCCCGGACTCGGTGGTCTCGGTATAGATATTGCCGCCCTTCTTGAACAATCCTTCCAGGCTGGCGAAATTGGCCAAGGCCACCTGCGCCTTTTTAATGACCTGCCCGTTGGAGTAATGGCCGGTGATCACCCCCTCGGTGTCCACCGAGACCGCCTGAAGAAAACCGGAGGCATAACCGTTCTGATCCTGGAAGATGGTGGTGGAGCTGTTGGCGTACTGGGTGGTGGCAAGCGCCTCCGGCGAAAAGTCGGCGCTGACGATGCCGCCCTGGACGCTGCCGTCCTCACCGCTGGTATCCGCCTCCAAGGTCTGGTAAGGACTGGCACCGTCCGATCCCCACGGATCCGAGGCGCCGGAGGTCGCCACTGAGCTGATGGCGAGCTGGCTGGTATAGCCGCCGCTGGCCGCCTCATCCGCCACCCGGTCGGTGAGAACGACGCGGCCGGCAAAATCGATCTCCGCATCGGCGTTGAAGGTCTCCTCCAGCCAGTTCAGCAGCTCCTGGACCGTGCCGGTATTGGTGGCGGTGATCACCGCGTCAACGGTGAAGGTAGCGCCCACCACCGGGGTGCCGTCGCTGGCGAAACCGTTGAAGGTAAAGGTATCGCCGTCAGCAATGGCGGTGCCGCCGCTGTCAAACACCTGGGTCCAGGGGGTGTTGGCGGTAACCACCGGCACCGTGCCACCGGTGCTGAGTCCCTGCCCGTCGGAGAAAATCTTACGTTTCGAGGTGGTGACATTGAGCACCGTGTCACCATTGACGCCGCTCTCACCAAAGGGATTGGCGTCGTCCTCGGTGGCCGGGCCGGCAACTGCACCGTTCACTGTGACATTGGTGATACTGAGGCCGCTGTTACCGGCGGTGAGATCGGTCAGCTTGAGCCGGCCGTAGGCATCAATGGTGGCGGTGGCGCCAAAGGCGGAACTGATCGCGTCGAGAAAATCCTGCACCTTCTCGTCGGTGTTGACGAGATAGGTCACGGTGGCGGCCGAACCGTCGTTGGTGTAGCCGGTCAGGGTAATGGTATCGCTGGTGCCGGCGCCGCCGTCGCCCTGGAGCTGCAGGCCGTTGGTGTCATAGACGTCACGCCAGTAAGTTTCGCTGGTGATGTACCCCGCGCCGGCAAGATTGCTGTCAACCGCCCCGAGTTCGCTGACCAGAGTCTGCCGGGTGGTGGAGGTCAGACCGGCGTACTGGGCCCCGAAATTGATCTCAACGCTCTGATTGGTGGTGGCGCCGGTGAAGTTGCAATCAAAACTGTAATAGCTGTCGGTATTGGACAAAACGATGCGGTTGTCGTCCAGGGCCGGATCGACATTGCCATCCGGCGGCACCCGATAGGCCGAGATCTCGCGGATATTGCCCGAGGTGTCGAACTGAATGGTGCCGTAAAGCAGGGCGCCGGCTCCCTTATGCTCCTCGTAGTTGTAACGCTCGTTCGGCGCGTAGATGAGCTGCTCCCGCTCGTCGAGATAACGGAGATCCTCGGAGGGATCGCAGGCGATGAGATACTCCCACTCGTTATCATTGGTGGTGCGGTCGTAATAGATGGAGATATCGTGGCTCGCCCCTTTGGCGTCGTAAATCTTGATGGCGCTGGTATATTCGTAATTATTGGGGTCAATGGGGGCGGTGGGCTTGACCGCGGCGGCATTGGTACCGTTCCATGAGTCGAAAAGACGGATCTCGTTGATCTCGTTATCCTCGCGGGAGTCAAGGTTGGCGATCACCTCGACCTGCTCGGTTTCCACCGGCGGGGTGGTCTTGTCGATGCGCATGTCGCCGATGGTGCCGGCCCGTTCACCGGTCTCCGTGTCAATGGTCCACCCCTGGACAAAATAGCCCATCGGGCTGACCAGAAAGCCCTCCTGGTCAAAACGGAACTCGCCGGCCCGGGTATACATGTCGGCCTCGGCATTGGCCGGGGCGCGCAGCATGAAGAAGCCCTGGCCGCCGATGGCCATGTCGGTGGCGATGGAGGAGCTCTGGAACGACCCCTGGGCAAAGAGGCCGTCCACCGTGCTCAAGGTCACGCCGCGGCCAACCTGGTCGGCGCCGGAGGCGGTGGAGACCGACTGGGAGAGGACGTCCTGAAAGACGGTGCGACTGGACTTGAAGGACAGGGTATTGACGTTGGCCACGTTGTCACCGAGAACGGACATGGCATTGCCCATGGTGTTGATGCCGCTGATGCTGGAATAAAGTGAACTTGCTATCGCCATAATGCTGCCTCCTTGAAAACCGGCCCAAACCGGCTGCTATAAACTTGATATCTCCTACAGAACACCAACCACGGAACCGACCTCGGCTGCCGCATGTTTATCGAGGACGAGTCTGGCCACCCCCTCGTCATAACTGATGCCGGTCACCGTACCGATAACCCGGTAATCAACCTCGACCTGCTCACCCAGGGCATTATAGCCTTTCACCTTGTAGGCATAGGCGCCGTCGGCAACAGCATTGCCCTGCATGTCGGTGCCGTCCCACTCCAGGGCATATCCGCCGGACGACGACGGTCCCATGTCGATCAGCTTCACCAGCCGGCCGCCGGCATCATAGATCTCGACCACACAGGTATCGGCATTCTCGGTCAGCTCGAATTCACCGCCGCCGGGGACGCCTTCGTTGACGCCCAAGGTATTGCCCGCCACCTTGACCTGAGTATCAAGAAGGGTGAGCAGTTGCAGGTTGTTCTGCGAGGTCTGGTATTCCAGCATTTTCTCCATACTGTCCGACATCTTCAGGGTAGCCTGCATGTTGCTGAACTGGGCGAGCTGGGAGGCCATCTCATAGCTGTCCATCGGCTTCATCGGATCCTGGTGCTGCAACTGGGTGATAAAAAGATTCATGAAATCATACTGATCGAGATCCTTCTTGCCCACCGGCTTGAACAGGTTTTCCTCTTCAAACTGGGGCAGACCGTTTGTCACTTGTGCTACTGTCATGGCGTTTCCCTCGATTGAGCGTTTCGGCTGCCGTCTTTGCGCCGGCCCGTGTTTCTTCTAGACAAAGAGGCTGATCCCATCCGGTCGGCCTGACGGACCGGTTCCGGCATCCGCCCGCAGATAGAGGGCATTGTCCGGCACATCGGCCAGGGTGGCCCGCGCCGCCCTGACCGCATCACGGGCCAGGGCAAAACGCTGCCACAGCTCACTGCCGCCATCATCCTGCTGGCCGACGGAGACAAAACACTCGCCGAGTTTGAAGCCCTTCTGGTCCAGACTCTGCTTGAATTCCTCCATCGAGCTTTCCAGCATCTCCTTGACCCGGGCGTTTTCCATGCTGAAGGAAACCGACACATGTTCGTCACGGACGAGGAGATTGACCTTCACCTCCCCCAGCTCCTGGGGATAAAGGCGAAGCACCAGCTGGTGTTCCTGGTTGCGGAGTCCGCGGACCACCCCGTCACTGAGTTGCTGAAAGACATGCTGCTGCGGCAGGGGACGCTGCGGGGTTCGGGGCCCCGCCTCACTGCGCGCCGTTTCCGCTGCCTGGGCCACGTCATGGCTCGATTGGCTGACGACGAGGTTCCCATTCGCCCGCTGGCTCGCCGGGGCCTGGAGGTTTCCGCTTTCTTCCGCAGTCTGTCCGGCAGCGCCATTGTTGCCGGCTGGATCGCCGCCCGGATCCCGATTGGCGAGTTCAGCAAATTTTTCCTCCACCTTTTTGAACCATTCGGCCACATCCTCGTTGAGGAGCTGTTCCTCGGCAGCCTGGGCCTCCTCTATCCTGATCCTGCTCAGATCGACAATCTCCTGCAACTGCTGAAAAACGGCATTGACTGATTCCTCGATCACCGGGGTCCAGCCGACCCCCTGATTCTGAAACTCCGCCGTGGCCATGACCTGCTGCAGATTGGCCAGAAAGGCCGGCAGGTCGATTTTCGGCTGGCTGTCACGGACGCCGGTCAGGGCATCGTTCAGCATGGCGGTGAGCCGCTCCATGCTCATGGCAACAGACCGGTCCGCGCCTTCCCGGCCAAGAACCTGGTTCAGAAAGCGTTCCGGCAACAGTTCATTCTGCTCTTCCAGGGTCACGCCGGCCTGCGCAAGCAGATTCTGAAGCTGTTCAGCCTCCCAGTCGGACAGGGTCACCAGCGACAGATCCTCCCCCGCACCGGCTTCCTTGAGTCCCTGAAGGAGCAGATCGAGGTTGATGGCGCCATCACCGGTTGTCGCCCTGGCGCTGATCGCATCAAGGGCCTCACGGGACACCCCCATCCGGGCCAGCAACGTTTCCAGCAGCGGCCATTCCGTTTCCGGCACGGTGATCGCCGCCTCTGTCTCCTGCTCGGCAAAATGATTACTGAGGGCAGTTAACATATCAACAAGCCGAACGGGGCCGTCAGCCTCCCCCATCTGCTGAACGAACTGGGCAAAATCTGCCTCGTCCATGCCGGCGGCCAGGGCAAACTGCTGCAAAAAACCGTCATCGGTCAACTCGACCTGCCATTCACCCGGCACCTCAAGGGTCGATTGAGCCACATCCTTCAGAAAATCCATCATATCCGCGAGGATGGCGGCAAGATCGGCAGCGCTCTGCTGGCGGTCAGACGCTGACGGGTCAGCCGATTTCTGTGGTCTTCCCTCATCACGGCCGGCCTGCCTCTTCTCACCGACAGGCTCTCTCTGTTCCGGTCGGCCCACCCCGAGTTTGTCGCGTTTGCCACCCATTTTTTCCTCTATCCGCTGATCGAGATGGTCGGCAAAGGATCGCTCAACCCCTTGCCTGCCCCGGGTCGAATTCGTTGCAGGCAATTCAGGCGCGGCAACCGGCAGTACTGGATTCATCATGATGGACATGCGCTGATCTCCCTGGTGAAATTTCTCTTGCCGGCTGTATTTGCAACGGAAGTGCCACAAACAAAAAAAGAATGAAGACCCATGACACAATCGGACAAAATATAATTATTTCAGGATATTAGAAAAAAGAAAATAAGAAGAAAAAAACCGACGAGCAAATCGTCTGCGCAGAATGGTAGGAAAGATTTGCCGCAATGCGGCAGGAAAGGGATGATCTACTCGAAGCGCCCCAGCAGCCGGCTGACCCGCACCGCTTTTTCCGCTTCGAGCTTGGGCATGATCTGGGCGACCTGATCGGCCTTCATGGCCCGCAGAATCTGCTCGACATTCTCGTCGGTCATCTGGTTGAGCAGCGGCGCCAGCTTCGAGGCGCTCATGGCACTGTAGACCTTGATCAGGTTTTTGAAACTCGCGTCCTGCTCCTTTTTGATCTCAGCGAGTTTGGCGGCAATATCCTGCTGAAGGACGGCGATCTCCTCAAGTTTGGCGGCGACCTCCTCTTCCATCAGCGCCAGCTCCTTTTCCCGGGCCGCCAGCTCCTTTTCCCGAGCCGCCACCGTCTCTTCCCGCTGCTGGAGGGATTGCGATTTTTCCAGTTCCGTTCCGCTGATTGTCGCCGGCTCATCATCGTCCGCCGCCTGAGCAGCGGCGAGCGGGATACCAGCTGACAGCCAGAACAGGACCAGCGACAGGGCAACGATATGCAGGGGGATTGTCAACCGATTCATAGGGCATAACCTCGTCCATGGCGGAGCAGGGCCTGCTCATCGCTCTCATTCTGCTCCTTGCGCCGGGTTTCAGCGAGATATTGCTGCAGGGCGTTTTCCCGCAGCGCCTCGATGATCTTCCGTTGCTTCATGGCCTCGGCAAGCTCGGCGCGCACCCGCTCAACAACCTGCTGCTGCGCGGCAATGGCGCTGGTGAGAAGATGCATCTGCAGTTCGTGAATGCGCATGGATTCCAGATAGAGGAGAAAGGTGCGGGCCGGCAGGGTCTGTTTTTTCAGATCCTCCAGAGCACGATCGATCGCCGCCCTTTTTTCCCGTAGATCGGCCAGTCGGAGCTGCTGCCCGTTCAACACCATCTGTTCCCGGCCGAGCTTGAGCTGAACCTGCTCTTCGAGATTCTTTCTGACGGTCAGAACTGGTTCAAGCTGAAAATGAAAGGCCATATCCGTTTTCGTCCCGACTCAAGATGGAAAAACTCGCAACAGGTCTCTTTTGCCACGGAACGTACTGTGACCGCAGCATCTGAAAAAAATCAGCGGAACAGGGCCAGCAACTGCTGCCTGCTCTCCTCATATCCGAACCTCTGTTCCACATCCTGACGGAGATAACCGTTCAATCGATCAATCATGGCGATTGCCTTGTCGATTTTCGGATTGGTTCCCGCGGCATAGGCGCCGATGTTGATCAGATCCTCGGAGCGGCGATAGGTGGCCAGGGTTTCCAGGAAACGATGGGCCGCCTTGACCTGCTCGCGCACCACGACATCGGTCATGCAACGGCTGACGCTGCCCATGATGTCGATGGCCGGATAATGGCCCCGGGCCGCCAGATCACGGCTGAGAATGATATGGCCGTCAACGATGGAACGCACCGCATCGGCGATGGGTTCGTTCATGTCATCACCTTCCACCAGGACGGTATAGATGCCGGTGATGCTGCCCTTTCCCTCGCAGGTGCCGGCCCGCTCCAGCAGCTTGGGCAGCTGGGCGAACACCGAGGGGGTATAGCCGCGCGAGGTGGGCGGTTCGCCGATGGCTAAGCCCACCTCGCGGCTCGACATGGCAAAACGGGTGACCGAATCCATCATCATAACCACATCCCGGCCGTTGTCGCGAAAATATTCGGCAATGGCCATGGCGAGATAGGCGCCACGCATTCTGACCAGCGGCGGCTGATCGGAGGTGGCGACCACGACCACCGAGCGAGCGAGCCCGGCTGGACCAAGATCACGCTCGATAAAATCCTTCAGCTCGCGACCACGCTCGCCGATCAGGGCGATGACGCTGATGTCCGCCGCAGTATGGCGGGCGATCATACCCAGCAGGGTGCTCTTGCCCACCCCGGAGCCGGCGAGAATGCCGATGCGCTGCCCTTTGCCCAGGGTCAGCAGGCCGTTGATCGCCCTGACCCCGACATCAACAGGCTCGGCAATGCGCTCCCGCTTCATCGGATTAAGCGGTTCGGCATAGAGGGGATAGTCGGTGCCGTGCGGCAAAGGCCCCTTGTCGTCCATCGGGTTGCCCAGCCCGTCAATGACCCGGCCGAGCAGACCGTCGGCCACCGTCACCCGCGCCTGACCACCGACCAGGCGAATCGAGCTGCCCGGCTCCACCCCGCGCATTTCACCGAGCGGCATGAGCAGCACCCGGCCCTCCCGGAAACCAACCACCTCGGCCGGCACCTTCCCCTGACCACGAAAAAGATCAACTTCACAGATGCTGCCCACCGGAATACCCGGCCCGGAGCTTTCGATCACCATACCGATGACCTGATTGACCCGACCGCGAACGGTGATGAGGGGCTGATCGGCAGCAACGGCGATGCAGGGAGATAAATTCATCATGCCTTTCGTCTCAAACGGTTTCCGGCAACCAGATCCTCACCCTTCAGGCTTCTCTTTACCCCGCTCGACAGCAAGGGCGGCCAGAAAGGCGCGGTCCACAAGCTCAAAAAGCCGTTCCCGGCAATTTTCCAACCGGGCGTCGATCTCGCCGAAATTCGTTTCCAGCAGACAACCGCCGCGGGAGATTGCCGGATCCTCCAACAACTCCACCCGGCGCGCCCCTTCGAGCAGGGCCGGATTTTCCAGACTCATTTCCCGCAAGGCCTGAAAGTCATCCGGATGAAGATGGACCTTGACAACCGAGTCCTCGACCACATAGGCCATGGCCTGTCGCAGACAATTTTTTATCACCAGCGGGTTAACTGAAATCTCATGCCCGACCAGCCGCTCCACCATAGTCCTGACCAAAACAAACAACTCTTCCTCATACTGACGATTGATCGTGCCGCGCGCTTGGGCCAGGGCAGCCATCAGGTCGAGCACCTCGGCCACCCTGCCGTCAAGCTCCGCCTTGCCCTTTTGACGCCCCTCCGCCAGACCGCGATCAAAGCCTCTGCGGTAGGCCTCCTCTTCGATGCGCCCTTTGTCCGCCTCGGCCCGGACCCGCATCTCGTCCACCTCCCGCTGCACCTCGGCCTTCCTCTTTTCCAGCTCGGCCAATGGATCGGGGCGAACAACCGGCTCCGCCTTTTGCCCCTGCATCAGGCTCTCAAAGGAGACAAAGCCCTGACTCCGGTCCTTGTCGATCCTGTCCTTAAAATCGAAGATACTAGACAAATTCGTCCTCGCCGCCGCCACCGGTCATGAGCTGGAGTTTGCCTTCCTGCTCCAGACGCTTGGCGATCTTGATCACCGACTGCTGGGCCGCCTCCACATCCCGGAGTCGGGTCGGTCCCATGATCTCCATGTCTTCCTTGAGCATCTCCACCGCCCGGGTCGACATGTTCTTGAATATCTTCGCCTTCAGATCATCGGAGGCGGTTTTGAGCGCCAGCTTCAGATCATCGGTGGAAACCTCCTTCAAAATGGCCATGATGCCGCGGTCATCGACCCCAAGCAGATCCTCGAAGACAAACATGAGCCGACGGATATCCTCGGCCAGACTCTCACGCTGCTCCTCGACACCTTCAAGCACCTGGGTTTCCAGGGCGCGATCGGCATTGTTGAGGATCTCGGCCACAGCCTCCACCCCGCCGAGGCGCTGTCCCTCCAACCCCTCCACCGACAGCAGCTCCTCCTGCAGGACCCGATCGACATCAACGAGAATCTCCGGGCTGACCTTGTCAAGCTCCGCCATCCGCATGACCACCTCGATCTGCGTCTCCTCCTTCAACTCGGCAAGAATGGCCGCGGCCTGGCCGGGCTCGAGAACCGCCAGCACCAGGGCCACGGTCTGCGGATGTTCGTTGCGCAGGAAATTGACGAGAATCTTCGGCTCCAGTTTCCGCGCCTTCTGGAACAGGGTAAGCCGCCAGTCGGAGCGGATGTCGTCAAGAATCTCATTGGCCTTGTCAGACTGCAAGGCGCGCTTCAGGGCCGTCTCCAGCATCTCGTCACCGGACAGATAGATCTCCTCGCCACCGGCGTCGGCCTTGAATTCGCGGAGCAGGGCGGCGATATCCTCTTTGTCGACCTTGTCCATCTTGGACATCTGCCGGCCAACCATCTTGATCTCGTCCTCATCAAGGCGCTTGAAAACCTCGGTGGTAAAATCCTCTCCCAGAGTCAGCAGAAAAATCGCCGCCTTCTCCGCTCCGGTCAGATTGTCCGCACCCGCTTCCTTTTTCTTGACCACCGCTACATCTCCTCACGCAGCCAACGCCGCACCAGATCCGCTGCCCGTTCCGGATCGCTCTGGGCCAGCTTGTAAATCCGTTCTTTATCGGTCATACCGAGCGGCTGCAGGGACAGATCCTCCACTTCCCCGCCCTTGGCCTCGGCCAAGGCCGACTGGGCGGCCAGTTCCGCCTGTCGCCGGGCATCCTGCTGCTGCTGGGTAAGCAGGCGGAGGAAGGGACGGACGACAAAGAGCAGGAAGGCAACCCCCACCAGCAACAGGGCGAGCGGCAAGGCCAGATTTTCGAGCAGGGCATGCCATTTGTCGAGGGGATCAGGCTCCGGCGGCACAACCGACGACAGATAAAAAGGCATGCCCACCACTTCAACCTGGTCACCCCGTTCCGGATCAAAGCCGATGGCGTTCTGGGTCATCCGGGCAAAATGTTGCAGCTCCTCCGGGCTGCGGGATTTGTAGACCAGGGATTTTTTCCCGTCCTTGTCTTTGTTTTCCTCATATACCCCGTCCACCATGACCGCCACCGACAACCGCTTGACGGCGCCGACCCCCTCCTGAATCTGGCGGGTTTTGCGGGTGATCTCGTAATTGCGCGTTATATTCTTGCGATTATAGCCCTCGCTTGTCGCGGTGGCGTCATCAGTTTCAGTAAACGTCGCCAGCTGGCCCTTGACACCGGGTATGCCGCCTGCATCCTCGGCACCACCCTGTTTCTCCAGGAGCAGCTGTTCGCTGCGCACCACCTGGCCGTCCGGATCAAAACTCTCCTCGGTGACCGCCACTTTGTTAAAATCAAGCTCAACGGCAACCCGGGCCAGGGCCTTGTTGACCCCCACCACCTCCTCAAGCATACTCTCCACTTTTTTCCGCAGCTCGTTTTCCACCTTGAGCTGGTACTCAAGCTGGGTGGCGGAGAGCATGGTCTCGTCATCGCCTTCCTTGCGAAACAGCAGGCGTCCCTGGGTATCGACGACCGTAATGTTTTCGGCGGTCAGACCGGGAACGGCGCTGGCCACCAGATGAACTATAGCCATTATTTCACTTTTGGCCAACTTTTCCTGGCCGGCCATGGTCAGACTGACCGAGGCGCTGGGCGGCCTGCTGTCCTCGACAAACACCGACTCCTTGGGCTCGGCAATGTGCACCCGGACATCCTCGACCTGTTTGAACTGACGGATGGTGCGGGCCAATTCTCCCTGAACCGCCCGCTGGTAATTAAGCTTCTGAACAAAATCAGTGGTGCCGAAATTGGTCTTATCAAAGAGCTCGAAACCGACGCCGCCCCCCCGCGGCAGGCCTTCCGATGCCAGACTGAGTCGTGTCTCGTAGACGTTGGTCGCCGGCACCAGCACGGCGCTGCCGCTTTCCGCCAGTTGGTAGTCGATACGCTGCTCCTTCAGTTTCGCAACCACGCCGGCCGCGTCCTCCGGCGACAGCCCGGAATAGAGCACACTGTACTGAGGCTTTGATCCCATGAAGACCAGGGAAAGCATCGCCACCAGCACCGCGCCGACCACAAAACCGGCAATAATTTTCTGGGGCAGGGTCAAGCCCTTGATGACCGAAACCGCCTGACTGGTGATATCGCGCAAAGGTGCCATGGAAAAATCTCACAATTCGCGTAGTGGATGGTAATCCGTTTTACAGGTGGAAAGTCGGCTTTCGGCCAGCGCCAATACCTGATCATGACTTTCCTGACTCACCGGGACCTTCCCGCCCCCGGAACCACGCTAGTCGGCAGCCCGTTGCCCAATGGGCTGCCTGCTGAGCAAAATGGTGCCGCAGAAGTCCGTAGACTTTCAGAAGGCAGGGCAAGATGTTACAGCTGAATGCGCATCATGTCCTGATATGCGGCAATCGCTTTCTGCTGGACGCGGGTCATCAGCCGGAAGGAAACCCCGGACTTTTCCATAGCGATCATCGTCTCATGGATGTTGCCGTGTTCACCGGCCGCCAGCCCCCGGCTCATGGTATCCGCTTCCTGCATCATGGCACTCACGCTGTCGATGGATTTTTGCAGCACCTCGCCGAAGCCGGTACCGCCTGCCGCGGATTTCTCCGTTTTACCGGAGCCAGCCGGCAGCAGCGACTCTCCATATCGAACCGGTTGCAAAGGTAATGTCTTCATCTGTTCTCCTTGGGCTTGAAAAGATTATTCAGCACCAATAACACATTAATGGCTTCTTTAACGGCGGCTAATATCGAGGGCCTTGATGGCCATGCTTTTCACCGCCTCGATGGCGGTCACATTGGCCTCATAGCCCCGCCGGGCGCTGATCATGTCCACCATCTGTTCCGGCACGTCAACGTTGGGGAAAAGCACCACACCATTTTCATCGGCATCGGGATGGGACGGATCATAGACCGCCTTGAACTCCTTGTTGTCCTCCACCACCTCGGCCACCTCCACCGTCCGCAGCTTGTCCGAAGTCGCCCGCAACGTATCGGCGAACGAATCAAGGGGCCGGGCCTGGAACACCACCGACTTGGCCCGATAGGGGCCGCCCTCGATGGTGCGGGTCGTATTGGCGTTGGCCAGATTCATCGCCGTCACATTGAGCCGGGCACGTTCCGCCTTCAGCCCGGAGCCGCTGATTTTGAATGCAGTCAGGATATCCATGATCATTTTCCTCCTTCATCAATAGCATACTTGAGTCCGTCAAATTTCTTACCGACCATCCGGGTGACGATTTCATACATCATCTGGTTTTCCGCCATTTTTACCATTTCCTCATCGAGATCCACCGGCCGCCGCTCCCGGGAAAATGCGAGACTGCGCTCGGCCTCTACCGGATCGAGATCAAGATGACCGGCATGGGTGCGGGTCAGGGCGCCCTGGCTCTCCTTCACCCGCTGCATTGTTTTTTCAAAGGAAAAGTCCTGCACCGTATAGCCCGGTGTCTCCAGGTTGGCGACATTGGACAGGATGAGCCCCTGCCGTTCATAGCGGAGATTCAAGGCGTGTTCCATCTGGGCAAGACCGCCGCTGAACAGTTTATCGATAGGCATAATTTTCTTCTCCGACAATAATGACAAACCCGCAAACAGTCATTTTTCACCACCAAGCGCACTGAGAACACAGAAAAAAAATATTTAATTACAACTAATTAACTATGCATGCCCTGCGGTCTCTGTGGTTGATTTTCAGTTCGTACGGAACCATCACAGATGTGCACCCTGCCGAAAACAAAAGCAAAATTCGTGCCGGCAAGAAAACCATCAGAATGAAGGCAGTAATCCGGCCATGGACGGCCGGCAACGAGAAGGAGAAAGGATGGCCCGCCAATCAGGAGCGCAGGGCAGCCGACCCTTGTGGGACGGGAGCTGCCGCGCCACAATCGCCGGCATCAGTCAATCATCCCCTGGGAGCGGTATTCCTGCAATTTATTACGGAGGGTCCGGACGCTGATGCCCAGCATCCTGGCGGCATGTGTCCGATTATTGTCGGTTTTCTGCAGAGCCTGCAGGATCATTTGACGTTCCACGTCCCGGAGACTGCTCATTCCCGCGTCATCCCCCTCCTCTTCCGGCAGAGACGAAGCCCCCTCCCGGCCGCCAACCGGGAGCGCCGGGGAAACCACGGGCTCATCCTCATCCCAGAAATCCCATGGCTCCAGCTGGTCACTCAGCGACAGCAGCACCGCCCGCTCCACCAGATTCTCCATTTCCCGGATATTGCCGGGCCAGCCATAATCAAGAAAACGGTGACGGGCCACCGGCGACATCTGCTTGACCACCTTGCCGTACTGTTCGGAAAACCGGATGATGAAATAGCGGGCCAGCTCCTCGATATCCTCCTTGCGCTCCCGCAGGGGCGGCAGTGTCAAGGGGATGACATTGAGACGATAGTAGAGATCCTGGCGAAACTGGTTGTTTTTCACCGCCTCTTCCAGGTTGCGGTTGGTGGTGGCAACCACATGGACATCGACCTTGACCGGCGCCTTGCCACCCAGCCGATCAACCTCCTCCTCCTGGAGGACGCGCAGCAGTTTTGCCTGGAGATGGAGAGGAATCTCGCCGATCTCGTCGAGCAGCAGGGTGCCGCCGTCGGCCAGTTCGAATTTCCCTTTTTTGGCATAGACGGCACCGGTAAAGGACCCTTTTTCGTGCCCGAACAGCTCGCTTTCCAGCAATCCTTCCGGCAGAGCCGCACAGTTCAGGGCAACAAACGGTCCGTTGCGGCGATCACTTTCTTCGTGAATAAAGCGGGCGATCATCTCCTTGCCAGTGCCCGACTCGCCGAGAACCAGGACCGTCGCCTTACTCGACGCAACGCTTTTTGCCTTTTGCAAAACCCTGGCCAGCTTCGAATCAGCCCCAATGATCATTTTCCTGCGGGTTCCATCAGCAGGCGGGCGGGGCCCGGCGCCGCCAACCTCCCTGACCGGAGGAACGATGACGGCAAACCCTCTGGCGGCGGCATCGACGACACTTTCAGGCGGCAGTGGTTTGAGCAGATAATCAAAGGCGCCGAGCTTCATGGCGCTGACCGCGGTTTCCACAGTGGCATGGGCGGTAATGACGATCACCGGCAGTTCGTTGTAAATGTCCCGCAGATGGCGCAGCAGTTCCAGGCCGTCCATTTCCGGCATATTGATATCAGTGACAACCAGATCCGGCGGATTCTTCTCGCAGAGATCAAGGGCCATGACTCCATTCTCCGCCACGCTGACGACATATCCCCGCCGTGTGAATGCCTCATAAAGCAGCATCCGTGACTCCCGATCGTCATCGACCACCAGAATTTTCCGCATCTTTCCCGTCATACTATTTATTCAGAACGGCTTCCGTTTCAGCCATGGATTTCATAATGCTTTCCTGCCGCAACCGCTGCTGCGCCATTTTTTTAACAAGATCGTCAGGTCCTTCCGCCGCCTTTTGAAACTGCGCCCCCGCCTCCGTTTTTTTCCCCTGCCGAAACAGCATGTCGCCAAGACGGAGCCGGAGCAGCTGCGCCGCCGCGCCATCGAGGGGCATGCCGTCGGCCAAAGCGGCACCATAGGCCTCGGCGGCCCGTACCGGGTCATCAGCCGCACGGTAGCGATCGCCAAGCCTGCCGTACCACTGCTGAAGTTCCGCCGGCGGCAACCACTTGCCTGCGACAAAGGTCTTCAGTACCCCGGCCCGGTCGAGAATTGCGTCCTGGTCAAAGAGCAGCCTGAGATAATCCCCGGCATACACAGCTTTTTTTTCGGCATAGGTGGGGCTTTCGACCGCGATTTTATAAAACTCCAACGCATCGCCCGGCCGTTGCTGCCGCTCCCTCAACTGACCGCTCAGCCAGCAGACTTCGCCCAGGGCGGGGCTGGAGGCGTAGACCTTGCGCAGATACTTGAGCAGGCGCTGGGCTGATTTCAGATCATTGCCCGCCAGATAGGTCAAGGCCCGGTGGACATAGAGCTCAAGCAGCTCGTCATCACTTGCCGCAAGGGCCATGGCCCGGTAATAAAGGACGCTTGCCTGCCGGTAGACCGCCATTTCCTCCAGGGCACGTCCGACCAGAAAAAGAAGTCTGGCCTTGCGATAGTTCACGACAAGGTCCTGTTCATCCTGATAAAGCTGATAGATGGCGGCATATTGATTCTTCTCCAGCAGCCCCTCCATCCGGCGTGCGAGAATATCCCCCATGAGCTGTTCCACCTCGGCCAGATCCGGCTTGGCGGCCTGATGGCGCAGGTAGGCCTTGCCCATGGCAAAGGCCTGCTCCAGTTCTCCCCGCCGCCAGTGCCGCCTGAGCATCTCAAGCCGCGCCTCCTGACTGAGCGGATCGGCGTACTGGGTGTCAAGCACCGCCTGCACCGGCTGATCATCGGCAGACGATTCGGCTGTCTCCTTCCCCTCGGTCGCGACGGACTCCTCTGCCGCTTTTTTGCTGCCGGCCAGCCGGAACCGGCTCAAGACCACCTCGCGGTCCTCAGGCTGGCCTTCCGCGACGACCTGGCGGTAAAAGGTCGTCGCGGCATGGGCGTTGCCCTCGGCCAGATAACTCTCCGCCAGCTCAAACAGCACCTCGGGCCGACTCGGACCAAAACCGGCAATGTTGAGATAGTGCAGCAGATCCCGCCGTCCTCCCTGATGATCATCAACCCGCAGGGAGGCAATCCCTTTGTTGCGCAACAGATCGGGGTCATGAACGTAAAAAGTGGGATCCTTTTTGAGGATTTTCAGATAAACCGCCAAAGCATCATGATATTTTTCCCGGGCAAAGGCGATATGCGCCATGCCGGCCTCGGCCCGTAGGTGGGAAAGAGGTTTCATGCTCAGGCCGAGTTCCTCGTAGACCGCCGCCGCCTCGTCAAAACGACCAAGGCGGAGGAGAATACGGGCCCGCATGAAGCGCGCCTCATCAACCAGAGGATCGGCGGGAAATTTTTTGATAAACAGACCGTAGTAAGTCAGGGCCTCCCGCTGATACCCCATATTGACACAGGCGCCGGCGACATGAAAATAGGCCTCGGCCTGACGGGGCGAATCAGGAAACTCGAGGGTGTAGGAGCGATACAGGTCCATCACCGTCTGCCAGTCGGGGTCAGCGGCCCCCAGGGCCAGCTCTCGATGGAGCTGGGCCGTCTGCCACAGAGCCTCCTCGGCCAGCGGCGAAGGGGAATAGTTCTGATAATAACGCAGAAAAAACTGTGCCGCCTCCTCATCTTTGCCCAAACGGAGTGCATCATTGGCATCCTGCCAGAGTTTTTCCTGACGCTGCCGCAGGACCTCCCGCAATTCATCCTCACTCGGCCTGGCGGCTCCGGCGGGCGACGGAGCCGCAGCAAAACCGAGAAGGCAAAGAATCACAACAACTCCAAAGAGAAGGCCGCGACCGCGGCGATCACGGGAGAGGTTATCCGTCAGGGCAGCACAACTCATCGGAAATCCGGGCCGCCCGCTGCGGCGGTTGGCTGAGAACAATCAATCATTCTCCCCTGCCTATCCCGTAACGCTTCATCTTTTCCAGCAGGGTGGTACGGTTGACATGCAGCAGCTTCGCCGCCCGGTTCTTGACCCAGTTTGACTTCTCCAGGGCCTGCAGGATCAGACGTTTTTCGAATGCAGCCACCTCCTCGTTGAGATTAAGTCCATGGGCGGGAATGTCATCACCCTGTTCCTCCTTCGGCTCAGCGGCGCGGATCCTCTCCGGCAGATCATCATGGGTGATGGTGCCTCCCTGACAAAGAATAACCATCCTCTCCACGACATTCTCCAGCTCGCGGACATTGCCGGGCCAGGGATAGCGCAACAGAAAGGCCATGACCTCGTCGCTGACCCGGCCGATCGTCCGCTTTTTTGCCCGATTGAACCGTTCGACAAAGTACTCGACCAGCAACGGAATGTCGGAAGCACGACTGCGCAGGGACGGGGCCCTGATGGGGATAACGGTGAGTCGGTAATAGAGATCCTCGCGGAAACGCCCTTCGGCCACCTCCTGCTCCAGATCGCGGTTGGTGGCGGCAATCACCCGGAAATCGGAGACGATCGTCTTGGTACCGCCAATACGCTCGAACTGTTTTTCCTGGAGGACGCGGAGCAGTTTCACCTGCAGCATCGGACTCATCTCCCCCACCTCGTCGAGGAAAACCGTGCCGCCGTCCGCCAGTTCGAAACGGCCGATTCGGGTGCGGATGGCATGGGTGAACGCCCCCTTTTCATGACCGAACAGCTCGCTTTCCAGCAGTTCGGTCGGGATGGCCCCACAATTAACCGGGACAAAGGGACCATGACGTCGCTCACTGCCGTAGTGCAGGGCCTGGGCAATCAGTTCCTTGCCGGTACCGGACTCCCCCTGAATGAGCACCGTGGCGCTGGTGTCGCACACCTTCTCGATAATATCGAAAAGCTCCAGCAACGGCTTGCTCTGTCCAACGATATGGGGATAAGGGCTGACCGGCGATGTTTGCGTGGAATCACTTTCTGCGGGAAGCAAAGCTGCCAATGGGGGGCCACCTGGTGCGGTTGAGTTATTTATGAAATAAATTTCAATTATTCCATAGTTTTGGTATACAATTGGTATACAATATACCGGAAAAAAGTGTCAATTTTTTTTAAAAACAGTTTAAAGTTATCCGGACATTGCCCCTCTTGCATCAGATTTGCGCCCCTTCAACCCGGCTGGATGAATACCACACGAAACATGGACACACAAACTTCTGCTCCCGGCGTCCTGGTGGAAATTGTCAAGGTGACAAAGATCTACCCCCCGGATGTGGTTGCTCTGCGCAATGTTTCCCTTTCCGCGCATCGGGGGGAACTGCTTTTTCTCACCGGCCCGAGCGGCTCCGGCAAAACGACGCTGCTGAAGCTGCTGTGCCGCATCGAAATCCCCACCCGCGGACTGATTGATATCGGCGGCAATGACCTGAGCAAATTAAAACATACCGACATCCAGCTGCTGCGACAACGTATCGGTGTCGCCTATCAGGATTTTCGCCTCCTGCCGCGACTCTCCGTTTTCGACAACATCGCCATGCCCATGGAAGTCTGCGGCAAATCACCGAAGGAAATCAGGGAGCGGGTGCTGGACCTGCTTGATAAACTGGCGCTCGTCGAAAAACGCGCCAAGCCCGCCGGCAAACTCTCCAGGGGAGAACAGCAGCGGGTGGCCATTGCCCGTGCCGCCGCCAACGCGCCTCCCCTCATTCTGGCGGACGAACCGACCGGCAATCTCGACGCCGCCACCACCGCGCTGGTCATGAATCTTTTTTATGAACTCAACCGTTCCGGCTCCACTATCATCATCGCCACCCACGACCAATCCATTTACCAGGGAACGGGCCACCGGATTTTCGAACTGCGGCAGGGCGAACTGCAGGTATTACCGGCGGCAGAGCCCGGCGGCCACGGTTCAGCCCCCGCCACGACCAATGAACCGATCGCCCCGCTGTTGACGGGAGACATTGCATGAAATATCCGGCATTCATCCTCACCCAGGCGAAACGAAACTTCGGCCAGTCATGGGGGATTCAATCCATGACCCTGCTCACCGTCACCCTGTCCGTGCTGATTTTTTCCTTCTTTTACCTTGTCTACGCCAACATGCTTCAGGCCGGTGCCCGACTCGGCGGTGAACTGCGCCTCATTGTCTATCTGGATGAGGAACTCAACTCGGAGCAGCAGGAGCTTTTTCGCCAAAAGGTCACCGCCTTCGCCGGCGCGGAAAAGATCGACTTTATCGCTCCGGCCCGGGCTTTCGAGCGCCTCACCAGGCAACTGGGTGAGGATCGTGACATTCTGACCGATCTCACCCCGGCTTTCCTGCCCTTTTCCGTAGAAATCCATCCCGACAAAAAGCTGAAAACATTAGCGGAAATCAAGCAGCTCGCCGACTATCTGAAGAATCTGCCCGGTGTCACCAAGGTCCAATACGGACACGGCTGGGTGGAACGGTTCGGCTACTTTGTCACCCTCCTGCGTTTTGTCGTCATCAGCAGCGGCACCCTGCTCATTCTCACCACCGTTTTTATGGTTTCCTACACCCTGCGCCTTACCCTGCACGCCCGGCAGCAGGAACTGAAGGTACTGCGCTATCTGGGGGCAACCAACTGGTACATCCAGGGGCCCGTTATGCTGGAAGGTTTTCTTCTCGGCATCCTCGGCGCCGGACTCGGTCTCGGCGCCCTGCATCTGCTTTTCCAGTGGTTTAAAAATCATTTCAGTGGACCGGGCTTCATGAACGTCTTTCAGTTCACCTTTTTCTCAGCCGGCCAGACCGCCGCGATTTTTCTGGTCAGCATCCTGCTTTGTACGCTGGGCAGCATCATGTCCATTCGGAAACTGCTCAAAATATAACAAACCCGTAAAAAGTCTTTTTCCACCGCGGAGCGCACTGAGGGAACAGAGAAAAAATGTTTGATTACAATCATTTATCTCTATGTGCCCTGCGGCCTCTGTGGTTAATTTTCAGTTTTTACGGAATCATCAAATATGATCGTCTCGCAAAAAACCGCACCCCATGGCAGGCGGGAAAATGAAAACAACCAATTCCAAAACATGAAACCCGGCTGCCGCCAGAGATACCCCGACATGGATTCCGGCAATGACGGCTGCCGGCATACGGACGAACCCATTTCTCCACGTGCTGTCATCAACCGGGGTCGCACCTTTGCCGGCATCATGTTTCTCGCTGTCCTGTTCTCAGCTCTGCCGGCCGGCCGTGCCACTGATCTCGAAGAGATCAAACGCCTGGATGAACAGGTAGCCCGCCAACAAAAACATATTGAAACCGTCCAATCCGGCATTGCCGCCCAACAGAACAGAGTGGATGATTCCCGCCTAAGAGAGATGGCTCTGCTGGCGGAACTTGCCCGCATCGATGCCGAGCTCGCCGCTGAACAGGAAAAACTGCACCAACTCGAAGCGGAGATGGTCAGGCAGGATGAACTGACCGACGACAAAAAACGCCAAACGGAAACGCTGTTGCGCGAGAAAGAGATCCTGCGCCGGCATATGGAAAAACGACTGGCTGCCTATTATCGGACAGGAGAGATTGGTCTGATGAACGCCGTCTTCGCGGCCGAGGGACTTTCCGATCTGCTGCTCATTGAGGACGGCTTCCGCTTCATGCTGCACCATGACCGTAAGGTCGTAAACGATTATCAGCTAGCCCTGACCGCCCTGGAAGAGGCCCGCAAGAGCCATGAGGCGGAAAAAAAACGGCTTGGCGCCTTGGCGGATCAGGTCCGCCTCCAGCAGCAGAAACTAACGGAAAAACAACAGGAACGCCAGCAGATACTGGTCCGGATTCAGACGGAAAAGGCGCTCTATCAACAGGCAATCACCGAACTTGAACAGGCTGAGCAGGAACTGACCGGCACCTTGACGGCATTGCAAACCCAGGCCCAAAAGGCCAGATTGGAACATGAGCTGCAGCTTCTCCGCGATTATCCGCTCAAGGCCTTCAAGAAACGCAAGCCCGCAGCGGCCCAAGGGTTTGCCGCGGAAAAAGGCAAGCTTCCACCACCGGTACAGGGGACGGTTGTCCGTCTGTTCACACAGGCGACCGATGCAACCCGCCAACCAGCGGCCGACAGCAACGGCATCGACATCGACTGCCCACCCGGTACGGACATCCATGCCATCTATCATGGAAAAATCGTTTATGCCGGAGCCATGCGCGGCTATGGCAACCTGATCATCATCGACCACGGCAACAGATACTATTCGCTAGTCAGCGGCATCGGCGACATCCTGGTCAGAGTCACCGATACCGTTGGGCAGCGGGACACGATAGGGAAAAGCAGTCTGCACACCGGCGAGCTGCGGGAAAGTCTGCATCTCGAAATTCGCCATAACGCCCGGCCTGAGGATCCGCTCTCCTGGCTCGACCCGGCAGGCGTGATCATCAGTGACGCCTTAGTTCCTGACAACGAAAGCCGTCTTCACGTCCCGTTGCCCGGAACCGCTCAGCCTATTGCCACTGCACCGCCTGTCGCAAAATAAAGAAAAATTTGCTATCCGGTTGAAAAAAATAAAATTATTGTTACAGTAAAATTCTATCCTACGATGGAGCAGGCCTTCGGCGCACGACACGCCTTGAAGACTGGTAAAAGTGCCGGTCAGCACCGTTGCCACCACGTTATTGTCGTTCACCCATGTCACCAATGGTATTTTTTATGAGAACACAGACCTCATTGTCCCGGAAAATTCTTTTTGTCGCCCTTGTTGCCCTGCCCTGCCTCGGCATCATCTTCTGGGAATACGACACCAAGGTGCAGGCCAAAACCCAGGACGTTTATAAAAATCTGGAAATCTTTTCCAATGTCCTCAATCTGCTCGATAAAAATTACGTCGAGGAGATCAACACCGAACAGGTCATCGAGGGGGCAATCAAGGGCATGCTGGCAACCCTGGACCCGCACTCATCCTACATGAAGCCCGATGATTTCCAGGAACTGAAAATCGAAACCAAAGGGAGCTTTTCCGGCATTGGCATCGAAATTTCAATGAAGGACGGCATCCTCACCGTGGTCTCGCCGATCGAGGGGACACCAGCATATGAAAAAGGGCTGAAATCAGGCGATAAAATCCTCAAGATCAACGGTGAATCCACCAAGGACCTGACTCTGATGGAGGCGGTGAAAAAACTGCGCGGCCCGCAGGGCACCGAAGTCACCATTTCCATTCACAGGGAAGGCATGACCGAGCTTAAAGACATTACGATTGTCCGCGACGTCATTCCGCTGATCAGCGTTACTGCGAAAATGCTCGAACCGGGCTACGGCTATATCCGGATTCGCAACTTCCAGTCAAAAACAACCAAGGAGTTCAAGGAACATCTTGACAAACTCGGCAAGGAGGCCACCCTGCACGGTCTGATCATTGACCTGCGCAATAATCCGGGCGGACTGCTCGATCAGGCGGTGAAAATATCCGACATCTTTCTCGACGAGGGAATGATCGTCTACACCAAAGGCAGGATCAAGGATCAGAACATGGAGTTCAAGGCCCACGCCGACGGGGAGAAGTATACCTTTCCCATCATTGTTCTGGTCAACGAAGGCAGCGCCAGCGCCTCGGAAATCGTTGCCGGCGCACTCCAGGATCACAAGCGGGCCCTCATTCTCGGCGCCCAGACATTCGGGAAGGGATCGGTGCAGACCATCATCCCCATGGATGACGGCGCCGGCTTGCGGCTGACCACGGCCCGTTATTACACTCCCAACGACCGATCGATCCAGGCCACCGGCATCACACCGGATATCATCGTGCCCACCGAAATAACGGAGCCCGGCCAGCCCGAGCAGACAGACAAAAAACCGATCCAGTTCCTGCGGGAAAAGGATCTCAAACACCACATCCGGAACGGGACGATCGAGGAAAAAGAAGAAAAGCAGGAAAAAAATAACGAGCAGCCGACGGACGAACCTGCCGATCAGTCTTCTGACAATGAACCGGCCGTTCAGGATAATACCAACCGAGACAACCAGCTCAATCAGGCCTTGATGCTGCTGAAAGGACTGACGGTGTTCAGCGGGATGGCAACCACCGCGGCCCCGTGACGGGTTAAGCGGTCGTTTTTACCTGACCATCATTTTTTGACCATCTCATAAAAATCCCGGCCAAGGAGGTCATTAATCACCACGGCCGGGAAATTACGCACCGTCAACCGATAAAGGGCCTCCGGCCCGGCATCGGCAAAGGCGACCACCTCCGCCGCTGTAATACATTTCGACAGATAGGCGCCGGCGCCGCCAAAGGCGGCCAGGTAGATTGCGCCGGCGGCCACCATCGCCTCACGCACCGCTGGGGAACGACCTCCCTTGCCCATGGTGGCCTTCAGCCCCAGGGCGAGCAGTCGTGGAGTATAGCTGTCCATCCGGTAACTGGTGGTCGGGCCGGCGGCGCCGATAATCTGACCGGGCCGGGCCGGGCTTGGCCCGACATAATAGAGGAGCTGACCGGTCAGATCGACCGGCAGCGGCTCGTTCCGATCAAGCAGCTCGATCATCCGTTTATGGGTCTGATCGCGCCCGGTGAACAGCGTGCCGGAAAGCGAAACGAGGTCACCGGCCTGCAGGTCGGCAAGGGTATCGGCACCAAAGGGAATTTCCACCTCGATCAGCTCGTCGAGGAAATCCGGTCTACTACGCAGAAGAGACATCAGAGGACAATCTCCTTGTAACGGTGGGCATGGCACTGAATATTGACCGCCACCGGCAAACTGGCGATGTGGGAGGGAAAGGCCTCGATATGCACAGCCAGGGCGGTGTTGTCCCCTCCCAGTCCCTGCACCCCAGCCCCCTCGGCATTGATGCGGTGCAGAATTTTTTCCTCCAGAGCGGCGATATCCTGGCGAGAATTTGCCTCACCAAGAGGACGCAGCAGAGACTTTTTTGCCAGCAGGGCTGCCTTTTCAAAGGTACCGCCCATGCCCACCCCGACCAGCACCGGCGGACAGGGGTTAGATCCGGCCCGGACGACCTGCTCCACCACAAAATCAACCATGCCGGCAATGCCGGCAGAGGGTGGCAGCATGACCAGACCGCTCATGTTTTCACTGCCGCACCCTTTGGGCAGCACCGTAATCTTTATTTCCTCACCTGCCACCAACTCGATGTGAATAACAGCCGGGGTGTTCGTGCCGGTGTTGATCCGGGTCAGCGGATCGCACACCGATTTGCGCAGATAGCCTTCTTCGTAGCCATCGCGGATCCCCTCCTGCACCGCCGCCATGAGATCACCCCGGATATGGACATCCTGGCCCAGTTCAATGAACACCACCGCCACCCCGGTATCCTGACAGACCGGGATCTTTTCGCGGCTGGCGATATCGGCATTGATAAGCAGCAGCTCCAGCACGCTTTTGGCAAGACGCGAGGTCTCGGTATCCCGGGCCTTCAGCAGGCCCTCCAGGATATCAGGTTCGAGGTCGCAGCCCGCCGCCATGGTGATCTCCCGGATCGCTGCCCTGATCTGTTCGGCCGTTATCTCCCGCATGGCATCCTTCACTCCTTGTTAAGTCTGCGGTTACGCAGGGCCAGACTCTGCTGCTTGAAATTGTGCTGAATGAGCTTCTCCTGATCCTCCTGCATAATCAGAACAAATTCGGCCGCCACCCTGTACAGTTCTTTGCCTTCCCGTTCCGGCAAAGGTGTGCAGGAGACCACCTTGCCGAAACAGTAGACATAGACATAGGTCGGCAGCAGGGCGATATGCAACTCAAGAATCGTTTCAACCGCAAGTTGCCGCGCCGCCACAAAGGCGACACCTCTGCCACTCAGGTTGATATCCTGGAGAACCAGCTTATCAAACACCGTCTTCGTGGCGCTGGTTTTTTTGAGGACGAGATTAATTTTGGTATCAAGATGGGCAAGAAAGTCGCCGAGGTCGGCATCCTTTTCCCGGATTCTCGCCAGCGCACTTTGCGCACCGATGAACATCTGGATATCAGAAAGCCCCTCCTGATTATAAGGAGGGATGCCGGCGGCAAAATCCGCTGCCACGGCATCGAACTTTTCACGGGATACCGGCTGATAATAAAAGAGATTGCGGCATGTGACACGCACGGATTCACGGCGATCCGTCTCCACGTTTTTTTTCTGCATGACGGGTTATCGCTCCTGCTGTTGCGGCATTTTTTCCGGCATAGGTTTTTCCAGCTCGATGCCCGTAACAATGACCTGCGGATTGGCGGGTCTGATCTTGAATTCAACCCGACGATTGGCGGCACGGCCCTGTTCGCTGTCATTGGCCGCCACCGGTCTGCCCTCAGCAAAACCGGCGGTAGCGAGCTTCTCCGGAGCAATCCGCATTTTTGCCGTCCAGTATTCAACCACCGCCACCGCCCTGGCCGCGGACAGACCCCAGTTGCTTTTGTAGGCACTGGCCCCCGGCTGCAACGGTACGTTGTCGGTATGGCCGCTCACCTCGATCGCCAGGTCCATCTCCTGGGCCAGTTTCCCCATCTTATCCAGGAAAGGGAAAAAATTCTCTTTAATGACGGCGCGACCCGAATCAAAGGCGACATTACCCTTGACCCGGAGGACAAGGCCGTCCTCGGTGTACTCGGACTCGACCATCCCTCCTTCAAGTTCCTCGGTAAAGGCCTTGGCGACCTTGATCTGGACATGCAAGGGCACCGTATCAAAGGTGGTGGAAATCATCTTCTCTCCCTGGATGGAAAAAACATCCACCTTTGTTTTCTGGGTGCCGAAGGCGTCTTTCATGGAACCGGCCACCTCCTGATATTTTTTGACGTCCATCACCGAAAAGGAAAGGATGAGGATAAAAAAGCAGAGCAGCAGCGACATCATGTCGGAGAAGGTGCACATCCAGAGAGGCGCACCAGGCGGACATTCCACCTTTTTCGGTTCTTCCTTGGCCATAGCTCATCCTCCAAGCCGTGCCGGCATCATCATCATGCTTTATCCCTTCTTCTGCTCCGCCGAGGTCCGTTCCTTCGGCGGCAGGAAGGTCTCCAGAAATTCCTCCATGACCCGGGGGTTCAAACCTTTCAGGATACCGAGAACCCCTTCGATGATCAGCTTCCTGTTTCTTTCCTCCTCGCGGCTGCGCAAGGCCAGTTTTTCCGCAATGGGAATAAAGAAGACATTGGCAAAGAGGGCGCCGTAGAGGGTGGTCAACAGGGCAACCGCCATGGCCGGACCGATGGAGCTGGGATCACCCATGTTGGACAGCATCTGCACCAGGCCGACCAGGGTGCCGATCATGCCGAAGGCCGGGGCGGAATCTCCCATCCCGGAAAAGACCTTGCGACCCAGTTCATGCCGATCCACCGTCAGGCTCACCTCTTTATTGAGGACCTCTTCAATGAACTCCGCCTCGTGGCCATCGACGCAGTACATGATCGCCTTTTTCAGAAAAGGATCATCAATGGGCTGCTGCTCAAGGACGATCAAGCCGTTTTTCCGGGCAATATTGGCAAGATTGACGATCTCCTTAATCACCTTATCCGGCATGCTTATCTTGGTGGCAAAGGCATTATTGGCGACCTTAAAGGAGTTCATGACATCACCGGCGCCAAAGCGGATAAAGGCGGTGGCGATTGTTCCACCGCCAACGATGAGAACGGACGGAATATCGAAGAACAGCATGAGGGAACCGCCAAAGAGAATTGCCATGAGGACAATTCCGAACCCACCCACCAGACCAATAATTGTGGCTAAATCCATACCCTCTCGCTTCCTTTACGACTTCTCACCGGCGATAATCTGCTCCACATCGACCTGCATGGTGAAGCTGTGCGCCGCATCGGGAAATCGACCGGCCCGGACGTCCTGCCGGAATAGAGCGACCGCCTCCTTGATCCGCGGGGCAAGGCCGGCGTAATTTTTGACAAAACTCGGGATAAATTTTTCAAACATTCCCAACAGGTCGTGAGTGACCAGCACCTGCCCGTCACAGGCGGCGCCGGCGCCGATGCCGATGGTCGGCACAGCGACCCGCTCGGTTATCAAACCGGCCAGCCGGTCCGGAATACACTCCATGACAATGGCGAACACCCCGGCCTCTTCCAGGGCCAGGGCGTCATGCAGCACCTTGCGAGCCGAGACGGCGTCCTTGCCCTGGACCTTGAAACCGCCGAGATTACCGGCGGTCTGCGGCGTCAGGCCGATATGTCCCATGACAGCCATGCCGGCCCTGACAATACCCCGCACCGCATCAGCCACCTCCGGACCGCCCTCCAGTTTCACCGCATCACAGCCGGTTTCCTTGAACAGACGACCGGCATTGCGAATCGCCTCTTTCACTCCCACCTGATAGGAGAGAAAGGGCATGTCAACCACGAGAAAAGAAGAGGTGCCACGTCGAACCGCCTTGCCATGGTGAATCATTTCCTCCATGGTGACCGGCACGGTGGAGTCGTAGCCGAGCAGCACCATTCCCAGCGAATCGCCAACCAGTACCATATCAATGTCTACCGCGTCGAGCAAGCGGGCAAAAGCCGCATCGTAGGCGGTCAGCATGGTTAGCTTTTCGCCTTTTTTGCGGGCGATAATTTCCGGAATAGTCAATTTTTTCATGGAAATGCCCCGGCAGAAAAAGAAAAGAGTGGATACCGGTTTCTATTGTAGCGCAACAGGGTGACGTGACAAAGAAAAATTGTCGAAATCGTAAAAAGCAACAATTCCGACTGGCCGTGTTGTCTAACTCATTGTTTTCACTTTCCAGCCTGCCATGGTCTGCGGGTTATTTCGAGAACATCAAAAATTGACACGGACCGCGAAAGTTGTGAATCTGTGAGCCGAGGGGAGCCATGACCGGCGGCCCAGGAGATGCGCATCGTTACGAATCGGTTGCGTCGATATCCTTTATCAGACGGACATACTCCCTGGTCCGGCCGAAATGTTCATAGGCGGCAAGGGTCGCCATTCTGCCCCGCGGCGTCCGGATCAGCAACCCGGACTGGATCAGATAGGGCTCATAGACATCTTCCAGGGTGTTTTTTTCCTCGCAGACCGTCATTGCCATGGTTTCAAGTCCGACAGGACCGCCCTGAAACTTATCGATCATGGCCAGCAGGATGCGACGATCCATCTCGTCCAGCCCTTCCCGGTCAACGGCAAGCATGGTCAACGCCTTGTCAGCCACCTCCCTGGTGATCCGGCCCGCGGCCCGCACCTCGGCAAAATCGCGGACCCGTTTGAGCAGACGATTGGCGATACGCGGGGTGCCGCGGGAACGACGACCCAGTTCGAGGGCGCCGTCATCATCAATGGGGATGTTAAGCAGGGCGGCGGAACGCTTGATAATGGCGACCAACTCGTCCGGGGAATAGAAGTCAAGCCGAAGGATAACGCCGAAGCGATCCCGCAGGGGCGGGGTCAGCAGGCCGGTGCGGGTGGTGGCGCCAACCAGGGTGAAACGGGGCAGGTCCATCTTGACGGTCTTGGCCCCTGGGCCCTGGCCGATCACCAGATCGAGCTGAAAATCCTCCATTGCCGGGTAAAGTATCTCCTCGACCACATGATTGAGGCGATGAATCTCGTCGATAAAGAGGACATCGCCGTGCTGAAGACCGGTCAGAATCGCCGCAAGGTCGCCGGGCCGCTCGATGACCGGTCCGGAGGTCACCTTGATACTGGCCTGCATCTCGTTGGCAATGATATAGGCAAGGGTGGTCTTGCCGAGTCCGGGAAAACCATGGAGGAGGACATGATCCACCGGCTCGCCGCGGGCAAGGGCCGCCTTGAGAAAGATATCGAGGTTGTCCTTGAGCTGCTGCTGGCCGATATAATGGACCAGCTTTTTAGGGCGAAGATTTTTTTCGTCAGCCTCCTCCCGGGTCGAAACCGAACGGCTGGCGACAATACGCTCCTCATATTTCATGCCAGAGCCCTCAATGCCAGCTTAATAAGGTATTCGAGGCTCAGTTTGTCGTTGGCTGCCTCTGCAGCCGCCCTGCGCACCGCATCCTCGGCACGGGCCACCGGATAGCCGAGATTGACCAAGGCCGAGATCGCATCTCCCCGCAACGCTTCCTCTTCTGAGATTGCGACAACAGGGCCGGCGTGTTCCACAACCGCCCACAGCTGCATCTTGTCCTTCAATTCCAGACAGAGGCGTTCCGCTGTCTTCTTGCCGACGCCTGGCAACCTGGTCAGCCGGGCCACTGCTTCACTGCCTATGGCATGGGCCAATTCCGCCGATGAAATGGCGGAGAGAATGGTCAGCGCCAGGCGTGGACCTACCCCGCTGACGCTGATCAGATGGAGAAAAATCTGTTTTTCATCTTCATCGGCAAAGGCATAAAGAAGCAGGGCGTCCTCCCGGACATGGGTATAGACCGGAACCAGCACCTGCTGGCCAAGCGGAGGCAGGCCGCCCAGACATGAGGAAGTGGCAAAGAGTTCATAGCCGACTCCGCCGGCCATGACGATCATTTTTTCTTCGGAACGGGAAAACAGCTCTCCGCGCAGACAGGCGATCACGGTTGCTCCTTCGGCAAGGCCCCCTGCAGGGCAAGATGGTTGGCACAACACATGGCGACCGCCAGGGCATCTGCGGCATCGGCGCTCGGGGAGGTGGAAAGGCGCAACAAGGCCCGGACCGCCTGCTGCATCTGCTCCTTGCCAGCCTGGCCATAACCGACCACCGCCTGCTTCACCGCCTTGGCGGAAAACTCCTGGAGAGGAAGCCGATGCTGGCTGGCAGCCAGTAACAGCACTCCGCGCGCCTGCCCGAGCTTGAGGGCCGAGCTGGGATTTTTTGCGACAAAGACGTTTTCAATGGCAGCATGATCAGGTTTATGCTCTGCGATGACGGCGCAGATTCCGTCATAAATTGCCTCAAGTCGCTTGGTCATGGGTTGATCGGTCTCCGCGCGAATGACGCCGCAGCTGACAAAATGAAGATCAAAGCCATGTTGTTCGATCACCCCGAATCCGGTGGTCCGGGAACCGGGATCAATGCCGAGGATGCGCAGACCGCTCATCGCTTGGCAGCCCACCCCAAAAATGGAGGGCAAAGGAGGCCTGAATGTGCCAACGATTGTTCACGCCCGGCAGAAAGGAGGCATTTCACGGAGCTGGCCGCAACCTCCTGTGACGCATCGACCGCTGAAAGAGCCGAAGAAAGCCTTTTCCCCCACCCGTCAGGATAGTTTTTCCATGATTTCATCGGGGATATCGAAGTTGGCATGAACGTTCTGGACATCATCGTTATCCTCAAGGGTCTCCATGAGCCGCATCAGTCGTTTGGCGACGTTCTCATCCGTCACCTCGACGACATTCTGAGGGACCATGGTAATCGCGGCCTCAAGAAAGGTCACGCCCTGGCCGGCCAGGGTTTCCCGCACCGTTTCAAAATTCTCCGGGGCTGTGAGGACCTGAAATTCGGTCTCCTCATCGACCACGTCATCGGCCCCGGCCTCCAGGGCCATTTCCATCAACTTATCCTCGTCAATGGTCGTTTTGTCGACTGACATCAGCCCTTTTTTATCAAACATATAGGACACGCAGCCTGACTCACCGAGGTTGCCGCCGCTCTTGCTGAAGGCAAACCGCACTTCGCCGACGGTACGGTTCTTATTGTCGGTCAAGCTGTCAACCAGGATAGCCACCCCACCGGGACCATAGCCTTCATAGGTGATTTCCTCATACATCGCCCCTTCCAGCTCACCTGTTCCTTTCTTAATGCCACGATCAATATTATCCTTGGGCATATTAACGGCCTTGGCCGCGGCAATGGCACTGCGCAAACGAGGATTGCCCAGCGGGTCGCCACCACCGAGACGGGCCGCCACGGTGATCTCCTTGATCAGCCTGGTGAAAATTTTCCCCCGTTTGGCATCAACCGCCCCCTTTCTCCTTTTAATATTCGCCCACTTTGAATGTCCGGCCATTCTCTCACATCCTCCTCATACAAGAACAACATAACACGGCAGCACGCCGTGTCATGGAGCATCCACTGCTCGTTGGAAACCTCGCCCCAGCACGAAAACCTCGCGGCTTTCCACACGCGAGCTTTTCGGCTTGATGATTTTCACCTGGGCAAAAAATTCACGAACCTCATCGACAAACACGGGAAAATCCTCCCCCTGAAATATCTTACAATAGAGTGTGCCGCCGGGTCGCAAGACTCTGGCGGCAATATACAGCGCCCGTCGTGACAGCTCAACGGACTTCAGATGATCGGAAAATTTATGACCTGTCGTCCGCGGCGCAAGATCGCTCAGAACCACGTGAAAGGGAACATGGGGCGCCAGCGCGGACAGAAACTGCTCATCACAGATGTCCGCGCACAACACCTCGATACGGGCGCCACCGGGCACGGCCAGCGGTCCACCTTTCTGGAGATCGGCGCCATATACCATTCCCTGCGAACCAATGACCCGTGCGGCATACAGCGACCAGCTGCCGGGATGGCAGCCAAGATCGAGAACCTTGTCGCCTCTCTTCAGGATTGCATATTTCTGCTGCGCTTCCTCGAGTTTGTAAACGGATCGGGCAGGATAGTTTTCCTGTTTCGCCTTTTTGAAATAATAATCCTGGACTTTTTTCACATCGGTTCCACAGGAGCTTTTTACCGGCGAAAAAGCAGGCCGGTCTGCTGCTGACTATGACGCACCGCACCAGCTAAAAATCTGCATGTGAGCAAGTGGGAAAAGTAGCTCATTTGACATGGAAAAACAAGGAATTTACATGGTCCGCCGGGGTTGATACGCCCACAAAGAAATCACTGACGCCAGAGGGCCAGCGCCTCACGGTAAACCAGCGAACGGGAAAGATTGAGATCAGAAGCGACTTTTTTGACCGCATCCTTCATACTGAGCTCGGAGTTATCCCGGTACCAGCACAACAGTTCCGCCAAGTCGTCCGGTAACGACGATGCCGGGGTATTAGCCGGAGAAATAATAATGACACATTCCCCTTTTACCGTGTCCCGAGCGCCCAGGGAACTGATTACCGTGGAGAGCGGCCCGGCGAGCGCCTCCTCATGAATCTTCGTGATTTCCCGGGCAACAAAGATGCTCCGATCGCCAAGGATATCATAACAATCAGACAAGGTCTGGATGAGGCGACGGGGTGCCTCATAAAAAACGAGCTGATGCTCAAGCTGGGCAACAGAGGCAAGAAACTTTCTGCGCTGGGCCTGTCGGCTCGGCAAAAAGGCAAAAAAGGAGACAGCGCCGGCAGAGAGACCGGAGATGCTGAGTGCCGCGGTGAGGGCGGAAGGACCGGGAACCGGGTGGACCGCAATGCCATGATCACGGCATTTGGCGACCAGGATGGTCCCCGGGTCGGAAATCGCTGGGGTACCTGCATCGGAAACCAAAGCCGCAGATCGACCGGCCAGAAGATCGACTAGTATCCGTTTCGAACTGGCCGCCTCATTGTCCTTGAAACAGGAAACAAGTGGTTTTCTGATATTGTAATGGTTTAAGAGTTTGCGGGTATGGCGGGTATCCTCGGCGACAATGAAATCCACCTCTGCCAGGATGCGAACGGCCCGCATGGTGATATCCTCGAGATTGCCGATCGGAGTGGCAACGACATAGAGTGTTCCTTTTCTTTCCGCATCCACCATCTGCCCTCGTCTGCGAACCACTCATTGCCGGATACTGAGGCAAACAAAAAAAAAGGCCCGAATGATCGGGAGATCATTCGGGCCTTAGGAAAAGAATTCGGCAGCGACCTACTCTCCCACCAAGTCTCCCTGGCAGTACCATCGGCGCTGAGAAGCTTAACTTCCGT
>JBMONN010000006.1:0-3915 GCA_049323935.1 Thermodesulfobacteriota bacterium
TTCTGGAAGGTGTGCAGGATGTCGGAACTCAACGCCGCCAGGGGGACATAGACGGTTTCCAGCTGGGAAAGACGCTGGTAGTGGGTGACGTTGGTGTAGAGGTTGCAGAACGTGGCGATGCAATACCCCGACAGGGCCACCAGAACACAGAGCCAGATCTTTGCCCGTATGCTGCCGAAACGCCGCCTGTTACCGGATCTCAATTCGTTTCACCTGACGGTCGAGGGAATCGGGGCTGATGTAGCCGATGGCGTTTTTATGATAGCCGATGAAGGACTTGGCCGCCTCGTCGTCCTTGACCGCAAGGGGCAGCATGCCGCCGCCGCCGTAGAGAATCTTGCGCCAATAGACCGAGAGCTGCACGGAAGATTTGTGCAGGACGTTCCGGGTGAATTTTTCATGGATTTCGTCGTTGGTGTTCATGACGATGGTGATGGGGGTGGCGTCCGGCCATGTCGTGAGTTTGCCGAGGAAGATACGTTTTACCTCCTCCTGGCTCAGGCGGCTCACCGGGTTGTCGCGGTGGACAACGATGATGTAGTCCGCCGCCAGGACGCTGCCGGCGGTAACGCCGATCCCCACCACGATCAGGAGGAGAAGCAGGCGGTGAAAGAGGCGTCCCGGCTTCCTCATGGCACCAACCTGCATAGCGAACAAGGAGCGTTCGGGTTCGCCCGGCCGTTGCCGGAATGCCGGCGCGTGGAAAGGGAGGCGAACGGATGGGTGGGCGCCGCCTGGCTCGGGCGTGGGTATGGCTTTGGCGTTGCCAGCAGGATCGGCTTGGCGACGCGGGCGCGGGAAAACGCCCACGTGCCCTCCAGGCCGTGGCGATGCAACCTCCGGTTGTCGGACATAAAAATATAATACCGCCATTCGGGATGCTGTGTCATCCCCCGAACGTTGCGGTTACCGCGCGCTGCCAAAATCGCTCTCTCCCTTGTCCCCGCGTGGATCGGCCCGGAGGCCTTTCCGGCCCGCCGCTTACGGCTGCGGGTTCGTTGCTGGCTCCTCTTTCTTGCCCGGCGCCTCTGGTTGGGACTTGACTCCTTGATATTTAGGAAACGATGTCGTGAATTCAGGTTTCAGGATCTGGATACGGTTGTTGAACAGATCCGCGATCAGCAGCCGCCCTTCGCGATCGATGGCCAGATCGGTGGGAAAGTTGAACCAGAGAGGGCCGCTGCCTCGGCCGCCGAATTCGGTCATGTAGTTGCCGCCGAAATCGAAGACCAGGATCGCGTGCCGCATGTAGTCCAGGACATAGATGCTCTTTTTCCCTTCGTCGATGGCGATACCGCGGGGGCGGCTCATTTTGCCGGTGGAGCCCCCTTTCTGGCCAAAGGCGAACAGCAACGATTCATCCGCCCCATAGACATACACCTTGCTGGTTTCCTCGCTCAAGAGAAAGAGATGGCCATCCGCGTCGCTGGTAATGCCGGTAAGCTGCACGGGATTGAGTTCTTGATTCTTCTCCACCTCGGGCATCTTGTTCCTGATCTTGGGGCGCAACTCCGACGGCAACCCATCCTCCGCGGGGGTGGGTTCTTTTTCCTCGGCCGCCGGGGGCGGCTGCGCCTCTTCGGCGAGGGCGGACTGGAGTTCCGACATGGTCGGCGTCTGTTCCTTGGCGCCGGCACCCTCCTCGTCGGGCACAATCCGGGGTTTGGTCCGGTCAAGGGGGCGAAGCCAGCGGAGGAAGCGTCCCTCCTTGCTGAACACGGCAACGCCAGGCGTGTTGTTGCCGACCAGATAGATGTCGCCGGTTATGCCGACGCTCCCCCGAATTGGCGTGAAGTTCGGCTCTTCGGGCAGATTTTCAAAGGTGATCTCCTGCGTCACGAAGAACGCGGCGTTCAGGATGGTGAGACGGGGCGGGCGGTTGGCCGAGCGTCCCTGGCAGACATAGACCAGGCCATCCTTGCCGAAAAAGACGCTTTGGGGGGCATCGATGCCGCGGCCGGCCCCGAGAAAGAGGTGGGGGAAGAAGTCGGCGTCGTAGATGACGATCCCGCCCCTGCCGCCATTGACCACATAGATCTCCCCCATGTCCCGGTCGAAGGCGACCGCGGAGGGAAAACGCAATTCGCTGCCCTCGTCGTCTTCCGTGAGGATGGTCACCATGCGGACGACCTTGTCGGGTGGTGGGGGCTCGCCTTCGGCGGCCAGGACGGCGGGGCATGGCAAAAGAGAGCACGCCACGAACAGGGCGATAAGGACGGCGCCCCCGGCGCGAATAATACCGCGGCCTGGCCAACGACCGGCACCGTCGGTTCTCTCCGGGGAGAGGCAAGAGATGCGTACCAGCCTAGCTGTCATGATTAGTAGTGACATTGGCTGCACACATGGCCGCCCAGGATGTCGCCGATCAGCAGGAACTTATAGCCGGAGCCATGCGGGTTATGGCAACTGGTGCAGGCGAACATCCGTTCCGGCCTGCGGGGATCCTTGACGCCCTCGACGGGGTGGCCGCCCACGGGGTGGCCGCGGGTGATTCCGGCCAGGGAGGTGTGGCAGCTGGTGCAGAGTTCGTTGATCGGCTTGGTCAGCTGGAACTGGTTTTGAGAGGCATGGGGATCGTGGCAGGCGATACAGCCGGCACCGGTCAGGATTCCGTGGATGCGTTTGGGGCCGCCTTCCTTTTGAAGCAGGGTTTTTTTGTCGGTGTGGCAGGCGACACAGAGTTCGGCCTTGCCGTCGGCCCAGAGTTGGGAGTGGTTGTTGTCGCCGTGCGGATTGTGGCAGACTGTGCAGTCACCCGTGCCTACGGGGCCATGGATGTGCGCCTTGCCGAGCCACGCTTTTTTGGCGGTGTGGCAGCGGAAACAGACGGTTTCGACCTTGCCCCCCGGGATGGTCACCTTGAGGGGCTGGCCTTCCTTCTGATGGCAGGAGAGACATTGGGTGTTCAGCGCCGGGCTGTGTTGCCAGGAGACGTTCTCCAGCACGCTTTTGTGACAGGAGATGCAAAGGGGTTGCGGCTCGTTGCTTACGCCGTTGCCGGTTTTGATCTTTTTGGGGTCATGGCACGGGGTGCAGTTTTGTGGCAGCAACTCGTCGCGATGGAACAGGAAAACGCCCTTGGCATCGAAATCGACATTGAGGAGGGAACGGAGTGGCCGATACTTGACATTGATCTTCTTGCCGGCCGGGAGCACCTCGAAGCTGTTTTCGCCAGGCTTGAGCGGAACCTGATAGTGGACGAAGTGACTGTTGTTGGCAGACCATGATCCTTGGGGCGAAAAAAGGATGTCGCCGCTCCGGATTCGGAGTTGCCCCAGGGATTTTTCGTCCTCCCCCGACAGCCGGACGATGATATGGGTTGCCGGCTTCCGGGCGTAGATGATCGAGGAGGGAGTCGGTGCGAGCACCTCCAGGCTGGCTGCCTGCGCCGTCAGGGGCGAACCGGCCGCGAGCAGGAAGAGGAGGGCAAGGCAGCCGGCCATGACGGTTGCGGTTTTTTTACGGGGCCATCGGGCCTGGATCGGGTCGCGTGATGTCATTGTGGGCAACTTGTCAAATGGTTGTTTGCCTGAAACCGCCTGACCTCTATTGGTGTTGTTCGAACTGCTGTCTCTTGTGCAGCAGCTCGTATGCCTTTCGGAATTCGGTGGCGGCTTCGGCGTGGTTCGCTTTTTTAGCATGAATCGTGCCAATTGTGTAGTGCAGTTCCGGGTCGCGGTTGTTCCGGAAGACCAGAACCTTGAGGTCTTCCAGGGCCTCGTCGTCCGCCCCCTGGGCTGATTTGATGCGGGCCATGCAGATTTCCCCCCGGAGGGAATTCGGGGTCAGGGCGCGGCCCTTGGCGAGGGAGTCGGTGGCCTCCTTGAGTTTGCCCAGTTCCGCCTCCACGCAGCCCAGTTCGATGTACGCCTCACCCATTTTGGGGTTGCTGGCAAGGGCCTGCTGGTATTCGCG
>JBMONN010000007.1:0-163702 GCA_049323935.1 Thermodesulfobacteriota bacterium
GCTCGGTCAGCGCCTGCTGGCCGGCATGGAGGGCCTGATGATCTCTGCCCTCCCGCACACCATGATAATGGACATGGTGCACCCCGCTCAGATCGGCCAGCATCGTCGACAGATTATCGGCAAAGAGCAGGGCATGACCGACATCAAGACAGAGGGAAAAGCCATGGCCGGTAACCAGGGAACGAATCCAGCCAAAGGGGTAATCGATGTTTTCGATGGCAACCAGCGTCCGAAGCTGGCCGATCCGTCGGGCCAACTGATACAGAAAGGCATCGATATTGTCCAGCCATTCATCGCGGCCAATGTCGTCCTCCAGGGGCAGATGCAGGTCGTAACAGCGCGGCGCAAGCGGGGCCAGCTCCTCCAGCAGCCAGACGATGACGTCCACTGCTCCGACCCGTTTCCGACGATCCGAGCTGCCTGGTCGGATATCGACCGGCAGATGGACGGTGAATCCCACTCCCCATTGCGCCGCAATCTGCTGGAGAACAGCAGCATTGTAGTCATTGGCCGGAACGCTGGCGGACGGTGTTTCAAAAAAGAGCAGCTGGACATCATCGACCAGCCTGGCAAGAAAGACAACATTTTCTTCGATGGTGGCCGGCAGAATAAAGGAGGTCGTGCCGATCTTCCAGGGGAATCGCTTTTTAGCGGTCATCGTCTTCACCAAAGTGGCCAAGATCGATCATTTCACCGGGCCGGTCCTGCCAGGAGAGAGAAACAACCTGTCGCTTGGCCCCGGCGGTCGCCGCGGCCGCAGCGACCGTGTCAAGGGCAAGGGCCGGATCATTGTTGGTTTCGCTGATATGGGCCAGCACGACATGAAAGAGTTTCTCATGGAGAATATCGCCGATCAGGGCAGCAGTTTGGTCATTGGCCAGATGGCCGTGGCGGGAACGAACCCGCTGCTTGAGCTGCAGAGGATAGGGGCCATTTTGCAGCATGCGCGGATCGTGATTGCATTCCAGGACCAACCCGTTGCAGCCGGCCAAATGGTGGCGGATGACCCGGGAGACGGTACCGGTGTCCGTGCAGTAGCCAAGGGAACAAAGGTCATGACGGATAACGAAACCGACCGGGTCGGCGGTATCGTGACAGACGGCAAAAGGATGCACAGAAAAACCGGCGAGGAAAAAGGATGTCCCGGTGGTGAAGGGATGAACGGCCTCGACCCCGGCCAGGGTTCTGGCTGCGGCGGCAATGGTGCCGGCACTGGCATGAAGCGGCAGACCGAACTTGCGGGCCAGCACCCCGACCCCCTTGAGATGATCGTTGTGTTCATGGGTCAAAAGGATGGCAGACAGTGAAGCGGCCTCGATCCCGATGGCGGCCAGCCGACGCTCGATCTCCACGGCGGAAAAACCGTTATCGATCAACAGTGCGCCGCTTTCCGACGCCACGTAGGTGGCGTTCCCCCGGCTGCCGCTGCCCAGCACACAGAAACGCATGCCCCTCCTTACCGACCGGAGTGCCCGAATCCCCCATCGCCGCGGGTCGTGGCATCAAGGGTTCTGACCGGACGGATCAGGGCCCGGCAGACCGGCGCCAGTATGAGCTGGGCAATCCGATCACCCCGCTGGACGGTGTAAGCGGCACTGCCGAGATTGATGAGCCCGATTTTGACTTCACCGCGGTAATCGGCATCGATCGTGCCTGGACTGTTGACCACCGTGATGCCATGCCTGATTGCCAGTCCGCTGCGGGGACGCACCTGCAATTCGTAGCCTGGCGGGAGCGCTACGGCAAAACCGGTTGGCACCAGGGTGATCTGCCCGGGAGAGAGAAGGAGAGGAGCGGGGAGCGCTGCCGCCACATCCATGCCGGCAGCCAGATCGGAATGATAGGCGGGAAATGGCAGATCCGCGCAGGTTTCCGGATCGAGCCAGCAGAAAAAAAGATCAACCGGAGCAAAGGACATCATGCCCTCCCCTGATTAGTGCGGTTGCCATGGCGAACAAGACATCGACTTTATTAGCGGCGCGTCCGGGGAAAACCGGCGGGAAAATGACGATCGACCTCATGGGCAGCGAGCGGACCGACGACCACGGTGCTCATACCCTTGCCGAAAAGGTGACAGGCCAGGCGGCACACCGCGTCGCCGGTCACCTTTTCCAGGCCGCGCAGCACCTCGTCAAAGGAGACATCCCGACCGAAATAGAGTTCGTTCCTGCCCAGCCGGGTCATCCGCATCTCCATGCTTTCAGCTGCAAGCAGCAGGCCGGCGCGAGCATAGTCCCGGGCGTTGGCCAGCTCCTCTGCTGTCACCAGGGCGTGACAGAAACGGGAAATCTCAGTCTCCACCAGGTCGAGGGTGCAATTGATATTGGCGGGATGGACGCCGAGATAGATCCCGATATAGCCGCCGTCCTGATAGGAGTCGAGATAGGAGTGGACGGAATAGGCCAGTCCTCTTTTTTCACGGATTTCCTGAAAGAGACGTGAGCTCATGTTGCCGCCCAACATGATGTTAAGCAGCATCAGGGCATAGCGGTCCGGTGAGTGGACATCAAGACCGTAAGTGCCAAGCGCGACATGCGCCTGCTCCAACGGCTTGGCCAGCACCTTCTGTTCCAACGCCAGCTCAGTGGGAGCCTTGCGCTCAGAACGGAAAAGAGGGTGGACGACGCAGAGTGGCGAAAAGAGCATGTCGAGCAGGCCGACTAAGGCGTCGTGCTCCACATTGCCGGCCGCTGCGATAACGATGCGATCCGGTGTATAGAAGTTCCGCAAGTGATCGAGCAGCTTCTGGCGATCCATGCGGGACACCACCTCCACCGCACCGAGCACGGTGTTGCCCAACGGATGATGCCCCCACAGCAGCTTTTCAAAGAGGTCGTGAATCTGCTCCTCCGGCGTATCCTCCACCATGCTGATCTCCTGGAGGATGACCTGCTGCTCACGCTCCACCTCTTCCGGATCGAAAAGAGAGTTGCGAAAGCAATCGGCAAAAAGCTCCAGCAGCCGGGGCAGCTGATCGTCGAGCACGGTGGCATGATAACAGGTGACATCCTTGCCGGTGAAGGCGTTCGCCGTCCCGCCCAGCACGTCAAATTCCATGGCAATACGGCCGGCGCTGCGCAGGGAAGTTCCCTTGAAGAGCATATGCTCGACAAAATGGGAACAGCCGCTGGTCAGATCATGCTCGTCGCGGGCGCCGACATCAACCCAGATGCCGACGCTCACCGTTCTGACATGGGGCACCTGTTCGGAGACAACACGCACCCCGTTGTCCAGCACAGTCTTCCGCAGCATGGTGCCAGCGCCTCCCTGTTTACCCCTGCATCTCGGCGAGGGCCGCCTTGCGGCTCAGCCGAATCTTGCCGCGCTGGTCAACATTGAGCACCTTGACCATGACCTCTTCTCCTTCCTGGAGGATGTCGGTGACCTTTTCAACCCGCCGGTTATCAAGCTCAGAGATGTGAATGAGACCGTCGGTGCCAGGAAGAATCTCGACAAAAGCACCGAAATCGACGATCTTCTGCACTGTGCCCTTATAAATCTTGCCGATCTCAACCTCGGCGGTGATCTCCCGAACCCGGTCGAAAACCTTCTGACCGACCACGCCGTCCGGTGCAAAAATCATCACTTTGCCGGAATCCTCGACATCGATCTTGACCCCGTACTCAGCGGTGATGGATTTGATCATCTTCCCGCCCGGCCCGATCAGATCACGGATCTTTTCCGGATTGATCTCCATGGAAAAGATCTTTGGAGCATGCTCGGGCAGGGTGGCGCGGGGGGCATCGATCGCCTCCCGCATCTTTTCCAGGATGTGGAGCCGGCCGTTTTTTGCCTGGGCCAGGGCGGTGGTCATGATCTCCCGGGAGATCCCTTCGATCTTGATATCCATCTGCAGGGCGGTGATGCCGGCCGCGGTGCCGCACACCTTGAAATCCATATCGCCAAGGTGATCCTCATCGCCGAGAATATCGGAGAGGACAACAATCTGATCATCGTCCTTGATCAACCCCATGGCCACCCCGGATACCGGCTGCCTGATCGGCACCCCGGCATCCATCAGCGCCAGACAGCCGCCGCAGACGGTGGCCATCGAGGAGGAACCGTTGGATTCCATGACGTCCGATACCACCCTGATGGTGTAAGGGAAGTCGGCCATGTCCGGCAGGATGGCCTGAATGGCGCGGGTGGCCAGGGCGCCGTGCCCGATATCGCGGCGGCTCGGACCGCGCAGAAAACGGACCTCGCCGACACAGAATGGCGGAAAGTTGTAATGGAGCATGAACGGCAAATTTTCCATCCCCCCCAAGGTTTCCACCCGCTGTTCATCCTCGCCGCTGCCCAGGGTGGCGGTAACGAGGGTCTGGGTCTCCCCCCTGGTGAACAGGGCCGAGCCGTGGGCCCGCGGCAGAATGGCGACTTCGGAGGTGATCGCCCTGATCTCCTCAAAGCCGCGGCCGTCAATGCGTTTGCGCTCATTGACAATCATGGCGCGCATCATATTCTTTTTCAGGTCATGGAGCAGGGCTTTGGCCTCCGCCTGGCCGGTAAAGCCCTCCTCCTTAGCCAGTTCGACAAGAACCTCCTCTTCCAGCCCATGGTAGAGGTCGCCACGTTGCATCTTGTCAGCAGTGGTGATGACCCTGGCCATGCCTGCCTGGGCGATGGCGGTTATCTTTTCCTGCAGCGCATGATCAATCTCCGGCACGGTAACGGCGATTTTGGGCCGGCCGACCTCCCGGCGCAGTTCCTCCTGGATATCGAGCAACGGCTGGATGCCGGCATGGCCGAAATAGATGCCGGACAGCACCTCCTCCTCAGAGAGATTGTCAGCACCGCCCTCAACCATTACCACGGCATTGCGGGAACCAGCGACGATGAGATCCATCCGTGATCTGCTCAACTGATCTTTGGTGGGATTGAGCACATACTCGCCATCAATATAACCGACCCTCACCCCGGCAATCGGTCCGAGAAATGGGATATCCGATACGGTCAGGGCCGCGGAGGCGCCGACCATGGCCATGATGTCCGGGTCATTCTCCTTATCGGCGGACAGGACAGTGGCGATGATCTGCGTCTCGTTTTTGTAGCCGTCGGCAAACAGAGGTCGCAAAGGTCTGTCAATAAAACGACTCGTCAGGGTCTCCTTTTCCGTCGGCCGCCCGATTTCCCGGCGGAAATAACTGCCGGGAATCCTGCCCACCGCATAAAAACGTTCCTGATACTCCACGGTCAAGGGGAAAAAATCGATGTCCGGTCGTCCTTCCCGGGCCGCAGTCGCTGTCACCAGAACCACGCTCTCGCCATAGGAAACAACCACCGAGCCATTTGCCTGTTTTGCCATCTTGCCGGTCTCGATGGCAAACATCCTGCCGCCAACTTCCACTTCAACTTTCTTATACATTTTTCACCTTTGTTCACGGCCGTGCGGCCGCCGGTCAACCGGATTACGAACTACGTCTGAGTGGTCATCCAGCCGGTTGACCACTCAGTCCTAATTCGTAACCCGTATGATAATGTGGATCCCGCGCAAAGATGAGCCGACACGTCCTTACCGGCAGGCAGCAGCCCACAGGATCAGCATGGCCGGCGATCTTCTTTTCGGCGGGACGGTCAGAACAGAAAAGTCCAGGGAACTCAGGAGAACCCTGGACTTATCACTTAGTCAGCGCACACTTTCGGACAACGTACAGCGCCCGTTCGCCGCCCCTCCAGCCCAGCAAACATCTGCAAACAGATGTCAACGCCCGCTGCAGTGAAAGGGGATGTGTGCATCATCCGCCACCACAGATCGCTACTTTCTGATACCAAGCTCCTTGATGACGTTGCGATACCGGTCAATGCTCTTGCCCTTAAGATAATTGAGCAGCCGTCTGCGCTGACCAACAAGCTTGAGCAGCCCGCGCCGGGAATGATGATCCTTCTTGTGCGACTGAAAATGTTCGGTCAGGGAGCTGATCCGGGCGCTGAGCAGCGCCACCTGAACCTCGGGTGAGCCGGTATCGCCTTGATGGGTGGCAAATTTTTCGATGATTTCTTTTTTCTGGGCTGATTGCATTGTCACTGCGCGTTCCTCCTATTCAAAAATAACTCGGTTTTTATTGCATTATGCCATGAGTTTCAGCATCCCGCGACAATTTCATCAACAGGACGCAACGAATCTGTCACCAACCGCAACGCATCTTCGCTGTCTCCGTGAAGGCACTCACCGGGAAGAGCGTATTCAACTGAAAAAGGGCCGCTGCGGGTACGTCGCAACTCGGTGAGATGAGCGCCGCAGCCGAGTTTTGTACCTATATCCGCCGCCAGACTGCGGATATAGGTACCTTTTCCGCAGACAACCCTGACGCGCAACTCCTCTCGCTGCCGGGAGAGGAGCACGATCTGGTGGATCTGAATCAGACGGGGGGCCTTCGTCACCGCCATGCCCTTGCGTGCATAGTAATACAAGGGTTTCCCTTCGTGTTTGAGGGCGGAAAAGATCGGAGGCGTCTGCAGTTGCTCGCCGACAAAGGATTGCAGGCAGCGGGTAACCTCCTCGTCGCTCATCTCCCCCACCGCCCGACAGGCGGTCACCGTACCGGTAAGATCCTGGGTATCGGTTTCGACGCCAAGCCGGAGGGTGGCTTCATATTCCTTTTCACCCCCCATCAGCAACGAAATCCGCCGGGTCGCCTCGCGACCGGCACAGAGGATCAGCAGCCCGGAGGCAAAGGGATCCAAGGTCCCGGCGTGCCCCACTTTTTTTATCCGCAGAATCCGCTTCACCAGCTGCACCATCCGGAAGGAGGTTGGACCAACCGGTTTATCAAGCAGGAGAAAGCCGCTCTGCGGGGGCGTCACCGTCACGTTCACCGGCGGAGCAGATCGTGCAGGGAGACCAGCAGCTCCTCACGGACCTGCGCCACATTTTTGCCGGCAACCTTGAAACCCGAGGCGTTGCGGTGCCCCCCCCCACCGAATTTCTGGGCCACCGCTGCCACGTCATAGTCACCCTTGGAGCGAAGGCTGACGCCGACGACATCCGCTGACTCTTTGATAAAGGCAGCGATTCTCACCGTTTCCAGAGAGCGGGGATAATTAATGAACAACTCCGTATCAGCGGCAGTGGTGCCGGTGCGTTCGTAGAGTTCACGGGTTACCTGGATGACAGCCAGCTTCTCATCGTCATAGAGGGTCAGGGTCGCCAGTACCTCCTGGAGCAACTGGAGACGATTGCGGGTAAAATTGTCAAAAATTTTCCCTGCGATTTCGGCAGGCTTTACCCCCAAGGCCACCAGAGCACCGGCAATCCGCAGGGTATCGGCCGACGTCGAGGCATACTTAAAAGAGCCGGTGTCGGAAACAATGGCAGAATAGAGACAGTAGGCGGTCTCGTAGTCGATTTCTGCCCCCAGGCCTCTTATCAGTTCATAGACCATCTCGCCGGTGGATGATTTAGTCGGGTCAACCCAGCGAAAATGACCAAAATTTTTGTGCCCGGTATGGTGATCAATGACAACAAATGGGTCAACCTGCAACAGGCTATCCTTTGCCTTGCCGAGGCGGAGGTCATCGCCGCAGTCCAGTGCAATGCCGCAATCAAAACGCCCTAGCGGTGGAATCCCGATATCGAGACGGTCCGAGCCGGGTAAAAACTCGAGAATGTAATGAGCAGGTTCTTCGCTGTAGAGATACACCTGCTTTCCCAAGACACGCAGGACATTGCCAAGGGCGAGTTGCGAACCGAGGGCATCGACATCCGGAAAAACGTGGGTGGCAATGAGAACGCTCTTCGCCGACCGCAGGACGGCTATAATCTCATTCAGTTCCTGCTTCATGCTCGGCGGCTATCTCCTGAAACAGTTTCTGCATCTTTTCATCATGCTCCACCGATCTGTCCCGGAAAAAAAACAACTCCGGGACATAACGCATCTGCAGCCGACCGGCCAGATGACTGCGGATGAAGCCCTTCGCCCTGGCCAGTCCGATTTTGGCCGATGCGGTCTGCTCCGCAGCACAGCAGTAGTAAATCTTTGCCTGTTTCAGATCCTTGCTGACAACGACATGGGTGATGCGGACATGACGCAAAGCAGGATCCTGTATCGTGTAAAGCAGGAGGACGGCGACCTCATCCCTGATGGCGTCGGCGACCCGGATTGGCCTTCTTTTCGGCCCCGGAACCAGTCCATCTGGAAGAGTAAACCGTGACTTTTCCTTAAACGCAACCATAAAAAACGCTCCGGCAGCGGATTACAACTGCGCCTCGGTTTTCTCCATAACAAAGGCTTCTAGCCGATCACCGACCTTGATGTCATTATAATTTTCAATGCCGGCTCCGCACTCATAACCAGCCTGCACTTCCTTGGCGTCATCCTTAAAGCGCCGCAGAGAGGATATCCTGCCGGTGTAGATCACTACACCATCCCGCACCAACCGGACATGGGCATTACGCTCCATTTTCCCAACCGTCACATAACAGCCGGCAATGGTGCCGATCTTGGGCACGCTGAAAGTCTCCCGCACCTCGGCCGACCCAATCACCTTTTCTTCGAAGGTCGGTTCCAGCATGCCAACCATCGCCTTTTTAATGTCGTCAAGGGCGTGGTAAATAACGTCATAGAAGCGAAGATCGACATTTTCCGCCTTGGCCAGGTCCGTCACCTTGGCGCTGGGCCGGACATTGAACCCGATAATGAGGGCATCCGAAGCGGCGGCAAGCAGCACGTCGGATTCGATGATGGTACCGGTGCCGGAATGAAGAATCTTCACCTTGATTTCTTCGGTGCTCAATTCTTCCATGGCCTTGGCAAAGGCCTCCAGGGTACCCTGGACATCGGCACGCAACACCACCCGCAACTCTTTGGTTTCACCCTGCTGCATCCGTTCGAACAGGTTGTCCAGAGAAATCTTGGTGGAGCTGGCTAGTTCGCTTTCCCGACTCTTCAGCTGCCGGTCGTTACTGACGCTGCGGGCCATTTTTTCATCCGGCACCACGACAAACTCGTCACCGGCCTTCGGCACGCCACTGAGCCCCTGTATCTCCACCGGCATGGACGGACCGGCTTCCTCGATTTTCCGTCCCTTGTCATCGGTCAGCGAACGGACTTTGCCGCTGTAGATACCGGCGACAAAATAATCCCCCACCCGCAGAGTTCCGTGCTGGACAAGCACAGTGGCCACCGGCCCGCGTCCCTTGTGGAGCTGAGCCTCGATCACCCACCCTTTCGCCCGGCGCTTCGGATCGGCCTTGAGCTCAAGAATTTCAGTCTGCAGGAGAATGTTTTCCACCAGCTCGTCGATGCCGAGCCCCTTTTTTGCCGACGTTTCACAGTAAATCGTCTCGCCACCCCATTCCTCGGCCACCAGACCGAGATCTGCCAGCTCCCGCTTGACCCTGGCCGGATCAGCGTCCGGCTTGTCGATCTTATTGACCGCGACCAGTATCGGCACCCCTGCCGCCTTGGCATGGTTGATTGCCTCTTTGGTCTGATCCATAACGCCGTCATCAGCAGCTACCACAAGAACGACGACGTCCGTCACCTGCGCGCCACGTGAACGCATCTCGGTAAAGGCAGCATGACCTGGGGTGTCGAGAAAGACCAGATCACCTTTGGCGGAACGAACATAGTGAGCACCGATATGCTGGGTAATACCGCCCGCCTCACCGGCAGCGACATCGGTATTGCGTATTGCGTCGAGGATGGAGGTCTTGCCATGATCAACATGCCCCATCACGGTAACCACCGGCGGCCGCGGCAACTCCTCCCCGCCGCTCTCAGCCTGATCGAGGTTGATGATGGACTGTTCCTCAGTAACCCCCTGCTCGACCTCAAAACCAAAATCACTTGCCACCAGCATGGCTGTATCGACATCCAGGGCCTGATTTACCGTGGCCATAATACCGAGCCCGATCAGTTTGGCGATGATCTCGCTGGCCTTTACCCCCATGCGGTGGGCCAGATCACCAACCGAAATGGTTTCGAGCACCTTGATACGCTTTTTGATCGCCTTGGTCTCGCTGACCGGCTGCAGCTCCCGCTCCCGACGCTTTTTCTTGGAGCCACGTGGCCCGCGCATGACCCGCACCCCGCCGCCGATTCTGCCTCCGAGCTGCTCCAGGTCGTCGACATCAACGTCAATGCCGTCCTGACGTTTCGTCCCCTTTTTAGCCCGTGCGACGCCAGGCTCTGGGGCAAACTTAACAAACCGTTTTCCCTTTTTACCTTTTTTATTCTTGTCGCCATCGTCGGCCAACTGGCTGTCAATCCCCTCATCGATCAGCGGCATTTGCACTTTTTTCGGCTTCTCAATTACCTTTTTCGGTCGCTGCCTGTCCTCTTCAACCGGCAGGGGAATTTCTGTCCGTCCGATAATTTTCGCCAGCCCCTTTTTCCGTTTCTGCAGCGCCACGCCATCATCCTTCCTGGGCTCACGGTCAACGACTTCCGCCTCTCCTCCTGCAACAAGGGGTGGTGCTACTTCGGTTACTGCTGCTGGCTGTTCCTGGCCGCCGGCTTCGCCCTTTGCTGCCGGTGCTGCCATCTCAACAACCGCCTCACCGACGGCCTCAGTCGAAAACGTTTCAGGGATTTCCTCAGCAACCGGTGCGGATTTTCTTTCTTCCGCAACCGGCGGTGCGGCTGTTCCTGCCTCTTTTTCATGGGCAACAGCCGCAACAACCTCTTCCTCAGCAGAAGGCAGTACCGCAACCGGTTGTGTCGGCGGTTGCTCCAGAGCTGCGTTCGCTTCAGGATGCTCGACCTCCGGCTCCTCCTGGGGGGGAAGAAACGACGGTACAGCAGATTCTTCCACCGCTTCAGGATGCTCTTCAGAAGTTTCGGGGCTGCTTTCGACAACCGCTTGAGTCCGCCGACGGATGATGGTGGTTCGCCCCTTCTGCTCGATCCGTTTCTCCTGCACCTCAACCTTTTTGATGCCCAGCCGGCTTCTGATCTCTTCAGCCATATCGTCGTCAATGGAAGAATTATAGGCTCGCACGTTATATCCCATTTCGATGAGTTGAGCGGTCAGAATCTTGCTTTCAATACCGGCTTCTTTGGCCAGCTCATATACCCGAATTTTTCCCATTATTTACTCCTGATACTACCCTTCCGAACGTATGCCACCGCACAATGCCTCTCAACCCGACGCCACAGACAGCTCATCGGTTCGCAATGCACAACCCTCAACGCGGAGCGCCCTGTTCATTCTCTTGACTTTTTTTCGCAGCCCGGCCAGACATTGATCACTGGGGCAGCAATAACAGCCACGCCCGCCATTGATCTGCCCCTTGTCAACGCTGATAACGCCATGATTGGCGGTAAAGCGAATCAACGACTTTTTGGAGCCTTTCAGACCGCAGACAACACAAGTCCGCTGCGGCTCCTGATGCGCCGGTCCAGGCGACTGAGAGAGATTTATCATCCATCACAGCCGATTGTCATCGTTAACGGATACCACCTGCTCCTCCCGCTCGGCGTCATTGATCTCGCCGGCCAACGCTGCCGCCGCCGCATCCTTCAGCACCAGAGCATCCTCAGCTCCACAGCCGATTAAGGAGGCAATCGCTTCCTCATTCGCGCGTGCCAACTCCTGACACGAAACGATTCCACCGTCATAAAGCAATTCCGCCGCTTTCTCGCTCATCCCGCGGACACTGAGGAGAGACTGGAAGCCAGCTTCCTGCATCCGGGCATAGCGCTGTTCGCTTTTCACATCAATGCGCCACCCCAGCAGCAACGAGGCAAGTCGGACATTCTGCCCCTGGCGACCGATGGCAAGCGACAGCTGATCGTCCGGAACGACGACAAGCAGTGTTTTTTTGTCCTCATCCACCACCACCATGGAGACCTGCGCCGGAGCCAAGGCATTGGAAACATATTTTGCCGGGTCCGGACTCCAAGGGACGATATCGATCTTCTCCCCCTGCAATTCCTGAACGACATTCTGCACCCGCGACCCCTTCATGCCGACACAGGCGCCGACCGGATCCACATCTGATTCCGAAGAGGCGACGGCGATCTTGGCCCGCGATCCCGGTTCACGGCAGGCACTGATAATCTTGACAATTCCCTCGGCGATTTCGGGCACTTCCATTTCAAAGAGCTTAATCAGAAACTCCTTGCAGGTGCGACTCAAAACAAGCTGCTGATCGCGAACATCCTGGCGCACCTCCAGCAGATATGCGCGGATCCGATCCCCCTGACGATAGGAACGGCGGGGCATCTGCTCCTTCTTGGGCAAAACCGCATCGGTACGGCCGAGGTTGACTATGATGTTGCCCCGTTCAAATCGCTGGACAATGCCATTGACGATCTCGCCCTTGCGATCCCGATACATCTCGAAGACGACATCCTTTTCCGCATCCTTCATCTTCTGGATGATAACCTGCTTGGCAGACTGGGCGGCAATCCGACCGAGGTCGGCGACGTTCTCCATCTTGGAACCAAGCTCATCGCCGAGCTCCACCTCCGGGTCGAGGCGCAACGCCTCTTCCAGCGACACCTCGGTCTGCTCATCCTCAACATGTTCCACCACCTTGCGGAACTGAAAGAGCTCAACCTCGCCCATGTCCTCATTGAACTTGACTTCGATATCCCGCCGGGCGCCATATCGTTTTTTGGCAGCGGAAAGCACAGCCTCTTCGAGGGCCTCAACAAGCAACTGCCGATCGATGCCCTTATCGCGACTGATCTGATCGATGATACGTTTTAAATCTGTCACCATTCCCCTTCTCCACAGTTTCAGCCACAGTGGCCTGTAAAAGCGGGCCGAACCGGCTCACGGACCGGTTGCGTACAGTTAAAATTCAATTTCGCGCCGCGCCTTTTTAATATCAGCCAAGGCAAAAGACAGATAACCTGCCGGGGTCTGCAGCCTGACTACACCATCACGCACATCAGCCACGACTCCGCTATGGGTTACTCCCTGACCTGCAGCATCAACTTTCAGGGTTATCTTTTCACCGAGGGCGCGGATAAAGTCCTTTTCCGTTTTCAACGGCCGGTCCAAACCGGGCGAGGAAACCTCCAGGTGGTATTTCTCGGCAATAAGATCTTCAACATCAAGAAGGTGGCCAACTTCACGACTGACCCGCGCACAATCATCGATACCGACCCCATCCTTCCGGTAAATGACGATGCGCAGCACCATTCCGACCTGTTCCTGACGGAACTGCACGTCAACCAGCTCCAAGCCGGACTCCATCAGCACCGGGTCGACGATTTGTGCCACTTCGTCGGCAATACGTTGTCTGTATGATTCCATTGTTTACGCTGCGCAGATTTCGCCATTCTTTTCCGAACCGGTTACTGCCGATGCGGACCGGTGCCAGAGCCAGCATTTGACCGCCGCCAAAATAAAAAAAGCGGGCAGCGCCCACTTTGCCGCGGACAGCAAACGAGTGCCATCCAGCCGGTGCCTGCGCAGGTGCGCATCATCCGGCATTGTCAGCGACACTGCCGGGATCAGCCTGCCGACACGCACTTGCTGCATGTCGGCCGCCAATCCACCCCTTAACACGTCCCTCAGCGGGAAATCTCTGTCATGGGAAAGCGGAATACGGCTTTTTCACCGCCTCCACTTCTCGTGCAGCGCACACTATGCAAAAGGCCCGCTCCTAGGGGGAAAAGGGCCTGGCCATTCTGGAGCGGACAACGGGATTCGAACCCGCGACACCAAGCTTGGGAAGCTTGTACTCTACCAGCTGAGCTACGTCCGCACTGAAGTAAATAGAACACTATACCTTTTTTTTTCTTCTTGTCAAGCAGTGTCTCTGCTCCACAAAATGGCGGAGGATCGTATGATTGGGCGGGTGGAGGCGGGGCAATCAGCAGGGAGCAGCCGGGATGACTCTTTTAACAGAAAAGGATCATCCCGGGGTCGAGCCCTCATGCCTGCCGCTCGGAGGGGAAATTAAAGGATTGTTCGGACGGCGCTGGTGGCGATCTCCAGAATCTGCTTTGGCGCTACCCCCATCACAATGATAACGACGATGAGGGCAATACTGACAAAACGGGTCATGAAGTCAATCCGCACATCCGGTCTCTCCTCGGGGGAGCTGCAGAAGGCGACCCGAACCACGGACAGATAATAGTAAATAGCAATGGCGGTATTCAGGGCGGCCAGGATGACCAAGGTAAGATGGCCAGCTTTCAGTGCCCCGGTCAGCAGCATAAACTTGCCCATGAAACCGACAAACGGCGGGATACCGGCCAGCGCCATCATGCCGACCAGCAGGGTCAAGGCCAATAGTGGTGCACGTTTGTAGAGCCCGCTGAGATCCTCGACAAGGACATTCTCGCCGTCTCGTGATACCTTGCAGATGACGACAAAGCAGGCAAGGTTCATAAAGAGATAACCGGCGATGTAATACATTGAGGTGGCAAAGCCGGCGGCATCAAGGGTGAGAAGGCCAAGCAGGACAAATCCCGCATGGGAAATACCGGAAAAACCGAGCATTCGCTTCACGTCCTTCTGAACAAGGGCGGAGAGATTTCCGTAAAACATGGAGCAAACGGCAAGGATCATCAGCATGGTTACCACCGTTTCGCCGGCATGAGGGGCAATCAGGGTGGTGATCCGGATCAGCAGGGCGACCGCTCCCAATTTAGGAATAGAAGCGATAAAAGCTGTGGTGGCGTTTGATGCGCCTTGATAAACATCCGGAACCCAGAAGTGAAATGGAAAGACGGCGAGCTTATAGAAAAAGCCGCTCATGAAGAGGGCGATGGCCAGCATCGCTGTCGGCGAAGAGGCGATGCCATGCAGTTTCGGAACCAAGGCATTCAGATAGGTTGTGCCGGTCAGCCCGAAGATGAAGCTCATACCATACAGCATTATTGCAGTAGCGAGAGCGCCGAAAAGTATATACTTGATGCCGGCCTCCATTTGCATACGCAACCCCTTATGGTCGCTGCGCATCGGGACCATAAGGTACAGAGAATAAGAGGAGAGTTCGAGGGCGATGAACAGGGTCAGCAGCTCGACACTGCTGACCAGCATGACAAGCCCAACCATACTGAGGATCATAAAGAGATAATATTCAGGCTGGACGTCATCATCAACACCCTTCAGCTCACTGCCGAGAACCAGTACCGCCACCAAGCCGACAGACATGGCAAATTTAAAAACCTGCGAAAAAAGATCGATGCGATAGGCATCAAAGAAAAGATTCCCCTCCAGTCGCAGCGTTGCGAAGCTCAGTATGCTCGACGCGATTGCAAGCACGAGGGCGACGTTTTTCGCAACCTTTCCCTTTCCCTTTCCCTCTCCCAGGGTGAGACAGAAGAGTACCAGACTTCCCGTCAGCAGTAATAATTCTGGTGCAAACAACATGTGTTTTCCTTATAGAGCTATGCCTGTATTCTTCAGCAAGCGGCCGCTGGCCGCTTGCCGCCAGATAATCACGTTACGGAACCATGTTCAGAGCCAGATGAGCCGCCTTTGCCATATTCACCTGTTCCAGCAGCGAATCAACACTGGTGTGCATCACGCTGAGAAAGGGTTCGGGAGCCAACCCGATCCAGAATACAAAGAAGAGCAGCGGCGTCAGGGTGACGATCTCCCGCAGATTCAGATCAGCGATGTCGGGCCTCCCCGGACCTTTGAACAGAACATACTGGAGCAGACGCATCATATAGGCCGCAGCCAGTATGGCACCGGGGATCGCTGCCCCGGCAATAATTTTGTTGACGCTGAAGGCCCCGGCCAGCACCATGAACTCGCCGACAAAACTGTTGGTGGCCGGAAAGGCCAGCGAGGACAGAGAAAAAATGGTCAGAAAGGAGACGAAGATCGGCAGATTCTGGGCAATGCCGGAATGGTCCTTGAGTTCGCGGCTGTGAGTGCGCTCATACATCATGCCGACGCAGAGGAAGAGGGCGCCGGTGGTGACACCATGATTGATCATCTGCAAAATAGCTCCCTCAACCCCGTTCCGGTTCAGAAAAAAGATACCAAGGGTGACAAAGCCCATGTGACCGACACTGGAGTAGGCAATGAGCTTCTTCATGTCGGACTGGGCCAGGGCGGTGAAACCGCCGTAGAGAATGGCGGCTACCGACATCCAGAGGATATAGGGGCCGAGGTTAAGGGTGGCGAGTGGAGTAATCGGCAGACAAAAGCGCAGAAAACCGTAGGTGCCCATTTTCAGCAGGATACTGGCCAGGATAACACTGCCGGCGGTGGGCGCTTCGACATGAGCCGCCGGTAACCAGGTATGAAAAGGAAACATCGGCACCTTGATGGCAAAGGCCAGGAAAAAGGCGAGAAAGACCCAGATCTGGAAGGTAGTTGAATAGCCCTGGCCCATCATCAGCGGAATTGAGAAGGTGCCGGTGTGCAGGTAAAGGGCGATGATCGCCACAAGCAGCATAACGGAGCCGGCCAGAGTGTAGAGAAAAAACTTGATGGAGGCGTAAATCTTCCGGGGTCCGCCCCAGACCCCGATGAGCAGGTACATGGGAATGAGCATCGCTTCCCAGAGAATATAGAAGAGGACAAAATCCAGTGCCATGAAAACGCCGAGCATAGCGGTTTCCATGATGAGGAGACAGACCATGAACTCCTTGACCCGCTTCTGGATGTATGTCCAGGAGCCGAGCACGCAAAGCGGCATAATAAAGGTGGTGAGCAGCACAAGCAGCAGGCTGATCCCGTCTATCCCCAGGGTATAGTTGATGTTGAGCGCCGGAATCCAGCTCATATGTTCGCCGAACTGGTATTTGGCGGTGGTCGCATCAAACCCGCTGTAGAGTGGAAAGGAGATGACCGCGGTGATGGTGGTGACCATCATGGTCCAGATCCGCTGGACATTTTCCCCTGGCAGGAAGAGCAGGATAAACGCACCGGCCAGGGGGAGAAATATCAGGGTGCTCAACAGGGGAAACCCTTCGTTCATGATTAGAAAATCCATTCCCACTATCCTCTGTTCACTCTATTATTCTTGTAATACCCATGAAAAATTCTTTTCGTCATCATCAGGCAAAGACAAAGACCAGAACCGCGGCAGCTGCCATGGATGCCGCAAAAAAAATGCTGTACTGAATGTTGCCTGCCTGCAGGCGGCGCATGGCCCCGCCGATGTTCCGGACCGTCCGGGCCGTGCCGTCGACGACACCGTCAATAGCATGCCAGTCAAACCATGACCAGAATTTGGAAATGGTCATCAACGGCAACAGACCGATGACGCGGTAAATCTCGCCGACAGCGGTGTCAATGAACTGAAAGACCCTGGTGTCGACCCAGAGAAAGGCACGACCGCCCATCCGGTAAAACCAGTCAAGATCGAGGCTGATGGTGGGAGTGGGCTCCAGGTACCGTTTCAGCAGAAAAAAGATGAGTCCGGTGCCGCCGATGATCTGCAAGGTCTCTGACAGATGGTAGGCAGTGTAGGGTTGATAGTCCACCGGAAAGGGCAGCATATTGTAAAGATAGGCGGTATAACAGCCGATAAAGGCACAGAGCACCGAGGCGATAGCCATGGCTGCCTGCATGTTCCAGGGCGGATCAGCCGCCTTTTCCCAGCGCTCGCTCGTGCAGTTGTTCTTGCCGAACCAGATGTAGTAAGGCACCTTGAGACCGGCGAGCAGGAACGTTCCGGCTGAAGCGAGAAGCAGGGCGAAGGCGGCCCACAGATTGTGGGAGGAAAAACCGGCGGCAATGATCATCGATTTGCTGACAAAGCCGCTGAAGAGCGGAAAGCCGGCAATGGACAAACCGCCAATCAAGGTAAAGAAAAAGGTGCGTGGCATCTTCTTGTAGAGGCCGCCCAGTTCGGTCAGTTTACCGGTGCCGGTCATATACAGCACGGAACCGGTGCCCATGAAGAGCAGGCCATTGTAAAGAATATGGGCAAAAGCATGAGCGGTGGCGCCATTAATGGCAAGTTCAGAGCCGATGCCGACGCCGACCACCATATAACCGACCTGACTCACCGTATCCCAGGCGAAGATGCGGCGACTGTCGTTTTCAATGACACCGTAAATAACCCCGTAAAGGGCCATGATCGCCCCCAGGGGAATCAGGATATCCATACCGGCAAACCCCCGGGCCAGGACATAAACCGCAGTTTTGGTAGTGAATGCGCACATGAAGACGGCTCCGGCGACGCTTGCCTCAGCATAGGCATCGGGCAGCCAAGAGTGAAATGGAGGGACCGCTGCGTTGACGATAAAACCGATGAGGATGAGGTAGGTGGCGAGGCTCGGCATGTCAACCCCGATGGGCCCGAAGCTCAGATCACCGCCGGTGGTATAGTAACGCAAGACAAAGCCGGCGAGCAAAAAGAGGCCACCGATGGTATGAATGAGCAAATAGCGATAGCCGGTGGCAATCGACTGCGGCCCTTTCCGGTACCAGACCAGGAAAACCGAGGCAAAGGCCATCAACTCCCAGAAAAGAAAGAGGACAACATAATCGCCGCAGAGAATGACGCCGAGGGAGCCGGCAACATAGTACCAGGCGGCGACGATCTGGCCGTCTTCTTCGACGTTGAGGGCAAAAAGGCTCCCGATGATGCACATCAGCGACATGATGTAGGCAAACACCTGGCTGAGGGCGTCAACCCTGGCAAAAGTCAGATGCCAATCGAGAAACTGCACCACACCGTAAACCCCCTTGTCCATGAAAAGCACGGTAAGGAAGGTGACTGTGGGGACAATCAGCAGATAGGCCTTGCGAGCCGCGCCACGCAGGCAGGGCACCAGCAGCCCGCCAAGAATCAGGATCAGGGACGGATGCATCCAGAAATTATTCATCGTAATAATCCTCACGGGTCATGATTCCCAAACTACCGAGAAAACGGGCGAGAAGGATGAGCGCCGCGCCACCGAACAGGCCGAAAAAGGTCCAGAAAAAGGGCAGTTTCTCCATATCGGTGTGGGCATGGCTGGTATCAACCATGAATGATCCCCAGAAGGCGATCACAACGATCATGACAAGACAGGCGATGATGGTCGCCTTCAAGCGATCGCGGAAAAATTGAATAAACGAGGTTATCATCCTATCACCGCCTTAACGAAGTTCATGAAAAAATCCGGATAGATACCGATTATAACCGAGATAATCGACGCTGTGAACAGCGGCACCACCATGGAGAGCGGCGCCTCCTTTACCCCCTCGTAGGGCTCGCCGGCCGGCCGCGGCCCGAAAAAGGCCTTGTAGGCGACCGGAGCAAAATAGCCGACGTTGAGCAATGTACTGGCAAGCAGCACCAGCAGGATGCCAAGGGAGCCCGACTCGATGGTGCCGACCAGCAGCTCCCATTTGGTGACAAAGCCCGCCACCGGCGGAGCGCCGATCATGCTCAACGAGGCAATGGCAAAGGCAGCAAAGGTAAAGGGCATGGTCCGCCCCAGTCCGCTCATCTCCGAGATGTTCTTTTTGTGAGTGGCGACATAGATGGCGCCGGCGCAGAAGAAGAGAGTGATCTTGGAGAAGGCGTGGTTGGCGATGTGGATGAGACCGCCGGCGATGCCGTGCGGAGTCAGCAGGCAGACGCCGAGAATGATGTAGGAGAGCTGACTCACGGTTGAATAGGCGAGCCTCGCCTTCAGATTATCCTTGGTCAGCGCGATGACCGAGGCCATGACAATGGTGAAGCCGACAAAATAGGCGGTGGGGATACCGAGATTCAACGCTCCCATCAGGTCGGTGCCGAAGACGTAGAGCATGACCCGGGCGGTGGAGAAGACACCGACCTTGACGACCGCCACCGCATGAAGCAGGGCGCTGACCGGGGTTGGAGCGACCATGGCGCCTGGGAGCCAGTGGTGGAAAGGCATGACGCCGTTCTTGGCAAAGCCGAAAAGACAGAAGATAAAGAGCATGGTGACGAGCGCCCCGTTGGCCCCGTCCGGGATGATGCCGGTATTGATGTTATGGGGAAAATCCAGTGAGCCGGTCAGCACGTAAATAATGGCCAGGGCGGGCAGCAGAAAGGCCTTGGCCGTGGTAGTCAGATAGACGATGTACTTCTTGGCGCCCTCGTAAGCCTCTTCGTCCTGGTGATGGGCGACCAGCGGGTAGGTGCAGACGCTGACGATCTCGTAGAAGAGATACAAGGTGAAGAGATTGTCGGAGAAGGCGACACCGATGGCGCCGAAGATGGCGATGGCAAAACAGGTGTTAAAACGGGTCTGGGCGTGTTCATGGAGGCCGCGCATATAGCCCATGGAGTAGAAGGCGGCGGCAATCCACAGCGACGAGGCAACCAGGGCAAAAATCATCGAGAGGGCGTCGGCCCGCAGGGTGACGGTGATACCCGGCAGGATCTTGAACATCTGGTAATAAAGGGTTTTGCCGGCGAGCACCGGAGAAATGAGACTGGCGACCAGGGAAAAGAGAATAACGGCGGAAACCACGGACCAGGTCTCGCGCAGATTGGGTTTCTTCCCGGAGAGGGACACCAGAAACGAGCCCAGCAGGGGAACGATCAGGGTCCAGACCAATTTACTCGTGGTGACAATCTCGCCTGTTGCGGCGCTGACGGTTTCCATGATTTTCCTCGATGCTATCCGTTAAGTTCAACCAGATCTTCGGTTTCAATGGACTTGTAATTTCTATAAACAGCCAGCACGATGCTCAGCGCAATGGCGGCCTCGGCCGCAGCAATGGCCATGATGAACAGGGTGATAATCTGACCGACAGTAGGATCCGGTGCAAGAAAACGGTTGAACGCCATGAAGTTGATCGAGGCGCCGCTTAATACGAGCTCCACGGCGATCAGCATGCCGATCAGGCTGGGACGACGCAGGAGACCAAAGATGCCAAAACCGAAGAGCACGGCACCGATAATGAGATATGTATTGAGGTGGCTGCTGAGTGTCAACATCACGCGTTCCCCCTCCCGCTTCTGGCCAGCACCAGGGAACCGATAATGGCGACAAGCAGGACGATTGAGATGAGTTCAAAGACCATGCTGTAGGAAGTCAGCAGGCTCATGCCCACCTCCTTCAACGAACCGTCATTTATTTTAGCAGCAGGCGACATCCACTGACCCTTTACCGCCGCATAACCCAGTGCATAGGCAAAGGCGCCGCCGCACACCGCGGCAAGCCCACCGCTCAAACCGGTGATTTTACGGGATTGGCGTGCCTCGTTTGGTTCGGCGAGCATGATGGCAAAGGCAATGGTGACGCAGACGGCGCCGACATAAATGAGCAGCTCCATCAGGGCCACGAAGGGGCTGTTCAGATAGTAGTAAAGACCAGCGACGCCGAGAAAACAGACGGCCAAGCCGGTGACACTTCTGATCAGGCGCCTGGAACAGGTGGCGATGATCGCCCCCACCAAGGTGACGCCGATCACGGCCAGAAAAATGAGTCCGCCCAAGCCTTCCGGCGAAAACAGTGAAGGATTCATCAGCTTTGTTCCTCCGCAGATTCTTTCTTGGCCGCCTGCTTCTTTTCCGCAGCGGCTTTCTTGGCTGCCTCCTTCTTTTCCTCCTCCTGCCTCAGGAGCTCCGGATCAACCTTGGGCTCAGGCACCCCTTCTGGATGGAGCCGTTGCAGGAGATCGAAGGTAAAATCCTCCCGACGGGTGCTGGCCAGGTTATAGTCCTTGGAAAAGGTGATAGCCTCGGGCTTGCAGTTATCGACACACTGGCCGCAGAGACTGCAGGTGGTGAAATTGAGTATATAGGCGGTCACCACCTTGCCCTTGACCCCGGGGCGTTTTTCCGACTTCACCGTGATGCAGCCGGACGGGCAGCCCTTTTCACACATACCGCAGGCAATGCAACGATGGGTGCCGGTCTTTTCATCCTTGACCATCTCGATGTGCCCCCGGTAGCGGGGAGTCATCTTCAGCGCTTCGTGGGGATACTGCAGGGTGATCGGTTTTTTAACAAATTCTTTAATGGTGATGTTCAGGCCGATCACCAGACTCTTGGTCCCGTTCAGCAAATCTCTAAAGTACCCGGACATAATCAGAAGACCTTTATGAATGCGGCGGTAAGCAGCAGGTTGACAAGCGAAAAGGGAATCAGGTATTTCCAGGAAAGATTGAGCAGACCCCAGAGGGTCACCCGCGGGTAGGTCCAGCGAATCCAGACAAAGCACCAGACCAGGAAATACATCTTGATGAGGAACCAGTGCACTCCGGGAAAGAGACCGAACGGACACTGCCACCCACCGAGAAAAAGAATGGTGGTAAGACAGCAGCCGACGACCAGGTTGGCGTACTCGGCCATCATGAAGAGACCGAAACCCATGCCGCCGTATTCGGTCATGTGTCCGGCGATCAGTTCGCTCTCCGCCTCGCCGAGATCGAAGGGCGCTCGGTTGGCCTCTGCCAGGGTGCAGACGAAGAAGACGAGAAAGGAAATCGGCATGAGGATCGACTTATCGAGCCGAAAGATGTTCCAGTTCCAGAACATGCCGCTCTGCTGACGGATGATCTCGTTGAGATTCATGGTGCCTGCCACCATCACGATGGTCATGGCGGTGATCAGCATGGGGATCTCATAGGCGATGTTCTGGGAAACCGCCCTGGTGCCGGCGATCAGCGAATACTTATTGCGTGACCCCCAACCGGCGATGAGAATGGACAGAGCCGCCAGGGAGGCAAAGGCGAAGATCATCAGCAGCCCAAGATCGAACTCCCTGGGCACAAGGGTCTCGGACCAGGGAATGGCGACATAGACGAGCACCGCCGGGGTCATGATAAGAATCGGTGCTGCCATGTAGAGGGCGCGATCGGCGCCGTCCGGAATGATCAGCTGCTTGGACATCAGCTTGAGTCCGTCGGCCAGCGGCTGCAGCAGACCGTAGGGCCCGACCTCCTTCGGCCCGTTGCGGCGCTGGATATGACCCGCGCCCTTCCGCTCCACCCAGCCCAAATAGGCGAGATTGAGGCCGAGGAAGGCAGAAATACCGATCAGGTAACTGAGCACCCGTACCAATTCGTCCATAATGTTTCTCCTTACCGGTCCATCTCCGGGATAACGAGATCAAGGCTTCCCATGAAGGCCAGCGCATCGGCAAGCAGCATGCCCCTGCTCGCCTCCTCGAACAGGCTGAGATTGGAGAAGGTGGGCGACCTGATCTTCATCCGGTATGCCTGATTGGTGCCGTCGCTGACCGCACGCATGGCGTAGGTGCCGCGAGCCGCCTCAACGGCGAAGTAGAAGTCGCCCTTCGGCGGTTTCAATGCCTTAGGCACCTTTTCCGCCATCACCGGTCCCTGTGGCAACTTGTTCAGGGCCTGCTCGATAATGCGCATGGACTGCATGATCTCATCCATCCGCACCATATACCGGGCCATGGAGTCGCATTCGGTATAGACCGGCACATCAAAGTCAAATTCCGGATACACACTGTAGGGTTCGTTCTTGCGGACATCAAAATTGACGCCGGAACCGCGCAGGACCGGGCCGCTGGCACCGTATTTCCGACACATCTCGGCGGAGACCGGGCCAATGCCGATAAGTCGCTCCATCAGAATGACGTTGCCGGTGACCAGATCGTGATACATGGGCATGCGGGCGCGAAGCCGCTTGATAAAGGCATGGGTGCCGGTAACGAAATCATCGTCGATATCGTTATAAACACCGCCGAAACGAAAATAACAGTAAGTGAGCCGCGATCCGGTGACCGATTCCAGCAGGTCGAGGATGATCTCCCGATCGTCAAAGGCGTAGAGAAGCGGGGTGAAGCCGCCGAGGTCGAGAACAAAGGCGCCGAACCAGAGAAGATGGCTCTGGATGCGGTTGAGTTCCACGGTGATGACCCGGATGTATTCGGCCCGCTCCGGCACCTCGATACCCATGGCCCGCTCGACCAGACCGGCATAGCCGTGGTTGTAAGCCATGGCGGAAAGATAATCCATCCTGCCGAGATTGGGCCAGAACTGGTTCCAGGTGCGATTCTCACCCATTTTTTCATGCATGCGGTGGATATAACCGAGCACCGGTTCCGCATTGACCACATACTCGCCATCCATGGTCAGCTTGACGCGGAGAACACCGTGGGTGGCAGGATGCTGCGGCCCCAGGTTCAGCTCGAAGGTCTCATACAGCTGGCTTTGGGCAAATGAACGGCTCATGGCTTATAATCCTTGCGTAATGGATAAAAATCCGCGTCATCGGGCAGGAGAAAACGTTCCAGTTGCGGGTGGCCGACAAAATTGATACCGAGCAGATCCCAGGTTTCCCGCTCATGCCAGTTGGCGCCAGGGAAAATGGCGGAAACGGTGGGAACATCCGGTTTATCGCGGTCGATGCGGGTTCGGACAACAACGCGGAACTGGGCCGCGCCGGTATAACTGTAATCGTAGATCACCTCGAACTGCTTGTCATTGATCCAGTCGACTCCGGTTACCGCTTCTATGGTCATCCCCTCGTCATCGAGAATGGATGCCGCTTCAACCACCTGGTCAGGGGCAACCTGAACATCAAGATGGGTTCCCCGCTTGGCGTATTCGGTAACCAGGAGACCGTTTTCCCGAGGCTTTTCCACTTCCTTCTTCTTGCCCTTGGCATCTGTTTCTTCCCCGCCAGCCGGCGTCTCGGCTTCCTGCGGCGGGGATGACTGACCGGCAAGCCCTTGAGCAGCCAGCTTCTCCAGTTCACGTTGTATCTTCGCTCGATCCATATTCAGTACCATGTGTTCGGCTGCGGCCCGGGGGGCGGGCACACGAAAAAAGGCTGCGGGTGGGTTTTATTCCGGCGTGACCCGCGGCCAGCGGCGTTTACCGGTCAGCTTTTCCTCCAGGGCAAGAATCCCCTCGATCAGGGCCTCGGGGCGAGGAGGACATCCGGGAATGTAAACATCCACCGGCAGAAAGCTGTCCGCCCCCTCGACGACATTGTACTGCCCCTCGAAGACAAAGGGGCCGCCGGATATCGCACAGTTGCCCATGGCAATGACCCATTTGGGTTCCGGCATCTGATCATAGAGGGTCTTGACCGCAGGCAGCATTTTCTTGTTTACCGTACCGGCAACAATCATGACATCGGCCTGGCGCGGGGACGGACGAAAAACCTCGGCTCCGAAACGGGCAAGATCAAAGCGGGAGGCGCCGGCCGCCATCATTTCAATGGCACAGCAGGCAAGACCGAAGGTCATGGGCCACAGCGAGTTGGCCCGGCACAGATTGCGCAGTTTATCAAACTGGGCAAACTGGACTAACGCAGATGGTATGTTTTCCGTTCCCACTTGAACACTCCCTTTTTCCATGCGTAAACGATCGCCAGGGACAGGATCCCGACAAAAATAACGATCTCAACAAAATCTCGGATGCCCAATGTGGCATCGTTGTAGGCCATGACGACCGGAAACAGAAAGAGGACATCCACGTCAAAGGCCAGAAAGATCAAGGCATAAAGGTAATAGACGATGCCATAGCGAATCCAGGCGTCGCCAATGGGTTCCATGCCGCATTCAATCGGTTTGCCGGTTCTGTTGGCGACATTGCGGGTGGTACGTGGGGCGAAGAGGTAGGCGATAATGATGGGGCCGAAGCCGAAGGCGAGTCCGCAGAGGAGAAAGGCGGCGACATAGAGGAGATCCAAGAGAGATTGCTGTTCCACGAAGTTGCTCCTTTGCCCGTCCGCGCACAACAGCGGACGACACGCAAATGCCGGGCGCACGTCCCTGCATCGTAAATTTAGTGGATCTGGCCAGCACGGCCGACTCTTTTGGTCGTACACAACAGAAATGTTGCATACTTCCAGCCGTTTTTATCCCATCGCCCGGCCCCTGTCAAGCGAAAAATGAATGACTATTCACACATTTCCCACCACTACCGCATTGTAACAGAGCAGCTTGCTTGCGCTGACAATGGGTAATAATTGCAGGGCATTAACGTCAGAGCGACAGATCTGGTTCTGTGTCATCGCACAAAACAACAAGGTCATGAAACAGCAGTGAACAGCGGAGACAGGCGAGGAGGGGTTCAGCCGTTTGCCGCGGCAAGCAGGGTCAGCAGGCGTTCGTGGATATTGTCAAAACCGCCGTTGGAGAGAATGGCCACCACATCGCCCTCCCTGAGCAGAGGAGCAAGAAAGTCGAGGATGACATCGGTATTCGGAAAATAATGACTCTGCCGGCCGCGGCCACGCAGATCGTCAACCAGCTCACGGGCGGAAAAGCGCTGCTCTTCAGGCAGTGCGGCCAGCAGATCGGGCTCCTTGACCAAGACGACATCGGCCGCATCAAAGGCGGCGACATAGTCCTGCTGAAAGACCCGACGCCGGCTCGAATTGGTGCGCGGCTCAAAGACGGCGAGCAACCGCTGCCCGTCATAAACCTGGCGCAGGGCAGCCAGGGTCTCACGGACTGCGGTGGGATGATGGGCAAAATCATCGATAACGGTAATACCGCCCACCACGCCACGCACCTCCTGCCGCCTTCTGACTCCGGCAAAGGCGGCCAACTCGCGGGAGATCACCTCGCGGGAGAGACCAAGACGATGGAGCACCGCGATCACCGCCAGGGCATTGAGGGCATTGTGGCGACCCGGCATGGCGGTGCGAAAACGCCCATACTCCCGATCATCATGGATAACCACAAAATCGGTGCCCTGACGGGAACAGACAACCTCGGTCAGCCGCCACGCCCCCTCTGCCCCATGCCCGTAACCGATCACCGCACAAGGCGCCGGGGCAACGATCTCCCGCACCACCGGATCATCGAAACAGGCAACCAGACAGCCGTCGGCGGGCATGATATCCACCAGCCGGCGAAACGCCTTTTTCACCGCCTCCAGATCGGCGTAGATGTCGGCATGGTCGAACTCGATACTGGTGACAATGGCGATATGGGGTTGATAATGAAGAAACTTCGGCCCTTTGTCAAAGAAGGCGGTATCATACTCGTCGCCCTCAACGACAAAATACTCCCCCTTGCCTACGGTAAAATTGCGACCAAAGGCTTGAACGATACCGCCGATGAGAAAGCCGGGATCCAGGCCGGCACCATGCAGCATGGTGGCGAGCAGGGAGGAGGTGGTCGTCTTGCCGTGGGTGCCGGCCACCACCAGGGATTTTCTGCCGACGAGAAAACGGCTGGCCAACAGCTGAGGAAAGGAAAGATAGGGGATGGCGAGTCGGGCCAGCGCATGGGCCTCGGGATTGACGCGGGTGATGACGTTGCCGACTATGACCAGATCGGGCCGGACGGCAAGATTGTCCGCCCGGTAGCCCTCCATGATCGGGATGCCGGAGCGGGCGAGAAAATCACTCATCGGCGGATAAACATGGGCGTCGGAGCCGGTGATGACATACCCCATGCTTTTCAGCATCCCGGCTACCGCCGCCATGCCGGTGCCGCAGATCCCCATGAGATGGATACTGCGCACCTCGGCAGGAAAGCAATTAAGAGACGGCGAGAGCAGGGCCGTTTCCTGATGCTGGATCATGAACGAACGGACCGCAGCACCGTCCTGTAGACCTGCTCAAAGGTTTCATCGAAATTGGCAGGCGACAGACGGCCGACCTCGATGAATTTGACGACGATCTCTTTGGTCACCTTGAGAATCGCCTCATCGGTAACTGACTTGGTGCAATTTTTCTGAAGAGGTTCAGCGGGATTCTGAGTCAAGGACATGAGGATGATCACCCAAGAAAAACAAAAAAGCCCCTGCGGCGGAAAGAAGGCCAATTCTTGATGCCGGCAGAGGCTTTTTCTTCACTATGAGGAAAAACTTGCGAAAAGCCCTCCCTGAATGAAGAAGATATCCAGGTTTATGAAAATTTTCAGGACGCGTTGCGACCGTTGCGGATTCCTGAGCCGGATAAGAATTAATTGATGGAGTGGTGGAGCTAAGCGGGATCGAACCGCTGACCTCTTGAATGCCATTCAAGCGCTCTCCCAGCTGAGCTATAGCCCCGTCATTCTGCGAATGCGCCCCATATAATCGAAAGACCGGCACCATGTCAAGTTTTTTTTCCTTGACATCATCGCGCCACAGCAGGCTCCTCTTTTCTTTCAACCGGCGGTTGCCCGTTCCGTTGTCGAAAAAAAATCAAGACCACGCCGCTATCACGATTCGCTTTGCCCTGAGCTACGAAGTGACACAGAAGTTTTTTTTGAGAAAGCTGGCAACACCCGGCAATTCTCTTGCGCACCCTCTTGTTTTTTGCTAAGTTTTCATGTTTTCAGGATAGGAGCAGGTGCACCTGGACAATGCTGCATCACATTCCGCCCCTTTTGCGCCTGCCCACTGCCCGGCGCGCCGGGTCGCTCCACGTAGATACCGATCCTGAAAAATGCCCTGCCCAGGGCTGTCCGACAATTCCGACAAGAAACTCAATCCTTCTGGGAGCCTATGTATGTTTTCGCCTATTGACTCTTTGTTTGGCTGGCTGTCCAATGACCTGGCCATTGACCTTGGCACCGCCAACACGCTTGTTTACGTCAAGGGCAAGGGGATCGTCCTGCGCGAGCCTTCGGTGGTTGCGGTACGCAAGGATCATCGCAGCAACAAAGTACTGGCCGTCGGCAAAGAAGCAAAAATGATGCTTGGTCGCACCCCCGGCAACATCGTCGCCATTCGCCCCATCAAGGATGGCGTCATCGCCGATTTTGAAGTCACCGAGGCGATGCTGCGATACTTCATCAACAAGGTTCATAACCGCCGCACCCTGGTTCACCCGCGTATCATCATCAGTGTACCTTCCGGCATCACCCAGGTGGAAAAACGGGCGGTGCGGGAATCAGCCGAATCGGCCGGGGCCCGCGAGGTCTATCTCATCGAGGAACCGATGGCGGCAGCCATCGGCGCCGGTCTGCCCATCACCGAACCGACCGCCAATATGATCGTCGATGTCGGTGGCGGCACCACCGAGGTTGCGGTTATCTCACTGGCCGGCATCGTCTATGCTAAATCGGTACGCGTCGCCGGCGACAAGATGGACGACGCCATCCTCCAGCACATTAAGCGCAAACATAACCTGGCCATCGGCGAACATTCCGCTGAGGTGATCAAAACCACCATCGCCGACGTCATGCCCGAGCCTCCATACGAAACGATGGATATCAAGGGCCGCGATCTGGTTTCCGGTGTCCCGAAAACACTGACCATCGACTCCGGCGAAATCAATCTCGCCATTGCTGAACAGGTTGACGCCATCATTGAGACGGTAAAAATGGCTCTCGAACTGACGCCGCCGGAACTCTCCGCTGACATCGTCGATCAGGGCATCGTTCTGACCGGCGGCGGCGCGCTACTCCGCAATCTCGACAAACGGCTCAAGCAAGAGACCGGGCTGCCGATCATCATCGCCGACGATCCTCTTTCCTCCGTCGTTCTCGGTTCCGGCAAGGCACTGGAGAATATCGATGTCCTCAAAGAGGTGATGGTGAATTGATACCTGCATGCGAAAAAAAAAGAAACCAACGAAGCACGTTAAGATTTATCTCCTCTTCGGCTCCATCCTGACCTTCATCCTTATCCTCATCGCCTCTACCATGGGCCGCCAGGAATTGAACGGTCCGCAGCGGCTGGCGCTCGATCTCATCGGTAAGGGACAGTATGTAGTCGCCACCATCGCCGGCGGCATCACCGGCTTCTGGTCCGACTACCTCGCCATCCTCGATGTTCGCGATGAAAATGCCCGACTCAAGGCGGAACTGGACACTTACAAAACGATGAACATCAAGCACCGGGAGGCAGTGGCAACCAATGTCCGCCTCAGCAAGCTGCTGCAGATGAAGGAAACCCTGCCGCCCCCTACCTTGACAGCCCAGGTTATCGGTCGTGACCCCTCTCTCTGGTTTCGCACCATCATCATCGATCGGGGCAGCAGCGAGGGCGTCAGAAAGGGCATGCCGGTGGTGGCGGTGGAAGGGGTCGTCGGCCAGATCCTTGAGACCTCGCCAAACTACGCCAAAGTCCTGCTCGCCAATGACCCGAACAGCGCCATCGACGTGCTGGTTCAGAAGAACCGGGTGCAGGGCATCCTTAAGGGAAACGGCAGCAGTGGATTCAGCCTGCTCTATGTCCTCAAAAACGCCGACGTGGAAAAAGGAGATATCATCGTCACCTCCGGTCTTGGCGATGTCTTCCCCAAAGGATTACCGGTGGGCACGGTTTCCGAGGTTGTGAAAAGCAAACGCGGCATGTTTCAGACCATTGATGTGACGCCGGCTGTCGATTTTTCCCAGCTCGAATTTCTGCTGATCATCATGCAGGAAACCTCCCTCACCGGCCAGGAATTCCGTAACAGATACCAGTGAGCCATGGCCGTCCTCAGCTACTTCATCATCGCCCTGCTGCTGCTCGTCCTGCAAACGTCCCTGCTTCCCGGACTGCCGGATTGGCTTGGAAGGCCTGACCCGCTTTTCATCCTGCTCGTCTTCGCTTGCCTGCGTCTTGACGTATACAGCGCTGCCCTCCTCCTGCTGCTCCTCGGGTTGATCATGGACATCTTTTCCGGCATTTTTCTCGGCATCTATCCGGTCACCTATCTGTTGCTGCTCGTCCTGCTCAAATTTTTGTCAAAAAAACTCGCCCTCAACGAGGCCCCCCACCGGTTGCCTCTGGTGCTGGCCTGTTTCCTGTTCGTCAACACCATCCTCTTCACGTTCGCCACCTTTCTCGCCCCGGGAAACGCCCCTTTTTGGGACTGGATCAAGATCTTGCTGCAGATGCTCATGCTCTCCCTCTTTGTGCCTCCCTTGTTCGCCCTGCTCGGCGCCGTTGATTCCTGGCTGACGCCGCGGCGGGCAGTGCTCTTCTTCCAGCGGCCGAAAGGCAAAAACACCTTCCGTGAATAAACGGATCAGCGCGCAGATTTCACCATGCCTCGCATACGCCGACCTCTCGAGCATATAAACAAAATTGACGAAGAAGAGCTTGTTGTGCTCAAAAAACGGGTGGATATTGCCACGGCAATCGTCATCTGCTTTATCGCTCTGCTCATCTCGCGCCTCTGGTATCTGCAGATAAAAAAAGGGGAAGAATACGCGGAACTGGCCGAGAATAACCGGATCAGAACCCAACAGATCCAGGCGCCGCGCGGCAATGTCCTTGACCGCCATGGCCGGGTTATCATCACCAACCGGCCTTACTTCAATCTGGTCTGGACCAAGGAGGACGCCCCTGACCCTGATGAGGTCCTGAAACGACTGGCCCATATCCTCAACGAGGATATCTCCGTTCTCCTGGAGCGGGTCAGGGAAGCGGCGGATCAGCCGCGTTATATGCCTATTCTGCTGAAAGAGGATCTCGACTGGTCCACCTTGGTCTACATTGAAAATCACCATTTCGATCTGCCCGGGGTCAACATCGACCCGATGCCGAGCCGCGACTATCTATACGGCAACATGGCGTCGCACATGATCGGCTACATCGGTCAGATCAGCAGAAAAGAGCTGGAGGATCCGGTGTATGCCGGCTATCGGGGCGGTGACCCGGTCGGCAAGATGGGGATCGAAAAACTCTACGAAAAAGAGCTGCGCGGCGAGAAGGGCTATCGCTACCTGGAGGTTGATGTGCATGGTTTCGAGCAACGGCAGCTGCAGCACCAGGAACCGCTGCCGGGTAACGACATGAAACTGACCATTGATATCGACCTGCAGCAAACGGCGGAAAAGGCAATGGAGGGACTGGGCGGGGCAGTGGTGCTGATGGAGGTCCACACCGGCAAGCTGCTGGCCCTCGCCAGTTCGCCGCCCTTGCAGCTGGCCGAATTCATCGGCGGCATCTCGTCGAAAAACTGGCAGAAGCACCTCAACGATCCTCTGCATCCGCTGATCGACAAAACCATCCAGGGTCAGTACCCGCCCGGCTCGACCTACAAAATGATCACCGCCCTGGCCGGCCTGACAGAGGGAATCGTTACGCCGGAAACCACCTTTTACTGCAACGGCGGGCTGTATATCTACGGCCGCCGCTACGGTTGCTGGAAAAATACCGGCCACGGCGCGGTCAGTCTGAATCGGGCCATCGCCGAGTCCTGCGATGTCTATTTTTATCAGGTCGGTATCAAGCTCGGCGTTGACCGGCTCGCCACCTATGCCCGGAGTCTCGGCCTCGGCCAGCTTACCGGCATCGTTCTGGAACACGAAAAACCGGGATTGGTGCCGACCTCCGTCTGGAAAAAACAGAAAAAAAAGGAAACATGGCAGGATGGCGAGACCCTGTCGGTTGCCATCGGCCAGGGTTTCAACCTGGCCACCCCCTTGCAGATCTGTCGGATGACCGCGGCCCTCGTCAATGGCGGCAGGCTCTACCGGCCGCAACTCATTGAAACGGTTAAAAACCCGGATGGCACCACCGTCAGGGAGGTGGAACCGGAACTGCAGGGTGAAATTCTAGGGACGGAACAATCCCGCGACCTGCTCATCAGGGGCATGATCTCGGCGGTCAATGACCGCCATGGCACCGCCGGCAGTGCCCGCCTTGCCGAAATTGTCGTCGGCGGCAAGACCGGCACCGCCCAGGTGGTCCGCATGGCGAAATTCAAAAGCATGTCGGAGGATTCCATGCCGCGCCAGTACCGGGATCACGCCTGGTTTACCTGCTTCGCCCCGGCCGACAAGCCGGAGGTCGCCATGACCGTGCTCATTGAGCACGGCGGCCATGGCGGTTCAGCGGCGGCGCCGGTTGCCAGAAAAGTACTGGCCGAGTATTTCAAGGACAGAATAACAGAAGTGCCGGAGGACCCGCCTCCTCCGGCCCACTGAGCCCGCCACCGCGCAACGAGGCACACATCATGATACGTTTCGACCGCCGTCTCCTCCAGCATTTCGACTGGGTCATCGTCCTCTGGCTCGCCCTGATCGCCGCCATGTGCCTGATGAATCTTTACAGCGCCGTGTATCCGGAAAAACCTGCCGGTACGCCCGTCTATGTCAAGCAGCTCTCCTATTTCATCATGGGAATGGGCATGATACTGACCATCATCAGTTTCGATTACCGTCACTTCATGCGCTGGAACTCCCTGCTCTACTGCGGTATCTGCCTGCTGCTGCTCTATGCGGACATTCTCGGCAAGACCCAGATGGGGGCCCAGCGCTGGATCAACCTCGGCTTTTTCAACCTGCAACCCTCCGAGCCGGCCAAGCTCATGCTGGTCATTACTCTGGCCACCTATTACTCCCGCCAGGACACCGGCAAGGGCTTTACCCTGCGCGAACTCACCGCCCCCATTCTTCTCACCGGCGTCCCCTTTCTGCTGATACTCAAGCAACCGGATCTCGGCACCGCGCTCATGCTCGGCTTCATCTTTGTCTCGTTGACCCTCTTTGTCAAACTCAAGTGGCAGACGCTGAGTATTCTGCTCGGGGTTTGCGCCTCTCTCATTCCCATTGCCTGGAAATTCATCCTTAAACCCTATCAGAAACAGCGCATCGAGACCTTTCTCAATCCGGAGGCTGATCCCCTGAGCAGCGGCTATCACATACTCCAGTCAAAGATCGCCGTCGGCAGCGGGCAGGCATTTGGCAAAGGGTATCTGGCCGGCACCCAGGGTCATCTCGATTTTCTCCCGGAGCGTCATACTGACTTCGCCTTTTCCATCTGGGCCGAGGAGTTCGGCTTCGTCGGCTCCGCACTCTTTCTCGCCGCCTACTTTTTTCTCATCCTCTGGGGCCTCAACAGCGCCGTCTCCTCCCGCGACAAGTTCGGCACCCTGCTCTGTATCGGCGTTGTGTCGCTTATCTTCTGGCAGGCGTTCATCAATCTTGCCATGGTGATGGGCATGCTGCCGGTGGTGGGGATGCCGCTTCCGCTGTTCAGCTACGGCGGCTCGTCGCTCTTGACCACCATGGCCGGCATCGGCATTCTGATCAGCGTCCGGATGCGCCGCTACCAGGTGCCGGGCTGATCCCGATTACGGCTGTGCAATGATGCCGGCGGCACTGATGCCGCGGATGACATAATCATCACTGCGCATAAAACCAGCAAAGACGATGAGAAAGGAAAGGGCGACCAGAGCCATCAGCCGTTTGTCACCGTAAAGGGCTGACAGCCGTTGCTGTTTTTCCTCCGGGCCGGTATGGACAAAATACCGACGGAACAGGCCGTCCAGGACATGGGGACCCTCCTCCCTGATACATTCGTAGCCGCCGTCATGGGAGTAGTCCATGACCTCGAAGAGAATGGCACGCTGCTCATCGGGATTTTTTATGTGATAGGAAAAGATATGGAGGAGGATGGTCTGGGCCTCGCGAATGCTGGCCACCGCCAGTGAGTAGAAGAGTTTGCGGGCCGCCACGGTCAGCGGAATCGCCTCGGCCCGCAGCATGGAAAGGAGCACCGCGTTCTTGTAAAGCTGATAGAGTCGCATGGCGCCATTAATCCGGCCGGCGACCGGATGCGGCTCGCTCAACCCCTGGCCTCGGTAGGAGTTGACAAAGAGGATGTCGAAAATGAGCTGAAAGCAGCGGGACCGGTCCGTGGAATCCTGCAGATCGACCCGCAGATCAAAGGTATTGTCGAGCCGATCAGCCAGTTTCACCGCCACCAGCTCCGGCGCTTCCCGGGCCTTGCCCAGCAGGCGGCCAAGGTAACCGGTGTACTGCTCACCTTTCGGCTTGGCGAGAAAGGCGATCCGTTCATTGAGAAACCAGTTCGCCCGGGCGTCGATCTTTTCCAGCAGCCGCCGATATCTGGCATCGAGGCGGTTCCAGGTTTCAGGACTGTACTTCTCAGGAGTCAGGTCTTCACCCTTGTCATGCAGGAGGGCGCAGAGCAGATCAAGGGTGCTCGGCCTGCCAGCGGCCTTGACCAGCAGGGCGGAGGCGCGGATCGGGTGGAGGATGGCCAGAGGACCGAGACGGCGTTTCTGCCGACCATAGGCCTCGCCGAGGTAATCGAGTGCCTCGACAAGAAAATCCTCGGAGAGCGGGTCGAGTTCGTAGTTCTGCCCCAGCATCAGATTAAGGATGCCCCGCCAGCTGACCGGGTCGCCTTCGAGCTGATAGTTAAGAAAGGAGGAGAGGGCGAGAAACTCCTGGGTATCGATGAGCGGCTTCATGCCGGCCCCCCCGAACAAAGATCATTTTTACCACTCTGACACAAACTCTTTCGCGGCTTTTCAGCAAGCAAATACCCCCTCCATGACCGCTTTGCCTGTCCCGAACCGCCTGTCCCGTTCAATGGACGGGCGCCCCCTGTCATTCCAGCCATTGCCGGGCACGGGCGGCCTCCAATACCAGGTTCTTCAATCCGGTAATGAAGGTGGGCATGACATTGAGTGACTCGGTGCGGGCAAGCTCCATCCCGAGTCCGGCCGCCAGCTCGCGGTACTCGATGTCGATTTCATAGAGCGTTTCCACATGATCGGAGACAAAGCTGAGCGGGACCAACAGCACCTGCCTGCACCCGAGACCGGCCACCTCCCGCAGGGTATCCGGGGTCGACGGCGCCAACCACTCTACCGGGCCACTACGGCTCTGAAAGCAGAGGGTACCCGCCACACCGGTCAGCTTTTCCACTGCCCCGATGGTCTCTTGCAGATGTTCGAGATAGGGATCCCCTTCCCGGATAAAGGAGACCGGCAGGCTATGGGCGCTGTAGAGGAGACGGACCTCCTTGCCGGCGAATTGCTCCATACCGCGGACAATGGTGTCGGCCAGACAGCGGACATAGTCGGGCTGCTCCGGCCAGGCTGCGATCTCGGCGATATCGAAACCGGGCGAAAAGGAGGCGGCGACCCGCCGGAGGTCGTCTAGTGACGAACCGGTGGTGGCCTTGGAGTAGTGCGGGTAGAGGGTAAGCGCCACCAGCCGGCTGATCCCGGCGGCCGCCATGCTCCTGAGGGTCTCGTCGGCAAAGGGATGCCAGTAACGCATGGCCATGTCCACCGTGAAGGCGCCATAAGGGACAAGATCATGGGCCAGCGCCGCTCCCTGCTCGCGGGTCAGCCTGTTCAGTGGGGAGCCGCCGCCGATCAGTTTATAGGCCCTGCTGCTCTTGGGGGCGCGGCGTTTGGCGATCATCCAGGCAATGGGCTTTTGCAGGAAGGGGGGACCAAGGCGGATGATCTTGCGGTCCGAAAAGAGGTTGTAGAGAAAGGGCCGGACATCGGCAAGACGCTCCGGTCCGCCGAGATTCAGGAGAATGACGCCGATGGGCGTCCCGGCGCCTTTTTTCATACCTTCCCCTCCGCGCCCGACCGGAGCAGGTCGGCCACCTCGCCAGGCGCAAAATCGAGATAGCTAAATATCCGCTTTTCCATGGCCATGCACTTGTGAAAATTTTTCATGATCGAGGCATGGCGGGTCGCATCATTACGACCATACCGCTCCAGGATATAAGCCAGCCGGTCGTGCAGGCTGACCACCCGGTCGTGGTTGACCCGCTTGTCGGCGTAATAGACGATCTCCTTTTCGCTGATCGGGTCGTGCCCGTTGGAGCTGATCAGCACATGCTCGGCAACAATGGCGGCAATCTCACTGTAGCCGTGGCGCCGACAGATCTCCTCTCCCATCCTGGCGTGATCGCAGCGGCTTTCCAGGCAGGGGGTCTTGGCAATGTCGTGGAGCAGGGAGGCGGCTACCACCAGCTCGATGTTGATTGCCTCACCCCGGCGGACAAATCCGCTGGCAATGAGCTCCGCCACCCGGGCAACCACCCTGGAATGCTCGCGGATGTTGTCGAGCATTGCGTACTCGTCCATCAACCGCAGACAGGTTTCAACCGTGGGAATCATGATGGTCTCGTAAAAACCCGCAAATTATGGCAGGCGGGAAAATGAAAACAACGAGTCACAAAACACGACCAGTCGGAATCGTGGTTTTTTTTACGATTCCGACAATCATGACAGACCATTTATTTAACGGGCCGACAGCCGGTGGACGGCCTCCACGACAAATTTCGCCTTCTCCGGCGGCGTCTCGGGCAGAATCCCATGCCCCAGGTTGAAGATGTGGCCCTTGGCCCCTTTCCCCCCTGCCAGAATACGGGCAATGCGCTGTTCCAGTTTGTCTTCGGGCAGCAGCAGGGCGCAGGGATCGAGATTGCCCTGCACCGCGATATCCGGGCCGAAAACCTTCACCGCATCGGCGATATCCACCCGCCAGTCGAGCCCCTGGACATCGGCGCCGCAGGTTTTGCTCAGCTCCATCAGGGTGGCGCCGTTGTTGGCGAAATAGATGAGCGGCACCCCGGCCGGTTTGAGGGCGGTGATGATCTGTTTGACATAGGGCAGGGCGAACTCCTCGAAATCACAGGGAGCCAGTGCCCCGGCCCAGGAGTCAAAGATCTGCAGGGCCTGGGCCCCGGCGGCAACCTGGGCCTGCAGATAGCTGATCACCGATTCCGTCACCTTTTCCACCATCGCCTTATAGAGTTCCGGGGCGGCGTACATCATTTTCTTGGTCTGGAAAAAACTCTTCGAGGAGCCGCCCTCGACCATGTAAGTCGCCAGGGTAAAGGGCGCGCCGCAGAAGCCGATAAGCGGCACCTTCTGGGCCAACTCCCGCCGGAGAATACGGATGGTTTCCATCACATAGCCAAGGGCATCTTCCGGGTCGGGGACAATGAGCCGATCCACATCCTGTTTGCTGCGGATCGGCTGCGGCAGCACCGGCCCCTGTTTTTCCCTGAATTCGAGGGGCATGCCCATGGCGTCCAGGGTAACGAGAATATCGGAAAAGAGAATCGCCGCATCAACCCCGAGGATATCCACCGGCTGCAGGGTAACCTCGGCGGCCAGTTCCGGGGTCTTGCACAGTTCCAGAAAGGTCACCTTGCCGCGCACCTTGTGATAATCGGGCAGATAACGGCCGGCCTGACGCATGATCCAGATGGGGGTGTGGCTGACCGCTTCGCCTCTGCATGCCTTGAGAAAATTGGTGTTCATTCGTTTTTCCTTGGGTAATTGTGATAAGCCGTTACATCTTTTTCAGTTTCACCGGCATATGGGAGCAGAAGGGCTCCTCCGCCATGTAATCGCCGGTCATGGCATAGGCCCGGGCTCGGCAGCCGCCGCAGACCGAAACATATTCGCAGGAGCCGCAGCGGCCCTTGTATGCCTTGAAATCACGCATATCCTGAAACAGCTTCGAGTTTTCCCAGATATCCTTGAATGACTGCTGACGGATATTGCCGGCACTCATGGGAAAATAGCTGCACGGCAGGACGTTACCGTCCACATCGATCAGGCAGATGAGCTGGCCGGCCAGACAGCCCTTGGAGCCGCCGGTGGAGAATTTGAGACTGCGCCGCTGGAAATCATCACCGCTCTCCTTTTTCTTCTGGAGGACGATCCGGTAGTAACTGGGGGCGCAGGTGGGCCGCACCAGAATGTCGTCTTCCTGCCGTTCCATGTCATAGTGCCATTCCAGCACCCTTTCATAATCCTCCATGGAAACCAGCTCCTCCATGATCTCCTCGCCGCGGCCGGTGGGCACGATCATGAACATGTACCAGGCAGTGGCTCCCAGTTCCTTGGCCAGTTTGTATATCTTCGGGATCTCCTCCTGATTCCGTTTGGTGAAGGAGGAGTTGATAAGAAAGGAGATGTCATGTTTTTTAAACAGGGCCGCTGCATTGAGGGTGCCGGCAAAAGCGCCGGGCTGATTACGAAAATTGTCATGGACCGCGGCAGAGGCGCCGTCAAGGCTTAAAGAGACCATCTTGATGCCCGCTTCCTTGATTTTGCCGCAGGTCGCCTCCGTTACCAGAGTACCGTTGGTTGCCAGACACATACGCAATCCCTTGCCGGTGCCGTAGGCGGCGATGTCAAAGACATCATGGCGCAGCAGCGGCTCGCCACCGGACAGCACCACAACGGGGTTAGCATAGGAAACGATGTCGTCGAGCACCCGGGTGGCCTCGGCAAAGGAAAAATCCGGATGCCCAGCCACCTCAAGCTCGGAGGAGGAACGGCAGTGAACGCATTTGAGATTGCACCGCCGGGTGATCTCCCAGGCGATCCATTTTGGTTCGAATTTCATCTGATCTGTCCTTTTTCGGGCCGGTTGGTAAAGTGCAGAGGGGCAGCCCCTTTCTACAGATAATCAGCCGCCACCGCCGCCAGAGGACTGCGCTCGCTCTTGCGCAGGGTGATGTGACCGTGGATCGGCAATTCCTTGAGACGCTCCACCGTGTATGTCAACCCGTTACTGCTGGAATCGAGATAGGGGTTGTCGATCTGGTAGGGATCGCCGGTCAACACCATCTTCGTTCCCTCACCGGCCCGGCTGATGATGGTTTTGATCTCATGGGGGGTCAAGTTCTGTGCCTCATCGACAATGACGTACTGACCGGAGATGGAGCGGCCGCGTATGTAGGTCAGGGCTTCCATCTCCACCACATGATCCCGCAGCAGCTTGTCCGTCTTGTGGCGGAGGGAATCGTCATTCTCCTTGTTTTTCGGTCCCTGTCCGACACCCATGAGAAAGGTAAGGTTGTCGAAAATCGGCTGCATCCAGTGGGCCAGTTTCTCATCCTTGTCACCCGGCATGTAGCCGAGATCCTTACCCAGGGGAATGATGGGCCGGGAGACGAGAATCTTGCTGTAGCGCTTGTTGATCAACACCTCCTCGAGGCCGGCGGCCAGGGCGAGCAGGGTCTTACCGGTGCCCGCCTGGCCGACCAGGGTAACTATTTGGACATTCGGGTCGAGCAAAAGTTCCAGACACATCCGCTGTTCCTTGCTGCGGGAACGGATCTGCCAGGCGCTGTCATACTGAGGGTTAAGTCGCACCAGCCGCATTTCGTTTACCGCCCTGGCCAGGGCGGTATGCTTGGGGTCGGCCTCATCCTGTAACAAAATGAATTCATTGGGCACCAGACCGAGGCCCTCGCTTTCCACCTCGCGTCGGTCATAAAAGGTATTGATCAGCTCGCCCGGCACCGTCAATTCACGGTAACCGGAAAAAAGCTCATCGAAGTTGATCTTCTGCTTTTCAAAGTCCATGACCTCTATGCCCAGGGCGTCAGCCTTGAGGCGGGCGTTGATGTCCTTGGAAACGAAGATGACCCTTTCTCCTTTCTTGAAGATGGTATAGGCCACCGCCAGGATGCGGTTGTCCGGAACCTTCATGTTGAGTCCGGGACAGCAGGCTATCTCATCGCCCTCGGGATAGATGAGCAGGATGCCGCCGTTTTCCATTTCCACGCCTTTGGCCAGCTTGCCCCGACAACGGAGATGGTCGAGCTCCCTGATCACCCGGCGGGCGTTACGGCCCAGCTCGTCACTCCGGGACTTGAATTTGTCGAGTTCCTCGATGACCGACATGGGCAGCACGACATAGTTATCGGAAAAGGAGAAAATGGAATCAGCGTTATGGAGGAGAACGTTGGTGTCGAGGACAAAATATTTTCGCATGCAGCGGCTCGTAACGAAATTCGGAGTTAAGGGGCGAAAACGGTCAGGAGTAACGGCCGTGCCATGCCGCAGCGCCGGACTGTCATGTGTTGCGGTGGCCGACCTCAAGGTCGGCATTGTTCCAAGAGTAGTATGAAACCCCCTGTTCCCGCAAGCAAAACTTACCGACACCAGCGCATTCGGCCTGCCGCTGTCCGCCCTTCCCGGAAAATTGATGCGGCAGGAGAACGCGTATTGTGCTATAGATACGGGCCATGAAGATCGCCCTGATCCAGATCAACCCTGTTATCGGAGACTTTCCGGCCAACAGTGCCCGCATCCGCCACTTTCTTGACCAGGCCAGACAGGCAGAGTGTGCCTTGGCCGTTCTGCCGGAACTTGCCCTGAGCGGCTACCCTCCCCAGGATTATCTTGAACACTCGGCATTTCTCGCGGCCCATGACCAGGCCCTGTCCGAACTGATCCGGGATACCGTCGGCATTGCCGTCATCTGTGGCGCCATCACCCGGCACAGCGGCACCACCGGCAAAGCACTGCACAACAGCGCCCTGCTGTTCGCCGACGGGCGCCTCCTTTTTGCCGCCCACAAGAGGCTGCTGCCGACCTACGATGTTTTTGACGAGTCCCGTCACTTCGAGCCGGGTGCGAGCTCCGCCCCCTTTACCTATCACGGACTACGCCTCGGGCTCACCATCTGCGAGGATATCTTCAACGAAGACGACAGCGTTCCCCGCCCTCTGTATGCGGCAAACCCCCTGGCCGATCTCGCCGCCGGCGGCATTGATCTGCTTATCAATATCGCCGCCTCGCCCTTTACCATTGGCAAACAGTCCCGCCGCTTCGCTCTTTTTTCCCAGCTCTGCCGTAAATATTGCACCCCTCTTTGCTATGTCAATCAGGTGGGCGGCCAGGACGGCGTCCTTTTTGACGGCGCAAGCATGGTAATTGACAACAGGGGCCGCCTTTGCCGCCATGCCCGCTCCTGTGGAGAAGACCTGCTGGTCGTTGACACCACCACTCTCCAGCCGATGCCGCCCCCGCCGACCGACGAAGAGACTGATCTGGTGCTCGCGGCGCTGGCCATGGGCTGTCGTGATTATGTCAGAAAATGCGGTTTCTCCCGGGTACTCCTTGGCCTGAGCGGCGGCATCGATTCCGCCCTGACCGCTGCCGTTGCCGTGCACGCCCTTGGCCGGGAAAATGTCATGGGGGTCGCCCTGCCTTCGCCTTATACCGCGCCGGAAAGCATCGAGGATGGCCGCCGGCTCGCCGACAATCTCGGTATCCGCTTTGCCGTCGTCCCCATCACCGATGCCTTTGCCTCCCTGCGCAGCGCCCTTGCCCCGCTCTTTGCCGATCGTCCGGAGGATCTCACCGAACAGAATCTCCAGGCCCGCATCCGCGGTACCCTGCTGATGGCCATGGCCAACAAGTTCGGCGCCCTGCTGCTCTCCACCGGCAACAAATCAGAGATGGCGGTGGGCTACTGCACCCTGTATGGCGACATGGCCGGGGCCCTCGCCCCGCTCGCCGATGTACCGAAGCAGCTTGTCTACGAACTGGCCCGCCATGTCAACCGGCAAGGCGAAATCATCCCGGCTCGCACCCTCTGGCGCCCTCCCACCGCCGAACTGGCCCCGAACCAGACGGACCAGGACGACCTGCCTCCCTACGAGGTGCTCGACCCGATTCTCCAGGCCTATCTGGAAGATCACCTCTCCCTGGAGGAGATCGTTGCCCGTGGCTTTGCTCGAACCATGGTCGAGGACATTATCCGCCGGATCAAAAAAAATGAATACAAGCGCCATCAGGCCGCCATGGGACTGAAAATCACCTCCAAGGCCTTCGGTTCCGGTCGTCGCTATCCGGTGGCGCAGAACTTCCGGGAATGACATGAAGCCCCGCCTTGCTCTCCTCTTTATGCTGCTCTGCGTCCTTTTTCTCGTGATCCGGGAAAATCTGACCAAACGGCCCGAGCGTCTCCACCAGACCAGCGCCGGCCAGGTGGAGATGTGCCTGGAGTGCCACAAAACCGAACAACTCGATCCCGCCCATGACCGGTTGGTGATGGGCTGCTCTCCCTGCCATCTCGGTGACGCCCTGGCCATTGACAAGGACAGGGCGCACACAGCCATGGTCAAAAACCCAGGCGACCTGCGGGTGGTGGAAAAAACCTGCGGGGTGGAGGGCTGCCATGCGCCGGACGTGAAAAAGGTCAAAAATTCGCTGATGGCCACCAACCGTGGCATCCTTGCCACCCTCCTCTACTACTGGGGCGAGGCGCCGGACCAGAACGGCGATTTTTCGGTGGAACAGCTGCTGGCCAGCAACCAGACCTCCCTGGCCATCGACTACTACCGAAAACTTTGCGCCACCTGCCACCTCTGGAAACAGAAAGGCGACCTGCCCGGTTTCTTCGGGGAAAAGGGCGGCGGCTGCACGGCCTGCCACTTTGTCAAGGACGGCAACCTCACTGCCGAGCAGGCGAAAAAGGTACATCCGCGCATCGTCAAACAGGTGCCGGTGAGCAACTGTGTCCGCTGCCACAACCGCAGTGGTCGCATCGGCATCTCCTATACCGGCGTCTATGAGTCGGAAAACTACGGCACCCCCTACACCAAGGGCGGCATGTCGGAAAAACGGCTGCCCGGCGACCGCTATTATCTCAGCCTGCCCGCTGATATCCACCACCAGAAAGGCATGGCCTGTATCGACTGCCACACGAGAAACGAGATCATGGGCGACGGCACCCGTTACGCCCATTACGAAAACCAGCTTGAAATCACCTGCAAAACCTGTCATGTTCCGGCTGGCGAGACGACGAACGAACCTGGCTTGACCCGCAAAGGCGATAAACTAACAAACATCGTTGGCGACGAGGCGGGCTGGCAGCTGACCAACAAGCTCACAGCCGACAAAAAGCACCCCATCCGACCGCCCAAGGCCGGGATCTGCGACTTTGCCGGCCACAAGCGGGTCGGCTGCGAGGCCTGCCATTCCGGCTGGGTGCCGCAGTGTTACGGCTGCCACGTCAAGCAGGACAAAAGGGAAACCGATCTCGACAAACTGACCTTGACCGAAACGCCGGGCTGGTGGATTGAGGGTCGCTCCTCTCTCCGGTACGAACGGCCGATGCTGGCCGTCTGGGCTGACGAGGTGGTGATCGTCACCCCCGGCTGCCAGGACATCGTCTCGGTGGTCAACGCCCAAGGCAAAGCGGAGCAACACTTCAACAGCCTGACCATGGCCGCCATCAACCCACACACCACCCAGACCAGGGGACGAAGCTGCGCTGACTGCCACCAGTCGCCGAAAACCATTGGTCTCGGCGAGGGCACCATCTGGCGGGAAGCGGGCGAGTGGCGTTTCAATGCCGCGGCCCAAGGGCTTGTCACCGCGGCAGGCGTCACCCCGCCGCTTGACGCCTATGTCGCCATTGACGGGACCCCCTTACAGAAATCGGCCCGGCCCGATCTGCGGCCCTTCAACAAAGAGGAACTGGCCCGCATCCTCCGTGTCGGCCTCTGCATCGACTGCCACAAGGAGTACTCGGACCCGGCTTACCGCACCTATACGCCGGCAACAACATGCCCGGTCTATCGGGAAGAGAAAGATGGTGGGCCGGCACCCCAGAAGAATCCCGCCATTACCGCCACGGAAAAAAAACCGGCGCTGGAGAAAAAACCATGATTATCACCCCCTATTCCACTGCATCGAAACAGGGCAAGGAACTGCTGGCCCGACTGGCCAACCGTTTTCAACTGGCCGACACTTCCTGCCGCCAGGCGGTGGCGGATATTCTCACCGCGATCCGCCAGGGCGGCGATCAGGCCCTGCTCGATTACACCCGCCGCTTTGACGCACCGGACATGACCAGTGACCAGCTTCGGGTCTCCGAGGCCGAACTGGTCGAGGCCTATTCACAGGTCGATGCAGACTTGCTGGCCAGCATCCGCCTGGCCAAAAAGAGAATCGACGATTTTCATCAACGGGAGATGGAACATTCCTGGTTCATGACCCGGGAGGACGGCACCATCACCGGCCGCCTGGTCCGCCCGGTGGAGGCGGCCGGTCTCTATGTGCCCGGCGGCCGCGGCGGCACCACCCCCCTCGTCTCCTCGGTGCTGATGAACGGGATCCCGGCCGCCATCGCCGGGGTCGAGCAAAGGGTGATGGTCACCCCACCCAATGCACAAGGCAAGGTCAATCCGGCGCTCCTGGTGGCGGCCCAGGAAACCGGTATCCGCGAGATCTACAAGGTTGGCTCCGCCTGGGCCATCGCCGCCCTGGCCTTTGGCACCGATACCATTCCGGCGGTTGATGTCATTGTCGGACCTGGCAACCAGTATGTGGCCGAGGCAAAGCGCCAGGTGGCGGGCAGGGTGCGGATCGATATGCTTGCCGGCCCGAGCGAGGTGCTGATCATCGCCGATCAGACCGCCACACCGGCCTTCATCGCCGCCGACATGCTGGCCCAGGCCGAACACGACCCACAGGCCCTCGCCCTGCTCATCACCACCAGCGCCGATATTGCCGACCGGACAGTGGCGGAACTGGAGCGTCAACTGCCTCTCCTTGACCGACAAGATATCGCCCGCACCTCCCTTAATGACCGCGGCGCCATTCTGATCTGCGATTCGCTTGCCGAGGCGCTGACCATGGCCAACAGGATCGCCATCGAACATCTGGAGCTGATGGTGGCCGATCCCTTTGCCTGCCTGCCGACCATCCGGCACGCCGGCGCCATCTTCCTCGGCGATTACTCGCCGGAGGCATGCGGCGACTATGTCGCCGGTCCCAACCATGTCCTGCCCACCATGGGCACGGCGCGCATCTCCTCGGCGCTCGGAGTGGAGACCTTCCTGAAGAAGAGCAGCATCATCTCCTGTTCGAGGCGCGCCTTTGCCGCCGACGCTCCCCACATCGTCAACCTGGCCCGGCTGGAAGGATTGACCGCCCATGCCCGCTCGGTGAGCGTGCGTCTCGAACAAAAAAAATGACGGGCCCTCAGAGCAGTGACCTGTTCCGGCAGGGGTGCGCCGCCCTCGGCCTCTCCCTGGAAACGCCGGCCATCGCACGACTCGACCGTTACCTCAGCGAATTGCGGCGCTGGAACACCAAAATGAATCTGGTTGCCGATGCCCCGCTGCAGGAGATGATTGACTGCCACTTTCTCGATTCTCTCACCCTGCTGCCTCATCTCGACCCGGGCAGTCACCCCGTTTTACTCGATGTCGGCACCGGCGCCGGCTTTCCAGGTCTGGCGCTGAAATGCGCCGCACCCTCCCTCGCCCTGACCCTGGTCGAACCGCGGGAGAAACGGGTGATTTTTCTCCGCCACATCGTCCGCCAGCTCGACCTTGCCGGGGTAGAGATCGTTCCCCGCCGCCTGGAGAAAAAAAACACGGAAAATATCCTCTATCCGCTCATCACCAGCCGGGCGGTTGCCAATGTCGCCGAATTTCTTGATCTGGTCGCCGCCTGGTGTCCCAGCAGCGGCACCGTCATCTGCATGAAAGGTCCCCGGGCTGACGAGGAGATTGCCCAATGGCAGACCACTGCCTCATCGAGTCCTTTTTTCCTGCGAAACAGCATTTCTCTGGGCCTGCCATTCAGCGGCTCCAGACGCACCCTGCTGTTTTTTACAAAAATTTAACCAGCCGGTAACAATTATTTCATCGCACCCGGAAAGAAATCTTGCATGGTTGGTCATGTTTTTATAGCATACGGCTTACATGCCGGGGTAAGCCCCGGCAACCGTCGTTCTTCTTGCGGCACCCTTTCACGGATCACGCAAAGCAACCATGATTACCGGCAACCTCTTTTTTCTTTATGCGGCAAATTTCATTCTCGGCCTGATGGCGGGATTCTTCATGCACCGCTCGGATTACTGCGTTGCCGGCATGTTCCGTGATATCTTTCTGTTCCGCCGCGCCACCATGCTCCGTTTTCTTTTTCTTCAGATCATCGTCACCATGGTGTTTTTCGAACTGGCCAGGAGAGCCGGATTGCTGTCTCTCTACCCTTTCCCGTTGCTCGGACCGCCAACCCTGACCGCCTTGGCCGGCGGATTTCTCTTTGGTATCGGCATGGTGCTGGCTGGGGGCTGTGTCGTCGGCACCCTCTACCGAATCGGCGCCGGCAACGTCCTGAGCATAGTGGCATTGGTCGGCATCCTGGCCGGCAGCGCCCTCTACGCCGAAATGCACCCCTGGTGGTCCCGCCTGGCCAAAAACGCGATCCTTACCCGTGATGCCATTACCCTGCCGCAACTGCTTGGTCTCTCGCCCACCATTCTCATCGGCTTGATCACGGTGCCGGCCATTCTGCTCTTTCTCCACTGGCGCCGCCGCAACCTGTGGCGCCGGTCTTCAGTCGCAGACGGCTATATCCAGCCAGGGCAGACCGCTCTGGTCCTGGCTGGCATTAGTCTCCTCTCCTATCTACTGAACGGCATGCCCATCGGAGTGACCACGACCTACGCCAAAATGGCCGCCATGATCGAGCATATCATCGCGCCGGATCATGTCGATCACTCCGCCTATTTTTCCGCCCGCTCCCTCGATATCATTCATCCGGACAGCGGGGCACACCTTGCCGGTAGCGGCGGTCCGTACCTCGACACCATCTGGGCCATCCAGTTTCCGGTCATTGCCGGCATCGTCCTCGGCAGCCTGCTGTCGGCACTGCATCTTCGCGAACTCACCCTGCGCACCCGCCTGCCGAGTCGCCAATACGCCATGGTTCTGGCTGGCGGCCTGCTGCTCGGGCTGGCCTCCCGCATGGCCTCCGGCTGCAACATCTGGCATCTGATGGGCGGATTGCCCATTCTTGCCCTGCAGAGCCTCCTTTTCCTGGCCGGACTCCTGCCCGGCTGCTGGCTCGGCAGCTCGATTCTCGCCCGTGCCCTTTCCCAGCGACCCCTTTCCTCCATGAGTGCGCCATGAGCGAAAAACAGCAGCACATCATTGCCATCGACATGCGGGGCCAGGTGTGTCCGGCCTGCCTGCTGGTGGCCATGGACAGTATGAACAAAAACCGCAATGCCCTGCAAAACGGTTCAGCCAGACTCTGCATCACAACCGACAATCGGGAGGCAATCACCACCATCCCCTCCACGGCCCGCAACATGGGCTATTCGACCAGAGTGATGAAAAAAGCGAGCTTCTACGAAATCTGCATCGGCATCATTTCGCCCGAAGGCGTGGAGCCATGATCATGGATGACCTGCTCCATACAGCCCGCACCTTTCTTGCGAACCCTGATTCCCCGCCTCCTTCGTTTTCCGGGGCGCCCGAGCTTGTTCCGCTCGCCGAACTCCTTTTCACCCTCATTACCGAAAACCACGCCCTGAAAAAGGATCACAGCCAAGCCATCGACTATCTGCGCCGCAAGATCGACCAGCTGCTGGTGGTCATCGGCACCATTCCCCTGCGGCCTGAGGAGCTGGACAACGCATCGCTCATCAGCATCGATCCCATCGGCATCATTGCTGAATCCTTTACCCAGATTCTTGCTCATCTGCGCCAGACCAACGAAAAACTCGAGGTTGCCATGGAGGAGATCCAGGCGATTTTCGAAGCGGTCGGCGGCGGCATTTTGGTCCTTGACACCAACAAACAGATCCTCTCTTACAATCACAAACTGCAGGAAATGTTCGGCCGCGAGGGCGAAACCCTGCTGGGCAAGACCTGCAAAGATCTGATCTGCAGGGGAACCGCCCCAAGGGGCTGCGTTTTCGACGCCATGATGAAATCGGGTCGTCCCACCGCCATCAGTCACTGTGCCGGCACAGCCCACCATTACAACATCACCGCCACCCCGGTGAAGGATCGCAACGGCTTAATCATCCGGGCGGTGTTGCTCTATACCGATATCTCCGAACTGATGGCGGCCAAAGATGATCTGGCCGATGAGAAGGAACGACTTTCTCTCACCCTTGAAAGCATTGCCGAAGGGGTCGTGGCCACCGACACCAACGGCTCTGTCGTGCTGATGAACCGGGTGGCGGAGACACTCTCCGGTTGGTCCAGCATAGACGCTTTGGGCCGGCAGATCTGCGAGATTTTCCCGCTGCGTCCGGATCAGGACAATCCTTCCTGCTTCGATCTCTTTGCCGACGTCCTGCGGGAGGGCAGTCAGGCGGCTCGAATCGCCAATGCCCGCCTCTGTGACCGGACCGGCACCAGCCGCCTTATCACGGTCAGCGTCGCCCCGATCCGTCGCGGCAATCAGCTGGATCACACCGGCGCCATCTTCGTTTTCCGCGATATCACCCATGAAAAGGCACTGGAAGAGGAACTGTTCAAGGCCTCAAAAATCGAATCCCTTGGCGTTCTTGCCGGCGGCATTGCCCATGATTTCAACAATCTGCTGACCTCGATCCTCGGCAATATCGCCCTGGCCAAAAGACATCTCCAACCGGACAACATGATCTACCAGTTTCTCAACGATTCCGAACGGGCCTCCTCCCGGGCCAGGAGTCTGACCCACCAATTACTGACCTTTGCCAAAGGCGGGGCGCCGATCCAGACCCTCACTTCAAGCAGCAGACTGATCAGCGAGGCCGCCCGCTTTGCCGCCACCGGCTCGCGGATCAAATGCACCTTCGCCCTGGCCGAGGATCTCTGGAATGTCACGGTTGATGAAGGGCAGATCGGCCAGGTCATCCAGAATCTGGTCATCAATGCCGACCAGGCCATGCCGGCTGGCGGCATTATCTCCATCACGGGCGAAAATATCATCGTCGATGCCGCGGACAATGTTCCGCTGCAACCGGGGCGGCACATCAAAATCGGTATCCATGACCGGGGCGCCGGCATCAACAGCAACTATCTCGACAAGATCTTCGACCCATACTTCACCACCAAGGAGGCCGGCCACGGTCTCGGCCTGGCCATCAGCTATTCAATCGTCAAAAAACATCAGGGCCACATCCATGCCGAACCGCGCCCGGGCGGCGGCACAAGCTTTTTTGTCTACCTGCCTGCCGCAGCCGACACCGTGGCGGACAATCGCGAGCAACCGCGCCGGACTTCCGCCGGTCAGGGAAGAATTCTGGTCATGGATGATGAGGAGATGGTCCGGGATGTGGCCGTCCAGATGCTGCAGATGCTGGGCTACCAGGCCGACGGCTGCGCGGACGGCAAAGAGGCCATTGCCTGCTATCAGACAGCGGAACACACCGGCCGCCCCTACGACGCGGTGATCATGGACCTGACCATTCCGGGCGGAATGGGCGGCAAAGATGCCCTGGCTGCATTGCAAAAGATCACACCGACAGTCAGGGCTATTGTCTCAAGCGGCTATGCCAATGACCCGATCATGGCCGACTTCCGGCGTTACGGATTTTCCGCCGTGGTGCCCAAACCATACGACGTTGATCAGCTCGGCACCGTTATCAGCCGGGTTCTTGAACAAGAAGGGGGATAACAGGCGAACCGGACTCAGGAGGCATTTTCCCGCATCTCCTCGAAATATTTCCGGTCCGTGCCAAGGATATGGTTTTTCAGCCAGCTGACGAGAAATTGTAAGACATCAAGGGTGATGTCGGCCTTTCCCTGCAGATAGTCCTTTTGCAGTTGCAGGGTTTTCCTGACAAAAGAAAAATGCTCGCGGCGGTGCTCCTCAAAGTGCGGATGGGCTTGTAAATACCCTTCCTCACACTTGAAGTGAAAATCGATGTAGTTAACCATCTCTTCGAGCACCTCGGGCAACCCGGCCTTATCCGGACCGCCGAAATTCTCGATAAAACGGTTAAGCAGGGCAAAGAGTTGCTGATGCTGCCGATCGACCTCCTCCACCCCGACATTGTATTTTTCTTCCCATTTGACCAGATCCATCCCATGCTCCCACTTGCCCGATCCCGCCATCGACACATGTCGGTGGCAACCGGTTGTTCATGATTATTTTTTCCCCTCTGCCTCCAGGGCGGCAAGATAGGGGCCAAACAGCTCGTCATAGTCCCGCAGGCCCTTTTTGAGGATCAGGGGAAAGGCGGAAAGATCGTTGTCGTTGATAACCAGATTGGCGCTGTTGGCGAGGGCCTCGAGGTTGTACAGGGTGTGAAACTGCGGCCCGACCAGCACATAAAAGATGGAGCGGCGGCTGGTCATGGGCATTGTCTGCATATGGGCATGCACGGTGGAAGATACCAGCTCTCCCTCGAAAGCTGCATGCAGCACCACCGCGGCGACGGTGGTGAAGCGCATCCGCTCCAGGGCGTCCTCCTCGCTTTTCGGCAGGATCGGCTTGTACCCCATATCATCGAAAAACTGGGCCATATCGATGCGGATCTGCTCATCCTCCATCAGAATGATGACCTGCGGCACATCCTCGATGACCTCGCCGGTGCCGAGATCCCCGCGCTCGAGCCAACCGAGATCGGGCGGCCCTGGAGGCGGAGGCGTCCTGCCGGGCGCCGTGCTCCGGCGAAGAGGTGGAGTGACGAGTTGCCCCGTCGTCTCGGTCTCTTCCTGTCTCCGCACCTCGATCGGTTTCTGACAGTGAGGGCAGTTGAACTTCAACGCCCGGCCCGGCGGCAGGGCGGCAAGGGCATGTTCAATCTTCTGCCGCTGCGCCTCGTTGAGCCCCAGCTCCCGGCCACAGTTGCTGCATACGGATATCATTGTCTCCCCTCGTAGTTATCGGTTATATAGCCGGGTTTTTGGTCAGGAAAATGCATCATACTTGCTTTTCTTCTCCTCCTCCATGGACAGGCCGGTAATGCCCGAGGTTGTCTCACCCTTGGCCGCCTTGATGCGGTCGAGGCCACGGCCCATGGCGCTGCGGCGCGAACAGTAGCCCATGGCGGTTTCCTCGCTGACCAGTCCCTTTTCGTAAAGCTGCAGGATGTACTGATCAAACGTTGTCATGCCCATGGCGGTGCCGTCACTGATGATCTCGTAAAAGGTCTTGCCCTCCGACTCGCCGTTGAGGATGACCTCCCGGACCCGCAGATTCATGCCCATCACCTCGAAAGCGGCCACCCTGCCGCCGCCGACCTTGGGCAGCAGCCGCTGACAGACGATCCAGCGGATAGTGTCCACCAGCCGGTTGCGGATCTGCGGCTGCTCGTCATGCTCGAACATGCCGAGGCAGCGGTTGATGGTGGAGCCGGCGTCCACCGTGTGCAGGGTGCTGAGCACGAGGTGACCGGTTTCGGAGGCGGTCAGGCCGATCTCCATCGTCTCCCGGTCACGCATCTCGCCGACGAGAATAACCTTGGGCGCCTGACGGAGGGCGGCGCGCAGACCGTTGGCAAAGGTGTCGAAATCGTTGCCCTGCTCCCGCTGGTTAAAGGTCGCCTTCAGATGGGGATGGACAAACTCGATGGGATCTTCCAGGGTGACGACGTGCACCGCCCGCTCATGGTTGATCTTGTTGAGCAGGGCCGCCAGGGTGGTCGATTTACCGGAGCCGGTGGCGCCGGTGACGAGGATGAGGCCATTCAACTCATCCGACATCCGGTTCATCACCGTCGGCAGATTGAGGCCACTGATGGTGGGAATCTCGGTGGGCAGCTTACGCAGCACGGTGGAGATATTGTTTTTCTGGGAAAAGACGTTGACCCTGAAACGGGCCTTCTTCTCCAGCCAGTAGGAAAGGTCACAGGAGCCGGTGTGGGCGAGATCCTTGAGCAGCCGTTTGTTGCCGCCGATCAGGTTGAGGGCGAAGACCTCGGCCTGAAAGGGGGTGATTTCCGGCACCTCCGGCTCAACCTGCACCGGACTCAGGACCCCGGAGGTCTCCACCTGCAGCGACTTGCCCACCGTGATGTTGAGATCGGAAACATTGCTATAGGCCTCCAGCATGGAGGCGATCCAATAATCGATTTCCGGCTGTTTCATTGTCTATCCTCACTTGTCGGTCGGTCGGGCACGGTCGCCCTCCTGCCGTAAAAGAAAAAAAGAGAGGGTGCCGGGTTGCTTCATCACCCCCGCCGCCAGCTCCGCATCGCGTCCGTGGCCGAAAAAAAAATCGGCCCGGCCCGGCCCGCGGATGGCGGCGCCGCTGTCCTGATTGACGACAAAACGATGCACCCCGCGCCAGCCGATCAACCTGCCCTGGTCGTCGAAACGGGGCAGCTCGGTTTCCAGAAAGCCGATCATGGGGCCGGGAAAACACTTCGGATCAAGCGCCACCGAGCGGCCGGCGGTCAGGGGCTGCCCCATACTGCCGACCGGTCCGGCCCCGAAGTCGCCCGTTGCCGCCTCCCCCAACGTGAAAAAAATGTAACGCGCATTGGCCTGCAACACCGCCTCCCGCTCCTCCGGATGATCCCGCAGATAGTTGATGATCCGCGGCAGAGTCACCTCGTCAAGACTCATGGCCCCTCGCTCGACCAGCTCGCGGCCGATACTCCGATAGGGCCGGCCGTTGTTTGCCGCGTAGCGAACCGGGCGGATGTTCCCATCCGGCAGTCGCACCCGGCCGGAGCCCTGGACATGCAGGATGAACGCATCGAGCGGATCGGCAAGATAGAGAATTTCATGGCCGGACGGCAAACGCCCCCCCTCGATTTCCGCCCGGCTCCAGTAGGGCAGCAGTTTCCCGCCAACCATGCGGCCCACTGCCACCTCTCCGTTCGCCGTCCGCCCTGTCACCAGATCCGCTGGCGGCCGATAGAGCGGATAGAGATAGGGCGGTCTTTTCTCCAGGCTGCCGGCCAGCAACGGCTCATAGTAGCCGGTGATCAGCATGGTGCCGGCGCCGTCCGTCCCGGTCGCCCGGCAGACAATGAAATTTTCCAGGAGAAACCGCTGAGCCTTTACGGGATCGGCCTCCGCGACCACCTTCCGGGAAAACAGTTCGAGCCCGGCGCGCAGCAGGGCGGCAGAATACGTGCGGCCACAGAGGTGGAACTGACGGTCCTGATCGATTTTACCCAGAAAAACAATGCTTCTGTCAATACTTTGTTGCAGATCTGCAGGGCTGCAATCGTCCTGAAAAAAAACCACACGCCCACTGTCGTCACCTTCTTGTTTCGCAGCAGGAAAGGCGAAGGCTGGCGCCAGTACAAAAAAAAGCAGCAGCGCCCCGCCCAGATGAACCACTGTTGTCAAAATCCGTCTCATACTCGCGGTAGCCGGTATCCGCATGGGCGCCTCCTCACCCGGGCAGCAGCTATGCGCTGCCCTCCAAATCTCCTGCCGAACAAGTCTACCACAGCACCACGGTCGTGACCATGCCGGATGGCGCCGTAATGAGAAAAAATTCTCCTTGACATGAACCGGACTGTCCGTCAACATGAAGAATCATTCGCAACATTAAAAAAAAGCATCGCGTCTTTTTTTTCTTGACCTTGCCCGAGGCCATTGGGTATCTAGTGAAGGTTTTTTTAGGTAGGTCTACCTTCAGTAAGAGTACTGACGATTTTTCCTCACCCACGCTGTCAAACACAACCCGTTCCCCGCTGTCGCCATGCCCAGGGCGTCAGAACACCCTCCAGTGGGGGAGATATCTCTGTCAGTCACGAGTCCAGTGTTTTTCAAACATATCGTACGGAGGCACCATGAGCACAGAAGAAAGCAAAATTGAAAGCCTGATGACCGAAGATCGCATCTTCCCGCCCCCCGCCGAAGGCCAGGCGACCGCCCATGTCAAGAGCATGGATGAGTACCGGGCCCACTACCAGCGCTCCATGGAAGACCCAGAGGGCTTCTGGGCCGACCGGGCCGCGGAACTAATCACCTGGGACAACAAATGGGACAAAGTACTGGATGCGGATCTGCACAAACCGGAAATCAAATGGTTTCAGGGCGGTCGGCTGAATATCTCGGCCAACTGTCTTGATCGTCATCTGACCAATGGTCGCCGCAACAAAGCCGCTATCATCTTTCAGGGGGAGCCGGAAGATGACGTCAGAGTCTACACCTATCAGATGCTGCACCGAGAGGTCTGCCGATTCGCCAATGTCCTGAAAAAATACGGGGTGAAAAAGGGAGACCGGGTCTCCGTCTATCTGCCGATGATTCCCGAACTGGCCATTTCCTTGCTTGCCTGCGCTCGCATCGGGGCCATTCACTCCGTAGTCTTTGCCGGCTTTTCCGCCCACAGCCTGCGCAGCCGGGTCCAGGACTGCGAGGCCAAGGTGCTGATCACCGCCGACGCCGTGCTGCGGGCCGGCAAAACCATTCCCTTAAAACCCAATGCCGACGAGGCCCTGGATGAATGCGACAGCGTCAAAAACTGCATCGTCGTCAAACGGGCCGGCAACGCGATTGCCATGAAAGAGGGACGCGATGTCTGGTGGCACGAGGAGATGAGCGATCCTGGCCTCACCGATAACTGTCCGCCGGAGAGCATGGAGGCGGAAGATACCCTCTTCATCCTTTACACCAGCGGCAGCACCGGCAAACCGAAAGGGGTAGTGCACACCACTGGCGGTTATATCACTTACGCGGCCCACACCTGCCAGTGGGTCTTCGACCTCAAGGACAACGATGTCTTCTGGTGCACCGCCGACATCGGCTGGATCACCGGACATTCGTATATTCTTTATGGGCCGCTCGCCCTCGGCGCCACCACCGTCATGTTCGAAGGCGTGCCATCATGGCCGGCGCCGGACCGTTTCTGGAAGGTGGTGGAGAAATTCAAGGTCAATATCTTTTACACCGCCCCAACCGTCATCCGCGCCCTGATGCGCGACGGCGTCGAATGGACGCAGAAGCATGACATCTCCTCCCTGCGCCTTTTGGGCAGCGTCGGCGAACCGATCAATCCCGAGGCGTGGATGTGGTATCACACCCATATCGGCGGTTCACAGCTACCCATTGTCGATACCTGGTGGCAGACGGAGACCGGCGGCATCATGATCTCGGCCCTGCCCTACGCCACCCCGCTCAAACCAGGCTCCGCCACCTTCCCCCTGCCCGGCATCGACGTCGACATCTACGACGAGCACGGCAAGTCGACCGGGATCAACGAGGGCGGCCATCTGGTGGTGAAAAAACCATGGCCCGGCATGCTGCGCGGCGTCTTCGGCGACCCGGAGCGGTTCAAGAAAACCTATTTCGACCGCTACCCCGGCATCTATGATCCGGAAGACGGGGTGCGGCGCGATGCCGACGGCTACTACTGGATCATGGGCCGGCTCGATGACGTTATCAACGTCTCCGGTCATCGGCTCGGCACCGCCGAAATCGAATCCGCCCTGGTAGCTCACGAAGCAGTGGCGGAAGCGGCGGTGGTCGGCGCTCCCCATCCAATCAAAGGCCAGACCATTTACTCCTATGTATCCCTGAAAGCAGGTGTCGAGCCTACCGATGAACTACGCCAGGCCCTGCGTACCCATGTCCGCAAGGAAATCGGCCCCATAGCCACCCCGGAGATCATCCAGTTCTCACCCGGACTACCCAAGACAAGAAGCGGCAAAATCATGCGACGTATTCTGCGTAAGATCGCGGCCGGTCAGGATGACTTCGGCGACACCTCAACCTTGGCCGACCCGACCGTGGTAGACGATCTGGTCAGCGGCAGTAAGACCGCCGGCAAGTAGCCTCCGGTCCTTCCCATGCCAACGGGCGCCTTGCGGGGCGCCCGTTCTTTTTTACGATAAAGTGGGCAACGATTTTCCCTTGACAGAAGAAAGCCGGCGCGACTAGGCTACAAAGAGCAACCATCGGATTCGGCCCACCATACCGGCCGACAAAACGTGATGGTCTCGCAAAAAGCCGCAAAACATGGCAGGCTGGAAAGCGAAAACAACGAGTTACAAAACACGGCCCATCGGAATCGTCGCTTCTTACGATTTCGACAAAACCTATTCCCGTCCCCAGTTCGAGGGGAGCAGCCATTATGTCGGAAGAACGGAGAAAACAGCCACGCCACGATTCCCTCCATCTCACCTATCTCTGCGTGGATGAGGAGGGTTCCATCGTGCAGGAGGGCATGGGCAGAACCCTCAATGTCTCGGAAGGAGGAATTTTGCTCGAAACCCACTTTGCCATGACAGCCGGTGGCTCGGTGATCGTGCAGATCGCCCTCGAAGAGGAACTGATCAGCCTGAAGGGCCGGGTGATCCATTGTCGGCAGCAGGAGGGCGGCCAGGTCTGCCAGTCCGGGGTACAATTTGCGGAAATCCCGGCTGAAGCCCGGGACGCTCTGCGCCGCATCATCGCGCTCTTTGCCGACCGCCAGCATCGCGCATGACTCCGCGTTGCCCGGAATTGCTTGCCGCCATGACTACCGACCCTTCTTCCAGCCACGGCCTTCTGTGGCGCAAGATCGTTGCGGCGGACCGGCGCAGGGTGAAAGCCGGGATCGGCTGTTTTGTCATGCTGGCCATCGGTACCCTGCCAACCCTCTTCTCCGACCCCCTCCAATACCTGACAGGACTTTTTTACTGCCTGCTCTTTTCCCTGATAATTGCCTGGCTCATCTTCTGAGCAGCCGCTGGCAAACAGCACCGGCATAGGTATGAAGAAGAGTTGCTCTTCCAAATGACTTCCGGAATTCCCCGAAGACGCCGATCAGCGCAATTTTTCGGAAAGCTCAACCACCGCCATGGCGTAGCGATTTGAATTGTTCCAGGCGGTGATCGCCTGAAAATTCGGATAGCCGGCCACATACCGCATACCGCCGTCTTCGCGCTCCAGACCGACAATGGTGACATCTTTGTTACCGGGCGCGGGCGGCAGATCAACCCCCTGGATGCGGACAACATCAGCGATCGGCACCAACCCCTTGCGTCCTTTCTCGTATGCCTGCTGGAGCAGATCACCCTTGAGCTGCGGTCCGATTTCCCGACAGATCGGGGCGCGGTACACCCAGCCATAACGACGCAGATAGTTGGCGATACTGGCCAGCACGTCCGGAATCGAGTTCCAGACATCCCGGTTGCCATCCTTGTCGAAGTCCACCGCATACTCCCGGAAACTGGAAGGAATAAACTGGGTCTGACCAAAGGCGCCGCCGTAGGACCCTATGACCGAAAGCGGATCGACACCGTTCTCTCTGCACAGCAGCAGAAAATTGACAAGCTGGGTCCGATAGAACTGGCTACGTCGCGGATAGGCGTCAAACATCGTATTGAGGGTCTGGAAAAGATTGAACGACCCCCTGTTCTGTCCGTAGCGGGTTTCGATCCCCCAGATGGCGACGACAATCTCCCGGGCCACCCCGATTTCCGCCTCGACCCGGTCGAGCACCGCCTTGTTTTCCGCAAGTTTCGCCCGCCCCTCGGCGATCACCGCCGGGGTGATGAAGCGGGGATAGTAGAGGTAATAAGGCTTTGCCTCCCACTGGGTATCCATCAACTCCAGTACTCGCTGCTTGATGGTGACTCCGGCGAAAATTCGATCAAGCTCATCCTGAGTGAACCCGTGCTTTTCCTGCAGCTCGGCAAACAGCTCCAGATAGCGGGGCGAGGCAAGGTCGATGACCTGCCCGTCACTGACCAGATCGGCAGCCTTGGGTCCTGCTTCTGCTGCACAGAGAGAGGCGGGTGGCAGGACAAGCAGAACGCCGACGGCAAGGATCAACAGAAATTTCCTCATGAGAAGGTCTCCTTTTGTTCACACCATCCACACGGGAAGGCATGCGGCGCATCCTACAGACGCCGATTATCCATTCCAGCACGCCTGAAAGGCATTGACAAAGTCAACAAGCTGTTCAGCAGGCAGGGCATTGATACCGGCAGCCGCTTCCCGCCCGCCTCCGGTAGGGAATTTCCGGCAAAGCGCCGCTGCGCCCTGCCGATCAGCCAGGGGCGCCCGCACACTGACCATGAGGGTGCCGTCGCCGTTATCCACCAGCAGGGCATGGGCCTTGTTCTCCATCTCCCGGGCCTTTTCATTGCTGAAGACACCGGCTACCCGGCGGGCCCATGCCGCCGCCGGAAAGCGGAAAATACGACCGGCGTCATGTTCCGCATACGGCGGCATGGAACGGGCCGCGGCCATGTCGTCGGCGTATCCTCGCCGCAACCGATCGAGCATGGAGGATTGGCGGCAGAAGGCCACCGGATCGTCATACGGCCGCACCGCGTCATACAACACCTCCGGGGTACAGTGCAGATCCGCAGTATCCCGACCATAGCCATTGTAATTCATCAATTCCCCCAGCTCCCGGAGCATCCGCAGCTCTTCCGGAGAGCAGCCAAGCGCCTCGGCGGCCTGTTCCGCGGCCCGGTGCAGATTGTCGCCAAAAGCCGCCACCACCGCCCAGGCCCGGAAGCGACCGTGGAGCTGGCGGTCAACCAGCAGCCCGGAACAGATCTCCGGAGCCGGATCGATGATAGCCTGCAACAGGGGTGACGAGGGAATCTCGCCGGCAAAATGATGGTCGATATAGGTAATGTGGTTGCCCCGAGCAAGCAGGGTGGTCAAGGCCTCCCGGTTGCTGTCAAAGGAGATGTCGAGGACCGTGAGCATAGCCCCTGCCACCGCCGGATCGGCGGCCAGCCGGGCCAGCAGCCGAATGTCCCGCTTGACGCCGGAGACAAGGACTGCGTCCCGCGGTTCGGCCAGCCGCAGCTGATGCAGGGCGCAGATGCCGTCGGCGTCGCCGTTGAAAACATCGTAACAGATCACCATCCGAACATCCCCCTTCTTCGCCCGCTCGACTCACTCATTGAGATCGAGTCCGCCGGTGCCGGTATCGAATTCGATACCCTTTTCCACCAGATCGCCGGAAACCCCGATACCCAGGGTCTGGCCCAGGCCCACCAGGGAAAACATCAGCGCCACCCGCTCGTCATCAGCACTCTTCTCCGCCAGAAATTTGACCGCCCAGCACTGGGGATGATAGACCAGACCGACAGAGGCGCTGACAATTTCGTTGGTGCGCAAGGATTGCTTGAAATCACCCTGCAGATAGACAAAATCGCTGAGCCGGGTCTGCAGGGCCGCGTTGATCTGATTGATCTCCGTGCCCTTGGCATAGCGGTAATCAAGCGCCAGGGCATTCCCCCGTTCGGTGGCATATTCGGTGTAAAGATCATAGCCGGTCACCCCCTCTCCATAGACGCTCATGGTCGTGGTGTAACGGGTCTGCCAACGCGGCAGGGGGTAGACATTGAGCAAAAGTCGCACATCGGAAAAAGGGCGATGTCGGTCATCATGACCGGCGGGATCACGCCGCGCCTCACGGATATCGTAGGATTGGAGGATCTTCACATATCCCGCGTACCGATTATAAAAATCTCCATCTCGCTCGCCGCTGAGCCGAAAATAATTGTTGATACCATAGGTGATGCCGTTGCCCCGCTCCAGCAGGTCGATTTCATCGATAGCGGGCAGCTCGTCCTCGCGGTCAAGGGCGAGATAGCTGTAACCGATCTCGGGCCGCACGGAATGGCTGATTGCGGAAAGCGAGCCGATCTTGACGGCAAAATCGCGCTCCAGGGTGGTGCCCAGGGTGGCGTTGAAATCCCAGGCGGTCCGCATCTGCTCGCTGTCAGCGGTCCAGGCATCAGCGGCGCGCCCGTGACCGTCGATGGAATAAAGCGTCCCCCGCACGCCGCTGCGAACCGTACCTTCGACAAAAGGCCCCAGGGGGAGAGAAGCGAGGAGGGACGGATAGAGGTCAACCCGCTGCTCACCAATGCCATCTTCCCGCCAGTAATGGTCATAACCTGTTTGCCAGCCCAGACTGAGTGGCATCCTCTCCAATTCGGTGATACCGGAATAGAGAAGCCGGGGCAGGGTGTTGACCTGGCCGGGCAGATCATCGCGCCCCACCAGGTCGTCGATGGCAACGGCCTGCCCGCCGACAAAGGTGGAAGACCAGGATTTGGTAAGCTGGAACTGCGAGGTCCGGTAGCCTTTGGTTTCTTCCTCCAGTCCGCGATGGTAATTGCGGAGGAAATCGCTGTTCGTGTCGTCAAAACCGTTGGCAAAGCCGCCCAGCTCCTGGAGATAATCGCGATCCGAGGCAAAATCGATATCCGCCCGCGCCCACAGGTTATCGCCGAAATCATGATCCAGCTTACCACGAATCCAATACCGGTTATGCGCACTGCGCAGGTAGTCATCGGACTTGTAATCATCGCCAGGTGTATCGACAGTCCTGTCATACACATAGGTGCCGGCAAGCGTTCCCCGGGAGGTGGCAGAGGCCGCGTAACGGAATTCAATGCCGCCCACCATGCCGCGTTCCGACAGATAACCGGGATGGACGGTGATATCGCTGCTCGGGGAGAGATCGACGAAAAAGGGGGTGATAAGCCCGGTGCCGCTCAGGGTGGACTGGGATATTTCCGGAAGAAGAAAGCCGCTTTTCCTTTTTGTATTAGCCGGGAAGACGAAATAGGGGACATAAAGGACCGGAATGTCCCGTACCCGCAGCACCGTGTGCTTCAGGGTCACCACCTTTTCCAGGGTGACCGTCGCCTCGGCGGAATGCATCCGCCACGGCAGGGTTTTGCCTTCCCGGACCTTGCAGGTGGTGAAATCGCCATCCTTGAAACGGTAGGTAACGGCGTCGGTCTTGAGAACTTCGCTGCCGGAAAAATGCAGATTGTTTTCCGGGACAAAAAGGGTGCTGTCAACGAGCGTCGCCGTTTCCCGTTTGAGATCAATCACCGCCTCCTGCCCGGTGACATCCTGCCTGGCGGTGTGCATGGAGAGCGAGCCGCGAGCCACCACCTCGTTGTCGGCGAGGTTGTAGCGCATCCAGTCCGCCTTGATCACCACCGGGTCCGGACTTTTGTCATCGACCCGGCGCAACACGACATTGCCCTCAGCCACCACCACCTCGGGCTGGGTGTAGCGGCTGATCCGGTCCGCGCTGATCTCCCATGGTTCGTCGGTATAGTCCCTGGCGAGGCAGGGGGTGGCTGGGAGACTGAGGCAGAGTAGGGCAAGAGAGATCCACCATGTCCTTGCGATCCGCATTTTGCCGGAATCGCAGGAAGCCATTATTCCGACGGGCCGAGTTTTGTAACTCATGGTTTCATTTTCCCGCCCGCCCTGGATTCCGGGTTGTTGCGAAATCATCTTTTTGCATGGGCACCTATTTTTGTCCATTCAGGCAAGAATGGCGCCGGAACTTCCGGAACCGACCATTCTGGCATAGCGACCGACATAGCCGGTGGTGATCTTCGGCGATGGTGGTTGCCACGCCGCACGCCGTCGCTGCAGCTCCTCGTCATCAACCTCGCAGGCGAGCCGTTTGCCGGTGATATCAACGACAACAATGTCCCCTTCCTGCAACAGGGCGATGGGACCGCCCTCCGCCGCCTCGGGTGAGACATGACCGACGCAGGCACCCTGGGTGCCGCCGCTGAAGCGGCCGTCGGTAATGAGGGCCACGCTCTTGCCCAGGCCCATGCCGATGATCGCCGAGGTCGGCGAGAGCATCTCCGGCATCCCGGGGCCGCCTTTAGGACCGCAATAGCGGATGACCACCACGTCGCCGGACCGGATGGCGCCGGAGAGAATGGCGGTCTGCGCCGCTTCCTCGGAATCGAAGACCCGAGCCGGACCGCGGTGACACATCATCTCATCCGCGACCGCCGACTGTTTCACCACCGCCCCCTCGGGTGCCAAATTGCCATAGAGGACAGCGATACCGCCCTGCTTGTGATACGGATTATCGACGCCGCGGATGATCACCCCGTCCCGCTCCCTGGCCCGGTTGAGATTCTCGCCCAGGGTATAGCCGGTGACGGTTTTGACAGTGACGTGCAGACCATTTTCCGTATTAAGGAGTTCACGCATAACCGCCTGCACCCCGCCCGCCTCGTTGAGTTGCTGGAGACTGTGCGGTCCGCCGGGGATGAGCGAGCAGATGTGCGGCACCCGCTGGCTGACCTCATTGAAAAGGGCCAGCGGCAGATCAACGCCGGCCTCGCGGGCGATGGCCGGCACATGAAGCACGGTGTTGGTGGAGCAGCCCAGCGCCATGTCCACCGCCATTGCATTCTCAAAGGCCTCACGGGTCGCGATGTCCCGCGGCCTGATGTCCTCGTGAAAGAGATTCATTACCGCCATGCCGGCCTGCTTGGCCAGCCGGATCCGGGCCGCGGCCACTGCCGGGATGGTGCCGTTGCCCGGCAATCCCAACCCAAGGGCCTCGGTCAGACAGTTCATGGAGTTGGCGGTGAACATACCGGAACAGGAGCCGCAGCTCGGGCAGGCGGCATCCTCCAGCTCTTCCAGCTCCTCCAGAGTCATGGTCTTGGCCTTGACCCTGCCGACGCCTTCAAAGACACTGACCAGATGGACGTCCCGTCCCTGAAAACGGCCAGTCAGCATCGGCCCGCCACTGACCATGATGGCCGGAATATTGAGACGCAGCATGGCCATCAGCATGCCCGGCACTACCTTATCGCAGTTGGGGACCAGCACCATGGCATCAAAGGGATGGGCCTGGCCCATTATTTCCACCGAATCGGCGATTATCTCCCGGCTGGCCAGTGAATATTTCATCCCCTGATGGTTCATGGCGATGCCGTCGCAGACGCCGATAGTGGCAAATGCGATTGGGGTGCCGCCCGCCATCCGCACCCCGGCCTTGACTGCATCAACAATTTTATCAAGATGGATGTGGCCGGGGATGATTTCGTTATGGGCGTGGCCGATACCGATCAGGGGCCGCCGTATCTCCTCGTTGGTGTAGCCCATCGCCTTGAACAGAGACCGATGGGGTGCTCGTTCCAAACCTTTTTTCGCCGCATCACTTCGCATAGCTTTTTTCCTCGGCCGGCGTTGCCGGTGCCGCACCGCCGCCCATAATAAATTTCAGGGATAACAAACAATTACCCGGGAAGAGTCTGCCGGCAGCGCCGAAATCAGCGGCAGAGGCTGTTCAAACCTTAGAACCTACCGTCTCCCAATAAAGCGTGTCAAGGCAAAACTTTCTCTTGCCAAGTCGGGCCGATTGTTTTTAAGTGTGAGTGTTTCTTTTTTTGATTCCGATACATTATGATAAAATCGCATGAAATACCTCTTCGGACCCGTCAACTCCCGCCGTCTCGGCCTGTCACTCGGCATTGATCTCGTCCCCCCGAAAGTATGCAATTTCAACTGTATCTACTGTGAAGTCGGTCCAACCACTCTTTTCACCTGTGAACGGCATGAGTACTCGCCGACTGCGGCCATCATCGCCGAGATTGACGCCTTTCTCGCCAGCGCCGACCCGCGGCGGCCAGTGGATGTCTTCACTCTGACCGGCAGCGGCGAACCGACTCTGCACAGTGGCCTGGCTGACATTATTGGCCACATCAAGGAAAAAACGGACAAACCGGTAGCGGTGCTCACCAACGGTTCCCTGCTCCACCTCGCAGAGGTGCGTTCCGCCCTTTACCAGGCGGACATCGTTATCCCCTCGCTGGATGCGGCCCGGGAGGAGAGTTTCCGCAAGGTCAACCGGCCGGCCCCCTGCAGTCGGCTGGAGGAAATCATTGCCGGACTCGCCCTTTTCTGCGCCGAGTTTACCGGTGAACTCTGGCTGGAGGTGCTGCTGGTCAAGGGGATCAACGACACCGATGCAGACATCGCCGCCCTGCGAAGTGCCCTGGCGCGCATCAAACCGGCCCGAATCCAGCTCAACACCGTGGCGCGACCGCCGCTCGAATCATTCGCCCGGCCGCTCTCGAAAGAAGAACTCAACGAAATCGGACGCTGGCTGCCCGGCACCGTGGAAATCATTGCCGATTTCCGCGGCCGGACACGATCAGACGTCCAGACAGCCCGGGAAACCGAGCTGCTCGAAATGCTCAAAAGAAGACCCTGCACCGAAACGGATATCTGCGAGGCCCTTAATCTCGACCACGAGTCAACCGCGCAACTCATCCAACGGATGAGCGAGTGCGGACAGCTTGTCCAGACGGTGCACCGGGGGAGAATCTACTACCAGACATCGCAGGCAGCGTGACCACGGCAAGATTCGCCAAGTCCTCGCAGAACCGGAATAACGCTCTTCTGCCATACCACATTCCCAAGGAACACAATGAACGACGACAAGAACACCGAAACACCCACTGAAGAGTCGACGGAAAAACCTGTCGAAAAAAAGACCGCAGCCAAAAAGAGCCGCTCGCGCCGAAAAAAACCGGCGGCAAAGAGCCAGCCCGCGGCAGCGGCCAAGGAAAAGGAAACGGCCAGCGAGCCTGAGCAGGATGACCTCGATGAGGAGGTTATCGGCGGGAAAACCGACTCTGCGCTTTCCCTGAAACTGCTGATCAACTCCGAGGAACCTGAAGAGGCGCGCATCGCCCTGCTGGAAAACGGCAAACTGGAATCCTTTCACCTGGAGACCCTGTCCCAGGCCCAGACAAAGGGCAATATCTACAAGGGGATCATCACCGCCATCGAGCCGAACCTGCAGGCGGTGTTCGTTGACCTCGGCATTGAGCGCAACGGCTTTCTCCCCTTCGGCGACATCCATCCCGAATACTACTGCAGGGACGTTTCACCCGACACCCATTGGAAGGATCTGAAGATCCAGGAGGTGATCCGCAAGGGGCAGGAGGTGCTGGTCGAGGTGGTGAAAGAGGCCACCGGCAACAAGGGAGCCGGCCTCACCACCTACCTCTCCATGCCCGGTCGATATGTCGTCCTCATGCCCGGCAGCGACAGCCATGGCATCTCACGCAAGATCGAGGACGAGGCAGTACGCCGCAAGCTGCGGGAAATCGTCGAATCGGCCAATCTGCCCGAAGAGATCGGCTATATCGTCCGCACTGCCAGCATGGATGTCACCAAGACCGCCCTGATCCAGGACATCCGCTATCAGCTCAACCTCTGGAAGGAGATCAAAAAACGCGGCCAGAGCCTGACAGCACCGGCGCTGATCTATAAAGAACAGGATGTCACCGCCCGTTTTCTCCGCGACCATTTCACCGCGGATATCAAGGAGATCCTCGTCGACAACCAGAACACCTACGACCAGGTCGTCAACTTCCTGAAGCTCCTGCCGGCCCGACAACAGTCAGCCAAGGTCAAGCTGCACAAGGGTAACCGTCCCATCTTCAATCTCTATCAGATCGAGGAGCAGATAGAACAGGTTTATCAACCCACCGTCAGTCTTCCGTCCGGCGGTTCCATCGTCATCAACCCCACCGAGGCCCTGGTGGCCATTGACGTCAATTCGGGTCGCACCTCGAAAGACAAGAACTTTGAAGAAACCATCTTTCTCGCCAACATGGAGGCGGCCGAGGAAATGGCGCGCCAATTGCGGCTGCGTGACCTCGGTGGACTGATCGTCGTCGACTTCATCGACATGCGCGACAAAAAGCATATCCGCGAGGTGGAAAAGCAGGTAAAAAACTGCATGAAACGGGACAAGGCCAAGGTGGACATCAGCCGCATCTCCAAGTTCGGGCTCATGCAGATCTCCCGGCAGCGGCTTGGCCCGCCGGTCCAGAAAGGCAGCTACAATATCTGCACCCACTGCCAGGGCCTCGGCATGGTGCGCTCGGTGGAAACCATGGCCCTCTCCCTGCTGCGCCGCATCCACACCGGGGCGATCAAAAAAACCACCGACAGGATCACCTGCCGTTTCCCCCCGGCCATCGCCCAGTATCTCCTCAACCAGAAACGGGCGGACCTGCTGGAGCTGGAGCAGGCCTACAAGGTGACCATCCACATCATTGCCGACCCGGACATGACCCCGAGTCAGGCGGAAATCGATTTTCGTCGGGCAGCGGAAGAGCCCGTCGTCGCTTCCTGATCCGCAGCGGAGGCGGAGAACAGACCGATCTGTTGTCCGCCTCCGCCCGCCTTCTCCCATTTTTTTTGCGGATGTAATCCGCGCCACAGGCGTCCCCGTTCAGTGCGACAATTTGCCCCATTGTAAATTTTTGTGTCTCAGGTATGAATTCGAATGACAAGTTGATCTGCAGCGAAATGATAAACCAGTGAGGCCGAAACACCATGAAGACCCCCATCCTGCGCCGTCACGGCGCGGCGCTGTTTTCTGCCCTGAGCATCCTGCCCTCCCTTATCCTTGCCGTAACCGCGTCCGCCAAGGTCAGCGGGCCATGCGCCAACTGCCACACCATGCACAACTCCCAGGACGGAGGCGCGCTGGTGCACAGCGGCGCCGGTGTCGGCTGGAACGCCGACGGGGTGCTGAGCGGCGGCAGCCTGTCAACCACCCCGGTGGGCAGTCTGCTCGTTGCCGACTGCATCGGCTGCCACTCCTCAACCACCGATCAGACCATCATTGATCTGGGCGGCAGCCGGGTTCCCATTGTCTTTAACACCACCGCCGATTATCCGGTCAACGCCCTGGCCGGCGGCAATTTCCAGAAGGTGGCGCAAGGGCCGGAGTTTCACGGTTACGGCCACAACGTCTACGGCATCGCCGCCCATGACATCAAACTGAGCGCGGCGCCCGGCAACACCCGCTGCAGCGGCGTTGCCAGCTCCTGCCACAACACCCTTGCCGCTGCCCCCAGTGGCCAGAACTATGACCGGGGCGGCTGCCAGGGCTGCCATTACAATGTCTACCACCACACGGACAACGGCCAGTACCGTTTCCTCAACTCCCACGACGAACCGCAGGGCGCCTATGTCACCGGCATCGAGCATGGTGATTGGGAGCATCCGACAACCACCGGTCCGACCAACCACAACATGTACAAGGGCTACGACAAGACCATAGGCGCCGGCCAGGGGCAGGGAGGAGACGGAATAGTACTGAAAACCAGCCACAGCATCTCAAGCTACTGCGCCGGCTGCCACAACGCCTTTCACAACAACGACGGCACCGGCACCGCGGTCTGGCTCCGCCATCCCACCGACATCGCCCTGCCGACCACCGGTGAGTATGCCCAGTACAATCCGGTGACGAACTACGAAGTACAGTCGCCGGTGGCCTGGATCGATCCGGCCAATCCGAAACGCGATGAGGCCATCGTCATGTGCCTGTCCTGCCACCGGGTCCACGGCTCGGAGCACGCCGATATTCTCCGCTGGGATTACAGCAAAATGGTGGCCGCCGACGCCGGTGACGCAGCGGGCGACGGCTGTTTTGTCTGCCATACGACCAAGGACGACTGATCCGATCCTATCCGAAAAGACCCGGCATTTTTTGCCCTCGCCCGGGCGAAAAAAACCCGATTGCGGCTTCCTTCGCTGCAATCGGGTTTTTTTGTTATTCCCAGCTGCCGATATCGGCGTTTTCCTTTTCGCCGCCCTCCCGGTTATCGGCCCCCAGTGAAACAATCTCGATCTCGCTCCGTTCGCCTGGGTTCCGATACTGGTAAGGATTATCCCACGGATCGTTCGGCACCCCTTTTTTAAGATAAGGACCATCCCATTTGTCCTCGCCGGGATTGACGACCAGGGCCTCCAGCCCTTCATCCTGGGAAGGATAATGCCCTATATCAAGTCGGTAGGCATCCAGTGACGCCATCAACATGCCGATCTGGGTTTTGGCGGTTTTCTGCTTGGCGGTTCCCAGCTTCTTGAACATCGCCGGCCCGACCAGCGAGGCCAGCAACCCGAGAATGACCATGACAATCATCAGTTCCATCAACGAAAACCCCCGGCAGCAACGCAGCAGTCCGCCGGTTTTACTTCGGGAGCCTTTTTTCCCCTCATTCAACTCCATAAAATCCTCCTTGCCAGTTCATGGGAAACGAGCCGAAGACATCCTAGCCCACATTGATTTCTTTTTTCAGACCGGTTCATTTCTCCCCTGTCCTGCCCTGGCGCTGGTAGCGGTGCACCGCCCGATTGTGTTCCTCGAGGGTCCGTGAAAAAACATGGCTGTTGCTGCCGTCGTTTTTTGCGACAAAATAGAGGGCATCACTTTTGGCCGGCGCCAGCACAGCAGTCAGGGACTCCCGGCCCGGATTGGCGATGGGGCCCACCGGCAGGCCGGGCACGGTGTAGGTATTATAGGGCGTCGGGGTCAGCAGATCCTCCCGGGTAATATTGCCGGCAAAATTGGCCATCCCATAAATGACGGTCGGGTCAGCCTGCAGTTTCATCCTGTCCCGCAATCGATTGTAAAACACCGCGGCGACAAGAGGTCGCTCCTCATCCAGCGCCGTTTCTTTTTCAACAATGGAGGCCAGGATGACAATTTCATGCCGGCTCAGTCCGTTGGCCGGTGACGATTTGTCGGCTTGGCGGCGAACAGCTTCAGCGTAAACCCGTTCAAATCGTTCAACCATCATGGCAAGAACGGCGTCAAGGCTCTGGCCGCGGGTAAGATGATAAGTATCCGGGAAAAGATACCCCTCCAGGGAGGGAACGGCAAGGCCAAATGAGCTGATCAAGTCCGGGTCGCGGATCGTTTTGAGCACCAGCTCCCGGTCATAATCGAATCCGTCGGCCAGCAAATCGGCAATCTGGTAGGTCGTGGCGCCCTCCGGTACGGTAAGGGGGCGGTAATACACCTGCCCTGCCGCCAGCTTGGCAATGATCTGGCGATGGGTCAACTCCGGGGGGACCAGATACTCACCGGCCTGCATCCTGGCGGCTGCACCGGAGAGACGGGCAAGAATGACGAAACGGATGTCATCGTCAATGATCCGCGCCTCTACCAGCGCCTTTTTCACTCCGGCAAAACCGCTGCCCGACGGGATGAAGACCAGGCGGGCCTTTTCATCCTCTCCATGCGGCCGGGCGGCGGCATAGAGCTGCACCCAGACGAAAAACAGCGCACCGAACAGGGCGCCCCCTCCCAGCAGCAAAAGCCATTTGCGCAGGGAGAAACGCCGCCACCGACTGCTATTCGGCTTGCCCTCGGGAGGTCGCTCTTCACCCGTCTCCTGCTCCTCGCCCGCCATCGATCTCCGACAAATCCGAAGGTTAAAAAATCTTGTTCAACAGCTGATTGACGTTTTTCACCGGTACGAAGGTGATCTGATCCCGCAGGTCCTTGGGAATTTCCGTCAGGTCGGTCTTATTCTGATCCGGGATGATCACCGTGGTGATTTTGGCCCGCAAGGCAGCCAGCGCTTTCTCCTTCAAACCACCGATGGGCAGCACCCGGCCACGCAGGGTCACCTCGCCGGTCATGGCCACATCCTGCCGCACCTTTTTCCCGGTCATGGCCGAATAAAGGGCGGCAACGATGGTCACCCCGGCCGATGGACCATCCTTGGGAATGGCACCGGCCGGTACATGAACATGGACATCGAGGTCCTCGAAAAAGTTCTCCGCCATCCCAAGGGATGCAAGCCGTGACCGACAGATGGTCATCGCCGCCTGGGCCGACTCCTTCATCACGTCGCCAAGCTGACCGGTCAGGGTCAGGCCACCTTTGCCCTTGAGCAGCGATACCTCAACATAGAGAATCTCACCGCCTACCTCGGTCCAGGCCAGGCCGGTGGCCAGACCAGGCTGATCGATGGTATCGATCTCCGCTTCGGGTTGAAAGCGTGGCGGGCCGAGATACTTGCCGATCGTCCGCGGGGTGATGGCATAGGGTCCCTTCCCGCCTTCAGCAATGCGATGCGCCACTTTGCGGCAGACCTTGCCAATCTCCCGCTCCAGATTGCGCAGCCCCGCCTCCTTGGTATAATGAGTGATGATCTGGGTCAGCGAGTCTTTATCAAGGATAATCTGTTTTTCCTGGATGCCGTTTTCTCTGATCTGGCGCGGCAGCAGATAGCGGCGGGCGATGACCAGCTTTTCCTCCAGTGTGTAGCCGGACAGGCGGATCACCTCCATACGGTCGAGCAGGGGCCCGGGGATGGTATCCGTCATGTTGGCGGTGGTAATAAACATTACTTTGGAGAGATCAAAGGGCTGATTGAGGTAATGGTCGGAAAACTCAACATTCTGTTCCGGATCAAGCACCTCGAGCAGGGCCGAGGAAGGATCGCCCCGGTAATCGGAGCCCACCTTATCGATTTCGTCCATCATAAAGACCGGGTTATTGGAACCGACGGTTTTCAGACCCTGGATGATGCGACCCGGCATGGCGCCGATATAGGTACGGCGGTGCCCGCGGATCTCCGCCTCGTCCCGCATGCCACCCAGGGAAAGACGATGAAACTTGCGCCCCATCGCCCGGGCGATGGATTTGCCGAGCGAGGTCTTGCCGACCCCGGGCGGACCGACAAAACAGAGAATTGGCCCCTTGGTCGAACGATTGAGCTTGCGCACCGCCAGATATTCGAGGATACGCTCTTTGATCTTTTCCAGGCCGTGATGATCCTCGTCCAGCACACGGCGGGCGATCTTCAGATCGAGAACATCCTTGGTGCTCTTGCGCCACGGAACATCGAGCATCCAGTCAAGATAGGTGCGGACGATGGTGGCCTCTGAGGCGTCCGGATGCATCATCTCCAGCCTTTTCAACTGTTTGAGGCTCTCCTTCTTGACGGTGGAGGGCATCCGCGCCTTTTCGATTTTCAGCCGGAGTTCCTCGATCTCCTCGGACTTGTCATCATAATCGCCGAGTTCCTTTTTCAGGGCCTGCAACTGCTCGCGCAGGAAATATTCCCGCTGAGTTTTACCCATCTCCTCCTTGGCCTCGGACTGGATCTTGGCCTGCATGGTGGAGACCTCCAGCTCCTTGTGGAGAAACTCCGCCACTTTGCGCAGTCGCAGGATCGGGTCGATGATCTCCAGCACCTGCTGGGATTCGGAGGTCTTGAGACGCAGATTGGAGACCACCAGATCGGCCAGCCGACCAGGATCGTCGATCTCGTTCAAAATCACCATCAGTTCAGAAGAGACGACACCTTTAAGAGACAGGATCTTTTCCGTCTGCTCCCGCACCGTCCGCATCAGGGCCTCTGTTTCGACGGAGACCTCGACGCTCTTACTCTCGGGGAAAAGCTCCACCCGGGCGGTGAAAAAAGGCGTTTCCTGAACCACCTCCCTGACATGCGCCTTATGCAACGCCTGCACCAGCACCTTAAGCCGACCGTCCGGCAGTTTCAGGGTGCGCATGATCATGCACACCATGCCGACTCGGAAGATGTCATCGGCACTGGGCTCGTCAATCGTCGAATCCTTCTGGGTGACGAGCAGCAGCAGCTTGTCGCCGGAAAGGGCCTCCTGGATGGCGTTGACGGAAGCCGGCCGCCCGACAAACAGAGGAATGATCATGTAGTTAAACACGACCACATCCCGCACCGCCATCATCGGCAGCACTTCCGGAATTTCCGGCTCTTCCATTTCGGTCAATTCATCCTTATCAGGATAGTCGGGATCTTCATATTGCACAAAAAAACCTCCATGGTATGCTGAACAGATTCGAAACCACAGCGCATCACCGGCTGGCATCTTCAGGGTCGGTATCGAAGAGTCGTCCCATCGCGGCACGTTCGGTGCCGGCGGCGGAGACCGTCCTCATTCCTTATCGCCTCTTCCCTCGCCCGGTCTCACTGTTGCACTATGAATCTTTTCGTTAAGTTGCAGTAAACTAAACACTGGCGGAATGTAAGTCAAGTACAGGCTCACCCCTCCCGCCTTTTTCGAAAAAAAGAGGGTTTTCTTCTTGTCCCGTCACGCAATATCACTCTTGCGGTCGACTCGCATTTTCGCTACCTTCAGGCAATCTTTCCCCTGTGGGCGGGCTGATCTGGGGGAGACGCGCATTCTCCACCGAGCCGCCGGCAGAGGGATCCCCTTCAATCAACAGGGAGCTGGCCATGCTGCAACCACATCGTTTTTTTGATCTTTCCTCCTTCGGGCACCCGCAACTGTTCGCCAATGCCGATCATGCCTGGGACGGACTCAAGAACCTGCAATCCTATCTGGACGACTTCTTCTATCATCCACTGCCGGACTGCGCAAAAAATTGTGAACCTTTGGCTGGCACGCTTGTCTATTATGACGGATGTTTTCTCGATGCCGCCGGGCTTGTCGTTGAATTCGGCGACGCCACCAGGGGCAAGGCCCGGGTTTTCCGGGACGGCAAACAGCTGGACGGTGCCAGCATCATTATGGCCGGGGCGGTGCTGGCCGGGGATAAGATACGAATCGGCAAAGGAGTCAGGATCGAACCGGGCGCCTTTGTCGGCTCGCCCACCATCATCGGCGACATGACTGAGATCCGCCAGGGAGCCTATCTGCGGAGCCATTGTCTGATCGGCGACCACTGTGTTGTCGGCCATGTGACCGAGGTCAAACATACGATCTTGATGGACGGGGCCAAGGCCGGCCACTTTGCCTATATCGGCGACAGTATCCTGGGCCGGGACGTTAATCTCGGCGCCGGCACCAAACTGGCAAACCTTCGTTTCCATGCGGGCACGGTGCAGGTGCGCACCCCGGACGGAGTCGTTGATTCCGGTCTGCGGAAATTCGGAGCGATCCTGGGCGATGGCGTTCAAACCGGCTGCAACAGCGTCACCAACCCCGGCGCGGTGCTGGGGCCGAAAAGCATGGTGATGCCCAACACCACCGTCCCCTCCGGACTGCACGGCAAAAACAGCCTGATCAGGTGAACCGCACCTGGTTTCCCTGGCGGCACAAACATTTTCGCGCAGGCGGCATGCCTGCCGCTGTTCTCCAGGTATCTTCATGATGAAACCAACCCACCACCTGTTGCTGACTGTCCTTCTTGCCCTCCTTTCTCTTTCCTCTGCCGTGGCGGCCGAAAAGAGCGATGACGAGATCCTTGCCACCGTCGGTCCGGCAACGCTTTCCAGCTCACGGCTCAACATGATGATTGACCTGATGCCTCCCCAGGTGCAGATCAAGCTCCGCGCCAGCCAGGAGATGCAGAAAGAGCTCATCACCCGCTGGGTGGAAATAAACCTCCTTGTCCAGGAAGCACTCACCCAGGGTCTCGACAAAAATCCGATGACGGCGCTCAAAATTGAGGAGATGCGCAACAGAATCCTGGTGGAAACCCTGGTGGCGCAGACGATCGACACCCGGTCACCGATAGAGCCGGCGCTGATCGCAAGCTATTATGCCGACCATCAGGAAGAGTTCATCCAGGGTGAACAGGTGGAAGCCCGGCACATTCTCATCAGGGTCGATCCCGGTGCGCCCGCCGAGGAACAGGACAAGGCGAAAAAGACCATTGAGATGATCCGCGACCGGCTAGAGAACGGCGAATCGTTTCCCGTGCTGGCCCAAAAATATTCCGAAGATCCCGGCTCAGGGGCAAAAGGCGGCAATCTCGGTTTTTTCGGCCGCGGTCAGATGATCAAAGAATTTGAGGACGCGGCATTCGCCACCAAACCCGGTGAGACAGGTGAACCGGTCCGCACCGGATTCGGCTGGCATCTCATTCAGGTGGTCAGCAAAAAGGCGCCCGAACAGCTGCCGCTGGAAAAGGTACGGGGCCAGATCGAGGCCCGCTTGAAAGGTGAGCGCACCGAAAAGGCGCTCCAGGTCATGGTCGAGTCCCTCAAAAAAAAATATCCGGTGACCAGCAAATGATCAATACCGTCACACCACACTTGAAAAAGTGGGGCGTCCCCTATATATTCCCCTTGTTGACATAGTGATAGATGCCGTAAAAAACCTCCCCGATCAGCCCGAAGGTGAGATAGATCCGGGCGATGCGATCCGCCGGCAATGTTGTCCCCACCACCTTGCGCAGCAGGGAAACAGTGAGTATTGTCAGGCCGATAAGGTAGGGAACCGATTCCAGCCAATGCAGCATGGTGGCGGTCAGGGTGTCGAGGGGACGGCCCGGGAAATAACGCACCGTCACCAGCAGATAGACGGCCAGCAGGGCGACCAGGGAGATTTTTTCCTTTGTGTTCATCTGCACGCCATTCCCTTAATCCCCGCTTCCGACCCGCCGGCTGCCGGCCCGCTGGTATCTCTTATCAATCCATTTTGTGCCAAACACTGTCCATGACATCATTGACCGCCCTTTTTTTCCCAGAAACATCTCCGGAGCCGGAGCAGTTGCCGCAGCTCCTCTTCTTTTTTGATACCATTCATCATTACCAGGCAAGTGAAGAACCGGCCGCCGCTCCTGCCCCATGGCGTCATCTCTGTCCCGGTTATCCGCCACTCCCCTTTCACGAGGAGCTGCCGCGGTTCAACCAACTTATCAGAGAGCTGAAAGGAAATGAAGGAGAATTTTACAGCGGCCAGCTCACCGCCATGGCCTCCCGCTTTTCCGACCGGCCTGACGAGACGAATGTCCGCAGCCTCATTGCTTCGCTGAGTGGCCTCGGCGAGCCTGTCACTGCCCAGGAGGACAAGAGGAAGACAAGAGAGAAGGCGGAAGAACTGTGGCAGGCGCGGCTGCTGCTCAAGCTTGCCGAGATCCTCCGGCAGGAGGAACGAGAGCTGGCACAGGAAATGGCCGCCGTTGCCGCCAGAGAACAGGAACTCTTTGCCGCCCTGAAGGGAGACCAGGAGGAGGACGAGGAACTTGCCATCCCGGTGGCGCAGCTGCACTCGCTTCCGGCATCGTCCATCCGCCCGGAGTTGCTGCTGAAGGCCTGGGCGAAACTTTTTCTGGCTGATCCGCGCCGGGCTGAACACCGGATCTTCGTCGCCAGCCGGGAGGAGAACGCCGAACTCCTCTTTGAGATGAATCACTCCCTCAACGGCCGCTATCCGACCAGGCTCTTGCGCCTGCCTCTGCCCTGGCTCGGCACCTTGCCGACAGAGGAAGCAATCGCTCTGCGGGCTGCCTTCCGCGACCAGACGGCAGCCACAATCGCTGCGATAGCCGTCCTGCTCTCCGCAAGCTGCCGCATTGGTCTCCAGGACGACACTTTGCAGCAAAGCGCCCGGCTGGCAGCGGACTGGACCCGATCTCTCGACGCCTTCCACGCGGCTCATCCTTTCCCGGACCGGCCAACGGGCGGCGGCTGCCAGCCTGTGCCACATCTGGAAATGTATCTCGGCACCGCCAGCGCCAGCGCCCTGATGGCCCGCCTGCTCCGTCGCTCCCCTCCGGATGCCGGCCCGGAACCGGAATACGCGCTGATCGCCTTCCTCTCCGTCAAATCGTCGACCTGTAAGGGTTGATTGTCAACACCGGACAGGGCGCCATTTTCACGACCTTTTCGGCGATGCTGCCGAACAACACCTTTTCCAGCCCCTTGTAGCCGTGGGTACCCATGACGATGAGATCGATTCCGTGCTCGCCGGCATAGGCCAGGATGGTTTCAGCAACATCACCGGCGAGCACGACTCCCGTGGCCGCGGGGCCTGGGCCGAGGGTTTCTTCGAGGAAGAAGGTCATTCGCTCCCTGGCGCTGGTGAGCAGATCCTCTTCAAACTGGATGACCGGCATGTGCGGCTCGAAAAATTCCGAATAATCCTGGAAGGTCTGGGCCACAAAAATCGCCTCCAGTCCGGCGGCAAACTGCTGCGCCACAAAAGCGCCATACTCGAGAATCCGATGCGCGTTCTCGGAAAAATCAACAGGAACCAGAATTTTTTTGATCTCCATAACCGCCTCCTTGATATGTGCCCTGCAACCATTCGAAGGGATCCGGGCCGGGAATCGCGCCTACTCTGGCACAAACGCCCGGACAGAACAGGGGTGCCTCTTCGCATCTTATTCTGTCCCGGTCCCCGACTCAAAACTTTTTTATCACTATCCGGCTTGGGACGGGAAACGTTCGAAGCGCTCCAGCACGGAAACGATTCAGCAGTTCCGCAGATGCGCCGGTAATCGCCGACCCCGTGGGAGATTTTCCTTCTACCCACCAGTTATGCGGCCAGGCCGACGACAAGGCAAATACGGAGCTGGTCGATAGTTACAACTTTTTTCCGGAAAGCCGCCGCCAATACCCATCGCCATGGTTGATCTCGTCAGCAGGATAGAAAATTTCTTCTCAGCACAGGGCACCCTGAGCCGCCGGCTGGCGGGTTATGAACCCCGCGACGGACAACGGCAAATGGCTCTCGCCGTGGCCCACTGTCTCGACGGCCGGGGCGAGACGGGACTGCTGATCGTCGAGGCGGAAACCGGTATCGGCAAGACCCTCGCCTATCTGGTCCCAGCCGTGCTGAGCGGCCGGCGGGTCATCATCTCCACCAACACCCTCAACCTGCAGGAACAGATCCTCCGCAAGGAGATCCCTTTTCTCATCGACCACGTTGATCCCGATCTCACGGCGCTCTGCGTCAAGGGCAGACAGAACTACCTCTGTCGCTACCGCTGGGGGCGTCTCTGTCAGATGGAGAGCTCGCTCCACTTTGACCAGAACCAACTCAACGCGGTGGCTGACTGGCTGTCCGCCACCATCAGCGGGGACCGGGCCGAACTGGAATGGCTGCCCGACGATTCACGTCTCTGGCGGGAGATCAGCGCCACCTCCGGTCAGTGCCTTGGCTCCGCCTGCCCTGACCACGCCGACTGCTTCATCACCGAGTTGCGGAAAAAGGCGGCGCGCTGTCGGCTGCTCATCGTCAACCATCACCTTTTCTTTTCCGATCTGGCCCTGCGGCGATTCGGATTTGCCGAGGTGCTGCCCCGTTATGAAGCGGTCATCTTCGACGAGGCTCATCACATCGAGGATATTGCCACCCGCTATTTCGGCACCAGCGTCAGCCATTTCCAGCTCGTCGACCTGGCCCGCGACATCGAACGTCTTTGCGACGACGACACGGTCGGTAAAAAACCGGAAAAGATCATGAATGCGGCCCGCTCCACCGCTGCCGCCGCCGCCCGTTTTCTCTCCCTTTTTTCGGCAAACCAGGGTCGCTTTCCCCTGTGCGAGGCAATGGCAGCAATCGACGGTTGGGACAATGAATGCTTTCTCCTTGCCGAGTCGCTGCGCACCCTGAGCCGGGCCATTGAACCGCTGGCCAGCCAGGACGAAATCTGGAACGCCATGTCCCGCCGCAGCGGAGAACTGATATCCCATCTCGTCGCGGTCACGGAAGGCAGGGATCCCAGCCGGGTGTACTGGTACGAAAGGAGAGAGAAGACGGTGACTCTCTCCGCCTCACCCATTGACGTGGCAGGCGATCTGCGAAATGCCCTCTATCAGGAGGTACACAGTGCCATCTTTACCTCTGCCACCCTGACCGCCGGCGGCTCGTTCACCTTTGTCCGCCAGCGGCTCGGTCTGCCGGATGACACCGCCACCCTCCACCTGCCCTCACCCTTCGATTACCGGGCCCGCACCCGGCTCTTTATTCCGGAACGGTTTCCAGAGCCCCCGTCACCTGCCTTTCTGCCCGCCCTCCAGGAAAATATCCTCGCCCTGCTCCTCGCCTCCCGCGGCCGCGCCCTGGTGCTCAGCACCAGCATCAGGGTGATGCTGAACCTGCACCAGTTTCTTGCCAGTCGACTCCCCTTTCCCCTCCTTCTGCAGGGCAGCGCGCCGAAACAGACCCTGCTCGACGCCTTCAGCAACGAAACCCACTCCATCCTCCTGGCGGTGGCAAGCTTCTGGGAAGGGGTTGATGTGCCGGGTGACACCTTAAGCTGCGTCATTATCGACAAATTACCCTTCGAGGCGCCCGGCGACCCGGTGACCTTGGCCCGCATCGAACGGATCAGACAGGCAGGCGGCAATCCCTTCATGGATTTTCAGGTGCCGCGCGCCATCCTCACCCTACGCCAGGGCGTAGGCCGGCTGATGCGTGCCGCAACCGACGGCGGCCTGCTGGCGATCATGGATATCCGGCTCTTCAGCAAGCAGTATGGCCGTCTGTTTCGCCAGAGCCTGCCGGAAAGCGGCATCATCCGCACCCTGGACGAGGTGCGCGAGTTTTTTCACGGTCTGGATCAGGAGACATGATCGCGGCCCATCCTTTTTTTGCCGATCACGCCCCTTTTCCCCATTGAGATGCAGGTACGGAATCTGGTATAGGAACAGGCATCATGAGCATTATTCCCTGGAGGACACCGTGAACAAAAACGAACTGCTTGCCCTGTTGCAACCGGACATGATTGCCGTTGACGAGGCAATGCGCCATGAGATCGCCGGGGTCGGCACCCCCCTGCTGCGGGAAATCCTCGAATACGGACTCTTCAACGGCGGCAAACGAATCCGACCGCTGCTGACCGTCCTCGCCGGCCGTCTCTGCGCCTTTGCCCGCATGCCGGCGGGGCTGGCCCCTGAAGAGGACCTCGTGCCGCCGCCCGACCTTTACCGCCTGGCCCTGATTTTCGAATTTCTGCACTGCGCCAGCCTGCTCCATGACGATGTCATCGATCATGCCGACCGCCGCCGGGGCAAACCGGCGGTCAGCACGGTATGGGGCAGCAGTCACGCCATCCTGGCCGGTGATTTTCTCCACACCCGGGCGATGACCCTGGCCGGTTCTCTAGGCGGGCAAGAGATCCTCGAAGTGATCGGCACGGCGACGGCGGCGATGATCGAAGCGGAATTTCTCCAGGCCCAGACGATCACGGACGGCAATCTCTCCGAGGAAAACTATTTCGCCGTACTGCGGGGCAAGACCGGCGCCCTGATCAGCGCCGCCTGCCGGGTCGGGGCCTGCTTTGCCGAGGGTGAGGGAGAACATCAGGAGGCGCTGGCCCTTTACGGCAACGCTCTGGGGCTGGCCTTTCAGGTGGTGGACGATCTCCTCGACTATCTCGGCGACCCGGCGACCACCGGCAAGGCGGTGGGCAATGATTTCATCGAAGGCAAACTCACCCTGCCCCTGCTCCATGCCCTGGGCGGCGCCGGCCACAACCGGCGGCAGGAGATGGCGACCCTGCTGGCCGCTTCACCAGCGGAGCGCGCCGGGCAGGTTGCCGCAGCCCGCCGCTTCATTGAAGAGGGCAATGGTTTCACCTATGCCAGACAAGGTGCGGAAACGTTGGTGGAGGCGGCGGAGGAGGCCTTGGCTGTCTTCCCCGACTGTCAGGCGCGCCGCACCCTGATCGGCCTGGCCCGTTACGTCCTCACCAGGCAGCAGTAAATGGCCCGCCGCAAAAGCCGCTCCGCACCGCGAAAAAAAAAATTCCCTCCCGCAAAGGGATTGCTGTTGCTCCTGTTGCTGATCGGGTCTGCCAGCTTCCTCGCCCTCAATCTGCCCCGCCTGAAAACCTTTTTTGCCGAACCTGCTCTCCCCGTTGCCAGACAACGAATACCATCGACACCACCTGTCCCCCAGGAGCCGGAACCGACCACCCTGCCCAGCCAGCCGTCTTCGCCCGCACCGGAAACTTCCGCCAACCGACCACGACTGGCCCTGGTCATCGACGACATGGGCTACAAGGAAGAGCTCGGCCGGGCCCTGATCGGACTTGATCTCGATCTCACCTTCGCCTTTCTCCCCGCCGGCCCCCACACCGCAAAACTGGCCGCCCTGGCCCGCGCACAAAATCGTGACCTCCTGCTCCACTTACCCATGGAGCCCAAGGACGACCGCTGGCAGCCCGAACCCGGCGTGTTGCTCGCGGCCATGCCGGAGAAGCAGATTGTTGCCACCATAAAGCGTCATCTCGCCACCCTCCCCTCTGCCGTCGGGGTCAACAACCACATGGGTTCGAAATTCACCGCCGACCCCGCCGCCATGCGGGCCTGCTTGCTCCTGCTGCGCGACCGCCGCCTTTTCTTTCTCGACAGCCTCACCGCTGCCGACTCGGTGGCCGGGCGAATTGCCGACGAGATCGGCCTGCCGTGTCGCCAACGGGACATCTTTCTTGACCATGACCCCGACCCGGCGGCCATTGCCGGCCAGCTGCGCCGGCTCATCGCCATTGCCCGCACCCAGGGCGCGGCAGTGGGCATCGGTCACCCCCGGCCCGAGACCTATGTCGTTTTGCGCGACCATCGGCGCCTGCTGACCGAGGGGATCGACGTGGTCGGCATCAGCCGGCTGATCGGAAAACCCTTTCCATGAAGACGCCGACCATCACCCTGACCACTGATTTCGGCTTGTCGGACGAGTATGTCGGCGTCATGAAGGGGGTAATCCTTTCACGTTGCCCGACGGCGGTCATCGTCGATATCACCCACCAGATCCGGCCGCAGGACATCCGCCGGGCGGCCCTGCTCCTGGCCGCGACCCATCGTTTTTTCCCCGTCGGCACCATCCATGTCGTCGTCGTCGATCCCGGCGTCGGCACCAGTCGTCGTATCGTCCTGATCGAGGTCACCGATCAGTTCTTTCTGCTCCCGGATAACGGCGCTTGCTCACTGCTGCCCGCCCCGCAGGCAGCCTGGGAGGTGACGGAGAAGCATCTTTTTCTTCAACCGGTCAGCCCGACCTTCCACGGTCGCGACATCTTCGCCCCGGTAGCGGCCGCCCTGGCCGGCGGCCTGTCGGCGGCGCACACCGGACCCGCCATCGATCCGGCCGGCCTGACCCGCCTCGCCCTGCCCACCCTGCACATTGAGGCGAATGAGCTGTGCGGCGCCGTCATCGATATCGACCATTTCGGCAACCTGATCACCAACATCGATCGGGCAAGCGCAAAGGCATTCAGCCGCGGTGAGCTGGACCGGCTGACGGTGACGGTCGGCAGCCAGATCATCCCGACGATTTCCCTGACTTACGGATCAAACAAAATAGGGGAAGCGGTGGCCCTCTTCGGCAGCCGCGATCTGCTTGAAATCGGCATCAACCGGGGCAATGCGGCAGCCCGGCTGGGGATTGATCTCGACAGCGCGGTCAGGGTGCGGCGCTCCGCACAATCCTAACCCGCCAAAAGCCCCATAATCCACCTGGCCGGACCGTTGTCCAGAAAAAACTTTACAAACGCAACGCCAGACATTAAAGAATATAATTAAATATTCCTTACGAGCAGCACATGCAAAACGAACACATCGAATCCATTGCCGGCATGTTGAAAACCATGTCTCATCCGATCAGACTGAAAATCCTCTGTCTGCTCCAGGACCGGGAGATGACGGTGGGAGATCTGCGCGAAGAGGTGAAGACGACCAACGCCAACGTCTCCCAGCATCTGTCCATCCTCCGCAATCAGGGGATCATCTCGTTCCGGAAGGACGCCAATTTTATTTATAATCGCATCAACGATCCGCGCGTCCTGCAACTCATTCAGACGATGCGGACCCTTTTCTGCACCGAAAAAATCTGAAACGGACGCGCCCCTTCCCTGCCAGGAAGTGGCACGAAGGAGCGAATAATGATCGTCACCGACTGGGTCCATATTTTTGCCGGTCTTTTCATTCTCCTCAGCCTCGCCCTCGGCGTCGAAGCGAGCCCTTTGTTCATGAGTCGCTACTGGCTCTGGTTCACCGCCTTTGTCGGCGCCAACCTGCTCCAGTACGGTTTTTCCAGATTCTGCCCCCTGGCCCTGATCCTCAAATCCCTCGGCGTGCCGGAAAAACGCTGACCGCCTTTGCCGCGGCTTTTATCCTGGTTCGGCAAGCCGGGCTGCAATCGCGGCGCCGATGGGAGCAAAGATTTGCTGCAGCCGGTCATAGTCGGCCTGCCGTGGTAGTCGGCCGAACACCGCCACCCTGCCCGTTTCTTCGATAACCCGCTGGTTGTCAACCACCAGCACATCATCGGCTGCCATGTCTTTTTCCTCATCGCACAGCACCACCCCGAGCAGCGGGATGCCGCGGGACCGGAGAGCCTCGATGGTCAGCAGGGTATGATTGATGGTGCCGAGCCCGCTGCGGGCGACAATCAGCGCCGGCAACGCCAGTTCGGCGACAAAATCGGCAAAGAGCAGATCGCGGCGCAGGGGAACCAGCACCCCGCCGGCCCCCTCCACCAGCACCAGCTCGTTAGCAGCCACGGCATCCCGGAAAACGGTACGGATTCGGTCGGGATCAACCATTTTTCCCTCCCGTTCCGCCGCCAGATGAGGGGAGGCGGCCAACTGAAAGTGAAAGATCACCTCCCCCTGTCCGCTGTTCAGCGGCAGGCGGTTATGCTCCAGGCAGGTGCGCAGATCCTCCGACTGTTCGCCGCCGGAACTCACCCATTTCTGATAAACCGCCCGCATTCCCTGCTGACGGCAAAATCCCCAGAGCAACGAACTGACTACGGTTTTGCCGACGCCGGTGCCGGTGCCGGTGACAAAAAGCGCCTTGCCCATTGTTTCCTCTTTTGATAATGGCGATTGTCAGCCATCTGTCTTCCCCCTCGCCAGAACGGAAAAAACCTGAAAACTGACATGATAGCCGCCGTGCACGGCAAACCAGGCATCAAGGGCCATGATCCTGGCACGGGTCAGCGGCAGGGGGGCGGCATGATGACCGGCGGTGCCGGTGCGGCTGATGTGAGACAGCAGACTGCGCAGGGAAGGGTAGCTGCGACGATAGGTTGTTTCAGTGATGTCGATCCGGTCAAAACCGCCGGCCAGCAGACGACGGATTTCCTCCCTGCCGGCAAAGCGGGCGGCGGCAACCGGCACCTCCCGGCCAAAAACCGCGGTCAGGCCCGCCGCCAGCTCGCCCAAAGAGGCGGGTCCGAAGAGGGAGGCGATGAAAATACCGTTCTTGGAGAGGGCGCGGCCACAGTTGACGCCGGCAGCACCGAGATCATCGAACCACTGCATGGTGGCGTTGCTGGTGATAAGATCATAAGTCTCCCGGTTGGCGCCCAGAAATGCTTCGCCTTCCCGGCAGAGACAGACGACACCCGGGCGGCCGGCGAGTTTTGCCGTGGCCTGGTCGATCATGCCCGGGGCAAAATCAATGGCGGTAATCCGGGCATGCGGAAAGCGGTCGGCAAGCAGCGTGGTGCAGCTCCCGGTGCCGCACCCGATCTCGAGAATGCGGTCCGGGACAAAATCCTCGGGCAGCAAGCCGAGCAGGGCGATCGCACACTCGCGCTGGACCAGGGCATGGTCATCATAGGTCGAGGCGGCCCGGGAAAAGCGCCGGCTGATTATCTCCTTGCCGCGTCTCTTCATCGCCACCGGTCAAGCAGCACCATATGGCCGCCATGAGGGATGATTTCGCATGTCATGCCGGGCAATCTCACCATATCGCCGACCGGGGCCACCACATCGCGGCCGCCATGCAGCACGGAGAGCGGCACCGTGACCACCGTGCTCTCAGCCAGCCGAAAACCCTCGAGATAATCCAGGCCGGCCCCCAACAGCGAGGCATTGCCGTCGCGTAGATAAGTCGCCTCCAGGCTCTCAGCAAAACGATGATAGGCGGCCCGATAGCCGAGAAAACATTTTCGGTAGAACCCGCGCATGAAGTGGACGGGATCGGCAGCGAGCTCCCCCCTGATCAGGGCGACCTCCCCGGCCGGCCAGCTCCTCCGCATGGCAACCAGGGTGAGAGAGGCCAGCAGTTCCGGATGGGCAAGGGCCAGTTCGAGACCGAGCTGCGCCCCCATCGACCAGCCGACCACCGCCACCGGCACCCCCTGCCGCCGCAGAAAATCGGGCAGCATCGCCGCCGCGGCAAAGGGATCGACCCATTGCCGGGGAACAATCAGCGAACGGCCGGGGAACAGGGAAAAAAGCGAAACAAGCCGGCCGTCAAAGCCCCAGCCGGGAAGAAAGAGTAAGGGCGGTAACGACGTATCCGCCGCCGGGACAAGGGTAAAGGTCATGGCTGGTCCTTAAAAACGGCAGAAGAGGGCGTTGTTGCCAGCGCCGCTTTCTCCGCTCCACAGAAGACATCTCACCCGCTTCCGCAGGCCATATTCGAGATGGCTGAGGGCATGCTCATACCTGGTGCGGGCAACGAGAACGTCCCGACCGACCACCGGCTGAAAGGCTTTCCCCCACGGCGCACTAAATTTTTCGTACATAGCTTGCACCTTCCCTGTGCCTTTTCCGAGGACGGCTCACTTTCCCTGCCGGTCATTAAGGACAAAGCCGAGGAATTTTTCAGCCGGCAGCAAGGCAATCGCTTTTTTCACCTCGGCCAGCGGGGTCACTCCCTTTTCCACCACCATGATGATACAATCCACCAGCGGGGCAAAGACCATGGCGTCTGCGCCGGCAAGCACCGCCGGCACATCGAGCAGCACACAGCGGTCATCGTAACGCGTTTTCATTTCAAGAAGCAGATCCCGCATCTTGGGCGACCCAAGCAGTTCGGTACTGTCACGAACCGTCCGCCCCCCGGAAATCACGGTCATCTTCTCCACCCCCGGCCAGATGATACAATCCTTCAACGGCCGGTTGTGTTCAAGGTAATCGACCAGCCCCCGGTCGCTGGCAAAGCCGAGACAGGAACGGATATCCTGTTTTTTCAGATCGCAGTCAACGAGCAGCACCGTCTGCTGGTATTCGCGGGCAAAGGTCAGGGCGAGATTGATTGCCGTCACCGTCTTGCCTTCGCCGGGACAGGCGCTGGTCACCATGATGGTGTTCATTCCCCGATCCCGCAGCAGCTGCCGAATACGGGTGCGCAGGATCTTGTAGGCATCAAGCTCAGGGGCATCGGCGGCAATACAGACGCAGCGGTTGCGGAGCAGCCGCTGGGGATCGAGCCGGACCGCCACGGACTCCGAATAGACCGGCGGCTGCCAGCCGGTGGTGACGATTGCCGGCGGCCCCTCTCTTTCCTCTTTTCGCGGCCTGTCCGACGGTGCTGCGGCGGTCGTCCCCATCTCTCCGTGCTCGTTGTTCATCATGGCCGCTCTCGTCACACTCCAAAAAACAAGGGGAACAGTTGGCGCAGCGTCTCCCGCAAAACCGTCAGGTCCGGCAGGAACACAAAGAGGGCCGCAAGGCCTGTGGCAACCAGCAGAACGACGGCAACGATCAGGATCCGGGCATTGGACCGCTGCCGGATCTCGCTGCCGGTGGTGAGAACAGGAATGACCGCCAGCACCGGATACGAGGTTTCCCGCTCCAATGTTTCGGGCCGGCGGATCGACGAATCGCAGACCTCCAGCAGAAAAACACAACAGCCGCCGGCCAGGATGCCGCAAAACAGACCGACCAGGACAATGACCGGTCGATTCGGCCGGCTGGGGCTGAGCGGCAGACTTGCCGGATCAATGACGGTAAACCGTTGCCCATCCCGGGCCGTGAGTCCGGCAGTTTTTGCCTCCTCCAGCCGGCGGGACAGATCGTCATTACGGGTCTGCGCCTCCCGCTGCCGGGCCAGCAGGTCATGGTAGAGCATCTCCACCCGCGGCGCCGCCTCGATCCAGGTGGTGAGGAGCGCACGGCGAGCCTCCTGATCCGCAAGCTGCCGACTCGTTGCCTTCAGCTCGTTCCGGAGCGCGGCAAGCTGACCGGACAAACTGACAAAAACGGGATTGTCCGCCAGCGCGGTCTGCTGCTCTGTCGCAGTTCTAGCGGCCAGCCGCTCTTCGAGCCGGACGATTTCCTGGCGGATCCGGGTAACATCGGGATGCTCCGCCGTGTAGCGGCTTTCCAGGTTGGCCTGTTCCCCTTTCAAGGCAGCGAGCCGCTGCCGCTCCTCCTCCTCTGCCTGCCGCGGAGAGATAGCGGCAAGAGCGGCAACCAGTCGCTCCTCCCGCTCCCGCAGGGTGCGAAGCTGATCATTGAGCATCTCGATGGCGGCATCGACGGCATGGCGGCTCTGGAGATTGACCGGCAGCACCTCCGGCAGCTCGTTGATGTGCTCCTTTTTGAAAACGGCAATGCGGCGGGTGACATCATCGAGATCACTGCGTGCCGCCTGCCGCTTCTCCTCCAGCACGGCAAGGGTGTCACGGTGCTGTCCCCGCTGTTCCCGAAGATTTTCTTCAAGGAAAAGGGCGGCAAGGATGTTGGCAATTTTCTGGACGGTGGCGGGCTTTTCCCGAGCCTCAAACGACAGAAGAAAGGTGATGGAACAGATGACCGACTGCCCGGCCGAGCGCTCGGCGATCTCGGTGCCGACATAATCGAGCCGGACGGCATCCCGCATGGCCATCGCCATCTCCTCGGCAGTTGCCTTCCGGGAAAGATACGCAAAGAGGCCCTCCCGTTTCATGATATCAAACAGTCGGCCGGCGCTGACGATACGCTGCCGGATCACCCGCAGGCGCTGCTCGGCCAGGGATTGCAACGCGTTGTCGGTGAATCCGGCCGGAATTTCCTCTCCTTCCAGGACAATCGTTGCCACCGACCGGTAGGTCGGCGGCAGAAACAGGGCCAGCAGGACAGCGAGGCCGGAGAAAACGAAAAAAGGCAGCAACAGGGCACGTTTGCGCCTCTTCGCCACTGCCAGATATTGCGCCGGCGTCCGCCACTGCTCGCTCATCCGTTCGCCTCTTCCGTTGCCAATCCGCATGCCCCGGATAATCCCCCTGGGCGGTTTGTCTGCCTGCGTTTCATTTATACCCCGTCACTCCGGCAAGAAAAACAAAAAACAGCACCGCCGGGCTGGTTGCCTTTTTTATTGGCCTTTCTCGGGAGTTAATCCGCCCGCCGCTTCTCCTCCTTTTTTTCAGGCCAGGGCACGGAAAGAGGCTTGAAGAAAAATGCGCTTGCCTGTAAGTGTGGTAAAAAGCTGGCCCCCCCGACCAATAGCCGGGCCTTTTTCCCGGATCGCATTCACCTCAAGAGACACGGATCACATCACTGTGCAGCTCTACCGACCGAAATCATTTCTCATCCTTCTCCTTGCCGCTTTTCTCTTTATCGCCCTGCCCCTGCTGGCCGCCCTGATCAGCTCCGCCTATTTCATGGACACCATGGCCGCGAAAAGCACCGAGACGGTGTTCCAGGCCACCGATTCGGCCCGGGTCAGCCGCCTGATGCTGGAGCAGCTTGTCGCCCAGGAGCGACAGGCCCGCCTTTACGATATTCTGGCGGCTGCGGAAAACCTTGCCGCTTTCCATGAAAAGCACGATGACATCCAGCTTTTGTTCACCGAGTTGCAGGCATTGTCTTTCCCTGAAACCCTGCAGACCCGCATCACCGAGCTGCAACACCTGGAAAACGAGGTATACATCGTTCTGGCGGACGTCAGCAGGAACGGCGAGGAGCGGCAGGTTGCCCTGGCCCGCTATCAGGAGATGAACGCGCTGGCCCATGAGATCGAGAACGCCAGCCACAAGCTGATGCTGACAGGAACCGAATCCCTCCAGCAGGAGGCGCTGCGCTATCAGAAAATGATGTTCTGGCTGACCTGCATCCTCTTCTTTGCCTGCCTGCTGCTCATCATCTTTTTCGCGGGGCTGCTCATCCGGCCGATCCGCCAGATCGACAAGGGCATCCTCCGCCTCGGCTCCGGCGATTTCGTCACGCCCATCACCGTCTCCGGCCCCCGGGATCTTGAATTTCTCGGCACCAAGCTCGACTGGCTGCGCTCCCGCCTGGCGGAACTGGAAAAGGAACGCAACAAGTTCGTCGCTCATATCTCCCACGAACTGAAAACCCCGCTCGCCTCGATCCGGGAAAGTGCCGGACTGCTCGCCGAAGAGCTGGTCGGCCCCCTCACCGTCCAGCAAAGGGAGGTGGTACGCATCCTCGCCAACAACAGCAGACAGTTGCAGAGCCTGATCGAAAATATCGTCAATTTCAATATGGCGCAAGCCCAACGCCTGCCGCCCCGCAAGGAGCAATTCGCCCTCGACGGGCTGATCGCCGAGGTGACGGAGGACGTCACACCCATTCTGCTGGCCAACAGCTTGACCGTGGACCTGAATCTCGTCCCGCTTTCCTTTGATGGCGACCGGGGCCAGCTCAAGACGGTCATTGACAACGTCCTCTCCAATGCGATAAAACACGCGCCGCCCGATACCGCCATCACCATCACCCTGACCGCCGGCAACGGCCGGGCCGTGATCGACATCATCGACGCCGGTCCCGGCATCCCCGCCGAAGAGAAAGACAGGATCTTTCTTCCCTTTTTCCAGGGCCGCTCCGGGGCCAAGGGGCGGGTCAAGGGCACCGGTCTCGGCCTGGCCATCGCCCGGGAATACCTGGCCAATCATCACGGCACCATCGAGGCCGTCCCCACCAATGGCAACGGCGGGGCGCATCTCCAACTTGTTCTGCCCGTCGAGAACATTTCATGATATTTTTTGTCTTTTCCGGCATGATCTCATGACACCGCGCACAAGTCTTGCATTGAATTCATGGCACCTGACCGCGTCCGGATCACCAGGACGCATCAACCTCAAGGAGCCCAGGAAACGCCATGAAACACTTCAATGCGCCCGGCTACCCCGACACGCAAGGCCTCGCCGCCCTGCTGAACTATTTCGGCTATCTGCAGGAAAAACGCCTTGCCGAGGTCAACAAGGCGCGCCATGACGTCGATGAATTGAAAAAACTGGTGAAACAGGCCAGCAACCGCAAAAAATTGAGCAGCGAAAACACGAAATGACCATGAAACCCCGCATCCTCCTGGTAGACGACGACACCGACCTGTTAAGCCTTTTCACTATCCGGCTACAGAGCCAAGGCTTTGAGGTCGCCACCGCGGAAAACGGCGAACAGGCCCTCTCCCGTCTGTCCCTGATCAACCCGCATCTGCTTATCACCGACCTCCGCATGGGAGAAATGGACGGCATGGCCCTGTTTGACGCGGTGCACAAGGTCAACAGCTCCCTGCCGGTGATCGTCATCACCGCCCACGGCTCCATTCCCGAGGCGGTGGAGGCCACCCGGAAGGGCGTCTTTTCCTTTCTCACCAAGCCGGTGGACAGCCAGAAGCTGATCCAGGAGATCAACGCCGCCCTGACCATTGCCGGCCCGCCGGGTGAGGAGGCGCCGCGGACGGAGGCGGGAGACTGGACCAGAGATATCATTTACAAGAGCGGCGCCATGGCCAATCTCATGCACAAGGCCCGCCTGGTCGCCCAGAGCGACGCCGGGGTGCTGATCCTGGGCGAGAGCGGCACCGGCAAGGAGCTGCTCGCCAACGCCATTCACCGGGCCAGTGCCCGGGCCACCGGACCCTTTGTCCCGGTCAACTGCGCCGCCATCCCCGAGGCCCTGCTCGAATCCGAGCTGTTCGGCCATGCCAAGGGCTCGTTCACCGGTGCTGCCAGAAACTACCCCGGCCTCTTCAAAGCCGCCGACAGCGGCACCCTTTTTCTCGATGAAATCGGCGACATGCCCCTTTCCCTCCAGGTCAAGCTGCTCCGGGTCCTGCAGGAAAAACAGGTGCGCTCCATCGGCTCGACCACGGCGGTGGACGTTGATGTCCGGATCATCTCCGCCACCCACCGCAAGATCGACGAGGCAGTGCGGGACAAGACCTTCCGCGAGGATCTCTTTTACCGGCTCAACGTCGTCAGCCTCGAAATTCCGCCCCTGCACAAGCGACGGGAGGACATCCCCCTGCTTGCCCACCACTTCATCAACAAGCTGGCGGCGCAGAACAACCGGGAAATCCGCGGCTTCGCGCCGGCGGCCATGAAACTGCTGATGGAGGCGCCCTGGCCCGGCAATGTCCGCCAGTTGCAGAACGTCATCGAGCAGACCGTGGCGCTGTCCTCATCGCCGCTCATCTCGGAGAGCCTGCTGGCTGAGGCCCTCAAGGACAGGCCGCTGAAAATCGTCCCCTTTGCCGATGCCCGCCGGCAGTTCGAGCAGGAGTACCTGGTCCAGCTCCTCCAGGCGACCCGGGGCAACGTCACCGAGGCGGCCCGCCAGGCCAGACGCAACCGCACCGATTTCTACAAACTGCTCAACCGTCACCACATCGTCCCCAGCCTTTTCAAGGACTGATGGCGTCGCCCAAATCGCCACCTGCTTCGTTGCCGCACATTATCTCGTCACTGCGGCGTACCCGAGTACGCCTCATTCCTCGGAATGTGCGCGCCTCGCATGTGACGATTTGCGCCTAGCCATCCAGGAAATGGCTTTTCTCGCCACCAACAAGGACTGATGGCGCTTTCCTTTTGCGTTCTCCCGCTCCCTTGGGTATAAGATGGGGTGGATTTACTGCCACCCGTCATCCCGGCCGGCGCCCGACCTCCACCACACCCTGTGCGAATGGTCGCGGCCCGGCCTCTTCCCCCTTGCGGAGAGCCAATGAACGACTATTCGGAAAGCCTGCTTGTCCACTTCCGACGCACGGAAACCCTGAAAAAGGAGGCGGTCAGCCTGCCGTCCCTTGATCTCAACCGACGCCAGCTCTGCGACCTCGAACTGCTGCTCAATCGCGCCTTCTATCCCCTTGACGGCTATCTCGGCCGCCAGGACTACGAGGCGGTGCTTCACCGCATGCGGCTCGCCGACGGCACGGTCTGGCCGATGCCGATCTGCCTTGATGTCCAGGAAAAGACGGCAAAGCGCCTTGCCCCTGGGGAGAAACTCGCGATCAACGACGAGGAGGGCTTTCTGCTTGCCATCCTCACCGTCAGCGACATCTGGCGGCCGGATAAGCAACGGGAGGCGCAGGCCGTTTTCGGCGCCGACGACCCGGCGCTTCACCCCGGGGTCAAGAATCTCTATGAAAACTGCGGCGACTGGTACATCGGCGGCAGCTTGGAAGGACTCAGCCTGCCGATCCACTACGACTTCAAGGATCTGCGACTGACGCCCTCGGAAAGCCACCGCCTCTTCTCGCTAAACGGCTGGCGTCACGTCATCGGCTTTCACACCGACGCCTATCTGCACTGCGCCCACAAGGAGATGATCCTGCGAGCGGCGCGCGAGGCCGGGGCCAGCATCTTTCTCCAGCCGGTCACCGGCCTTGACCATCCCGGCCACCTCGACCACTACACCCACGTTCGCTGTTACCAGGAGTTCATCAGGAAATTTCCGAAAAACATGATCAGCCTCGGCCTGCTCCCCCTGGCCAGCCGCCGGGCCGGGCCGCGCGAGGCCCTCTGGCAGGCGATCATCAAAAAGAATTACGGCTGCTCCCATTTCCTCGTTGCCGCCGACCATGGCGACCCCTTTGCCAGTCTGCTCGACCGGGAGAACTTCTACCCCCCCCACGCGGCCCAGCAACTGGTCAGGGAACACGAGGAGGAGGTGGGCATCAAAATGGTGGCCGAGGAGAAGATGGTCTACGCCGAGGATCGGGCCCAGTACGTCCCGCAGCGCCAGGTGACGGAGGAAATGGCGGTGAAGACGATCTCGTCGAGCGAGCTGCAGCGGCGGCTCGAAAACGGCCTCGACATCCCGGACTGGTTCTCGTACCCGGAGATTGTCGCCGAATTGCGACGCGCCTTCCCGCCCCGGTCAAAGCAGGGCTTCACCATCTTCATCACCGGCCTGTCCGGCTCCGGCAAATCGACTTTAGCCAAGGTGCTGATGGTGAAATTTCTCGAAATGCGCGACCGGCCGGTCACCCTGCTCGACGGCGACATTGTTCGCAAGAATTTGTCAAGCGAGCTCAACTTTTCCCAGGAACACCGCAACCTCAACATCACCCGCATCGGTTTCGTGGCAAGCGAGATCACCAAGAACGGCGGCATCGCCCTCTGCGCCCCCATCGCCCCCTACGAGGAATCGCGGCGGGCCAACCGGGAGCTGATCAGCGCGTGCGGCGGCTACATCGAGGTTTACATGGCCACCCCGCTTGAGGTGTGTGAGAAACGCGACAGAAAAGGGCTCTACGCCAAGGCGCGGGCCGGCAAGATCGCCTCCTTTACCGGCGTTTCCGACCCCTACACCCCGCCGGCCAACCCGGAAATCACCATCGACACCAGCGAGATGACCCCGGCGGAGGCGGCCCAGGAGGTCCTGCTCTATCTGGAGGAAAAAGGCTATATCCGCTGAACGGCAGCCGCCCCTGTCGCCATTTGCCGACAGGGGCAGGCAGCAGCAGAGGTTAGAGACGATGAACCACCCACGCCACTACTTTCTCCACGGCCTCGACAGCAGCAGCCAAGGAACCAAGGCCCGCTTCTTCCGCGCCCATTTCCCGACCGTCGTCACCCCGGACTTTTCCGGCGACCTGGCCGAGCGCATGGTGAGGCTGACCGAACTGCTCGCCGGCCAGCATGACATTGTCCTGATCGGTTCAAGCTTCGGCGGCCTGATGGCGGTCATCTTCGCCATTGAGCAGCCGGAGCGGATCAACCGTTTGATCCTGCTGGCCCCGGCCCTCAACTTCCCGCCTTTCCGGCAGTGGCACAACCGGCGCAGTGCGGCGCCGACCACCCTCTTTATCGGCCGCCGGGACAGCGTCACCCCGCCCGCCACCGTCATCCCGACCGCGCAACGGATCTTCAGCCGCCTGGATCTTCACCTCGTCGACGACGACCATCTGCTCAGCCGTCATTTTCCGGAAATCAACTGGCCCGAGCTGCTGGGAGCAGGGTAAAAACCTGCGCTGCCTCAGCCCGATCCGCCCCGCCGCCGCTCCCGCAACACCACAAAGACCGAGGGCACATCGGCCCGCCATTTCGGCAGCAGGAGGGTGATGAGCACCTCCTCGAGCTCGGCGAGAAGAAAGATCGCGGTGGCGAGACGGAAGGGCCAGGACGGCCCGTTCCAGATGAGGACGAGGATGCTGGTGCTGAGCAGCACGGCGGAGAGCTTGGCCCCCCAGGTGTGATAGCTGGTGAGCCGGCCGAATTTGCCGAGGCCGAAGAGCACCGGCACGGCAAAGCCGGTCAGACAGGCGATGATAAAGACCGCCTCGCGGTGAATGATCTCCGGCCACAGCCACCAGACCGACAGCGGCACCGCCATGTAGATGGCGAGATCTCCCCAGCTGTCGAGCCGGGCGCCGAGCTCCGAGGTCAGGTTGAGCCGTCGGGCCAGATAGCCGTCAAGACAATCGGTGACCAGCGCAATGATGCCGAAGACGAGAAAGAGGCCGCGCCAGCCGGACCAGGCAAAAAAAAGCAGCAGCGGCGCGATGACAAGACGCGAGGCGCTGAGGATATTTGCAATATTCATCGTAACCGTATAATACTAAAAAAACGACGCCAGAAAGCGGAAGGATTCGCTCCGGTCAGCAGAGCGCCGGCAACTCGCAGGATACTTTACCAGTTTCACCGCGCCTTTTCCCTGTTTTTCTGCTACCCGGCCCATTGGCGCCCGTTTCACCGAAAAAAGCCACAGCACCTTTTCCGCATACAGGAAACCGTCATGTCAACGCAACAAGAAAAACCGCCCTTTCCCCGCCGCCTGCTCACCCTTGCCGTCATTGCCGCAACCAGCGCCCTGACCGGCTGTACGCCGGGAGCAAACATGCCGGCCGGGCCAGCTGCCGACCGCGCCGCCATCAACCAAACGACCACCGCCCTGCCGCTCTCCCGACCCCAGCCCGGCAACCCGACATTCCGCTACGGTGAGCCGCTGGCCGGCTTCACCAGCGCCAACTTTGTCGGGGCCAACCGCTGCGCCCTCTGCCACGGCAATCTCCGCGACCGGGACGGCAATGACATGTCGATCAACAACCACTGGCGTTCCACCATGATGGCCAATGCCGCCAAAGACCCCTTCTGGCAGGCCAAGGTGGCCTCGGAAACAACACGCCATCCGGCCATCAAAAAGGTAATCGAGGAGAAATGCGTCTCCTGCCACATGCCGATGGCCTGGACCCAGTTCAACGCCAAGGGGACAGAAGGCGACCCTGCCACCAGCGCCGCCCCCTACGAGGCTTTTGTCGACCGGGAGCACGGCCTGCACCAGGCGGCCATGGATGGGGTCTCGTGCAGCCTCTGCCATCAGATTCAGGACCATGAACTGGGCACCCCGAAAAGCTTCAGCGGTAAGTACACGGTGGACACCGCCGCCATCCCGCCCGACCGGCCGGCCTTTGGCCCCTATGGGGAGACGGTGGCCGAGCCGATGCGGACCAGTATCGGCTTCACCCCGCTTTTCGGCAGCCATACCAACGATTCAGCCCTCTGCGCCACCTGTCACACCCTCTATACCCCCTATCTCGACAGCGCCGGCAACATCGCCGGTGAGTTTCCGGAGCAGACCCCTTACCTGGAATGGCTGCACAGTGATTACGGCCTGCCGGCGGACAGGCGCCGCACCATCGACGAAACCGGCGGCGGCCCGGAACGGCTCTGCCAGGACTGCCACATGCCCCACTCCAGCGCCGGCGGGGTGCTGATCGCCCTGCCCTCCCCGGAGGGGGCAACGGAAAAGGACCATTTTTCCCAGCACCATTTTGTCGGCGGCAACATCCTGCTGCTTAACATCATGCAGGACAACCTCGAAGCGCTCGGCATCAGCGCCTCGACCAAACGGCTGGAAGAGACGAGGGAGCGCACCATCCGGCTGCTGCAGGAGCAGACCGCCGCCCTTGCCCTCCAGAACGGGGCAATCACAACCGACACCCTGACCGTCACCGTGGCGGTGGAAAACAAAGTCGGCCACAAGTTCCCCACCGGCTTTCCCTCCCGCCGTGCCTGGCTCCATGTCACGGTGCAGGACGCGGCCGGTGCCCTGCTCTTTGAGTCCGGCCGACCGGACCCGGACGGCCGGGTGACCGGTGATGATGGTGATGAGGAAATGGGCCGCGAGCCCCATCATGATCTCATCACCAGCCCCGACCAGGTGCAGATCTACGAGTCGGTCATGCACGACACCGACAACAAGGTCACCTTCACCCTGCTTCGCGCTGCCGGCTACATCAAAGACAACCGGCTGCTGCCGCGCGGTTTCGACAAGGCCACCGCCGGTCGGGATATCGCCGTCCAGGGGGAGGCGGCGGGCGACGCGAACTTCATTGGCGGCGGCGACCAGGTAACCTATGCCGTGCCCCTCGGCCAGACCAAAGGCCCCTACACGGTGACCGCCGAGCTCCTCTACAGCCCGATCTCCCGCGCCTTCATGGCCGATCTGACCAGGGACAGGGGAATTCGCGAGGTGGATCGCTTCCTTGACTATTACGCCAAGGCGGACAAAAGGCCGACAGCCATTGCCGCGGTGCAGGGCGTTATACGATAGGTAATCACCAGGGCAGCAGCACCAGCAACCAGACCAGGGCGGCGAGGACAAGGACGACAAAGACGGCGGCCGAGCCGAGTTCCTTGGCGCGGCCGGAGAGGAGATGATATTCGGGGCCGATGCGGTCGATGGCCGCCTCGATCGCGGAATTAAGCAGCTCGACGATAAGAACGAGTAACAGACTGCCGGCTAGCAAGGCACGCTCCACCCCGTTTTTTCCGAGCAGGAGGGCGGCCGGCAGCAGGACAAGACAGAGCAGCACCTCCTGGCGAAAGGCCTCTTCATGGCGGTAGGCCGCCTTCAACCCGAGCCCGGTGGAATGCAGGGCATTGACCAACCGCCGGATGCCGCGGCCGTTCATTTTTGCCATTGCCTCGTGCTGCTCACTCATTGTCCGTCTCTCCTTTTTCGTTGCCGCTCACTGCCGCTCTACCCGGGCGAGCAGTTCTGTCATCATGGCAGAAAAACCGCCGGTCAGGGTGACGGTTGCCCGCCGGCCCAGCACCGGTTTGAGATTGATCTCGAGCAGCTGTCCGCCCTGACCCAGCACCTGATCGGGGATCAGCGACGCCGGCGCCACCTCGCAGGAGGTGCCGGCCACCAGCAGCAGATCAACCCCGGCAAGCAACCGCTCGGTCTCCAGTAATACACGAGGCGGGATCGCCTCGTCAAAAAAAATCACATCCGGTTTGACAATCTCGGCGCAGGCCAGGCAGTGGGGCGGCAACGTCATCCGCCGCACCCTGGCAAGGGGCTGGCGATCGCCGCAGCGGGGGCAGGTGAAGGAAAAGAGCGAGCCGTGAAACTCGACGACCTGCCGGCTGCCCGCCTTGTGATGGAGGCCGTCGATATTCTGGGTGATCACCCCGGCAAGCAGCCCGATCTCCTCGAGCCGGGCCAGGGCCTGGTGGCCGGGGTTGGCCTGGCAGTCGGCAAAGGCGATCAGTTCGGCCAGCATCCGCCAGACTTTTTCCGGATCACGGCGGAAGGCGCCGAGGGTGCCGTATTCGAGCGGATCGAAGCGGGACCAGAGGCCATTTTTGCCGCGGAAATCCGGGATCCCGCTTTCCGTACTGACCCCGGCGCCGGTCAGCGCCACCGTCTTGCTGCTGGCCCGCAACAGCCGGGCCGCCTGTGCAAGCTCTGTCTCCATGGCTGCATCCTCCCGCGACTTCAGACTATTTCGCCGTTGCCTGCCGACATTTTCCCTTTTCATCGCCTGCCATCAGTGTAATATAGTAGGCAACGGCAACCTAGAAAAATCACACCCAGAGGCACGCGTATGGATCCCTTCAAGAAACACCGGATGAGCACCTTTGACGAAATCGAGAAAGAATTCGGCCGCATGCTGCGCAACATGTCCGCCCACCGCATGTTTCCCTACCGTTCGGATACCCTGGTACCAGCCTGCGACGTCTATGAGACGTCGGCTGAATTTATCATTTACATGGAGGTGCCGGGGATGGAACCGGACAAACTCTCGGTCATTGTTGATCATGCCCGGGTCACCGTAAGCGGGGAACGCCAGCAGCCATTGTTCGACCACACCACCTGCATCCACCAGCTGGAGGTTGAATACGGCAGGTTCAACCGCATCATCGAGCTGGAAAGCGCCGTCGATGTCGAGGCCGCCACCTCCACCTGCAAAAACGGCTTTCTGCTCATCCGCCTGCCAAAAAGAAAGATTTCGACCCAGATCAAGGTCGCCATCACCGGCGAATAACGGGAGAATTGTATTCATGACAGATGAAACAAAAGAGACCAAGGACCATCACGACAGCAGCACGGTCGATCCGATGCAGCTTGATATTCCCGACGTGCTGCCGATCCTGCCCCTGCACGGATTTGTCTTTTTTCCGGGCATGGGCTTTCCGTTGCAGATCAAAAGCACCTCCTCCAAACAGCTTATCGACGATATCCTTCTGAAAGACCGCTTGCTCGGTCTCGTCACCCATCGGCCGATGGAGTCCCCCGCCGAGGAAAACATCGCCGAACACCTTTACACCGTCGGCGTCGTCGGCTACATCCATAAACTGGTCAAGGGCAGCGAGGGCGCCTATCATGTGCTGACCAGCGGCTTCAAAAAGATCCGAATCGGCCAGTACGTCCAGCAGGAACCCTACCTGACCGCCAAGGTAGAGGTGGTGGCCATGGACGAGACCATGGACCAGGAGATCGAGGCTCTTGATCTCAACCTCAAGACCCAGTTTAAAAAACTGGCGGAACTGGTGGTGCTGCCGCCGGAGCTGGTCATGACGGTGGAATCCCTGACCAGTCCCTTCCATGCCGCCTACCTGGTTTCCTCGCAGCTCCATATCCCCCAGGAAGAGGAACAGGCCATTCTCGAAATCGACAGCCTCAGAGACCTGCTCAAAAGGGTGACCGCCGATCTCAACCGTCGGCTGGAAACAGCGCAGATGAGCCAGGAGATCCAGAAATCGGTCAAGGAGGACATCGACAAGAAACAGCGCGAATTTTTTCTGCGCCAGCAGTTGCAGGCGATCCGCAAGGAGCTGGGCGAGGACAACGAGAACCTCGATCTCGACGAACTGAAGGCCCGTTTTGAAAAGGCGGAACTGACCGAGGAGGCGCGCAAGGTGGCCCAGAAGGAACTGGACCGCCTGGGCCGGATCTCGCCCTCGTCACCGGAATACACTGTCTCCCGCACCTATATCGACTGGCTTCTCGATCTGCCCTGGCAGACCTCGACGGTTGACACCCTCGACCTGATCAAGGCCAAGGAGGATCTCGACCGCGATCATTACGGTCTGGAGCGGATCAAAAAACGCATCCTCGAATTTCTCGCGGTGCGCAAGCTCAAGCAGGACATGCACGGCCCCATCCTCTGCTTTGCCGGCCCGCCCGGGGTGGGCAAGACCTCGCTGGGCCAGTCGATTGCCCGCACCATGGGCCGCAAATTCGTCCGCCTCTCGTTGGGCGGCGTCCGCGACGAGGCGGAGATCCGCGGCCACCGGCGCACCTATATCGGCGCCCTGCCGGGCCGGATCATCCAGAGCCTGCGCAAGGCCGGTTCCCACAACCCCCTCTTCATGCTCGATGAAATCGATAAACTGGGCATGGATTTCCGCGGCGATCCAGCCTCGGCCCTGCTCGAAGTGCTCGACCCGGAGCAGAACTCCACCTTCAGCGACCATTATCTGGAAATCACCTTCGATCTTTCCAAGGTGATGTTCATCACCACCGCCAACATGCTGGACACCATCCCCGGGCCCCTGCGCGACCGCATGGAGGTCATCACCCTGTCCGGCTACACCGAGGATGAGAAGCTCCATATCGCCAAAAACCATCTCATCGGCCGCCAGCTCGACGCCCATGCCTTGAGCGGCGATGATCTGGTCTTCACCGATGACGCCATCCGCGCCGTGATCCGCTCCTACACCCGGGAGGCGGGTGTGCGCAATCTGGAACGCGAACTGGCCTCGGTCTGCCGGGGAGTGGCCAAGGACATCGTTACCGGCGAGACGAAACAGGCGGTCATCGACGCCGGCGATCTCGAACGCTTCCTCGGACCGCTCAAGTTCTTTCCGGAGACGCTGGCCCATTCCTGGGGCCCGGGACTTGCCACCGGGCTTGCCTGGACGCCGGTGGGCGGCGAGCTGCTCTTTATCGAATCAGCCAAGATGAAGGGCAGCGGCGGGCTGAAGATGACGGGCAAGCTCGGCGAGGTGATGAAGGAGTCGGCCAGCGCCGCGCTTACCTATCTCCGCGCCCATGCCGCTGATTTCAGCATCAATGAGGATCTCTTTGCAGAAAAGGACATCCACATCCATGTACCGGAAGGGGCGACGCCCAAGGATGGCCCCTCGGCCGGGGTGGCGATGGTTGTCTCCCTAACCTCGCTCTTCACCGACCGGCCGGTTCGCAAGGACGTGGCCATGACCGGCGAGATCACCCTGCGCGGCGACGTGTTGCCGGTGGGCGGCATCAAGGAAAAGGTGCTGGCCGCCCATCGCTCCGGCATCCACGAGGTCATCCTGCCGGAGTTGAACAAAAAGGATGTCGCCGAGATTCGCGACTCGGTGCGCAGCATGATGACCTTCCACTATGTCCGCGACATCAAGGACGCCCTCAAGGTGGCGATTGTCGGGTGAGACGGCAGGGGCCGGGTGGACCACCCGGTCTCTTTTTATACCGCGGCCCCTTCCTCAGCCGGTGCGCTTGGTGCCGGCATAGGTGAAGGCCTTGGCGATCATCTTGTAAAAGGTGCCCTTGTCGATACCCACATCCTTGCCGCAGGCGCAGAAGATCCGGCCGCCCTCGGCGTGGGCGTCGTACATTTTCGTGATGCGGGCCTTATGGCAGCGCAGCACCTCGCCCGGTCCGATCTTGTCGTAGCGCCAAAGCTTGCGTTTGCAGGCCGCGCATCTCAGCAGCAGCATCCACGTTCCCCTGAGCGGTCCTGCTCTCTTGCCGCCCGCATTACAGATGTCCCCGCACCCAGCGCAGCAGGGAGGCGAGATCCTGCGCCCCCGGCTGTCGGACAAGCTCCCGCCCCGCTTTGAAGAGCATCAGGGTGGGAATGGAACGGATGCCGAAACGGGCAGCCAGCCCCTGCTCCGCCTCGGTGTTGACCTTGGCCAGCCGCACTTCCGGTTCAAGCTCGGCGGCAGCCTGGGCAAAGACCGGCGCCATCATCCGACAGGGGCCGCACCAGGGCGCCCAGAAATCAACCACCATCGGGATGTCGTTGCGTTCAACGTGTTTAGCGAAATGCGCCTCCGTCAGCTCCACCGGCTGGCCGGTGAAGAGTTTACCGCGGCACTTGCCGCACACCGGCCCGCTGGTCAGCTTGCTTTTCTCCAGCCGGTTGACACTGTTGCAGGCCGGACAGACAATATGGATCGTTGCCATGGCATACTCCTGATTGTTTTTGTCGTTTCGAATTCATCCTGCCCGGGAAAACCGCGCGCCGCCGGGACAGGCAAAACCCCTTCGACGGAAGCCTCGGATCCCCCGGCGGTGCTTGCCGGTTCGTTCTTTTCCCAGCAATACTGTAAGCCGCCCGGACAGAAAATCAAGCGGCATCCCCTCGCTTTGCTTGCACCGGCCCGCCATTTCCGGTAGGGTGTGATGGCACCGGTAGCCAGCGGGCCATCCCTCTTTTTTCCCCAGTTCGGCAGGGCAAGCCAATGTATGACAAATTATTCCACCTCTACGACTTTGTCGACCGCACCATGGCCGATCTGTTCGCCCGCTTCCCGGCGGAAGTGGTCTGCCGGCAGGGCTGCGCCGATTGCTGTCATGCCGTTTTTGATCTCTCCTTTATCGAGGCCTCCTGCCTGTTCCGCCATTTCCGCGAACTGAACCAGGAGTTGCAAAAAGAGATTCTCGACCGCTGCGCCATCGCCGCCGCGCAGTGGCAGGAGCTTTTCCGGGCCGGCACCGATCCATCCTCCGCCCGCATCCGCTGTCCGCTGCTCAGTGATGCCGGCCTCTGCTGCTGTTACGCAACCCGACCGGTCAACTGCCGGACCTACGGCGTCCCGACCATCATCAACGGCGCGGCTCACGTCTGCGGGCTCAGCAACTTCGCCCGCGGCATCTCCTATCCCGCCATCGATCTTGCCCCTTTGCAGAAAAGCCTCTACGACTATTCCGTTTCCCTCGCCGGCGCAAGTGCCGGGGCCAGACGCTGGTCCATTGCCCATATCCTCCTCCAGCCGGAGCTGCTGACCCTGTCCGGGGATCAGGGCAGCACGGCGTGCTGATAATTTTTTTAGTAACGATCCAGTTTGGGACGGAAAATGTTCGTCTCGCCCGGGCACAGTAACTATTCAGCCGTTCCGCAGATGCGCGAAGGAGGCCTGGTCGCAATACACCAGGCATGCGGACAGGCTGACGACAATGCAGATGCGGTGCTGCTGGGTAGTTACAATTTTTATTTCAACTATTTACTCGTGCCCGTCCGGTGCACTATAGTAAAACTAATATGCGCCGTCAGCCGACCGTCGCTATCGGTTTGCCGGACTGTTCTCCGCTGCCGGTTCGTCGTGGGACTGAACATGACGTTTTCTGCTCCGCGCATGACCCTTCTGACATATTTTCATTTCCGCATCGGGCCGTTGCCCGGGGGGACGCGATGAAATATCTCAAGACAGTGCTTTTCCCCTTTCTCGCCACCGCCGCCCTGATGACCCTTTACCAAGTCGGTAAATTCTACCTGTTCGAAGGTCATTACACCATCTGGCAGTCCCACATCATGACCATCTTCTTTACCTCCCTTATTGCCACCACCGTTTCCGTCTCCATGGTCAACTGGGTCGAGCGAATCGAGCGCAGCAAGCGCGAAGTGGCCCTGCGCGAGGCCCGGTTGAAAACCCTGCAGATCACCATGCACACGGTGCATCATATCGTCAATAACTTCCTCAACCGCCTGCTGCTCTTCAAGATGGAAACCGAGGAACGAGGCACCATCTCTACCGCCTCCCTGGAAAAACTCGAAGCGGACATCTCCGCCATCAGCAAGCAGCTGGCGGAACTGAGCGAACTGGAAAATCCAGAGAACGTCGACGAGTTCGACAAATTTTTCCCGATGAAACCCACCATAAAAGAGCGGGGATAGCCGGATGCGCCCACCCCGGCCTGCTGCCCGTCGGAGGGAGACCTACATGCGACTTTTTGCCGCATTTACTTCACGTCGCAAGCGGGATAAGGTATTTCTACCTAATATTTATAAAAAATATATCGCCGCAACCGAAATGAATGGTGAATCATTCATGTCCGCACCCGCATCAGTCGCGGCCCGCCAAATCAAGGACAGCCGCCCGATTTGGCCTGCCGGCTTCAGTCCTTTTATGAATCGGCTCAGGCTGCTCATCCTTTTCGCCCTTTCCGCAGCAAGGCGGCCACCTTCGACCAAGGGGGGCTGACCATGGCTTTTTTTTCCCTTCCCCGACCACTCTCCGCCCTGCCCTTTCTACTGCTGGTACTCGCCCTCGGATCGGCCGGCACTGATCTTCTCAGCGCCGATGAAAAACCGACCGCGGTCAAGGCAACTTACGTCGGCTCCTTCAAATGCCAGCCATGCCATGCCAAGGAATACGACAATTTCATCAAGCACGCCAAAAAGAGCAACTCCTACCGCAGCATCGAGCGCCTGAAAAAGGGACTGAGCGAGGACGATCTCAAAAAATGTTACTCCTGCCACACCACCGGCTACGGCAAGCCGGGCGGCTTCGTCAGTGTCGAAAAGACTCCGGAACTGAAAAATGCCGGCTGTGAGGTGTGCCATGGCCCCGGCTCGCTCCACGTCGAACATCAGGATCCAGCCGCCATCATTCGCCTGCCGACCCTGGAGGACTGTTACGGCTGCCACACCTCGGAACGATTGCGTGCCTTCAGGTTCACCCCGCTTATTCATGGAGGGGGGCATTGACATGAACAGACCGCCGGCCTTCATCCGCAAGCATCTTGACCTGAAAACCCTGATCACCGTCGGGGTCACCTGCATCATGGGGGCGGTCATCTTTCTCAGCATCGTCAACCAGCGGGAACACAGCCGGGAGCGGATGATGTCCTACGGTCAGGACATGAAGTCGCTGACCTATGCCGGCATCAAGCATCCCATGGCGATGGGAGACAGTCCCTCCATCGAAAAACAGCTCTTCGACATCGAGGACGAGCTGGAAAACACCGAAGTGGTGATCTGCGACTTCAACCAACGCATCGTCTTTGCGACCCACGCCAGTTACATCGGCAAGAATGTCTCCTTTGTCACCGACAACACAGAAACCCTGGCCGCACTCACCGCGATGATCGAACATTCGATCCAGCCGAAGACCGGCTATTTCGAGGAACGGGCCGATGGTCAGAATTTTCTCACCACCCTCCACATCATCAACAATGAACAGGACTGTCACCACTGCCACGGTGAGAGCCGCAAGGTGCTGGGCGCCCTTTTGGTCCGCCAGTCCACCAATGCCACCTACGCCACCATCGCCACCATGCAGAATCGGACCATCATCATCTGCATCGTCGGCATCGCCGCCCTGATCGCGCTCATCTCCTTTTTGCTGGCCAGGATGGTCACCCGGCCGGTGACGGAGCTGGCGGCCAAGGCGAAACAGCTGGCCCGGGGGGATCTGTCCGTCTCCGTCCCCGTCACCACCGACGACTCCATCGGCGTGCTCAGCAACTCCTTCAACCACATGGTGCTCAGTATCAAGGATCAGATCGAATACGCCAACAGTCTCAAGGAGGCCATCGCCGATCCCCTTATCACCGTTGACACCACCATGACCGTCACCTTTATCAACGAGGCCTGCGCCACCCTCACCGGCTACAGTAAGCAGGAGACGGTGGGCAGACTGACATGCCGCGACATCTTTCGCAGCGAGATCTGCCGCAACGATATCTGTGACGCCACCTGCCCCCTGAAACGATGTTTACTGACCGGTGAACGGGTGGCCGGCATCCGCACCACGATCATCACCAAGCAAGGCAGGGAGATTCCCATCATCACCAGCGCCAGCGCCCAGAAGGATGCCCACGGCAATATCACCGGCGCAGTGGAGATTTTTCGCGACATCTCGCTGGTTCTGGAGGCGGAACGGCTGGTCTACATCAAAAAAATCGCCGACAAGGAAGAAGAGGAACGCAGGCACCTGGAAGGACTGGCCGAGGAGCTGCTCGCCGTTCTTTCTCAGGTTTCAAGTGGCAACCTGAAGGTAAGGGCATCCCGCACCGGCGGCCACGGAGTCATGGACAAGATCGCCCAGCACATCAACTCCACCTTGGACAATCTCGAAAAACTCTACGACAAAATCGCCTCTTTCAGCAAGGAGATGGAGCTTGAGGTGGCACGGCGCACCATGATGCTGCGCTCGAAAACCCTGCTGCTCGAACGGGCCAATAAGGAGCTGCAGGAACTCGACCGGCTCAAATCCTCCTTTCTCGCCAATATGTCCCACGAGCTGCGCACGCCGATGAACTCGATCCTCGGCTATACCGATCTGCTGCTCGACCGGGTGGACGGCGAAATCAACGACGAGCAGGAAAAGAGCCTGCTCAAGGTGGAGAATAACGCAAAACATCTGCTGGAACTGATCAACGACATTCTCGACATGTCGAAAATCGAATCCGGCAAGATGGAACTCGACATCACCAAAACAGATCTCAAGGATTTCATGGAATACCTGGCGGTCTTTTTCCAACCGGCCATCCAGGCGAAAAATCTCTACCTGAAATTCGATTTCGCCGACACTATTCCACCGGTTTTCATCGACAAGGACAAGGTCCGGCAGATCTTCAACAATCTGCTTTCCAACGCCATCAAGTTCACCACCCAGGGCGGCATCACGGTCCGTGTCAACCCCTCCACTCTGGCGCCGACCGCCGACCAATCGCCCCTTTTTGTCGAGATCTGCGTCGAGGATACCGGTATCGGCATCCAGCCCCAGGACATGGAAAAGCTCTTCGACAAATTCACCCAGATCAATGTCTCCGCCTCCCGCCAGTATGAAGGAACCGGCCTGGGACTGAGCATTGCCCGCGGACTGGTCGTCCTCCACCGGGGGGTGATCTGGGCCGAGAGCGAGTTCGGCCGTGGCAGCCGCTTCTATTTCACCCTGCCGGCCCAGGAAAAAATCCTGGAAAAGAGCGACGAACCGATCATCGAACAGGAGATGGCAGAGGTCCTCGCCGACTACTTCAACAAACCGGTGGATATCTTTTTGCGGAATTCGGTCTACGGCGGCCAGACGGTGAGATGCTGGGAATACCAGCACTGCGGCCAGTCAAGCTGCCCGGCTTACGGCAACAAGGAACTACGCTGCTGGCTGATTGCCGGTGTGCACTGCAAGGGGGTCAAGGTCGCCAAATTCCCGGAAAAAGCCGATTTCTGCAAGGGTTGCGACATCATCGAAAACCTGGTCATCGAAGAATGCAGCCTGCACGAACCTCCTGCCCTGATCGAACAGGAAGGGGCGAGCCCTGCCCGGACAGTCCTGGCAATTGACGATAACCCGGAGGTCATCGAGCTGATCCGCAAAAATATCGGCAACGACTACACCGTCGTCGGTCTGTTGAGCGGACAGGGAGCGGTGGAAACCGCCAAACGAATCAAACCGATCGCCATCACCCTGGACATCATGATGCCGGAGCGCAACGGCTGGGTGGTCCTGCAGGATCTCAAGCGCGATCCTGAAACCCAGGACATCCCGGTCATCATCCTCTCCATTGTCGACGAGAAGCAGACCGGCTTCAGCCTCGGAGCCGCGGAATACCTGGTCAAACCGATCAACAAGAAGGCCCTGCTCCACAAATTGAAAAACATTGAAAAAATTGCTCACATCAAATCCATTTTGCTTGTCGACAGCGACCGTGACACCTGTGACGTCCTGCACCGGGTGCTGATGAACGAAAACTATCAGATGCAGTGTGCAACAACCAGCGACGAGGCGATAGAGCAAATCGAAGCCTCACCACCGGATCTGATTGTCCTCAATCTCATCATGCCGGAAGATCACGGTTTCGACGTCATCGAGTTCGTTAAGAGCCGCAAGGAAATCAAGGAGGTGCCCCTTATTCTCATCACAGACAAAGAGCTGAGTGAAGAAGACGTTGCCGCCCTGAACGGCCGGATTCAGGCCACCCTGAACAAAGGGATCCTCACGGAACAGAATTTGCTCGAAGAGTTAAAAAAAACAATCCGGAAAATATGAGGGACGCAACGTCCCCGCCAATGGATTAATAAAACAAGGCGCAGCGAATGGCCCCGATCAAAACGATACTCATCGCCGATGACAATCAGGACAGCCGTGAGCTGGTGCGGAAAATACTGCGGAAGGACGATTACCGGCTTTTGGAAGCGGTTGACGGAGAGGACGCCCTCCAGAAAATCATGACGGAAAAACCGGATCTGGTGCTGATGGATATCTCCATGCCCAAAATCAACGGCTATGACCTTACCCGCATGATCAAGGATTCCGACGAGATGAAAGAGACCCTGGTTATCGCCCTCACTGCCCACGCCATGAAGGGGGACAAAGCCAACGCCCTGGAGGCGGGTTGTAACGGATACATCACCAAACCGATCAATGTCCGCGAATTCGCCGGCCAGATCAGAAAATTTCTCGAACCCTCCGGGAGATAAATTCAGATCTCGCCGTTTGCCGGGCCAACACAATGCGGGCCGGCATATTTTTTCCGGGTCAGGCAGGATCCGGCGGGTGGCGCACTACCGGTTTTTCTCCCACTGATGACGACATGACAGCCAAGGCCAGAATTCTCATCATCGATGACAATGCCGACACCGTTGAACTGCTGCGCAAGCGTTTTGCCGCTGCCGGATACGAAACGGACGAGGCCGGTGACGGCCCGGCCGGCCTGGAAAAAATTCCTGTCTTTGACCCGGACATCATCATTCTCGACGTGATGATGCCCGGCATGGACGGCTATGAAGTATGTCGCCGCCTGCGCCTTGACGAGACGGTCCGCCACGTCCCGATTCTGATGCTCACCGCTAAAAATGAAATTCCCGACAAGATCAAGGGCCTTGAGCTCGGGGCCGATGATTACATCACCAAACCCTTTGATTTCAAGGAGCTGGCAGCCCGCATCCGCTCACTGCTCGCCCAGCAGAACCAGCACAAAAAATTGATGGAAGAAGAAAAACTCCACGCCCTGGACCGGGTGGTGGATGAAATCTCCCACGAGGTCCGCAATCCCCTGGTGGCCATCGGCGGCTTTGCCCGCCGGGTCCGCAAGAGCCTGCCCGAGGGCAGCGCCAACACCCAATATATGGACATCATTCTCCGCAACGTCGAGGTTCTCGAAAAAATGCTGCACCAGATGATCTCCCTGAAACGGGCCACCATGGGTTTTCTGGAACCGACGGATATCAATGAGCTGACCCGCGCTGCCATCAGCATGCACCGGGCCAGCATCAAACAGAAGCAGATCATCCTTGACATCCGGCTGGGCAATAACATGCCGATGATCCCGGTGGACCAGGACAATATGACCCTAGCCATCGCCCATATCATTGAAAATGCCATCGAGGCCATGGAAGGCGAAGAGCGACGCCTGACCGTCCGCACCGGGCTGGTCGACGGCTGGATCGAAATTGCCATCACTGATACGGGCAAGGGTATCCATAAAGAGAAGATAAAAAACATCTATGATCCCTTTTTCAGCTCCAAGACATACGGGCCGGGCCTCGGTCTGACCTTTGTCCTAAAAACCGTGCAGAATCACAAAGGGCAGATCACTGTCGAAAGCCGCGACCATCAAGGCGCCGCTTTTCTTCTGCGACTGCCCGTCCTGCCGAATTCTCCTGAAGCAGCCGGCGCAGCACTGTAAGGCGGCCGTCTTCCCTCTGCTTTTCCCGGCAAACCGCCCGGCATTGTTTGTCGAAATCGTAAAAAGCCACGATTTCGACGGGCCGTGTTTTGTAACTCGTTTTTTTCACTTTCCCGCCTGCCATGGTTTGCGAGTTTTTACGGGAGCATCATTGTTTGATAAATGTTGCGCCTCCATCATGTTTGCAGAAACAAAACCCTGCATTCCCCTCCTTATTGCAGTTCTGCAATAAGCAAAAACGACTCCCCCCGGCCCTGCCGATGCGGGGGTCGTCGCGGCGCCTCTCTTTCCCCCCGTAGCCAGTGGCACACGAAATGCTTTCACGCCAAGAGGAAACCTGCCGCGCGTTAGCGGTGCATCTTCCTCTGCATCACCGCAAGCCCGGCAGGGCGGTCCGGCAGGAGCTGGGGCCTGCCGGACCGCATCCAGGCCAGCACGAGGCCATATCCCGATACCAGGGGAGCAACCCGTTTTTTTGCAACGGGGCAACATTGTGACCGTTACCAGATCAAAAACACCACAGACCACACGCTCCGGCCACGCCGGCACGGCGCCTGATTACCAGGTCTCTCCTGAATCGATTCTGGACAGTATTTCAGATGGGATCCTGACCGTGGATACGGAGCTCATCATCACCTCTTTCAACCGCGCCGCCGAGGCCATTACCGGCATAAGCCGCGACAATGCCATCGGCCGTCCCTGTGCCGCCGTATTCCGTTCCAGCCTGTGCGGTGCTGAATGTCCCATGCGGAAAACCCTGGCAACCACTGCGCCGCTCTTCAACATCGCCGCATCCCTCACCGGCCCAGAGGGCGGGCAAATCCCGGTCCTTCTCTCCACCACCCTCCTGCGGGGGTGCAACAACCATATCATCGGCGGCACCCATACCTTCCGCACTCTCAGTCAGGCGGCAATGACTCCGCAACCGCCGCTCCGCCACGTTTTCCTCGAAAGAACAACGCGAAACCCGGATATGGGTCGCCTGATCCGCATGCTGCCCGGCATAGCAGCCACCAGTACCACCATTCTCATCGAGGGCGAGCCGGGGACCGGCAAACAGACCCTGGCCCGCGCCATTCATGAACTCAGCCCCGGTCGGACGAATCCCTTCATTCTGGTGCGTTGCCCACAGGGTCGTTCCCGTCGCACACCGGCCCCATCGCCCGACGATCCCCTTTCCGACCCGGTCACGTTAACGTCCGGCAGTACCCTTTTTCTCGAAGAAATCAGCGCGCTGGACCACGCCCGACAACGAAGTCTGCTTCACATCCTCAGCGGAGCGGCTCCTGCGAACGCGGCGGATGATCCGCATGGCGGCCCGGCCATACGGACCATTGCCTCCACCAGCCGCCATCTTGCCCGTTTGGTGGAAGACGGCGCCTTTCTTTTTTCCCTGCTCCAGCACCTCAACGGCCTTGTCCTCCATTTGCCGCCATTGCGCGAACGAAAGGAGGATATCGCCCTGCTCATCGATCATTTCATTCACTCATTTACCTTGACGCGACCCCACAAAAGTCCTGGGGTCAGCCCGGAAACCCTGGCTCTGTTGACGGCATATCCTTACCCCGGCAATATCGATGAACTGGAAAAAATTATTCGCCGCGCCCTCGATTGCTGTCCCCAGGGTTACCTGCTGCCGTCACATCTGCCGGATGAGGTCAGGAACTTTGCGAGGGAATCGGCCGGCACTTTTGATATGGGCAGGGCTGTACAGGCAACGGAGGTTCGGACCATCATCGCCGCTCTGCAACGCAACCATTACAATCGCAAGGCTGCTGCCCGGGAACTGGGCATCCACAAGAGTACCTTTTTCCGCAAGATCAAACAACTCGGTATCGTTCTGCCGGAAATGGACGGCCGTTTCCGCCTATCGGAAAAGGAATGCCGCCAGGGCTGAACTCTCTTCGCCTCCCATGAATTGCAGAACTGCAATCCAAGACCATTGCATCATTGCACCCCCGCAAGCACCCACCAGCACATCTTTCCTCTCCCAAAAGCCAACTACTTAATAATATGTATAAAAAAAACAACAACACCCCCTGGCATACCAGATGCAAGACTCATTTATCAAAGGGAACGGTAACGGAAGCGCGGGGATCTGCCTTCGCGACACGACCGGAAATGATAAGAAGTCACCTTTCTCACATGACAAAAGGAGGTACGCCATGAGTCAATATCTGATCCTTCTCGCCATCATTCCTCTCGCCTGCTTTCAGCTGACAAAAATCTACAAAATGCGGCACCGCTGGCTGCTGTGCGGCATTGCCACCGGCGCGGTCATCGCCCCTGTCAGCTTCGGGCTGCTGCAATTCACCTATATCCCGGTGGTCGGCAAACTGCTCGGCTTTATCGGCCTGATCGCCAATCTGACCCATGGATCGGTTGGTTATTTTTGCCTGGTCGGCAGCGGCATCATCGAACCGGGCGCAATCATCACCGCCACCCAGCTCGTTATGATCAATATGGTGAATGCGGTTCTCTTTTCCTACTGCTACGGCATGATCGGTTATGCTATTGACCGCAAGGTCGAGGAAGAAGCCGCTGCCACGGAGCATGTCCGGGTGCATATGTAAAGGCGGCGGCCGCCGCCGATGCATCCCGTCGGGCATGGCGACGCATCCAGCCTTCCCGGTCCCACAACACGGCCCGCCGCCATGGCTCAGAGCCAGGACGGAGGGCCTGATTTTCTGCAAATACATCTTGCCAGGGAGAAGATATGGACATGACACAAACGAAATCCTCCACCAGCGACAACGCCGCCCTCCTCGACCAGCAAGCGCCCGACATGCTGCTTGAGAGCATGCAGCGCGATAGATTGGCACTTACCATCATGATGGTTGCAGCGGCCCTCATCGGCATCTGGTCCCTTGCCTGCTTGCTGGCCGGCTTGGTGAACACCGGCGACGTCCTGGAACTCGGGACAAACTGGCTGTCTGCTGTGATCGGCCGATAAAACCATGCAACTCTCCGGCGGCACCGCACCTACGGTCTTGCCGGAGAGTTGACCGTACCAGTACGATTCCCCCCCTTTCCGCCCACACCCGACAAAATTACGAAACGACAAACATGACAAACTCGTAAAAAATCTTTTTTCACCACAGAGCGCACTGAGGACGCAGAGAAAACATCTTTAATTACAATTAGTTGCCCTTTTGGACCTCTGCGGTTTCTGTGGTTAATTTTCAGTTTTTACGAGCCCATCAAACATAGATGGACTCGCAAAAACCCGCAAAGCATGGCAGGCGGGAAAGTGATAACAGCGAGTTACAATGAACCACCCGTCGAATCGTCGCTTTTTACGATTCCGACAAACAAGCGCGCGGATGCGACCATCCGGGCAACTACAGAATAAAGACAACGGGTATCCTCATGCTGACATTCTCGCAACTGATTGTTTCCATGTGGTTTGTTCCTCTTTTTTTGTTTATCCTGCTGCCCTTGGCGCTGTTGGCCGGACGCCTGCTGTCCGGGGCACTGTTGGGAGTTGCAGGCAGAACGGTGACAGCGCCGGGCGATGGCAATACCTTGCCTTTCTCCATGCCTGATCCCATCAATAAACGACACCATCCCCGTTTCCGCATCACCGGTATCTCCGCCGATGTCTCGGACGGCAACCAACTCTGCACCGGGCTGACCTGTAATATATCCCGTTCCGGCATCGGCATTCTTGATGTTCCGGAAAAATTCTTTCAGCGTTCCGCTCCCCTCTCCGTGGTTATTTCCGGCCGGGAAAAAATCTTTCGCATGTCGGTCAGGCCGAAATGGCATGACAAGAACGGCCCCCGCAACCGAATTGGCGGTGAACTTCTCCATCCTCCCCATGGCTGGCAAGAATTCATCTCACATTATGAGCGCATTTTTTCCGACCTCGGCCACCACGTGCCAGAGACGGCAGCAGCAGTCATGGCCGACAGATAATTCCTCCCCTTTGTAAATAAATGTCTTTTCTGGTACCCCTTGCCGCGCACGACAGGCGAACGTTTACCCGATCGCCACCACCTGGGCGACCGGCAATCGCCTCAAACAAGATGATTCGTGTCACTGTTGCAATGTTGCACCCTTTCCTCTGCAACAGGGTTGCAGCATTGCAACCCTGCAATCACGAAGAAAATCGCGACCTATTGGCCAACATGGCGAAATCAGAGAAAAAACAAAAATAACCCAAAAATGGCACACATGATGCAGACCATGCAAACAACAATTTGCAGACCTGAACCGGCCAGAAAATGAAGAGGTGCCCATTGACGGATATGGCGAGTCAGCGGGTCGCAATGCCCATTGCCAACCCGGCATAGGAAAGCTAGTGTCCACCGGAGATGAAACGATGAGAAAAAACATGATGAAACTTCTGCGTTACGGCCTCTACATTGCCGCCTTGCTGGGCGGCTCCACCTCCACCGCGCTGGCCATTGACAACGCCGAGTGCATGCAATGCCACAGCGACACCACCCTCAGCAAGGAAAGCACGGCGAATATCCTGAAAAGCGAAATGACCGTCTCTCTCTATGTTGATGAGGAAACATTCAACAAATCCGTCCATCACCTGAACGGCATCGCCTGCGTTGACTGCCATGCCGATATCACGGAACTTAACTACGACGAGGAGTTACCGCACAAGGCCTACCTGGAGCCGGTCTGCTGCGCCACCTGCCATGAAGAGGAAGGCAACGCCTTCAAAAACAGCGTACACATGGAAATCCGCAGCAAGGGGATCACCATGACCTGCTATGCCTGCCACGGCTACCACGATGTCATGCCCATGGATGCTGCGCTGCTCGCGGAACGGGAAAACAGCTACTGTCTGAAATGCCACAACCCCTACCAGTACCATGAATGGCTGCCGGCCAGGGAATCCCATTTTGCCTTTGTCGAATGCATCGTCTGTCATGCCCCGGATGTTCCCCAGGAGATTCGTCTGCTCTTTGTCGATCTGGTCACCGGCAAACTGTCAAAGGGTGAAGAGCTTCTGAAAATCCTCGGCGTCAGCCAGGACGAGTTTCAACCGCTCATCGACACCAACAAGGACAACATCATCAATGAGGAGGAGTTCGACAATCTGATTGTCATGCTGCGCCAGAAAAACATCCATGCCCGCTTCCACGCCGAACTGGTGGCGGTCCTCGAACCAGCAGCCCATGAGGTCAAACGCGGCATGGCCGAAAAGACCTGCGAAAAATGCCACATCGCCGATTCCCCCTATTTCAGCGCGGTCTCAATTCTGCTGTCAGGACCGGACGGCACGGTCAGTCGCCACGAGGTGGAACGCCAGGTGCTCTCCAGCTACAATATGAGCCACTTCTACCTGATGACCGGCTCCCGGATTAAGGTGCTTGACAGAATCGGCTTTCTGCTGATCGCCGGCGGCGCCGGGGTCGTGGTTCTCCACCTGGTCATCCGCATCGCAACCATTGGTAATCGCCGCAAGGAGGGGCACTGATCATGCAAGCGACATCTGAACACAACGCCAATACAGCAATAAAACGAACTGAAGCAACGTCACTATTCACCGGCACCGGCAGGAGGCCCGGCATGGAGAGCACCCATCATCTGGTTTATGTCCATCCGGCGCCAGTGCGCATCTGGCACTGGATCAACGCCACCGGCTTTATTGCTCTGATCATTACCGGGTTCCAGATCCGTTATGCCGATATCCTCAACTGGATGGCGCTCGGTGATGCCATCACCATCCACAACTATGTCGGCTTTGCCGTGATCGGCAACTATTTCATCTGGTTGCTCTACTACCTCACCTCCGGCAAAATCAAAATCTATATTCCCAACCTGCGGACCTTCATCGGCAAGGCCATTACCCAGATGAAGTTTTACGGGTACGGCTACTTCAAGGGCGAGGCAAATCCCCATTCCATGACCCCGGATAACAAGTTCAACGCCCCGCAGCAGAACGCCTATCTGGCCATCATGCTATTGCTGCTGCCGGCCCAGATGATCTCCGGCGTCTTTCTCTGGAAGGTGAAAGGATATGCCCATTACATCGACATGCTGGGCGGCATCAAGATCATCGACACCATCCATGTCGTCCTCTTTTTCATCTTCACCGCCTTTCTCATCGTGCACTGCTACCTCGCCACCCTGGGCCATACCCCCTTTGCCCATTTCAAGGCGATGTTCACCGGCTACGAGGAACATCACTGACAATCATTCCTGCACGGGGAGGATCGGCGATGAACGGCGAAAACAGCTGGCTCAACAGAAGAAAATTCCCCCGCTTCAAGGCGGGGGATGATCTGTTCATTCTGCACGGCGGTTTCGGGAAGATCGTTGACATCGGCATGGGCGGCGTCGCCTTCATTTACGTCGAAAAGGAGAAGCCGCGCAACGGCGCCACTTGCCAGGGCGCCCTCTTTTCCAGGGAGGACGATTACCTCGTCGAACTGCCGTTCCGCACCATTTCCGATACAGTGGTCCGCCGTTCCCCCTCCGGCCGGATGAATATCAGAAAACGGGTTGTCGTCTACGAGGAACTGAGTGACGAACAACTGGAAGAGCTGGAGCGCTTTCTCCTCGACAACCTCCCCCTGCCAACCCGACCAGACCGCTCTCTGCCGTAATCTGCTTCTGCATGTTACGGCAGAGAACGATGAAACGAGCCCCGCCCTCCCTGCCTGAAGAGCGATCGACCGGCCCGCCCCAAGCCCGGCTCCGGCAAATATCTCCCCGCAAATATTGCACAAATGGCGCACATACGGTACTATTCTTTTTATGATAGGATGTTTTCGTGCCGGTGCGCCCCCCTCTCTCAGGATCAGCCGTGACCCCGACTGATCCATTCCGTCACGCGCGACAGTTGACTACGCACCAGGGAATTCTCATGGCCCACTTTGCCTCTGCCCCTGAAAACGCGAAACCCGAACACCGGGATTCCCCAACCACGTCGTCCACCGGGGGCCCGCCCAAAAACCTGCGGAATGCCGCCCCGAAAAACATGGTCCACAAAGGGGTGTCTTTCAGCGAGGCCATCCTCGAATCCATCCTGCACGGCGCCTTTACCGTTGATCTCGATTTCACCATCACCTCGTTCAACCGTTCCGCCGAAAACATCACCGGCTACAAAAGGAACGAGGCGATCGGCATGAAGTGCTACCACATCTTCCGCGCCGATATCTGCAAAACAAACTGTCCCCTGAAAAAATCCATGGAGACCGGCCGGGATGTCTGCCATCAGCGGGTCACCATCAAAGACATCGACGGCGACGACGTCCAGATCATCGTCTGTACCTCGGTGCTGCGCAATACCAGACAGGAAATCATCGGCGGGGTCGAGACCTTTCGTGACATCTCCTCCGTTTCTCGATTCGGCGAAGCGATTGTCAAAAAATACAGCCAGCACAGCATCATCAGCAAAAACGAAAAGATCCGTCAGATCCTCGCCACCCTGCCCAGTATCGCCGCCAGCGACAGCACCGTCCTCATCGAGGGGCCGAGCGGTTCCGGCAAAGAGCTTTTCGCCAAAGCCATCCACAACCTGGCCGGCCGCAAAGGCAAATTCGTCGCCCTCAACTGTGCGGCACTGCCGGACACCCTACTCGAATCGGAGCTGTTCGGTTACAAAAAAGGGGCGTTCACCGGGGCGACGTCGGATAAACCGGGCCGTTTCGCCCTGGCGGAAAAGGGGACGATCTTCCTCGATGAAATCGGCGACATTTCGCCGGCCCTCCAGTTGAAACTGCTTCGCATCCTCCAGGAAAGGGAGTATGAACCGCTGGGCGGCACTGAAACCTTCAAGGCTGATGTCCGGGTCATTGCCGCCACCAACAAAAATCTGCGCGAACAGATCGACAAGGGCGCTTTCCGCGAGGATCTCTTTTACCGGCTCAATGTCATCAAGATCACCCTGCCGTCTTTGGCTGAACGGAGGGAAGACATTCCGCTGCTCGTTCATCATTTCATCGAGAAATTCAATAGTCAGCAGGGGAAGAAGATAGAAACCGTATCTCCCCGGGTCCTCAACATCCTGATGAGCTACGATTATCCCGGCAATATCCGGGAGCTGGAGAACATCATCGAATACTGTTTCGTTCTCTGCCAAGGCAACATCATCGATCCGCACTGCCTGCCCGAAGGGCTCAGGGAGCCGGCAGCACAGGAAGTCGGCACCTGCAGCCCGGTCCTCCGAACCGCTGCGCCGACCCTCTCCACTGCCGAGGCGGAAACGATCCTCGCCGCCCTGCGCCTGTTCAACGGCAATCGCAGCCAAACCGCGGCCCATCTGGGGATCGACAAAACCACTCTGTGGCGGAAGATGAAAAAGTATCAGATCCGTTTCCCGGCAGCAAAGGGCAAAGCAGCCGGAACCAGCGGAGTCGAATCCGACCTTTCCGGTGAAAAACCCGGGGCAGCGGCAAAAAAGATCCTTATTGTCGACGACAATACCGACAGCCGCGAACTGGTCAGAAAAATACTGGCGCGGGAAAATTATCAACTACATGAAGCTGTTGACGGCGAGGATGCCCTGCGGAAAATCGGCACGGTAAAACCGGATCTTGTCCTGATGGACATTTCCATGCCCAAACTCGATGGGTTGGAAGTCACCCACCGGATCAAAAAAGAGCACGACCTACGCGACATCAAAATTGTCGCCCTTACTGCCCACGCCCTGCCGGCGGACCGGGAAAGGGCGCTTGCCATCGGTTGCATCGACTATATCGTCAAACCGATCAATGTCCGGGAATTCGGCGGCCGGATCAAACTCCTGCTCGAGGATATCCCGCTGGGGGATCAGCCATGAGTGCCAAGGAAAAAATCCTCATCATCGATGACAACCTGGATACGGTGGAACTGCTGCGCAAGCGCTTCCGCGCTCTGGGCTATGAAACGGCAGAAGCCTATGATGGTGAGCAGGGGCTGGAAAAAATCACCGGGTTTGATCCGGATCTCATTATCCTCGATGTCATGATGCCGAAGATGGATGGCTACAAGGTATGCGAGGCATTAAGCGGCAATGAGACGGCCAAGCACATCCCGGTCATCATGCTGACCGCCAAGAGCAATGTGCCGGACAAGATCAAAGGACTGGACATCGGCGCGGATGATTATATCACCAAACCCTTTGACTTCAAGGAGCTGGAGGCCCGGGTCCGCTCCCTGCTCGTCAAAAAGCAGGAAAGCAGCGAACTGGCGGAACAGGAAAAACAGACCGCCCTCGATCATTTTCTCGATGAGGTCTCCCATGAGGTGCGCAATCCGCTGGTCGCCATTGGCGGCTTCGCCCGGCGGGTGCGCAAGAACCTGCCGGAAGAAGACAGTAAAAACCGGCAGTACATGGATATCATTCTCCAGAATGTCGAGGTGCTCGAAAAGATGGTGCACAAGCTCATCTCCCTGAAAAGCGCCACCCTCTGTTACCGGGAGTCCTCCAACATCAACGAGATCGTCACCAATGCCTTGAGCGCTTACCGCCATGAGATGGAATCGAAAGAGATCGCCCTCATCATCCGCTTCATGGAGAATCCCCCCCTGATCTGCGCGGACCAGGAAAACATCACCATGACCATCGCCCACATCATCGAAAACGCCATTGAGGCGATGGAGGGTGCGGCAAAACGGGAACTTACCATCGGCACCGGGGTCAACGAAGGCTATTTCGAGATCCAGATCAGCGATACCGGCCGGGGCATCAGCAAAGAACGAATCAAGAACATCTACGACCCCTTCTTCACGTCCAAGACCTACGGCCCCGGCTTCGGGCTGACCTTCGCCCTGAAGACGGTGCGCAGCCACAAGGGCATCATCTCCGTGGAAAGCCGGGAAGGTGAAGGCACCTCCTTCACGATCAGACTGCCCATCCGCTCGCTGATTTCCTAGCCCCTGCCGCCAATCTCCGCATCGCATGAACGACAACGGCCCGCCGGATATCCCCCGACAGGCCGCAATCCGACAAAAGACACCCTAGGCGGTTACATCGGTCGCATCAGCCAGACGCCGCAGGGGCAGGTGTTGGCACAGAAGCCGCAGGCGATGCATTTGTCATCATCCGATATATAGCGAAAATCCTTCTTGTCATCAGTGAGCTGCTGCCGGGTAATGGCACCGGTGGGGCAGATCGTTTCACACATGTGGCAGTCACGGCAGGACCCGCAGCTCATGCAGCGATCCGCCTCATGGATGTCGGAATACTGCCCCGGACAGGTCTCCGGCTCGTAATGGACCGGATTGAGGTTGTTGAGATTGACGACCTGCTTGGTAAAGGGTTTCCATTCCTCCCCCTTGATCTCCGCAACAATGGCATGGGCGGCGTTCTTGCCGTGACCAAGGGCGTTGGTGGCAAGTCCTGGTCGCTCGACATCCCCTACCGCGTAAATTTTCGGATCCGAGGTGCGGCACACCTCGTCGGTTTTGATCCAGGCAGCACCGCCCACCGTCACCACCTCGACGCTTTCGGACAGAAAATTCAAGGCCGGCACATCACCGATGGAGATAATAACGGTCTGGGCCGGGATCAGCTCATCCGCGGCATCAATGAGCCCGTCGGCCGTCACCTCTTTGGTGGTGACCGGCCATTTGAACTTGGCGCCCAGCGCCTCGGCCGCCTTTTTCTCCTTACCAAAGGCCAGCGGTTTCTGGATATCGACCAGGGTAACCTCCTGGGCGCCGAGTCGGTAACACTCGCAGGCAACGTCACAGCCGACATTGCCTGCGCCGATGATGACCACCTGCCTGCCGACTTTAGGCGGATTATCGCTTTTCGCGCTTTTCAGAAAATCGAGGGCCGTCAGGACCCGCTCATGACCGGGGAAGGGAATGCGACGCGGCTCATGGGTGCCCACTGCGATGATGACATAGTCGAACTCCTTCTTCAGTTCGACGAATTTCTCCTTTGTCATGGTGACCCCGAAATGGACAGTGATATTCGGGGTGTTCATGAAGCGGTTCACTTCGGACTCCCAGATCGCCTTGGGCAACCGTTCCCAGGGAATCACCTGGGCCAGCTTGCCGCCGAGCTTGTCGTCACGCTCGAAGATATGGGCCTCAACCCCGCGCAGGGCAAGCTGCCAGGCGGCATTCATACCAGCCGGCCCGCCACCGATGATCGCCACCTTTCTGCCAAGGGAAGACGCCACTGGCGGGGCCGGAAAATCACGGCAGGCACGGCCGAGCATGGCGACATCGATGCTCTTGTCCACCATCTGCCTCGAGCAGCTCTGCATGCAGAGATTAGGGCAGATGGAACCGCAGACCGAGGCGGGGAACGGAGTGTATTCAAGCACCAGCTGATAGGCCTCCTGCTCTTTTCCTTCCCGCATCAGCCGCAGCCGATCGATGGTGGGGATATGCACCGGGCAATAATAGGCGCAGGGAGCAGCTGATTCCTGATTGGCCCAGTAAGGTTTGCGGCGGCGCAGATCCCCGGTCTCGATCAGGCCGATGGGGGAGCGATCCAGGCCTGGAGCCAGGTCGCGGATCGGATCGCCGCCAAAGGCCTTGTCCCAGATATTTTTGCGGAACTCATGCATTGGCATGGGACCGGAGAACATCAAAGCACGATCCTGGGGGGGAATGGCCACCAGCATCTTCCACTCCGAGCGCACGGAAAGGGAAGAGAGCAGCTCGCTGCGGCCGATGGCGGCAAGATAACCGGGCATGCGCTCCATCAGCCACTGCCACTGATCGTCATCCGGCAGCAATGCCTGCACATTGGAACGCGCGTAAGACTGATCGGTCTGACCGCGATAGTAGATCCAGCCGCCGACCATGCCGACGCAGGGCCGGTAACCGAGAACGTTTTCCGGGGTCTTGGCCTCAACACCACAGACCACGGCAATGCCGCCGCAGTTGAACTCGGCAAAGGTATCGCCCACCGAGCCGAGCACCCACAATTCCGGCCGCTGATAATCAGGGTTCCATTTGGTCATGGTCAGGCCGCGGGCGCCGATGGAACCGCCGATCATCACCCGACCCTCGGCCATGGCGTTACAGACGCCATTGGTGGCGTCACCATGGACGATGATGTTTGCCCCGATATTGAGGTAGCCGACATCATCGGAGGCGGAACCGTGGCAGGTGATGGTGACGCCGGGCATGCCCATACAGCCGAGGCGCTGCCCGGCCGGGCCCTTCACCTGAATATCGAGGGTGTTGCCGGCCGGGTTGAGCCGTCCGCCGACATTATGCTGGCCGAAGGTTTCCAGAATGAGCCTGTTCGATTTCTGAAAAGCCGCCTGCACCATTTCCTCGAACTCTTTCGAGCTGATGCGCCGGCCCTGCTCATCCATTCCTTTGATGGTAATTGCTTCTGTCACTGCCATTTCCTCCGGGAGGAACGGGAAAGATTCTTCTGTTCCCGTGTTCTTTATCTCTTCAGGCTGGCAAGGAACCAGTTTCCTCAAAAAAGATCCTGATTCCTTTCCCCTGACTCCTGTCTTAACAAATATATTTGATGCTCAATCGCTTCGCCGCCGCCTCATCGCTGATGCCGAGGGCATCCGACATGCCGATGGGCAGACTCTGGGAACGGCCGAGCGGGGCCATGATCTTTTTCATCTCGGTACGGATGGCCATGAAGGTATCGACCACCCGCTGGGCCACCTGATCGGGATCGAGACGGCGGTACAGTTTCGGGTTCTGACTGGTGATCCCTTTGGGACAGAGGCCGATGTTGCAGACGTTGCAGCGATTCTGCTCGCTGCCGAGGCAGCCTGCCGCGGCCTGCATGATATATTTGCCCATGTGCACACCGCTCGCCCCGAGCATGATGAGACCCATGCCGTTCTGGGTGACGTTGCCGGTTTTGCCGATACCGCCGGCGGCGAAAATCGGGATTTCGTTCTGCTTGCCCTGGGCGCACAGATCAAGATAACAGTCACGCACGTTGGAGGCAATGGGATGGCCCATGTGGTCCATACTGACATTGTATGCTGCGCCGGTGCCGCCGTCGATACCGTCGATCAAGAGGCCGGCGGCATAGGGATTGCGCACCAGATTGTTCAGCACCGATTTGGCGGAGTTGGAGCCGGAGATCTTCGGATAAACCGGCACCCGGAAATTCCAGGCCATGGACATGGTCTGGATCATCTTCATCACCGATTCCTCGATGGAGTAGAGAGTCTGATGCACCGGCGGCGACGGCAGGTCAACCCCTTCCGGCACACCACGCAGACGGGCGATCAGCTTGCTGACCTTGAACCACATGAGCAGCCCGCCGTCACCCGGTTTCGCGCCCTGACCGTACTTGATCTCAATGGCAGCCGGATCGCACTGCATCTCCGGAATGGCGCGAATGATCTCATCCCAGCCGAAGTAGCCGGAGGCGATCTGGAGAATGATATATTTGAGGAACGGGCTTTTAAGCACCCACGGTGGACAACCGCCTTCGCCGGTCGCCATAACAACGGGCATACCGAGCACCTCGTTGCAGTAGGCAACTCCCTGTAACAGGCCAAGCCACATGTTTGGTGAGAGGGCGCCAAAACTCATGGAGCCGATGATAAAGGGGAAAATCTCCCGCACCGGCGGAATCCACTCCCCGGCCAGTTTCCGGCGCACATATTCCTCGGGCGGCAGCACCCGGCCAAGCAGGGTGTTCAGATAAAACTCATGACGTCCGGCATCCAGGGCCGGATCGGTGAGCATGGAAATGCGGGTGAAAATGAGCTGATCGAGCAGACCCGGATTGGGGTCATTGCGCCGTCCACCGCGTTTTACCGGCTCCCCGCCCTGGGTGTTCTGGAAGCGGTAGCGGTCGGTCATGGCATTCGGCAGCGGCTTAATAGCCGAGTTGGGACAGACCATGGCGCAGGTGCCGCAGCCGATGCAGCGATTGGCGAGCTCTGTGCGTTGGCGGATGCCGACAAAGGTGCGGTAGGAACTGCCCCGCTCGCTTGAGGTCAGCACCAGCTTCGGCATGCGCTGCCGCATGTAAGTCAGCTTGATGGCATTAACCGGACAGACCGCCGTGCAGCGACCGCAAAGGGTGCAGCGATCCTCCCGGTGCTCGACGACCCAGGGGAAATCCCCGGCGGTCAGGCTGCCTGGGGTAGAGGGAATTGATTGAATTGAGACCATATCTTATACTCCTGTCGGTCTGGAGGAACAATAATCGTATGCTGTCGCATGGGCTGAAAATCAAGGGACGGATCACGATCGGGAATCATGGCGTCAACCCCGCACATCTCCGAGGCAATCGCCCATTCACCGGGTTTGCCGCCAATGGTGGCAGGCCGCATCTTTTTGGCGTCCATCACAAGCAGACAGGTTTCATCGGGCAGGCTGCCGATCACTGCGTTGGGGCCGTCGATGATCAGCCTCCGGCAGGCGTCGCGTAGACCGCGCAGGAAATCTCCCTGGGGATGAACCAGCAGTTCTTCGGTTTTCAGCGGAGTGATGACATGTTTGTAGGTTTCAAGTGGCAACTTCAGTTTCTTGACAACATAATGGAGAATATGAGCAAAAACCTCACTGTCCGACTGATAGCCCATATAGCCGGGAAAACCCTTGCCGGTCAGCCAGTCCTTGATCGGAATAAAAGCGGTGTTTTCACCGTTGGTCATGGTGGCGATCCCCTGCAGGAAGAAGGGATGACAGGCATAGAGATTGATACCCCAGTTGGTATTCTGTCTCCCCTGGGCCATACATATACGCGAGGTGATACGATGACTGTCCAGCCCCAGCGCCTCGCCGACGCCGAGCGGCCAGCCCACCTCCTTAATCATCACCACATCCGGCCAGAAGGAGAAAACAGTGAGATCGCCGCCGTTGTCCTCGCCGTCCTTGCGGAGCGCCAGACGGATCAGCATCATCTCATTTTCGATCTGTTCCTCGCTCAGTCCATCCCAGGCCGGCGGTTTCTTGTAGACCCGCAACAGATATTTGAATCGATCCCTGGCCTCGATTCTGCTGAAATCAACTTCAAACTCGTGATCATACCTGAGCTCGAAACCGCGTTCCTGCATAAACCGGTTCAGGCGGTGAAGGGCAGTCTCGCTGTGGGCGATTCCGGACAGCACCGGCTCACCCGCCTTGTAGCTGTAATCAGTAAATTGCAGGCCCCGCAGCAGAAGCCCCAAACCGCTGCCGTCGTAGCCTTCCTGCATGGCCTCCATTGCCTGGAGCACGGTAAATGGCGAAAACGGCTCACTGGCGGTTTTTAACGCTAACCGGCACATCGTTTTGATACTCCTCACATTTTCTGTTTTGTCTTGCCATACCGGGCTGGTCAATGAAGACGCTGCCCGCTTGTTTTCCCACTGAGTTTTCGAACAAATTTTTTTTTTTACCACTGACAGGGCATCCTCGTCAAGTCAGATGGAGACTTGGCAAAAAAAAAGACGATTTTTTCATTTTTTCTCTTCTTTGTTCTTCTACAACCACAGCCCGCCCTTTTTGTCGGAATCGCAAGAGACACGATTCCGACGGGCGGTGTATTCGAGCTCAATGTTTTCACTTTCCCACCCGCCATGTCTTGCGGATTTTACGAGACCATCATTTTTCTTCGATGGCAAGATCCGTTCACGACAAAAGAGCAAACCGCTCGCCAGCAAAAAAAAGTATCTGAAGAAGTATTTGCAAATCCCTGAGAAGCTGTTATAACAAAAACGTTTTTTTGCTGCGTCTGGCCCCTGGTTCATTCACTTCCCTCTTCTTTCTTACCAGTGGTGTGTCATGACAGAATTCAGTCTTTCTCCCTTGCGGGCGGAGTTGAAAAAGCAGTTCCGGCAATCCATGCCGGACGCCAACCTTGACTACTGCCTCACCTGCGGCCTTTGTGCCAGCGGTTGTCCAGCCAGCGACATCGAAGGCATGGACCCGCGCAAATTCATCCGTTATCTCATCCTCGGCCAGGACGATGTTCTGAAAGAGACCAACTGGCTGTACTCCTGCTCCATCTGTCAGCGCTGCCAGTATGCCTGCCCCATGGGCATCCATGTCGGCCGTTTTGTCTATGCCCTTAAAGGCATGCGCCCTGTCGAAAAACGGCCGAAAAATCTCCAGAAGTCCTGCGAACTGCAAAAACAAAGCAATTCCACCGGCATCCCCAACAGCGATTTTGTCTGGGTGGTGGGCGACATACTGGAAGAGGTACACGCCACCGAACCGGATTGGGCCGATCTCCAAGCCCCCATGGACAAGAAGGGGGCGCTTTTCTACCTCAACCAGAATGCCAAGGAGCCGACCGTGGAGCCAGAGGAGATGGTCTTTCTCTGGAAGATCCTTCATCAGGTCGGCATCGACTGGACCTACTCCTCCGAATGGTGGGACGGGGCCAACTACTGTCTCTTCAGCGGCGATCCCAAGGACTGGGAGTATGTCACCCGCAAACAGGCGGAAACGGTGGATGCGCTCGGTTGCCCGACATACATAAACACCGAGTGAGGGCACATGCTTTTCGCAACCCTGGAAGGGTTGAAACGCTTCAACATCCCTCACAACTTCACGGTCGTCAGCATTATCAGCCTCTATGCCCAATGGATCCGCGAGGGCAGACTCAAGGTCGATCCCGCCTGGAACACGGAAAAGCTGAAATTCACCGTTCAGGATCCGTGCAAACTGGTACGCCAGGGCCTCGGCGACCCGGTGGCCGAGGATCTCCGCTTTGTCGTCAAACAGGTCTGCGGTGAGGAAAATTTCGTCGAGGTCTGGCCCAACAAGTCAAACAACTATTGCTGCGGCGGGGGCGGCGGCGCCATTCAGGCCGGCTTTATCGATAACCGGATGAAACACGGCCGGATGAAATTCGAACAACTCCTTGCCACCGGCGCCGATGTTGTCATCACCCCCTGCCACAACTGCCATACCCAGATCAAGGATCTCGCGGCCCATTACGGCGGCAAATGGCAGGCGACCCATCTGTGGAACTGGATCGTCAGGGCAATGGTGCGCTAGAGCGCAATACATAAAACGCTTACACGCTAGAACTTCAACTTTACGGTAGAAACAATGGCCAAAGGATCGGTTTTGGTTGTCGGCGGAGGCATCGCCGGGGTTCAGGCAGCTCTTGACCTGGCGGACAGCGGCTTTCGCGTCCATCTGGTGGAGCGAACCGCCGCCATTGGCGGCAAAATGTCTCAGCTCGATAAGACCTTCCCCACCAATGACTGCTCCGCCTGCATTCTTTCCCCCAAGCTGGTGGAATGCGGCCGCCATCTCAATATCAACCTCCTCACCCTGTCCGACCTCCTTTCCCTGGAAGGCGAACCCGGCAATTTCCGGGCCGTGGTCCGGCAGCGACCCCGCTATGTGGATCCGACCAGGTGTATTGCCTGCGGCCTCTGCGCGGAAAAATGTCCGAAAAAGGTGACCAACGACTTCAACATGGGCATCGGCATGCGCAAGGCGGCGTACCTGAGTTACCCCCAGGCCGTGCCGCTCAAATACGCCATCGATCCGGCTCACTGCATCTGGCTCAAAAAACCGGGCCGCTGCGGCATCTGCGCCAAGGAGTGTCCGGCCGGGGCCATCAACTTCGAGGAGACGGCCAGGGAGCATGTGCTGGAGGTGGGGTCGGTGGTGCTCGCACTCGGATTTTCCCGCTTCAACCCGGCATCTCTTGATTTTACCGGGTACGGCCGCCTGGCCAATGTCGTCACCTCCATGGAATTCGAGCGGTTTCTCAGCCCCTCCGGTCCCTGCCTTGGCCACCTGGAAAGACCGTCCGACGGCAGGGAGCCGAAAAAAATCGCCTGGCTGCAATGCATCGGCTCCCGGGACATCAACCGGGTCGGCCACCCCTATTGCTCATCTGTTTGCTGCATGTTTGCCCTCAAGCAGGCAGTTATCGCCAAGGAGCACTCCCATGGAGAATTTGCCTCCTCCATTTTCTTCATGGACATGCGGACCCATGGCAAGGGATTTGAAAATTACTATAATCAGGCCAAAGAAAAAGGGGTGCAATTCCACCGGGCCAGAGTCCATTCCATCATCCCGGCTCCCGGTAAAGAGGGCGACCTGCTGATCCGTTATGTCAACGAACAGGGCCAGGTCTGCTTCGATGAATTCGACATGGTGGTGCTCTCCACCGGTCTCAGTCCGTACCGGCATACCATCGAGCTGGCCGCCATCCTCGGCCTCGAGCTCGACGCCGACAACTTCATCCGCACTGACAGTTTCAATCCGGTGGCCACCAGTCGGCCCGGCGTTTACGTCTGCGGCGCCGCCTCGGAACCAAAAGACATCCCCCAATCGGTGATGGAGGCCAGCGCCGCCGCCTCTGAGGCAAGCCGTATCCTGACCCCGCTCCGCTGGACGGAAACCAGCAGAAAAGTCTACCCGGACGAACAGAATATCTACGCCCGCCCACCGCGCATCGGCGTCTTTGTCTGCCATTGCGGCATCAATATCGCAAGTGTCGTCGATGTGGCGGCCGTCTCCGCCTATGCCGCCACCCTGCCCGACGTCGTCTTTTCCCAGACCAACCTCTTTACCTGCTCCCAGGACACGATCAACCAGATGGTCGCCATGATCCGGGAGCATGATCTCAACCGGGTGGTGGTGGCCTCCTGCTCGCCCCGCACCCATGAACCGCTTTTCCAGGAGACGCTGCGCGACGCCGGACTGAACAAATTTCTCTTTGAGATGGCCAATATCCGCGATCAGGACTCCTGGGTCCATCAGAATGACCCGGCCAAGGCCACGGCCAAGGCCAAGGATCTGGTCCGGATGGCGGTGGCCCGGGTGCGCGGCGAGGGAGCGCTGCCCTACAACACGGTGCCGGTGACCAAGGCGGCGCTTGTCATCGGCGGCGGGGTGACCGGCATGACGGCGGCCCTGGCCTTTGCCGATCAGGGCTACCCGGTCACCCTTGTCGAACAGAGCGACATCCTCGGCGGCAATGGCCGCAAGGTCTACCGCAACTGGCAGGGCAGGGAGATTCTCCCCTTTGTCACCGATCTGACGGCCCAGGTCGGCAGCCATCCCCACATCACCGTCAAATACAACACGGAAATCAGGGAGGTGGCCGGTTCGGTGGGAGCCTTTACCACCACCTTTACCGACGGCCAGAGCTTCGAGCATGGGGTGGCGGTTATGGCGGTGGGCGGTGAGCCCAGCAAACCCGAGGGCCAGTGGCGCTACCTCCATGGCGAAAATCCCAATGTCCACACCCTTCTGGAACTCGATAAACGTTTCATCGAGAAGGACACCGCCCTCAGCACCATCAGCCAGGCGGTCTTCATCCATTGCGTCGGTTCGCGGATTCCCGAACGGCCTTACTGCAGCCGAGTCTGCTGCACCCATGCCATTGATGCCGCCCTCAAACTCAAGGATCTGAACCCGGACATGGAGATCTTCATGCTCTACCGGGATATCCGCACCTACGGCCAGCGGGAACGCCTCTATCAGGAGGCGCGGGCCCGGGGCATCATCTTTATCCGTTATGATCTCGATCATCTCCCCCAGGTCAGCCAGCAGGATGGCAAACTTGTCATCTCCTGCCATGAACCGATCATCAACGCCGATATCATGATCGAACCTGACATGCTGGTGCTGGCCACCGCCATCCAGCCCCGCCGGCAGAGCAGCGGCAACCTGGCCAAGTTCTTCAAGTGCGCGGTGGACAGCCAGGGCTTTCTGCTGGAGGCCCACATGAAACTGCGACCGGTTGATTTTGCCACCGAGGGTGTCTATCTCGCCGGACTCTGCCATTACCCGAAATCCATGGAAGAATCCATTGCCCAGGCCAAGGCGGCGGCAGCGCGGGCCAGCATCATTCTTGCCCATGACGCGGTGCCGGCGGAAAGCATCACCGCCGTTGTCACTGCCGCGAAATGTACTGGGTGCGGGCTCTGTACCCAGGTCTGCGCCTACCATGCCGTGACCCTTGACGACAACGGCGTCTCCGTGGTCAACAGCAGCATGTGCAAGGGCTGCGGTGCCTGTGTCGCCGGCTGTCGCTCCGATGCGATCACCCTGAAGAACATCGGCAACGAACAGATCATGGCCGCGGTGGATGCGGCATGGGAATAGCCTGATTGGTCCGGTTGGTCACTTGGTTTGTTGGCCAGCGGCACTCAACCAATCATCTCGACCAATCAACCAATTGACCAATCAGACCAATTCAACTAAATAAATCACCATGACCGAGACAATCAGCGATTGGGAACCGAAAATCATCGCCTTCCTCTGTAACTGGTGCAGCTATGCCGGCGCCGATCTGGCCGGAGTCAGCCGTTTCCAGTATCCGCCCAGCATCCGGATCGTCAGGGTTCCCTGTTCGGGCCGTGTCAGCGCCAACATGATCCTCTCGGCGCTGAAATCAGGGGCGGACGGCATCCTCGTCTCCGGTTGCCATCCCGGCGATTGCCATTACATCAGCGGCAACTATTTCGCCCGCCGCCGTTTCGCCCTGCTCAGCAATCTCCTGGAATTCGTCGGCCTCGAGCCGGGACGGGTCAACTTTTCCTGGATATCGGCCGCGGAAGGTGAACAGTTTGCCGAGGTGGTCAAAACCGTGACCGAACGGGTGACGGCCCTTGGTCCGGCAACCCGGCTGGTGAAAAAAATCGAGGCCGGACTGGCAGCGTAAGCCCGACCGTCCCCCGCGGCGACTGGTACGATCGGTCGTCCTTCTAGCAACCCGGAATGTGGAACGTGGTTTTATGCCAACTATCAATGAACGCCTCACAGAAGAGATTAGAACGCAGGCCGGCAAACTGCTCGCCGAAAATGCGGTGGCGGCGGTTATCGGCTTTGCGCCCGGCAGCCTGCCGATGACGGTCAGACCCGTTGTCGTCCGCCGCCCCGAGGAATGCGGCCGGCTGATCTGGAACAGCTTCTGCGTCCTCAATCTGGCCAATTATCTGCCCGACACTCTCAAATCAGTGGAACCGCCGCGCGGCCCCCGCGACCCGATACCGGAAGGCCCTCTGCCGAAGGTGGCAATGCTCGCCACCGGCTGCTGGTCGCGCAACATCGTCGTCCAGATCCAGGAGCAGCAGGTGGCCCGCGATCGGGTGGTGGTCATCGGCGTCGGCAGCCGAGGCATGGTGAGCCGACGCAAGGTCGAGAAACTCTTTGCCGGCCGGGAGATCCTGGCCGTTGCCGAGGAGGATCACGACCTCATCGTCAGCGGAGTTGATTTTGAAAAAAAAATCAACCGCTGGAGTGTGGTGCGCGACAACTGCCAGACCTGCACCCACCCGGATCCGGTGCTTGTCGATCTCCGCATCGGCACGGCCGCTTCGGAGAGAAAAAATCCGAATCCCTTCAAGCAGGTTGACGCCATCGAACAGCAATCCGTCGATGCACGCTGGGCCTGGTTCACTGCGGCTTTTGCCGACTGCATCCGCTGCTATGCCTGCCGCAATGCCTGCCCGCTCTGCTATTGCCCGACCTGTTTTGTCGATGACGCCAAACCGCAGTGGGTCGGCAAAAGCATTGAGGCGACCGACACCGCGCTCTTCCATATCCTGCGCGCCTATCACTGCGCCGGCCGCTGCACCGACTGCGGGGCCTGCGAATCGGTCTGTCCCATGGACATCCCCATGCGGTTGCTGACCAAAAAACTGAATAAGGATGTGCTGAATCTCTACGGGATTGAGGCCGGCATGCAGGCCGACGCCCCCCTGCCCCTGACAACATACCGCCAGAATGATCCCCAGTCGTTCATCGTCACCGAAGCCGCAGCCGGCAAGGAGGACAAAAAGCAGTGAAGGTCTTCAAAGCAACGCACGCTGAACTTGACGCCCTGCTGGCCGGCTGGCACCGGCAAGCCGTGGTCTATTGCCCCGCAAAGGAGACATCGCCGGAAAGGGACGAGGAATGCGGTCCCGGCTGGACCCGGCTGCCGGATAATGGCAGCCTCGACCTGCCGTCCGGCCCGTCCCGGACATCGGTCAAGACCTTTCTCTTTCCCCAGCCGGAAACCATGCAAACCTGTGCGCTGCGCGCCGATGCCCCGGCCCGGGGGGTGATGCGGGAGACCTCGGCAAGCAATGCCAATCGGATCGTCGTCGGGGTTCGGCCCTGCGACGGCCGCAGCGTTGTCCTCAACAATCTGCCCTTTCGTGAAGACCCTTTTTATCAGCACAACCTGGCCCGCACCGTGCTGGTCGGTTTCACGTGCAGCACTCGCTGCTCGACCTGTTTCTGTGACCAGGTGGGCGGCTCGCCCATGGGCACCGACGGACTTGATGTCTCGATCAGCGCCAGTGCCGGCGCCTGGCTGGTCGAGGTGCTGAGTGCCAAGGGCGACGAGTTGTTTGCCGGCGCGACCCTAGCCCCGGCGACCCCGGAGGATCTGGCCACCCTTGCTGAACGCCGGGCCCAAAATCCGCCCGAAGGCAACGCCAAACGCGATGCCCTTGCCGCCCGCGATCTCAACAGGCTGTATGAGGCGCCCCTCTGGCAGGGGATCGGCGAGGCATGCATCAACTGCGGCGCCTGCACCTTTCTCTGTCCCACCTGTTACTGTTTCGACATTCAGGACGAAGTGAGCCGCGGCCAGGGCCGTCGGATCAGATACTGGGATTCCTGCATGTTCCCCCTCTACAGCCTGCACACTTCGGGTCACAATCCGCGCGGCAAAAAGATGCAGCGCACCCGTAACCGCTTCCTGCACAAGCTGAAATACTTTCCGGACCGCTTCGGCCCCTTCTCCTGCGTCGGCTGCGGCCGTTGCATCAAGGACTGTCCGGTCAACATTGATATTCGCGAGGTCATCCACGACCTGCTGACGGTGGAGTGAGAGATGATATCCTATCTGCCCTTCCCTGCCCGGATCGACGATATTGTCGTTGAAACGGAAGACGGCAACCTGAAAACCTTCAAACTGGTCCTGGAAAACGAAAAGCAGCGCCGGGCCTGGCACCATGTCCCCGGCCAGTTCGCCATGCTCTCCCTGGCCGGCCAGGGAGAGATTCCCATCGGCATCGCCTCCTCCCCCACCGAAGAGGGCTATCTGCTCTTCACGGTGAATCGGGCCGGCAAGGTGACCACCGCCCTGCACCAGATGGCCAGTGGCGCCCCCATCGGAGTACGCGGCCCGCTGGGCAACGGCTTTCCGGTTGACGGCGAGATGAAGGGCAAAAACATCGTCATCATTGCCGGCGGCTTTGCCGTTACCACCCTGCGGGCCACCCTGCTCTATCTGCTCGCCCACCGCCAGGATTACGGCGCCATCACCTTCATTTACGGCGCCCGCACCCCGGGCATGCTGCTCTATCGCGACGAGATGCGGGAATGGGCGCGGCGGGGCGACATCGATCTCCATATCACCGTTGACCGGGAGGCGCCGGGCTGGGATGGCCTGGTCGGTTTTGTCCCCACCATCGCCGGCGCGGTCGCCCCATCGCCAGCCAACAGTGTGGCCCTCATCTGCGGCCCGCCCATCATGATCAAATTCACCATGCCGCCCCTGGAAAAAATCGGCTGGACCGACGAACAGGTCTACCTCTCCCTGGAAAACCGGATGAAATGCGGCGTTGGCCTCTGCTGTCACTGCAATGCCGGCCCGGCTTTGGTCTGCAAGGACGGCCCGGTCTTTACCCGCTCCCAGGTCAGGGCACTGCCGGTCGAATACTGATGGGGCAACGCGCCCCATCCCTGCCTTCTCTTCATCGACCCGCGACATCTGCGCCGCGCCGCCCGCGGAGCGGCCATCTTTTTTCCTCACCATCATACATCTAGGCAAAATCAGATCCGTGTTGTATATACAGTAATTTTCCCGGAAAAACTCGCTCTGATGGTCTCGTAAAAGCTGAAAATCAACCACAGAGACCACGGAGATAACTGACTGTAATTTAAAATATTTTCTCTGTCCCTCCGTGCTCTCCGTGGTAAAAAAAGATTTTTTACGGGTTTATCATGAACTGAATTATTACGTCTCACCGCCACTCGGATGGCAGAGCCCCACACCAAACGACACGTGTTCGGATCACCAGCCCATCATCGCATCAAGAAAAGATCCATTGCCAGCACCATTGCCCTGGTGGCAACGCTGCTGTTTATCGTGCTGGCTATCGGCACTGTGGCGGCCGTGCTCTATGTCGAACTCACCACCTCCCGATTCCAGGCCAGATATTTAAGTGAACTGGGGAAAAAACTCACCTTCCACCTGGAGGAGGGATCGAGTCCGGCCATTGTCTTCCCGAGCTATGGCATCTATGACACCCGGCTCGGGTATACCCGGCTGCCGGCATACTTTCAGACACTGACAAACAACGGGCTGACCATAACCGCTCAGGCCCGCCTCTCCCCCGAACTCCTCACTGTGAGCCGGCGGGGGATCTTCACCCCCTATCATGAAAAGGTGCAGGGCGGCTTGACCATCCTTGACACAAACGACACCGAGATCTATGCCGTTACTTTCCCGGAGCGGGTCTATTCGGATTACGAGGCGATTCCCGCGGTGCTGGTGGACAGTCTGCTCTTTATTGAAAATCGGGAACTGATGAACCTGAACCATCCCACCCGCAACCCTGCCATCGAGTGGGACCGGCTGACTAAGGCAGTACTGGACAAGGCAATTCAGCTGTTCCGGCCAAACCACAATGTCCCGGGCGGCAGCACCCTGGCCACCCAGATAGAAAAATACCGCCATTCCCCGGAGGGCATGACCCGCACCCCGCTCGACAAACTGCAGCAAATGGCCTCAGCCTCGGTGCGCATCTATCTTGACGGCGAAGACACCACGATTGCCCGCCGCCGCATCGTCTACAACTACCTCAACAGCGTGCCCCTGTCCGCCGCCGGCGGACTTGGCGAGGTCAACGGCATCGGCGACGGCATGTGGGCCTGGTACGGGGTGGACTTTGATGCCTTCAATAGTGCCCTGCGCGCTGACGAGAACGGCCCCGGCCTACAGGACAAGGGGCGCATGTTCAAACTGGCGCTGAGCCTGATGGTAGCCCAGCGCCGCCCCTCCGGTTTCCTGTTGGAAGGGCCGGACCGGCTCAACGAACAGACCGACTTTCTGCTGCGGCTGCTGGCGCAAGAGAGGATCATCAGCGACAGCCTGCGGGACGCGGCCCTGCAGGTGAAACTCCGCTTCGACACCAAACGGACCAGACCGGAATCAGGCACCTTTGTCAACCGCAAGGCATCGAGCATGGTACGGGTCCAGCTTGGCGAGATGCTCGGCATGCCTCGCTTCTACGATCTCGACCGTCTTGACCTTACCGTCTCCACCACCCTGGACCGGGAGGCGCAACGGACGGTGACCGAATTTCTTCTCCAGCTCAAGGATCCCCTCTTTCTCGAACAGAACGGCCTGAAGGAGGATCGACTGCTGGCCAAGGGCGACCCGGCCAAGGTGATTTACAGCCTCAATCTTTACGAACTGGGTCCGACCGGCGCCATGCCGAGGGTGCAGGCGGATAATCTCGACCAGCCCTTTGACATCAACGTCGGCACCAAACTCGATCTCGGCTCCACCGCCAAGCTCCGCACCCTGGTGACCTATCTGGAAATCATGGCCCGGCTCCACGATCAGTATGCAGGTCTTGACGATAAAACCCTGCGCGAGACGGAAGTCAGCGCCAACGACCGTCTGGCCCGCTGGACCGTTGATTACCTGCTCACCGCCTCTGACCGGGGACTCGCCGCCATGCTCGACGCAGCCCTGGAACGCCAGTATTCCGCCAGCCCCAGGGAGGTCTTCTATACCGGCGGTGGCAACCACACCTTTTCCAACTTCAGCAGCAAGGACGATGACAGCATCATGTCGGTGCGGATGGCCATGCGCAACTCCGTCAATCTGGTCTTCATCCGGATGATGCGTGACATTGTCCGCCATTATGTGCTGCAGGTGCCGGGTTCCACCGGCCGGGTGCTGGAAGACATGAACAACCCTCTGCGCCGCCAGTACCTGGAACGGTTTGCCGATCAGGAAAGCCGGGTGTTCATGAAACGCTTTTACGACAAATACAAGGGCAAGAACCGCGAACAGATTATCGACACCCTCATTTCCGGTATTCGCCCGCTGCCCCGCCGCCTGGCAGGCGCACATCGTTATCTGGTGCCGGAAGCGACTCTGGAGGAATTCACCGCTTTCATGGAGGCGCACCTGCCCACCTTCCGCGAATCCGGCGGCAAGACCCTGAAAAAATACTATGAACAATTCGGACCGGACAAATTCTCGCTGGCGGACCAGGGCTATATCACCCAGATTCATCCGCTGGAACTGTGGCTGGCCCGCTATCTCACCCTCCATCCCGAGGCGGGCTGGACGGATCTCGTCACCGCCAGCCAGAAGGATCGCCTCGAGGTCTATAACTGGTTGATGCGCAGCAGCCGCAAAAACGCCCAGGATCGCCGCATCCGCAGCCTGCTGGAGATGGAGGCATTCCTCGAAATCCACAAAGACTGGAAACGACTCGGCTATCCGTTCAACTCGCTGGTTCCCTCCTATGCCACCTCCATCGGCAGCTCCGCAGACCGACCGGCGGCCCTGGCGGAACTGATGGCCATTCTGGTCAACGATGGGGTGCGTCCCGCCGCCGCCCTGATCGACACCCTCCACTTTGCCGAAAAGACCCCCTATGAAACGGTGCTGACCCGCCTGCCAGCACAAGGAGAACGAGTCATGCCGGAGGAAGTGGCGAGGGCGGTGCGCGGTGTCCTCCGCGATGTCGTCCAGCATGGCACCGCCGGCCGACTCAACCAGGCCCTGGTGCTGACCGACGGCAACGAAATCCCCATCGGCGGCAAGACCGGCACCGGCGACCACCGCTACGTCACCTACAAGGCCGGCGGCGTCAAAAGTGCGAAAGTGGTCAACCGTTCGGCCACCTTTGTCTTTTACATCGGCGACAGATTCTACGGCACCATCACCGCCTTTGTTCCCGGCGCCGATGCGGCCGGGTTCAATTTCACCAGCGCCCTGCCGGTCACCATTCTCCGTCTCATGCTGCCCCACCTGCAGCCGTTGCTGCTCGGTGAGCTGACGGCAATGGAAGCGGCGGGATTGGCCCCGGCCCCTGACGCGGTCGATGCTGCCACCATCGCTGATACCGATCCGATGGTGGAGGGGATCGACGAGGAAGAAATAGCCGTCGAGGAAACAGGAGAAACAATCGCCGCTGAACCTGCAGCAGCAACGCCGCCCCCGGCGGAGCCTTCCCCGGCCGCCGTCCCTACCAGGCTCATCGAAGCGGGCCAGAACAAGAAAATGGTGGCTCCGGTACGGCAGACTGCCGCTCCCCAGCGCGAGATCGAACCGGGCAGCCGCCGCAAACAGAAAGTCAACCGCTGACCCGACCAGAATGACGCCGTTTCCTTCAGGCGCCACTATACCGTCGTTTTCATGAGACAGTCACTGCACAGGCGCATAAAAAAAACAGGCCTCTTTGGCACGAGAAGCAGATTGCTTTCATTCTGCGGCGGCGTGATTTTCCTGATCGGGATTCTGCCAGCCGTTATCATCCTCGCCCTGCGCTGGCTGCCGCCGCCGACCACGGCCTTCATGCTGGAAAGCCAGCTGACAAGCCTCCTTTCCGAGCGGCCGCAACCCATTCGTTATCAGTGGACGCCGTGGCCGGAGATCTCGCCGCATCTTCCCCTGGCGGTACTGGCGGCGGAGGACCAGAAGTTTCTCCGTCACTGGGGCTTTGATTTCGACTCCATTGCCAAGGCAATGGAATCCAACAAAAAGGGCAAACAGCTGCGGGGGGCGAGCACGATAAGCCAGCAGGTGGCCAAGAATCTTTTTCTCTGGCCGGGGCGCAGCTACCTGCGCAAGGGGCTGGAGGCCTATTTCACCGTGCTGATCGAACTGCTGTGGCCGAAAAAAAGGATTCTCGAGATCTATGTCAATATCGCCCAGTTCGGGGACGGGATCTTCGGCGCCCATGCCGCGGCAACGAGCATCTTCCGCAAAAAGCCCGTAGCCCTCCGGGCCGGCGAGGCGGCCCTGCTGGCTGCGGTCCTCCCCAACCCACTGGTACTGAAAGCGCACAAGCCATCCTCCTATGTCCTGGAGCGGAAACGGTGGATCATGGGCCAGATGCGCCAGTTGAACGGCCCAGCCCATTTACAGGGGTTGGCGCCGTAACGTGCGGACGAGTGCCACCCCTCTGGAAGACTCCGCACATTTTGTGTCCCGCCCCGACAGGCAACCTCAACCCTTTCCTTTCATGACCGGAATCTCGGTGGCGGAGACAACGAACTCGCTGCGGCAGACCAGACCGGTGGCCCGGCAGACATGGTCGGCATAGCCGGCCCCGGCCTCGGCGTAGATATTATAGGCGGCCACCGCTCCTGCCTCTTCCAGTTCCCGTTTCTCATCATCAAAACGGGAGGTGGCGGTAACCGGGCCGGTAAAGCCGGCGGACCGGATCTCCTTGAGGGCGAGCAGGCTGGCCTGGTGCTTGTTCATGGCCAGCATGATGAGCTTGACCCGGCCGAAATCAACCTTGCGCCAGAAATCATAGTCCGTGGCATCGCCCCAGATCACCCGGCGGCCGACCCGCTGGTGTACCGCCACTTTCTTTCTGTTGTAATCCACCGCGAGGATTTTATCTCCCTGCCGATCGCGCACCGTGTCATAGGCCATGGTGCCGAAGGCGCCAAGGCCGAAAAGGAGGATTTCCGCCGGTCCCAAGTCGATCTCGATGTCGCCGGGGTGGCGGGTTTTTGTCTCACAGCAGCGCAGGGATGCCCCGAAGCGTTCATAGATGGCATTGGCCCGGCTGGCAAGCGGCGCAGCGAGGAGAAAAGAGAAGGTCAGAGCCAGGGCGACGATGAGCAGCCATTCCGGCCCGAGCCAGCCGTTTTTCAGAGCAATGGCTGCCACCAGCAGGCCGAACTCGGAGTAGTTGGTCAGCGCCAGGGTGGCGAGCAGACTGGTGCGGGCCCGCAGGCGGAAACGGGTGAGGATGAAAAAATAGAGGATCGATTTGCCGAGCAGGGCCGGCATGAGGGCCAGGGCGACGAACAGGTGCTCCAAGGTCGGCACCCCGGTCAGACCGATCTGAAAAAAGAAGCCGACGAGAAAGAGATCCTTAAAACCATAGAGGGAGGCGGACAGTTCCGAGGATCGGCGATGAGAACCGACCAGCAGGCCGGCAACCAGGGCGCCGAGGTCGGGCTTAAGGCCAACCAGGGAACAGCTGGTGGCACCCACGGTGAGGGCGATGAAGAAACCGCTCAAAGGCAAGAGCTCACCGTGACCGAGATGGTCGATGATATGCATGAGCAGAGGACGAACTGCAAGCAGGGCCAGGGGTAAGGACAGGGCCCAGAGGGAAGGGAATTCCCCCTTGGAGAGGGTGAGGAAAAAGACGGCCATCAGATCCTGCATGATAAGAATGCCGATGGCGACTCGGCCGTGCAGGGCGTTCATCTCCCCCTTTTCCTCCAGGGATTTGACGGCAAAGACCGTGCTGGAAAAGCTCAGGGCAAATCCGATCAGCGCGGCCCGGGCCGGATCGAGTCCGGCAAGATGGGCGATGCCGAAGGCGCCGGCCAGCAGAATCATCCCGGCGATGAGGACGATGGTCAGCACGGCATGAATAGTCGCGCCGCCCCAGATCTCCGCCCTGGTCAGGCCTTTGAGGTCGAGTTTCAGACCGATGGTAAAGAGCAGCAGCATGATGCCGATATCGGCTATCCACTCCAGGTTCAAGGTGCCGCCGGTCAGGCCGAGAAAGTTCATAAGAAAGCCGGCCAGCAGAAAGCCGAGCATCGGCGGCAGCCTGATCCGCTTGCAGAAGAAGCCGAGCAGAAAGGCGCTGCCGATCCAGGCGCTGTTGACAAAGGCCGCTGAATGCAAAAAATCCATGGTCACTCCGCGTAGGATAAATGATACGTTATTAGGATGTCCCATCGGCCTGATAACCATACGCCTTTTCCCGACAAAAATGAACGAAAAAAGGATTGATCCCGCCTCTTTGCCCGCGGCCGGCAAAATTTTTCTCAGTCCCCGGTGGCAAAGGGAGTACCGGTTCCTCAAAAAGTATGGTAGTTTGAAAATTTGTTTCCGGCCCCTTTGGCTGACGGGCCGCACACTCTCACGATGATCAGCAACATGCGGGTGCAAAGATGGAAAAGACGGTGTGCCGACTGTATCGGCAAGTAAACGCGACCATGGAGTACTGCTTCAATATCGAGACAAACGTCCCCCTGTCCGAGGAGGAGCTGACCCAGTTGCGCCTGCTGCTGGCCGACGGCTTCATCGCGGCGACGGTCAGTCGGACGCCGTCTCTGCAGGGTGAGTGGGTGGTGGAGGTCGGCCCCCGCCTCAACTTCGCCACCGCCTGGTCCTCCAACATGGTTTCCATCTGCCGGGCCACCGGTCTGGCCATGGTCAGCAGGGTAGAGCGTTCCCGCCGCTATATCGTCCCGGCCGGCGAGGAGCGTGACGCCTTTATCGCCGCCCGCCATGACCGGATGACCGAATGCCCTTACCCGGCCCCGCTCTCCTCCTTCGAAACCGGCATCGAGCCGGAACCGATCTATGAGGTGGACTTGATCGGCCAGGGTCCGGACGGCCTGCTCGTCATCCCCGGCATCTCCATGGATGACTGGGATCGCGCCTTTTACTATGATTACTTTGTCAAAAAGCACGGCCGGAACCCGACCATCGTCGAGATCATGGATCTCAACAACGCCAACTCCGAGCACTCCCGCCACGGTTTCTTCCGCGGTCGACAGGTGATCGACGGTGAGGAACAGCCGGAGACCCTGTTTGACATCGTTCGCGCCACCTTTACCGCCAACCCGTCCAACAGCGTCATTGCCTTCAAGGACAACTCGAGCGGCATTCAAGGCCGGGAGATCACCACCATCGTTCCGGACAGACCGGGACAGCCGTCGCCCTTTGTCCGACAGAACCCCATCTATCACGTCATCTTCACTGCCGAGACCCACAACTTCCCCACCGGCGTCGCCCCTTTTCCCGGGGCCGAAACCGGTACCGGCGGCCGCATCCGCGACATCCAGGGCACCGGTCGCGGCGGCTTTGTCGTGGCCGGCACCGCCGGCTACTGTGTCGCCAACCTCCATATCCCCGGCTACCCGCTGCCCTGGGAGGAAACCTACGAATGCCCGGCCAACCTGGCCAGCGCCCTCGACATCGAAATCGAGGCGAGCAACGGCGCCTCGGACTACGGCAACAAGTTCGGCGAACCGCTGATCCAGGGATTTACCCGTTCCTTTGACCTGCGCCTGGCCGACGGCGAACGCTGGGGCTTTCTGAAGCCGATCATGTTCACCGGCGGCATCGGCCAGATCGACAGCCGCCATACCGAAAAAAACGAGGCGGCAAAGGGCATGTTTATCGTCCAGGTTGGCGGGCCGGCCTACCGGGTCGGTTTTGGCGGCGGCGCCGCCTCCAGCATGCTGCAGGGTGACAATGTCGCGGATCTCGACTTCAACGCGGTGCAGCGCGGCGACGCCGAGATGGAGCAGAAGATGAACCGGGTCATCCGCGCCTGCAACGAGATGGGTGACAGGACGCTGATCGAGGTCATCCATGACCAGGGGGCCGGCGGACCGGGCAATGTCCTCAAGGAACTGGTGGAAAAGGCCGGCGGTCGCATCAATATCCGCCGGATCAAAGTCGGCGATCCGACCATGTCGGTGCTGGAGATCTATGTTGCCGAGTATCAGGAGCGCAACGGCTTTCTCATCCGGGCGGAAAACCTTGAACACTTCCAGGCCATCTGCGAGCGGGAGAAGGTCAACTGCGAGGTGCTGGGCGAGGTCACCGGCGACCTGCGCTTTGTCGTTTATGACGAGGCTGACGGCTCCACCCCGGTGAATCTGGAGCTGGACGAGGTCTTAGGGAACATTCCGCAGAAGACCTTCAACGACAGCCGCAGCGCCGGCACACTGCCGGCGCTTGTCCTGCCGACCGGGCTGACGGTGCGGGCCGCCCTTGACCGGGTGTTGCGGCTCATCGCGGTCGGCTCCAAACGCTTTCTCACCAACAAGGTGGATCGGGCCGTCACCGGGCTCATCGCCGGCCAGCAGTGCTGCGGTCCCTTGCAGCTCACCGTTGGCGACGTGGCGATGATCGCCCAGAGCCATTTCGGCAAAAGCGGGGCGGCCACCGCCATCGGCGAGCAGCCGATCAAGATGCTGGTCAATGCCGCGGCCGGTGCCCGCATGGCGGTGGGCGAGGCCCTGACCAATCTGGTATGGGCCGCCATCGACGGACTTGACGGGGTGAAATGCTCGGCCAACTGGATGTGGGCCCCCAAACTGCCCGGTGAGGGCGCCGCCCTTTATGACGCGGCAAACGCCATGCGCCATGCCATGATCACCCTCGGCATGGCGGTGGATGGCGGCAAGGACAGCCTGTCGATGGCGACCAGGGTGGGAACGGAAACGGTCAAGTCGCCGCGGGAGCTGGTGATCTCCGCCTATGCCACCATGGCCGATATCACCCGGGTGGCGACCCCGGACCTCAAGGCGCCCGGAGAAAGCGTCCTCTGCCTTATCGACCTCGGCAGCGGCAACAACCGGCTCGGTGGTTCGGCCCTGGCCCAGGTGCTGGGCCAGCTCGGCGCCGACTGCCCGGACATGGATGACCCGCTGATGCTGAAAAAGGCCTTTTCCTCAGTGCAGGAACTCATCGCCCGCGAGCTGGTCCTGGCCGGCCACGACCGCAGCGACGGCGGCCTGATCACCACCCTGCTGGAGATGGCCTTTGCCGGCAACTGCGGCCTGGCGATCGACCTTGAAGGCGCGGTCGAACCGCTGGCCGCCCTGTTCGCCGAGGAACTGGGGCTGGTCTTCGAGTGCCGGGAGACGGAGCTGGGGCTCGTACGCGAGCTGCTCGACCGGCATGGGGTTCCCTGCCTTGTCCTGGGCAAGACCGTGGCGGACAAGCGGATCACCATCCACTGCAATGGCGCCGCAGTGCTGGATGAGGACATGCGCGAGCTGCGCCAGCTCTGGGAGGAGACCAGCCACCAGCTCGAACTCCTGCAGGTCAATCCGGACTGCGCCCGGGAGGAAAAGGCCAACATCTTTGACCGGCCCGGGCCGCGCTATCATCTGAGCTTCACCCCGGAACCGACGCCGGCCGCCATTGTCACCGCCCCGGACACGCCAAAAGTGGCCATTCTCCGCGACGAGGGCAGCAATTCCGACCGGGAAATGACCTCCGCCTTTTATGCCGCCGGTTTCGAGCCCTGGGATATCAGCATGACCGACCTGCTGAGCGGCCACATCAGCCTGGACCAATTCCGCGGCCTGGCCGCGGTGGGCGGCTTCTCCTACGCGGACGTGCCGGAGAGCGCCAAGGGCTGGGCCGCCACCATCCGCTTTAACGACCGGCTCCGCCGCATGTTCGACGACTTTTACCAGCGGCCCGACACCTTTTCCCTGGGCATCTGCAACGGCTGCCAGCTCTTCGGCCTGCTCGGCTGGGTGCCCTGGCAGGGCATCGAACCCGAGCGGCAGCCGCGTTTCGTGCGCAACACCTCCGGCCGTTTCGAGTCGCGCTGGACCACGGTCAAGGTGCTGAAAAGCCGGGCCATCATGCTGCAGGGCATGGAAGAGCTGGTCTTCGGCATCCACGTTGATCACGGCGAGGGCAAACTCGTCTTCCCGGATCCGACCCTGCTCGACGCGGTCAGGACTCAGGAACTGGCGGCACTGGTCTATGTTGACGATGACGGGCAGCCCACCGAAAAATACCCCTTCAACCCCAACGGTTCACCGGGCGGACTCACCGGCCTCTGCTCCCCGGACGGCCGCCATCTTGCGATGATGCCCCACCCGGAACGGGTCTTTCTCCCCTGGCAGGCCCACTGGCTGCCGGCAGAGATGAAAAAAAGTCTGGTGGTCTCCCCGTGGCTGCGCCTCTTTCAGAACGCCCGGTCCTGGTGCGCGGAGACACAATGCTGATGGCATCGCATCCGGCCCTCTCCTGCTTGCCGGCCTGCGGCAAAAACCTTCCCCTCTTTGCCCGGTGGGTTGTTACGGGAATGAGGTGCGCGCCCGGCTCGTGTCGGTGAGGATCGTTGAAATTAACTCATAAAGCATGTTGGCGGTATAGGGTTTGACCAGAAAATGGCAGGGTCGTTCGCCCATGGCGGTAGCTGCGGTTTTCTGCTCGCTGCTGTTGAGAAGAAAGATAAAGGGAGTTGACTGCATTGCCGGGATCTCCCGTACTTTATCAAAAAAATCGAGGCCGGCAAGCCGCGGCAGCTGAAATTCGGAGATAACCAGGCCGATCTTCTGGACAGCCATGATCTTCAGGGCAGCTTCGCCATCGAGGGCCTCAAGAATATCCCTGAATTTGAGCTCCCGCAGCAGGGATCGGAGAATCTTGCGGGTCGCCTCCTGCTCATCGACAATCAGCGCCTTCATCTGCCGACATCCGTCCTCGACTGATTGCAGTCCGGCCGCGAAGGTGCCGGACTGGACCCGGCCCTGCCGGTAGAGATGCACCTCCTTTTGCAGACTGACATTTTTCGCCGTTGTTTCCCGCAGCCGCACGGCCAGCACTTCGGCAAAGGCGCGGTAGACGATGTAGCAGAAATTCATGTCCCGCTCTTTAAGCTTGCGGTCGATAACCTCGGCGTCAAATCCGACCAGCAGCGATTTGGCATGGGCAAGAATGGTGGCAGACCGGGGGGAACCGTCAATGATCCCCATCTCTCCGAACATGTCGCCGCAGCGGCGCAGCATGCCGATGGGATGGTCGCCTTTACGGACCTCGAGAGTGCCGGAAATGAGAAAATACAGCCAGCAGTCGGACGCCCCTTCCCGAATGACGACTTCACCGGGCTGATACTCCCGCAATTTTCCAGCCTGCAGGAATTCCTCTAATTCCCGGGATGAAAATTCGTTGAATTTTTCAATCTTGCGGATAAGCTTGACAACGGTCTGGTTATCCGCGGTGAGCTGAATTTCTTTCATAGGGGGTCGATGTGGTCGGCAAGGGGAATGCGGTCTCTGCACATGTAACAACAACTGTGACATTGTTAATCATACCACATAAAAAAAACCTGGCCGCAAAAAAGATTTTTCAAGGAAACAAACGATGAAACGACTGCTGCTTCTCACTCTCCTCCTGCTGACCGCCTGTGGTTCGAGTCCGCAGGAACTGTTTGACACCGCCGAGCTTGAACTACTGCAACGCAATTATCCGCACGCCACCTCTCTGTACCGGGAGATCATCGCCAAACACCCGGACAGCGAGTTTGCCGTGACGGCCAGGTTGCGACTCGCTGAAATCGAAAAGCAAATCGAGGCCGAGCGCTCACCAATACCGTCACAATAAATAAGGGAACCACCGTGCTAGATGGACAAAAAGCGTTCAGCAAAACGAGCGTTGACAAACCCGTAAAAAGTCTTTTTTCACCACAGAGTGCGCAGAAAAAATCTTTAATTACAATTATTTAACTATGCGCACTCTGCGATCTCTGTGGTTAATTTTCAGTTTTTACGATTCCATCAACGTTACAACGAACATTTTTTATCCGTTCACTGTGAGAAAAAAACAGCCACCTCTGCACAAAGAACGGAGCGGCCCCCGCTCACCACAGGAGAGACCTTCATGGGCAACTGAAAACAGCGAACAACAGTATCTCCGGATGAGATCAAAAATATCTGGCAGACAGTACGTCCCATCGTCCTTGGCATTGGCGCCCTCTGCCTGCTGGCCTGGCTGGTGAGCCTGCTATAACCCAGGGGCGAAACCGACGACCGCCGGCAGACGAATCCGGGCGTGGAAAATCTCCTCCCGGCCCCGCAGCTTGCCGGCAGCGATGGCCGCATGGAGACGCTTTATGCCGGCGGCAAACTCCTCCTCTGGCAGCAGGGCAAGTTGCGAAACCCCGTTTTTATGGAGAATCGGATCCCGCAGGACCTCCTGCCCCTGAAAATCGAGGGCGAGATGCGCCCCCTCCCTGATGGAGCACCCGACAAATTCCTGCTGCGCCATCATCCGCAGCAGGGTGTCGGTTGCCGGGTAACGGCGCAGATCGGCCTGCCGGGTCCCGGCAAAGTAATCGTAGACGTACCACTGGTCCGTGCCCTGGTGCGGATCCATGCCGATGATGGCCAGGGTGCCACCGGGACGCAGGAGCCGCCTGGCCTCACGGATGAACCGTGCCGGGGAGGGGAAATGATGCACCCCGTGGATGCAGAGGATGCAGTCAAAGGAATGGGCAAGGAAGGGCAAGTGCTCCGCGTCGCCCTGCACCAGAAGAGATGCCGCCTTGCCTCGCCTGGCCTGGCCCAGCATGTTCCATGACAGGTCGAGACCGACTTTCACCACCCCTGGCAGCTTCCGCAGCCAGTGGCCGGTGCCGCAGGCCGCTTCCAGCACCCGGCCTGCCCCGCTTTCCGCCACCAGCGCACCAATAAGCTCTTTCACCCCGACCGGACCGCACCGGTAACGGTGGTCATAATCCGCAGCGCAGACATTGAAATCAGTCCTGCCCGCCTCCGCTGCCCGAGCCCGATCACCCCTCACAGCTCGTCCGCCCGGCAAACGAAAAATCCCTTTTCCCGTTTCGCCTTATACATTGCCTGATCCGCCAGCTTGACCAGGGTGGAACTGTCAACGGTTCGATTCGGGTTTGAGGACGCAATACCCATACTGCAGGTCACTCCGCTGCCGGCAAGGCGATCCTCCATGCTCGTCCAGATGCGCCGGCAGACCTGTTCCGCTTCCACGGCAGTACTTTCCGGCAGAATGACACAGAACTCATCACCGCCGTAGCGGGCGGCAATGTCCTCCTGACGCAGACAGGCGCGCAGGGCGTCTGCCACCGCAACGAGAATCTCATCGCCACGCCGATGGCCCTGGCTGTCGTTGAGCTGCTTGAAACCGTCCAGATCGAAATAGACGAGGGATACCGGGTGACTGCGACGAACTCCGCGGGATAGCTCTTTTTTCAGCTCCTCGTAAAAGACATGCTGATTAAGCAGACCGGTCAGCCCATCCCTTCGCACCTGCTCGCGCAACATGCGGGTCCGTTCGGCGATCTGCTCCTCCAGGGAGCGGGAATAGCGTTCCAGCTCCTCGCGGCCGCGCCGCACCTCCTCCATCAGGGTATTGATATAGGTGTCCATCACCAGAGTCAGATCAAAGGCGAGGATCTTTTCCAGTGAATTGCTGGCCGCAAGACAATGTTCACATCTTCCTCCATTGTAGTCGGCGATAAATCTCCGGAGGCTGGTGGAGAGGTTGTGCAGGGCCGACAGGTAATACTTGGGAGCCACCCCGATCCTTTTATGGATAAGGCCTATGCGCAGACGACTGTGCACATAGTCTTCGTCGTACTGCCCATCAAAGAGACTGAGGATATAGTGGCGCTGATGCTTTTTCAGCCGCAACAGGGTTTCCGAATCGCCGATGAGCTGGTCCATTTCCGGAAAGGGAATGATTTTATCGTAGAAATCGGTGACGATGAGGTCGAGATGTTCCCCCACGGCGTGACGGACTGCGATGAGATTTTTTTCGTCCTGCTCGGTAAAATCGAGATATTGCTTGCGGCGCGTAATCTCCTGGCGGCTGATTTTCATTTGCTCGAGCAGATTCATGTCAGTATAGCGCATCAGCACCTCTTCTCATGTTTGACAGATTCATAAAAATCTTTTTTCACCACAGAGCGCACTGAGGGAACAAAAAAAAATATTTAATTGCAATTAGCTATCTCTATATACACTGCGGTCTCGGTGGTTAATTATCAGTTTATGAGACCATAAGGTTTGGCTTGGGAAAGCATACCGCTCTCGTCCCCTTTTTACACAGTAGTGCACATACAACCGTTAATCAAGAAACGAAAGTGGAGCACTCTTCTGCGGAAATTTTTCTGCACGCAGCAAGGCAAATTGAAGAATGGTGGATAACGAGAAAAAGCGAAAACAGCGGAGAGGTGTCCTCCGGAAAACGGGGGTCGGTCCGGAGGGTGTTTAGGTCAGCACGGGAGGGCACGGACGAGATCAGACGTCACTCGGTCATGCCTGTCGACAGGACATTGATGACCATGATGTCGGCCACTCCGAAAAACGGTTCCCCATCAACCGTAATCCCGTCGAGGGTGAGCGCATTGTAGTCGTTGGCGATCAGCGGCAGGCTTTTGATATCCTCCATGACAAATTTAGCGACAAAATTACCCTGGTTGTCGGCCTTCCAGGCGGAGATTGGCACCCCGTTCAGATAGACGGTCTGGGTGTCAACGTCACTGTAGTTTATCGAGGTGTGGACAGTGACAACCTCACCGTCACTCTGAATGTTCAGCACATGGGGTGCCACCTCAATCACAATTTCAAAGGCGGCGGCGCCGACCGGCATGGCCAGCAGCATCGTCGTTGCCCAGGCAACGGCGAGCAGCTTCATTATCACGGGGGCATGATCTCGTCTCATGGCATTTCTCCTCATTTTCACATAAAGGTTGGTTGACATCTCTTTTCCTTTTGGACAAGGCATCCCGACCGAACGTGCCACTGCACTGGTGCTCGCCAGAACACCTCGCGACTGGAGCAAGGAAGTGGAGCCGAGGTCATGACCCTTGTCTCTTAACACGCCCTGAACGGCGCAAAGGGTTCCTGCTCTGCCAGAAAAATTCTTCAGCCCGACGATTGACAAATCGCCCGACCCTTGTTACATATGAACATATATTCATATTATTAAGGAGCTGCAACATGTCTGACACAGATCGCTGTCAGATCAGGGTTATCCACGAGGAACGGGTATCCGGAGCAAAACGAGAAGCCCTCGACAAGGGGGAGATCCATGATCTTTCCCTCTTTTTCAAGGCCCTGGCTGATCCGACCCGACTGAAGATCATGCTGGCCCTGGCGGGCGGCGAGATGTGCGTGTGCGATCTCGCCGCCTTTCTCCCTATAAGTGAATCGGCGGTTAGTCACCAGCTCCGCCTGCTTCGGCAGTTACAGCTGGTGGTCAACCGCCGGGAAGGACCTGTTCTCTATTATCGCCTCAGCGACGATCATGTCCGGCGGGTCATTGACACGGCCCTTGAACATGTTCGTGAATAACACGATGCGCCCGCCGCGATTTTTTTTGGGGAGGGGAGTAACATGGATTTCTGGTTGTTTGTCGCTACCGTACTGAAGGGCGCCTGGGAGATGCTGATTGATTCGTCGGTCTATATCCTCTTCGGTCTGCTGGTGGGCGGTATGCTGCGCACCTTTCTCTCCCCGGCCTATGTGGCGCGCCATCTCGGTCACGGCCGTTTTCTGCCGGTGGTCAAGGCGGCCCTGTTCGGCATTCCCATTCCCCTTTGCTCCTGTGGGGTACTACCGGCCGCCGCATCACTGAAGAAACAGGGCGCAAACAACGGCGCCACCGCCGCCTTTCTCATTTCAACGCCCGAGTCCGGGGTAGACTCCATCGTCATCAGCTACGCCCTGCTCGATCCATTCATGACCATAGCCCGACCGCTGACCGCCTTTATCTCAGCCATGGCGGCCGGAATCGGCGAAAATCTCCTCCATCCCCCCCGACCGGAACCAAAAAACAGAACCGAATCGGGGCAACCAACAAGGCCCGCAGTCTCCTGTCTTCCTCCGGCCCTGGCCGATCCTCCTCGCCCGTTGCCATGGCCAAGCAGGATCAAAGACGGACTGCGCTATGCCCATCAGGAATTATGGGGGGATATGGCCGGCTGGTTTTTCCTTGGCCTGCTTGCCGCAGGTCTCATCACTGCCCTGGTGCCGGATGAATTGATGGGGGCCTATCTCGGCGGCGGGCTGACCTCCATGCTGCTCATGCTGGTGGCCGGCATCCCCCTTTATATCTGCGCCACCGCCTCGACCCCCATTGCGGCGGCGATGATCCTCAAAGGGGTAAGCCCCGGCGCCGCTCTTGTCTTTCTGCTGGTTGGCCCGGCCACCAATATCACCTCGCTCTCGGTACTGCTCGGCATCCTCGGCAAGCGGGCAACGGCCCTCTATCTCCTCGCCATCAGCGCTATCAGCGTCATGGCCGGTCTTTTGCTCGACTGGATCTATCTGCGCTTTGATGTGCCGATCAGGGCGGTCATCGGCCAGGGAAGCGACATGACGCCAGCAGCGGTTCAATGGACAGCGGCCGCCATCCTGCTGCTTCTCTCTGTCCGCCCTTTGCTGCAAATGGTCGGTCGCCTGCTTGGCACCGATAAAAACAACAGCCATGACTGCGGGTGCGGCGGAGCGTGTGCCGTCAGCCCTTTTCCCGCAATGCCGCAGCATGGAAAAAAAACGGGCACCGATTAACACCTGAAAAAAAACCCCCGGCACGCCGGAAAGGCGCGACGGGGGTTTGGCAGCCGCGACAGCGGCAAAAAGACATCAGGCTTATTCAGTCACGGAAATGACCGCAACTACCCGACGGTTCTCCTGACGACCCTGTTCCGTATCGTTGGTGGCAATCGGCCGGTTGAAGCCAAAGCCACGGGTGGAAAGACGGGCCGGGTTGATGTGGAATTTCTCCACCATGTACTTCTTGACGCTTTCCGCCCGCTGCAGGGAGAGACGGTCGTTATAGGCAGCGGAACCGATATTGTCGGTATGACCTTCGAGAACGGCGGTGGTGCTCGGATATCTCTTCATGAAATCGGCAAACTCGGCCAGACGGTCCTGGGCGGAGGGACGAACGGAATATTTGTCGAAATCAAAAAGGACCTTCAGATCCATGGTGATCGTTCTGACCGGAGGAGGAGTAACGGCTCGGGATTTGGCAACGGCCGGGGCCGGGGCTTTTTCCAGAAAAACCTTTTCCACGAAATCCGCCATGCCCTCGCCGGTGGCGACCGCAGCGGCCGTGGTGGCAAAACCGCAACCGCCGGCTGCCGCGATATCATCCATGTTTTTCTTGCCAACCGGGCTGTCACCGATGAGGATGGTATAGATACAGATCCGGTCGCCATAGGCGTTTTTCAGATTCTGGGCCGCCTCAACCGGCGATTTCTTGTTGGTATCGACGCCGTCACTGACGACAATGACCGCGATCGGACCCTGGCTTGCCTTCAGGTCGTCGATGCTCTTGGTCAGCGGCTTGGCGAGCGGGGTTAAACCAGCCACCTTGACGGTGCCCACCGCATCAGCGAGGGCCTGCTTGTCGTAAGGGGCCATTCCGTAGATCAGTTTGCTGTCTTCGAGATTCGGGCCCATGGTCGGACCGAAAACATGCAGCCCGGCCTGTATGGTAAGCGCTGGCATGGTCTGGTTCATATGCAACACCACATTTTTTGCCTGGGCAAATTTCTGCTGCCCGTTCGCGGTGTCGTACATGGAGGACGACGCATCAAGAATAATGACGGCGTTGTCAACCTTCTGCTTATACCCCTGGGCCAGCTTGGCCGACAGATCAACGGGGGTGAAGCTGTCTCCCGTCAGGGTGGCGCAGCCGGCAAAAAGACCGGCAACGAGAAGAAGCCAGAGTGAAGTCCATTTTTTCATTTTTTTCTCCTTTCGTGTCGTTTTGATGGTAAAACCTCGTGTACACTGCACATAGTCAAACGCGTTCGGCGTTTGCCCCGCGAACCCCTCCTGCTCTCCGGTTGAACTGCTGGCCTTGCTTTGCGCCACCTCCCCATGGTCCGGCGGGCCGCAGCATCAGCCTTGTCGCCAATCGTACCTGATCGCTGCCCCTCTCGTCAATCTGCCAAAACGATTGCAACCGGAGCTCCTCCTTTGCCCGCCATAACACATTAAAAAAAAAGAAATAATTTTTTTTTATATCCGAATACGATCCGCGTGTCAAGGAACTGACAAGACCGGCATTGCTGTCGAAGCGAAAATCTCGATATTCACGATCGCCTCAATCGCGCAGAAAATGACAGTTATACCCACCGGGATTTTTTTGCAGATAATCCTGATGATACTCTTCCGCTATATAAAATTGCGAGGCCGGAACGATCTCCGTCACCACCGGATCAGGCCATGCCCCGGAGCGATTGACCTCCTCTTTTTTGCGTTCCGCCGCCTGCCGCTGCCCGTCGTCATGAAAAAAAATCACCGAACGGTACTGCGTGCCGATATCATTGTGCTGACGATTGATGGTAGTCGGGTCATGCAGCCGAAAAAAATAATCGAGTAATGTCTCATACGTCACCTGGTGCGGATCGAACTCCACCTGCACCACCTCGGCGTGGCCCGTTTTTCCTCCGGAAACCTGCGAATAGGTCGGATCAGACATCACGCCGCCGGCATAGCCCACTGTTGTCGCAATCACCCCGGGAATGGCGCGCAGGATCTCTTCCACCCCCCAGAAGCAACCGGCCCCGAACAGGGCAATTTCCGTTGCCGTATCGACAGCCTCCCCGGTCGCCGCGACCTCGGGAAAGAGCGACCGATAGCGTCCGTACCCTTCCTTGTCCAGCTCGGCAACCGGGATGAAACGCAGGGCCGCGGAGTTGATGCAGTAGCGCCTGCCGGTGGGGGGAGGTCCGTCGGCAAAGACATGGCCGAGATGGGAATCCGCCTGCCGGCTGCGCACCTCGGTGCGAGTCATGAACAGACTAACGTCCTTTTTTTCGACAATATTGCCCACCTCAAGCGGCGCCGAAAAACTCGGCCAGCCAGTGCCGGAATCAAATTTATCCAGCGAGCTGAACAGCGCTTCGCCGGAGATGATATCGACATAGATACCGGATCGCTTGTTGTCCCAGTACTCATTGCGAAAGGGCGGCTCCGTCCCCTCCTCCCTGGTCACTCTGAACTGCAGCGGGGTGAGCCGACTCCGCAATGAATCATCGTCCCACATCTTCTCCTGCCATTTTTCGTCAGCCATGCATGCACCTGTGAGCAAAAGTGAAAGGAACAAACCAATCCAGCAGCACCGCATCCGCATTGTCTTCGGCCTGGCCGCATAGCTGGTGTATGGCGGCCAAAGCTCCTGCGCGCATCTACAGCACAGCTGAACAGGTACAGTGCCGGGACGATTCGCACGTTTTCCGTCCCAAGCTGGGTAGTTACGAAGGAACAAAAGAAACGGCAGCAAAACAATTCGCCAGCTCATCGATTCTGCCTCCCCTCATTTTTTGCTGCTTGGGTTTTCAAGAAAAAAAAGCTATTGTCATCACAACACTGTATGAGTCGCTTTACCGGCAAAATGTTCAGCCAGGAGGAGGCACCCCATGATACAGCACGGCAACACCCACAGCAAAACCATCGGCTACATCCTGTGGATTTTCGGTTTTACCGGCTCCCACCGTTTTTATTACGGGAAACCCATTTCCGGCACCCTCTATTTTTTCACCCTCGGCCTGCTCGGCATCGGCTGGCTGATCGACATCTTTCTCATCCCCGCCATGGATCGCCAGGCCGACCTCCGTTTCCGGGAGGGCAAAATCGATTATACGGTGGCCTGGATCCTTCTCACCTTTCTCGGCCTGTTCGGCGTCCATCGCCTCTACATGGGTAAATGGTTCACCGGGCTGATTTATCTCTGCACCGGCGCCCTCCTCGGTTTCGGCTACATCTATGACTTCTGGACATTAAACGACCAGATCAGCTATCTGAACATGCGCCATGAAACAACCGACACCTGAATCCGAACCTCTTTATCCCACCCGGCATGAATCCCGCTGATCCCCGCTCCCCGTTCACATCGATCCACTACGGCTGGTTCATTGTCGGGGCCGGCACCCTCTGTATTTTCGCCGGACTCGGCTTCGGTCGCTTTGCCCTCGGCATGCTGCTGCCCTCCATGGGCCGGGGCCTCGAGCTGACTTACTCGCAGATGGGACTGATCAGCACCGCGAATTTCATCGGCTATCTGCTCGCCGTCCTCATCAGCGGCAAGATGACAGCCCGCTTCGGGGCGCGTCTCGTCATCACCGGCGCACTTTTCATGGCCGGCGCATCGATGATGGCGGTCGGCGCCAGTGGCGGCCTTTTCGCCATTACCCTGCTCTATGCCGTCACCGGCATGGGCAGCGGGCTCTCCAATGTGCCGATGATGGGGCTGATCTCCGCCTGGTTCACCAGTCGCAAACGGGGCAGGGCAACAGGCTTTGTCGTCATCGGCAGCGGCTTCGCCATCATCATTTCCGGTCGTCTCATTCCCTGGTTGACCCAGAGTGGTTCTGACGGTTGGCGATCCGGCTGGTTTCTCCTCGGCACCGCCGTTGCCCTCGCCGCCCTGATCTGCTGGCTCATGCTCCGCAACCGGCCCCAGGAACTCGGCCTGCAGCCGGTTGGCGGCAGTGGAGTTTCCAGCCAGCATGGCCTCGCGCCGCCACCGGTCAGCAGTCGCACCCTCTTTCACTGCGCGGTTATCTACTTTCTCTTCGGCTTCACCTATGTCATCTATGTTACCTTCATCGTCACGGCCCTCGTCAACGAACGCGGCTTTTCCGAAAATACCGCCGGCCTCTTCTGGTCCTGGGTCGGTGTGCTGAGCCTTTTTTCCGGGCCGGTGTTCGGCACCCTTTCCGACCGGTACGGCCGGAAAGGGGCGCTGACCATGGTCTTCGCCATCCAGACCTTATCCTATCTTTTAATAGCTGCTAACCTGCCAGGGCCGGCCCTTTATCTCTCCATCGGCTGTTTCGGCCTTGTCGCCTGGAGCATCCCGTCGATCATGGCAGCCCTGATCGGTGATTATGTAGGTCCGCAGCGGGCGGTGTCGGTCTTTGGCTTCATTACCTTTGTCTTTGCCATCGGCCAGATCTCCGGCCCCTATCTGGCCGGCCTGCTGGCTGAACGCAGCGGCAGCTTTTCCGGCAGCTTTTATCTGGCGGCCGGCCTGGCCCTGTCCGCAGCTGGCCTATCCGCCCGCTTGCCGGCACCGGCGCAGGCCGGCAAACGATATGCAGATTACACGCCAACAAAAGCGTGAGACAGGGATCCGATCCTTTCCCAACAGAAAGACGGCAGATTGATGAAATCGAAATAAATGCTTTCTCCCCACAGAGCGCACTGACAGCACTGAGAAAACATATTGATTTATAAAGAGTTATCTGCGTGACCGCTGTGGTTAAATTTCAGTTTTTCCGAAATCGTCACGATTGGCAGGCGGGAGTTGGCGGCAGGGAAGGCTCATGACAGCTGGGCGGCATGACTGGAGATGAAGTCGATCAGCCTGGTGTGCTGTTCCTCGCTTATTTCTTCAAAGAGAATATGGCATTTGCGGACAAAAACATTAAAAATCGATTCACCGGGAAATATGTCACTGCGCAGGATACGAATATTCAGCTCACACAGGGAGGCCTGCTTCTCCAGGCAGCGAATCTCTAGGGTACCGGTTGGATCCGGCGTATGGTCATCGTTGATGCAAGAGCAGAGCAAGCCACCCATGCTGATATTTTCGATTTTGCCGATGTTGCCGGAATGGACAATAAAATGGCCGTTGGCCAGTTTGAATCGCTGATCTTTTCTGCGATCGTTCATGCGGGGGATCTCCGAATTCTGAATGCTGCATCACTTATGAACAATTATCATTTTGCATGTTTACTTGATTTCCGAGTCTATTAAAATATGGCAAATTGTCACACGCCTACAGTGTCACACCTGCCGAGACAATATCTCCATCCCAGTACCTTCATGAAAAAATCATTTGTGCTCTTGCTGCTGATCACGGTTATCTCAATAGCTTATCCCGATTCCGCCCGGGCGGGCGGCCCGACGGTGGATCGCACCCTGGAGGCACTGGGGCGAGTGCCGGGCATCTCGGCAGCCGAACTCGACCACGGCAAGCCTTTCATCGAAAAAATGGACTACACCAGCATGCGGGTGGTCCGCGCCCTCTGCGGACTGGCCGACATCACCCCGTCGGAGGCGCTGCGGCTGCTGGCAATTACCAGGGAAGAGAATCTGGGCTATGATCATCTGCTGCTTTTTGAGCGTTACTGCGAGCTGGAGGGAGTGAGCGTGGCCATCGCCCTGGCTGCCCTGGAGGAGATCCGGGGGCTTGGTTTCACCACTGTCTGGGCTGCGGCCAGCCTTTTCGCCGTGCCCGGTATCGGTCGCGAGCAGGCGATGGCCGGCCTTGCCGTTCTAAGAAAGATGAGGGACCCCGGCCGCTGGGCCGCCAAGGCGTACTGTGAGACCGGTGACCTGAGCCAGCCCCTGCTGACGCAGGGCTTACGCCGCATCAGCGCCATGAGTGATCACCAGAGCCGGGCAACGGAGACGGCCTGCACGATCAAAGACATCACCGCACCCCAGGCCCTTACCCTCATGGATGATATCATCGCCCTTGATCCCTGGGATGTGGCCAATGCCCGCGCCCTGCTCGGCCTGGAAGAGATGACGCCCGAGACCGCTCACGGCTGGCTGACCGGCTATTTCCGCCTGCCCCGACCGGAGCGCGACATCGCCTTTCTCTCCCTGTCGCCGGTCGACAAAAAGATCCTGCTGCACACCTTTTTCAACGCCTCGGATCACTTTGTTCGCATGATCAATGATTTTCATGCGGTCTGCCATGACAGCGGCGCCGAGATCTCCGAGGGAGAACTGCGCGGTTCCTCGTTTGACCGTCTCAACTTTCTCTTTTCCCGCCTGCCGGACGGCGCCCGGGATAAATTCACCCCGTCCTTCACCGCCGCGTTGCAGAAAAGAGACAAGAGCTCTGTCATCTATGTGTTGCGCGACGCCACCGCCTTTGCCCGCAAGTACGTTGCCACCCAGCTCTCCACCGCCAATATCTATACCCTGATGACCAGGGTGTCGGTCCTTTACGACAGCTCCTTTCGGTTGATTCTCATTCCGGAGCTGCAAAAACGGCTGGCCATGCTCCATGAGGCCCGCCTGCTCGCCTTTCTGCGGGCAACTGACCCCGACAATCTCTATGTCGCCAATTTCATCTCCAGCCTCTCCCTCAAAGGCCGGCTTTCCCTGTTTTTCCCCGCCGACCAGATCGGCCAGGAGCATATCCTCGAACTGGTGGCAACATCGGCCTTTCAGGATGAAAACAGTCTGGTCCTCTTTGCCGCCACCTTCAAAAAACTGCTCATTGCCATCCTGCCCGGCTCCCGCGATTTCATTATCGGCAAGATGGTGGCCAAGGCCGACGACTCGAACATCTTCGCCAAACTGGTCCGCACCACCCTTCAGTATTATCTGGAGGAACAGCCCGGCATTCTCGGTCAGGAAAATATCGCTCGGATCAGCAGTGTGCTGGCAAAACATGAACCGGTTATGCTGGCCAGATACTGGCATACTCCCTTTGCCGAATGGTTACGCGACGGGGTGCTCAGCAGCCTGTCGGTTTTCCACGGCGACGACGACGGCAATACCTCCTTTGTTGCCAATTGCGCCCTGCTGACCGGCAAAGGCTATCGCGGCCGGGTCAGTCTGCGCTTTCCGGAGGCCGGCTTCGGCGATCAGGCCAGACTGCGGGAGATTCTGGCCGCGGTCAATCAGCGGGCAGGCGGTTCTTTTGCCCGGCTCTTTTCCTTTCTGCGAAGCAGCGGGCTGGTGATTGATTTCAGCAGAACCGTGGACGGGATCGAGATCTCCCACAGCGTCAGCGTCTATCAGGATGCGGAAAACCAGCAGCGCCTCCTGGAACGCTTTCTGCGGGATGACCACGAGATGTTTGCCCACCGGGGGCACAGCTACTGGCTCAATGAACATCTGCTTGATCCGCTCCATGAACTGCGCGAAAAAAAACGGATCGGCAAAGACGAGATGGCTGGCAAGATCCGCTTCCTCAGTATCGGCGCCTGTGGAGGGGTCAACATTTATGCCGATCTCGCCCGCGTCTTCTGCGGCACCATTGATGTTCTCGGCAGCCTCGGAGCAGGTAAGACCGGCATCAACAACCTTTACAACTGGTTTCTCCTGGAAACGGTGGCGACAAGCGGGGCAGGGAAAAGCTGGCAGGAAATGGATCGTCGGGCCTTGCCGCTCTTTGCCGAAGATCCTGAAAAGGATTACCAACTGCCCGGCGAGTTGCCGTCGCTTCTTTATAAGGTGGTGGGCGAGGAGCGGTGCTGGTTCTGAACGCGACGTCCGGCTGAGGGCGTGCGCCCTCCAGCCTGCTGCTGCGCCGTTTCCTCAGCGTTAGGGGCAAAGACATAACGGTTGTTTTTGACCGTGACCAGCGGTGGGATATGCGTCTCTTCGAAAAGATCATATCCTTCCTTGAGGTTTTGCCAGAAGGGCCTCCATGGCGAGCGTTTATAGAGCGCCATGTTCGCCTGGGTCATGCGGAAGGGAAAAACATGGACACCGAAGGCATCCTGGCCATTTTTCAAGGCCGCATCAGCCAGGGTGTAAATTTCGTCCATCTGCCGGTCGTTCATGGCGAAACAGCCGACCGAGACGCAGTCGCCATGTACCATCAGGGCGCTGCCAGAGCGACCGAGCGCCCTGTCATAATCGTTGGGGAAACCGAGATCGAATGCCAGATGAAATTGGCTTAATGGGTTGAGTCTGCTCACGCTGACACCATAAAACCCCTCCGGGCTCTGGCGATCGCCTTCCCGCAGCTTCGGCCCCAGATCGCCGGAAAAGGCACAGATCTCATAGGTCTTGAACAGTTTGTAGCGATCCTCGGCCTGTATCCACACTTCGAGCTCGTTGGAGACCTTGAAGATCCGGATAAAAATAGGGCTGCCGAGTTCCATGCCGAGCCGCTTCAGCTCCGGTTGCAGCATCGTCGCCGTATGACGACAAACCGCTGCCGCCCTGTCGTCAGCGGGCATGGTGGCGCGAACGGGCGTGGCTATCAGCCAGAGCGGGACAATGAGGGCCATGGCAGCAAGAGAGCGCGCCAGGCAGAAGGTTCGGCGGGTGGTCGTTGGTTTTTTCATTGGCAATCTTTCCCAAAGGGAATTGGTCATAATCGTCAGATGAAGGGACACCCAGGCAGCACGGGAGCTCTGCCGCGGCGACACATCCCTTTTTCATCAATAGCACACCTGGCGTCGGGAAACAAATATTTCGGCTGTTGTATCCCTTCCGGCAATGCTTTTTGCCGGATCTGGGTCTGTTACTGTTGTGCCGATATATTGCAAAAACGTCGCCACCGTCCCCTTGTTGCACAATGAACGCAGATCACTATTGACATTGCCGGCAAATTACGGCTTTGATGGAACATGAGGATGTTCATTGCCGCCCTTTTTCCCCCTTATTTCCCTATGCGCCGCTTCCTGCTGCCGTTGCTCTGCTTTTTCTCTCTGATTGCCGGGCCGCCGGTCGCCCAGGCCACCCTGGTCGAACTCCCCCTGACCCTGCGCACCCCGCTGCTGCAACGCGCCCTTGCCCGCCATCTTCAGCAGAAAGAGGGAGAAGCGGTCGTCTTTTATCAGGAGGGCCCCTCCCGTTACCTGCATGCCGACCGCATTCAGTTTTCCATCAGGGGCCGACAGCCGCATTTCACCTGTCACGGCCGGGCCGGCCTCGGCTTCAGTTTGCTCGGCATCACCCCGGTCGGCCTGCAGTGGAGCGGCTCCATTGATCTGACCCTCCAGCCCTATGTCGACGACCACTGGCAGTTACGCTACCGCATCCTCGATTCCGCCCTCTTTGATGATGAGGGAAAACGGCCGACGATCACCGGTTTTGTCTGGGATCTGATTAAAAAATTTCTCCATCCCCGGCTTGAACAGTTCTCGCTCGATCTTGCCATGCCCAAGGAAGAAATCTCCGCGGTACTGGCCGCCTGCACCACCCCCGAGGAGGCGGAACAACTGGCCGTGGTGCTGCGCACCCTGACGGTCGGCCCGGTGCGGGTCGATCCCACCGGTTTCGTTGTGCCGCTTTTTCTGACGGTTGACGAGTCGCGGCTCGCACCACCACCCCTCCCCGCCCAGGAACCCCTCCAGCCCGAAGAGATCGAAGCATTTCTCAAGGTGCTGGAACCGTGGGATGCCTTCCTTGTTTTCGTTATCAAAAATGCCGCCACTGATCTGGTGGATGCCATGATGCGCGAGGAGCTGTTCGACCTGCTCATCAGCAGCCGCTACCAGTTGCTGCCCATTCTCTCCGGCGAGACGGCAGCCGATCCGGATGATCCTCTTCGCGCCCTGTTCGTCGCCGCCTGGCAGGAGCTGCGCGCCATCATCGAACATGCCGAGGACCGCGGCCTGATCCAGGGGCAACCCTTGCGATACATGACTTTCATCAACGCCGGCGATGCCCTCATCACCCTCGACAAAGCAGCACCCGGACTGGGCATGCGCATCAGCAGCGACGGCCTGCGTCGCTGGGCCCGCACCCTGAAGCCGGGCACCACGGAAGATCCGCTCCGTTTTGACTGGACGGTTGACCCGCAGCTGCGCGAACTCTTCAATTTCGCCCCGGAGCCGGAGCCCGAGGCGACGGGACAGCCTAACAGCAGAAACCTTTTCGATTTTTTCCTGCCGTCTGCCTGGGCCGCCGATTCGACAACCCCTCCACGGCTTGACCGCTGGGTGCCGCACCTGGAGGAACTCCTCGACTATCAGCAACTGATGGAGGCCCTGATCGCCACCGTTGCCGAGGAAGAGATCCAGCGGGAAAAGCTTGATAGCCGCTACGCGGAGGTGTTCCGCCATCTGGTGCCCACCACCGCTCTCATTGAAAGCTGCTGGCGCCAGTATGTCCGGCAGGGCAAGGAGATCTCCTACCTGAAATCAAAGGTCGGCAGCATTGGTCTGATGCAGGTCAACCAGAACGTCTGGCGCGGATTCTATGACGTGGAACGACTGCGCTGGGAGGTTGGGTACAACACCCGGGCCGGAGCGCAGATTCTCATGCGCTATCTGAAAAAATACGGCATTGCCGTGGAGAAAAAAAATCAGGATCTCCAGACCGGTATCCGCGCCACCTATGCGGTCTATAATGCCGGTCCCCGTGCAGCAAATCGATTCATGAAGACCGATGGGCAGCAGGCAAAAAGCGCTCTGGACCGTAAATTCTGGAACACCTATCAGGCAATAGCCTCAGGAGGTGTTGTCAATCTCTCTTCCTGCAAGGTCGATCTGCCCGATGCCTGACAGGGCCGTCTCCCTCATCCGGCAAGAATCGGCTGCCCAGCGTTGTCAACAAAAAAGCGAGCGGCCCTCTCTCTTGCTTCCGCCATGGTCGCGCTGCCTTGCACCGCCGAAGCAAGATGGAGACCAAAGGGGTAGGTGCGGGAAAAGTAATGGGTGAATTGCTTCAGGCGGCCGAGCCGCCGTTCCGGTTGGAAGCGCTTTTCCAGACCGGCGCAGAAGGCGGCATAAAGGGCGGGACGATCAATACCGGCAAGGTGATCTCCTTCGCCGTAAAGCTCGGCGGCCAGTTCCCTAAACAGCCAGGGCCTGATCACCGTCCCCCGGCCGAGCATCAGTCCGTCCGCCCCGGACAGAGCCAGACAGCGTCGGCCGTCGGCAACGCTGAAGATGCCCCCATTGGCCACCACCGGGATGGTGAGCCAGCCTTTCACCTTGCCCACCCAGTCCCAGCGCGGCTTGCGACTGAAGGGTTCTCTGCGCAGCCGGGCATGGACGGTAAGCAGATCGATACCCTCTCCCTCCAGCATCCGACAGAGATTCCGCAACCGCATTTCATCAAGTTCATCGCCGAGTCTGATCTTGGCAGTGAGAGGCAGTGCGGTGCGACGGCGAGCCTCGGCCGCCAGACGACGCAATCCGCTGATATCCTCGACAAGTTTGCTGCCACCGCCAAAGGTGCGGACCTGCGGAGCCGGGCAGCCCAGGTTGAGGTCAATAGCGGCGCCACCCAGCTGATGGACCCGGTCGATGGCAGGGGCCAGGTGGCCAGGGTCGGCAACCAAAAGCTGATAGGAAAGCGGTCTCTCCACCGCACTGCGCACCAGAAAAGGGGAGAGGGCGGCGTTTTCCACCGGCAGCCGCCGGGCGGACAGCATCTCGGTGGAAAACAGCCCTACTCCGCCAAGTCCGGCCAGCAGGCCGCGAAAGGCGGAATGGGTGATGCCGGCCATGGGGGCAAGCAGGAGGGGGGGAGCAATGGTGAGATTGCGAATGGTGAGCATGCGGGTCATTCTACCCGCTTCCCCGATCATTGACAATGATTTGGCCGCGATGAAAGATGAACAACGATCCCATGAAAAGAGAGACTGCCGTCCGGGTTCCGCCGGCCAGCGCCGGCTGCCAGCTCCTTGATTTTGTCGCGGCCCGCTTCACCTATCGCAGCCGGACGGAGTGGCAGGAGGAGATTGCTGCCGGTCGTTTTTCCTTGGCGAGTGGCCGACTGCTCAGCCCATGCACCACCCTTGCCGCCGGGGACCAGATCCGCTATGCCATGCCGGAACTGCCGGAGCCGCCGGTGCCCCGCCGCTGCACCGTCCTCCATGAGGATGCTCATCTGCTGGTGGTGGACAAACCCGCCGGCCTGCCCTGCCATCCCGGCGGCCGTTTTTTCCGCCACACCCTCTGGGCGCTGCTCCGCGAGGAATTCGGCCTGCCCCATCCCTCCCTGATCAACCGTCTGGATCGGGAGACCTCCGGTATCGTCCTGATTGCCAAGGACAAAAGAACGGCGAGACACGGCTGTCAGCTCTTTGCCCGACGGCTTGTTGAGAAACGGTATCTGGTGCTGGTCGAAGGAATCTTTCCGCCAGGGCCTGTGTGTGCCGCCGGTCTTCTCTCCCCTGATCCAACCAGCCGTATCCGCAAGAAAGTCCGCTATACGCCGGCAAGAGAGGCAGGACCTTTCTGCCCGGCTCAACCATCCGTGACATGGTTCCAACGTCTGCGGCTGGCCAACGGCCTTTCCCTGCTGGAGGCGCGGCCCGTCACCGGCCGCTGTCATCAGATCAGGGCCAGTCTGCTCGGCCTCGGCTTTCCGGTGGTGGGCGACAAACTTTACGGCGTCGATGAAACGTTCTTTCTCCTCCTGGCCCAGGATAGACTGACCGACGCCGATCACCGGCGGCTGCGTCTTTCCCGCCAGGCCCTGCATGCCGCCGCCCTCACCCTGCCTCATCCGGAGGACAATCGCCTCCTCTCTTTCGTCTCTCCCATGCCAGAGGAGTTTTCCCGCCTGCTTGACGATGGAGATCCGCTCTGACCGATCGCATCCTTTTCTTGACATCGTTTTTCCCCTGTTGATAAAGTGAATCTATTGCAATAATAACCATCAGGGAGCCCTGCATGAATCGCATCCATGGCCGCCTTCTCCTCGTTGTCGTCATTGCCCTTGCCTTCCCCACCCCTGCCCGGGCGGTCAACTGGCTGATGCTGCAGGGCACTGAGCCCGACAAGGCACCTGCTTTCCGCCTTTTCGGCCATGCTGCCATCGACTATCAGTACACCGACGACTCTCGCCTTGCGGTCGGCCCCTGGAGCGGCCAGAAGGCCGCTTTCAACCAGATCGGCCCCCGTCTCGAATCCGCCTCGCAGCTCACCCTACGCCGGGTCAGGATCGGCGCCCGCGGCGTCACCCCGGATCCCCGTTTCAATTACCTCGTCTCGGCCGTGGCCGGCGACAACGACGCCACCCGCATCGACACGGCGGACCGGGTCCGCTTCGTCGATGCCAGCCTGACCATGAACGTCATCCCCCACGCCCGGCTGCGGCTCGGCATGTTCAAGTACCCCGGCGCAGAAGAGGGCCTGCAGTTCAACGCCCCGGGCAATTACATCAATCTGAGCAACGTTGGCAACCAGGTCCTGCAGGAGCGTTTCTACGACAATGACGGGGGCAATCCCTATCATGCCAACATCCCCGGCGCCGGCAGCACCTTCCGCGACATCGGCCTTATGCTCTTCGACTCCCTGCGCAGCGGCCCCTGGCAGCACAGCTACGCAGCCATGATCGGCAACGGTCGCGGCATCAGCACCGGCGGCGGCAGCCCCGGCGAGGATCTCTATCTTTACTGGTCATCGGAGTATGTTCTTGGTGGCAAGGGCATGCAGCAGGAGGGGCTGAAGCTCTTTGCCTGGTTGCAGGACGGCGAACGAACCATCAAAGCCGGCCCGGCCCAGGTTGAGCAGGATTTTGACCGATGCCGTTACGGGGCGGGCACGACCTTCCGGCGTGGCGACTACCGCGTCACCGCCGAGGTGATCAAGGCCGACGGCATGATCTTCAACAGCATGGATCTGGGCGGCGTTCCCGGCGCGGTCGGCAGCAACGGCTTTATCTCCTCCTACAATGTCCTGCCCAACGAGGAGGCCTTCGGATGGTACGTCGATCTCGGCTACCAGTTGCGGCCCGGCTGGTGGCTCGATCTGCGTTATGACCGGCTCGACCGCGGCACCGAGATCAGCGCCAACGAACGCCGCTTCACCACCCTTACCCTGGGCAGCCACTACTTCATCACCCCGGCCCTTCGGCTGATGGTCAACTACGAAATCCGCGACAACACGGCGCCCAACCTGTCTGATAACGCCCCGGCAAACATCGTCCTCGACACCTATGACAATCGGCTCTCCCTGCAAGTGTTCTGGATGTTCTAACCCCTGCCGGAGCCGGCGGCCCAGGTCACTGGGCTCCCTTGTTTGCAGGGTGCCCCGATGACGATCCGCGCCAAGGCCATCCTGTCAGTGACATTCACCATCGGACTCCTCACCGCGGTCTTTCTTGCGCTGGGCATTCAGCAGCAGAACGCCCACCTCCGGCAACTGCTGGAAGACAAAAAGAGCAGCGCCCACTTTCTCGCCGATACCCTGCAGGAACAGATTTTCACCACATACCGAACCCGTATCGTCAGCCTTGCCACGACGAAACAGGATGTCATCGAAGCCTTTGCCCGCCGCGACCGGCAGGCGCTTCAGCAGGCAACCCTGCCCTTCTACCGGACTATCCAAAAAGAAAATCCCTACTTTCACATCATGCACTTCCACCTGCCGGACGGCACTTCCTATCTGCGCATGCATTTCCCGGATATCCACGGCGATGATCTTGCGGAAATACGGCCGATGGTCCATGCGGTGAATGAGGACCACAAACAGCGAAGCGGTTACGAGGTGGGGAAAAACGGCCTCTCTTTCCGAGTGGTGCAACCGGTCTTTTCTCACCAGCACTATATCGGCGCCCTGGAGTTCGGCATTGATCATGAACAGCTTCTCCACCTCTTGCGGCAGCGGATCAGCCCGGAAATCGCCGTTGCCGTCAAAACCGACATGTGGCGCAAGGCGATCTTTATCAAGAAAGAGACGATCAGCCAGGGCGGATACACCATCCTTCCCGGCAGCGGTGATCTTTTTCGACACATCCCCAGCAGCTTCCTCCTCGACCAGCAACGTGAGAGCCGAATCAGGATTGGCGACAAGGACTACCAACTGTTCGCCGACATCACCCTGCCGGACTACCAAGGCAATCCTGTTGCAAGGATCACCGTGGCCCTCGACATCAGCGCCGAACTGGCAGGCAGCCGCAATCTGCTTGCCAAGGGCATCTTCTCCGCCGTTGTTCTGCTGCTCTGCGCCGGCCTGATCCTCTATTTTAGTTTCGGCCAGCTCCTTCGGCAGATCTTCGGCCTCAACGACTCCCTCAAGACAAGCAACGCGGAGCTTTCCAGCGCCAATTCCTCCATTGAAAACATTCTCGCCACCATGAGCGACGGCCTGCTGGTCACCGGTATGGATGGCACAATCAGCAGGGTGAACCGGGCCCTCTGCCTGTTACTTGGCGGCGCGGATGAAATGGAGCTGATCGGCTCGCCCCTCTCCGCCCTCTTTGCCAACCAGGCAAAATTTGCAGCACTCTTCCGCCCTGATAGCGCTTCCGCCTGGCACATCACCAAACAGGAATGTCAACTCGTCACCCGCACCGCCACCATCGTGCCGGTGCTGTTCTCAGCCTCGCTGCTGCGGGAGCAAGGGGAGGGAGTCGTCTGCATCGTCACCGACATCACTGAACGGAAACTGGCGGAAACCGCCCTGCGCGAGGCCCATGACCAGCTCGAGCAGCGGGTCATCGAACGGACCCGGGAGCTGGCCGAGACCAACGCCGCCCTGATCCGGGAGATGGGGGAGCGCAAACGGATGGAAGCGGAACTGCGCCAGGCCCAGAAGATGCGGGCCATTGGCACCCTGGCCGGCGGAATCGCCCATGATTTCAACAACATCCTGACCGCGATCATCGGCTATACCGAACTTGCCCAGAAACAATCGCTGGACAGCACCAGCCGCTCCTGTCTTCAGGAAGTCCTGACCGCCGGAATGCGGGCCAGGGATCTGGTCCGCCAGATTCTCACCTTCAGCAGGCAGACCGAACAGGAGCGAATCCCCATCGAGGCCCGCCACATCGTCAAGGAGGCACTGAAACTGTTGCGCGCCTCCCTGCCGACCACCATCGAAATCAGCCAGAAGTTGCACGCCGACCGCGGGGTGGTACTGGCTGACCCCTCACAGATTCATCAGATCGTCATGAATCTCTGCACCAATGCTTACCATGCCATGGAGGAAAAGGGAGGCACCCTCACCGTCGAACTCACCCGAACAAGCGGCGATGCCGTCTCTCCTCCCCTGCCGCCCGGCAACTATCTGCTGCTGATGGTGCGCGACACCGGCTGCGGCATGGATAGCGCCACCATGGAGCGCATCTTCGAGCCCTACTTCACCACCAAGGAACCGGGCAAAGGCACCGGGCTCGGCCTGGCCGTGACCCACGGCATCGTCGAGAGCCATGGGGGACACATCCGGGTGACCAGCGTTACCGGCGCCGGCAGCACCTTCAACGTCTATCTGCCTCTCCACAATGACCTGCCCGCCCAGCCTATCTCACAGGAGCAACGTGGTGATATCAAGGGCGGCACCGAACGGCTGCTGGTGGTGGATGACGAAAAAGACATCGTCCAATTGTTTAATCGTTTCCTTGGCGGCGCTGGCTACCGAGTGACTGGCCTGACCGACAGTCAGGCCGCACAAACATGGTTTACCGCCCATTCCCATGAGGTCGACCTGGTCATCACCGACATGACGATGCCGCACCAGACCGGTAAGGACCTGGCCCACGCCATGCTGGCCCGACGACCGGATCTGCCGATCATCCTTGCCACCGGCTTTAACGAAAGTATCAACGAACAAAGCGCCCACGCAATCGGCATTCGCGCCCTGCTGGCCAAACCGTTTCAGGAAATGG
>JBMONN010000008.1:0-29138 GCA_049323935.1 Thermodesulfobacteriota bacterium
GCGGTCTTCACCGAACCGCAATACCCCGCCAAGGTCGGGCAGACCATCGCCAGAGAGGCCGGGATTGTCACCGCCACCCTGGACCCGGTGGCCAACGGCCCGGAGAATGCTTCCCTTGACTATTATGAGACGGTGATGCTGCAGAATCTGCAGATCCTTGCAAAGAGCCTGGGGAGCAAATGAACCAGAAAGACAGTCCGTATGTATCGAAGACCACCGTCCACTTCGAAGAGGTGACGGTGGCCGCCCGCGGCGTCCCTATCCTCGAACGGGTCAACGCTTCAGTGCCTCGTGGCAGTTGGACCAACATTGTCGGCCCAAACGGGGCAGGCAAGACAACCCTGATCCTGGCACTGTTGGGAATGTTTCCCTACAGTGGGAAAATCCGGTTCGGGAATGGGGGTGGAAGGCCCATAATCGGCTATGTACCGCAGCGTTTTTCCTTTGACCGCGGCATGCCGCTCACAGTGATGGAATTCATGCTCATGGGCCGGCAACGCCTGCCATTCTGGTTCGGTTGCCGCGGCGGTAGAGGGCGGGCGCGCGAACTCCTGGCAGCTGTGCAAGCCGATAAGTTGGAACCGCGCCTCCTGGGGGCGCTCTCCGGCGGCGAAATGCAGCGGGTTCTCCTGGCCCTTGCCCTGCAGGAGGAACCGGATCTGCTCGTCCTGGATGAGCCCACTGCCGGGGTTGATTTCCAGGGCGAACAGATCTTCTGTGAATTGCTCGACGGGTTGCGCAGGGACCGGGGGTTTACTCAGCTCATGGTGAGCCATGACCTGGCAACGGTCACCCATCATGCCACCCATGTCATTTGCCTCAACCGCCGGGTGGTGGCCGAAGGCCCGCCGCGCAAGGTGCTGACCGGCGAGACCCTGACGGCAACTTTCGGGCTTCATATGGGGTTAGTGAATGCCCGTGCCATGCCGGACGGAGACACGTATTGTTCGGCCAGCTGTTGCCGGGAGGTGCGTCGTGATTGATCTGACCGTTCTCTATGACCTTGTTCCCCTGCTCATTCCTTGCGACTGCCTGGAGGCTCGCTTCATGCAGCAAGCCCTGATAGGACTGGTGCTTCTGGCCCCCATGGCCGCCGCCATGGGGGTACAGGTGGTCAATTTCCGGATGGCCTTCTTTGCCGACGCCATTAGTCACTCGGCCTTCACCGGCGTAGCCATCGGCATGCTCACCTCGCTCAATCCCCGGCTCACCATGCCGGCCTTCGGCCTCCTGATCGGCCTTGGCATCATTGCCGTACAGCGGCGAAGCGCACTCTCTTCCGATACGGTGATCGGTGTCTTCTTCTCCGCCCTCATCGCCTTTGGTTTGGCGGTGGTAAGCAGGGACGCGAGTCTTGCCAGAGACATGCAGCGATTTCTCTATGGTGATATCCTCACCATCGGCGACGGAGAAATCCGCTGGCTCCTTCTCCTCTTTGTCGCCATCATGATATTTCAGGCCTGGGGGTTCAACCGCATGCTCTATATCGGCATCTCGCCGATCCTGGCCAAGGCGCACCGGCTGCGGGTCGCCGCCTACCAGTATACTTACGCGGCGCTCCTGTCACTGGTGGTGATCTTCTCGGTATGGGCTGTCGGTGTGCTGCTGGTAACCGCGCTGCTGATCGTACCGGCTGCAACTGCAAGAAATCTGACCCGCACGGCCGGCGGCATGTTCTGGTGGGCTCTCTTGGTCAGCGTCACCTCCGCCGTGGCGGGTCTCCTGGTCTCGGCCCAGCCGTGGGCCCGCACCGCCACCGGCGCCACGGTTATACTTTTCTCCTTCGGCTGGTTTGTCGTAAGCCTCATCGCCAATATTTTCTCAAAGGATCATTTTTCATGAGTTTAACCGCAACAAAAAATATGGGCACCGCACGGAAGACCGGCATTCCACGTTTTGGTATGATGCTGGAACTGTCCTTCCTGATTGTTGCCGGAACCCTTCTCCTTGCAGCTCACAGTCAACAGAGTATCCAGTCACTTTCACTCATCTTTACCAGCATCATCCTCGAGGCCTTGCCCTTTATGCTCTTCGGTTCCATGGTCGGAGGGCTGGTGGAAATCTTTATCAGCCGTGAACGGATGACCGCCCTGTTGCCGAAAAAGCGTCCCTGGCTGTCGGTTTTTATCGCCGCCGGACTGGGGCTTGTCTTTCCGGTCTGCGAGTGCGCCGTGGTGCCGGTGGTAAGACGCTTGACCCGAAAGGGGTTGCCGGCGGGGGCGGCCATCGCCTATCTCCTTGGCGGTCCCATTGTCAATCCAATCGTGGTTGCCTCCACGGCGCTGGCCTATAAATTCGACGGCCTGATTGTGCTGTTGCGTTTGGGGGGGGGATATCTGATTGCCGTGGTCGTCGGTCTGGGTATGAGCCGGTTGTTCCATGCCGACCAGGCTTTCAGAGCCGACTTGCGCCCGTTGGAAACCCCCTCTTGTCACTGCAGCCAATCCCTCCTCGCTCCGCCGGAGGGGGATGTCCGGTTCCCGAACCTTGCGGGGGCTATCCCTCTTCCCTTTTTTCATGAGAAGAACGACGGATTTTCCTGTGGCTGCGGCCATGACCATGAGGACGCAGCCCTGGGAGGAAAACTTGCCGCCGCTTGCCGCCATGCGGCTGACGATTTTTTGTCAGTGGGCCATTTTCTGGTCATCGGCGCTTTCATCGCGGCCTTGGCCCAGACATACATTGACCGAAAATTTTTTTTAGGCTTTGCCGGATACTTCGGTCTCCCCTCAATACTCATGATGGCGCTCGCCATTCTCTTGAATCTTTGTTCCGAGGCCGACGCCTTTATCGCCGCTTCATTCCGGGGCCTGATGCCGTTATCGGCCCAGATGGCCTTTTTGCTGACCGGCCCCATGTTCGACCTGAAGCTCCTGCTCATGTATCAAAGCCTCTTCCGCAAACGGACCATCGCGGTGCTGTCGGTATTTATCCTGGTAGCGGTCCTTGCCGTGGCGCTCTTACTGGAATTGGTAATGGGAGGTGCCCTGCCATGAACTCCTTTTTTACGATACGGCAAGAGTGGTGGCGAACCGTCGTGTTCCTGCTCTGGATTATTGCGCTTGTTTTCCTTCTTCTTAATCAACGGTACACTATTTTCCTGCGGTCTGAATTCGGCATCCTGCTTGGCCTTGGCATAGTAACCCTGGCGTGTTTTCTGCTCAGCGGCAGTCTTGTTGCGAAGTCACGCCCGCTTGGTATGCTGGAGATGGTCCGCGGCTGTATTCTCATCCTGCCCCTCGCCTATATGCTCAACTCCGGAAAACAAGGACTTGATTCCAATGCCTTCCAGAATCGTTCCCTCGGCTTGCCTTCAGTAGCCATGAACACACCGACCGCTGTTTCACCGGGCACCGGTGAGGCTCCTGGCTTGGAGCAGTCAACTACCATGGGAGCCGATGTCGATACGGGAGCGGAAGAGAAAGTCCTCTCCGCACCGGCAGCCCCACAGGAAGAGGTATCGATGCTCGATATTTACATGAACCCCAAAAAATACAAAGGCAGGGTAATTTCCGTAATCGGAATGTTTACCAAAAACAGGAAGGTTCAAAAAGACTTCGGGGAGAAGGCAATGGTTGTGTTTCGTTTTATGATTAACTGTTGCGCGGCTGACGCCATCCCTCTTGCGCTGATAATTCTGGAATCGGGCCAGTCGGAATTTCCCGACAACACCTGGGTCAGGGTAAGAGGCGTTTTTGAGCTGGAAAAGAAAAACAAGGACTCCATCCCAGTTCTCAAACAGGCTTCTGTGGAAGAAACCAAAGCACCGGAGATACCATATATATTTTGACTATTGCGAGAGATTCCAGCGAATTGCCGTTTCCTTGGAAGACCTCCGCGCATCAAGGGGAAAATAATTCATTCTCCAGGGAAATCAAAAATCCGGGATTAATCTCAAAAATAGGTCGTGCAGCTTGTTCTCTTCTGGTCAGCAACAAGCCCCACCGCGGTCTTCCTCATTTTCGTTCTTGCTGGCGGCGGGAGCGCAGTCAAAAGCGCCGAAATGGGTGGAGCGATCTCCGGTTATGGTGAAGTGAGACGCGTAGCGGGTCTCCGCAAGCATTGAGGCGGTGTTGCCGCAGACCAGCATGGGTTTGCCGGTGATGAGGCGATGGTGGTCGTCCAGGTCAAAGAAATGGGGAAAGTCGGCTATGGTGCCGTGGTAGGTTGCTGTCTGGCCATAGTCTTCACAGATGTCTTCCAGGCTTTTGAGTTTAAAGGCCCGGATCGTAACGGAATAAAAATCCACCATGCCGATTTTCATTTCGATTTCCGGGTTATTGAGGTTTATCCTGCGGCTGCAGGTCTGACGAAAGTCGAGGCAGCCCAAATCTCGCAGGAGCCTGCGGAAATCCTCCCGGTACATGGCGCCGGCCAGGCATTCTCCATGCAAGACAGGATCGGCCTGAAACCGGACGGGGACCCGGCGACCGGCAAAGACATCGGTAAAGAACAGTTCCCCGCCCGGTTTCAAGACCCGGAAAATTTCTGAAAAAACATTTTTTTTATCCGGCGATAGGTTGATGACGCAGTTGGAGATCACCACGTCAATGGAGCCGTCGGCAATATCCAGGGCCTTGAGGTCTTCGATATACCCCTGCCTGAAATCAATGTTTGGTTTGGCAAACCCAAACGTCTTCATCTGGGAATCAATATTGCAGCGGGCAACCTCAAGCTGTTCTTCGGTCATATCCACCCCGATCACATACCCGGCAGGACCGACAAGCCGGGCGGCAAGAAAGGTGTCCCGGCCGGAGCCGCAGCCCAGATCGAGGATGGTACTGCCGTCCAGCAACGGCGGCAGGGGTGAGCCGCAGCCATAAAACCTGTCGCAGATCTCGGGGTTGATCTTGGCGAGCGCGGCCCTTATGGACGGGGTCTGATTCCCATCGGTGCAACAACAGGCATTTGCCTGAAGATCCTTGTTTCCCGTGAGGATCTTTCCGTAATATTCCTGAAGTTGTTTTATTTTACAGGTGTCAGTGGACATGTCTTCTCCTTCTGTTTTCAAAGTTCAATCACAACATGAACAATTATTTTTTTTGGACAACATCGGTTCAAGAAACCGGACAAAAAGCAGTGACGCGGCGGAGCCGCCCACCAGCGGCGCCAGCACGTAAATGGTAATGAAGCCATACTGGTCATCCGGAAGGGCGGCGCGATCCCAGCCGGCAAGCCAGGCAAAGAGCCGGGGGCCAAGGTCCCGGGCCGGGTTAAGGCCTGCCTGGGTAAGCGGCGCCACCACGCAGATTATCGCTGCCACGGTAATCCCGATAAAGAGCGGCGCCAGAGCGTCATCGGGGCGGCCGACATTGCAGCCCTCGGTCAGGGCAAAAATCATGATCACCAATAGAAAGGTGCCGGCCGCCTCGGCGCCAAAGGCGTTCCAAGACGAGACCACCGCCGCGCTGCCGGCGCCGGGATTCGGATAAAATTCCCCGAACATCATGGCGGTTTGCACCGATTGCGGGGTTCCCCGAACAATGCCATGCACGGCTTCGTAGGCAAGGATTGAGCCGGAAAACAAGGCGTAAAGTAGTGCGGCAGCCAGAAAGGCCCCAATGAACTGAGCGCCGACATAAACCGGCAGCCTGCGGGCCGACATCCTGCGACCAAGCACCATGGCCACACTCACCGCTGGATTGAGATGCGCGCAGGAAAGATGACGGGTGGCGTAAATGGCCAGCATCACCCCCATACCCCAAACCGCCGCAACCTGAAAAAGACCGGCGTGGGCAGAGAAAAGCACCGTTACCGCAACCGAGCCGCAACCGAAAAAGACCAGAATAAAGGTGCCGATCAATTCCCCGAAAAATTCATGTTTATATTGCATTTGATCTCCAGTTAAAACTTCAGTTCACAACAACCCAGGTTGATGGCATCGCCCTTTTCAGAGGCTACGCCGGGCGCCAGTTGATAGAGGACCCCCTTGCCGGATCGCTCCGCGATCACGAGCCCCATCCGACGTAAGATCTTTAAATGGTGGGAAAACAAGGTTTGCTCCACCCCCAACGCTGCATTCAATTCCTGCACATATTGCGGCCCATGCATAAGTTGCAGGAGCACCGCAAGCCTGGTTTGATCCGCAAGGGCCTTTAATAATTCCGGGCACGATTTACCGTTTCTTCCTGTCAGCATTTTTTATCCTTCCTCAGTAAGTTATGAAAGACATTTAATATGAAAAAAAATTCATGTCAATAGTACTCCTTGCAGTGCGACCTTGCCAGACCGCACTGTAACAGCCTCATTCTATGCCTTTTTTTAAAATGGGATGGCATATAAAAAATGTGAGGGTGGCTAACCATTTTCGAACAACACTTTTATATTGCAGGAATTTTTAATTTTTATTATGTGTTACTTTTTAAATAATCGTAACATTATAAGCAGAATAAATTATGAAAAGTAACACTGGACCAATAAGCATCATCTCAGAACATTGTCTTTCGGCAGACGAGAATGCAATCCTTGCCCTACTGGTATGCGCCGTTGATCCAAAAATCGGCGGAGTCCTTCTTTTCGGCCATGAAGAGACGGCAAATGAAGCTGCGGTCAAATGTCTGGCAGCTCTGCTACCCCCTTTGATTGAAAAGAGGTGTTGCCGTCCAGGGCGGGGTGGTTTTACAGGAGGCGCCGGCCATCGCGCTGGTGGTCGTCATTTTTTAATAAAGCCTCGCCCACTGGTAACCGTTCCGGCGGATTGCCGAGCAGAAAATCTTTATGGTGATCATGAAGAATCGGATCATGTACCGGATTGTCCTGATTTCTGTCCTGATTTGCTTACAGCAGTTGACCAAGGCGTACTCTATGTACCGCAAATCAATCGTCTCGGAGCTGATCTCCGGGAAAAGATCTTCACCGCTTTCAGCGAACGACTGGTGCACGTTGAAAGGCATGGGAAATCGTATCAATGGCCAAGCTCATTTCTTCTTGTTGCTTCCGTCGATTCCGAGGCTCATGTTTTGACCCCTCGGGAGCTCGACTGTTTTGGTCTGTATGCCAACAGAGCGGAAACTTCCGCGAAGGATTCATGTTGCAGAAACAGGCAGGACCACTCTGCGCCGATGTCATGGTTAGGCGAAAATCCTTATGGGCTGCTACCTGCGGCAATTAAGTTGCTCCCAGCTGTCCAGGTTCCCGGGCACATTCAAGAACGGCTTGCGGCGTTTCCCGGTTCGGATGAAGACGATCCCCTGAAATTGAGAAGCAAACTGCAAACAGCGGCCTGTGCCTTGGCGGCCCTCTGTGGAAGAAAAATGGTTAGCGGAAAAGATCTCGACAGGACAGCAAAGATGATTCTGCAGCCTCCGATTTTATCAAAGATGACCACCACAACAAATTGATTCTGTTATCAAGTGTTAAATTTTTCAATTCCGAATACTCATGTCCTCCGGGGCCGTTGAGCTGTTTTTTTGAAAAGCAGGTTGAACAGAGGAGACAAGCTATGCTGGTACCAATTGAATTATACGGTTTGACCCAGAGAATGGGGCATCTGAGCCCTGATCTCGCCATCGGCTGGCAGATAGGCAAGTATGCGCATGAATTCTTCGACGGTCTGCGGGAAGTGAGAATAGCAGCGGCCGCGGAAGGTGATGCCGCCTTTGCCCTGTCCTATCTGACCCGTGAACATGGCAGTTACGGCCAGGTCACCGTGTCAGAAACACCGCGGCCATGGGATTTTCTCTTCTATCACGCCGTTTCCGGCACGGCGCTTCATTTTACCCTGATCCGAAAGCATATTGTTCTGTCGCAGGGGTTGCGATCTCTGGAGCCGCATCTTGCCATGGATAATCCTGCGGTGGTGCAAATATATCGAACCGGGCTTGACCTGCTGGTCGAGTCAATTCTCAAACGCCCGGTGGACAGCTTCTGCAGGATCCGCCAGATACGTTGCCGCCCTCTTCTGCAAACTGCGGAGAATAACAGTACTATCCGGTGCTGTCGATGCGGGAAATCGTCTTTCGTCCAGAATGCCTGGGACATTGAAGGACAAATATGCTGTCAAACCTGTTCCGGTCTGGAACCCGCCTGGTTCATGTATCATTAACGGAAATGCAACAGGAATCAAGAATGAACAATTCAATGAATAAGACAAGGAAGTCCTCCCATGGGCAGTCCCCACCCGTATTTAGTAATGCCGTGGACAGAATCAGTGACCGCGAAATGTCCATGTGTTTGTTCGGTTCAGGTGGGACCTGTTGCCGCAACTGTAACATGGGCCCATGCCAGATCATTGATGGGGTGCAGGATTTAATCGGGGTCTGCGGGGCCATTGCCGACACGGTAGCGGCCAGAAATTTCGCCAGAATCGTTGGCGCCGGTGTTTCCAGGCAGGTGGAGGAGGCCAGAGAGATGGTCCGGGCGTTAATGGCAACGGTCCGGGGAGAATCACCCTTCATGATTCATGACCAGGCGCGGCTTGTTGAACTGGCCCTGTTTTTTGAACTGGATCACGTGGGGCTGGACAAAAATGAGCTGGTCCAGGCTGTGGGTGAAAGACTGCTGGCCGAGTTCGGTAACCAGGAAGATGAGCTGGCGCTGTTGAAGTTTGTCCCGGAAAAACGTCGCCGGATCTGGCGCGAATTGGGCGTAAGCCCCCGGGGGCTTGACCGGGAAGTGGTGGAACTTATGCACCGGACCCATATGGGAGTTGATCAGGAGTACGTTAATATCCTCCGCCAGACCAGCCGTTGCGCACTGGCCGACGGCTGGGGCGCTTCCCGAGTCTTCGGCCTGCTTAATGATATCATGTTTCCCGCCCCGCCCCCGGCGAGCGCCAGGAAGGGGTGCCTGCGAAACGACAAGATCAACATCCTGATCTACAGCCAGAGTCCCCTGGCCTTGGAGGCGCTGCTTAACGGGCTTGACGACCCCGGCGTCAAATCCTCCCTGGGAAATTCACGGGCCCGAGGAATCAATCTGATCTCCGGCGCCATCGGCGAACAGGAAAGCCTGGTGCAGAGCGGCGCCGTCGATGTCCTGGTGGTCGGTGGTTCGTGCGTCATGCCTGCAACCTGCAATGCTGCCCGGTTGTTTCACACACGTATCGTTTGCATCGGTAATTCCATAAAGATGGCCGGGGCGGAGCATTTCGAACTGACAGGTGCCGGGGGGCTGGAAAACGCCAGGGCCATCCTTGTGATGGGCATTGCCGCCTTTGCCAAAAGGGCGAAGAAAGAGATGGACGAAGCGGTCGAGGCCGTGAAGACAGCCATGCCCCGGCATGACTCCATTGACGCAAGGGGGCTTGCCCGGCAGATAAAAACAGGTGCCGTGCGCGGTATCGTTTTTCTGATCGGTTGCGACAATCATCGAGTCCATGGCGACGTACATCTCGGCCTGGCCGAGGCACTGCTTGCACACGATATTCTGGTCATGGCCGGCGGCTGCGTCTCTGAATCCCTGGCCCGGGCTGGAATGATGCAGGGAGACGACGTGTGGGCCAAGGCTGGCTCATTACTGACAGCCGCCTGCCGCGAACTCGGGATCAATCCGGTTTTGTCGCTGGGGCAATGCACGGAAAGCAACCGCCTGCTGACCATCGCCTCGTCTTTGATCGAAGAGGGGTTGGGGAATGACTTCGCGGATCTGCCCCTGGTCGTGGCCTCGGCTTCCTGGACCAGCGAGAAGATCGTCGCTACCGGGCAGTGCATGGTGGCAAGCGGCATTACCACTTTTTTCCCCAATCTGCCGGTCAGAGGGTCCAAGCCGATGATTGAATACCTTTTGGATAAATGCAGGGTTGATTATGGCGCCAACTGGGTGTTGGAGGAAGATCACCGGAAGCTCGCCAAGGCTGTTGTTTCGCATCTGGACGGAAAACGGGCGGTGCTTGACCAGTAAAAGGGGAAGGCGGGGAAGCGGCAGATTGGATAAAAAGGCTGTTTTGACTGTTTTGCCGTCTGCGACCAGGGTTGATAAGACCTTTTCAGGACGGGAAGCAGCAGGCAAACAGAAAACAGGAGGATTTTATTTCATGGAAAAGAAAACAAGCATGGAAAAACTGAGGGTGCTGTTGCCGCATTGGGTAGATCACAATCACCAGCACGGTGAAGAGTTCCGCAAATGGGCCGAGCAAGTCAGAGAGGAAGGACATCCTGATCTGGCTGAGCTGCTCGATCAGGCGATTGGCAGTATGGCGACCACTGACGGCATTCTGGAGCAGGCCCTGAGCACCATCGGCGGTCCGGATGCCAGCCATCATCATTACCATCATCACGATTGATGCGTGGCGTGAAGGTGGCGTGCCCCGGCCCATTCCCTCGCTCGATTGTTCAGGGACAAGCGGCATAGCCGGCGGGGCAGACTTCTCCAGCGGTTTTTCGAAGCAATAAGGACAATTCATGTACATTATTACCGGCGGCGCCGGCTTTATTGGCAGCAACATGGTCAAGGCCCTTAACCGGCGCGGCATCACCGAAATCCTGGTGGTGGATGATCTCAAGCAAGGGCAAAAGTTCAGAAACCTGGCCGATTGCGACATCGCGGACTACCTTGACCGGCACGACTTTCTGGCTAGGCTGCGGACCGGCTGGCAGCCGGGGGCACAGGTCGAGGCCCTGGTGCATGAGGGCGCCTGTTCGGCCACCACCGAGTGGGACGGCGAGTTCATCATGGCCAACAACTACGAATATTCCAAGGAACTGCTGCATTGGTGCCAGGCCCGTGTTGTGCCGTTCATCTATGCCTCCTCCGCCTCGGTGTATGGCATGGGCCGGGTATTCAAGGAGGAACGCCGTTATGAATGCCCCATTAATATGTATGCCTTTTCCAAGTTCCAGTTCGACCAGTACGTGCGCCGCTGCAGGGGTTCCCTGACCAGCCAGGTGGCGGGGCTCCGCTATTTCAATGTCTACGGTCCGCGCGAACAGCATAAGGGCGCCATGGCCAGCGTGGCCTTCCACTTCCACAACCAGTTGCTTGCGGGCGGCAGGCTCAGGCTGTTCCAGGGCTCGGACGGCTACGGCGATGGTGAACAACGGCGCGATTTCGTCCATGTTGACGATACCGTGGCGGTGAAATTGTGGCTGCTTGATAATCCAGGCGTGTCAGGCATCTTCAACGTGGGCACCGGCCTGGCCCAAAGCTTTAACCAAGTGGCGCGTGCGGTCATCGCCTATCACGGCTGCGGTGAAATCGACTACATTCCCTTTCCGGAGAATCTGCAAGGCAGCTACCAGAGCTTTACCCAAGCGGATATCAGCAGACTGCGCGAGGCCGGTTATACGGCGGAATTCATGCCGGTGGAGGAGGGAGTGCCCCGGTATCTGTCCTGGCTGCAGGAGAAGAGAGCCTGACGGGAAACGCTTTGTGTATGAATGATGGTTGTGCGGCGAGGAAACAAGCAGATGAAAGATGATCGCTTTGGAAATAACAAACAGTCCGATGGCACAATCTGCCGAGCAGCGCCTGGTCGTGGCTGATGACGAGCAGGCCAAGCTCCCGGCTCCGTGCGATATCCAGCACAGTCCGCCAGATGCTTGCCTGGGTAAGGGCGTCGAGCATGGAGGTCATTTCATCGCAGAGAAGATAGCGGGTGCGCGGCGCGAGTGCCCGCACCAGGCAGATGCGCTGCAGTTCGCCGCCGGAAAGTTCGTGTGGGTAACGGGTAAGCCATGATGGTTCAATGCCGAGGTCACGCAGCAGCACGGCATCCGGCGGCCCGGCCTCTGCCAGAATATCCCCTGCCTTCCAGCGGGGGTTGACTGCCAGTTCCGGGTGTTGGAACAGGAGCTGGACCGGGCAATGGCCCGAGCCGGGCAGGTGCCGTCCGTCTACCATCACGCTTCCTCTACCGGGGGTCAGATAGCCGGCCAGCAGCTTTGCCAGGGTGGATTTACCCCGACCGCTTGGGCCGGAAAGGCCGACAATCTCCCCCGGTGTTATCCGCAGATCAAGATCGTTAAATAGCCAGGAATGCTGCTTTCCATATCTGTACGCGAGGGTTCTGGCCTCAAGCATGGTGACACCTCACCCATCCTTCCCCTGCATGCTTCAATTCGGGGACGCTTTGGCTACAGACGGCATCCTGGTCATTACAGCAGAGACGGAAAGGACAGCCGTCAGTATCGGATGTCCTTTCGATGGGCTTCATGGTGCCGATAAAACTGTTGGTAGGCAGGGCAGCCCAGAGAGCCCTGGTATAGGGGTGGCGAAGATGGCCAAGGCCTTTGAAATCATCCGCCCTGGCCACTTCCACGGTGGTACCGGCACAGAATACCGTTACCATATCGGCGACTTGCAGGGCTGTTTCAATATCGTGGGTGATCAGCAGTACGGCCTTGCCGGTGTTTGCCAGTTCGCGCAGATGGCCGAGGGCCTCCCTGGCTGTGATCGGATCAAGACCACTGGTGGGTTCGTCCGCCAGGATCAAGTCCGCCATGCCCACTGTGGCGGTGGCGGTGAGCACCCGGCGTGCCATGCCCCCTGAAAGCTGAAATGGAAACCAGGCCGCCACCTCTTTTTGAAGAAGGTAGCGGGCAAAAGCACGGCGAACAGTGGCCGGCACATCCTTTTGGTTGATCCCGCTCAGCCGCGCAGCCCGGGCCACCTGTACCCCTACCCGCAGAAGCGGGTTCAGTGAGGTGACCGATTGGGGAATCAGCGCAATCTGGCTTCCTCTCAAGGTTGCGAGCCGTTCAGGGGTCAGCGGCTGCCCCTTGAAGGATACTTTCCCTTCGATCCGGGCGTTGCGCGGCAGAATACCCAGCAGGGCGTGGGCCAGCAGGCTCTTCCCGGCCCCTGATTGGCCGATCACGGCCATGACTTGTCCCGGCGCAATCGACAGATCGAGACTCTGGACGACACAGACCTCCTTTTTCTTGAGACCGAAGGTGTAACGGGTAAACCGTATGGAAAGATCTTGTATATCAAGCATGGATGGTTTCCTATTCGCGCAGGGTTTTTGGGTCCAGCAGTGCCCTGACGTTATTACCGAGGACGTCAAAGGCCATGACCGAAAGAACAAGCATCAGCCCCGGAGCCAGGGCCAGCCACCACATTCCCGTTGAGAGATAATGCATGGATTCTGCCAGCAGTGTTCCGATTTCCGGTGTGTGCGGGGACATGCCGAAACCCAGGAAAGTCAGTCCGGCCGCATGCAGGATGGCATGAGGGAAAAGGAGCAGCAGCCCCACCAGAAACTGCGGCACCACATGGGGCAGCAGATGGTGCCGCGCAATCCAGGCGGAATTTCTGCCCAGCCGGCGGGAAAGCTTGATGTAATCGGAAGTCCGGAGCTGCATAACCTCGGCCCGGATAACCCGGGTGAGAGCAGGCCAATGCGAGGCGGCAACAGCGATGATGACCCCTTTGGCCCCGCCGCCGCAGGCAAAGGATATCAGGATGAGCAGAACCAGATGCGGGGTGGCCATTCCCACATCGCACAACCAGGTTACCACAACGTCAACAATCCTGCCCATGGTGGCGGCCGCCAGACCGAAGACCAGGGCGATACACGCGGAGCAGGTAGCGGCGGCCAGACCGATCTCCAGACTGATGCGGAGCCCCTTAAGGGTTCTGGCGAACATGTCCCTGCCCAGCCAGTCTGTCCCGAATGGCCGATCCCAGCCGGGAGGCAGTTTTCGCAGGGGCAGATTGGTCACCTGACCCTGCTCGCCATACAGCCAGGCACCGAGAAAAATTCCGGAGAAGAGAACGAGACAGCCGAGGATAACCATCATGGTGCGTGTTCTGCGGTCCAGAACCAAAAAATTGGTCATCATAAATAGCCCCCTGCTGTTTTCCTGAGTCGTGGGTCCACGAGATAATAGATGAAATCGGCCATGAAGTTGCCGGTAAAGACAAATATCGTACTGAAGAGGACAATCCCCAGAAGAAGGGGAATGTCGCCCCGGATGCCTGCCTCCACCGTGGCCCGGCCCAGGCCGGGATAAGCGAAGACCTGCTCGGCCAGTACGGCGCCGCCGAACAGTTCCCCCAGGGAGGCGAACTGCATGGTGACGGCGGGCAATGCCACATTACGCAGGGCGCGCCGGCAGACGATGCCGCCGGTTGATTCCCCCTGGGCCCGGGCAAAGACGGCGTAATCACTCCGCATGGCCTCGATAGTCTTTTCCCGGGTATGGAGAGTGATCTGGGCGATGCCGATCAGGGACAGGGTTACGGCCGGCAGCAGCAGATGATGCAGCCGTTGCCAGAGTGTTGCCTGTTCGGCGCTCAGGCCGGGCGGCCAGGCGCAGCACACCGGCGTCCAGCCTAAGTAAACGGAGAATACCATCAACAGGATCATCCCGACCCAGAAGGTGGGCGTGGAGGCCATGGTATAAGTATAGAGCCTGATCAGCCGGTCCGCCAGGCTGTCCTCCCGGGCTCCGGCAATGAGCCCCAGGGCAAAGCCCAGCAGGCCGGAAAAACACCAGGCCAGAGCCATGAGCCACAACGAGGTGACAAAGCGCTTGGCGATGACGGCAGTGACCGGTTCGTTAAAAATGGTGGAAACGCCGAAATCCCCCTTGGCTAGTTGCGCGGCCCATCTGCCGAAGCGTTCCAGGGGTGGTCGGTCAAGGCCCCAGCGGGCAATGATCATCTGCCGCTGCTCCGGCGAAATCTTCATGACCGCCGCCCCCACGTAAGCGTCCACCGGGTCAATGGGTGAGCGGCTCACCAATACAAAGGAGAGGGCCGCCACCGCGGCAACGAGCAGGACAAGCCGGAAGGTCTTGGCGAACAGGAATTTCGTCAGCGGCAGAAGCATATCATTTGCAGGTCCACTGCCACTCGTTGATATTGGCGGTGATGGGCCAGCCGTGGCCGTGGGGTTCCATCTGCGATCTGCCCACATCCAGGCACTGGTTGATGAAGTAGGTGTGGTCCAGGTTGACCAGCCAGGCCCACGGGGCATCGCCTGCCATGCTCAATCCCGTCCGCCCGTCCCATTGGGCCTTCTGCCACAGCGGGATGGAGTCGGCAAAGGAGGCGGCCGCCCTGGCCTGGTCAAGATAGCGGTCCACCACGGCATTGGTGTAAAAGCCGCCGTTCCAGTAGGACGGCTCGGCCCCCGGGCTGTGATAGAGCTTGTACATCTCCAGCGGGCTGTGGCCGCCGAAGCCGAAGACCACCACATTGCTATGCACCAGCTCGTTTTTGATGCGATCCCAGTTCTCCCCCCTGGGCACGGCCTTGATGCCCACCGGTTTCAACATGTCGGCGACGGCCAGGGCCAGCCCCTGGCGCAGACTGTCCGTGGCATTGTAAACAATGGTGAACTCAGCCTTGACGCCGTCTTTTTCCCGTACCCCGTCACCATCGCGATCCACCCAGCCGGCCTCTGCCAGAATGGACCCGGCCTTTTCAGCATCATTGTCCCTGAAGCGGATCGTCGGGTTGTCCCAGGGCAGATCATCCACCGCCCCGAAAGCCGGCCGGCCGAAGCCTTCCAGCACCCCGTCAACCAGGGCCTGGCGGTTGATGGCGAAGTTGACCGCCCGGCGGATGGCCACATCGGCGGTCACATCGTTGCCCATGACCAGTCCGCGCGGGGTTTTAACGCCGGTATCCGGCACGCAGGGGAACATCAGCCCCCGGTTGTCCACGCTTTTCACCACATGCAGCTTCATGCCGGGGATCAGCTGGGCGGCCAGACTTGAGGGAACGGCCAGCACATCGATCCTTCCCGCTTTGGCTGCTGCCAGTGCCGCGTCCTCGCCGCTAAAGAGAAAGATGAGCCGTTTGATGGCCGGCTGCTGCACTCCATAGTAATAGGGGTTGGCCTCGACAATCATCTGCTGGCCCTCATCCCAGCGTACCAGCCGGTATGGCCCTGAGCCCACGGGATTACGGCCGTAGCCCGGGCCGTGCAGTTTTTCCGGCACGATGCCCAGGGTGACGAGATAGTGGATAAAGGTGATGTCCGGCTGCCTGAGGTGGAGCTGTACTGTGATGTCATCAACCGCCTCCGCCCTGTCAAGATTGGCGAGATCGAGCACACCTCCGGCCGTGGCGGCCGTATTGAAGGTATAGGCCACATCCCGGGCGGAAAGCGGCAAGCCGTCGGAAAAGACCACATCCGGCCGGATGGTGACGGTCCAGGTCAGCCGGTTCTCCGCCAATTTCCACTCCGTTGCCAGATCGGGCACGATGTTGAGGTCCGCATCGCGCCTGAGCAGGGTGCTGTGGAACAGCGAGTTGCCGTAACTGCCCCAGCCCAGGGTGGGGTCATAACCTTCCGGGTTTTCGCCGCCCACGGCCAGGGTGAGCGCCGGGGGCATGGAGTGGGATTCCTGCTGCTGCCTGCCGCAGCCAGGGGCGGCAAGCAGCAGCAGACAGAGAACCGCGCCGGTAAGATAGCGAATGCTATGCATGACTCACCTACATCTCCAGGGTCAGCCGCAGCCAGTAGGTCCGGGGCGGGCTTACTGCATAGAGATTGGTGGGGCACAAACTGCTATAGAATATGACGGCCTCGCTGTAGTGTTCGTCAAAGAGGTTGTCGATATCCAGCCCGGCCCGCCATTTTGTGCCATTTTTTGTCTTGTCGCCATAGCTGATGCTGAAATCGGTCACATCGTAACCGTCATAGCTGTGGAGGTTTGTGCTTTCGGTATAGTAGCTGCCCACATGTTGCCATTTAATCTGGGTGTTGACTCCGGATTCGGCCAGATAACTTACTCCCAGGTTGGAGGTGTAATCCGGCACCCCTTTAACCTCCTTCCCCACCAGTGCGGGGTCGTTATTTTTTATGACTTCCGTATCTGTGACTGTAAGATCACCGAACACCTCAAAGCCAGCAACCCATGGCCTGACCACCGCAGAGAGTTCCAGGCCTTCGCGCCGGGTTTCGCCAAGTGCCTCATAGATGCCGGAACCAGACCAGGTCTCCTGGCTTTCATCTAAGTTATCAATGCGGAAGACCGCCAGGTCACCGGTAAACATCCGGGAGGGTGTAAAGTTGAGGCCTGCTTCATACTGATTGATGGTCTGGGGCTCACTGCCGATGGCGCTGTTGTATTTGTCCGCGTCCGCCGGCAGGGCAAAGCCCTGGGTAAAGCTTGCCCGGAAGTCCAGGGTCTTGAGCAGTTCACTGTGGAAACCGACTTTGGGACTCAGATGCGAATAATCGTTCATCCCATTGGAGAAAGGCGTGGAGCCAGGGTCATTGTTGGTATAGTCACCACCGAAAGTGTCGTAACGAAAACCAAGCCAGGGTTTGAAAAGAGGATGAAGGGCGTAATCGGCCTGGCCGAAAAGAGACAAGGTATCGATAACGAAATTACGATCAGTGATCTGCGAAGTACGGACCCGGTTTGCGGTATTATAGTCAAGTGTGTCAGTATCTTCATGAAAATACTCGATGCCGGCAACGCCGTTCACATCCTTGCCAGCGTATTCCCCTTCATAATTATAGCTCGTCCCGGCGCCATAAACAGAACGGTCATTATGTTTTTCCTTTTGGCCTCCCGCGGCAATACCCATCTTTTGAAAACGGGTGAAATCCTGCTGTGTCGCATAGGTCCAGGCAAGCAGACGGCTGGTGCTGGTCAGATCATAGCCCAGGTCGAGCCGCTGGGTGGTGAAGGTCTTGTCGCCGCCGTCATCCTCGGCATTGATCGCCTGGTGGCGGGAGGCGTCCTCGTCGTCGAACTGGTATTCGGGGATATAGCCCGGCGCATCCCACTCGGAGCGGTGCACCCGCATGGAAACGGCGGTGTCGAGCCTGGGCGTGGTCTGCCAGCCGAAACGGGTGCTGAAATTGCCACGCTGCCACGATGAGTTATCCTGGTAGCCGTCGGTTGTGGCAAACTGCAGGGCGGTGTTATTATGGATGGTGTCGGTTATGGCATGGCCGAAGACGGACTGGAGATCATAGGTGTCATAGGAGCCGCCGATAGCCTGGAATATATTGTATTCTCCGCTCTTTCTTGTGTTGAAGGAGATGGCCCCGCCCCTGGCGAAGTTGCCGAACAATGGGGAAGAGGGGCCTTTAAAGACATCGACATGGTCAATTTCCAGCGGAATAATGACATTCATGTCCGCATAGCCATCGGCGTGGGATTGTCCTTCATTGAGAGGTATACCGTCGATGGCGATGGCGGCATCTCCGCCATGGCCGCAGTTACTGTAACCACGCATCTCAAATTCATTGGCAACGCCACCCTGGTTGTAATTGTGGATCTCGATGCCCGGCACAAGTTCCAGTAACTGTTCCGGACGCAGCAGTTTGAGTTCGTCAATGGCCGTTGCGTCGATGACATTGACGGTGATGGGCTCACTTGCCGCAGAAATCGCCTCGCCCTTGACCGTGATGGTGTCGAGCACCACATCATCACCCGCCTGCACGGTCAGCGGCATGACCACCCCGGTGGCGGCCAGCCCGGCCAGCAGCCATCTTTCCTTTCTCCTCAGTTTCATTTCCTTTCTCTCCTTTTTTTTGGCGATGTAATGTTTAAATACTCAAACGATTAAAAATCTGGCCATGCCATGTCTTGATATTCAGCGCAGCCATCATCCCTCATCCTTGTTCGCAACCAGTTGAAACTGGATGGTGAGGAGGGCGGAGCTGGCAACCGGGGTATCATGCACCATGGCCGGGCGATAGCTCGATGCCCGGACCGCGTTGAGCGAGGCCTCGTCGAACGCCGGGCCGCCGCTCTCCACAATATTCGCTTCGGCGAGACTTCCCCGCTCGTCGATGGTGAGGCGGAGCACCACCTTGCCCTGCCGTCCCATGCGCCTCGCCTGCCGCGGGTATTCTGGGGGAACGCGTTTGGCGAACGCCGGGCCCGAGTCTTGTCCAAAGGGGACATCGCGCAGGGGGGCTGGCGCTGCCTGAATGGCCGTTGGGCCGGGAGGGCCGGCTGCTTTGGCGTCGGCGGGTGGTGTCGGCGGCCCTGGGGCCGCTGCTGCTGCGCTTGCCGGAGGCGCCTCTTCGTCCGCCGGTCCGTTCGCGGCGAGAAGAGGGGCCACAGTCTGCAGTTTGTCATGCACCAGTGGCTTTTCCTCGGGAAGATCCGGCTGGGTGACTATGGTCTTTTTTACCAATGACCGGGCCGGAGGCTTGACCGGTTTTGGTTTTTCCACTACCGGCGGCGGCGTTGGCCGGGGGAGCGGCTTTTCTTCAGGCGTGGAGGTTAGGGCCGCCATCGGTTCAGCAGGTGCTGAAACCGCGGGCGGCGGCGCCGCAAAGCAGAAATCGAGTTCCAGGGCTGGCTTCTCCGCCATCCTCGGATGGGGCATGGCGAAAACTGACGCCATGAAAATCCCATGGAGCAGAAGGGAGATGAGATTGGCCTCGGCCTGTCTGGTCATGGCCGTTCCTCGGTCTGCAGACTGACCCGCCGGAATCCGGCGTTCTTGATCGCCTCCATCACCTCGACAAAGCCTTGAAGCGGCAGTGTCCGGTCGGCGCGGATCAGGATCGGCATCTCCCTGGGCAGCTCAGCCAGGCTGAAGACCAATCCGGCGATTTCCACCTCTTTGGCGTTAAAAAAAATCCTGCCGTTCCGATCGATGTCTATGGTCTGACTCTTGATGGTCTCGGTTTCCCCGGCGCCGGCCCGGGGCAGATCCACCGGGATCACGCCCCGGGCGATGAAGGTCGAGGTGGTGAGCACGATGACCAGCAGCACCAGCATGATGTCGATAAAGGGGATAACGTTGATGGTGTCGAAGGTCTTATCCTCCATGACGGCTCTCCCACTCCAGCATGATTTCCCTGGCCTTGCGCATGAGGAGGTTGTACATGGTGATGGCCGGGATGGCGACAAGGAGCCCCACGGCGGTTGCTTTCAACGCCAGGGCGAGCCCGGTCATGATCTTGCCGGTGTCCATCATGCCGTCCCGGCCCATGACATAAAAGGTTTGCATGATGCCGAGCACGGTGCCAAGCAGCCCGATATAGGGGGCGTTGCTGCCGATGGTGGCGATGAAGTGCATCTTCCTGGTGAGCGCCAGCTCCAGATCTTTCTTGTTCTTGAATGCCCCGGCGTCGCATTCCTTCAGATACCGGTACCGCTCGATGCCCACGGCCACGGCAACAGCCGAGAGCACGATGAGCAAGCCAATGATGCCGTAGTCGACGGCAGCCTGAAGCCATTCCATGATTCAAATCTCCTGTAGTGGTTTTACCGTTCAAGAATGACGATTCCCAGGTAATGACCGCCATCAGAAATCCTTTTCCGTTGCCCGGCTGAGCCGCTCGGCGTCGGCCGTCTGTCTTGACCACCACCAGCCTGTTGCTGTGCCGGGCAGGCATCTCCTGCAGCCGGTCAATGTGCCGGCCTTCCTCATGTTCTCAATTACGTCGCTTGTGAGAAATCGCTGCACGATCGGGCGGAACAGAAAAGCGAAAACGAAAATATTCCAAATAAACGAGTTGTTATGGGTAACACGAAAAATAGAACAGTAACACTATAATAGGCGGGAATATTTTTCAAGGATTATGTAGCACGAAAATAAAAAAAGTGTGATTGTTGCGGCGGGGGCGGAAACAGGGAGGCAACCTTCAACATTTCAGCTTATGGTAGTCTCAGAAAACGGATCGCGGAGCCCGCTATGGGAAATATATCTCTTATATTTCAGGTGGTTGGCACATCGTCAGATGAGAACCTGCCATCCAAGCAAGCCATACGTCAACTCTAACGTGCTATAACTTCCGTTTTCTGAGACGCTCGACTATGTCGATTCCCTGCTTTTCAGAAGCGCCATGACAACTGCAATAGGTAATTCCCAATTCCCCCCCCCCATTATCAGCCAACGAAATGGCCAACAGTGTCCGTATTTTGTATTGACTTTTTGTTGCCATACCACATATAGTGTTTTTGTCGGTTCGCCGCCCTGGTTTTCCGGGGGGGGTGAGGCAAGAGGGAATCCGGTGCAAGTCCGGAACTGTCCCGCAGCGGTAATCAGGAACGAACACCACATCATGCACTGGTCAATGACTGGGAAGCCGTGGTCAGTAGGATTTTAGTCAGTGCCTGGGAGTCCGAAGACCTGCCGATGCCATGGTTGAAAATTCCATGGGCCACCCACTTTTATAACTCACATCCCGCGTGGAAAGGAGAGAGTGATGCCCCTGTCATCTGTAGTCGTCTCTGAAGTCCTGTTTGCCTCTATAAAAAAACGTGATCAACGCCTGGTACCCTTTGAGGCCACGAAGATCAGCAAGGCCATCCTAAAGGCTGGCAGGGCCAGCGGCGAATTTGAGGAGCCTGAGGCCCGGCGCCTCATGATTCGTGTCTTGACCCTGGCCCAGAATCTCTTTGGGCCTGAGCCCCCCAACGTAGAGGATATCCAGGACCTGGTGGAGGAGGTGCTGCTCTCCTCTCCCTATAAGAAGACGGCTAAGGCCTATATCATCTACCGCGATCAGCATGCCCGCATTCGCGAGATGGTGGCCAAGGCCGATGTCGATATGATTGACAACTATCTCCAGCGCCTGGACTGGCAGGTTCAGGAAAACTCCAATATGGCCTACTCCCTCCAGGGCCTCAATAACTACATCGCAAGCTCTGTGAGCAAGACGTACTGGCTTAACAAGATTTACAGTCCTGAGGTGCGCCGGGCTCATGAGGAGGGCGACCTCCACATCCACGACCTGGGTTTGCTCTCTGTCTATTGTGTGGGTTGGGATCTCCAGGACCTCCTGCGCACCGGTTTCACAGGTGCGCCTGGCAAGGCGGAATCAGCCCCGGCCCGTCATTTCAGAAGTGCCTTGGGCCAGGTAGTCAATTTTTTTTACACCCTGCAGGGTGAGGCGGCCGGGGCCCAGGCCTTTTCCAGCTTTGATACCCTGCTGGCCCCCTACATCAGATATGACAACCTCAACTTTCGGGAGGTTAAGCAGGCCCTCCAAGAGTTTATCTTCAACCTCAACGTTCCCACCAGGGTTGGCTTCCAGACCCCTTTTACCAACCTGACCATGGATCTGCAGGCGCCGGCGGCCTATCGCGATCAGCCGGTACTCATAGGTGGCGAGGAGCAGGGCCAGGTGTATGGCGATTATCAGGCAGAGATGGATATTTTCAATGTTGCCTTCCTGGAGGTAATGAGTGAGGGCGATGCCAAGGGTCGTGTCTTTACCTTTCCCATCCCCACCTATAATATCACCGCTGATTTCGACTGGGATGCTGAAGGCCTTGCCAAGCTCTGGGAGGTGACAGCCCGTTACGGCATCCCCTATTTCGCCAATTTCGTTAATTCCGATCTGAGCCCGGATGACGCCCGCTCCATGTGCTGCCGTCTGCGTCTTGACACCAGGCAGCTGCAAAAAAGGGGGGGCGGTCTCTTTGGCGCCAACCCCCTCACCGGCTCCATCGGTGTGGTGACCATCAATATGGCGGCCCTTGGTTTTCAGGCCGCTGGCGAGGCCGATTTTTTCCAGCGTCTTGATGCCCTGATGGAGCTTGCCCGGGCCAGCCTGGAAACTAAACGCAAGGTTCTGGAGAATCTCACCGACAAAGGCCTCTATCCCTACACCCGTTTCTATCTGCGCCAGGTCAGGGAGCGGTTTGGCCGTTTCTGGGACAACCATTTCTCAACCATCGGCCTGATCGGCACCAACGAGGCCTGTCTCAACCTTCTGGGGGTAGATATCGGCACCGATGCCGGGCGCAGTTTTGCCGTCAAGGTTCTTGACCATATGCGCCTTCGTCTTGCTGAGTTTCAGGAAGAGAGTGGTCATCAGTATAATCTGGAGGCCACCCCGGCCGAAGGCACCGGTTTCCGCCTGGCTCTCCTGGATGGCAAGCGTTTTCCCGAGATGAGGACCTGTCTTGTCTGCCCGGATGCGAAGGCGACCCCAATCTACTCAAACTCAACCCAGTTGCCGGTGAATTATTCCAAGGATGTCTTTGAGGTTCTTGATCTGCAGGACGACCTGCAGGCCCGTTACACCGGCGGCACGGTGCTCCATGCCTATCTCGGCGAAGCGGCACCGGATCCTGGCGCGGTCAAGGCCTTTGTCCGCACGGTTTGTTCTCGCTATAGACTGCCCTATTTCACCGTCTCCCCCTCCTTTGCCATCTGCCCAGAGCATGGATATCTCCAAGGTGAGCCGGAAATCTGTCCTCAGTGCCAGAGGCCAACCGAGATATATTCGCGGGTGGTGGGCTACCTGCGGCCGGTGAGCCAGTGGAACGAGGGCAAGAAAGCCGAGTTTGTCCTGCGCAGCAGGTTTACTGTGTAAGGGGGGAGTATGCGTCTTGGAGGTTTTGAACCCTTTACCGCCAGTGATTTTCCCGGTCGGCCAGCTGCCATTGTTTTCAGCCAGGGCTGTAATTTCCGCTGCCCTTTCTGTCATAACGGCACGCTCCTTGGCCAGCGGCCTGCGGCGGAGCTGTTGAGCAGTCGCGATTTTTTTGCCTTTCTGGAGACGCGCCAGGGCTTATTGGGCGGTGTTGTAGTCAGCGGCGGTGAGCCCACCCTGCAAGAGGCCCTTCCAGGGTTCTGCCGGCACCTCAAGGAGATGGGCTTTGCCGTCAAGCTTGATACCAACGGCAGCCGTCCCCAGGTAATCCACGATCTTATTGAGGGGCAGCTGGTTGATTTTATCGCCATGGATATCAAGGCCCCCCTGGCGCGCTATGAGCTCCTGGCCGGCAAGGCCGGCGCTGCCGAGAATATCAGAAGCGCTATCGCCCTTATTGCCGGCAGCGGTGTTCCTCACCACTTTCGTACCACCCATGTCCGGCCGCTGCTTACAGATGAAGATCTGAGGGCGGTGCTGGAGTTGGTGCCACCAGGCTCAGCGCATCGAGTCCAGCCTTTCATTCCCACCTCAGCCCTTGATCCGGCCCTGCGGCAGGTTCTGTGAGCATGGCGCCATTTTGTTCATTTTGTCAATCCTCCAGAAAAATATCGAAATATCATTATTAACGGGCATAATTCTAGTTTTTCCTGGGCCTACCTGTTTTGCGGGGGCGTAAAATTCTTTGGGTTATCTCTTCCGAACTTTTGCAAAAAATCTGACGTTCTGTGAGGCCGACCAACACAGGTCTTGATTCTCAGTTCTTCTTCCAGCCCCATGTTACTCTCCGAACTCTTAATTAGAGCCGGTAACAGGGTGAGTGGAATGGTTCACGAGTGCTTGTGATCTTGGGCTTCTTTGTCATGGTCCGCATGGTCATGTTGATGCGGGGTGGAACCATTCAGTTCATGCTTATCGGCATGGGCGGAACCGTCGCCATGATGTGGGTATGCTCATGGTCGTGCTCGAAGGTGTGGGGATGACTGTGGTAGTACATTGGCGATGGTTTTGGAAAGCCGATCATAGACTTACCGGATTTCAAACAGTCAGATTTTCAACATTGGAATTTTCCCCTTGCCTTTTTCGCCGGAACGCATAAGAATAAGGTCATTATTCCGGCTCATTTCACAATGAGATATCCCTTCCAAGGGTTTAGCTGAACACATTTTCTGTGTTCTTGAATTCCAGGTACCACGGCCTCGTAGATATTGGTGCGTCCAGGTTTAATCGCGGATGCGAACCTGCTTGCTCCATTATAATCCTGCGTGGCTGCCTCATCTTTTATCCATTTCCCCCCATCTTTTATTTGCGTCGACGTTCCTAAGTTGAATCACCCGCAGTGTTCTTTTTGCACGGCAATGTGAACTTCCAGGTTCGGCAGTCGTTTCATATTTTTCACAGAAAATCACCATCTACCCCATCAATCGGGAGCGAAACAACTTTCTGCTCCCCGCAAGGGCGCGTTGTTGTTTCCCTTCCACAGCAAACAGGAGAAAACAACAATGTCAGCTACACTCAAGGAAAAGATCGATTTGATCAACGAAAGATTACGGTCTTTCGGTATTGAGGCGGTTCAGGAAATCAAAATGGCGGGCAAGGATGGCAAGGTTATCGGCCAGGTGAAATATGGCTACCGGCCACAGTACGTCTTTGACAGCGTCAACGAGTTTCTTGGCCCGGAGAACTGGAAATACGAATTGACCAAAGAAGAGATCTTCGACAGCCAGGCGGTTGCCGAGGTGAAACTCTATCTCAAGATCGACGGTGAATGGTTCTGCAAAGGGTCGCAGAAAGGCCAGATGCAGATTGTCAAAGGCAATGTCGGCGATGCCCAGAAGGGCGCGATCACCGATGCCATCCAGAAATGCATGTCGCTTCTCTCCATCGGCAGCGACTCCTACAAGGGTCTGCTGATCAAAGTCTATCAGGCGAATTCCCCGAAAACCCAGTCTGGCAAGAATCAAGCGGACAAACAAACTGCGGACAAGAGCAGTAAACTTTCGGCCATGCCCAAGATTGCCGGCGTCACCTTTGAAGACCGTCAAGGTGTCATCGTCGCCATCGGCGACAGGCTGTTCGACAAGAAGGAACTGCTCAAGGCCGCCGGTTTCCAGTGGGATAAATCCGAAAAAGTCTGGATGAAAGCTGCATAGCCAAAAACACCCAACCACACAATAACCAGAGGGAGTGAACACCATTCCCCTGGCGGGAATACGTGTATTCTCCCCATCAATCATCACAGAAGGAGGATACCATGTCAGACCAGTTCATGATCACCCTGCAGGCCGCTCTTCAGCAGCTGGCCATTCAGCACACCGAGGAAACGCTTGGCGACCGTGCCACCTATCTCGGCGTATCCGAGATCGGGGCGTGTCCACGCAAAACAATCCTTTCGAAAATCAATCCCCCGCAGGCCGATCTGGTGACCCTGCTTCGTTTCCGGCGCGGCCACATGGCTGAGGAAATTGTCGCTGCAGCATTCACCGCCGCCGGATTCACCAATTTCGAGCGGCAGGTGGAAGTCCATTATGCCGGCGATATCCCGGTCACGGCCCACATCGATTTTGTCTTTACTTCCAAGGTCAGGAAAACCATGGCCGTTCTGGAAGTGAAATCACCGGAAACTATCCCGACGGAACCATATGGCTCCTGGGAAAGTCAGCTCTATCTGCAGATGGGACTCCTGGCCGCGGCTTATCCTGACTTTACCGTGGAAAAAGGCGCAATACTCGCGGTCAACTTCGGATCGTCAGGCATGGCGCTGTTCAACGACTACACGCCGCAGGCAACCATTTTTGATGGTTTGATCGAGCGGGCGTGCACCATCTGGAACGACTACCAGCATGTCATGACAGACTCATCAGCAATCCCGGCCATGGAAGTCAGCCCCTTGTGCGGCTATTGCCCCTTTGTGGCCGATTGCCCGAAATTCGAGGCTGAAGAAGTCCGGGAACTCACCGAGAGTGTCGAGATCCTCACCGAACTGCAGAAACAACAAAAGAATCTGGAGACGGACATCGACATTCGTAAAAGGGATCTCCTGGCTATTGTTTCAGCCCGGGGACCGATCAAGGCCCATGGCAGACTGCTGCAGAAAGCAACCCGCACCAGAAAGACACTGGACACGAATCGTCTCGCTGATTTCCTCAAGGACTATGGCCAGTCCCTGACTGACTTTCAGGAGACCAGCTCCTATTTCTTTCTGGAAATCAAGAAGGCGGCATAATCCTTCTTTTTACGACCATCGACCCTGCCGGGGAGAAAACACTCCCCAATAGTGGGGAATTCATCCCTGGCACAAATTACAGGAGAAATACCATGTTGAACAAGACCATGCTGATCGGCAATTTAGGCGCTGATGTGGAAACCCGTTATACCAAAAACCAGGTGGCTGTCGCCAATTTCAGGGTTGCGACCACTGAACGGTGGAGAGATTCGGAGGGCAATCAGCAGGAAGCCACGGAATGGCACCGGATTGTGGCCTTCGGCCGCCTGGCGGAAATCTGCGGCGAGTATCTTGCCAAGGGTTCCAGGGTGTATCTCGAAGGCCGCCTGCAGACCAGAAAATGGGAAGACAGCGACGGCAACGCCAGGTTCACCACGGAAATCATCGCCCGTGAGATGAAAATGCTCGGCGGCGGCGACAAGACGGATAGTGTTCCAGCCCCACCGAAAGACGGCCAGGAACCGCCATTTTCCGATGACGTGCCGTTCTGAGACCGACACTGATCAAGCGCAGATTTACAATATAAACCATAATCCCACCGGGGAAACCAGTTCCCGGCAGGGACGGTTTCCCCGGCTTTTCGCAAGGAGACCGTTATGAAAAATGACCAGTTAAATGAAAATATCGCATTCGAAATCACCCCCGGCCCCTGGACGGTGGAGTCTCACCCGGACACGGAAGGAGCTTACATCGTCAAAGAGGCCCGCCACGAGCAACAAACATGGGGACCTGATGGCTACGACATATCTGATGAAGAGGGCGACCGGCGCGATCTGATCGTGGAGCGGCGGGACGCAGGCAATGTCCGCCTCATCCAGGCCGCCCCTCTGCTTTTCGAGGCCCTCAAAAATCTGCTGTTCCTCCCCGACAGAGGAAGAAATGATGCAGTGGAAATCATGGGCAGTATCAGCCCGAATTGGCGGCAATCGCTCACCACAATCAGAAAAAGAGGTGAATAACCATGGCAAGACTTGGCTCACAGGCAAAGGCCGGCTTTTATCCCACACCGGAGAGTGTGTGCGGCAAGCTTAAACAATTACTCGATATCGATAAGGATGCCAGACTACTCGACCCGTGCTGCGGCGAGGGGAAAACCCTGGCAAAACTGGCAGCGGGGACCAACGCCATAACTTACGGGGTCGAACTCGACCATCAGCGGGCAATCGAGGCACGGACCAGAATATCCCGTCTGCTCTGGGGCGACGCCCTGGTGGAGATGCGGATATCCATGGCCTCCTTCGGGCTGCTCTTTCTAAATCCGCCCTATGATTATGAAATGGCTCCGGACAGCAAGGCGGAACGTCTGGAAGCGCGGTTTCTGAAGCGCTACCAGGAAACCCTGCAGCGGGACGGCTGGCTCGTGCTGGTCATTCCGTACACGATCTTGAGATTCTGCGCCGCTGTTCTGGCGCGGCATTTCGAGATGCTGCAGGTGTTCGCCTTCCCCGAGGAGGAGTTTCAGGTCTTCAAACAATGCGTGGTTCTGGGCCGCAAGCGGTTACTGGTCAACAAAGGACAGTCCGCCGAAACAGAGCGCAGTCTGGCTCGGCTCAGCAGCTGGGAACCGGAAGAATTTTTCACTATCACGCCCCAGCTTGCGGCCTGTTCGGCGCGGGTGATCATCCCCGCCCCGAAAAGCCCCATGCTAACCTTCAAGTCAACGCGCATCGACCCGCTGGAGGTCATCCCGCTGGTCCGCAAATCTGGCCTGCTGAGCGATCTCCTCGGCAAGGACCTGGTGCCCGGACGGTGCAACTCGATCCGTCCCCTGGCCCCGCTCAAGAACGGCCATCTGGCTCTCATGCTGGCTGGCGGGTACATGAACGGCGAGATCGAGATGAACGGCAGCCGCCTGGTTATCAAGGGCGTGGTGCGCAAAACGGAGAAGGTGCAGAGCGTAAGCGAAAACGCCAAGGGCGAGGCCATCATAACCACACGGGACCAGTATCTGCCCACGGTCAAAGCCATTGACATGATGCGGGCGGAAATGATGACCATCCAATAACCGATAACAATTTTTTCAATCAAACCCATGCGGGGGAGCTTTCCCCGCCTGGGGTGTCTCCCCTTGTAATCAAAGGAGAGACACCATGAAAGACTATCTCACAATCCAAAGCAACGGCTTTATCACCTATTGCGATGCGCTTATCGCGCGATTTGCCGGTGAGACAGCCCAATCCTTCCTTTTCAGCCTGATCGGCAGCCCGGCTCACGTCCAGGCGGCCTCGGCCCATTTTATCAGCGGTGGCCTGTGCCGGGTTGCCGACGCCGGCAAGGCAATGTTCGAACTCTGCCGGTCAAACGGCACCGTCCATGCCATCCGCGCCAAGAAGATCGGCGATATCGTCAACAAAATCATGATCAGCGCCGAGCATTTCCCGGGCAGAACCGGCCCATCTTCCGAGGCGGGCATGTCCGCGGTCGTTTTCGGTCCGGATCTGGCCATGGTCAAGGAACGGGCCTTTCTACGGCTGGATGGCAGCACCACCATGCCATTGAAACCCGCGTGGCGGGACTGGCTGTGGGACGAGATCCTGCATCCGGAGAAGCTCTTTTCCTTCGGCAACAGTCAACTCCAGGAGGCGTGGCTGATCAGCTGGGAGGAAGAAAATTTCGAGGAACAGGTCCTGGAAGGGATCAGACAACAACATCTCACATAAGCATACCAATCAACCCACCAGGGGAAGCAACACGATTCCCCTGGCGGGATTC
>JBMONN010000009.1:0-139847 GCA_049323935.1 Thermodesulfobacteriota bacterium
CAGACTTATTTGTGACATTCGGCGCACTTGGTCGGGCCTTTGCCCATTGTCTGATGACAGCCTTTGCAATTTTTGTGGGCCGCATCCTTGAAGGTAGCGACTTCTTTCGGCAGACCGGCTGCCTTGTTGTGGCAGGACTCGCATTTCTCAATCTTCATGCCGTCGGTGTAATCGGTCTTCTTACCGTCCGCACCCTTGCCGTGATGGCACTCACCACAGGCAAGGCCGGCATCCTGATGTTTTTTGTGCGGGAAAATGGCTGGTTTCGGTTTCGGAGCCGCATCAATGGTGGCCTGCAGAGTGATGTCGGCCGGGCCGTTATCGGCCATGACGGGAACGGTGAAACCGGCAAGTACCGCGAAAGCTGCTGCGCACACAATAGTTTTTTTGATCATGTTCTTCTCCCCTTGATGAATTTTTGACAGTCCCTTCAGACAGTGAAAAAAACCATTAAACGGTATCTTTTTACGCCGTCTCCGTTCATTTGTCAAGATGGAAGCGGAGAAAAATGATTTGTCATTCATTTGTCAACTGCTACCATAGCTGTGCAGGCCGGAGAGCAGGAAATTGACGCCGAAATAGGTGAAAATAACCGATACAAAACCGATGATCGCCAGCCAGGCAATCCTCTTTCCTTGCCAGCCACGGGTAAAACGGGCATGCAGGGTGGCGGCGTAGATGAACCAGGTGATGAGCGACCAAGTTTCCTTGGGATCCCAGCTCCAGTATGTTCCCCAGGCCGAGTTGGCCCAGATGGCGCCGGTGATGATGCCGGCACTCAGCCAGAGGAAACCGAAAATCATTGATTTATGAATGATGTCATCAATGACTTTGAGAGAGGGCAGGGTGCTGATAATGCCACCCTCCTTTTTTTCTTCCGCCGCATTTTTCATGAGATACATGAAGCCGAGTCCGCAGGCCACCGCAAAGGCGGCGTAGCCGATAAAACAGGTGATGACATGGGCAATGAGCCAGTTGCTCTGCAGGGCCGGAATGAGCGGCGAGATTTCCTGATTGATGCCCTTGCCGAATGAGGCGTAGGCCATGCTGACAAAGGCGAAGGGGATGGCAAAGGCGCCGATGAGCCGGTTGTTGAACTTGATTTCAAGCAGCAGATAAAAGATGACGATGGACCAGGAAAAAAAGACGAGGGATTCGTACATGTTGGACAGCGGGGCATGGCCCATGCCCATCTGGTAAGATTCATACCAGCGCAGCCCCAGTCCGGCGGTCTGGGCCAGAAAGGTGAGCAGCGTCACCAGGGAGGCGGTGATGCCTGATTTTTTTGTCTTGAAGATCAGCGTGGCGATATAGAGCGCCGAGGCGATGAGATAGCCGAGGGTGCTTATGCCCAGCAGTTGCGAACTTGTCATTGTCAGTCCTCTGTGGAGTAGTGAACGTTAGGAAAGAGTCTGTATTTTATTGGTAATAGCCTCGCTGACCGCAGCAAAACTCTTTTCAAAGGCAGGTTTGTTCTTGTTGCTGTTGCCGCAGATCATAACCCGGCTCTGCCCGTCTTCTCTTTTAATGTAAACCCAGATGCGCCGGTGGGAAAGGAAAAACGCCACCATCAGACCGACAAGCATCAGAGTGCAACCGATGTAGACCGTCCAGACGCCGGGATCCTTGGTGACCTGCAGACCGGTGGCGAAAAATTCTTTCAGTCCGAAGGAGTATTCTGTGCCGCCGCGATTAATAGTCAGGGAGTCGCCGTCAGCAATCCAGAAGGGTTCACCCGGGCCCGCCGCGTTGGCGAACCAGATTTTATATTGAAACTTCATCGGCGTTTCGGTCATGTCGCGGTTGATGATACCGAAGGTGACGTTTTCTCCCGGCCATTTGACCTCTTTGCCCGGTTCGACAAGAAAGAGCTCGGTTGTTTTTGTTGCGTTGTTGGTCAGGGAGACGAGAAATTTTTCATAGGACTGGTAGCTCGACTGGTAGAAGGTATGCCCCTTGTAGGTCAACGGATCGTTGACGACGATGGATTTGCTCAGGACCTCCTTGCCGTTCTCCAGGATGGCGAGCTCGGAGCGGAACTCCCTGGGCATGCCGTTCGGGTAATGGGTGAGGGTGAATCGTTTGCACAGCACCTCAAAACCGAGATTGATCGGTCTTTTGGTGCCGAACTCATAAATAACGTCTGAAGAACGGGTTTCCGGAATCATGATGCTGCCCTTGTAGCCGAAATAGGAACCGATCATGGCGCCGGCAAAGATGATGAGAATGCTGGCATGAACGGCATAGACGCCGAGGCGGGTCCATGGGCCTTTCTGCGAGAAGAGGAGGATACCGTCCTCCCGTTCGGCCTCCCTGCTCTTCCAGCCCGTCGCCGTCAGAGCGGCCTTGATCTGGTCTGCGGCATTTTCCAGTGAGGCCGGAGTGAGGATCTCCTTGCGGGGATTCATCTTAGCCAGGCGGTTCATTTCGGTCTGCAGATTGTCCTGCACCACCATCTGCCAGACATGGGGGAGGCGTTCGATGGTGCAGATGGTCAGGTTGAGACCGAGCAGGATGAGCAGGCTGACGAACCACCAGGAATTGTACATGTCCGGGATGTCAAGCAGTTGAAAGAGTTGAGCCATGTTGGCGCCGTATTGCTGAATATAGGCATCTGGCGGACTGTGCTGGGGGATGACCGTGCCGATGATAGAGGCCACGGCAAGGAGGAATAGCACAAAGAGAGCCAGTTTGACCGAGGCAAAAAAAGTCCAGATGCTGTTTTTCGAAGTGCTCATGCTGTCCTTAACAAGTGAATAAAGGTTTTAGAGGAGAAAAGCGCGGCGGAAGAGCGCATGAAAGACACCTGATACCATGGGTGCGACAGCGTGTCAATATCCCGGCCCTGGTCTGGACGCTCACTAGCAGAGTGACACAAATGGTAACAGAAAGTTCGGAAAAAGATAAGAACGATTATGAGCATTTTCCCGGGCACGATGGTGTGAAAAAAAACTTGCGTTGCGTGGGAGGACGATGTATAGATCATGGTTCTTGAGAAAAATATGTCGGCCGTCTTCTGGTGAGGGCGAGTCGGTTCATCCTGGTCCTGAAGGAGTTGAATTATGTCACGAGAATGCGAGATCTGCGGCAAAAAGCCTGTTTCCGGCAACAATGTCAGCCATGCCCATAACAAAACACGTCGTCGTTGGCTGCCCAACCTGAAAAAAGTCCGCGTGGCGACCGCGGGCGGCAATGGCAAACAGATCCGGGTCTGCACCCGCTGTATCCGGTCCGGCGCCGTGGTCAAGCCGGTGGTCCGGAACGTCTGATTGTCCTCCTGATTGTTGCTGGCCCGGAAAAAGCCATTTCATTGATGCTTTTTCCGGGTTTCGCTTTTCCTGTGCTGGAAGGGCGAGCGATGATCATCTCCCGCATTTCCGCTGACGCTTTTTCTCTGCTTTTTCCGTTTTCATCAGCTATTTTCTTTTTGCCTCGATGACCTGATCGAGCTGCCGTAAATGCTGCAGCAGGGTGGTCAGATGGTCGATGCTGTTCACCTCCAGGACAATGGTGATTCTGGCGATATTGTCCTTTGCTGTGTGTGCCTCCACATTGAGAATGTTGGCATCGTCATTGGTGATGGCGTTGCAGATGGCCACCAGCAGTCCCTTGCGGTCGTGGGCGACGATCTGAATCTGGGCCCGGTGCTGGGTCCTGGTCGAGCTCGACCAGCTCACCTCGATGCGCCGTTCCGGATCAGTGGCCAGCAGATTGGGACAATGGGCCTTGTGGACCGAGATGCCGCGGCCGGCGGTGATGAAGCCCATGATTTCGTCACCCGGCATAGGCAGGCAGCACTGGCTGATCTTGATCAGCATGTTGTCGATCCCGTCGATGACAATGGCGTCGCCCCGGGCCGGTTTCGGCGGGGTGGTCGGTGATTCGATGGGGATTTCCGGCGTCGCCGTCGCTTCATCTTCCTCTTTCTGTTTTCTGATTTCCGGCGGCAGCAGCAGATCGACGAGTTGCTCGGGCCTGATTTTGCCGGAACCCACCTTGCGCAGCAGCTCTTCGAGGGCATTGGCGTTGGCCCGCTTGAGGATTTCTTTCAGGTGGCCGGTTTTGATCAACCGCTTCAAGCTCTGATTATGCTTGCGTAGCTCTCGCTCACAGATCTCCTGGCCGAGTTTGAGGCTTTTTTCCATCTCCTCCTGGCGCAGCCATTGGCGGATACGGTTTTTGGCCCGGCTGGTTTTGACCAGGGCGAGCCAGCCTCGGCTTGGTTGCTGGTGAGGAGAGGTGAGGATTTCGACGACGTCACCGGTGTGCAGTCTGGTTTTCAGCTGCACCAGGCGCCCGTTGATCTTGGCCCCGGTGCAGCGGTTGCCCACCTCGGTGTGGACCGCATAAGCAAAATCAAGCGGGGTGCTGCCCTCCGGCAGCTCTTTGACCTCGCCGTTCGGGGTGAGAACATAGATTTCACCGTGGTGCAGCTCACCCTTGAAGACCTCGAGAAATTCCTTCGGGTCTTTGAGTTCCTGCAGCCAGTGGATGAGCTGTTTGAGCCACTGGAAGAGTTTGGCATCCTTGGAGGAGATGGCGGTTCCTTCCTTGTAGGCCCAGTGGGCGGCAATACCCTCCTTGGCTATTTTGTCCATCTCCTCAGTGCGGATCTGGATCTCCATGAAATCGCCGTGCGGGCCGATGACCGAGGTGTGCAGTGACTGGTACATGTTGGACTTCGGGGTGCTGATGAAGTCCTTGAAACGGCCGTCGATGGGGACCCAGAGGGAATGGACGAGCCCCAGGGCCTCGTAACATTCCCGGACGGTCTGCACAATGATGCGGAAGGCCACCTTGTCGTAGACCTTTTCCAGAGGAATGCGCTGGGCCAGCAGTTTGCGATAGATGGAGTAGAGATGTTTGGGGCGGCCGAGGATGCGGAAACTGGTCAGTCCCTGTTCCCGCAGCTTGGCGGAGAGGATCTCCTTGATCTCCTCGACATAACGGGCGCGGTCGTTGGTCGAGGAATCGACCCGGGCGGCCAGGTCCTGATATTCCGTCGGATGGAGCTGGGCAAAGGCCAGATCCTCCAGCTCCCGTTTCATCCAGTCGATGCCGAGCCGACTGGCGAGCGGCGCATAGAGATCCATGGTCTCGGCGGCGAACGAATGCTTTTCCGCCGCCGGCATGTCCATCAGGTGCATGAGGTGGAGCCGGTCGGCGAGTTTGACCAGCAGGATCCTTATGTCCGAACTCATGGCCAGCAGCATCTTGCGGATATTCTCCGCCTGGTACTCAAGATTGGCGCTGTCCTCGATGCTGTTGATCCGGCTGACGCCGGAGACGATGGCCTGGACATCGGCACCGAACAGCTCCTCCAGTTCCTTTTCCGTGGCCGTGGAGCCCGGCTCCTTGAAAACACCGTGCAGCAGCCCGGCCTGCAGGGTTTCCAGATCGAGCTGCATGGAGGCCAGGGTATGGGCCACGGCGAGGGGGTGAAGGATATACGGGATACCGCTTGCCCGTTTGCGGGTGCCGTGGATTTTCACGGCATAGTCATAAGTCTTGCGCAATGCAGCTATGTCGCGGGCAGGTAGGTAGCCCTGGGCCCGGCGGACAAGGTCGTCGATGGCAAGCGGCTCGCTGGTGAGAGGAACGTGTTGTGCCATTCCCTGCCCGTTACCCGTCAGTTGCCGCATTCTGCCATGGCGGTGGCGATCATCGTTTTGATCTGTGCCGTGGCCTGGGACAGGGGTACGGTGACGGTTGTCCCGTTTTTCCGTTCCCGGATCTCGATTTTGCCGTTTTCCTTAAGGTTTTTGCCGGCGGTCACCCGCAGGGGGATGCCGATGAGGTCGGCGTCTTTGAATTTGATCCCCGGCCGTTCGTCGCGGTCGTCGAAGAGCACGTCGATGCCCTCGGTCCGGAGCTCCTGGTAGAGTTGTTCCGCAGCAGTGGCGATCTCCTTGTCTCCTGCGGAAAGATCGAGAAGGATGATCTGAAAGGGGGCGATGGGCATGGGGAAGATGATGCCGTCCTTGTCGTGGTTCTGTTCGATGGAAGCCGCCACCGTGCGGCTGACGCCGATGCCGTAACAGCCCATGACAAAGGAGGTCTCCTTGCCCTGGTCGTCGAGAAAGGTGGCGTGCAGCGCCTCACTGTAGGTGGTGCCGAGCTTGAAGATGTGGCCGACTTCGATGCCGCGGGTCAGGGAAAGCTGGCCGCCGCAGGCAGGACAGCGATCGTCTGCGGTGACCATGCGCAGATCGGCGGAGCGGCTGATGGTGAAGTCGCGGCCGATGACGACATTCTGCAGGTGAAAGTTTTTTTCGTTGGCGCCGACGGTGAAATTGATCATCTTCAGGACTTCCAGATCGGCAACCAGGGGCACGGCGAGACCGACCGGACCCAGATAACCGGTGGGTACGCCGGTGCAGTCGAAGGTTTCCTGGTCGTCGGCCAGCCGGACCTCGGTGGCGCCGAGCAGGTTCTGCAGCTTGACCGGCTGCACCTCGTGGTCGCCACGCAGCAGGACGGCCACCGGAGCCCCGTCTGCCATATAGATCATGGTTTTCACCAGCTGCTCCGGCGCGATGCCGAGAAATTCGCAGACCGCCGCTACCTTGCGCTTGCCAGGCGTCTCTACCTTGGTCAGGGGCAACGGCTCCATTGGGGCCGCGGGCGCGCTTTCCATGGCCCTGGCCTTTTCCATGTTGGCGGCGTAAGAGCATTGGGCGCAGATGACCAGGGTGTCCTCGCCGGTGTCGGCCAGCACCATGAACTCATGGGAAAAGCTGCCGCCGATGGTGCCGGAGTCCGCTTCCACTGCCCGGAATTTCAGGCCGCAGCGGGTGAATATGCGGTGGTAGGCATAGCTCATCTTTTCGTAGGTGACTTCTGCGCCCCCCTCGCTGGCATCGAAACTGTAGCCGTCCTTCATGATGAATTCCCGGCCCCGCATCAGGCCGAAACGGGGACGGATCTCGTCGCGGAACTTGGTCTGGATCTGGTAGAGATTGATTGGCAGGTTGCGGTAAGAGTGGATGTTTTTGCGAACCAGATCGGTGATGACCTCCTCGTGGGTCGGACCCAGGCAGCTTTCCCGCTCATGGCGGTCGGTGAAGCGCAGCAGTTCGGGACCGTATTTTTTCCAGCGGCCCGATTCCTGCCAGAGGTCGGCCGGCTGGACCATGGGCAGCAGCAGTTCCTGGGCACCGGCATTGTTCATCTCTTCCCGGACGATCTGCTCCACCTTGCGGAGGGATTTGAGGCCGAGCGGGAGATAGGAATAGATGCCGGAGGCGAGTTTACGGATAAAGCCGGCGCGCAGCAGCAGTTTGTGGCTGACCACCTCGGCCTCGGCTGGTGTCTCTTTCAGGGTCGGTAACAGCAGTTGGGTAAAACGCATGGGTGTCCTTCGTCTTTGGAGAAATTATTTGTTCTTTTTTTCTGCGGCCAGGGCATCGATTTCGGTGAGAAAGACCTGAAGAAGATGTTTTTCCGGCACCTTCTGGACCAGGGTGCCTTTTTTGAAGATGATGCCGACTCCCTTGCCGCCGGCAAGGCCGATATCGGCCTCTTTGGCCTCACCGGGACCGTTCACAACACAGCCCATGACCGCAACCTTGAGCGGGGCGTCGATCTTCTGGATGTGTTCCTCCACCTTTTCCGCCAGGCCGAAGAGATTGATCTGGCAGCGGCCGCAGGTCGGACAGGAGATCAGTTCCGGCCCTCGCTCACGGATGCGCAGGCAGCGGAGCAGCTCATAGGAAACCCGGATTTCCTCGATTGGGTCGCGGGTCAGGGAGATGCGGAAGGTGTCGCCGATTCCCTCATAAAGAAGCATGCCGAGCGCCACGCTCGATTTGACCGTACCGGCGATGAGCCCGCCCGCCTCGGTCACGCCGAGATGGAGCGGATATTCACACTGGCCGGCAAGGAGACGGTAGGCCGCCACCGTGGTCAGGGTGTCCGACGATTTGAGCGAGATCTTCTGCTCGAAGAAATGGACCTTTTCTAGCAGGCGGATGTTGCGGATGGCGCTTTCCACCAGGGCCTCGGCCGTGGGATGGCCATGGCGGGCGAGGATGTCCTTTTCCACGGAACCGGAGTTAATTCCGACCCGGATCGGCACGTGATGGACCTTGGCGGCAGCCACCACCTTGCCCAGTTTTTCCGGGCCGCCGATGTTGCCGGGATTGATGCGGATACCTTGGGCGCCGTTTTCCATGGCAGTCACCGCCAGGCGGTGATCGAAATGGATGTCGGCAATAACGGGGATCGTGATCCGGTCACGAATGGTGCGGATCGCCTCGGCCGCTGCCAGGTCCGGCACCGCCACCCGGATGATCTCGCAGCCGGCGTCCGCCAGACGACGGATCTGCGCCACGGTCGCTTCCACGTCGCGGGTGTCGGTGTTGGTCATCGACTGGACAACGATGGGGGCACCGCCGCCGATGGCGACCGGGCCCACCTTGATCTGTTTGGTTGGTTTTCGTATGATCATAATCAGCAGACTATACCTGCTTTTTCTGAAACTTTTAAGTCGGAAATGAAGATGGTCTCGCAAAAAAACGGCAAACAAAGGAAAACGGAGACGGTCTTCCCTGTTGAATTCCACCGGCGCTCCTGCTAGTATGGCGGCCATGAAATTTCTCGTCTCTCTCATCGGGGTGGTGCTGATCCTTGAAGCTCTGCCCTATGTCGCCTTTCCCGAGGCTATGCAGAACTGGCTGAAGCAGGTTGCCGCCATGGATCCGGCGGTTCTGCGGGTCATCGGTCTGCTGGCCATGGGCGGCGGTCTCCTGCTCTGCTATGTTGCCCAGCGGACCACACTGCTGTAGCCTCTTTTTGCCTGCCGATACTCATGTCTGACTCGATTCCTTCCCTCTATGATCTTGATTCGTATCATTACGAGTTGCCGCCGGAACGGATCGCCCAGCATCCGGCCCCGGAACGCGACTGTTCCAGGCTGCTGGCCTGCCGGCTCGACAGCGACGCCATCACCGATCACCTCTTCTCTGATGTTGTTGATTTCCTCTCCCCCGGCGATCTGCTTGTTGTCAACAATACCCGGGTCTTCCCTGCCCGCTTGCTGGGAAGAAAGGAGAGCGGCGGCCGGGTCGAACTTCTCGCCCTGCATTACCCGCAGGCAGTCGACCATAGAGATGGGCTCGGCGCAGCGGGGATGGGACGGGCTGAGGTCACCGGACTCCTGCGCTCGTCCAAGAGCTGCCGAAACGGACAGCGGATTATGTTTGCCGATGACCTCTCTGCCGAGGTCATCGAGACGTTGGGCGAGGGAAAGGCCCGGCTGCTGCTGCATTATCATGGGGATCTGGCCCTGCTGCTCGACCGTTACGGTCGGTTGCCGCTGCCGCCCTATATCAGACGGGAAGAGGGGGAGGAGCCGGAGGACCGACAGCGCTATCAGACGGTGTTCGCCGCGACGACCGGTGCGGTTGCCGCGCCGACCGCGGGACTGCATTTCACTCCTGAACTGCTTGCCAGACTGGCGGACAAGGGGGTGGCGCGGGCGAGCGTGACCCTGCATGTGGGGTACGGCACCTTTGCCCCGGTGCGGGTACAGGATATCCGCCAGCACAACATTCATGCGGAATACCTTGTTGTCACATGGGAAACCGCAGAGCGGATCAACGAAACGCGGCGGAGAGGGGGGCGAATCTGGGCGGTGGGCACCACCACGGTCCGGGCTCTGGAGTTTGCCGCCGATGAAACCGGCCGGGTCCATGCCCGCGAGGACTGGTGTGATCTTTATATCTATCCCGGTTATCGTTTTAAGGTGGTGGAGAATCTCATCACCAACTTTCACCTGCCCGGCTCGTCCCTGCTTTTTATGGTCAGCGCCCTGGTCGGTCGTGAGAAGTTGCTTTCCTGCTACCGTCATGCCCTGGCGCACAAATATCGGTTTTTCAGCTATGGTGACGCGATGATCATTGCGGGGGCGAAGGGAAATGGCGGGGAAGGGAAATAGGAAAAGAAGGAGTCAGGAATCAGTACGGACCGTATTCTTCCCGGCCCCTGACTCCTGACTCCCGAGCTTTAGGAAGCCGCTGCGCAGGGGCAGGAGGCGGATGCCTTGTCGCAGCCGCCGCTGGCCGGCGCGGTGGTGGAGGATGAATCGCATGTGCCGGATTTGCAGCTCGAATAGCCGTCGGCATACCAGCCGCCGCCCTTGAGGTGGAAGGCGCTGCTGGAGATCAGTTTTTTCAGGCTGCCATGACAGTCCGGACAGGTGGTGAGCGGTTCGTCGGCAATGCTTTGCCACGCCTCCGTCACCTTGTTGCATTTCTCGCATTCGTACTCGTAAATAGGCATTTGCGTTCTCCCTGAAAAATATACTTTCGTGAAACGGGTTAAAATGTAATAGTTAGTGGTGAAAGCAGGAAACCGCGTTGCCCGGAGGGGTGACGCGGTGCGGGTGTTATCTGATTTTCTGACAGCGAACAAATAGTAATGTTGACCAGTGTCTCTGTCAACAGGCAGTCGATATTTTTCATGGAGTCCGGTGGGGAGGAGAAAGGGTGCAGCAGATACTGAGCCTGCAGGCCGCCGAGGGAATGGTCTTGGCCAAGGATGTCTTTACGGCGGATGGCCGGGTGCTCTGCGGTAAGGGGACAGTGCTGACCGCGTCCATGATCGAGCGTTTTGTCAGGATGGAGGTGAGTCATATCACCGTGGAAGGGCATCCGGTTCATGTTGAAGGGGAAAAGACCCTTGAGCAGGAACTGGCTGACATTGAAAAGAGATTCTCCCGGGTCGGGCATGTGCCGCCCCTCATGTATGTCAAAAAGAGAATCATGCAACGCAGGATTGCGAGCAGAAAAGGCGTGTGATGGAAGACAAACGGCAGTCGGATTTCCGCAAGGCGTTGCGGGAAGTGAAGAATCTTCCCACTCTGCCCGGCATCATCGCCAAGTTGACCAAGATGGCGGAGGATCCGGATACGACCACGGAACAGATGGGCAAGGTGATCAGCAAGGACCATATCCTCGCAGCCAAGCTGCTGAAACTGGTCAATTCCGCCTTTTACGGCTTTCCCCAGAAGATCAGCTCCCTTAACAGTGCCATCATTCTGCTCGGCTTCAATGTCATCAAGAGTCTCATTATCAGTTCGTCGATTTTTGAACTGATGGAGGCGCAAGATGTCGAGTTGTGGGAGCATTCCCTTGGTTGCGCCGTTGTCTGCAGTGTTCTGGCCAAGCGGCTCAATGTCAGCGACCCGGAGGAGGTGAGCACTGCCGGGCTTATCCATGATATCGGCAAGGTGGCGATCAAGATGGAGCTTTCCGCCGAATATGCGGCGATCGGGCAGATCGTTCATGACAAGCAGATCAGCAGACTTGCCGCCGAAAGCGAATTGCTCGGCCTCGATCATGCCGAAGTAGGCGGCTGGCTGGCCAAAAGCTGGAATCTGCCCCCGAAGCTGGTGGAACCCATTGCCTGTCATCACAATCCGAAGGATGCAAGGGACGAAAAGATTGCCACGGCAATTATTCATTTCAGCGATATTCTGATCCGCGGACTCGGCTATGGTCATGGTGACGATATCTGGGTGCCGCCCTTGAGCAAGAGTGCCTGGGAGACGCTGAACCTCACGGCCCAGGATATCGATGAGATCATCGAAGAGGTAGAGGAAAAGCTGTGGGATGTCAAAGGGTTCAGTCTGGAAATCCAGGCCGGAGCGGAAGGCGCTCCTGTTTCCTTATAACAACGGGCAGGGGGAAATTACCCCGGAATCGATATGAAGCGCATTCTCATTGTCGGCGACATCCTCGGCAGTTCCTCTGAGCATAAAATTCTCCTGGAGGCGAAGGGGTACCAGCCCCTCTTTACCAAAAAACTGCAATCCGCCGTCTCGCTCATCCTGGAGGATCCGCCGGACATGCTCATCATGGAGGCTGGATTCGGCGACGAGCCGGACAGCATGGCGCTGCTCGGTGCGGTCAAGGGCTGCCTGCAGAAGACCAACATCGCGGTTCTGCTGGTGGTGACGGAAAAGCATGTCGCCGTCGGTATCGACTGGCAGACCTATCAGGTCGATGATATTCTGGTCCGCCCCTTTTCCCCGGAGCTGATGCTGGCCCGCATCGAACTCGCCGAGGCGCGGATGATCCGTGTCTTTGACAACAATCCGCTGACCAAGCTGCCGGGTAATACCTCCATCCTCAAGGCCATCCAGCGTGCCATCGACGCTGACGAGAGTTACGGGGTCTGCTACATCGATATTGACAACTTCAAGCCTTACAACGACCGCTATGGTTTTTCCCAGGGCGATGACGTCATCCTCATGGTGGCCCGCATCGCGGTCAACGTCATCGATGAGTTGGCCAGGGTCGGCAGCTTTGTCGGCCACGTCGGCGGCGACGATTTTGTCTTCATCGTCCGGGAGGAAAAGGTGAAACCGGTCTGTGAGCGGATTCTCGCCAATTTCGATGTGGTGCGCAACATGTTCATTCCGGCCGAGGATCTTCGGGCCGGCTGTTATGTGGAAAAGGACCGGCAGGGCCGGGAGACCATCTTCGGGTTGCTCAGTCTCTCCATCGCCGTGGTCATGACCGGCTCCCATGTCTACAGCCATTCCGGCGAGGTGGCCACCGCCGCCTCCGAAGTAAAGCATTTTGTCAAACAGAAGGAGGGCAGCAATTATATGATCGACCGCCGTTCCCTGAAGAAAAAGTAGTAACTGTCCGTTGGCCAGCCTTTTCTAAACTGTCGTTTCCGACTTTATCCCGGCCGGGATTTTCTCCTTTTCCTTTCAAGGTTTTTTCTCTTTTTTTTATGTACTTTTCGTTTCCCACTATAGGTACGAGAAAGACAACATCGCATTGATCTGAAAAAAAAGGCGCATATGGCAGGATATGGTTGCCAAATGGGTCGAGTGGGGTATATATGCAAAAAAACTTTTATTGACAGGTCGTTTTATTTCGTATCATGTTTTCTCTTTTTGCAGGACTGGCCGCCAGCATCGGCGTCCTCCATGCACTTTTTCGTCACTGTGCCGATTGAGACATGAAATGACGACCACCTTTTAATGAAACATGAATCAGTGATGTCATCGCTGCATTTCGCGTCTGCCGGCGCGGCAAGAATGGGATGACAAGCCCGCATGGGAGGAAAACGATGAGCAGATCACTTGTTGAGATGGCCGCGGATATCGTTCAGTCACAATGCGCATCCGCAACCATGACCGCCGACGAAATCAAGGAGTCGTTGCAGCAGACCTTTTCCGTGTTGCAATCCCTGCAGAAGATCGAATTGACCGCCGGCACAGAGCCGCCCGCCGAGGAAGGGAGAGAATCTTCCGATGTCGTTGCCGTGGCCCCGGAAAAATCGATCCAAAAAAACCGGATCATTTGCCTGGAATGTGGCCAGTCCTTTACCCAGCTTTCTCCGAAACATTTGGCCAGCCACGGACTTTCCGGTCGTGACTACCGGAAAAAATACGGTTTTTCGCTCCGTCAACCCCTGTGCGCCCGGGCATTGACCGAGCGCCGTAAAAAGGCGGGCAAGGACCGTGGGGTGCCCGAGAATCTGTTGAAAGCAATTGCGGCCCGGAGGAAGAAAACGGGCGGCAAAGGCAAGGCGGCAAAGGAATAATCGGCGGCGTGACAGGCAGCGGACGTGATAGGCATCTTTGATTCAGGCGTCGGCGGCATGACAGTGGCCCGGGCCATTGAACAGCTGCTGCCGAAAAAAAATATCGTCTATTTCGGTGATTTGGCCCGCACTCCCTACGGCTCGAAAAGCCCGGAAACCATTCGCCGCTATTCGCGACAGAACACCGAGCTGCTGCTGGAAAAGGGTGCGAAAATTATTGTCATCGCATGCAATTCGGCGGCTAGCGTCGTCTCGGATTTGCTGGCAGCCGAATGCAGCGCCCCGGTGTTCGAGGTCATCACCCCGGCCATTGATCGGGCGGTTCGGTTGTCGAAAAGCGGGCGGATCGGCGTCATCGGCACCAGGGCGACGATCAAGAGCACCATCTACGAGACGAAGATCCGCCAGATCCGCCCCGATGCTGCGGTTTTTTCCCAGCCGTGCCCGCTGCTCGTTCCCCTGGTGGAAGAGGGATGGCTCGACAAGCGGGAAACGAAGATGATCATCCGGCGCTATCTTCATCCACTCAAGCATAAAGGGGTCGATACCCTGGTGCTCGGCTGTACCCACTATCCGTTGCTCAAGCATCTGATCGCCACCCGGATCGGCAACGGGGTTGATGTGATTGATTCATCCACCGCCGTGGCCTGGGTGGTCAAACAATACCTCATCGATCACCCGGAAATGGACAGACTGCTCGACGATGGCGGCCGGAGGCATTATTATGTCTCCGACGTCACCGAGGCCGCTCAGACAACGGCGGAGCGGATTTTCGGCAGAAAGGTGGAACTCGTGCAGGTGGACCTGGAGGGAAAATAAGGTATGATACGAAACGTGCTGGTGGCGCAACTGTTGCTGCTCGTCCTGGCCATCCCCGGCGTCTGTGGCGAACTGGCCCTTACTCCGGCGGAGATTGCCAGCCGGATTCAGGAAAAATATGAAAAGACCCGGGCCTTTCGGGCCGATTTCCAGCAGACCTCGACGGTCGGCGGCATGCAGCACCGCCAGCGCCGCGGCCGCGGCACCATGGCCATCCAGAAACCCTCTTTTCTTCGGTGGGATTACTCCGAACCGGAGCAGCAGGTGCTGGTGAGTGATGGTAAGGAGTTTTTCCTCTACTTTGCCGCGGAACGACAGATGATCGTCACCCCGGCCAAGGAGTATCTCCAGGAGGATGTGACCTACAGCTTTTTTTCCGGCACCGGCAATCTGCTGCGGGATTTCGAGGTAACGGAACTGCCCGGATATCTGGCCGGGGAGGAAGGGGCCGCCATTGCCCTTCGACCGAAGAAACCGCATCCCCAGGTCGATGTCATGCATGTCTGGGTGGATGAAAACACCTATCTCATCACCCGCCTGCAGGTCTTTGATCATCTGGGCAGCGTGACCGAGCTGGTCTTTACCAATCCGGTGGTTGATCAGCCCTACCCGGAGGAGTTTTTCCGCTTTACTCCGCCTGCTGAAACGGAAATCATCAGGCAGTAGAGCCGGCGTCCTGCCGATGGCCCACTCTGCTGCTGACGCTGCATGATGCCTCCCAATCGTCCTTTTCATGTCGAGCTGATCTCCATGCCGTGGGCCGCCTTTCATCGGCCCTCGGTCCAACTCGGGGCGCTGGCCGCTTTTCTGCGCAGCAAAGATGCAGGCGTGCAGGTGCGTTGCCGGCATCCCTCTCTGGGGCTGGCCCGTGATCTGGGTAAAGATCTCTATCACTCCATTTCTGCCAATGTCTGGGTCTGTGAGGCCCTCTATGCTGCTCTCCTTTTTCCGGAGCAGCGTGAGCAGGCCCGTCGTTTGGCGGAACGGGAGTTCCGGGCCGGCGACTCCACCGTTTCCTGTGAGTTTGATCGGGTCTGCGCCCTGCTGGAGAAAAATATTGCCGAGTGGCTGGAAAAAACGGAGTGGGCGACTATCGATCTCGTCGGATTTTCCGTCTGCTTCAACCAGCTCTTTGCCACCCTGGCCACGGTCCGCGCCCTCAAAGAGATCCGGCCTGATCTGCCGGTGGTGCTCGGCGGCTCCGCCTGTCACGCCGGGGCGGCCCCGGCGTTTTTCCGTTTGTTCTCCGTAGATTACCTGATCAGCGGCGAAGGAGAGGAGCCGCTCTTTTCCCTGTGTCGCCATCTGGCCGGGCAATCGCATAAACTGCATGCCCGGGTGCATCATGCCGACCGTGGCGAGGCGACGACAGCGGGGAATGCTGACGATCAGCTCGACATGGCACTGCTGCCCCGGCCCGACTATGATGACTATTTTCGCGAGATGGAGACCATTTTTCCTGGCCGACCATTTGTCCCGACCCTGCCGGTGGAGTTTTCCCGTGGCTGCTGGTGGCGGAAGTGCACCTTCTGTAATCTCAATCTCCAGTGGCACGGTTACCGCTGGAAAAAGGCGGAAAACATGGCGGCCGAGGTCGCAGCTCTGGCCGCGCGCCACCGGAGCCTCGATTTTGCCTTTACCGATAACGCCCTGCCGCCGGCTGAGGCACTCGCCTTCTTTGCCGCCATGGCGGCTTCAGGCCGGGATTATCGTTTTTTCGGGGAGATCCGCGCCGATTATCGCGGCGCCCGCCTGAGCCGGAGCCGCGCCGGCGGCCTGACCGCGGTGCAGGTCGGCATCGAGGCCTTCAGCAACTCCCTGCTGAGGCGATTTGCCAAGGGGGTGACGGTGATCGACAATCTGGCGATCATGCGTGATGCCGCGGCCTCCGGCGTGGTACTCGACGGCAACCTGATTGTCGAATTTCCAGGCAGCACTGGACAGGAGGTGGAAGAGACTCTGATGGTCCTCGATTTTGTCCTGCCCTTTCACCCCCTGACCACCGCCTCTTTTTTTCTCGGTCACGGCAGCCCGGTGGACTGCCGGGCCGCCGACCATGGCATTCTCGCCACCATGGTCCATCCCCGTTTTGCCGCCATGCTGCCCGCGGCCATTGCCAAAGCAATTCCTTTTCTCATCAAGGGCTATCGCGGTGACCGCGGCCAGCAGCGACGGCTGTGGAGGCCGGTGGTGGACAAGGTGCGCAACTGGCGACACTTTCATGAAAAACAGCGCCCGCGGGGCAATTCCCTGCTCTGCCGGCGCGATGGCGGTGATTTTCTCATCATCCGTCAGGTTCGGGATAACGGCGAGGTGCAGTATCATCGGCTGGCCGGGCTGTCGCGGCGCATCTATCACGCCTGCGACGAGATCGTCTCCCTGGCCGAGCTGGCCGCCCTCTTTCCGGCCCTGCCGGTGGATCGCATCGAGGGTTTTTTGCTTGATCTTGTAGAGAAACGTCTGGTGTTTCGGGACGGGGATCGTTTTCTCGCCCTGGCGGCCCGGGAAAGCGGGTGATCATGATGGCCGGGGCGGTCGGGACAACGAGTGAAAAAATGATCGTCTCGTAAACACTCGCAAACCATGGCAGGCAGGAAAGTGAAAACAACGAATGACAAAACATGGCCTTTCGGAATCGTGGCCTTTTACGATTCCGTCAAAAAATGATGGAATCGTAAAAACTGAAAATTAACCACAGAGACCGCAGAGCACACAGATATAAGTAATTGTAATTAAAGATATTTTCCCTGGTCCCTCTGTGCGCTCTGTGGTGAAAAAAGACTTTTTACGGGTTTGTCAAAAATGAAATATCCTGTGAAAGAGACATTGCTGGTGGTCGGCGGCTGCCGCAGCGGCAAGAGCCGTTTTGCGGAACAGTGGGCAGTCGCACGCGGCGGTCGACGAACCTATGTCGCCACCATGGTGACGGGTGATGACCCCGAACTGGCGGAGCGGGTGCGTCGGCACCGGCTGGAACGCGACCGGCAGTGGCGGATTGTCGAGGAATCGTCGAACATCGTTGCCGTGATCGGGGAAACGGCGCCTGATACCGATCTCTTTCTCATTGACTGCCTCACCCTGTGGCTGACCAATCTGCTTGTGCGCGGTGACAGTGACGAGGCCATTCTCGCCCAGATGGGGGAGCTGGCCGAGGCCATTCGTCACTGCCCGGCATCGGTGGTGCTGGTGGCCAACGAGGTGGGGCTCGGCATTGTCCCCGACGCGCCGTTGGCCCGACGTTTCCGTGACCTGGCCGGCTGGTGTAACCAGCGGATCGGCGCCTGCTGCGACAGGGTGGTTTTCATGGCAGCCGGGTTGCCGCTTTATCTGAAGTGAGGAGGCAGGGATGAACAGACATGGAGGCAATATTGTTGCTACCGCCCGTGAACTCGGCTGTCGGGTGACGGACCTCATTGATATGAGCAGTAACCTGACCCCCCTGGGAATGGCGCCGGGGCTGCGGGAGACGCTGGAGCAGGGGCTCGACCAGATCGCCTATCTGCCGGAGACGGGGAGTGAAACCCTGCGCCGGCTCTTTGCCGCTGCCCATGGCCTGGCCGAGGATGAGGTGCTGGTCGGCAACGGCACCACCGAATTCATCTTTGACCTGCCCCGCCTCTTTGCCGGCGGTCGGGCGCTGATCGTCACGCCCACTTATGCCGATTATGCCCTGGCCTGCTCCTGGGCCGGGGTGGCGGCCCAGGAGTTCATGCTTGACCCGGACTCTGATTTTCAGCTGTCCCTGGAACGGCTGGCCGCGGAGCTGCGCGGCGGTGAGCTGGTTTTTCTCTGCAATCCGAACAACCCCACCGGCGGTCTTCTCGCCCATGACGCCCTGCGCAACTTTCTCAATCACCATTCGCGCACCTTTTTTCTGGTGGATGAATCCTACCTGCCGTTCACCCGGGAACCGTCGCTGCTTGCCGCTCCCTTGCCGGCCAATCTCTTTGTCCTCTTTTCTTCTTCAAAAATATATGGTATTCCAGGACTTCGGCTTGGTTTTCTCGCCGCCCGTCCGGCCAACCTGCGTCGCTTCGGCGAGCGCCGCCGGCCCTGGGGCGTCAACCGGCTGGCCCAACTGGCCGGAGAATATCTGCTGCGGCACGGTGAGAGATATGCCGACGAGGTGCGTACCTTTATCACCACCGAGCGGCCTTGGTTTGTCGCTGAGCTGGCCAGTATCCCCGCGATTCGCATCGTGCCCGGCGCCGCCAATTTCATTCTCTGCCGGCTGACCGGCAGGATAGGGGCCGCCGAGCTGCGGGAGAGGATGCTGGCCAGCAGGATCATGATCCGCAATTGCGCCAATTTCAGCGGACTCGATGATTCCTATTTCCGGGTTTCCCTGAAGAGCCGGCGGGAAAACGAGACCTTCCTGCGGGCGCTGGCCGCCATCCTGGCCACGGCCGAGTAAAGCATAACAGACTAAAATAGTATGAGAATCGCCATTCTATCCGATACCCACGACCAGGTCGGCAATCTACGGGCCGCGATCCGCTATTGCAACGCCTACAACGTCCAGTTGCTGATTCACTGCGGTGATCTGATCTCGCCCTTCATGCTGGAGGAGCTGGCCGAGTTTGCCGGCGCCGTCCATCTGATCTACGGCAATAATGTCGGCGATCAGCATCTTATCTCCCAGGCCTGCGGCACCCGGTTCCCGTCCATCAGCCATCACGGCGTGCTGGGGGCGGTGGAGGCGGCCGGGCTCAAGATTGCCTTTCACCACTATCCACAGGTGGCTCGCGGACTTGCCAGCCAGGGGCTGTTTGATGTCGTCTGCTGCGGCCACAATCACCGCTACGGGGTAGAGGAGATTGGCAGAACGCTGCTGATCAACCCCGGCGACATGCTTGGCAAGGAGAACCAACCCTGTTTCGCCATTTTTGACAGCCTGTCGCGCAGGGTGGAAAAGGTCGAGGTGGGGGTGAAGATGGATCTGGGAAGAGCCGGCGACGGCGCGTGAGTCTGTCGCCTTGCTGGGCAGACTGCCGGGACAAACCTGATGAGTTCGTAAAACTGTAAATCAACCACAGAGGCCAGGGAGCACACAGGGATAACTGATTATAAATCGGGGATATTTTCTCTGTGTCCTCTCTGATCTCTGTGGTGAAAAAATGACTTTTGCGATTTCGTCAAACCTGACACAGAGAAAATACAGGACAAACAGTATGGACAACGAGAAGAGCAGCAACGAGATGAGTTTCGCCGAGATGTTCCAGGAGACGGAGAGTGCCGGGGAGCATCTGAGTCCCGGCCAGAAGGTGAAGGCGGCGATCGTCCGCATCGGCCGGGAATGGGTTTTTCTCGACCTGGGTGGAAAAAGCGAGGGGACCCTGGCCCTGGCCGAGCTGCTTGATGAGGAGGGCAAACCGACGGTCAAGGAGGGAGACGCGATCGACGTCTATTTTCTCGGGGTGGAACGCAATGAAAAGGTCTTCACCACAAAGATCAGCGGGTCCCCGGGCCGGGCCCATCTCGAGGATGCCTGGCAGAGCGGCATTCCGGTGGAGGGAACGGTGCAGAAGGAGATCAAGGGCGGCTTTGAGGTGAAGATCGGCGGGGCCCGCGCTTTCTGCCCCTTTTCTCAGATGGGTCTGCACAAAATTGCCGACAACGCGGAATACATCGGTCGCAAACTGGTGTTCCGCATCGTTGAATACAAGGAGAACGGCAGGAATGTCATCGTCTCCCATCGCCGCATCCTCGAAGAAGAGCGGCAGCGGCAAAAGGAGGCGCTGCGGGAGCGTCTCGAGGTCGGCCAGATCGTCGACGGTACTGTTACCTCGATCCGTGATTTCGGTGTCTTTGTCGATATCGGCGGTATTGAAGGGTTGATCCCGGTTTCTGAACTGGCCTACGGCCGGGTGGAGGATATCCATTCGGTGGTGGAAAAGGGTCAGCCGGTGCGGGTGATGATCAAGAAGCTCGACTGGGACAACGACCGCTTTTCTTTTTCCCTGCGGGAGACCATGCCCGATCCCTGGCAATCGGCCGATCTGCACGAGGGTACCACGGTGACCGGCACGGTGGCGCGGCTGGTCGATTTCGGCGCCTTTGTCACCCTGGCGCCGGGCATTGACGGGCTCATTCACATCTCCCATCTCGGCGGTGGCCGCCGGATCAACCATCCCCGCGAGGTGGTGCGTCAGGGGCAGGAGCTTGAGGTGCGCATCGATTCCATCGATCGGGAACAGAAGCGTATTTCCCTTTCCCTGCCGCAGCAACAGGAGGAGGGAAAGGAAGAAAAGACGGTGCGCCGCAGAAAGAACAAGCCCGGCCGGGAAGACGCCATGGCTGACGAGTATCAGCGTTTCCGGGAAACGCGGAAGGACGGCAAGGCAGCCTCCATGGGCACCTTTGCCGATCTGCTGAAGGGGCGGATCGACAAATGAGCGCTCCGTGGCATTGAGATGAGCAGGCCGGTGCCAGGCGAGCGAGGAGGGACGAGTGAACGTCAGAAAAAAAATTCTCCTGGTTGATGATGAGGAGCTCATCGTCAACAGTCTCGCCATGGAGCTGGAAGGGGCCGGCTATGATGTTGCCACCGCCGCCAATGGTCGGGACGGGATTGACGCGCTCAGAAACGGCTATTTCAATCTGCTCGTCACCGATCTGATGATGGAGGGTATGGATGGCCTGGCCGTCCTCAAGGCGGCCAAAGAGATCGATCCGGAAATCGCGGTTATCATCCTCACCGGTTACGGGGAGGTGGATTCGGCGGTGGAGGCCCTGCGACTCGGAGCCTCCGACTATCTCCTCAAGCCCTGCAGTATTGATGAGTTGCAGGCGCGTATTGAAAAATGTCTGGAAACCCAGGATCTTGCCAGAAAAATCAGGATCTACGAAAAGATCCTGCCGGTCTGCCGCGAGTGCGGCAAGGTCAGCGCCGGGGAGAAGGGGAAAGGCGCCAACGGCGAATGGATCTCCATGGATCAGTTCATCAGTAAGAAGACCGGGCTCGGTATCAGCCACGGCTATTGTCCGGATTGTTTCGCCGAGGCGATGCGGGAAATCGAACTGGTGCGGAAAAACAAGAAGTAACTCGAGTCGGAAGTGTGCTTCCGATAATGAGGGCTGCTCCTCCGTTCGTGGGGGATCAGCCTTTTTTTATGCCCTTTTGCCGGACAACCTCGAAGAGGATGACCCCGGCGGCGACCGAGGCGTTGAGGGAATCCATGCGCTGCATGGGAATGGTCACCCGGAAATCGCACTGCTGGGCGACCAGCGGGCGGATGCCCTTGTCTTCACCGCCGATGACCAGACAGAGCGGCCCGGAAAGATCGGTCTCATAAAGCGACGTCCCGCCCTCCTTGATGGTGCCGTAAACCCAGATCCCCATTTCTTTGAGCCGTTGCAGCATGCGGGCCAGGTTGGTTACCTGACAGACCGGCAGCACGGCCAGGGCGCCGGCGGAGATCTTTGCCACCGTCCCACTCAAAGGGGCGGAACGGTCTTTGGGGACGATCAGGCCGGTCGCTCCGGCGGCGGCGGCGGACCGGATAATGGCACCGAGATTGTGCGGGTCCTGGATGGAGTCGAGGGCAACGACAAAGGGAGGAACCTGCTCTTCCAGCAGGGCGAGGAAGGCCTCTTCGTCCAGGGTGGCAAACGGCGCTCCCCTGGCAATGACCCCCTGGTGGTTCATCTGTCTGTTGCCGGCCATCCGGAACTCGGCGGTGAATCGTACCGTTACCCCGGCATCACGGGCCTGATCGATGATCGCCTGGATCTTTGCCCCGCTTTTGCCCTTGAGAATCAGGATTTCGTGGATGGTGCGGGGGCGGGCGGCGAGCAGTTCAGCCACTGGATGGATGCCCCAGATCAGATTGTCGTCATGGGTGGTGTCGGTCTTCATGGTGACGGCTTACAGCTCCGGCAGGACAAGGGGGAGACCGTCGCGGTCGCGGCGAGAGCGGCTGCGTTCGGCAATGACAATGGCGCGCAGGGTGTCCACCGCCCGCTCCACCGTGTCGTTGACAATGAGGTAGTCATAGAGGGGGGCGTCCGCCATCTCCTGCCGGGCGTTTTTCAGGCGAAGGGCAATAACCTCGGCGGCATCGGTGCCCCGACCGGCCAGCCGTCGCTCCTGCTCCTGCCAGGAGGGCGGGACAAGAAAGATGGAACAGATATTGTTCTCCACCGTTTTGCGCACCTGACGGGCTCCCTGGATATCGATGTCGAGAAAGACGTCGAGGCCGGCCGCCTGTTTTTCCTCCACCGCCATTCTGCTGGTGCCGTAAAAATTACCGTGCACCTCGGCCCATTCGAGAAACTCCCCGTGGTCGCGCATGGTGATGAAGGTCTGCCGGTCGACAAAATGATAGTCCACCCCGTTGCGTTCCCCCTGGCGGGGCGGCCTGGTGGTGTGGGAAACGGAGAAGGTGAGGCCGGTCAGCCCGGTGAAGAGCTGTTTGACGATGGTCGTTTTTCCCGTGCCGGACGGGGCGGAGAGGATGATGAGATTGCCGCTCATGGTTCATCCTCCGGAGCCGGGGAATCATTGAGGGTCGCCGGGGTGAAGCGCTGGGTGATGGTTTCCGGCTGCACGGCGGAGAGGATGATGTGGTTGCTGTCAAGAATGATGATGGAACGGGTCTTGCGGCCCTCGGTCACGTCAATGAGTTTTTTCTGCTCCTTGGCCTCTTCCTTTAATTTCTTGATGGGCGCAGATTTGGGTTTCACCACGGCGAGGATGCGGCTTGCCACCACCGAGTTGCCGAATCCGACATTGATCATTCTCTGGTCCATAGACGTCTCTTGCCAAAAATTTTTGTACCTATCGAGCAGCACCGCCCCTGCATTGTCGTCGGCCTGGCCGTATACCTGGAATATAGCGGTCCAATCACCCGCGGAGTCTGCCCTTGAACTCGCTAAACCCCTAAAAACCTCATTTCCCCTACTCTAGATTCTGCACCTGTTCCCGCATTTTTTCCACCTCGTTTTTCAGTTCAACCGCCTGGTGGGCAATAGTAGCGTCGGAGATCTTCGATGCCATGGTGTTGATCTCCCGCAGAAATTCCTGCAAGAGGAAATCGAGCCGGCGGCCGACCGGTTCCTGTAGTTCGAGAAAATGACGGAACTGATCGATGTGGCTGGCGAGGCGGACCAGCTCTTCGGTGACATCCGCCTTGTCGGCCAGCAGGGCGATTTCCTGGGCAAGGCGGCTCGGATCGATTTCACTGTCCCCAGCAAGGCGCACCACTCGCTCGCGCAAGGCCTCCTGCTTCTGGGCGGTGAGCACGGGAATTCGTTCTTCGATCTGCCGCTTGACCCCGCTCAGAAAATCGAGCCGCTGCAGCAGATCGTTTTTCAGGGCCAGCCCCTCGCGCAGCCGCATGTCGTCGGTCAATCGCAGCGCCTGCTGCAGGGCCTGCAGCACCAGCGGCCACTCCTGTTCGACATCGCGCTCTTCTTCGTCGGCCATGATGACTCCGGGAAAGGCGGCGATGAGATCGAGGGGATGACTTGAGGCCGGCAACAGCAGATCACTGGTGATCGCCTTGAGGCAGTCGTGATAGCGGCGGGCCAGGGGGAGGTTGACTGCGATGTTTTTCCCTTCCGTCAGGCCGTTTGCCGGGGTGAGTACCACCTCGATGTGGCCGCGACTGTAGGAGAGGGTGATTTCCTTTTTGATCCGTTCCTCCAAAACGGTGAACTGGCGGGGGATTTTTACCCGGATATCGGAAAAGCGATGGTTGACCGAACGGATCTCCACGGTCCAGCCGCCGGTTGCGGTCAGCTGTTCGCCCCGGCCGAAGGCGGTCATGCTGGCTGGATATCTCATGCAATGGCCTCCAGGAGTTCTTCAGTGGATACGGTTGCCGTGCCCACCTTGCCGACGACGATGCCGGCGGCGAAATTGGCCAGGCTGGCAGCCTCGGCAAAAGAGAGACCGCTAGCCAGACCCAGGGCCAGGGTGGCGATCACCGTATCGCCGGCGCCGGTGACGTCGTAGATCTCTTTAGCCACCGTCGGAATGGTGAAAAGCGGTTTGCCCTTTTCCAGCAGCGCCATGCCGGCCTCGCCGCGGGTGATGAGCACCGCGGTGCATTCGAGCCGTTCCCGCAGGGCAACAGCGGCGGCAAGGAGACTGTCGCTGTCGCAGATAGTGACGCCGGACATCATTTCCGCCTCGTGGTTGTTCGGAGTGATGATGGTGGCGTGGTGAAACAGGGCGGCATGGGTCGGTTTCGGATCAACGATCAACGGGATGGAATGGCGGCCCAGCAGCGCACGGAGATGATCCATCAAGCGGGCGCAGATCACCCCCTTGCAGTAGTCGGAGATAAGCACCGCGTCAAAGTCGGAGATGTGGTCGTCGAGAAAGGCGAGCAGAGCTGTCAGAGTCGCGTCGGCGAGGGGACCGGACTTCTCCCGGTCAAAGCGCACCACCTGCTGGCTTTGGGCGACGATACGGGTTTTTTTGGTGGTGGGTCGGTCAGCGCAGCGGACGATGCCGGTGGTGGGGGATTGCATCTGTTCAAGCAGGCTGAGGAGATGGTTGCCCATGAAATCGTCGCCGATCACCCCGCACAGACCGGCCTGGCCGCCGAGATCGTAGAGATTGTGCAGGACATTCGCCGCACCGCCGAGCAGCAGGCTTTCGTCGGTGACGTTGACCACCGGCACCGGCGCTTCCGGCGAGATGCGGGTGACCGTGCCCCAGATAAAGTGATCGACGATGATGTCGCCGATCACCAGTATCCTGGTGGAAGAAAATTTTGTGATGGCATCACGCAGATGCCCTTTGTCGAGGATTTCCAGCACTCTCTGCTCCTCTGAGTATGACAGGTCGGAAAAAGCAACACTCCTCGGGCCGGAGCGGCAATGGTCATGCTGCTGTCCGTCGTGACAACGAACATCCCCTCTTTACCCTGATTTTTTTTATTTTGCCAGGATCTCTTCATGTTTTCGTGCACGACAGAGGATCCGCTGGGGACATTTTCGTTTAATTTGCCTGAATTGCGTAAAAATACCTGGGTGTCGAGGGTTCATGGTCTGGTGCCGAACTTTTTCTTGACCGGAAACGACAAGAGGTGGTATAGGCGGATCCTGGTAGCACTAAAAATTAATTTGTAACACAAAGCGGCGGAACGGGTAACGGGAGGGGCCATGATGTTTGCATGCGCACAGGCAAAGAGAAGGGAAAATCTGGAGGGTGCGACCAGTGGCGGTATGATCCGTATCAGCCGCCCGCCCGTAGTGGTGGCGGCGACGCGGATTTTCCTTTGTTGTATGTGCTTGTCGCCAGCCGTGCCGACGGCGGACGCCGCTGTCCGGCACTATATCGAGCTGGTGGCCAGCAGGGAGGAGAGCAAGGAAGCCGGGCGAAAGGAGAGCTATCTCCATGATATCCGGCAACGGATCGAGAGAAGCAGGCAGTATCCGCTTCCTGCCCGCCGGCGCGGCGAGGAGGGACGGGTAACGGTTGCATTTGCCCTTGATCATGATGGAAATCTGGAAAGCGTCGACCTGGCCTCATCGTGCCGGCATCGGCGTCTCAATCAGGCCGCCTTGGCGGCAGTCCGGCAGGCCGCGCCCTTTCCCGCCCCGCCAGCGGGCATCTTCCCGGCTCCCTTGGCCCTGTCCGTTGAACTGGTTTTTTCATTACAAGAGCCGGATGGTGAATGATCTCGGCCCGGCTGGTAAATTTTATTGACCGAGGAGAAGAGAAAAGGATGAATGAGAGAAGAAAATCGAGGGGCTTAGGAACGGCGTTGACGGTGACGATGATATGCCAGCAGCTTGCCGTCGTTCTGCCGGGGATGGCGGGGGAGGTGAAAGAGAAGGTGCAAACGCCGCAAAGCCTGCCGGAGATCGCTGTGGTCGCCGACAGGATCATCACCCCGACCATGCAGACCGGCGAGACGGTCGCCACCGGCAGCCGGATCACGAAAAAAGGGCTGGAGATACAGGGGGTAGAGGCTGCGACCAGCGTCTACGGGGGGCTCAATCTGCTGCCGGGCATCAGTGTCGAACGGGTCGATGCCAATGGACTGGCCGCAGAGATGAACACTATTCGGGTCCGCGGGGTGCGCGGCATGCTCGGCGCCCTGACCGTCCTCGGGGTGCCCAATTACGGCGGCAATCCCATTGGTCCTCGTGAATATCTCTACGATATGGAGAATATGAGCGGCATCGCCGTTTACAAAGGGGCGGTGCCGGCGGACATCGGCGTCGGCGTCGGCAGCCGGGGTGGTGCCCTGGAACTTGAACCTGACTGGCCTGATGAGGAGACGGGTATCCGTTTCAGTCAGGGATTCGGTCCCAACGATTACTCCAGGACATTTTTCCGGCTCGACAGTGGCCGGCTGGCGGATGAGAAAACATCGCTGGCTGCTTCCGTGTCGTATACCGAAGCAGACAAGTGGCGAGGGCCGGGCACCTTGGGGCCGCGTCGCAATGCCAATCTGGCCGTGGGCCGACCGCTGGGGGAGGCGATTGAGATCAGATTGTGGGCCAATCACAACGATCTCGATCAACATCTGTACCGGCCCCTGACCTTTATCGATATCAGCGCACTGGGCGATAATTATGAAAAGGATTACACCCGATCCATTACCGGCCAAGCCAGCCGGGACATTTTCTATTATGACTACAACCGGGGCGATTACCGCAACGACGATCTGTTCGCCGCCATCACCTTTCGGCCTGACGGGGCATGGCGGGCGAGCATCAAGCCTTATTATGCGGACGAGGGTGCGGAAATCTTTCAGGGCGTCGCCGCCAATGGCGGCATGGTGCAGCAGCGTAACCGGGATATTGAGCGGTATGGCCTGATCGGAGAGGGAGTGATGGAAGGGGAACGTCTTACCACGACCATCGGTTACCATTGTGAAGGCGCGGACATGAAGATATTCACCGAAAATTACGCGATAACCCCAACCGGTCTTGCCTCACGTGGCTACGGGGTCTTTGCCAGCAGCGGCTCCGGATATATCAACAGTCCCTATGTCAAGGTTGCCGGGACAACCGATTTGTGGGACTGGCAGGCCGGGCTCAAATATTTCCATTTCCGAGACGCGGCGAGCAAGGGGTACGTCACCGGCCCGGGACCGGACTATGCGCTGATGCGGGCAGGGGATCTCGACCGGGAAGCCGTGAACTATGATATCTGGCTGCCCACCCTTGGCGCCGCCCGGCGGCTCGGTGATAACGTGCAGATTCATGCCGGTTACGGGCGTGGTTTTATCCGGCCTTATTCCTATCTGCCGCTGGTCAGTCTTTACAACAGTAATCGAGTGGTTTTCCAGGCCAGGGGAATCGATCTGCAGGCGCTTTTCGACGGCTACGACATGGAAAAATCAGATACCGTGGATATCGGTCTTCGTTATGACAGCGGCCGGTTGACAACGGATTTTACCGTGTTTTACGGCCGGCATCGGGATCTGCTCACCAGTGTCCATGATCCGAGGGTCAATCTCAATTATCAGCAGAACATCGGCAGGGCCACCGCAGTCGGGGCGGAACTCGAGCTGAACCTCTGGCTGAGCGACAGCTTCTCCTTTTTTGTCAATCCCTCCTATACCTCCCTGACCTATGACGAGGATCTGACCTTTGCGGGGCAACGGCTTGCCACCGCAGGCAACCAGGTGGTGGACACCCCGGAGTGGCTTGTGAAAAGCGGGGTGATCTGGCGGCGCGGTCCGTTCGAAGTCGTGCCGATGGCGCGTTATATCGACAATCGCTGCGCCGATGTGGAGAATCGCCAGCAGGTTGATTCCTTTGTTGTCGTTGACTGCCGGCTGAGCTGCCTGCTGCCGCCGCTTCCCGGTTTTCGGGAAACGAAACTCGCCGTTGAATTCAAAAACATTTTTGACAAAAAATATGTGGCGGTAATCAATGCTTCCGACGATGCCCGCCAGGGCGCGGCAACCTTTTATCCTGGATCGCCACTGAGCGCTTTTGCCAGTCTTTCTCTGCTTTTCTGAGTTCCGGCAGCCGGCCGCTGCCAGCGATTTCTGCTTGACATTTCCATGCCGCTGTGACCACTAATAAAAGACGGAAAGGCGGAACACAGTGGTCATGAGCGGGTTGCGTTCCGGATCATGAAATGAGCAGAGCGGCCTGGTTGCATAATGGCAAAAAACAACAGCGACATTCGCTTCGGCTGGTTTCCGGCCGCCAGCTTTCTGCTGGTGGACGACGATCAGGAACATCTGGAAATGCTCGATCGCTCTCTGTCGGGCATGGGCTTTGCCACGCAGGCCGTTGCCGACGGGGAGGAAGCGGTGGCGTTTTGCCGGCAGGAACGGTTCGATGTCGTTATTGCGGACATCCAGATGCCGCGGATGGACGGCTTTGAGCTGCTGCGCATCATCAAAAAAGAGTATGAGGAGATCGATGTTGTTCTGATGACCGGGTTCAGCCGGACCTACACCTTCACCGACGTCATCAGAGGCGGGGCGACCGACTATCTGGAAAAGCCCTTTACCCGGGATGCTTTGCGCGCCAAGATTTTTCGCATCCTGAAAGAACGGGCTCTGCTGGCCGGATACAACAGGGAGCTGGCCCAGCGCCGGGAGATGGAAGCGACCCTCCAGCGCAAATCGGCTGACCTGGAAAAACGGGTACGGGAGTTGAACTGCCTCTACCGGGTTTCCGGCATCATGGAGGAAAAAAAGAGAGACTTGACATTCTGCTGCGGGCGGTGGCGGAGGCCATTCCGGCGGCCCTGCGCTATCCGGAACGTGCCGCTGCCCGTATTCGGCACCACGACTTCTCCTGTTGCACGACCGGCTTCCGTCAGACCCCCTGGACATTGCGGGCGGCCATCCGTTCCCGGGGGGAGGAAGTGGGGGAGATCGAAGTTTGTTATGACGAGGAGATTGCCGGTGACGCGGGAGGATTCTTTCCTGAGGAGGAACGCAACCTGATCGCCGAAATCGCCGATAAAACGGGACAGGCCATCGACCGGCAGCGGGCCGAGGAAGACGCCCTGCTTTCCCTTGCCAGACTGGAGGAAACGGTCCGCCTCCGCACCCGTGAACTGAGCGAGGCGCAAACGGCGCTGGAAGCTGTTTTCCAGAACATCCCGGACGGCATCCTTTCTGTCGACGGACAGATGATGATCACCCATGTCAATGAACAATGCCGTCGCTATCTCGACGCCACGGCCGGGACCGTCTTTCATCCTGGGCAAAGCTGCTTTCAGAGGGAATGTCACCGTCTTCTGCAGACAACTCTTTCCAGTGGTGAGGTGGTGACCGACTATCGGGTCGAGATCCGGCAGGACAAGCAGCCGGGGCATGTGGTGCTGGTCAGCACCTCCCTGCTGCGCGATAGCGGCCGGCAGGTTTCCGGCGCCCTGCTGATCATTCATGATATCACCCGGTTGGCGGATCTGGAAAAACAACTGCTGGAGCGGCGGAAATTCCGGGAGATTATCGGCAGTTCCCCGCAAATCCGCCAGGTGTATGATACGATCCGCCGACTTGCTTCCGTTGATACGACGGTGCTCATTACCGGCGAATCCGGGACCGGCAAGGAACTGCTGGTCGAAACCCTGCATGCCGGCGGTGATCGGGGAGACCGGCCGCTGATCAAGGTCAACTGTGCGGCCCTGCCGGAAACCCTGCTGGAGAGCGAACTGTTCGGCCACATCCGCGGTGCCTTCACCGGCGCGGTGAAGGATCGGACCGGGCGGATCGAGGCGGCGGAGGGCGGTATCCTTTTCCTCGATGAAATAGGCGATATCTCTCCCCGCATCCAGCTCAAACTGCTCCGTTTCCTGGAAACAAAGGAATATGAACGGGTCGGCGAGTCACGGACCAGGCGGGCCGATGTCCGGATTTTTGCGGCCACCAACGCCGACCTGGTTCGTAAGGTAGAGGAAGGGCTGTTCCGGGAGGATCTCTACTATCGCCTCAAAGTCATGGTCCTGACCGTGCCGCCCCTGCGGGAACGCAAAGAGGATATCCCGCTACTCGTCGATCATTTTCTTGCCCTGTTCAATCAGAAATTTCACAAGTCGATTGCCGGTGTCTCCCCTGAGGTCCGCGATATCCTGATGCGCTATGACTGGCCCGGCAATATCCGCGAACTCAAGCACGTGCTGGAGCACGCGGTGCTGCTTTCCTCCGGCCACGAGTTGCTGGCCGTCCATCTGCCCGGTGATCTTTGCCCGGCCGCCCGGACCCTTCCTCCGGATGGCCAGCCGGCCCGCGCTCTGACCCGGGAAGCTCTGCTCAACGCCCTGCGGCAAAGCGGCGGCAACAAGGCGAAAACCGCCCGTATCCTAAAGATGAGCCGCGCCACCCTTTACAATAAGATCCGGGAATTCAATCTGCAGCATGAAACTCGTGCCTGATCCTCATCAGGTACTCCTTTGCATGGCACGCATGTGTCTAATTTGCGCATTTCTGTCTTGACATTGGTGCCTAAAATAGACATCTCGGGCTGACGTTTTCGTATTTCCTATTCTCGACATCCTGTCTGTATCCTTTCAATTTTACTTTGTTTTTTTTGTATTTGTCAGGTTGAGCATATTGTGGCATGTGTTTTGGACATCCTGAAGATGTGATGGCATTGACATCCACTTTTTTCCGGAATCCTCCCATGCTGACAATTCTTGATCAGGATCTTTATGAAAACGAGGTGATGCAGGCAGACCGGCCGGTTCTGCTCTGTTTTTTTTCATGCGCATTTTTTTCACGCGAAATCAACAGGATGCTGAAGGCGTTGAGTCGAGAATATGCCCTCATAGGATTCTATGCCGTGCCGGAAGAGGAGCATAGGTTTTTCTTTGAAAAATTTCAATTCATCGGCACTCCTACCTTTATTTTGCTTGAAAGAGGTATGGAGCGGGGACGAATTCTCGGCATGGTTTCTTTTGATGAGCTCAATGATTTTATTCAAAGCAAAATCAGAGAAAGTCGTAAGAGTAACTTGCCGTTTACTGAAAAAAGCCCGGCGGCTGGCTGGTCGCAATGTGCGTGACCTGATGGTGTTTAAGTGCAAATCAAGGGGAATATATGGCCTTTACCTTTTTTTTCCGAGATCTGCCGGTATTGGAACATGCGGTGGAGCACACCATCAGACTGGCTCTGGGCCGGCAGCGGATCAAGGTCTGGGATGCCGGCTGCGCCCTGGGACAGGAGGCATACACCCTGGCCTTTCTTTTTGCCGAGCGGCTGGGCTCTGCCTTCAACAACCTCTACCTGCATGCCACCGATTATGACAGCGCCAATAATTTCGGCGACATCGTTCGGCAGGCAAGCTACCGGTACGACGAACTGCAACGGATACCTCCGGTGATTTTTAGCAGATATTTTGACAGGCAGGCCAATGACCGCTTTCGGGTCTCTGAAAAGATCAGAGCCCGGGTCTTTTTTCAGTATCACGATCTGCTGACCCTGCAGCCGGTCGGTTCTGATTACGCCCTGATCGTGTGCAAGAATGTTCTGCTCCATTTCAACCCCGAGTCCCGGCTCCGGGTGCTCGGGATGTACCACCAGTCCCTCTGCCCAGGCGGCTATCTCGCCATGGAACATACCCAGATGATGCCGTCCGAGCTCGATCATCTCTTTGAACAGGTTGTGCCGGATGCTCGGCTGTACAGAAGAATCCAGTAAAGAAGAAGTCATTGATGAGCGCCGTCCCGCCCATGACGGTCATTATGAAGCATATGAAACGTCCGGTGAGAGAGAAGGATGATGAAAATCCTCCGGGCAATGACGTCGAAACCCGACATCAGGAGAAAGACATGAACTGGTTCTACAACATGACATTACGGGGAAAGCTGCTGGCAGGATTTGTTGCGGTGGCAATGATCGCTGCCATCATTGGCGGGGTGGGGATCTACAATATTCGAAAGATTGATAACGCCGACACCATGCTTTATGAAAAAATGACTGTTCCCCTGGGAGAAGTGGCACAGATTTCCATTGCCTTTCAGCGGATTCGGGTCAATGGTCGGGATATCATTGCTGCCAGTTCGAACGAGGAAAAACAGAAATTTGCAGGGCTCATAAAAGAGCTGCGCACAATCATCGACAAGGAGGCTGTGGAGTTCGAAAAGACGATTCTGACCGCTGAGGGACAAAGTCTTTTCGAAGAGTTCAAGCAGACGAGAACCTCCTATGGACCTTTACTCGATCGAGTGGTGGCCCTGGCCATGGCGGATAGAGACGACGAGGCGACAGCTCTTCTGCAAGGTGAGGCCGGCGTAGCCGCCCGCGCCGAGCAGGAGGCAATTGACAAATTGTTGGAGTCGAAGATCGAGCAGGCCAGGCTGACAGCTGAACAGAATACCGTTGACGCCAACCGGGCCAGCACCATCATGACCGCCCTGCTGGTTATGGGTGTTCTTCTTGCCGTTGGACTTGGTCTTTTTATCGCCCGCATCGTCATGAGGCAGCTCGGCGCTGATCCCAAAGAAGTGGGCGAGATCGCCAATCTGGTGGGCAAGGGTGATCTGAGCCGGGAGATAGACCTTGTCGCCGGCGACAGCAGCAGCGTCATGGCGGCGATGAAAAAGATGGTCGAGGCCATCCGCGCCCTGAGCAATGACGCCTTTATGCTGGCCGAGGCGGCGGTGGCCGGCAAGCTCGCCACCCGGGCCGATGCCTCCAGGCATCAGGGCGATTACCAGAAGATCGTCATCGGTGTCAACGACACCCTCGATGCGGTGATCGGTCCGTTGAACGTGGCCGCTGAATACGTGGATCGCATCTCGAAGGGCGATATCCCGCCGATGATCACCGACAACTATAACGGTGACTTCAACGAAATCAAGAACAACATCAATAATATGCTCAGGACGATGAACGACCTGCTGAGCCAGACGGATAGTATCATCCGGGCGGCGGCGGACGGCGAACTTGACAAACGGGCCGATGCCACCCGGTTTGTCGGCAGCTGGCAGCAATTGGTCAAGGGCATCAACGATATTGTGACCAATATCGTCAATCCATTGATGGTCACTTCCGATTATGTTGACCGGGTATCCAAAGGCGATATGCCGCCAATCATCACAGACATCTATAAAGGGCAGTATAACCTGATAAAAAACAACCTGAATATCCTTATCGAGGCAACAAACAGCATCATTGCCAATGTCCGGCAGGTGTCCCAGGGCAACTTGATGGTGGAGCTCAAAAAGCGCAGCGACAACGACGAGCTGATGCAGTCATTGTCCGCCATGGTTGCCAATTTGAAAGAAGTCGCTGCCAGCGCCAAGCAGGTATCCCAGGGCAACTTGATGGTGGAGCTCAAAAAGCGCAGCGACAACGATGAACTGATGGAATCTTTATCAGATATGGTGGCCAAGTTGAAAGAGGTGGTCATGGAGGTGCAGACCGCGGCGGATAACGTGGCGGCCGGCGCCCAGGAGATGTCGGCCACTGCCCAGAATATGTCGCAGGGCGCCACCGAGCAGGCGGCGAGCGCCGAGGAGGTTTCCTCCAGCATGGAACAGATGGCATCGAACATCCGCCAGAACACCGACAACGCCATGCAGACGGAAAAAATTGCGGTAAAGAGTGCAGCGGACGCCCGTGAGGGCGGCAAGGCGGTCAGTGAGACGGTGACGGCGATGAAGCAGATCGCCACCAAGATCTCGATCATCGAGGAGATCGCCCGGCAGACCAACCTGCTGGCGTTGAACGCCGCCATCGAGGCGGCCCGGGCCGGCGAACACGGCAAGGGCTTTGCCGTGGTCGCCTCCGAGGTGCGCAAACTTGCCGAACGCAGTCAATCGGCGGCGGGCGAGATCAGCAAGCTGTCAACCTCAAGCGTGGCGGTTGCCGAGCAGGCGGGTGAGATGCTGAACAAGATGCTGCCGGACATCCAGCGCACCGCCGAGCTGGTCCAGGAGATCAGCGCGGCGAGCAAGGAACAGGACGCCGGAGCAGAACAGATCAACAAGGCGATTCAGCAGCTCGATCAGGTCATCCAGCAGAATGCCGGAGCGACCGAGGAGATGGCCTCGACCACCGAGGAGCTGTCGAGCCAGGCAGAGCAGTTGAAAGGGACCATTGCCTTCTTCAGCATCGAGGCAGCCGGTCGGCGGCAGCGTTCCTCTGCCGCTCAACATCATAAAATTGCCCGACCGCAACCGGCCCTGCTTCATCATGCCGCCGCCCCGGCCGGCGGTCATGCTGGCGTCCGTCCGGGCAAGAAGGATGACGCCATTCATCTCGAGCTGACGGCCGCTAACGCGAAAACCGGTGTTGATCAGCTTGATGAGGAATTTGAGAATTATTAACAGCAACGGATAGTAATGAGTTGGTTGTCGTCGGTCTTGCGAACCACTGGTGATTCGTCATGGGCGGCAAGGGATTGCCGCCCGGCCGTTGTAACCGATCAACGGCTCAGGCGCCTCCATCTTTCAGCGACAAGGAGATAATCCAAATGAGTGTAGCGACAATTACCCAAACCGTGCAGTATCTCACCTTCAAACTGGCTGAGGAGGTTTTCGCCCTCGATGTGGCCAAGGTGCGGGAGATTCTTGAATTGGCGACCATCACCAAGGTGCCGCAGACGCCGGCCTTCATGCGCGGGGTCATCAATCTGCGGGGCAGGGTGGTGCCGGTCATTGATCTGCGACTCACCTTCGGCATGAGTCGTACCGAGCAGACGGTGGACACCTGTATCATCGTGGTCGAGGTGGATGTCGGCGGTGAGATGATCGTCCTCGGCGTGCTGGCCGATTCGGTGCAGGAGGTAGTGGAGATGGAGCCGGAACAGATCGAACCGGCCCCCCACATCGGCACCAGGCTCAACACCGAATTCATCAGAGGCATGGGCAAATTGAATAACGATTTTGTCATGATCCTTGATATCGACAGGGTTTTTTCCTCGGCTGATCTGCTGGCCCTGACCGGCGGGGTGGTCGATGGGCAGCAGCAGGATGTGCAGGTGGAGGCGTCTGCGTTCTGAATGATTTAGGCCTCAAATGGTGGTGTTTACGCGACTGCGCCGCGAGAAAAAGGTTTTGGTCAACGCCGGAAAAAGTATAGGATGAATAGGGGAGAATGGAGAGCGGTTCCGTTTCGCTTTTTTTTATCTGAACAGGCGGAGAATATATGATGTCCCAACACGACGCCCTGCAGGACCTGATTGACCTCCCCAAATTTCAGAATCTGTTGGACAGTCTTTATGCGGTGGTCGGTATTACCACGGCTGTCATTGATCTGACCGGCAATATTCTGATAATCTCCGGATGGCAGGATATTTGTGTCAGGTTTCATCGGATCCACCCCCTTAGTCAGGAACAATGCCGGGAAAGTGACAGGACAATCACTCACGGGTTGTCATGCGCATCCGGTCATGTCCAGATCACCTGTCCCCGTGGCCTGACCGACGTGGCCATTCCGCTGGTCATCGAAGGCGTTCACCTTGCCAATGTCTTTACCGGCCAGTTTTTTCTTGCCCCACCGGACCGCGACCATTTCCGGCAACAGGCAAAGGTGTTCGGTTTCGACGAAGAGACCTACCTCGCCGCCTTGGATCGGGTGCCGGTTATCAGTCAGGAGAAACTCGAGCAGTACCTTGTTCTGCTTGCCAATCTGGTCGAATTCATGGCCATGCAGGGATTGCAACACCTGCGCAGTCTCCGAGCCCAGGAGGAATTGCGAGAACGGGAAACCCAGTACCGCAATCTCGCCAATGCTGGTTCGGCTTTGATCTGGACATCGGGAGTGAATAAGCTATGCAATTTTTTCAACCAGCCCTGGCTTGATTTCACCGGCAGGAGCATGGAACAGGAGCTGGGCAACGGCTGGGTACAGGGGGTCCATCCCGACGATCTGGAGCGTTGCCTGAAAACCTATACCACCGCTTTTGACCGGAGAGAACCTTTTGACATGGAATACCGACTCCGGCACCACAGCGGCTGCTATCGCTGGATTCAGGATGTCGGTACGCCCAATTTCAACAGTAAAGGCGAATTTGTCGGCTATATCGGCTACTGTTTTGACATTACCACCCGCAAGAGGGAGGAAGAGGAAAACGCACAGCTGCAGGCCCGGCTCAACCAGGCCCAGAAGATGGAGGCCATCGGTGTGCTGGCCGGTGGTATTGCCCATGACTTCAACAACATTCTCGGCCCCATCATCGGCTATACCGAGATTGCCCGGGAGGACGCGGATTCTGATTCCCAGCTTGCTTATGATCTCGATCGTGTCCTGGCCTCGGCTCATCGCGCCAAGGATCTGATCAGACATATTCTCACCTTCAGTCGGCAATCCGGGGAGGAGCGCATACCCCTCAAAATTCAACCGCTGCTGAAGGAATCACTGAAGATGCTGCGGGCATCGATTCCGGCCACCATCACCATCAGGAAAGATGTTTCTCCCCGCTGCGGGGTCGTGCTGGCCGACCCGAGTCAGGTCCATCAGATCATCATGAACCTCTGCACCAATGCCTTTCATGCCATGGAGATGACCGGCGGCGTCCTTTCCGTGAGCCTGAAAGAGAAAGTCGTTGATTCGCATGCCCCGGACGCGGGTGCACTTGTGCCGGGCGATTATATCGAATTGACCGTCAGTGATACGGGCAATGGCATTGGACCGGATATTTTCGACCAGATATTTGATCCTTATTTCACCACCAAGGAGATCGGCAAGGGGACGGGATTGGGTTTGGCCATTGTCAGTGGCATCATCAAAAGTTATGGTGGCGCTGTAACCGTTGAGAGCGTTCTTGGTCAGGGCGCCACCTTTCGGGTTTATTTTCCAGTGATCCATGAGGAAGCGGGAAAACATGACGACCAACCTGTGGTGATATCGGGTGGCAGTGAACAGATTCTCTTTGTCGATGATGAAGAGATTCTGGCGAAAATGAGCAGAAAAATGCTGGAGCGGATGGGCTATGCGGTCACTGTCCATACCAGCGGCAGCGAGGCCCTGGCTGTCTTCATGGAAGATCCCGACCGTTTTGATCTGGTGATTACCGACCAGACCATGCCCGGCATGACGGGAATCGAACTGGCCAAGCAAATCCTTGCGGTCAGGCCGGTTCTGCCGATCATCCTCTGCACCGGTTTCAGTTCCGTTGTTGATGAGGAGGACGTCAGGGCCGCCGGGATCAGGGAGTTCGCCCTGAAACCGCTTTCCCGGGAGGTGATCGGCCGGCTGATCAGAAAAATGTGTGATGCCGCTGCGCACGTGTCAATTGGGCAATAGTGATCCCTTCACAGCAGCCGGGGAAGGGGTAATGTGCCTGACGTTGTTGTCATCAGAAGATGAAGAGACAGCATTGATGTGAGATGAAAACGACCGGTTGCGCCGGAGGGAGACGCTTAAATTGGTCAGGGTGATGGCAGCTGTATGCCCTAGAGCCCGTCTGTTTTCAGGTGCCGTTCAAGACCGGCGTGCTGGATGATCAACTTAGAAAATTTTCCTGCCAGGCGGCGGAGATCGCTATCGGAAAGGCGGTCGGTATCGGTCATGCGGACCGTGGTGGTGCGGCCGGCGTTGTCCAGCGGTTGCCAGCGGCAAAAGAAACGGTCGTTGAGGGCGCCGGCAAAACAGATGACGGTGCGCGTCTGGCGGGCCGTGGCCAGGTGCTGACAGCAGGAGTCATAGCCGAAAAAGATATCCGCCTGATCGATCAGGGCGGAAAGCATGCCGATCCCGCCCTGGACACAGATCAGCCCCTTTGTGAAAACCGGATGGCTGCGGGTGAGATCTTTTTCGGAAAGCCGGGCTGTGGCAAGGCCCCGATTCTCCATGGCCTCCATCAGTTTCGCTGCCCGTTCCCTCTCCTCCGGATGGCAGCCGCTGTCAAGGATGACAAGTGTTTTATCCTGGCGCAGCAGCAGGGAGAGCAGTTCTTCCTCGAAGGGATCGGGCAACCGTTTGCCGGCGTCGTTGCCAACCCCGAGGTTGATGACGATTTTTGCCGTGTCGTCGGGAAATGCGGCGAGAAAAGCACGAACGGCCTGCTGGTGGACCGGCCGGATGGCGATGGACGGCGGGAGCTGGCACTTTTCGTTCAACAGATCATTGAGCCAGTCGTTGGTCAACCTGCTCAGGCGGTGCGAACTGTCCTCGGCAAATTCCCGTGAGGGGAAATAGCAGTACCAGTGATCGTCGACAAAGGGCAGCAGGCCGAGCTGGCTCAGTCTGCTGTCCGGATCAACAAGCAGGGTTCTGCCGGCGGCAAGCCCCTGACGCTCCTTTTCCAGCAGATGGTAGAGGGAGGTAAAATACACCAGTCGGCCGACCAGACCGCCGTCCCGCTGGTAGTGCACTTTGGTCCAGTGGACATCGGGGAGGCCGGCAAAGAGTTCCGCCAGGTGCTGCGGGCCGAAGACAATCAGTTCCGCCGCCGGGAAACTGCGGCGCAGGCGGTGGATGAGAATGGAGGTGATGGCGACATCGGCGCCGACGGTGACCCGGGAGAGGATGAGGATTTTGCGGATCGCGTTCTGCAGAGCGGGAGGGAAGGGCCGTCGCTGTTTGATCAGACGGTAGCGGGCAAGGAGCTGTTCTTCGTCATGAAAGCCGAGGCGGAGCAGCAGTTCATGCATGACTCGCCCTTCGTTTCGTTGCCGGAGCATGGTCAGCATGCGCGCCAGCACCCGGCTGGCCAGGTCGGCGCCGCTGGCGCTGAAATCGTCGCAGAGCGGTTCAATGATGTTTTTATAGATGCTGACCACCGCAGCACGACGCAGCGGACCGCTTTCTCCGGCGAGGGCGGTGGCGCAGAGACGTTCGATGAAGGAAAAATCAGGCGGCTTGCCGGTGGCTGCGGCCTCCATGAAAAAACGGCTTGCCTCCTCGATGGCTGCTTCATCCGCCAGTGGAAAGAGGGCGTCCTGGAAGCTCTGTCGTGCTGGGGCTCTGTCCATATCCTTGTGGTCGTGAGAGAGGGTGCAAAAGAAAAAAGTCGTTTGAAAATACCACTATAGACGGCCGTTGCGGTGTGGGCAAATAAATTGTGCGGTCATGAGGGAAAACTGCCGGCATGGTCCGGCGCCACGGTGTCGAGAAAGCGGAGGCGTACAGGTGGTACGTCGAGCATTTCGCGATCCCGCCGTAACGCGGGAGATCAGACTTTTTGCGACGCTTTCATCTTTGGTTAGCAGCTGCGTGCCTCAGGGCGATAAAGAAAACACGGTCGGCGTGCCCTGCCATGCTCCCGGGGAAAAAAGAAGAGAGGCAGGCCGATCAGCAGGTTGCGGAGGATGGCGAGGTAGACCGGGCTTGCGTTGCCGGTGCCGAAACAGCCGCAGTCAACCGGCAGCAGCAGGTAACCCTCCGACAGATAAAGAAGAAGAAGGGTAAAGAGGAGATAGAGTGCGCCCATGATCCGGGCAAGTAAACCTGCTCTGATGCCGGAGAGGGCGAAAAGGCCGAGGGCGACTTCCAACGGCGGATACCAGCGGGCGATGAGGATCATCTGGTCAAGGTTGAGAATACCCTTTTCCAGCAATGTTTCGAGGAGATCGCCCACCCCCGGCGACTTTATCTTGATGGCACCGGCAGTGACCAGTAAACCGGCGGCCAGATAATAATCGGTGATGATCAGCAGACCGAGAACCTTCATCAGGCATCCGTCGCTGCCTCGCCGGTGTCGTTTCCTTCCCAGAATCGCATCAGGGTGTGCATCATGTGGTGCAGGCGCTCCACCTGTTCCTTGACATCCTGAACGGTGGCCGATGCCTCCTGCGACATGGCGGCCTGCGATTGCACCATATCGTTGATCGAGGCGACCGAAGCGCGGATCTTTTCCTCTGTCACCGATTGCCGTTTGTCGGTTTCCATAATTTTTGTCATCTGAAACACCACGGCATCAGCGGCGTTGCTGACCTCGGCAAAGGACGTTTTCAGGGTGTCGACCATGGCGACTCCGGTCGTCACTTTTGTGTCAAGTCGCTTGATGATCGCGGCGACCATGCTCGATGTTTCAGCGGTGCGGGTGGCAAGGTTGCGCACCTCGGCAGCCACCACGGCAAAGCCGGCGCCGGCCTCACCGGCCCGGGCCGCCTCGACCGCGGCATTCAAGGCAAGAAGGTTGGTCTGAAAGGCGATTTCCTCGATGTCTTTGACCAGCGCCGAGATCTCTTTGTCCGCGTCCACCACCTCCCGCATGGCGCCTACCACATCCTCGATGGAGCCGCTGGAGCGGGTGGCGGTCCGTTGCAGATCGTTTGCCGCACTCTCCGCCGTTCGGGCCGCTTCGAGATTTTCTTCAGCCTGGGTTGTCATCTGCGTCATGGTCGAGGAGATGCTGTCGAGCGCCGCCGATGATGAGCTTGTCTCGGTGGCGAGCTGAATCGACATGGCGTTGATGTTGTCAATGGCATCCATCAGTCCCTGGGTGGCGTTGGTCGATTCCTGACCCATCCAGTCAAGTTGACGGGAGACGCGTGCGATCATGGAGAAGATGATGGCACCGATGATGGTCAAGAGGACGATGGAGCCGAGCAGGATGGTGTTGAGTCGGCGGCTGACATCGAGCACATGCCCCATGGCGGTGTTGTGGCTGGCCGAGCTTTTTTCGGTGATGGCGGCAAGTGCCTTGCGGAGAATGTCGTTTTCCTTGTCAAAGGCCGCGGTCCATGCTGTCTCCTCAGTGTATTCCTGGTTGACACTGGCCTCCACCATGTTGAGGCCGGCCTCGAAGGAACTCAGGTAGGTTTTTTTGGCCGCGGCGATCTGTTTTGCCGCCTCATCATCGGTCTGATTGAGTCTGGCAAGCTCGGTGAATTGCTCGATGATTTTTTTGTTGATCGTCTCGATGGCGGCCTGTTCGCTTTTGGTACCGGCGGCGCGGGAGACGTTGAATTTCTCGATGATATGGGTGACCTGCCCTTTGATCTCGATGGCGATTTTGGTTTCCGGATAGACCTGCCGGGTCACCTTGCCCACCGCTCTTGTAAACTGTTTGCTTGCCATCATGGCATAGACGATGATGGTGCCGGAGACGACGAAGAGCAGGAGAAAAAAGAGATAGAGTTTGCGTTTGCCGCCAAATTTCATGAACATCTCCGCCAACGTCCGGTTGCCGGACGTTGCGTTGTAAAAAAAAAGCAGAGGAGATGAGATTGGCATCTCCTCTGCTTGTCGGGCTGGTCGGAAGCCGGAATTTTTCTGTCGCAACCGGTTTTATTCGGTCGGCAGGCCCGCCCGTTTCCAGGCGAGCATGCCGCCGTCGAGAATGGCGAGATCGGTGTAGCCCTTCATGTGAAGAAATTTGCCGGTGATGCCGACCTGCTTGCCGGCATGGTCCATGATGACGATTTTTTTGTCCTTCGGCAGGGAGGTGAACTGTTCGCTCAGATCATCGAGGGGAATGGCGACGGCGTTCTTGATGCGGCCCACGTCTTTGACCTCCTCGCCGCGGATGTCGAGGAGCACGGCGCTATCCGCCATGGCCTGGACATCAACAGGGGAGAGCCGCGGCAGATCGACCTTGGGATAATCGACCTTTTTTTCCACCGGATAGCCTTTACCGGCCCAGGCCGGCAGCCCTTCATTGTAAATCATGACGTTGGTGTAGCCGAGAGCGGTGGCTGCGTTGGCGGCAACCTTGCTTTTCGAACATTTCGGCCCCTTGCAGTAGAAGATGAGCAGGGCATTTTTGTCGGCCGGCAGCAGCGGGTTGTCGGCGGTCACTTTGCTGCTCGGAATATTGATGGAGCCGGCAATGTACATTTCGTCATGTTCGATGGCGCTTAAGGCGTCGATCAGCACAAGTGGTTCCTTGGCGTCGATTTTCTGTTTCAGCTGATCGGTGGTGATCAGGACATCTGCGGCCAGAATCGGTTTGGCAGAGAGAAACAGGGCGAGGGCCGCCATCACTGACATGAGTAGAGAAAAACGCAGTTTTTTCATGATTCCGATCTCCTGTGGTGCTGGGTGGTAACGTGAGAGTAGCGGGACAGAACGGCTCTTCGCAGGTCGCCTCTGGTTGCGGCGGGTTATTGACGAATGGGCCGCCCTGTATGTCTGAACATCAGTATAGGGACAAAAAAAGGGAAAAATCAAAAAAAAAAGTGATGCGACAGGGTTTTTTTTGGAACAATAAAATATTTTTGTGTTTCTTGAGAGATAATATTTATTTGAGTTCATTTCTTGGGTGTGCTAAGCTGGACTAATGTGACATTTTGTCTCAGTATTGTCGGGCGAATGCACATTGTGGTGCTGTTGCGGCGCAAAATATAAATAATAATGTTGGAGGGAACATGCAGAAAAAAATTTTACAGAAATTCGTGCCGGTGATGATTTTTTTTGCGTTGCTGGTCGGCTGCGGCGCCAAAAATGGTGAGGTAGCGCCGGCGGCCGGCAATGACGTGGGGAAAACCGTTGTCCAGAAGGAGCAGAACGTCTACAAGGGCGAGGTGACGGGCAAGTCAGAGAAGGCAAAAACCATTTCCATGAAGGTTGGCAAAGGCGAGGATGCCAAGAGCGTCATGGTCAAGTTTGACGACCAGACCACCGGCCTCGAGTTTGCCGAAAAGGGGCAGGCAGCCATCGTCGAATACCGGATGGTCGGCTCGGACAAGGTTGCCACGGTCATTAAACCGAAACTGGCCGAGCTGCCCAAAGGAACCTCCGAGGCAAAGACCGATTATGTCGCCGCTCTCATCGCCAAGGGCGGCGCCTATCAGCTCATCGATTCCCGGCCGGCGGGGCGCTTCCATGCCGGCTCTCTGCCGACTGCAGTCAGTATCCCGGTGGATCAGCTGAAGAAGGAAGGGGCGGGCCTGCTGCCCAAGGATAAAAACACTGAACTGATCTTTTTCTGCGGAGGGCCCACCTGAGGGATGAGCACCGATTCCGCCGGTCTGGCGGTAAAAGCAGGATACAAGAACGTCAAGGTTTATCTCGAAGGCGCGCCCGGCTGGCAGAAGGCCGGCAATTATGTCGTGGCCAGCAATAATTTTGTCGAGAAGGGTAATATCGTCCTCGTTGATCTGCGCAGTGCGGCCGAGTACAATCAGGGGCATATTCCGAGGGCCTACAGCATCCCCTTTGCCGAACTGGAAGACGCCGAGGATGATTTCCCGGAGAACAAGACGGCGCCCATCGTCTTTTACGGGGACAACGCGGTCAAGGCCTTCAAGATGGCGAAAAAATGGGGTTACAAGGGATCCGCTGTCTACGAAGGCGGCATTGCGGCATGGACTACGGCCGGCAAAAACCTCGATACCTCCGCCTCCCCGGATGAAATCGTCTGGGTCCGTATCCTTGGTCCCGGAGAGATCAGCACCGCTGATTTTCAGAAGGTCATCGATAATCAGCCGGCCGACAAGCTTATTCTCGATGTGCGCACCAACGACGAGGTCAAGGACGGCATGTTCCCCGGTGCCGCCCATATCCCGTTGGATGAGCTTGGCGCAAAGATGAATACCCTGCCCAAGGACAGGGAGATTCTTGTCCACTGCACCACCGGCGCCCGGGCGGAAATGGCCTATGACGAGCTGAAGAAATCCGGCTTCACAGTCCGCTATGTCGTCTGTAATGTGGAGTGTGATGCCGATGATGGGTGTGAAATCGTTGAATAGGTAACCGTTGCTCTTTTTCGACCTCTCGGAAAGGGGTACCGGACGCGCAGGCGTTCGGTGCCCCTTTTTTTTTGTGTGGTTGCCCCTCTCCGCGCCCTTTCCTGTCAGGCATTGAAAAAAAACTTTTCTTCCGGGTGGCCCCCACCTATAATCAGACCAGCAGACCATACCATTATCACTGCTCTCTTATCGCCGCCGTGCGCCCACTTGCCGCAATCAGACAACAGGAGAAAATGCCGATGATGCTTGTCCCCAACATCAAAACCAGGATGATTGTCATGATCTGTGTGTCCCTGCTGGGACTGCTCATTGTTTTTCTCAATGCCAACCAAGCGCTTACCCGTAATATCGATATCAGCTCCCGGGTCAAAAACGAAAAATTCGTGATGGCCATTGATATCGAAAAATTCAGCGCCGAGGCCCGCAAACTCTCAGCTGATGTGGAGATCAGCGCGACAACCGAATCCCTCGACAACCTGGAAAAGGCCAAGGCGGACAAGGCTGCTCTGGCCAAGCGGATCACGGAAATTGCGGCAACCTCGCATAATGAGGAGATGAAAAAGCTGCTTACCGATCTTGGCAGGATGACGGATCAGGTGCTGGATGCCGGCAAGCGTTGGGTGGAGTTTGCTTTTGCCCAGCAGTATGCCGAATCGTTCGCCGCCGAAGAGGAGTTCAAGGGGTTGAAAAAGAAATATTTTGATTTGCTGGGGCAATTACAGAAACAGGCTCGTTCCGATCTTGAGCAGTCCCTTGATCTCATTCATTCCCTCTCCCGGCAGAGCATCCGCATCAATCTGGTCATCTTTTGCATTACCGTGCCTATTGTCCTTTTCCTCTCCGTCTTCACGGTTGTCACCATTGTCCGCCCCCTGGAAAAAACAGTGCATTTCGCCGAAAAGGTGGCGGCAGGCGATGTCTCCCATCAGCTCGACATCACGACCAAAGACGAATTGGGAGCCATGAGTCGGGCGTTAAACAATATGGTGCAGAGCCTTGCCCAGAAAAGCGCAGTGGCGGAATCGATCGCCGCCGGTGATCTGCGCTGCGAGGTGGGGATTGCCTCGGCGCAGGACACCCTGGGTCACTCCCTGAAAAAGATGGTGGAGAACCTGGGGGCCATGATCGAGGATGTTCAGAAAAACGCCGCTCATCTCTCCGTCGCCGCCGATTCTCTCTCCGGGCTTTCCATGCACATGGCGGAAGGGGCGGAGGAGATGAGCGCCCAGACCCAGGATGCAACATCCTTTATCCATGATATCAGCGCCCATGCCCAGAACGTCACCGCCACCGCCCGCAAGATGTCGGAGAACATGGGCGCCATCGCCGAGACGACGGAACGGATGTCCGCCGCCATTCTCGCCATCGGCACCAATGCCAGGGACGGGGTTGAGGTGACGGAGGCGGCGATCACCATGTCCGATCGGGCGACCCGGACCATCATGTCACTGCACGAGACGGCCATTGAGATCGGTAAGGTGACCACCGCCATCAATGACATCACCGAGCAGACCAAGCTGCTGGCCTTGAACGCCACCATCGAGGCGGCCCGGGCCGGCGAGGCCGGTAAGGGCTTTGCCGTGGTTGCCGGCGAGGTGAAAGAGCTGGCCAAGCAGAGTGCTGTCGCCGCGGAAAATATTGCAACTCTTATCGGCCAGGTGCAGAACAGTACCGGCGATGCGGTCCATGTCATCGGCGAGGTGGCCGACACAATCAGGAAGGTGAATCAGTCATCCCGCCAGATCAGTCAGGCGGTGGAAGAGCAGGCCCGAGAATCGCACGGCATGGCGGTCAGTGTCACTGAGGTCAATGAAGGGGCAAACAACATTGCCGCCGCCATCCGCGAGCTGGCGGCCAAGGCCCATGACACGGCGACCAATATCAGTGAGGTCAAAACCGTGGTTGATAACAGCACCGAGGGGATCCACAAGATTTCCGGCGCTGCGGCGGAACTGTCGGAACTTGCCGGCCGGCTGGATGAACTGGTCGGTCAATTTCATCTGGAGCGGTCGTAATGCATGATGTCCGTATCGCCATTGACGGGGTTGCCGTCGATTTCGAGACGGCACGGGGGGTGGCGGTGGCCGTTGCCGGCCGGCACGGGGATGAAGAACCCATGCTCATTGCCTGGAGTGACCGGGCGCGGGGCAGGCACTCGCCGAGCTGTGTCAAATGCGAGCTGCAGGGTGCGCCGGGCTGGGAGGTCTATGGCCGCAATCATGGCGGCCGGCTGCGCATCAGCGTCAATGAGGATGCCTATGTCTTCATCTACGGCTGATGAAGGATGACCGGCAGCAGCGGTCCGCCTGGTTCAGAGAATCTTGACCTGCATGGTGGTTAATGGTACTGTTGCTGCCGTTTGCCGTTTTTTTCATCAACCATGAACCCAGGTCTCCGATGGAACAGAACCTCCGACCAGAAAAATCCTTTCCCGAGGGCATGGTCCCGCTGGGGGGATCACCCTTTCGTTTTTCCTGCCATCCCGGCGTCTCCTGCTTCATGACCTGCTGCCGCAACGTCAATATGCTGTTGTACCCCTATGACATCATTGAACTGAAAAAATGTCTTGGGATCACCTCCGGGGAATTTCTTGAGCGCCATGTCCAGGTGGTCCAGGGCGCCAATCCCTTTTTTCCGGCCCTGACCATGAAGATGAACACCGACAACGCCTGTCCCTTTCTCGGAACCGCCGGCTGCACCGTCTATGAGCACCGGCCGTTGTCCTGCCGCATGTACCCGCTGGAGCGGGGAGTGGATCGCCACCCGGAAAAGGGCCGGCCGGCTGAGTTTTATTTTCTTACCCATCATGATTATTGCAAAGGGCACGCCGAGAACACGGAGTGGACGGTGAAGGAGTGGCTGCGCGGCCAGAATCTTCTCTTTCACAACGCCATGGCCGATCAGTGGGCGGAAATGGATACGCTGTTCGCCGGCAATCCATGGGCCGGGGAAGGGGCAGCCGGCCCCATGCAGCAATTGGCCTTCATGGTCTGCTACAATATCGACGGGTTTCGGGAGTATGTCCGCCACCACAACCTGTTGTCTCAGTTCAAACTTTCCGGCAGTCGCATCCGGTCGATTGAAAACGATGATGAAGCGCTGCTCTCCTTCGGTTACGACTGGCTGAAGCTGCTGCTCGTCAACCAGCCGACCCTGCGGCGCCGCCCGGCGCGGTGATCCGCTCGCGCGCGGAGGTTGACATTTCATGCAGACGATCAAAAACTATTGTGCCGTTGGTCTCCTTTTTTCTCTGATTGTTGCCCAGCTTGTCGGCTGCGGCCAGAATGCGCCCTTCGAGTATACCTATACTTCGCCGGACAGCGTCGAGATCCGCTACCAGGATAAAACCTATCAGATTAGCCGAGCCGGAGGCCCGGACAATCTGCCCTTCACTTATGCCTTTGAGACGGATGGCGATGTCGATCTTGTTTTAAACGGCGAGACCTATGAGCTGGAAAGCCCCTATGACGTCGATGGCTCACTGAAGAAAAAGAGCACTGGGAAAAAGACGAAAAGGAAGACATCGAGCCGTCGTTCCTCCCCCCGGTAGGGCTTAGCGGAAAATCTTTTGCAGCATGTCGGTTGTTCGTTTGGCCGGATCCCGGCGGATGGCCGCCTCTTCGCGGGCGAGAGAGAAGAAGATACCGGCCAGTCCCCCGTTAACGACATGGGCGGTGAGATCGGCTTTGGCATCCGGGACAAAGGGGATAGCGCGGTAGGAGGCCATGACGCTGTCATAGGTTCTGACCGCCTCGGTTTCGGCCAGTGACTGCGAGACAATCGGTGTCATTTCTTCTGTCAGTTGCGGGGTGAGTTTTTTCTGGAAATAACGGGTCGCCGCATCCTCAGGACCGTTGTAGATCGCCATGGCATCATCGAGGGTCATCTCCGTGATGGCAGCCAGAAACAGCTCCTTGGCTCTGGGGGTTGCCAGTTCCGCGGCCCGGTTAAGGCGAATTTCCAGGTCGTCGAGCATGGCCGACTTGCCGACCGTTTTTAAGGCATCCCGGACGACGCGCATCTTTTCCGGCAGCGGAATGTGGATTTCGGGATTCAGGTTGAAGCCGTCCGGACGGCCGAGCTGGCTGACTACGGTTTCCGTACCCACCCGCAAGGCGTCCTTGAGGCCGACGGTCACGTCACCGACGCTCGGCTGCGAGGTGGAAAGTGAGCCCGGCGCGGTCCCCTGCAGGGCATCGACCCCTTTCTGCAACCAGCCCGACTGGGCGGGAGTATGGCCCGGAAAAAACAGGCAAGCGGCGAGCAGGGTGAAGAGGCAGCCGGCACGGGTGATTCGTCTGTTCATGATGTTGTCCTTTTGGGAATCAGGTGGGAAAGGGGGCGGTATTTTTTTTATTATGGAAATAACCGATCGGCTCTGTCAACCGGGAAGGTGCGGAGGGGATCGCCTTCCGGGGTGAGGCAACATGATGAATCTCCTGCCGATTTCCCCCTTCCTGCTCAATTCGGCAATCGTTCACTGACGGCCGGCGCCCCATTTGCCGTTTTTTCTGGCCGCCGTCTCCGGCTGTTTCTGGATAAAGTACAGCCCTTTGTAGCCCAGTACCCCATCCACATCCCGGTTGAAATCACGACTGGGATTGATGGTCAGATCTGCGGGAAGATCGATGTCCGCCTCGCCCCGCTGATTGAAATGGAGGGTGAGTGACACCGGGCAGGGGCCGTGATGGCGATACACCACCTTTTTCAGCTCTTCCAGCATCCGTCGGTTGACCCGATCGGAAAGGAGCATGATCCTCGCCCCGGTGGTGAATTTTTGCAGGGCTTCGGGCAGCGGATCGATGGTGTCGGCGAGAAGCTTCACCGCGCCGCCTTCTTCTTCTTCCTTTTGCAGGGTGCCCTGCACCACCAGCGGGGTATCGTCGGTCAGCAGGTGTCCGTATGCGGCGTATGCCTGGGGAAAGACGATAACCTCCACGGTGCTGGAGGTGTCCTCCAGGGTGATGAAGGCCATGGCATCACCCTTTTTGCTTTTCAGGTTTTTGCGGCTTTTGATCAAGCCGCCGATCCGCACCGTCGCCCCGTCGCTGCGCTGGCCCAGATCGGCGATTTCCGTATCGATCACCCGGCTCAGTTCCTCGCGGAAATCGTCGAGGGGATGGCCGGTTATGTAAAAGCCCACCGTCTCCTTTTCCGCGGCCAGCTTCTCCTTTTCCGTCCATTCCGGAATGTCGGGCAGAGGAATGGTCGTCGATTTTTCCCTGGTGGCGTTCGGCATGATGGAAAAGAGCGAGAGCTGACCGCTTTCCCGGTCCCGCTGCGCTGCCTGGGCCTGTTCCATGGCATGGTCGAGGATGGCGAAGAGCTGGGAGCGTCTTGCGCCAAGGGAGTCAAAGGCACCGGCCTTGATCAGGCTCTCGATGACCCGTCGGTTGACCTTGCGCGAGTCAACCCGGGCGCAGAAGTCGCCCAGCGATTTGTACGACCCCTCCTTGCCCCGTTCCTCCATGATGGAGTCGAGCGCCGCGCCGCCGACGTTTTTCACCGCCGCCAAACCAAAGCGGATGCGGTCGTTGATGACGGTGAAATCCTGGTTGCTCTCGTTGATGTCCGGCGGCAGGACGTCGATTTCGTGTTCCTTGCATTCGTTGATGTATTTCACCACCTTGTCGGTGTTGCTGACGTCGCAGGAGAGCAGGGCCGCCATGAACTGGGAAGGATAGTGGGCCTTGAGAAAGGCGGTCTGATAGGAGATCAGCGCGTAGGCGGCGCTGTGCGACTTGTTGAAGCCGTAGCCGGCGAATTTGGCCATCAGATCGAAGATGTACTCCGCCTTGTCCAGCGGAATTCTGTTTTTCTCCGCCCCCTTCATGAACTTGCCGCGTTGCTCCTCCATCACCGCCGGGATCTTCTTGCCCATGGCACGGCGCAGGTTGTCGGCGTCGCCCAGCGAGTAGCCGGCCAGCACGTTGGCGATCTTCATGACCTGTTCCTGATAGACGATGACGCCGTAGGTCTCCTTGAGGATCGGTTCGAGCTGGGGCAGCGGGTAGGTGGCGACCATCTTGCCGTGCTTGGTGTTGACGAAATCATCGACCATGCCGCTTTCCAAGGGACCTGGCCGGTAGAGGGCGACGAGGGCAATGAGGTCGGTGAAGACCTCGGGTTTCATCTTCATGAGAAGCTGACGCATCCCCGAGCTCTCCAGCTGGAAGACGCCCAGAGCGTCACCCTTGCAGAGCAGATCGTAGGTTTTCGGGTCATCCATGGGAATGGCGCTGATATCAAGCGGCTCGCCCCGTTCCGCCTCGATCAGTTTCAGTGCCCGATTGATGACGGTCAGCGTTTTGAGCCCGAGAAAATCGAACTTGATCAGTCCGGTCATCTCGGTGTACTTCATGTCGTACTGGGTCAGCACCTCGCCCTTGGGACCCTTGCAGACCGGTAGATACTCCACCATCGGCTCGGGCGAAATGACGACGCCGGCGGCGTGGGTGGAGGTATGGCGCTGCAGGCCCTCCAGCACCCTGGCGATGTCGATGAGCTGTTTCACCTGCTCGTCGCGCTGGTAGAGGTCTTTGAGACGCGGCTCCTCCTCCAGCGCCTTTTTGATCGTCATTTTCAGCTCGTCCGGCACCAGTTTGGCGATGCGATCCACATCGCCGAACGGCATGCCGAGGGCCCGGCCGACATCGCGGATGACGCCCTTGGCCTTCATCGAGCCGTAGGTGACGATCTGGGCGACATGATCGTCGCCGCCGTATTTCTCGTGGACGTACCTGATTACCTCGCCGCGTCGTTCCTGACAGAAATCCACGTCAAAATCGGGCATCGACTGGCGCTCGACGTTTAAAAATCGTTCGAAGATGAGCCCGTAGGGAATGGGGTCGATATCGGTGATGCGCATGCAGTAGGCGACGAGACTACCGGCGCCGGAGCCGCGGCCCGGGCCGACCGGGATATCGTGATTCTTGGCCCAGTTGATGAAGTCGGCGACGATGAGAAAATAACCGGGAAACCCCATGGTCTTGATGACGTCGATCTCCATGTCGAGCCGTTTCCGGTAAGTTTTTTCAAGCTCAGGGCGCACCTCCTGCCGTTTCCGCAACTCCTGCATCCTTTCTTTGAAACCGGCGCGGGCGGTCTGCTCGAAGACCGAGTCGAGGGTCTCACCCTCCGGCACCGGAAAGATGGGAAAATAGTGGTTGCCGAAGGTGATTTCCAGATTGCAGCGGGCCGCGAGCCCCACGGTGTTGGCGATGGCCTCCGGACAGTCGGCGAAGTGGTCGCGCATCTCCTGCGGTGATTTGAAATAGAGCTGGTCGGTGCTGAACTTGAAGCGGCCGGCATCCATGATCGTTTTGCCGGTCTGGATGCAGAGCAGCAGCTCGTGGGCCTTGTGCTCCTCGCGGTTGAGGTAATGGCAGTCGTTGGTGGCGACGAGAGGAATGGCCAGTTCCCGGGAGAGCTGTTTCAGCCCCTGGTTGGCGATGCGCTGCTCCTCCATGCCGTTTTCCTGGATCTCAAGATAGAGGCGGTCGCCGAAGATCTCCTGGAGCTCTTTGGCCTTCTGTCGGGCCATCTCCATGTTTTTTTCAGTGGCGATCAGGTAAGGGATTTCACCATGCAGACAGGCAGTCATGGCGATCAGCCCGTCGCTGTGGGCCATCAGTATCTCCCGGTCGATGCGCGGCTTGTAGTGAAAACCCTGCAATTGGGCGATGGAGGCGAGTTTCATCAGATTCTTGTAGCCCCCGTGGTCCATGGCGAGCAGCATGATGTGATAGGCCGCCCGGCCCGCGCTTTTCGCGCTCTTGTCGTTGCGCGAGCCGGGAGCGATGTAGAACTCGCAGCCGATGATCGGCTTGATGCCCGCCTTTTTCGCCTTGACGTAAAACTCCAGCGCGCCATACATGGAGCCGTGGTCGGTGATGGCCACCGTGTCCATGCCGAACTCCCTGCATTTGTCAAGCAGGTCGTTGATGCGGATGGCGCCGTCCAGCAGGCTGTACTGGGTGTGGACATGGAGATGAACGAAGTTGGCGGAACTGGTCTGGTCGGTCATGGTGGTTTGACTGGTCTGATTGGTCTGGTTGGTCTGATTGGTCAGACCAGTTTTGCCAAGGCTGCGAAACTTGCCTCGACTCCCCCTTCGTGGTGCGGTTCCATGGTGAGAAGGGGGGAGAGGTGACGTTGTTTCATATAATCGAAAAGTCCCCTGAAATCAAAGATGCCTTGGCCGATGGCCAGATGGGCGTCATGGCCGCCGTGGTTGTCGTGGAGATGGAGCTGGCCGAGCCAGGGCTCCAGTTCGGGCAACCAGTCCTGCCAGCGATTTTTGGCAAAGGCCAGGACATGGCCGACATCGAAACAGAAGCGGGCATAAGGCGAGGCAAGCGCGGCGAGTATTTTTTTGTGCTGGCCCGGGCCTGTTTCGTAAGTGTTTTCGAGCATCAAGGGGGTGTCGTGAGCGGCGGCAAGGTCGAGCAATTCCCGCCATCCATCGAGGGCGTAACGGAACCACTCTTTTTCCTTGTAACCATGCTTGTTCTCCTCAAAACCAAGGTGGCAGACAATGGAACGTGGCTGAAAGAGCGGGATCAGCGCAAAAGCCCGGCGCATCTTGTCGCGGCTCACTTGGCGGATATGCGGGTCAAGGGCACCGATCGACAGCTCGAAAAACGGGGCATGCAGGGTGCAGGAGAGGCCGGCCGTGAGCAGGCGGTCCGCCACCCGTTTGAATTCGTCAAGGCTGCGGCGGTAGAGCGCTTCGCCCTCCAGGCCGATTTCCGGCTGAATGCCCTCAGCGACAAAGCGGTCCAAATTCTGTTCGAGATAACTGAAGGGGGCGTTGACGAAACAGCGCGCCTTGAGCTGACGGGAGGTCATGATTCCTCGTCCAGCGGTTTGGCCTCGTCGATCAGCATGATCGGGATGTCGTCCCTGATCTCGTAGACCAGCTTGCAGGTCCGGCAGATCAGGCCGTTTCTGGTGTCATTGAGTTCCACCGGGCCCTTGCATTTCGGGCAGGCGAGGATGTCGAGCAGTTCCTTGGTCAGCATGGTGTTTTCCTGAAAAGTGATGGTGAGAAGACAGGGTGGGACGGACGAGCGCGCGGTCCTTCCGACCACCTCTTACTTTAACGACCTGGATTTTTCTTGCAAGGCCTAAAATCAGGAGCTCATGTCCGATCCTCTAGGAGGAAGACAGGTATTTTGCCGCTGCGGTCAGGCGACTATGTCTTGCTTAAATTTGCCGGGAAGAGTAAATTTCTCTATTTGTTCTCCGGTGGGGTCATCCGATCGGCAGGGCCGCAGAGCAGGCAGCGTCATGCCTGATCGTTCTTTGTTTGGCAGGAGCCAATGGCAACCTTCTCCCTCGTCACTCTTTTTGACCAAAAAATCGTCCGAATGGTTCGGCCTTACTCCGGCCGGGTCCTGCTTGCCCTGCTCTTCAGTGTTATCTCCTCCGGGGCGAGTGGCGCCATTGCCTGGCTGCTGAAACCTGTCATCGACTCCATCTTTGTCGAAAACAAGTTTTCGATGCTGGTCTGGCTGCCGGTCGTCATCCTCCTGCTCTATGCGGTGCGCGGCAGTTGTGAAATGGTCTACAGCTACCTGATGCGCTCCTCGGGAATCAAGCTGGTGCGGGATCTGCGCATCCGCCTTTACGAACACCTGCTCCATCTGCCCCTCTCTTCGCTCGGCAAGGAATCCTCCGGCAAGATGATCTCCCGCATCCTGACCGACACCACCCTGGTGCAGGGACTGGTCGGTGATACCCTGCTTACCGTGTTCAAGGAGATTCCCACCATCATCGTACTGCTCGGAGTGGCCTTTTACCGGCGTTGGGACATTACCCTGCTTGCCCTCATCGGCATGCCGCTGGTGATCGGCGCGGCCAATAAGGTGGCCCGCATCGTCAAGATGAAACGGACCCAGGCCCAGCAGACAGTAGCGACCCTGACTCATTTTATTAGTGAAGCGGCCGTTGGCGCCAAGGTGGTGAAAATTTTTGTCAACGAGGAAGGGCAGGCCTCCCGTTTCCGGAAAACCAGCCATTCCAACTACAGCCAGGAGACGAAGATCGTCCGCTACAAGGAACTGGCCAAGTTCATCGTTGATATCTCCACCGGCGTCGGCGTGGCCATCGTCATCTGGTATGGCGGCAATCTGGTGGTCAATGGGGTGATCACCAGCGGTGATCTTTTTTCCTCCCTCGGCGCGGTGGTGATGATCTTTAATCCGGTCAAGCAGGTGGGCCGTTCCTATGCGATTTTTCATGAAATCATGGGCGCCACCGATCGCATCTGGTGGCTGGAGAGAATGGAGAAAGAGCAAAGCGGTGACATCCCGTTGCCCTCGTTTACGCGGGAGATCCGTTATGTGAACGTTTCCCATCGATACGGCGACAAGGGAGATCTGGTGCTCGACGCCATCGATCTGACGATCGGCAAGGGGGAGGTGGTGGCCATTGTCGGGCCGAGCGGGGCGGGCAAGACGACCTTCATTGATCTCCTGCCCCGCTATTACGACCCGGCCGTCGGCCGCATCGAGATCGACGGCCATGACCTGCGCGCGGTGAAACTGCCGGATCTGCGCAGACTGATCGGGCTTGTCAGTCAGGATATCGTCCTCTTCAACGCGACGATCCGGGAAAATATCGCCTTCGGTGCACCCTCCGCAACGGACAGCGAGGTGGAACAGGCGGCTGGTCTGGCCTTTGCCCATGATTTTATTTGCGAGTTCCCGGATGGCTACGAGACCATGCTCGGCGAGCGGGGCCTCAACCTCTCCGGCGGCCAGCGGCAACGTATTGCCATTGCCCGGGCCATCCTGAAAAACCCGCCGATCCTCATCCTCGATGAGGCGACCTCGGCCCTTGATGCCGTGTCCGAGGGGCTGGTGCAGGCGGCCCTGGAACGGCTGATGCATGACCGCACCACCATTGTTGTTGCCCATCGGCTCTCCACCATCCGCAAGGCGGACCGCATCCTCGTCATGGAGCGCGGCCGTATTGTCGCCCAGGGTAGCCATGATGACCTGCTGGCGACATCGGATATGTATAAGGAACTTTATCTCACTTACAGCGAGAAGGGAAGCGAGCAGTCAACGACCCTCTCCGACCCGGCATGAAGGCGGCCCGCCCCTCGTCATCCAGGGCGGCCGACGCAACGGGAAGGGCGATATGAAAGATTTTCCGGCGGGAAAAAAGACGATTATCATACCCGGCCTGATCGTCGTGGTCGGCTTTCTCCTGCGGCTCTACGCTTTTTTCCACAGCCATGCCGTCAATGCGGACGGCATGCTCTACATCCAGCAGGCCAAGGCCTTTCATTACGGCCTCTATGACTCACTGACCCAGTGCTATGGCTACCTTCATTCCTATTTTGTTTTGATCTCTCTTGCTTACCCCCTTTTTGACGACTGGGTAATGGCGGCCAAGGCGGTCTCTCTTGGCTTTGCCACCCTGACCATGGTACCGCTTTATCTGTTGCTGCGAAGATTTCTCGCCTTTCCCATCGCTGCCGTCACCCTGCTCGTCTTTGCGGTGAATCCCGCCCTGATCGAGATGAGCGTGAAAATCATCCGCGATCCTTGTTTCTGGTTTTTCCTGACCACCGGCCTTTCGCTGTTCGTCCTCCATGACCGTGGAAAAGACGGCCTCCTTCTCGCCCTTTCCAGTCTGTCGTTTCTCCTCGCTGCCCTGGCGCGATTCGAGGCCGTGGTCTTTATCGGCGTCAGTCTGCTTTTTCTGGTGTTTACCAGGCAGGACGACAGGTGGCGGAAAATAAGCTGGTTCTGTCTGCCCCTGGCCGGGGTGATCCTGCTGACCCTGCTGACGTTGCCGGTGCTGGAGCATGATCTCCGGCAATGGATCTATCCCCGTTCGGTGCTCGCCCCCTTTTTTCAGCTGGCGGAACGATATGGGCGAATCCGCCTCAGTCTGGAGGCCATCGGGGTTCGCGAAAGTGATCCCTTCTGGCAACGTCATTTTTTTCCGACGGTCGGCAATCTCATGTGGTGGCTCGGTTTGGGCTCGGTGCTGGTTACAATTGTCCGCACCTTTTTTGAGCCGTTTTTTCTCTTCTTTCTTTTCGGACTGAAAGGCGTCCGGCCGCGCATCGCCGCGGACAGGATGCTTGGCTATCTCCTGCTGCTTGGCGCCTGCACCTTCGCCGTGCTCTTTCTCCACGAGCTGGGGAACTGGACCATGCGCGGACGCTTTGTCGTCTTTTTTGTCATTCCCACCTTTGTTGTTATCGGTTTTGGCGTAGAGAACCTGTTCTCGTGTTTTGGGCCATTAACGGAAAAAGGTCGTCGCCTTTTCTTTCTGCTGCTCGGCCTGGTGATCTTTGTTGTTCCCCTGGCGAAAAATCTCAATGAAAACCGGCAGGCGGCCAGGATTTTTGAGGAAATCGGCGTTTCCATCGCCCGTGCCGAGAAGGGCGGCCGTGAGGTGATGGTGGCCGGCGCCCTCGCTTCTGACGAGTTGCAGCTTGTCGCCTTTTTTGCCAATTTGCCGGCTCGGACCGCCTCGTGCGCCCATGAACTCGCGCGTAAAATTGATCCCCGCCAGATTGGGGCCGACCGCCGTTGGCAGGAAGGTGTCCGTTATCTGCTTTGGGATGAGAAAAACTGGAGCAGCGAGGAGCTGGCGGGTTTGCGCCGGGGAGAAGAGTTTTCCTGCTCGGAGATCGGGCAATGGCGGGACAAACGACTCGGAGAGATCGTGCTTTTTCGAATCAATGACAAAAAAATGTTCTGATTTTCGTTGACGAAATCGCAAAAAGTTTTTTTGCTCACAGAGAGCCCAGAGAAAACTTTTATAAATTACGAATAATTATCTCTTGATGGTCTCGCAAAAAGTCAATTTCGGGGATGGCTAAGCTGAAATCGTCAAATGCGAGGCGCGCACATTTCGAGGAATGAGGCGTACTTGGGTACGCCGCAGTGACGAGATAATGTGCAGCAACGAAGCAGTTGGCGACTTTTTGCGACGCCATCTTATTTCTCTGTTCTGCTCAGGCCCCTGTCATGGTAGCGGATGGCGAGGCTGTCCAGATAGGCGTTGATATCCGGATTGGCGAAGATTTGTTGCTGGACCGTTGGCGAGAGAAATTCCTTCCAGCGCATATCGAAATAGTTGGTCTCCTTTTTCTGGCCAATCCACTGGTATTCGATTTTCTGGGTGCCGTGATGCTCAAAATTCCAGTACTCGATCTGGCCTGGCTCAAAAGTCAGCCCCATCGCCTCGGTCAGGCGTTGCAGCTCGCTGCTGGTGTTGTGGGCGAGATCGAAATAGGTCACCAGTTCGTATTCCAGTCTGTTTTCCCGTAAAAAATCGGTGATATCGACATTCTGTTTGAGCCAACGGTAGGCGTAGACCTCGGTGTCGGACTTGAAGAGGAAGCGGGGGGCGTATGCCAGAAAATCCCGGATCATCTGCTTGCGGATCCGCAAGCGATCCCCCGCGGTCCGGTAACGGAGTATCATCCGCCGCACATAGGGCCGCGGGTCGCGGATCAGGTGGATAAAGCGGTAGGTGTAGCGCGGGTTGTCAAGAAAACGTTCGGCCCAGAAGGGTTTTTTCGAGGTGTCGATCAGGGTGGTGATGGCCGGATCGATATTAGAGAAGATAACGTCGTAGATCTCGTTGATCTGCTGGTGGCAAAAGCCCTTCAGCATCGGATTTGTTCGGTCGTTGTTGAGAGGGGAATGCAGCGTTTCGGCATTGTCCTGCTCCTGTTTGCGCAGCCTTTTGACCTCGCCGATATGCAGGGCCCGGCTGTTGCTGCCGAGCATCAGGGAAAGATAATGGGAGCCGGCGTAACTGGTGGAAAGAATAAAAACGATGGTTTTTTTCATCGGCCCGGCCTGCTCGTGGTTATGCCTCTCGTAAGGCGCGGAGAAACAGAGGAGTCGTGGCGGCGAGGGAATAGTGGCGCCTGACCTTGTCCCGGCCCTTCTTTCCCATCTCCCGGCCCAGGTCGTGACTGGTGGCGAGAGCGCCGATCCTGTCGACCCACTCTTCCGCTCTCTGCGCCCAGAACCCCTCCACGCCGTCGGTAACGATCTCCCGATTCATTCCCACCGGCGAGCAGACAACCGGCAAACCGACCGCCATGCATTGCAGGAGTTTGAAGCCGCATTTGCCGCGGGTCCAGACATCGTCGGTCAGGGGCATGAGACCGACATCAAAGGAATGGAGGTCGTCTATTTCGGCGGCCGCTGTCCAGGGTTTTTTGATCACCTCCATGTTTTGCAGATCGAAGAAGGCATCGGCAACGATCTTGAGGGCGATGCCCGGATGCTTTTGGCCGAGTCGTTCGAGGGCCGGAATGAGATCGGCGAGATACTTGAGGGTTCCCTTGCTGCCGATCCAGCCCAGCATAAGCTTGTTGTCAACCGTTTCTTTCGGCGGTTTGGCGGTGTAGCGCTCCATGTCAAGGGGGGTCGGCAGGATATGGACGTTTTTCTGGTAGGGGCGGGCCAGGTCGGCAAGATAGCTGTTGCCGGCAACCACCAGGTCAACCTGGCGCACCGTCCGGATGAAACGGTTGCCCTGCCGGGCCAGCTGGCTCGTGCTGGCCGGGCCGTCCTTGAACATGACGGCATCGTCGAAATCGTAGACAAGGCGGCGGCTGGCCTGGCGCAGGAAAAAGAGTTCGAGCCGGGAGAGGAGTTTTTTCTGGATGACGACAACATCGGCCCGGCCCGCCTGTTTCATGACGGCAAGGGGATTGCGGGTACGGCGGGAAAGCTCCCGGATTTCGCAGTCGATCCCGTTTTCTTTGAGGGCGGGCAGATAGTGCAGGATGCGATAGCGGGTGCTTGCCTTGTCCAACCTGGGAACGAGAAAGAGCACCTTCATATCCTGTTCCCGCCGGACAGGGAAGCGGTGTCTGCTGTTTTGCTTGCCCGGACACTCATCCTGCTCGTTTTGCCGAGGGCGGCGAGGATGGTCACCAAGGGGCCAAGCAGCAGTTTTTTGACCGGAAAAGACAGAAGCAGGCGGGCCAAAAAGGATTCCCGCATGTACTCGGCGGATTTGAGAAAATCCTTTTTCGATTTCTGGTGAACGATACGCTCCACCCGGAAACCGGTCTCTTCCAGCAGCCGGGTCAGGGTCTGCGGGGTGAAATGGCTCAGATGCTGAGGCACGTGCAGGGTATAGCATCTGTCCCGAAACAGCCGCACCTCAAGGCCGGAGATGTCCGGCACGGAGAGGATGAGCTGCCCTCCGTTCTTGAGAAGGCCGTTGATCGTGACGAGCGCCTCTCTCGGATTGAAGAGATGCTCCAGCACCATGCCCATATGGATGACATCGAAAAAACCACCGGCATAATCGAGGGTGTCGAAAAAGCCGGTATGGACGTTGTCCAGACCGAGTTGTTCCCGGGCATGGCGGGCCGCCTCTTCATTGAGTTCGACGCCGTGAACCTCCCAGCCGAGTTCCCGCATCCGGATCAGATAACCGCCCCAGGAGCAGCCGATGTCGAGCAGGCGCCCACTTGGCGCATGGCGCGGCAGATGACTGATGAGGAGTTTGTTGAGTAACCAGGGGCGGGCAAGGGTGATCAGCGCCGCGGGGAGCTGCTCGGTAAAGGAATAACCGAATTCCCGGGCGGCAACGGCACGGAGCAGACGGTTCTTCAGGCCGGGTCCGGTTGCCCAGCTCGTGGTCCGTTCCGGTTTCGGCGCATAGTAGCCGGCGCTGTTCGGATAGAAATAACCGATGGTGGCGGGCGTCGGCCGCGGATTAGTGAAGATAAAACCGCAGTTCAGGCAGGAGACGATATCAAACCACTCATCCATGTCGTTGTACCGTTCCTTGACGTTGCCCAGAAAGATCTCATGGCGGTCCGCTCCGCACAGAGGGCAGGAAATTCTTTCGCGTTGATAGTGTTCTTCCATAAAGAATCGGCGTTGTCTGCGCGAAGGTCCGCCCGCTGGCTCGGTTGGCGACGATGGGATGAAACATCCGCTGAACAGGGAAAAGATTGGGTGAATCGAGAGCGGAATATAAGGAGCGAAGTTCCCGTGTGTCAAGACAATTGTCGCAATTCTGTTGACAACCTGCCATGCCTGATTGGTGCTCGCTGCGGCGCAGAGGAAGGCGGCTGTTTTGAGGAGAATGGTTACCGGGGCGCCTCTTTCTTCTGTTTTGCGTGACGGCTAAGGATCTTGTCGATATGCGGACGGACTTTTTTTGTTGCCAGTTCTCTGTTCAGTCTGCGTAACACACAGTAATGGCTGAGAAATTCAGTGAGAAAGAAATCAGGCAGGCCGGCCTCGATCATGTTCGCCATGAAACGGCCGAGATCCTTGCATGCCAAGCGCGGGAAAGAGGAGCGGAGGTGGCCGGCGCCATCGAGATCGATCAGCCACAATTCACCGCTGTTGGGGTCAACCAGGATGTTTGCCCATTTCGTGTCGCCATGACAGAGCCGGTGGTTGTGGAGGGTGGCGAGCAGGCGGGCGATGCGGCTGACAATCTGTTTTTCCGCCAGCCACGCCGGAAAACGATCGTCCATGTCCCGCCTGATGAGGCCGAGGTTCGGGGCATGGCCAAGATTACGGCTGTAAAAATAGCTGACCGGGCGCCACCTCCCCCTTTTTGCCAGCGCATAGCCGAACGGGCTGGCCACCGGCACGGCGAGGGCCTGAAAGCGGTGGCTCATTTCCCAGAGGTGCAGAACCCGATCCCTGGTAAACAGGCTCTGGAGAAAGGCGGGGAGCGTGTTGGCGGTAAACCGTTTGGCAATGACATCCTCCTCCGCGCCGGGCAGCAGCCTGACGGTGATGCGGCCGTCCTCTTTCAGGGTGGTTTTGCCCTGAGCGAACCAGCGGGCCGGATCAAGGCCCTGAGCGAGCACGCCCTCCACCGCGCTGCCGGCCAGGTAGTGACCGTGGCTGGTGCCCATGGTGAAGGCGCGGCAGGTGCGCATCTCCCATTTCATCCTGCTGTCAAGGGTGCGCAGCCTGCTGCGCAGATAGACCGTTTTCAGCAGACGGCGGCGGTTGTCGCCGGCAAAGCGGGGAAAGACGGTGGCATAGGCATGAAAGAGGCGGAGCAGATCGGTGCGGGTCAGGGTCGCGCCGGCGACAATGGCAAACTGCACCAGGTTTTTGATGATCTGGCTGCGCGGGACAAGGGGCCATTTGCGGTTGCTTTCGTTGTCGATGAGACTGAAACAAAAATCGTTTCCGACTTTTTGCACCAGCAGGTTGTTCTGGCGCAGGTCGCCATGGACGATGCCCGCCCGGTGCAGCCGGCCGATCAGTTCGCCGACCCGGGTGAGCAGCCGACGTTTTTGCCGGATCTGCTCCCGGTCCAGGGGTGGGGGAAAATGCGTGCTGACATAGTGAAAAAAACCAAGCCCGGCAAACCCCTCGGAGAGGAGAAAGCTGTTGGAACGGCCCGCGCCCCAGCAGAGGATTGCCGGGGTTGGCAGCTCCGCCGAACGGAGGATTTCGGCCTGGCGGCGGGCCCGGCGGCAGCGGCTGCCGCGCAGCAGGGACTTGAGGGTTTCAAAACGGTCCCGCGGGAGAAACTCCTTGTAGTAAACCGCTGGGCCGCTCGTGCAGACCGCCACCGCCGTGTCCCGTGACGAGGGCAGCCACTGCCAGCCCTCCGGGGTTTTGCCGGCCATGAGGAGGCGGACCGCCTCTTGGTAACGTTCCGCCTGCGGGCCATGAATGGCCCGCAGCTGGTCGGTTTTTTTTTCTGCGATGCCCATGGGTGGGAATCTACTCCGTCATTTTCGGCGCCAGCCCCCGTTTTCTGCTGTGGCGGGCAATCTGTGCGGTTTTCCGCCGGATCAGCCAAAGCTGGCAGCGGTGGAGGGGGGAGAGGGTTTCTTTGCCCGTGTAAGCGCGAAAAAGAAGCAACCGCTCGCTGGCGCTGAAAATGGAGGCGGGCAGGGTATAGTTCAGTTCCGCCAGGGCCTTAAGCGGCCAGCGCCAGAAGTTCAGGCGGTTGCGGTCCACCCGCTGCAGGTCGAAGAGGGCGATGAGCGGTCGGTCGCTCTCCGGATTGTCGAGGAGGAGATGGGTGGCGTTGAAGTCTTTCTGATTCATGCCGCTGTCGTGCATGCGCCGGGCATAGCGACCGATCGTCACCAGCAGGGTCGTCCGTTTGCCGGCGTTTTCTTCACCCTGCAGCCGTTCCGGTTGCCGGAGAATGATCTCCTCCAGGGCGACGAGGGGGGAAAAATCGCGGGTGAGAAGAAAGGAGTCGAGGCGGCCCGCTGAGACGACCCGGCTGCCTGCCGCCACCGGTTCGGCGCTGGCGAGTCCGGCCTGCCGGAAGCGGCAGTAATGGAAAAACTCGGTCGGGCCCTCACCGCTGGGATCACCTTGGCGCAGCCGGCGTTGCAGCATCCTGATTGGGCTCAGTTGCTGCTGATGTTTTTTGAGGTAGAGGACGATGGTGTCTGTGCCACCGATCCCCTCCGGCACCTCGATGCGGAGGACGCTTCGTTCCCCCTTTTTTTTGACGAGGTCGCCGGGCGCGGACCACAGGGCGTTAAAATCGAGCAGGCCGGCGCCTGAGAGCAGGTGGCGGTAGGCATCGTTGATCAGCAGCGTTTCCGTTGCCGGCCCTTGCTGACGGTGAAAACGGATCGGGCCGCTATGGTCGGGGACAAGGGTCATGGGCCGCGTCGCTCCCTTTTTTTGCGGGCGCAGGCCTCGATGATGTCAGCAATGACCGGAAAACGATGGTAGAGATCGGTGCGATCGGCGTAGGCAAGGGCCTGTCGTCGCCACTGGTCGCGGTCGGCGGCGCAAAGCAGCTCGCCCAGCATCCGGTTCATGGTGTCCTGATTGAAGGGGGAGCTGGGGATAATACGGCCGGCCCCGGAACGTTCAACATGAACGGCATAGCCGCAGGTGGCGGTGGCCATCACCGGCACTCCCGCCACCAGGGCCTCGACAATGGCGTTGCCGGTGTTTTCCGTGCGCGAGGGCTGGAGAAGGAGATCGGCGGCGGCGAGAAAGTCGGCAATGTCCTGGCGGACGCCGAGGAAATGCACCTGGCTGCTGATCCCGCTTTTGGCGGCCAGGCGGCGGCACGATCGCTCCTCGCCCTTGCCGATGACGCAGAGATGGCTCGTGCGCCGCCGTTCCGGCGGCAGGGCTGCCAGGGCGCGGATGGCGCGATCGACCCCCTTGGTGTGGAAATGGGAGCCGATCATGAGCAACAGCGTATCGTCGGCAGCCAGACCCAGCTCCTGCCTGATCCGCTCCCGGTTGGCCGGGGTGACGGCGGCGCGGATTCGTTCTCTGTCAACCCCGGGCGGCACGAGATGAAAGCGCTCCTCCGGGGTGTGATAGACGGACTGGTAGAGGTCTTTTTCCTGTTCCGAGAGCAGGATGATGTCCGTTGCCGCCTCCGGGGCAAAGACCGCCCGTTCGAAGGAGGCAAAGAGATGATAGCGCGGCGTCAGACGCGAGAAAAAGGAACGCTGCCGATTGATGCGGGCCACATAACAGACATCGGCGGCATAGTAGAGGTCAAGACCGGGCATGCGGTTGAAACCGAGAACGAGATCATGGTCATCACCGGCCAGCCGGTTTGTTGCCTGCCTGGCAAAATATGCCGCCTGCCCGTGATTGCTGAGCCCGCGTGGAACAAGTTCATGGATCGAGATGTCCTGCGGCCGTTCTCCCTCCCATTTCATGGTGAAGACCTCCACCGCATGGCCACGGCCAAGGCATTCACGGCTGATCCTGAGAAAGTTCCGTTCCAGTCCGCCATGGGAAAAGTAATTGAATAGACAGATCGCCAGTTTCATGCTTAATAGGTGGTGAAGTGGAAAACCTCGAATATATATTCAGAACCGCCGCCAAAGGCAAGGGAAATGGCAAAGGATGCAGGAAGCGGTCCGGAAAAGGACAGGCTTCGCATCCGGCTGGAAAGAGATGACCAATACAATCGGGGTGCTTATTGATTCAATACGATGTTCCGGCTGCGGAAGGTGTCTGCGGGTCTGCCCGGACCGGGTCTTTTCCCTGCTGGAGGGGCGGGCGGTGGTCAGCGGAAGGTCGTGCATCGGCTGCGGCCACTGCGTTGCCGTCTGTCCGGAGGAGGCCATTGTCGTTTCCGGTGTTGAACCTGACTTAGGTTTTACGACGTTTACGGAAAATCGCGCCTGGCTGCCCTGGGGAGAGAGCGACGTGGCGGAGCTGGTCCGCCTCATGCGCTCGCGCCGTTCCTGCCGCAATTACCAGACGCGGCCGATCCCCCGCGAGATGCTTCGTGATCTGGTCAAGATCGGCACCACCGCCCCCTCCGGCACCAACAGCCAGGCCTGGACCTTTACCGTGCTGGCCGCTCGCGTCGAGGTCGAGGAATTGGGCAACCGGGTTGCCGATTTTTACCGGCAGCTCAACCGGCGGGCAAAAAATCCCCTGCTGCGCCTGCTGGCCCGATTTTTCATGAAAGATGCGCTGGGCCGTTATTATCGGAGCTATTACCAGAGCATTGCCGACGGTCTGCGTCTCTGGGAGGAGGAGGGTCGCGATCTCCTTTTTCATGGCGCAACCGCGGCGCTTGTCGTCGGTTCACGGCCCGGCGGCAGCTGTCCGGCTGAGGATGCCCTGCTCGCCACCGGCAACATCCTGCTTGCCGCCCATGCCATGGGGCTCGGCACCTGCCTCATCGGTTTTGCCGTGGAGGCGATGCGGCGCGAGCGTTTTATCCCGAGGGCGCTCGGCATGACCGCGGACGAAACGATTCATGCGGTCATCGCCCTGGGCTGGCCGGCGGAGACCTATCGGGAGGTGACGGGGCGTCGGCCGCCGGTCTGTCGTTTTCTGTCACCGGTCACCTGAGCATCTTTTCATCCACACCCCTGCTTGACAGAGAAGTCCGGTCTGGTGTTACAATGAAATCATGGAGTTGATTGCCCCCACTTTGCCACGCAAGGAGAATAAACACCATGGCGGACCAGAAAACGACGATCGACAAGGTGCTTACCCTGATGCCGGATTCCCATCTGGGCAATCTCGTCGTGGCGCTGCCCGCCATTGTCGCCGTGCGCGATCACTTTCAGGCCGCGGCGCACTATTTTGTCTTTGATGACGCCTTCCGGGAGATCGTCGAGCCGCTGCTCGATCACCGCCAGACCCTCTTTTATCCTCGCAGGATGGCCAACGAGGGCAGTGTCCTGGCCCGGATGTTCGTCTATTTCCGTTTTCTTTTGCGGATCAAAAAAATTCATCCGCAACTGACCATCGATCTCGACGGCGGCTCCACCTCCTCCATTCTCACCCAGGTGGCCCGGGCCGCCCGTTCCTTTTCCCGGGCAAGCGCCGAACGGCCGGATGTCTATTCGCGCACCGTCGCCCCGCCGAGCGGCAGCCACAAGTTCTTTCAGTACGCGGTGGTGACCACCGCAGCGGGAGTCCCGGTCGATGACGGCGTTTTCCGCTTTCAGGCAACCGAAGAGAAACGGCAAGCTGTCCGTCAAAAGCTCCATGACGCCGGAATCGATCCTGCAAGGCCGCTGGTCTGTCTCCACGTCGGCGGCGGCAGAAAACAGAAGCTCTGGCCGGTCGAGCATTTTGCCGAACTGGCGAGCCGGCTCCTTGACCAGGGGCATCAGGTGCTCTTTTTCGGCGGGGAGCGGGAAAGGGAAAAAAACAAGGCGGTGATCGCTCGTCTGTCGCGGCCTGTCGCCAACCTGGCGGGAACATTGACTTTGGGCGAGCAGCTTGCCCTTCTCGATGAAAAGAGGATCTTTATCGGCAGTGATAACGGCTTGATCCATCTGGCCGCCGCCGGCGGGGCCGCGGTTGTCGCCCTTTTTTCCTACGCCGACGAGAGGGAGTGGGGGCCGCGGAGCGAGCGAGCCATCGTGCTGCGTGGTCAGGAACGCTGCCCGGACTGCAACCCCAAAAAGTGTGCAGAGCCCCGCTGCATCAATACCCTCTCCGTCGATCGGGTCATGCAGGCCATTGCCGCATGGCTCGTCCCGTCGTCTGCGGTGTTGTGAACATGACCGCTCCCTTCTTTCGCCTCCCCCCTCGCTTGTCGGCATTGTTTTGGCGCAACCTCTGCACGCCCCCGCTATCGCGGCGGAACTGCGCCCTGTCTGTCGAATTTTGTTGTGCTTGGCCATCAAGGTTCTTATTTGTCGAAAACCGTGAACCGAATGCACCGGAATTTCGTTTTCCATTATAAGCAGGGCAGCTGGCGACACCCCGGATCAGACGCATTCCTTGTCAATCCTTTTCTCGGAGGAGCTTGGTGAAAAAGACCCGTGTCATCGTCCTGTTGCTGGGGCTCGCTGTCTTTGGTCCGGCGGCCGCCGCTTTCTGCCAGTTTCTGGAGATCATTCCGGCCACCGACAGCATCGCGGCCGGGAAGGGGGCAGCAATCGGCGTTGATCTCGCCCTCAGCGTGCCCGGCGCGGCGGCCCTGCTCGATCTGGCGGCGCCGGAGGCGCTGTTTGTCCTTCATGGGGGCGAGAGGCGTGATCTGTCCTCCGTCCTGGTGCCGGCCCGCGGTGATGGCGGAACACTCTATCGCTTTTCCGTGCCGGTTGCCAGTCAGGGCGACCATGTCGTTGCGGTGACCGCGGCGCCAGTCTGGGATGCGGCCCGGCAAAAGCTGATCGCCCGTTCCGCCAAGGTGGTGGTCAACGGTGCTCCGGCGACCACCGGCTGGGATGAGCCGGTCCGTTTCCCGGTGGAGATCGATCCGCTGGTGCGTCCTTACGGTCTGTGGACCGGCAACTGCTTTCGCGGCGTGGTCAAGCAGAATGGTCGGCCGGTCCCCTTTGCCGAGATCGAGGTGATGTTTCGCGGCAGCTCCGGGGAGGGCAAAATATCCCGGCCGTTCCCGCCCCAGCTGCTGGTCGCCGATATCAACGGCGTCTTTGTCTACGCCATGCCACGCGCCGGCTGGTGGGGATTTGCCGGCCGGATCGAGGGCGAGATGACGGAGTATGAAGGCAGACGGGTCGAGGTGGAGCGGGTCGGCGTCATCTGGGTCCGGTGTATAGACATGGCATGGCAGTGATTTTTTTTGCCTGTCTGATTCAAGTTTATTGCCGCGCGTACGATACGTTGTGTATGAGACAGGAAATATTGGCGACGAAAATGACAAGATCACAAGATGAGGATGAGGAGGTAGCGTATGGATATCGTTGTTGGCAATACCCCCGTTATCAGGAAAGATCCGGAAAAAAATCCCTTACTGGAGAAGGGCGGCAAAAAAAAAGAGAGACGCCGCAATCGGCAGGACCGGCGGAAAAGTGTGCGGGATGGGGTCATTGTTTCGCTGTCCGTTCCCAATGACAGGAGGAAAAGTCCCGAGCGTCGTCGGGGCTGATCCTTCGGAAAAGGGCGACACTGCGGTTGGTTGAAGGAAACTCAGTGGATGATGGAGTCATCCGGCAGGATGGCGATGCGATTGACCAGCAGCAGGATGTCTTTTTTGGTTTTCGGCGGCACGTCGACAAATTTTACTCCCATGCCCCGATCGATTTCCGGTCCGTCCAGGTTGACCCACGCCACCTCCGCACTGACCTTGATCTCCTTGGACAGGCCGATGGCAAAATCCACCAGAACCCTTTCTCCCCTGGAGACCGGCCGTGCGGTGTTGATGAACATGCCGTCCGCCGAGATGTCACGGGTAAAGGAGATCAGATAGTCACCTTCATGCAGGACGGTGACGTCAAACTGAACGGGAATGCGGGTGCTTTTCCGTTTTTCTTTTTTGTTGCTTGTCATGGCCGGGCTAAAAAAAGTTGAAGGGACAAAAGATATTCGTATTTTCTACCACATCGCCGGCGAGAAGACAAAAAAATCCCTTTATTTTTTGAAAAAAACATAGGCGGCCAGGCCGACCAGGATAACGGCGAAGATCTTTTTGAAACCGGCGGTGGAGATGTGCTCCACCAGGCGGGCGCCAAGCTGGGCACCGGCGATGCCGCCGAGACCAAGGAGGATGCCGGCCCGGTAATCAACATTGGCCAGTTTGTTGTGGGCAAGCAGGGCGGAGAGGGCGATGACCAGGATCGCCACGAACGAGGTGCCCACCGCCTTTTGCGCCGTATAGCCGAGATAAAGGAGGAGGGGGACGACGAGAAAGCCGCCGCCCAGTCCGGTGAAGGCGGCACCGATGCCGACGACGATGCCGCTGCAGAGCAGCAGAAAAGATTGACTCATGGTAAACGGTTCCTTTCCAGTCGCCGGTATTGGATGGCCTCGGCGACGTGGTCGGGACCGATGGCTTCCTGCCCGGCCAGGTCGGCGATGGTGCGGGCGATTTTTAATATGCGGTGATAGGCACGGGCAGAGAGGCCGAGCCGCGCCATCCCCTTTTCCAGCAGGGCAAGGGAACCTCTGTCTAGCACGCAGAATTTCTTGAGATCCCGGCTGCCCATCTGGCTGTTGCTGAAAAGCCCTTTTCTGCCCCGGAAGCGGCGGTGCTGGATCGCCCGGGCCGCCATCACCCGTTGCTTGATCTCCCGCGAACTCTCCCCCTCCTTGGCCGCTGCCACCTCCTGAAAGGGAACCGCCGGTACCTCCAGGTGAAGGTCGATGCGGTCGAGCAGCGGGCCGGAGAGCTTTTCCTCGTAACGTCTGATTTGCGGCGGGGTGCAGGAGCAGACGTGGCGGGCATCGCCGAGATAGCCGCACGGACACGGATTGAGGGCCGCCACCAGCACGAAACGGGCCGGAAAGGTAAGGCTGGCCGAGGCGCGGGCAATGGTCACCCGGCCGTCTTCCAGCGGTTGCCGTAAAACCTCCAGGACATTTTTCTTGAATTCCGGCAGCTCATCGAGAAAGAGGACGCCGTTATGGGCCAGGGAAACCTCGCCCGGCCGGGGGATGTTGCCGCCGCCGATCAGTCCGGCATCGGAAATGGTGTGATGGGGGGCGCGGAAGGGCCGTTGCAGCATCAGGCTGCACCCTTCCGGCAGCAGACCGCAGACGCTGTAGATCTTGGTGGTTTCCAGCGCCTCCTCGAAGCTCAGATCCGGCAGGATGGTCGGCAGGCGGCGGGACAGCATGGTCTTGCCCGATCCCGGCGGACCGCTCAACAGCACGTTGTGGTCGCCGGCGGCCGCCACCTCCAGGGCGCGTTTGACATGCTCCTGACCCTTGACCTCGCAAAAGTCGATCGGGTAGGCGTCCTCCCCGGCCCGCAGAGCGTCCAGGTCGGCGACCGAGGAGGGGATCTCGAGCCGGCTCGCCAGAAAATCCACCGCCTGATGAAGAAAGCTGATGCCGATGACAGCAATGCCCTGCACTACAGCCGCTTCCGGGGCATTGGCAGCCGGCACCAGAATGCCGGTGCGTCCTTGTTTGCGGGCGGCCAGCACCATGGGCAGAATGCCGGGTACGGGCCGAATGGCGCCGTCCAGGGAAAGTTCGCCGACCATGGCATAGAAGGGAAGTTGGTCATGGGGGAGAATCTCTTCGGCGGCCAGGATACCGACGGCAATGGGCAGATCGAAACCGGTACCAGCCTTTTTGATGTCCGCGGGGGCGAGATTGACCGTGATCTTTTTACCGGGAAACTCATAGCCGCTGTTCTTGATGGCGGCCCGCACCCGGTCCTTGCTTTCCCGCACCGCCCCTTCGGCCAGCCCCACCGTGGAGAAAAGCGGCAGACCGAAGACGATATCCACCTCCACCTCCACCGGCAGGGCGTCGACACCGAAAACCGTGCTGGTATGAATCTTGGCGAGCATTCTTTGATCAGCCTTTGCCCGCCAGCGCCTCGTACATGGCTGTATTGAAGCCCAGGTAAAATGTCCTGCCGATCCGCAGGGTCGGGGCGCGCAGGGTGCCGCTGCGGCCGAGCGCCCCTTTCAGGATCTCCTCTCGGTTGTCGGTGTCCGGGGTGAACTCTTTTGTTTTCCGGCCACTGGCAATGAGGATCGTCTCGCCGCCGGAGAGCATTGACCAGGCGGTTTCCCGATCAATAGGGTGTTTCCGTGCATCGACTTCGGTGATGATTTCCACTTCAGAACTCCCAAGAGCCTCCTGGGCTTTCGCGCAGGACGTTCAGCCCTTTCTGAAATAGCCCCAATCGATTTTCATGTCATTCGTTCTCCTTTGACCTCGAAACATGGCGTCCCCCAGCGCGGGTGAACCTGCCCGACTGCTTCATCTTTTTCTTTTTTCTACCATACTGAAATGCAAAAGATAAGGGGTGATGTTGCCCCCAGGGAAAAAATCAGATATTTTACATCCATGTCATTGATAAAATTCGGCTGGATTCTGTTGCGGGAAGGACTCATCCAGAGAAAACAGATGGAGAATATCCTTAATCTCCAGGAGCGGCACCAGGACCGGCTTTTTGGTGAACTGGCCGTCCACTATTTCGCTGTCCCCGAAGAGGAGGTCGAGGCGGTTTTCGCCAATCATGTTCTGCTTCCCTTCTGCCGCAACTGGTTTCTGGAACAACTGACACGGCGCATCACCATTACCGCGCTGGAGGGGCGGCCGTTCATCGTCGCTGTTGATCTTGTCCTGGCTTCTTTTACCCGCAGGATCATCCGCGCCACCACCTATACGCCGGGTGACCGGGAATGCGTCCCGGTGTCGGGCAACGTCAGTCTGCTGGTCAACGGCACCTTTGCCGAAGTCGTCATCCGCACCGCCATCAACGAATCCCTCATCTTTGCCGATGTGCAGTTTGATTTTGTCAGGGAACGATTGGAGATGACGCTGGTCAATCCTCATCTCTTCACCGAGGCAAAGATGCGACTCAATCAACTGCATAAAAAACATGCAGCAACCCAAATGCCATAGTGACGCTCTGGAGTCCGTGATGCCGGAAACGATAAAACACTTTCAACAGTATCCCTTCAAACAGGGAGACAAGATCCACATCATTGACGGTCGGCGCCGGGGTGACTGGCTGGTGGCCGCGGTTGACGAGAAAAAGGTGACCCTGCGTTGCCCGGTAAGCGGGCGGGAATTTTCCTGGGACCGCTTCTGTTATTTTGTCACGGAAGAGGAGCAGCCGTGGCCGCACCGCACATGATGAGGGCAACCAGCCGGGATTACCGGTGTCCTCTGCCTGCCCTGGCACTCAATAAGAACGGCGTCCGCCAGGGCAGGGTTCGACCAGGCCGGCAAACCGACGAGCAAGGTGATGACGGCACGGGGAACGGCTGGTTCTGCTGCCGGGTCTGCCGGACGAAAATCGTTCCCCGTTCCCGCATGATCGAGGTGAACGGCAGCCATCTCCATGTCTTTGCCAACCCCCATGGCAAGGTTTTCGAGATCAGCTGTTTTTCCGCGGCGCCCGGCTGTGTCGATCACGGGGTGCCGACCACGGAGTGCACCTGGTTTGCAGGCTGCGCCTGGCGTTTTTCCCTCTGCGTCACCTGTTCGGCCCATCTTGGCTGGCGCTATCAGTCCCCCCTGTCCGGTGTTTTCTGGGGGTTGATCCTGGCCGCGCTTGTTGAGTCGTGAGCAGGAACCGTCCGATTTTTTCACCGATCCGTGCAAGGTATTCGACGAACCGGTATCGGCAATGCTACAATACCCCATAACCATATCACACTGTAACCAGGGAGGCGGCGTATGTGCACAGACGGAGTCCGACAGGCAATGGTGGAGCGCAGGGCGGTCAAGGGTTTTGATCCGACCCATGTCATGAGTGAGGCGGAGAAAAAAACGCTGTTCGAGCACGCCTTTCTCGCGCCATCCGCCTTTAACATCCAACACTGGCGGGTGGTGAGCGTCGAGGATAAGAGACTGCGGGCTCAGATCCGCGAACAGGCCTGGAATCAGCCCCAGGTTACCGATGCCTCCCTGCTGCTTGTCCTCTGCATGGATGCCGCTGCCTGGAAAAAGGAACCGGCCCGTTACTGGCAGGGGGTGCCGCAGGAGGCCCTTGACATCATCCTGCCCAGTCTCCATGCCTATTATGACGGCAAACCCCAGGTCCAGCGCGACGAGTGTTTCCGGTCCTGCGGTATTCTCGCCATGGCGCTGATGCTCATCGCCCGGGACATGGGCTATGAATCGTGTCCCATGGACGGTTTCGATTTCGACGCGGTGGCGCGGCTGATCAACCTGCCGGCCGACCATGTCGTCGGTATGATGGTGGCCATCGGCAAGGGCACGGTGGCTCCCTATCCCCGCTTCGGCAAGCTTCCCATCAACGAAGTGCTCATCACCGATCATTTCTGAAAGAGAAGCCTCTTTTTATGAACGCCGCACAGCTTTTTGTCAGATGTCTGGAAAACGAAGGGGTGGAGTATGTCTTCGGGGTGCCGGGCGAGGAAAACGCCCATGTCATGATGGCCCTGCAGGACTCCTCCATCCGTTTTGTCCTCTGTCGCCACGAGCAGGGCGCGGCCTTTATCGCTGATGTCTACGGTCGGCTGACCGGCCGGCCCGGCGTCTGTCTCGGCACCCTGGGCCCCGGGGCCACCAATCTGGTCACCGGGGTGGCGGACGCCAACATGGACCGCTCGCCGCTGGTGGTCATCACTGGTCAGGCGGACAGTCGCCGCCAACACAAGGAGAGCCACCAGAATATGGATGTGGTGCGGATGTTCAGGCCCATCACCAAATGGGCTCAGCCGATCATCCACAGCAAGAATATCCCCGAAGTGGTGCGCAAGGCCTTCAAGCTGGCTACCATGGAAAAACCGGGGGCCTGTCATATCGAATTGGCCGACGATATCGCCGCCGCCGAGGCCACCGGCACCCCCCTGCCGGTGCGCAACCTTCGTCGGCCGGTTCCGGACGACAAGATCGTCGATCAGGCGATGGAGCTGATTGTCGCCGCCAAACGACCGATCATCCTCGCCGGCAATGGCGCCATCCGGCGGCGGGCGGCCAAACAGCTGCGGAAATTCGTCGAAAAGACCGGCATCGGCGTCATCACCACCTTCATGGGCAAGGGCTCGGTGCCCCGCACCTCGGCGCAGTGTCTGTTCACCATCGGCCTGCAGGCCCACGATTACACCCGGGTGGCGATCCAGGAGGCTGATCTTGTCATTACCTTGGGCTATGACCTGGTGGAATACGAACCCAGGCTGTGGGGACAGAGTTCGATCAAGGGAGGAAAAACGCAGAAGATCATCCACATCGATTTCATTCCGGCGGAGGTCGATGAGTATTATGGCGTGGATGTGGAGATCGTCGGCGACCTGGCCCATACCCTGTGGATGATGAATGAGCGAATCACGGATTTTCGTCCGCGCTATGACTGCGGTTGTCAGCCGGCCCTGCGTCAGGCCATGCTCCTTGATTTTGCCGAATATTGCGATGATGACAGCATCGGCTCCGTCCGACCGCAGAAGATCATCTGGGATATACGCCAGGTGCTGGGGCCTGAAGATATTCTGCTGAGCGATGTCGGTGCGCACAAGATGTGGATTGCCCGCTACTACCAGTGCGACGAGCCCAATACCTGCCTCATCTCCAACGGCTTCTGCTCCATGGGTTTTGCCTTGCCCGGCGCCATCGGCGCCAAGCTTGTCCATCCGGGGCGTCGGGTGCTGGCGGTCTGCGGCGACGGCGGTTTTCTCATGAATGTCCAGGAGCTGGAAACGGCCCGCCGCATCGGCGCCAATATCGTCGTCCTCATCTGGGAGGACCATGAATACGGGCTGATCCGCTGGAAGCAGGACAACCAGTTCGGCCGCCACTCTGATCTCCGTTTCGGCAATCCCGATTTTGTCAAGCTGGCCGAGGCCTTCGGCTGCAAGGGCTTTCGGGTGGAGAACTCCCGTGATTTCAAGGGGGTGCTGGAACAGGCCTTTCACTGCGACGTGCCGGTGTTGATCGCGGTGTCCGTCGATTACCGGGAAAACCGCCTGCTGTCCGAGCGGCTCGGCAAGGTGGCGTGTCCGATATGACGGGGGATTTTCGATTTCGGATTGCGGATTTCGGATTTCGGATTGTGGAATTGAGAGCGGAAACAACGGAAAATCCAGCCCCCTTTCCGTTGCAATCCGCAACCACCATTCCGCATTCCGCAATCCTGAAGGGTGGTGAATGATGCCAAACGATATCTACCCCTATTATCTGGCCAATGAGCCGGTCTTTGCCAACACCGATTTGGCGGTGACGGACAAGTTCAGCGGTCGGATCGCCTGCCGGGTCGCCCTGGCCGATGAAACGGCGATCGACCGGGCCATTGCCCTGGCGGTGGCGGCGGAACGGCCGATGCGGGAGCTGCCCTCCTATCGCCGCCAGGAGATTCTGCGGCACTGCGTGGAGCGTTTTACCGCCAGAGCCGAGGATCTGGCCCGTATTCTCTGCATCGAAGCGGGCAAGCCGATCCGCGACAGCCGGGGCGAGGTGGCCCGTCTCATCGAGACCTTCACCATCGCGGCGGAAGAGGCGGTGCGCCGCAGCGGCGATTTTCTGCCCCTCGACCGCAGTTCGCGCACCGCCGGCTATCTCTCGGTGAGCAAGCGGGTGGCGGTGGGGGCCTGTTCCTTTATCTCGCCCTTCAACTTTCCCCTCAATCTGGCGGCCCACAAGATCGCCCCGGCCATTGCCGCCGGCTGCCCTTTTGTCCTCAAACCGGCGAGCCTGACTCCGGTCGGGGCGCTCCTCATCGGTGAGATCCTCGCCGAAACCGATCTGCCTGCCGGAGCCTTTTCCATTCTGCCCTGTCGTCGTGACGGGGCGAGACTCTTCACCGAGGATGAACGGTTGAAGCTCGTCAGTTTTACCGGTTCGCCGGAGGTGGGCTGGGAGCTGAAAAAGAAGGCGGGCCGCAAGAAGGTGGTGCTGGAACTGGGCGGCAATGCCGCCTGCATTGTCGATCACGATGCCGATCTCGACGACGCGGTGGCCCGCATCCTCATCGGCGCCTTTTACCAGTCCGGCCAGAGCTGCATCAGCGTCCAGCGAATTCTGATCCATGACAAAATCTATGATACCTTCGCGGCGCGACTGACCGCAGCCGCGGCCGCTCTTGTCATGGGCGATCCGGCCGATGAGGAGACCTTCATCGGCCCGCTGATCAGTGAGCGCGAGGCCGGGCGGCTTGAAGAATGGATAGACGAGGCGGTGGCGGCTGGCGGCCGGCTGCTCTGCGGCGGCCGGCGCCAGGGCGCCTTTCTCCCCGCAACCCTGCTTGCCGATGTGCCGCGGGATGCCAGGATCTGCCGACAGGAGGCCTTCGGCCCGGTGGCGGTGCTTTCCCGTTTTCACTCCTTTGCCGAGGCCCTGGCCGAGGCCAATGACAGTCGCTTCGGCCTGCAGACCGGCATCTTCAGCCGCGATCTCTTCAAGGCGCTGCGTGCCTGGGACGAACTGGAGGTGGGCGGGGTGATCATCAACGACGTTCCCTCCTGGCGGGCCGATCAGATGCCCTACGGCGGGGTGAAGGACAGCGGCCTCGGTCGGGAAGGCATCCGCTACGCCATGGAGGATATGAGCGAGATCCGCCTTATGGTTGTCAGAAATCGTTTTGAGGAGTTTTTATGAAGATCGGGATGATCGGCCTGGGCCGAATGGGAATGAACATGGTGCGCCGGCTGCTACGGGGCGGTCAGCAGGTGGTGGCGTATAACCGCAGTCCGGACAAGACCCGCGAGATCATGGCGGAAGGGGCGGAGGGCGCCTTTTCCCTGGAGGAGCTGGTGACAAAACTGCCGGACCCGAAGATCGTCTGGCTCATGCTGCCGGCCGGCCCGACGGTGGACGAGCATATCGACCGGCTCCGAGGGATGCTTGGGAAGGGCGACATCATCATCGAGGGCGGCAACAGCCGCTATCAGGATGACCAGCGCCGGGCCGCGCTGCTGGAGACGGCGGGCATCCATTACCTCGACGCCGGGGTGAGCGGCGGCATCTGGGGGCTCACGGTTGGTTACTGCACCATGGTCGGCGGCGAAAAAAAGATCTTTGATTTTCTCGAACCGTTCTTCCGCACCCTGGCCCCGGTCGACGGCTATCTCCACTGCGGACCCACCGGCGCCGGCCATTTCGTCAAGATGATCCATAACGGCATCGAATACGGCATGATGCAGGCCTATGCCGAGGGCTTTGCCCTGCTTGAGGCCTCGCCTTACGGCGCCGAACTCGATTTCAACCGGATCGCCCATCTGTGGAATCAGGGCAGCGTCATCCGTTCCTGGCTGCTGGAGCTGCTGGAAAAGGCCTTGAGCGCCGACCCGCGCCTTGCCGAACTGCACGGTTTTGTCGAGGATTCCGGGGAGGGGCGATGGACGGTGGAGCAGGCCATCGACAGCCGGGTGCCGGCGCCGGTCATCGCCATGGCCCTTTTTCAGCGGTTCGCCTCCCGGCGGGAGGATTCCTTTGAAAACCGGGTGCTGGCCGCCCTGCGGCGGGAATTCGGCGGCCACGCAGTGCGGGAGAAGTAGCCGGCTGATTTGACTGGACAAAACAATGGCCACAAGCATTATCCTGGAACCCATCTGTGACTGTGTCACCGCCGCTGCGCTGGATCCGTGCATCATCGTCATTTTCGGCGCCTCGGGTGATCTCGCCGCCCGCAAGCTGATCCCGGCCCTCTACCGGATGTATTGCGGCAACAGTCTGCCGGAACGGGTGGCAATCGTCGGCTGCGCCCGCAGCGCGCTGACCGATGCGAGTTTCCGCGCGCGGCTGCGGGAGAGCTGCCGGGAAGAGGGAGGTGCCGTCATGGACAGGTGGGATGACTTTGCCGGCGTCCTCTTTTACCAGCAGGTCGAGTACGGGTCACCGGAGAGTTTTCGCTCCCTGTCCGTTTTTTTGGCCGAACTCGATCAGCAGAGGGGCACGGCCGGCAACGTTCTTTTTGACCTGGCCCTGCCGCCTTCGCTCTATCCGGTGGTTGCGACCCGCCTCGGGGAGTGCGGGCTGGCCGGCCAGAACGGCAACGGCCGCGGCTGGTCACGTATCGTCGTCGAAAAACCCTTTGGCCGCGATCTCGACAGCGCCCTTGACCTTGACGTCACCCTGCGCCGCCACTTTCATGAGGAACAGATCTACCGCATCGACCACTACCTGGCCAAGGAAACGGTGCAGAATATTCTCATGTTCCGCTTTGCCAATGCCGTGTTCGAGCCGGTGTGGAACCGCGGCTATATCGACTGGGTCGGCATCATGGCCGCGGAAAAGCTGGGGGTGGAGAACCGGGCCGGCTATTATGAACAGGCCGGCGTCATCCGCGATATGTTCCAGAATCACATGTTGCAGCTCATGTCGCTGATCGCCATGGAGCCGCCTTCCCATTTTGAATCAGAGCGGGTGCGCGACGAAAAGGTCAAGGTGCTGCGGGCGGTGCGGCCGTTCAGCCGGCGGGAGGACGAGGTGGTGCTCGGCCAGTACGGTCCCGGCCGCATCGACGGCCAAGCGGTGCGCGGCTATCTGCAGGAGCCGGGGGTGGCCATCGGCTCACTCATTCCCACCTTTGCCCTCATGCACTTTTACGTGGAGAACTGGCGCTGGCAGGGCGTCCCTTTTTATCTGGTGTCCGGCAAACGGATGGCGCGCAAGGAGACCCGCATCGTCATCTCCTTCAAGGAGGTCCCCCATTCCCTGTTCCGGCGGGTTATCGGCGGCGATATCGCCGCCAACCGGCTGATTTTCAGCATCTATCCTGAGGAGGGAATCACACTTACCTTTCAGACCAAACAACCAGGTGCGCGGGTCTGCCTGCGTCCCATGACCATGGATTTTCGCTATCCGCACGGCGCCGGACTTGACGCCTATGAAAAGCTGCTGCTCGATTGCATCCTCGGCGACCGTATGCTCTTCTGGCGCCAGGACGGCATCGAGCAGTCGTGGAAGATCTTGACCCCGGTGTTGAACGAGTGCGAACAATGTCAGGGCCGGGAGCAGAAGCTCCACCTCTATCCAGCCGGCAGCTGGGGGCCGGAGGCGGCCCAGCCGTGGATCGACACCATCCGTGACCGCACCTTCCCTTAAGAAACGCGCCACCGCCGCGCGCTGAGGAATATCATGACAGTGCATCTTGCTGCCGATGTCGGCGGCACCAAGACCGATTTTGTTATTTACGAGAGGGAGCGGGGACTGACGACTCCCCTGGCCGCCGCCACTCTGGCCAGCGCTGATTATACGTCGTTTTCTCACTTGTTGCGGGATTTCCTGGGAGACAAAGGGCCGCAAATCGACCGCGCCTGCTTCGGCGTCGCCGGACCGGTGCTCGGCAACCGGGCGCAGTTGACCAACCTGCCCTGGGCGGTGGACGGGGCGGCCCTCAGTGTCGAATTCGCCATCCCTCAGGTAGAGGTGATCAATGATCTGGTGGCCTTGGGCCATGCCGTTTCCCGCTTGGGCGACGATGATCTCCTCTGGCTGCACCGGGGCCGGCCGAACCCACAGGGCACGATTGCAGTGGTGGCGCCCGGCACCGGACTTGGCATGGCATTCCTTGTCCCGGACGGTTCGGGCTATCGTGTCTGCCCCTCCGAGGGCGGCCACGCCGCTTTTGCTGCGGCCGAGGATGATGTCGATATGCTGCGTTTTCTCGTGGCGCGGGGGGAGACCGTCAGCTGCGAATTTCTCTGCTCGGGACCTGGTTTGCCGCGGATCTACCGCTATCTCCGCGATGCCGGCCTTTTTCCCGAGCCGCAGTGGCTGGCGGCCGCGTTCGCCGCGGCGCCCGATCCGGCGCGGCTCATTGTCGAGGCGGCCCTGGACGACCACCGAGTCTGTCACATCTGCCGGGAGACCCTGCGCACCTTTGGCGGAATCCTTGCCGATATCTGTGGCAATTTCGCCGTCACCCTGCTTGCCACCGGCGGCATCTATATCGGCGGCGGCATCCCGCCCCGCATCCTGCCCTTTCTGAAGGACGACGCCTTTCTGCATCGTTTGCGCCGGCGCGGCAAGATGAGCGAACTGTTATCCGAGATCCCGGTGGCCATTATCACCAACCCGAAGGCGGCCCTGCTCGGCGCCGCCGCCTGCGCGGAGAGAAGATGATGGAACAAAAGATCGTCCAGAAAGGGGCCATTGTTCTGGGCGTTGCCCTTGGCATCGGGATTTTCTACGCCCTTGACCTGCAACGTTTTCTGACCCTTGCCTATCTGCAACAGTCCCAGGTCTCCTTTGCCGAACTTTATGCCCGGCAGCCGGTTGCCGTCATCTCCGCTTATATGACGGTCTACGTCGTCGCCACCGCCCTGTCCGTGCCCGGCGCGGTGATCCTGACCCTTGCCGGCGGGGCGATGTTCGGCCTGGTGACCGGCACCGTTATTATCTCCTTTGCCAGCACCATCGGCGCCACCCTCGCCTGTCTCGTCTCCCGTTTTCTGCTGCGGGACTGGGTTCAGCAACGCTTCGGTGAACGATTGGCGCCGATCAACCGCGGCATCGAAGAGGAGGGCGGTTTTTACCTCTTCACCCTGCGGCTGGTGCCGGTCTTTCCCTTTTTTCTCATCAATCTGGCCATGGGCGTCACCCGCATCCCGCTTGTCCGCTATTACTGGGTGTCGCAGCTCGGCATGCTGCCGGCCACTGTGGTCTACGTCAATGCCGGCAAGGAACTTGGCAAACTGGAATCAGCCGCTGGCATTCTCTCGCCCGGCCTGCTTTTTTCCTTTGCCCTGCTCGGACTCTTTCCGATTACCGCGAAAAAGGTAATGGGCTGGCTGGCGGCCCGTCGGCACGGGTAGGCCGGGATTATATCGATCAGCAATTGATAAAATCGTGCAAGGTCTTTTTTACCACAGAGCGCACAGAGCGCGCAGGGAAAATTTTTAAATTACAAATAGTTACCTCTTGGTGCTCTGTGGTCTCCGTGGTTGATTTTCTTTTTTTACGAAACCAGCAGCAACTGGAGCACGGTCCATGACACACTTTGATTATGATCTCGGCGTCATCGGCGCCGGCGCCGCCGGGCTCACCGTCACCGCCGGCGCGGCGCGACTGGGGGCGAAAACCCTGCTTATCGAAAAGGAAGCGACCCTGGGTGGCGATTGCCTCCACTTCGGTTGTGTGCCGAGTAAGACGCTGATCACCTCGGCCCGGGTCTATCATCTCATGCGACATGCCGCTCGTTTCGGTTTGCCTGAAATCGAACCGCCGCCGGTGGATTTTACCCGGATCAGGGAGCGGATCATCGCCGTCATCGCCACCATCCAGCAGCACGATTCGGTGGAACGCTTCTGCCGGCTCGGGGCAAAGGTGGAGTTCGGCGAACCTTCTTTTGTTGACGACCATGCGGTCAGGATCAACGGCACCCTCGTGTCGGCCCGCTCCTGGGTCATCGCCACCGGCTCGTCGCCGGCTATCCCGCCTATCCCGGGACTTGACCAGACCCCCTTTCTCACCAACCGGGAGATCTTCTCCCTCGACAGGTTGCCGTCCTCCATGGCGGTGCTCGGCGGCGGCCCCATTGCCGCCGAAATGGCCCAGGCCTTCAGCCGGCTCGGCACCAAAGTTTTTGTCATCCAGCGCAGCGGCCAGATTCTTTCGCGGGAAGACAGGGACATGGCTGATCTTGTCATGGGCGCGATGGCGGCAGAGGGGGTGGTTTTTCACTGTAACACCCGGGTGCTTTGGGTACGGGAACAGGGCGGTGTGAAGGAGGTGCGGCTGGCCGGCGCCGACGGTGGCGAGTTTTCTCTGAAGGTTGATGCCCTGCTCGTCGCCATGGGACGAGCGCCCAACACCCGAGCTCTCGCGCTTGAGGGTATCGGTGTCGCGGCCACCGACAAGGGAATCCGGGTCGACAATCGGCTGCGCACCAGTCAGAAGCATATCTATGCGCCTGGCGATGTCAACGGCGCCTTCCAGTTCACCCACGCCGCCGGCTACGAGGGGAGCATCGTCGTCAGCAACGCCGTCTTCCGTCTGCCGCGCAAGGCCGATTACCGCTGGATGCCTTGGTGCACCTACACCGACCCCGAGCTTGCCTCCATCGGCTTGAACGAAAAGGCGGCGCAGGCCGCCGGCCTCGATTACCAGGTGTGGAGCGAGGAGTTTGCCGGCAACGATCGCGCCCTGGCCGAGGGCAAAGAGATCGGCCGGATCAAGATGATCCTCGATGACAGGGAAAAACCGATCGGCGTCCAGATCTGCGGCCCCCATGCCGGCGAGCTGATCAGCCAGTGGGTGGCGATGCTGAACGGCTCGGTCAAGCTCGCCACCCTGGCCGGCGCGGTGCAACCCTATCCGACCCTGGCCGAGATCAGCAAAAAGGCGGCAGGCAGCTATTTTGCCCCGAAGATCTTTTCCGAGACGGTGAAAAAGGGACTGAAGCTCTTCTTTCAGCTCAAGGGTTCGGCCTGTGATCCTTTTTCAGACCTTGCGGCAAAATGACAATGCGGGTAAAAGGGGAGGCGGCAAGCACGGCCGCAAAGAGATGAGAAGAGGATGAAAACATGAGGAAACGGGCATTGATTACCGGCGTGACCGGTCAGGATGGGGCCTATCTGGCCGAGTTTCTGTTGAAGAAGGGCTATGAGGTGCATGGTATCAAAAGACGCTCCTCCCTGTTCAACACCGACCGGATCGATCATCTCTACCAGGATCCGCATATCGAAAACAGGAATTTTATCCTCCATTACGGTGACATGACCGATTCCAGCAGCCTGGTGCGGATCGTCCAGCAGGTGCAGCCCGAGGAGGTTTACAACCTGGCGGCCCAGAGCCATGTCGCCGTTTCCTTTGAGGAGCCGGAATATACCGCCAATTCGGACGCGCTGGGCACCCTGCGTCTGCTGGAGGCGATCCGTATCGTCGGCCTGGAAAAGAAGACGCGCTTTTATCAGGCCTCCACCTCGGAACTCTACGGCCTGGTCCGGGAAACGCCGCAGCGCGAAACCACCCCCTTTTATCCCCGCTCTCCCTACGCGGTGGCCAAACTCTATTCCTACTGGATCACGGTCAACTACCGGGAGGCCTACGGCATGTATGCCTGTAACGGCATCCTTTTCAATCACGAATCACCGGTGCGCGGCGAGACCTTTGTCACCCGCAAGATCACCCGCGGCCTGGCCCGCATCAAGCTTAAACTGCAGGACTGTCTCTACCTCGGCAATCTCAACGCCAGACGGGACTGGGGCCATGCCCGGGATTACGTGACAATGCAGTGGCTGATGCTGCAACAGGAGACGCCGGAGGATTTTGTCATTGCCACCGGCGTCCAGCACAGCGTGCGCGACTTTGTCAATGCCGCGGCCGCCGAACTGGGCATGACCATAGACTGGCAGGGGACAGGGGTGGAGGAAAAGGGCTATGATGCGGCGGGAAACTGCATCGTTGCCGTTGATCCGCGTTACTTCCGGCCCACCGAGGTGGAATCGCTGCTCGGCGACCCCTCCAAGGCGCGGGAGAAATTAGGCTGGGTGCCGAAAATCACCTTTACCGAGCTGGTCGCCGAGATGGTGCGGGAGGATCTCAAAGCGGCGGAGCGGGATGAACTGGTCAAACGGCACGGCTACAGCGCCTATGATTATTTTGAGTGAAAGGAGAGAGGCACCCATTTTGCGGAGCTGCCCGTGAATCATTCAGCGAAAATATACGTGGCCGGCCATCGCGGCCTGGTTGGGTCAGCCCTCCTGCGTTGTCTGCACGCCGGCGGCCATCACCATATCATCACCCGCAGCCACGCGGAACTCGATCTCACCGATCAGGCGGCGGTGGCGGCGTTTTTTGCCGCTGAACGACCGGAGTTCGTTTTTCTCGCCGCCGCCAAGGTCGGCGGCATCCTGGCCAACGACACCTGGCCGGCCGATTTTCTTTACCAGAACCTGGCCATCCAGCAGAACGTCATTCACCAGGCCTGGCAGTGCGGGGTAAAACGGTTGCTCTTTCTCGGCTCTTCCTGCATCTATCCCCGCGACTGCCCTCAACCCATGCGGGAGGAGTACCTGCTCACCGGCCCCCTGGAGGCGACCAACCGCGCCTATGCGGTGGCCAAGATCGCCGGCATCGAGATGTGCCGCGCCTACAACTGTCAATACGGCACCGGATACCTGGCGGTGATGCCCACCAACCTCTACGGGCCGGGCGACAATTATGATTTGGAAAAATCCCATGTCCTGCCGGCCCTTATTCGAAAATTTCATCTGGCAAAGCTGGCCGCGGAAGGCAACTGGAGGGCGATCGAGGAGGATGAGACGGCAAACGGTCTCATCCCGGTGGAGATCAGGGAGCGGTTGCGCGCTGCCTGCGTCGACCGCCGACCATCCGGCGTCCTCCTGTGGGGCAGTGGCAGCCCGCGCCGCGAGTTCCTGTACAGCGACGACATGGCCGAGGCCTGCGTCCTCCTGATGAATCTGCCGGAGCCGGCATTCTCCTCGCTTCTCACCCCGCACCTGCCGCCGCTCATCAATATCGGCTGCGGCGAGGATCTCACCATCCGGGAGCTGACCACCCTGGTGGCCGAGGCGGTGGGCTACGCTGGACCGGTGGAGTGGGATGCAACGAAACCGGACGGCACGCCGCGCAAGCTGCTCTCCGTTGACCGACTCTTTGCGTTGGGCTGGCGGCCACGTCGTGCCCTGGCCGAAGGCATCCGGCTCGCCTATGCCGATTTTCTGGCGCGGGGGATGCGGTAAGGCCTCGATGACGGTCACCATTCTGCTGTCAACATACAACGGCGAACGCTACCTTGCCGAACAGCTCGCCAGCATCGCCGACCAGACCTATCGCGACCTCCGCCTTTTTGTCCGGGACGACGGCTCCACCGACCGCACCCACGATCTCATGAAGCAGGCCCGGCGCCACGGTCTGGTGCAGCGCTTCGAGGCAGGGGAGAATATCGGCATCTTCCCCAGTTTTTTTTATCTGCTGGCCGCAGCCGACGAGGACAGCCCCTACTATGCCTTTGCCGATCAGGACGACTGGTGGTATCCGGAGAAGGTGGAGACGGCGGTGGCCGCCCTGCAAAAGGTCGATGACCGGCTTCCCGCCCTCTACTGCGGCCGTCTCGCCTGCGTTGACCGCAATCTTGCCCCGCTCTGTCTCACCCCCGTGCCCTGCCGGCCGCTGGGACTGGCCAACGCCCTGGTGGAAAACGTCGCCAGCGGCTGCACGATGGTGATCAACCGGGCGGCGCGCCGGCTGCTTTTGCAAACCAGGCCGGAGTGGTGCCTCTTTCATGACTGGTGGAGCTATCTCGTCCTCTCAGCCCTGGGCCACGTCATCTATGACGAGCGCCCGTTGATCAAGTACCGGCTGCATGGGGACAACGACACCGGCGCGCCCCGCTCTTTTGCCCATGGCATGGTCCGGCGGCTGCGCCGCTTTCTCGGCGAGGATAAGCAGACCTTCAAGGTGCACCGGCAGGCCATGGAGTTCGTCGAACGGTGCGGGCCGTTGCTCTCCGGAGAAAACCGGCGCATCGCCGAGAACTTTGTCGCCTCGAAAAAGAGCCGGGCCAGCCGGATCTGCTATGGGCTGCGCAAGGAGGTCTACCGCCAGCAGCCGGTCGATGATCTGCTGCTGCGGCTGCTGATCTGGGCGGACAGGTACTGATGGTCGCCGCTTTGCCGGGTCGGGGAGATGCCGCCATGCCATTTGCGCACAAGACCATCGCCTATATCGTCAATGCCGACTGGTACTTTGTCCTGCACTGGCTGGCCCGGGCCAGGGCGGCGCGGGACCGCGGCCTCTCCGTGCATGTGCTGTCCGCCCTCACCGATGCGCGTCATCAACGCACCCTGGCAGAGCACGACATTGTCTGTCACCCCATCACCCTGGATCGCAAGGGCATGAACCCCTTGGTCGAGGCCGCTACCCTGCGCCAGATCCACGCCATTCTCCGTGCCCTCAATCCTGACCTCGTCCACTGCATCACCGTCAAGCCCAACATCCTCGGCGGCCTCGCCACCCGCTGGCTGGGGATAAAAACCATCCTCAACGTCACCGGCCTGGGACTCGCCTTTTCCGGTAGAACCGGGCGCGCCGTCATTGCCCGCCAGTTCGTCCGCCCCTTTTACCGGCTGGCCGCCAATCGTCCCGATTGCCGCATTGTTTTTGAAAACCAAGACGACAGTGAGCGGTTTTCCCGTCTCGGTATCGGCCGGCCGGGCAGTCATGTCGTCATTCCGGGCAGTGGGGTGGACACCGAAATGTTTGCCTGGACAGAAGAGCCGGATTGTCAGGAACCGGTGGTTCTTTTTGCCGGCCGGCTCCTGCGTGACAAGGGCCTTGCCGATCTGGTCACAGCCGGGGACATCCTGCGCCGCCGCGGTCTGCGTTTTCGCCTCGATGTTGCCGGTATTGTTGACGAAAAATCGCAGAACGCCATTCCCTTAAGTCAGATCGAGGGCTGGCACGCCGAGGGGCGGATCAACTGGCTGGGCACCCGCCACGATATGGCCGCCGTCCTTGCCGGCGCCATGATCGTTGCCCTGCCCAGTTTCTACGGCGAGGGGGTGCCGCGGGTGCTGATCGAGGCGGCGGCGGTGGGCCGACCGCTGGTCGCCACCAGTATCAGCGGTTGCCGGGATATCGTCCGCCACGGGGAAAACGGCCTGCTGGTGAGGCCGAACAGGCCCGACGAGCTCGCCCTCGCCCTGGAGACCCTGCTCCGGGACCGGCAACTGCGCCAGCGGTTCGCTTTTGCGGGCAGACGACTGGTGGAGAATATCTTTGGTCAGGAGAGGGTGATCGCCGCGATGAATGCCGTGTATGCGGCGATGCTGGGGGAATTTTGAAATGCCTAAAGTGCTTCAAGTGGCTAAAGTGCCGAAAGTGTTTGAAGTGCTTAAAGTGTTTCTCGTATTTCAGGCATCTGAGGCACTTAAAAGATTTTACCACCGTTTGCGGAGCATGACCTCCAGGGTGAAGGGGGCGCCGTCGATCATCTCGTAGATGCCCGGCGTCTCGTAGTCTTCGTCAAACAGGTTTTTCGCGGACCAGCTCATCTCCAGGCCATTGACGAGAAAATCCTCGATGGTGAGGGTCGTGTTGACGAGCCACACCGCGTCGGCGGTGGCAAGGGAGCCGAGGCGGGCGTTGATCAGGTCGCGTTCGGCGAAATAGCGCAGCTCGGTGACCAGCGAGAGCCGGTCCAGCGGCCGCCAGTGGGCGCTCAGGTTGGCCATGGTCTTCGGCCCCGGATCATAGGGGGAGACTACGTCCTCATAGATGTATTCCAGGGAGCCGTCCGGCCTGATGTAGATGGCGCTGAGCAGGTGATAGATCTCATCCGGACCGTCGTTGTCGAGCAGGGTCAGGTTGGCGGCAAGGTGCAGCCGTTCGGTGAGCTGGACGCCCCCCTCCAGCTCGATGCCGTAAATGTCCTGACGATTGGGCAGAGAGAGCTGGGCATAGGGGTCTTCCTTGATATGATCCTCGATGCGGCTGGTAAAGGCGGTTATGGCAAGGTTCAGTTTTTTCGAGGGATTGTAGGCGAGCTGCCCCTCCAGCGTCTCGATCTTTTCCTGATCGGGCTTTGCCGCTGTCAGCAGCTGGCGCGACGACGGGGTGCGGTAGGCGGTGCCATACAGCAGTTTCATGATCACCTGTGACGACGGGGTGTAGCCGATCCCGGAGCTGAAACTGACATTATCCCTGTATTCGTCGTGCTCGTCAAAGCGCAGACCGCCCCAGGCCTTGAGCTTGCCGAACTGATGGGTGTACTGGCCAAAACCCGACCAGAGGGAATCGCTGTAGTTGTCCACGACCAGGAGCGGCAGGAGATCCTCGTTGGCCGGGCCGATGAAATCGGGCAGGTAGCTTTCCCAGACCGGCGCATCCTCTATCCGTTTTTCCCGGAAGGAGAGGCCGCCGGTGAGCAGGCCACGGCCGGTGAGAAGGGTGCGGTCATAGATCAACTCGGCGTAGGAGGTCTCCTCGCTGACTTCGAGTTGCTTGTCGATGATTTCGTATTCCGGCCGCAGGGTGTTGCGAAAGGCGGTGAAACGCAGCGATGAGGTGGTGGAAAGCGGCTGGTTGGCCTCGATCTTGATAAAGGAGGACGGGGTATTGCGCTCCTCCAGCCAGGTGCCGTTATGCTCGTCGGAGAGGGAATAGGGATGTCTATTGTCGGTCAGGCGGCCGCTGATCCGTACCCGTTCCCCGTAACTGAGCTGGCCGCTTGCCTCCAGATAGTCGCTACGGTCGGTTCGTTCATCGCCGTACCGTTCCAGAGGCGGAACGGGGCGATCCTCTTCGCCTTGCCAGAAGCGGACCAGATCGGCTCTGGTGTCGTCATCCCGGCCACTGCGGCCGCTGATGGACAGGAAACCGTCCCACAGCGCATCGCCGCGCCCCATGTTCAGGTAGAAATTCCCCCCATTGTCCTGAAAATGATAGTCGGCGCCGGTTTCGACGCCGTTCAGATCACGACCGGACAGGGGGACGACATTGACGATGCCGGCAAAGGCATCCGGCCCCCAGAGCACCGAGCCTGGGCCGCGGATGATTTCGATCCGCTTGACCGGCGCCAGGGAGAGATTGTGATCGAGCTGATGCAGCGATTTTTCGCTGTCCGCGCCGAGCGGCACGGTATCATAGAGAAAGAGGGTGGAATTTGCGATGCCTCGCAGATAGGGGCTCGTGCCCCATGGTTTTTCCGCCATGTGAAAACCGGGCATGCCGCTTAGGGCCTCGGCCAGGGTGGTGTAGCCATGCTGGTGAAGTTGTTCGCGGCTGATCACCTGGGCAATAGCCGGAGCCTGCCAGGCGCTTTCTTCCCGCCGTGAGGCGATGGTCAGGGCTTCGATGTTTTCGCCGACAAACATCAGGAGCGTTTCGTCGCCATCGGCCTCGGTAATCTCCTGGCCGCCGGCGGCAACCGGGGCAAGAAGGGCGAGGAGAAGAGAGAGGCAGAGAAAATGTGTCTTCATGGGGATCAAAAAACTATTCCTCCTTGAAACGGCCCAGCAGCACCCGGAACTTGGCGCGGCTGAGACCGAGCAGACCGGCCGCGGCGGTCTGGTTGTTGCCGGCGAGTTGCAATGCCTGTTTGACAAAGTCCATTTCCACATCTTCGAGGTTGATGCCTTCCGGAGGAAGCTGGAAGCCGCCGCAATTGCCACTCTCCGGGCGATTGGGGCGGAGAAAGGAAAGGGTGGCGGCGGAAATGCAGCCCTGTTCCCGGTCAAGGATAAAGGCCCGTTCCATGGCATTGGCCAGTTCACGGACGTTGCCAGGCCAGTTGTGGACGAGTAGCATCCTCTTGGCGCCATCGGTTAGTTCGATTTTTTCACCCCGGGCGAGACGAGTGAGAAAATGGCCGGCCAGGGGGATGATGTCGTCTTTGCGTTCCCGGAGCGGCGGCGGCAGAATCGGGAAGACATTGATCCGGAAGAAGAGATCCTGGCGGAACTGACCTTCCTGCACCAGTTTTTCGAGATTGCGGTTGGTGGCGCAGATGATCCGGACATTGACGGCAATCTCCTCGTGCCCACCGACTCGCTGGATTTTTTTCTCCTGGAGAACCCGCAGCAGTTTGGCCTGGGCCTCGGCCGGCAGGTCGCCGATTTCGTCGAGAAAGAGGGTACCGTTGTCGGCGTATTCAAATTTGCCGATGGTCATACGGTCGGCGCCGGTAAAGGCCCCTTTTTCATGGCCGAACAGCTCCGACTCCACCAGATTGGCCGAGATGGCGGCGCAGTTGACCGGGACAAAACGGCCGTCGCGATACGGGCTCTTCTGGTGGATAAAACGGGCCAGCAGTTCTTTGCCGGTGCCGGATTCGCCGTTGATGAGTACGGCGGAATCACTGGCCGCCACCTTGGCGGCCAGATGGATGATGGACTCCATCTCCTGTGAGGCATAGACGATTTCACCGCTGCCGGCGGTCTCCTGCAAGCGTTGGCGCAGTTCCCTGTTTTCGGAAATGATTTTTGACAGATGCAGGCTGCGTTCAATGGTCAGCAGAATGCGTTTGTCGTCAAAGGGTTTGGTGATGTAGTCGATAGCCCCCTTTTTCATGGCATTAACCGCCGAATCGATGGTGGCAAAGGCGGTGATGAAGACAACCGGACAGAGGATGTCCTCCTCCTTCATTCGTTCCAGCAGGGTGATACCGTCCATCTCCGGCATCTTGATGTCCGAGATGACAATATCATAGGGGAAGGAGCGGATTTTTTCCAGCGCCTCGCGGCCGTTGGCCGCCTGATCGGCAGAATAGCCGGCCCGGCTCAGCATGATGGAGAGCAGCTGGCGCATCTTGTCTTCGTCATCAACTATGAGAATGTGTACCATGTTTTTTTCGACAAAAAGTTGCCGGTCTATCGTTTTCTTTTGTTTGTAAGTCGTAGGGTGGGCAGCGATGTGCCGTGTAGGCATGAGCCGTCCTGGGCTGCCCTACGTGTTTAAATGCCGATCACGCCCATTTCCGCAGTTGCCGCCGGCCGTATTCACGGGCAGGGTAATGCGGAAACAGGCACCGCCCGACTCCCGGTTTTCCACCTCGATCCTGCCATTGTGGGCGCTGATGACCTGGGAGACAAAGGCAAGCCCCAGACCGGTACCGGTGGCCCTGGTGGTGAAAAAGGGTTCGAAAATTTTTTTCATGTCCTCCGTCGGAACGCCCGGCCCCTGATCGCAGACCGTGCAGACCCAGGCATGCTGGTGGCAGGCGGCGCGAATTTCAATCATCTCCTGTCCTTTAGTGATCTCCAGCGCGTTTTTGATGATGTTGCTGAACACCCGGGTCATCAGATCCGGATCGATGCGGACAAGGCAGGGAGCGTCCGGCAGGTCGAGCTGAAAATGGGCCGGCAGCCCCTTGGTCTGCAATTCGAAACGGGTGACGCAGTCGCGGATCAGCAGATTCATATCCGTCTCCCGCAGGGTGGGGGAGGCGGGTCGGGCAAACTCGAGAAAATCCTCGATCAGCCGGTTCATTCGCTTGATTTCATCCTCCATGAAGCTGACCATGGTGTTGTCCGAGGAGAGATCCATATCCTGCTTGAGGATGTCGAGGGAGCTTTTGATGATGCTCAAGGGGTTTTTCACCTCATGGGCGATCATCAGGGAAAATTTACCCATTTCCGCCAGGGTCTTCTGTTTGACCATCTCCTGGCTGGCCTCTTCAAGGGCCAGTTTGCTTTTCTGGAGGGAATCGAGCATGGCGTTGAAGGCCTCGGCCAGTTCCCTGGTTTCCGGGAGATTACCCGGTGTCACCCTCAGGGTGAGATTTCCGCCTGCCACTGCCCGGGCCGCGTGGACGAGTTGATGCACCGGCTGCACCAGATAGCGCGACAGCAGGACGAACATGAACAGCGAGATGGCAAGCAAGCCGGCGGACAGCAGATAAAAGCGTTCGCGGATGATGTTGAGCAGGTTGTTGATACCGTCCACTGTGTAAAAAATCTTTACCTCGCCGATGATCTCTTCCTGGGGGGCAGCCGACGGCGGCGATGGGGTATAAAAAGGATTGCCTTCGTCAATATCGCCCTTCATCACCACCGGTGCCGCAGCCTGAAGGACGGTGCGTGGTTTCTTCCGGGTCCTTGTTTTTTGGGTGCTGACGTTGGCCAGTTCCTCGCCGGATTTGCCGCTGATGATAACCTGCATGATGTCTTCCTGGGCGAGCAGGTTTTCCGCCAGGCCCTCAAGCATCATCTGGTCGCCGATGAGAATGCCCAGTTCGGCGTTTAATGCCAGATAGCGGGCGAGAAAATCGGTCCGTTCCTCGAAACGTTTGTGGACAAAGGTCGACAGCATGTTGGTGCCGGCGAAAAAGGCGATGAAACTCGCGCTCATCAGAATGATGGCGGCCAGCAGGAGCCGGGTATGGATACCGACACGCCGCAGCATCAGCGCAAACCTCCGGATCCCGGGTCAGGCGCGACGGGGGTGCCCAGTTTCCGGCCGACTTCTTCGTTGACCCGCAGATCGAATCTGGGAATCTCGCTGTGGCAGGATTCGCCGGCCAGTGTTCGCAAGGCCAGGGCGGCAGCCTGCCGCCCCAGTTCCTGATAGTCGAAAACAAAGGAGAGCAGGGCGCCGGAATCGGCAAAAAAACGGTTGTAGCCAATGGTCGGAATCCGGTGGAGAAAGGCCTCCTTGATGATATAGCTGACAATGCTCTCCGAGATCACCGTCCGGTCCGGGATAAACCAGATGGCATCGATGTTTGCCCAGTTTTTCTCAAGAATTGCCGGGAGATTCTTTTTGGAGGAAACCGGCAGGGAGACAATGCGGCGATCGAGAGGCGCTGCCAGATCGGCTGCCTGGCGGACAAATTCGGTATTTACGCCGGGGTCGTGAAGAATGGCGATCCGTTTGGCCTGGGGCAGCAGCCGGCTGATTTCCTGCAGCTGAGTGGCCGGCGGAATGTTGAGAAAAACGCCGCAGCCGTTCTCCCCCAGCACCTTTTCCGGGTTGAGCATCATGGTGAAGATTGCTGGCGGCAGGGCAATCCCGCTGTCGGCATTGAGGAAGCGAGCGGCTTCCGGACCGATGGCAAGAATGAATGTGCTTTTCCGGGCCGACACGTCGCGCAGCAGGGCGGGCCAGGCTGCTTCGGCAACGTCGGCCAGGGTCAGTGAGGTGACGGACAGCTCCGCGTCGCCGAGAATCTCCATGGCCCCCTCCCGAGCGGCCAGATAGGGCCGAATCTCCCGGGAGACGATGACGATTGCGTCGGTACGTGCCTGCAGCCAATCCTGGGGCGCTGCCGCAGCCTCATCGCTGATCAGCTCCGCACAGATCAGCAGAATGAGGGACAGCAGGGCAGAGAGAGTGCTGCGCGATAGGAGGTGGAGCTGGGCTGTCTTCAACTCTGATGCAAATCCCGCCTGGTGTTATTTTTTCAACTCGTAGCCTGCCTTTCTGGCGAATTCACTGGTGACCGCGTCCACGTCCGCCAGGTTGGCGACAACCCGGGGGGTGATGAAGATGATCAGTTCACTTTTTGACAGGTTGTCGCCCTGCTTGCCGAACAGCCAGCCAAGTCCGGGGATATCGGACAGAAAGGGAACGCCGGTGCTGGAACGGGTTGCGTTTTCCCGGATCAGGCCGCCGATGACGATGGTCTGGCCGTTGTTGACCGTCAGATTGGTGGAGACGGAACGCTTGAAAAAGGACGGGTACGATTCACCACCGACGGACACCGCCCCGGACTGTTCGCTGATCTCCTGATTGATTTCCATGCTGACCAGTCCGTATTCGTTGATGTGCGGGGTGACGCCGAGCAGCACACCGGTATTGCGGTACTGGATGTCGGTCTGGGTCTTGTTGGAGGTGGCGTCGTCATACTGAATCTGGGCGCTGGCCACCGGCACCTCGGTGGCGATGTCGATTTTTGCCTCCTTGTTGTCCGAGGCAAGGACCGAGGGCGAGGAGAGGATATTGACCTTTTTCTTCTGGGCCAGGGCGGTAAGGGTGGCGTTCCATTTGTCGAGCTGGCCGATGGCGTAGGAAAGACCATCCGAGCCGGTGGAGGCACTCCAGAAGGAGGGGGTTTCCTTGTCCATGTTGTTGATCTTGGTCCAGGACCATTCCACCCCCATTTCCATGTCGTCATCGAGCTGGACCTCGACGACGCTGACCGAGATCAGTACCTGCCGGGGCAGAATGTCGAGACGGGAGAGCACCTTTTCAACGATGTGATAATCACTGGGGATCGCCTCGATGATCAGGGCGTTGCGAATCTCGTCCTGGGTGATTCTGATGTCGCCGCGCAGGGTGCCGGCACCGTAATCGGTGCCGGTTGTTTTTGTCGTCACCGGTTTCGGGGCCGGTTCCCGGTTCTGGGTGAAAGGATTCGCTTCACCCTTGGCCGGCGGCTGTTCCGTCGTCTTTTCGAGTTTGAGCGTCTGCTCTTCTTCCTTTTGTCTGGCGGTGAAGACCGAGCCGAGCAGGCTCGCCATCTCGCCCGCCTGACTGTTTTTGAGAAAATAGATGTAGATATGCGGTTCGACATCGGCGCTCGGGGTGTCGAGTTCTCCAATCAGCTCCGCGATTTTGTCCATCATCCGGTCGCTGCCGGTCAGCACCAGCAGACTGTTCATCTTCTCCAGCTCGAAGACCTGCACCTCTTCGCCGCTGTTTTTGGTGTAGAGATCGGCGAGTTTGGTCAGCGGCCCGACGATATCCTTGCCCACGACATGGCGTAGGGGAAAAAAACGGTGACGGACGCTGTCGAACAGATCGACGTCAAAGGTGTCGATGAGGCGCATCGCCTTGACGAGATTGGTCCGATGATCGACGATCAGCAGGGTGCGGGAGGCGTCGTGGGCAATGATGCTGCCGTTGGCGGAGATGAAGGGGGTGAGGATCTTCACCATCTCCTCGGGATTGATGTGTTGAAGGGGGACGATCTGGATCTGCAGACCCCTTTCGCCCGGCGGAATGGTATCGGCGGAATCGGTCCGGACATCGGAGAGTACACGGGAGACCTCTTTCATATCAACGATTTTGTAGAGATCACCCTCCTTGACCGCGGTCAGGTTGTTTGCCTCGAGAATCTGGTAGAAGAGGGGGAAGAGGTCGTTTTTGTCGAGCACGCCGCTGGTCTGAATGGTGACCTCGCCGATCAGCGGGGCAACCGGCATGTAGTTGATGTCGAGCAGTTCGGCAAAGACCATGATGACATCGCTGAGACTGGCCTGGTCAAAGTTGAGCACCAGCCCGCCATCCTTCTCCTGGACTCCTTCCGGCCGCGGTCCGGTGTCAAAGGAACTTTTCAGGGGAGCGGACAGGCGCGACTTTTCCGCCTTCCGGGTGGCGGAGCGGGTCGGGTCGGGCTGCTCCGGGCGGTCCATCTTCTTCCCTGTCAGGGCCGAGGCGCTGATTTTCTGTGCGATTTCCTGCTTTTCCGCGTCTGGGACTGCCGGGAGAGCGGCTGCGTTGGTCTCGTCGAGCGGAATGGCACTTTCCGTGATCTCTCCGGTTGCCGTTGCTGATGCCTGCACCGGTATCGTCCGGGGCGCATCAGGCGCTGGTTCGGCAACGGTGATCGTCTTTGCCGGTTGGTTGTGGGTGGCGCAGCCGGTGGCGAGCAAAAGCAGCAGGCATGCCGGAAGCACCGATGCTGTCATATGTCGGGTCGGTTTCATGATCGTGGTTTTCATCGTATGTGTTTGGGTTGTTTCACCGGCCCGAACGGGGTGTCAATGATGATGAATCCTTCCTCATCCTCTTTTTTCCCCTTTTTTGCCGGTGGTGCCTTTGGTTCAGTGGTGACGACCGTGGGGCGCGCCTCTTTTTTCGGTTCCGCCTTTGGCGGGGCGGCGGCTTTTGGTGCTGTCTCTTTCGGTTTTTCCGCATCGCGCAGCGGCACGATAAATCGCTGGTTCTTGTCCCGAAAAATGACACTGTCACGGGTGATGTCATCGACCACCAGATTGGCGAGCTTCTCCCCTTTGTTGATCCATCTGCTGGAACGGGTATCTTCTTCGGTCTGGACGGGATTGTTGATCAGCGCCGAACGCAGGTCGTCAAGATAGAGGATGCCGTAGACCATGATTTCCTGGCCATTGACGCGCACCTCCTGCTGGGTGGGTTGGGCCTCGGTCCCGGATGGGGCGGTCTGTTCCGCCTGCTCTTCCTCAAGCGTCGGTGCCGGCGCGATATATTCCTTCCGCTCCGGGGAAAAGAGGGGGCGTCCGGCGACGATCTCGTAGATATCCCGTGATTCCGGTGTTTTCGCGATGAACTGTTTCACCGTTGCCGGTGCGGTTTCCTTCCTGTCTTTGTTTAGGGCATCGTTTTGCGAGCTGTCTCCGGACCAGAGGGAAAAAATCTGAACCATGAAGAGCAGGGCGAGGATCGCCAGGCCGATGTGCGGGGCGATTCTGTTCATTTCTTTTCCTTGTTTTGTTCGATGGAGCGCATGATGCCGGTGACGGTCAGATCGGCCTGCAGGACCCCTGTTTCTTTATTCTTCACCTTGAAAACCGCATCAGAAACCCGGAGAAAAATCGGAGAGGCGGCGATGGCATACAGCATGTCCTTGAGCTGGCGGATCGACGTCGTCCCACTGATCTGTACCGGAATTTCCGTGTAGGGTTGCTCCTTGTCCTTCTTGTCCCGGTTCGCCTTGAGAACGCGCTGGGAGGTGATTGTCATGCCGGCGCGGGTGGCCATTTCGGTTAGTCGGTTCTGCATGTCAACCGCAGCCAGAGCCTCGGTCGTGCCGATCAGGAGGCCGTTTTCCGCCTGGGCGACCTCCTTGCTCAGGCCGACGAGCTGTTTGTTCAGGATTTCCAGGTGGGCTGCCCGTTCCTGCATCTTCGCCGCTTTTTTTTCCATGGTGGCGATATCATCACCGCCGATGCCGCCAGGGAAAAGGAGATAGCGGACGGCGACGGCGACAAAAAGGACGGTTGCCACGGCAATAAGAATATATTGCCTTTTCTGCTTGTCGGGGAGGGTCATGCGTTCTTCACCCTTACGAGTACATCGGTGATATGTGCAGCATTGCCGCTACTCGAGAAAAAGTTCTATCTTAAACTGTTCCCTGCCGGCCGGATTTTTGGAAATCGCCGACTGGAAGGCGACATCCTTGAAAAACGTCGACTGTTCCAGCAGGACAATGAGCTCCGAGGCGGATTCGGCCAGCCCGTCTATCTGGATCGAGTTGCCGCTTAACCGGAAATTCTGGATCCAGGCACTTTCCGGCAGCACGTGGGTCAGTTCGGTGAGAACATCGACCAGGAAGGGCCGGTCATGCTGAAAGGTGTTGAGGAAATCGATTTTCCTTTCCGCCTTGTCCACCTCGGCAACAATCCGTTCATACTCGGCGGTCGCCTTGGTCAGTTGATTTATTTCGCCTTCCAGGCGTTCGGCGATCATCCGGCGTTGCATCATCAGGCTGCCGGACCAGGTGACGAGAAGGATGGTATTGAGCAGCAGCAGGCCGAACAGGAGATAGACGCCGCGGCGATCCGGTTTTTTCCGCATGGCCGCAGGCAACAGGTTGACGCGGTGGGCCACCCGGCGCAGCCCCCTGGCTGCCAGGCCATAGGCGCAAAGCAGTTCAACCGACGGTGCCGTCTCTCCCGGTTGCCAGATGGTCACCTCCACCGGGGCCGAGTCTCCGGCGGCCGCTGCAAACAGTTCCTCTTTGCCGGCGATCAGCGTCAGTTTGTGGGTGGGGGTCAGGTCATGGGTCTGGCACAGTTTTATCTCAGGGGAAAGAAGCTCGACCAGCGTTCTTGCCGGGACGGTGGGAATCGACCGGGTGGCAAGCAATCTGCCCTGGTGGAGCAGGATGATTTCCATTGTTTCCCGCCCCGGCGCGGCAAAGATCGTCAGTGGCCCGGGAAGTTCCTTCTGCAGGGCCAGGGCGTTGGCCCTGGCGGTGGCGGAGATTTCAATACCGCTGATGCCGGTGCGTAGTTCTCGACACAACTGGAGGTAGGGTTCCAGGTCATCTTTTTTTACGGCAACAAGGAGAATGGTCAGCACCTTATTTTTGGTGTCTTCCGCAATAATCTGACAGTCGTACGCAATCTGGCTTTCCGGAAAGGGCACATACTTTTCCAGTTCAAAGCGGAGGGTCTCGCGGAAATTTTCCTTGACGGTGAAAGGAAAGCGAATCGTCCGGGTAATGGACTGCTCCGCCGGAATGGCGAGATGGATCTCCGGGGCAGGGATCGTGTTCTCCTCAATAAAGGCATTGATCCGTGCCGCAATCTCCCGTATCCGTTCCGCCCCCGCAGCTTCCCCTTCAGGCTGCAGGGGGAAGGTCGCGTGCCCCATCAGGGTGCAGCAGCGAATTTTTGATTGCAGCCAGATCAGGTTGAGGCTGGTGGCGGTGATATCAACGCCGATGCTGTTTCTGTCCAGTAACATTATATGCAGTGCCTAAAGTGCCTAAAGTGCCTAAAGTGCCTAAAGTGCCTAAAGTGCCTGAAGTGTCGGCGTCCATCTTCTTTCCTTTTTCTTGCATCTTCGCGAATGGTGCCCCCACACATTTACAGGGTTTATTCGACATAATCAAGCCAATGAATGATACGGAACCCGCCTTTTTGTGGGAATTGGACGAGAGCGGCAAGAGTCGGCTTAATCGTTGCACCGTTCTGCCAGCCGGTTGCAGTGATCGTGTAATAACTGGAATATTCGGTGGTGATCATCGGCGCCAGTGTGCTGTAGAGTTCCCTGTCGACCAGGGAATAGAGTTCGGTTTTTGAAAGGATATCCTTTTGCCGTCGGTATTCGATGATGGCTGCCACCGCCTCGTCGGTCATGTTGGGCAAGGAGCGGAGCACCTGGACCGACGCCGCGTTGATGTTGATTTTCTGAATCGTCTCCCGTTTGCGATTCGCCTCCCAGCCCGGCCGCCTGTTTTTTGACGTGTCAACCGGGTCGGCATGGATGGTGACAATATCCTTCAGGCCCAGGTCGAAGAGCTCTCTGGTGACGCCGCGCACCAGCAGCAGTTCATTGATGGAGCGGAAAGGGCCGTTGGTGCAGCGATAGGGCTGAGGCAGCGACATGTAATAGTCGTCTTCCGCTCCGTTTGTTCGATGGAAGGTGTCCTTGTCGCGCCAGTCGCGGATGGAGTCAACGATGATGTTGCGCTCTTCATCGCTGAGGTCGAAACCGGCCAGCATCATGCGCAGGGTCTCGGCCTCGGCCAGATTGATGTTGAACTTACCGCTCTCGTTGTCGATCCGGACCGAGAAAAAACCGTCGCCAAGGTTCACCGGCGGGATCTCCGCATTGACCCGCCAGGGTTGTTCCGTCTCGGTTTCGTCATCCTGCTGCTGCCGCGTCTCTTGCCGTGGTCGGGGGCGGGTTTGTTCTTTCTGCTGGGCCATGATGCGGGCCATTGCCCTGGTAATACCGGCCCGGGCGAGATAGTAGCCGGTCGTCTCGTCCCGGAAGTTTTTCGTGATGGTGATCTCGGTGCGCATGGAGTAACAGAACTGGCCGGCGATGACGGTCAGCAGGGTCAGAACCCAGAGAACAAGGATGAGGGCGATGCCTTTTTCGTTGTCAATCATGGTTATTTCGGTTCTGTCCATGCCTGCAGGGGGACGATGATCACCAGGGGCTTTTCCTCGTCTGCACTTTCCAGGGTGATACGCACCGCTTTCGGCAGGATGTCACCCCACAGGGTGGGGTCCCAGGCCGGCAGCCACGGATCGGACAATTCCTCCTGAAGACGATCGCTTGCCAGCGGTGTCGCGTTTGGCTGAGGCAGATAGGAAAAGCTCATTGTCCGCAGGCCGGTGAAGAGCGGGGTGAACGCCTCCTCCGCCAGCTCATCGACCTGTTCGGCTGTCAGGTTCATAATCCGCATCTCATGAAAGAGCAGTTCAGCCGTTTCCTCGTCATCCTGGCGATCCTCAGCCTCGCCGGCTCTGTAGATCACATGGACGATTTCCCCGCGATGTTCGGGCAGCAGGGGAACGGCGGAAAAGAACTCCAGGGATTTTTCGGTGCCGGCAAAGAAAAAATCTGCGCCGTCGCGACGAAAGACCTTGGGCAGGCGGATCGATGCCAGCTGGCGACGGAGCAGTTCCGGGACGATGCGGGCCTGCTGATTGGCGGCAGTTCGGATCTCGCCCTTTTCCCAGGCCCGGACCCCGGTCTGAAAGACACCGAAGCAGAGCGCGATGATGATCGCGAGGATGGTGAGCGACAGCAGCAGTTCGAGCAAAGTGAAACCGTTGTCGTGCTTCATTCTTCCGGAATCTCTATTTTGGCCAGATGCAGGGAGGTAAGACGGTAGTGCTTGCTGCTCCGACCGGCCGGCCAGCTGACGTCAACAATAATTTCAAAAAGCCGCGGTTCATCGGGCGAGGGCGGATTTTTTCTCTTATTTGTTTCTTCCTGTTCCTCGACAGAATCGGCAGTCTCATGCAGGGAGATGTCGATCCGCCACCGGTAAGGGGCAAATTCACCTTCCGTCGCGCCAAGCGGCAGGGTGTCGGCAAGCATGATGCTTTCCGCTTTTTCCCGGGCGAGGACGATGGCCCCGACATAATCCTCCGACAGCCGCTCCGACCGCAGGCCGCCGGCAAAGAGCTGCATGATCACGGTGAGGGAGATGGCGAGAATCATCATGGCGACCAGCACCTCCATCAGCGTAAAGCCTCTCTGTGGACTCAAAGGGAGCGGTGTCAAGGCGCCGCCGGGTGGTGGTGGGCGACGGATCATAATCAGCCTGTTTCGACGATGCCGGTGAGAAAATTGACGGTGATGTGGTAGCGCCTTTTTTTGCCGGTCAGGAAAAAATCGCCGCCACTACTGTTGCCGGACGGGTAAAAAACGATGCGCAGGGTGCCGGCGCCGGGGAGGAGTGACTCCTTGTTTTCGCGGATGACAAGGCCTTTCGGCAGATCGTAAACCTTGACATCCGGATTGGCGGCCAGCCATTTGTCGTCGATGGTTTCCTGCTCGTCGGCCATGGTGATGAGCGGGCAGAAGAGAACCCGGTCGCCCTCGCGGTCGAGCAGGACAAGCTGGGCCGCCTGACGGGATACCGCCACGTCCCGGGCATGGCGAAGGATGGCGGCGGTTTTGTTGGCCGCGCTTTTTTCCTGAAAGCTGGTCAGCGAGCCGCCGAAAACGGGAATGACCAGGGCGCTGATCACCCCGACCAGGGCGAGAACGATGAGCAGTTCCAGCAGGGTGAAACCGGCCTGCCGGGATAATCGGCGCGCTCGGCGTCCGAGCCGCGCAGTGCTGTCCGGTAAGGAGAGGTTGTCTTTCATGCCGGGGTTAAAAGGGCAGATCATTCATGCTGAAGATCGCCATCAGCATGGTGATGACGATGAAACCGATCAGCACGCCCATGACCAGGATCATCACCGGTTCGAGCATGCCGATAGAACGTTTGATGAGATCGCGGACGATCTTTTCATAATTCTCCGCCACCCGCAAGAGCATTTCATCCAGCCGTCCGGTTTCTTCGCCCACGGTGATCATCTGGATGGCAAGCGTCGGAAAGACGCCGATGGCGGCCAGCGGCCCGGCGAGTTTTTCACCTTCCTTGACCCGGTTACGGACCCTGTCGAGGGAGGTGGCGATAACCCGGTTGGAGATAATATCCTGCACCAGCTCCAGGGATTTGAGAATGGGGACGCCGCTGTGAATCAGGGTGCCGAGCGTCCGACTGAAACGGGCGATCTCGATTTTCCGGACCAGATCGCCTGCCAGCGGCATTTTCAGAATCAAGGTGTCCAGCCGCAGGCGGCCGCTGTCGGTGGCGGCATAGCGGCGCACCGCAAAGAAGAGGGCAACGACAATGGCGCCGATCAGCCACCACCAGTTTTTCAGGGTGGCGCTGAAGGTGAGCAGAAGCTGGGCGGCCAGGGGAATGGATTGGCCCATGGTATCGAAGATCATGGAAAAACGGGGAATGACGAAGGTCAGCAGAAGGATGATGGAGATGCCGCCCACCCCGACGAGAAAGACCGGGTAGAGGAGGGCGGAGATGATGTATTCCTTCAGCTCCTGGACGGTCTCCAGAAAATCGGCGAGCCGCCGCAGTACGTCTTCCAGGATACCGCCTGCCTCGCCGGCCTTGACCATGTTGACGTAAAAGACGCTGAAGGCCTTGGGATGGCGAGCGAGCGCATCGGACAGATAGTGCCCCTTCTGCACCGAAAGGAGGATGTCGCGGATGGTGTCGGTAAAACCGGTCGTGCCGCCGGTCTCGATGAGGATCTCCAGGGCGCGGTCAAGCGGTAGGCCGGCGGCGAGCAGTGAGGCGAGATCGCGGGTAAAGAGGGTGGTCTGTTTGGCGGAGGAACGGGGCAGTCTGCCGGGCAGCCGCAGGGAAAAAGGCATCGCCGTGCCGCCGTTTCTCGGCTGCTTGGCACCGGCATTGGCGATGCGAATCGGGATATAGCCCATTTTATCCAGTTCAGCGGCCACCGCCTGCTCGATCTCGGCCTCCAGGACGCCTTTGACGACCCTGCCGTGCCGGTCCGTTGCTTTGTAAGTGAAATAGGGCATGGGGCATCACGCTGCAAGGGTCACTCGCAGAACCTCCGAGACAGTGGTGATCTGTTCCCGCACCTTGCGCCAGCCGTCCTGGCGCAAGGTCAGCATTCCCTGAGACAGAGCGGTTTCCCGGATCTTCTCCGTGCTGGCCCGGGTATGGATTTCCCGTCGGATGGCATCGGTGACCCTCAGGTATTCAAAGATGGCGGTCCGGCCCCGGTAGCCGGTGTGCCGGCAGTCGTCGCAGCCGCCGCCGGCGGCGAAGGTGGTGGTCGCGATCTCTTCAGTTGACAGCTGCATGGCGCGGATTAGCTTGGCATCCGGCATGGTCGGTCCCTTGCAGGTGGGACAGATGACCCGCACCAGACGCTGGGCGAGGACGCCGAGCAGAGTCGAGCTGAGCAGAAAGTTTTCCACCCCCATGTCGAGCAGCCTGGTCACTGCGCCGGCGGCGTCGTTGGTATGCAGGGTGCTGAAGAGCAGATGGCCGGTGAGGGCGGACTGGATGGCGATGTCCGCGGTTTCCCGGTCGCGGATTTCGCCGACCAGGATGATGTCCGGGTCCTGACGGACGATGGAGCGCAGACCGTTGGCAAAGGTAAAACCGATTTTCGGGTTGACCTGGATCTGGTTGATGCCTTCGAGCTGATACTCGATGGGGTCTTCCAGGGTCATGATCTTGTATTCCGGCGAGTTGATCTTATCCAGGGTGGTGTAGAGGGTGGAGGTCTTGCCGCTGCCGGTCGGGCCGGTGACAAGGATCATGCCGTAGGGTTGGGAGATAAGGGTATTGTACTCCTCCAGCAGATCCTCGGGAAAGCCGAGCTGGCGCAGGTCGAGCACCAGGGATTCGCGGTCGAGGATGCGCATGACCAGGCTTTCGCCGTGGTGGGTGGGAATGGTGGAGACGCGGAAATCGATCTCTCGGTCGCCGATTTTTAGTTTGATACGACCGTCCTGGGGCCGACGGCGTTCCGAGATGTCGAGCTTGGCCATGATCTTGATGCGGGAGATGATGGCCGCCTGCAAGCGGGCCGGCGGCGACTCCACCTCGCGCAGCAGGCCGTCGAGACGGTAACGGACCCGGAAACGGTGTTCGAAGGGCTCGAAATGGATGTCGCTCGCCTTTTCCTCTACCGCCTGAAGGATGAGCCGGTTGACGAGACGGATAATGGGCGCCTCCTGGGCCAGATCGCGCAGATGGCTGACATCGTCGTCGTCTCCGGTGGCGATCTCGGAGATGTCTTTGCCCGCCTCCTCGATGATGGTGTCGATGGATTGACTGTGGATGCCGTACAGTCGCTCGATGGCGTCGATGATGTCATCGAGCGAGCCCTGATGGGCGGTCACCGGATGCTGAAAGGCGAATTCCAGGGCCTTGATGGTGGTGAAATCATCAGGGTCGGTGATGGCGATGTGGAGACCGTCGTCACTCAGGGACAGGGGGACGAATTTCCCCTGTTTCATGAATTTGACGGAGAGATTCTCCAGTTGCACCGCCTCACGGGGGTAGTCGTCATGGGAGAGCAGGGTCATGATTGGTGGAATGGCTGAAGTGTCAGAGATGTCTGCTGTCATGGTGTTAAACGTCCATACCGCCGCGACGCCGACGAGGAACAAATCTGCATCATACACCGCTTGCCCGAAGCCGGCAAGGGTTAGCCGTGGGCAATGGACTGGATCACGCTCTCACACCTGAAAGAAGTCGGTCAGGAAAGTCACAAAATAAGAGCTTATTTGTGGATAAGCTCTTATTTTGTCGGAATCGTAAAAAAACCACGACTTCGACGGGCGGTGTATTGTAGCTCGTTGTTATCTCGTTTTCACCCGGCATGGTTTGCGGGTTTTTACGGGACCATCTTATTTTGTGAGCGGAAAAATAGCTCAGGGTGCTGTGTTGCAGGCGTTAGCGGCCCGGCGGACGATTTTATTGATCAGATCAGCAAAGACAAAGGCGTGCAGGGGCAGCACCGCATACCAGTAAAGGCGCCCTCCCACCCCTTTCGGATAAAAATGGGCGGTCTGGATGAGATGATGACCCTGGATGTCGAATTCGAGCCAGGCGCGGCCCGGCACCTTCATCTGGGCAAGCAGCAGGAGACGTTTGTTTGGTTTGAGGTCCGCCACCTTCCAGAAATCGAGAGCGTCACCGATTCGCAGCTCCTCCGGGTCGCGGCGACCGCGGTTGAGGCCATAGCCGCCGACCAGTTTGTCGATAAAGCCTCGCGCCATCCAGAGTAAGTGGTAGGAAAACCAGCCTCGTTCGCCGCCGATGGAGCAGACGGCCCGGAAGATGCTTTCCGGAGGAATGGCGCCGAAGTCGCAGACCCTCTGGTCGCGGAGAACGGCGGATGCCATGTCATCCTGATCCTTGATGTCGCACGCCTCACCCGCTGATGAATCGCACCAGCGGCTGAGGACCTGGCGTTGTTCGATATCGCGGATCGCCAAGCGTACCGCCTCGCGGTAGGAGAGGGGAGTGATGGTCGGGAAAAAGCGGGCCGCATGGTCGTTCTGGAGAACGGTTTCCGACTTGAGCCCTTCAACCAGGGCCGCCGCCATCTTGTATGGCACCGGGGTAAAAAGGGTGAGCCAGGAGGAGGAGAGGCGGGGGGTGAGCAAGGGAACCGGAATGATCAGACGCTTGAGCCCCATTTCCGCTGCCGCCTCCTTCAGCATCCCGGCAAAACTCATTTCACCGCAGCCGATATCGACCACCAGATTGTTGCGTAGAGGGAGGGTCAGGCTGCCGACCAGATAGGAGAGGACGTCATCCACCGCGATCGGCTGGGTGCGGGTGCGAACCCAGCGGGGGGTGATCATGAACGGCAGTTTCTGCACCAGGTTGCGGATGATCTCGAAACTGGCGGAGCCGGAGCCGATGATGACCCCGGCCCGGATCCAGATCGTCTGGATGACGTCCGGTCGAGCGGAGAGTATCTCGCCGGTTTCGATGCGGCTGAGCAGGTGTTTGCTTGCCGTCGCCCGCACTCCGAGTCCGCCGAGGTAGATGATGCGTTTTACTCCGGCGACGATGGCCGCGTCACGGAAATTTTCCGCGCTAATCCGGTCCAGTTTCTCGAAATCGTCGCTCTGGGCACCCATGGAGTGGATGAGATAATAGGCGCAGTCGATTCCTCTCAAAGCCCGAGTCAGCTTCTCCCTGTCAAAGGTGTCGCCTTCAAAAATCTCCACCCTGTCACGGACTGCGGTTCGCACCTTGCCGGCATTGCGAACCAGCAGGCGCAGGGCAAGATGCGGTTCGGCCAGCAGTCGTTCTTTCAGTCGTCGGCCGATATAGCCGGTGCCGCCGGTGATGAGGATTTTTTTTCTCTCGCCCGGATCAGGCATGGTTTCGCAGCTTCAGTTCGAGTGGATGGGGGGCGAGATAGTACTGGTCGGCCAGGTATGGTTGACCGTATTTGCGGACGTAATGGTTGACCAGGCTGATCGGCACGATGAGCGGCACATGCCCATTCCGGTACTGGTCGATGATTTCCAGCAGTTCCTGTTTTTCGTCGGCGGAGAGTTGTTTTTTGAAGTAGCCCATCATGTGCAGCAGGACGTTGGTGTTCTTTGCCGGTGTGCTTTTCAGAGAGAGGGCGGTCATCATCAGCTTTTCGTAATGCTGAAATGTCTCCTTCGAAGAGAAGGAGGGATCGGCAACGAGCTGGCCCATGCGGCGGTAGAGTTTTTCGTTGTGGGCGAGAAAGAGCAGCTTGTGGCGGGTATGAAAGGTGACCAGGCCGCCGCGGGTTCTGCCGGCGGTGAGCAGCTGTCGCCAGCGCTGATAGACGAAGATGCGGGTAATGAAGAGCTCGCGCAGGCCAAGATCGTGCAGCCGGCCCTCGTCTTCGACCGGCAGCAGGGGAAAGTGGTCCATGAAGGCACGGGCAAAGAGGCCGACCCCGACGGTCTGCGGGCTTTTGTCCGGCTCCATGCTGTAAACCTTGACTCGTTCCATGCCGCTTGACGGCGATCTGCTTTTGAAGATAAAGCCGCAGAGATTTTCCTTTTCCATTTCCTGCACCCGCCTGGCGGCCCAGGTGTGCATTTGTTCGGTCAGGTCGCGTTTGCTGCGGATGGTGATCAGGCGCGGCCGGGCGGGGTCGCCGACCAGCCGCATCGCCTCCCGCGGGGTGCCGAGTCCGCATTCAGACTCCGGGCAGATGGGCACGAAGTCAAGGTAACGTCCAAGGGTGTCCATAATATAGGGGTCGCGGGAATGGCCGCCGTTGTAACGGACGTTTGCCCCGGTGAGGCAGGCGCTGATGCCGATCTTGATTTTTGTTTCCATAGGCTTAGAAAAAGCGGGAAAGAAAGAGGGTGATGACGTTGCGTTCGTACTCGTAGAAGGTGTCGTTCGAATCGTTGTCAGTGTACTGATAGCGCAGTGACGTTTCCCAGCCTTTCGTCAGAGAAAGGATGACCTCTGCCGTCGCGTCGAGTTGTTCTTCGTCCCGATCCTGGCCGAGGGCGATGTCATAGTTGCTGTCGCGCCAAGAGAGGATAAAGGCGACGGCAAGACGGTCGAGGGGTTGCAGCCGGATGTTGGTTGCCAGAGTGGTGCGGGTCGGGGAATAGTCGTGATCGTCGCGGTTGTTGAACTCATAGGCACAGGAAATACCGGCGCGGATTTTCGGCCAGTTTTGTATCACCTCTGCCTGACTGCGGTGGCGCCAGCCGGTAAGGTAATCATACTCGTTGGCCAGCACATCATGGTAATCGCTGCGATGCAGAAAACGAAGCGCGGTAGCCGGGCCGACCGGCACGGTGAGTTGCAGGCGAAGCAGAGGGCTTTGTTCGTAGCTGTCGCCGTCCAGCAGAATATACTGATAGCCGCCACCTGCTTCGATCTGCATGAAAGTCCAGTTTTGCCACCAGGCATACTCGACGGTGGCGGAGCCGGTGTCGTATTCACTGATGTCTTCGTATTTGAGATAGAAAAAGCTCGACTGGAGAAAGGAACCGCTCTGCGTCCCTGCTTGGTGCAGGGGCCGGCGGAAAAAGGCGAAAAGATCGAGAAAGGCGTCTGACTGGTTGCTGGTCTGCAGCAGATCGGTGGCGGACAGTTCGACATTGTCGTCATAACCCAGGCCCAGGGAGACATATTTATCCCAGAGCGGGGCCCGTTCCTTGCCGCTGATCTTGGCCAGGGCAAATGCCGCCAGTTCCCTGGTGCGGGCATCGGAGGCTGTGGCGCTTTCAACGGCGCGATGCAACCAGCTTCTTGCCGTTTCCCGTTCCCCCTCTTTCTCGGCAATGATGCCGAGATTGTAATAGGCGATGGCGGTCATGCGGGGAAAGGCGGCAGTGCGGTGGAAGGCCTCCTTCGCCTCGGGGTAGCGGCCGGCTTTATAGGCGGACACCCCGATGTTGTAGTAGAGGGCCGGTTTGTTGACTCCGGCTGCCTCTGCCTGTCGAAAGAGAACCAGTGCTTGTTCGTGATTTCCTTGTCTGGCGAGGGTGATTCCCTGACTGAACAGGATGGATGCTGCGTCAACAGTGGATGCCGCGGTGTTCTCGCCGATGACAGGGATGAAAAGGGCAAGGAGCAACAGCGCTCGTCGGACAATGGTGATGGCAGGGAAAGGCAGTATCATATGACCATCCGCCTGGGAATGTCGAGGGAATGCACAGCGGCCGAAGGCGGGCGGCTTCTGCGGGATTGTCACGGTAACATGTACAAAGAGATTGTGCCAATTTCCCGCAGTCTTTGCAATGAAAAAAGCATTGGCCGGCTGATCGGGTCGAGGCAACGGCAGTGGGCGGGGTAAAAAAAGCCCCGCCAGGGGGGCGGGGCTGCGGATGGCTGGTCGACAAGGAGGGAATTATTTTCCTTTCTGAGGAGCGGTGTTCTCTTTGGTCTCCCGCGCCCTCTCCTGAATATCTTTCTGTGCGTCGATGACGCCGGAACGGACTGTGGTGTCCGGCCGTTCCGGGGCGACCGGCCGCTCAACAGCTGGCGGAGCTGAAGGACGTTCAACAGCTGGAGGTGCAGCGGGTCGTTCAACCGTGGGCGGAGTCTCGGGGCGCTGGACCGCCGGCGGCTCTACCGGGCGCTCGACCGCCGGTGGGGTGGTCGGCTGTTCCGGAATCGTCGGCGTTTCCGGCCGTGGCGGCGAGACCGGTGGCTCGGGTCGGACAACGGCCGGCGCCTCGTCGGGCCGTTCGGTTGCAGGCGGAGCATCAGGGCGTTGTGTGGCAGGCGGAGCATCAGGGTGTTGTGTGGCAGGTGGAGAATCGGGACGCTGTTCACCCTGCCCCGCCTGCGGCGTCTGCTGCTGCCCATTACCGCTACCGACCGACTGTATCGTCCCCTGTGTGCGGGTCTGCTCACCATTGCCCTGTTGCCGCTCTTTTTCCGAACGGATCTGTACGGCAGGCAGCTCGATGATGTTCATCACCTCTTCCGAGGAGGAGACATCCTCGTCGATCACCTCCATGGTGACATCGAGTTCCACGTCAGCGGCAAAGGTATTGGCGTGGAAGAGAAGAAGAGCGATGAGGGTGAGACTGCAGGGTGAAAATTTCATTGTCGACCTCATGAACCAACGGTAAGGCAAGCGATAATTCCTATCGAGCCTTGCCAAGAATATATCATCAATCGGTAAAGTTGCAGCATTTTTTGTCGGAATCGTCATAAACCTCGATTGACAAACCCGTAAAAAGTTTTTTTTCACCAGGGAACGCACTGATGGCATAGAGAAAACTTATTTAATTACAGTTGGTTAGCTGTGTGCACTCTGTGGTCTCTGTGGTTAATTTTGTCGAAATCGTAAAAGCCACGATTCCGGTGGGCGGTGTATTGTATCTCGTTGTTTTCTCGTTCGTGCCAGCCATGGTTTGCGGGTTTACGAGACCATTATTTTTTCCGTCAGCTGCGTTTTTGTCATGCTATATATCGTTCCGCAAAGAAGGCGCCGGTCGGCGGGGCCTCTTCGATCTGCATCTCAAGGCGAAGGACTTTGCTCCTGTTGTGATGATCGATTCGGGTTACGACCTCGGCATTGCCCGTCCCTCTGGCGGTCAACGGCAGGCGCAGCAGATTTTTCCCCTTGCGTAGGGTGGTGGTCCATTTGATCTCGCTGCTCGCAGGAAAACCGCTCATCTCCAGTTGCTTCGGCAGATGAATGGTGACGTCGGCGTCGATGAGATCCTGGGGGGCGTTGACCACCACGGTGACGGTTTTTTCCTCATACAATTTGAGGGCGACCATGGCCAGTCCTGGTCCTGCGGGATCCGGCCCCATCACGGTTTTGCCGGGCAGGCCGATCATGACCCAAACGACAAGGCAGGCGGCGAGGGCCGCGCCGATCCAGCGGGAGTGGTGACGTCGTTGCTGGTTTCCATGAACTTCTCTTGCCGCGGCCAGGGCGCGAGCGCCAAGATCGGGCGAGGGAGCCGGGGCCGGTATGGAGCGCAGAGCGGCAACAAGCTCGGCGTCCCGCCGCAGCATGTCACTGCACTGTGGACAGCTGGCGACATGCCGGTCTATGGCAGCGGTCTCTGCCGCCGACAGCTCACCGTCAAGAATATCATCCCGCAGGGTCATTATTTTTTTACAGTCCATAAGCTTACCTCTAATTGCTACACGTTTATCCTGATAAAAAGGTTTCCTGTTCGAGAAATTTTCTTAAATTGGCCCGGGCCCGATGCAGACGGGATTTGAGGGTGCCGATCGGTGTTTCGAGAATTTCCTCGAGTTCGGCCAGGGTGTACCCTTCCATGTCATGCAGGATACAGAGATGCTGCTGGTCCGGATTAAGGGAATGAATGGCGGCCAGCAGTTTGTCGCGAAGTTGACTGTTCTCGGACAGTCGTTCCGGGTTGTTCTCCTCGGTCGCCACCTGGTCGAGGAGAGTCGAACCATCGTTGTCATTTTCATGCAGGACCAGGGAAAGAGGCGAGCGGCCCGCCCGGCGGCGCTGATCGATGAAGGTGCGGTAGAGTACTTTGACCAGCCAGGGGCCTGGCTTTTCAAGTCGGCAGATCTCGTCCCGCTTGGGGTAGAGTTTGACGATGACGTCGTGGACAAGATCCTCTGCATCCTCTGCCCTCCGGGTCAGGCGATAGGCAACCCGATGAAGTTTCGTCAGATGGGTGCTAAGAATCGTTTCGAAATCATCGGGTTTGAAAAAAGGTGAAAGGAGGCGCAGTAATTTTCCCATATGTTCTCTTTTCGCACAACGCGACCACCGGCGAAAAGGTTCCCTCTTGTGTCAGTTTTTCCGGCGGCCAGGTCCAAGGTCAGGATGAAGGGTGGTGAGGCGTTGGAAACGGAGGAGTAGATGAAGATCCAAACCGGCGGTCATAGCCGTGGCCGCCGGTTTGTTCAGGCTGGCGCCCTGCTACATCCCGGCGGCGGCCAGTTCGTCCAGCAGTTTTTTCTGTTCGCTGCTGATATGCCGGGGCACTTCGACGCTGATTTTGACCAGGATGTCCCCGTGCGGTCCATGGGGGCCGGCCGGCAGGCCATGGCCTTTCAGGCGCAGTTTGGCCTGGGGCTGGATGCCGGGGGGGACCTTGACCTTGAACTGTTTCCCGTTCAGAGTGGGAACGTCGATTTCCGTGCCCAGCACCGCCGCACTGAATGGGATCTGTTTTTCAATGACGAGGTTGTTCCCGTTGCGACTGAACAGCTCATGGGGGGCCACGGTGACGAGCAGATAGAGATCGCCCGGCTCGCCGCCCATGGGGGATGGTGAGCCCTTGCCGGCGATACGCAGCTTTTTGCCGCTTTCAATGCCAGCCGGAATCTTCACCGACACCTTTTCCCCTGCCCGGCCGAGGACGATGGTCTTGTCCGCTCCGGTCATGACCTCCTGGAGAGAGACGGTTATCTCCAATGTGACGTCCTGGCCCCTGACCGGTTGCTGGCGACTGCCGCACCCCTGGGAACGGCACCCACCGCCCTGGGTAAAGATATCGTCAAACGGGCTTCTGCCGCTGCTGGAAAAGGTGCGAAAGCCACCAGTGGAAAATCCGCCGCCCATGCCGCCGAAGTTGATACCGAACTCCCGCAGGATGGAGCCGATGTCAGAGTTGCGGAAAATGTCTTCCTGGGAAAAGCGCTGGTGGAAGCCGTTGGCGCCAAATGTATCATACTGTTTGCGCTTTTCCGGGTCCGACAGAACGGCATAGGCCTCGTTGGCTTCCTTGAATTTCTCCTCGGCCTTTTTGTCTCCGGGATTTTTATCCGGATGGTATTTCAAGGCCAGTTTGCGGAAAGCCTTCTTGATCTCGTCCGCTGTGGCGGTTTTTGTCACCCCGAGAATTTTATAATAGTCGTGTGCTGCCATAGGTTCGTGCGTTATCCTTGTGTTATCCTAGAACGGCACCTCATCGCCGGGGCGTGGCTCCGGTGGCGGCGGTTCGTCACCGTACTGGCTGCCGGAGGAGCCCGCTCCGCCTTTGGCGGAGAGCATTTTCATCTCCCGGGCAACGATCTCGGTGGTGTACCGTTTGTTGCCGTCTTTGTCATCCCAGGAACGGGTTTGGATACGGCCCTCGATATAGACTTTGGATCCTTTTGACAGGTATTCTCCACATATTTCGGCCAATCGGGCAAAGGCAACGATACGGTGCCATTCCGTCTGTTCCTGAACCTGGCCATCCTGGCCCTTCCATTTTTCCGTGGTGGCGACGGAAAAATTCGCCACCGCCGTGCCGCTCTGGGTATAGCGGATTTCCGGGTCGGAACCCAGGTTGCCGATGAGAATGGCCTTGTTGATCATGTCATGAACTCCTTGTCTGCCGGACGTGCCGGATGTCATTATAGGAAAATCTTGGCATCTGCGCCGCCCCTCCGGCAGCTAGCTAGAATTTAATGCAAAGCGGCAAAGACGCAAGAGATTCGTTGCAGAATTTTTTTACGGCAGAGAGGCGACCGCCTCGTCAAGCGCCTCCGGTAACCGTTCGCCCTGGCCCGGAGCAAAACCGCATTCCTGCCAGATTTCCTCGCTCTCCATGCAGAAATAGAGACAGGTGGCGGGATGGGCCCGTTGTCTGATCAGGGTTAGCAGATGGCGGTAGAGCTCGACCCGCTGGCTGCGGAAATAGCGGTATTTGCCGTCAAGCCCCATGACGAATTCTTCGTGGAAGAAACGGGAGGCCGGGAATCTGCTGAGGGCGATGGGGCGCAGGGCCGGCAGAAAGCGGAGGGCCCCGAGGCTGATCCAGGCAATTTTTTCGGCCGGTACCGCTCGGAAGAGCCGCTCGATGGTGTCGGCGTATCCTTCCTGCCAACCGGGGTGGAGAATAATGGGATCGAAATGAAAGGCAAGCCGGTAGCCCCAGCGGGCGCACTGGGCCGCTGCCGCCAGTCGTTCATCCAGGGAAGCGGTTTTGAACTCTTCGCCCGCCATGATGGCCGGGCTGTTGAGCGACCAGGAGACGATGGTGCGCCCGCCATGTTCAAGGTCGGCCAGATTGGCGATAACCGCGCTTTTGGTCTTGAGCTCAAGCACTCCCCGTTGTTTGTCGCGCATGAAGGTCACCAGAATGCTACTGAGGCCGGTGAGGGAGTCAAGCGCCAGGCTGTCGGTGAATTCGCCGGTGCCGATCCGCCAGAACTGACGGGTGGCGGTCAGCGCCAGTTCGAGTTCGGCCAGCAGGTCGTCAATGTTGACGAAAAAGGAGATCCAGGGGTTGTTGAGATAGGCCTGCAGGATGCAGTAGACGCAGTCCATCGGACAGTTCATGCCGATATTGAGCACCTGGTAGTCACAGCAGCGGTACTCCCTGGTGCCGGGGCACGGTTTGAAAAAACTGCCGCGGTTGGCGCAGAGCAGCAGCTGGTGCTTGCCGGCGCTCAGGCCACGGCGATAGTCGTCGATCTGTGGATGCGGCAGGTGGCGGTCGGCAATGATTTCCACTTCCCTGCCATCCGCCCGCTCCAGGATCTCCTGGACATAGGGCAGGTTCCGGCAACTTTCCTGCAGGAAAATTTTGCGGATAAATCTTGCCGGATCCGAGGCGGGCTGTTTATACTTCGCGGTGGGCATGGATCAACCATACCTCATGGCGTGATGGCCGACAAACAAAAAACCGGCCGGGGCCATCCCTGTCAACCCGCACACCCCGGATCTGTATCGGAAGTCGAGAGTCCCGCCGGGCCGCGCATGCGACGCCATCAATCTCCGGGTACAGAAACGAGGCAACCTGAGGTGTCTTTCATCCTGCATTGTATTTCCGGTCTGCTGTTTGTCTGGACGATACTCTTTTCCCTGGCTTTTTTGCCGTCCACCATTTTTGCCTCCAATCTGCCGCTGCGCGACGTCCTTGTCCTCCATTCGTATCACAGCGGCCTTGATTGGACCGAAAAGGTCAATCAGGGCATTGAAGAAATTCTGCTGGCCAAGGATCGTCAGGATATCGAGTTGCATATTGAATATATGGATGCCCTGCGCTGGCCGTCGGCGGATAATGTCCGGGGCATGCACCGGTATTTGAAGGAAAAATACAAAAAAAAGCGATTTTCCGCGGTGATCGGCGTCAATGTTGCGGCCGTCACCTTTCTCCAGAAGTATCACCCTGAGCTTTTTCCCATGATCCCGATTCTCTATTGCGGGGTTCCCTGTCCGGAAGATGGCCCACAATTTGCCAATTTTGTCGGGGTGTGTGAAAACATCGATCTGATCGCCACCATCGAAGCGGGGTTGACGCTCTATCCTGCAACCACTGATATTCATGTCATCAATGATCGCAGCGCCGACGGGCTGATCCATGACGCGCTCATTGACCGGGCCCGACAGTTTTTTGGCGGTCGTGTCGCCATCCATGTCTGGGATGATCTGACCATGGCGCAATTGCAGGAGCAGGTGCGGGAACTCAGTGGCAATCGACTGATGATCATGATGAATTTCACCTTGGACAGCAATGGGGAAACCTTTTCCCACGAACGCGGCATGGGACTCATTGCCGCCCGCTGCAAGGTGCCTGTTTTTTCCATGTGGCAGTCGTATCTCGGCAATGGCGTGCTGGGTGGAATGATGGTGGATGGCACGGCCCAGGGCCGTGAGGTCGCCAAGAAAGTGGTCGATATTTTTATGGGCGATCCGGTGGAAAGTCTGGCGCCGGTCAGTGTGACGGAGAACCGACTGGTATTTGACTATAACCAGATGGAAAGGTTTGCGATCCCCTACAAGGTGCTGCCGGAGGGCAGTGTGGTGACCGACGAGCCGCAGTCCATCCTCTGGAAATACAAGAAAATCGGCTTTACCGTGCTGGGTATTGCCCTTGCCCTGGAGGCGACGGTCATTATCCTCTCCGTTGTCACCTATCGCAGTAAAAAGGCGGAACAGGTGCTGGAAGAGCTGGTGGAGAAGCGTACCCATGAGCTGACCCGGGCCAATGAAAAGCTCAAAGGGGAGATCCATGTCCGTAAAAAAATTGAAGAGGCCCTGCGAGATTCGGAGGAGACCCTGCATCAGCTGTCGATTAATCTTCTTACCATTCAGGAAAATGAACGGCGGCGCATCTCGCTCGAGCTGCATGATGAACTGGGTCAGTCCCTGGCGGCGCTGAAGATGCAGGTGGGTTCCCTGGAGAAGCAGCTCGGCCCGACCGCCCCGCTCACCGTGTCGGCCGGCTGCAGCGAGTTGCGGGAGAGCATCAATCTTATCATCGAAAATGTCCGTCGTCTCTCCCGGGATCTCAGTCCGGTCGCCCTAGATGATCTCGGCATCGATGCGGCGCTCGAATACCTCATCACCACCTTTGCCAAGCTTCATGAGATCGAGGTGGTCATGGATCTTATTGAAATCAACCATTTCTTTGGGCAGGAGGAGCAGCGCCTCATTTACCGGATCGTCCAGGAATCGCTTAATAATATCGGCAAGCATGCCCATGCCACCCAGGTGGTGATCAGGATTGAAAAAATGAAAAATCGTATCTTTCTCATTGTGAAAGACAACGGAACTGGTTTTAATGCGGAGGCAATTCTGAACAATAAACGATTGGAACGGGGCATGGGGCTGGCCGCCATGGAAGAGCGGGTCCGCATTCTCCATGGCGCCATGGATATCGACAGCGAACCGGGCAGGGGAACGACCATCACGGTCATTCTGCCGGTTTAGGGGCCGTTAAGAAAGACAAATCCGTAAAAAGTCATTTTTTTAACACAGAACGCACTGAGGACACAGAGAAAACATCTTTAATTACAATTAGTTATCTCTGTGTGCTCTGCGGTCTCTGTGGTTAATTTTGTCGAAATCGTAAAAGCCACGATTCCGACGGGCGTTGTATTGTAGCTCGTTGTTTTCTCGTTCCAGCCCACCATGGTGTGCGGGTTTTTACGGGATAACCAATTTTCAGTTTTTACGAGACTATCATGAATGGAGCGCGAAAATATCAGGTTCTGCTGGCCGACGATCATGTCCTGATCCGGCATGGCATCAAAAAGATCATTGAGTCGGAACCCGCCTTCGAGGTAATCGGTCAGGTCGGTGACGGCCTCGAATTGCTGAACATGATGAGGGAAGTCACTCCGGACATTGTCCTGCTCGATATATCCATGCCGAATTTGCGCGGGATCGAGGCTATTGGCGAAGCGAAAAAGATCTGCCCCGGGGTCAAGATCGTTATCCTTACCATGCATAAGAGTAAGCAGTACCTCTGCCACGCCATTTCCGCCGGCGCCGACGGCTATGTGCTGAAGGAGGATTCCGACAGTGAGCTGCTCACCGCCATCGAACAGGTTCTGAAGGGCAAAATTTTCGTCTCACCGGTGCTTTCGAGAGAATTTTCCTCCGCCGATGTCGATGCCTGCCGGAAAAAGAAGAATTTCCCCGCCGAATCCCTGACTCCGAGGGAAAGGCAGGTGCTGAAGATGGTGGCGGAGGGGAAAACAAGTCGCGACATCGCCGAGCTGCTTTCCATCAGTACCCGCACGGTGGAGCACCACCGGGCAAATCTGCTGCGTAAGCTCAATATCAACAATACCGCCGATCTCATCAAATACGCCATCCGCAAGGGGTACGTTCTCCCCAGTTCCTGATCTGCTTTTTCGACCGCTCCGGTCCAGCTGTTTTTTTTGTTGGATATTTGTTGGAATCGTAAAACGTAACTATCCAGCTTCGTGCCGCGGAATGATCACAATCTGGGGACCGTAATTTTCTCGCCTGCCATGATTCACGATGTTTCGCGATGTGATCATGTTTCGCGTTAGGAAAATTCGTCTCTTTTCTTCTTGCTCTATCTCGTTGATTTCAATACGGTCTTGGAAAAGAGGTCGTTGGACCGAGGAAAATCTTTGACATTTCATCTATGTTGTGCTTTCATCTTGGCTAATACACAACATTTGGTGTGCCTGGCTGTTTCGGGAAAATGATGCATGTGTGAAAAAACAAAAAGTCGACCCGTCGTTTCCGGTGTTAGTCGTGATCGAATGCGGCAACGAGGTGACGACGGTGGGCGTTTTTTTTACGGCACGGCCACAGTGCCTGAACATGAAGACAAGGATCGGAGAAAGAGGCGAGACGATGGGGAGAAAAATGGAAACAGGAAAGATGAAAATTCCGGCCGGGGCGACGATGCCGAAATTTGCCGACAATGCGCTGTCGGTCCTGGAGCGCCGCTATCTGATGAAAGATGAAGAGGGGAACGTCATCGAGACCCCGATGGAAATGCTCTGGCGGGTCGCCACTGCCATCGCGGTGGCCGACCGCATTTATGAGCCGAAGGCCGATATCGAGGCGCTCGCTCTCTCCTTTTACGAGATGATGGCCAACCGTGATTTCATGCCCAACTCTCCCACCCTGATGAATGCCGGCCGTGATCTCGGTCAGCTGTCCGCCTGCTTTGTCCTGCCGGTGGAAGACACCATGGAGAGCATCTTCGAGGCAGTGAAGCAGACCGCGCTTATCCACAAGAGTGGCGGCGGCACCGGTTTTTCCTTTTCCCGGGTGCGGCCCCACAACGATCTGGTTCACTCTACCCGGGGCGTGTCGAGCGGTCCGCTCTCCTTCATGTCGGTCTTTGACTGCGCCACCGAAACCATCAAGCAGGGCGGTACCCGCCGGGGCGCCAACATGGCCATGCTTCGGGTCGATCATCCGGACATCATGGATTTCATCAAGGTCAAATCCGATCTCAAGGTGCTCAATAATTTCAACATCTCGGTCGCCGTCACCGACGCCTTCATGGAGGCGGTGGAAAACGACGAAGAGTATGATCTGATCAACCCGCGTAACAATGAGGCGGTGAAGCGGCAGAGCGCGGTCAAGGTCTTCCGTCAGATCGTCAAACAGGCCTGGTACTCCGGTGAACCGGGCATTGTCTTCATCGACCGGATGAACGAGGACAATCCGACCCCGGAGGTCGGCATGATCGAAAGCACCAATCCCTGCGGCGAGCAGCCGCTGTTGCCCCACGAATCGTGCAATCTCGGTTCCATCAATCTGGCGCATATGGTGAAAGACGGCGCCGTTGATTACAAGAAACTGGCGGATACGGTCAACCGGGCGGTTCATTTCCTTGACAATGTCGTTGACGTCAATCGGTATCCGTTGCCGCAGATTGAGGAAAAAACCAAACAGAACCGTAAAATCGGGCTTGGGGTCATGGGGTTTGCCGACATGCTGCTGAAACTCTCCATTCCCTATTCCTCCCAGGAGGCGCTCGATGTTGCCGAAAAGGTGATGAAGTTCGTGGACAACACCGCCTTGCAGGCCTCCGTCGGTTTGGCCGAGAAGCGCGGCGCCTTTCCCAATTTCCCCCGCAGCATTTATGGCAAAAAGAATTCGGAGGTGCCGGTGCGCAACGCCACTCGCACCACCATTGCCCCCACCGGCACCATCAGTATCATCGCCGGCTGCTCGAGCGGGGTGGAGCCGCTTTTTGCCGTTTCCTATGTGCGCCGGGTCATGGACAACGCCGAATTCTTTGAAGTCAATCCCGTTTTCGAGGAAATCGCCCGGGCCAACACGTTCCATTCACCGGAACTGATCAAGAAAATTTCCCACTCCGGCAGCGTGCAGGGCATCGAGGAAATACCCTTGAAATTCCGCCGCATCTTTGAAACAGCCCACGATATCAGTCCGAAAAATCACATCGATATCCAGGCCGCCTTTCAGCGCCACACCAACAACGCGGTGAGCAAGACCATCAACTTCAGCCATTCCGCCACGGTAGAGGATGTCAAGGAGGCCTTCATGCTTGCCTACAAGCTGCGCTGCAAGGGGGTGACCATCTACCGGGACGGCTGCCGGGAGAATCAGGTCCTCAATATCGGCAAGACGGACAAGAAGAAGGCGGTGGCGTCGGAACCGACCCGGCCGGTGAAACGGGATCGGCCGCGGCGTTTGAACGGCTCCACCTATCAGATGACCACCGGCTGCGGTCCGATGTATGTCACCATCAACGAGGACGGCCAGCAGCAGCTTTTCGAACTGTTCAACACGGTGGGCAAGGCCGGCGGTTGCGCGGCCAGCCAGTGCGAGGCGATCGGCCGTCTTGTCTCCCTGGCCTGGCGGAGCGGCATGCCGCCGGAGCCGATCGTCAAGCAGCTCATCGGCATCAGCTGCCACAAGCCGGCCGGCTTTGGCAAGAACAAGGTGGTGTCCTGCGCCGATGCCATCGCTCAGGCGATCCGCCAGCATCTGGAAAAAAACAACGGCTGCGCCGATGATTCCCTTTCGGAAAAGAGCATGTTCGGCGCCTGTCCGGAGTGTGGCGGGGTCATCGAGCACGAGGGCGGCTGCTGCGTCTGTCACTCCTGCGGCTATTCAGAATGTGCCTGATCCCTGGTCGTGACGGATGGAGACGGGGATGTGGCGTTGCAAATGGGGCAGGAAATTTCCCCGGGCTGCCAAATCATTCAGGTCGAACTGTTAGCCTCAAAACTGCGCAAAGGAAAATTCGACATGCTTTCTGACGAACAAATCGAAAAAGCGAAGAAGGAAACAAAGTACAGCCTCAGCGAGCCTCATCACGAGCATAACGACTGCATACGCATGGCTTATGAATGGCTGGACGCGCAAACCAAGACGAAGAATCCCACCACGAAGGCGTACGCTTTAAAGCACTTGATCGAAAATTGGGCCGGGCGGTACGTATCAACTACTGATGTCGATGTTGCCGCTTCCATGCATCCGGAGATAAAGGGCATGTACCCGCACTTCAATATCAGCGCACGTCTTACGGAACCGTCAACGCTGAGATTGGATGGCCTTTCTGAATCTTTCAAGCATCGGTATCGCGAACAGCACGATCCTTCAGTTTACAAAAATCACGAGAAATAAATCTGTCAACTGTTTGTGGCGAGCTGCCGCAATGGGGCGAACTCCAAAAGGTCCTTGTGGCGGATTGTTAGGGATGTGCGTGAATTTCCTTTTTATTCAAGAACGTCGATGTGCTATGATGTATGAAAGTTTTTTTCCCTGTCGCCCCGCCTGAGCGGATATGCTGTCCCTGTCACGGTGAGAAAGGCCGTATGCAAACACACGATGTCACGGTTTTGGTCGTTGATGATGACAAACTGGTGCTGGAGGCCTTGCATCTGCTGGTGGAGTCCTACGGGTATCGGTGTCTGACCGCCATCAACGGCCGTGCCGCGGTGACCAGCCTCAAGGAGGAAAATGTTGATATCGTTGTCACCGATATCGTCATGCCGGAGATGGACGGCCTGCAGCTCCTTGCCCACATCAAGGACAACTACCCGGATACCGATGTCATTGTCGCCACCGGTTATTCCGACAAGGCGAGCTACGCTGATGTCATTCGCGCCGGTGCCATCGATTTTATCAAAAAACCGTTTGAACGCGATGAGCTGGAGGCGAAACTGAACCGGGTGGAGCGGGAACGCCGGATGATCCGCAAGCTGGAGAAGCTTTCCCTCTGCGACTCCCTCACCGGCCTCTACAACCGCCGTTCCTTTGACCTGAAGCTGGCCGAGGAGGTCCATCGCGCCCATCGGCAGGATTATCCGGTCTATCTGGCCCTGATCGATGTCGATAATTTCAAGGGTTATAATGACACGTTCGGCCATCCGGCCGGCGACAAGGTCCTCAATGCGGTGGGTATCATTCTCAACGACTGCACCCGGCACAATGTCGATTTTACCTTTCGCTACGGCGGCGACGAGTTCGCCGCCATCCTTACCCAGATCAGCCGGGAACAGGCGATTCGGATCATGGAAAGGATCCTGCAGAATTTTGCCCATGCCGGCTTTGCCGGCACCAGTCTCAGTGTCGGGCTGGTGCGTTGCCGTCGACAGGAAGCGCTGTCCTGGACGGAAAACGCCGCCAGTATGATCGATCGGGCCGACAAGGCCCTCTATCGGGCGAAAAACGAGGGGAAGAACCGGGTTGTCGTCGATTGTGAAGAGTAATTTCAGTTTGCATTCAAGCCGGCACCTTTGTCGGCTGCACTGCGCGGCTCCTCGCTGGACTTTAATCCTTCAGGGGTGTTGGCGGTGACGGCCCGAATGCTTTCTGGAATGCCGACATGAATGCAACTCAGAATAAAGATGATCTCGCAAATGCTAATTAACCACAGAGGCCACAGAGGCAAATTGTTGTAATTAAAGATTTTTTCTCTGCGATCTCAGTGCGCTCTGTGGTGAAAAAAGACTTTTTACGGGTTTGTCAATAAAAAGAGGCCGCCGGCCCCGCGGGGCGGTTATTTGGCCTCCTCATCGCACTCGATGGCCATGGAGCACTCGCCTTCCTGTTGAAAGATCGGCAGGCTTGATGTCCCCTCCGTCCCGCTCTGTTTGAAGTAGAGAACGGGTGCGTCTACCGCGCACGACTGCCGCACATAGGCGATGATCTCCTTTTCCCCCCGAATCAGCGAAAATCCCGACTCGGTCTTTTCCATCAGCACCGGAATGGCGTCGATGCCGAGCAACTTCAGCAGCAGTTTGTTCAGTTCCGGATCATACTCTTCGTTTTTGTTTATCTCTCCTTTCAGCATGTCCCCGTCCAGCTGGCTAACCGGATTGAAGTGAAAATTGCAGCTGGTGCATCCTTCCAGGGCCTGGAGGACATTCTGGCAGTGGGGGCAGTTCTCGGAAAAGAAGAGATAGAGTTCTTTTTTCGGTGCCGAACAGGTACGGATGGCGTAGGTGCCGTTCGCAATGGTCTGCTGGCGGGAGAGCAAAGCGGCCGGGCCGTAGTTGAGCAGCGCCGACATGAAGACGCCGCCGGTCAGCAGCATGACGCCGCTGAGGAGCTGACGGCCGCCGGCCAGGGCGTTGAGGAGCAGGACAAGGGCGAGGATGAAGAGGCAGTAGGAGCAGAAGACCTTGACGACAAAGATCTGGTAGGAGAGCAGCACCCCCTCCACCGCAAGACCGACAAGCAGCAGCAGTCGGGCCAGGGCGAGCAGGTTTTCCCTCCGGGTGCCGGCCAGCAGAAAACACCAGCCGACCGCCTGGAAAAAGAGAAAACCGATGAGGTTGAAGAGAAAAGGGCTGATGCGGGTCAGACTCTCCACGACGTGGCAGCCCTCGTTGAGACAGGCGGCCTCGCCTTGCAGCGTGATGATCAGCAGCTGGACGGCGATCAGGGCGCTGGCGCCGAAGGCAAGAAAGGCAATCCGTTTGACGCTCTGTGCATTCATGGTCGGCTCTCGGTGAATGGGTTGGCGGTCAACGTGGCGTTTCACCGCTCATTCAGCCCCTTTCTAATCAATTTTTTTTTTCTTGCAATAAATCTTTCGCGTACTAATATGACCACCTGGTCACATGAGGAGCGATAACGGCATACAGGCGCGCGCTACCTTCGGCAATCTGCCGCTGGAGAAGCAGGAGAAAATCATCGAGGTCGCAGTGCGCGAGTTTGCCCGTCAGGGTTATCGCAAGGCGAGCATGAACACCGTTGTCCGCGAGGCGGGTATTGCCAAGGGCTCGCTCTATCAATATTTTGCCAGCAAGGAAGCGCTCTTCCTCTTTCTCTTTGATCGTTTCACTGATCTCGTGAAAAAAATGGTCAAGGAGGCGGGCGGGGTGACAACCGGCAATGATTTTTTCAGCCAGGTCAGAGAGGTGTTGCTGGCCGGGCTGCTGTTTATCGACCATTACCCGGACTATTTTCAGATCTATCTGCAGGTTCTTTTCGAACACGATGTCCCGGATCGGGAACGGTTGCTCTCCCAGGTGCGGCTTTTTTCGTTTGAGTATTTCGGGCCCCTGTGTGAGCAGGCCCGGCAGGATGGAGAACTGCGGCAGGACATTCCGCTGGCAGTGGTGATTTTCATTCTGGACGCGGCCCTTGACCGTTTTCTCCAGAGTTATGCCCGCAGTTATCTGGATTGCGGGTTGCATCTGGCCGGCCAGAATCGCGACGGACTGGCGCGGCAGATCGATCAGGTGCTCACCGTCCTGCGGGAAGGCATGGCTGGGGGGTAGATTTGGGATTGCGGATTTGGGGTTGCGGATGTGACCGCGTTTTTATGAGAAGTTAAGTAGTTAAATTGTTGGGCGATATCATGGATGCATACATCGAAAAGGCGGGGATGGGCGACATTCTCGACAAGATCAGGGCAGGGGAGCGGATCAGCCGCGAGGACGGAATCCGACTCTATCAGTCGCCCCATCTGCTGGCAGTGGGCTATCTGGCCAATCTGGTACGGGAGCGGAAAAACGGCGATAATGCCTATTTCATCTACAACCAGCACATCAACTATTCCAACATCTGTACCAATCTCTGTAAGTTCTGCGCCTTCGGCAAACCAAAGGAGTCGGACAAGGCTTATGAGATGAGCCTGGAGGAGGTGGCGACCAAGGTCCGGGACCGCCTTGCCGAGCCGATCAGCGAGATCCACATGGTGGGCGGCATCCATCCGGATCTTCCCTTTGACTACTACACCGGGCTGCTGCGCACGATCAAGTCGATTCGGCCGGAGATCCATATCCAGGCCTTCACCTGTGTCGAGATCGATCACCTGGCCCGGCTGGCCGGCAAACCGGTGGACGAGACCCTGCGGTTGCTGATGGAGGCCGGGCTCGATTCCATCCCCGGCGGCGGCGCCGAGGTCTTCAGTCCGCGCATTCGTAAGCTGACCTGCGAGAAGAAGTTGTCCGGCGAGGGATGGCTCGAGGTGGCGAAAACCGCCCATCGGCTGGGGCTCAACACCAATGCCACCATGCTTTACGGCCATATCGAGACGGTGGAGGAGCGCATTGACCATCTGGCCGCCCTGCGCGAGGCCCAGGACGAAACCAGCGGGTTTCTCGCCTTCATTCCCCTGGCCTTTCATCCGAAAAACACCGAGATGGCCAATCTCTCCCGCACCTCGGGCATGGATGATCTGAAGAATCTCGCCGTGGCCCGTTGCTTTCTCGACAACTTCCCCCACATCAAGGCCTACTGGGTGATGATCGGCCCGAAAATGGCCCAGGTGGCGCTCTCTTTTGGCGCCGATGACGTGGATGGCACGGTGAAGGAGGAGATCATCACCCACATGGCTGGCGCTGAAACCGAGCAGGCCATGGCCATTGACGAACTGGTCCGTCTCATCCGCGAGGCGGGTCGCCTTCCGGTGCAGCGCGGCACCCTCTATGATGTAATCAGGACGTTTTAGGTTGATTGGTTTTATTGGTTGCTTTGTCAGACCAACGGAACAGGTTTTCGGATGAAAAAGATCATCGAAAAAGTCGCAAACAATGAACGGATCAGCGCTGAAGAGGGGTTTGCCCTGCTCCGCGACGGCGATCTCTACCAGCTTGGCATGCTGGCCGATACCATCCGCCGCCAGAAGCACCCGGAACCGCTTGTCACCTATGTCATTGATCGCAACATCAATTACACCGATATCTGTATCTCGGCCTGTAAGTTCTGCGCCTTCTACAAGGCGCCGGAAGACGGGCGCGGCACCGTGCTCTCCTTTGCCGAACTGGGTGAAAAGATAGAGGAGACCCTGCGCCTCGGCGGGACCCAGATCCTTCTCCAGGGCGGCCTCCATCCGGACAAGCCGCTCGAATTTTACGAGGAGATGCTGCGTTTCATCAAGGGCTACCCGATCCATGTCCACGGCTTTTCGCCGCCGGAGATCTGTCATTTCGCCACCATCTCCGGCCTGCCGGTCGCGGAAGTGCTGGTCCGTCTGCGGCGGGCCGGGCTCGATTCCATCCCCGGCGGCGGGGCCGAAATCCTCGCCGACCGGGTCCGGCGGGAATCGGCGCCGCGCAAATGTACGGCCGATCAGTGGATCGGCGTGATGGCGGAGGCGCACAACCAGGGTATGCGGACCACCGCTACCATGATGTTCGGCCACATCGAGACCCTGGCTGAGCGCATCGAGCACCTGCAGCGGCTGCGCGATCTGCAGGATCGCACCGGCGGCTTCACCGCCTTTATCCCCTGGCCCTTTCAGCCGGACAACACGGTTTATGCCCATCTGCCGAAGACTACGGCCTTTGCCTATCTGAAGATGCTCGCCTTCTCCCGCATCTTTCTTGACAATTTCGACAATATCCAGGCCTCCTGGGTGACCCAGGGCCCGAAGATCGCCCAGGTCTCGCTTTTTTTCGGTGCCAATGATTTCGGCAGCACGATGATCGAGGAAAACGTGGTGGCTGCGGCAGGCGTCAGTTTCCGCCTCTCGGAGGAGGAGATCCGCCGCATTGTCATGGGCGCCGGTTTTACGCCGCGTCAGCGCACCATGGATTACACCCTGGTGCAACCGAGCAGATGAAGGTGCTTCATCGCGCTCCCCTGGTGGTGCCGGTGCTCTCCCAGCCCATTGAGGATGGGGCGGTGCTCGTTGAGAATGGTGTCATCGTCGCGGTGGACCGCTATGCCGCCCTCCAGGGGAGCGCACCGGTGCGGGATCATCAGGGTAAGATTCTCACCCCGCCGCTGGCCAACTGCCATACCCATCTCGAACTCTCCCATCTTGGCGCACTGGTTGGGCAAGAGCGGCGCGCAGAGGAGTTCACCGGGTGGATACGCCGACTGCTGGAGGCCCGCGCGAACAGCGATGACGACGGGCTGGCCGCCGGGCAGCGGCAGCTGACCGCCTTTCGGCAGCAGGGAGTGGCATGGCTTGCCGATATCGGCAATCTACCGACCAGCCACGCTTGCGGGGCGGACGACCTTGTACGGGTCTGGTTTTTTCTCGAAATGCTGGGACTGGGCCGGAACCGCACGGAGCTGGTGCTGGCGCAACTCGATGACATTGCCGGTGACTGCACCGCCCATGCCCCCTATTCGGTCAGCGCGCGATTGCTGCAGGCGCTGAAAGTGCGGGCGCGACAGCGCGGGCAGCTTTTTCCCATCCATATCGCCGAATCGGCGGCGGAGATCCGCTTTCTCCATGACGGCGGCGGCCCGCTGCGCGACTTTGTCGAGGAGCGCGGCGTCTGGGACAACTCCTTTGTCCCGCCCGGCTGCGGCGCGGTAACCTATCTGGACCGGCTGGGGATGCTTGATGACCGCACGGTGTGTGTGCACTGCGTTCATCTGACCGACGAGGAAATCGATCTGCTCGCCGCCCGTTCGGCCCGGGTCTGTCTTTGTCCGGCCAGCAACCGTTTCCTCGGGGTAGGCACGGCAAGGGTTGCCCGGATGCTGGCCGCCGGCCTGCGGCCGGGACTTGGCACCGACAGTGCGGCGAGCAACCCGCGACTGCATCTCTGGGAGGAGATGCGAATCCTTCATGGTGAGCACCCGGGCATTGATCCGGCCGCAATTTTTCGCATGGCCACCCTGAACGGGGCGCGGCTTCTCGGGGTTGCCAACGGCGGCGGCATGCTGGCGCCGGGCTCTCAGGCTTTCCTGCTCGCGGTGGAAGGGGAAGACGTTACGGTCCGCGATGTCCATGATTTTCTGGTCGCGGTCGGCCGCGACGTCCGGCTTGCCTGGATTGATGGGAATGAGGGAAAATGATGGCGCGTATCGGCATGGTTAACTTCATCAATACTGCACCGCTTTATCTGATCTGGCAGCAGCGGCGGCATTCCCCGGACTGGCGGGTGGTGGAAGGCGCCCCCGCGGCCTTGAATCGCATGCTGGGCGCCGGGGAGCTTGATCTGGGCTTTGTCTCAAGCCACGAATACGGGGCCAATCCCCATCTCTATCGGGTGCTGGACGGGCTCTCCATCAGCGCCACCGGACCGGTGGGCAGCGTTTTTCTCTTTTCCCGTTGTCCGCCGACCGAGCTGTCCGGCGAAACGGTCGGCCTGAGCCGGCAATCGCAGACCTCCAACGCCCTGGTAAAAATCATCCTGGAGGAATTTTGCCGGGTGACCCCGCTTTATGTCGATGGAGGACGGCAGAGCGCTGTCCCCGCGGTGGTTGCCATCGGCGACGAGGCGTTGCGGCTCCGCCAGCAGGGTGGCTATCCCTTTTGTCTCGATCTGAGCCATGTCTGGCAGCAGCACACCGGCCTGCCCTTTGTCTTTGCCGTCTGGGCAGTGCGGGACGATTTTTTCCGGGCCCACGAGAAGGTAGTCGAGGAGATTCGCCGGGAACTGCTCTCCTGTATCGAGCAGGGAAAAAGGGAGTTGGTTGCCGTCAGCCGCCAGGTGGCCCCGCGTATCCCCATGGATATCGACAACTGCCGCCGCTATCTCTCCGGCATCGAGTATGACCTGCGCCCGCCCAAGGTGCAGGCCCTGGAGTTGTTTTTCGATTATCTCATCAAGCGAGGCGAACTGCCGGCAACGGCCCTGCCGGTGCAACTGGTTTGATTGGTCGTATTGGTCTTATTTGTCTTGTTGGTCTTGTTGGTCTTATTGGTTTTGTTGGTTGTTTTGTCAGGCCAACCGGACCAACCGGACCAGCAGACTAATGAGACCAACCGGACCAGCAGACTAATGAGACCAACAGACCAACCGGACCAATAAGACCAACAGGACAATCCATGCAAACCCCGGATGAAAAGAAGATTTTTGTCAGACAAAAATTTTCTTCCATCAGTCAGAAATATGATTTTCTTAATTCCCTGCTCAGTTTTCAGATCGATCGCTACTGGCGCTGGGTCACCACCCGGGAACTCAAAATTTTCCCCAATGGCGCGGTGCTCGATCTCTGTGCCGGCACTCTGCCACTTTCCTTGGAATTGACCCGACAGGCGCCTGGTCGGCAGGTGGTGGCGATTGATTTTTGTGAAGACATGCTGCGGGCCGGCATCAGGGCCCTGCCTCGCGATGGAAGGCGACAACGAATTTTTCCGGTCTGCGGTGACGGCGAAAAGATCCCGGCCAGGGATGGCAGTTTCTGGGGAGTGACGGTGGCCTTCGGCGTCCGCAACCTCGGCCGCACCCAGGATGGTTTAAATGAGATGCACCGGGTGCTCAAAGCCGGCGGCAAGCTGCTCATTCTTGAATTTTCCCGGCCGCAGAATGTCATCGTCAAGCCGCTCTACACCTTTTATCTCAATCGGGTCCTGCCCAAAGTGGCTGGGATGGTCTCCGGTGACAAGGAGGCCTATGAGTATCTGGCCAGCTCCATCGCCAGATTTTACGAACCGGAGGAACTGATGGGCATGATGCGGCAGGCTGGTTTTGCCAGCGTCTCGCGCCGGCCGCTGACCTTTGGCATTGTTTCCGTCTATATTGGGGTAAAATGAAAAAGATCATTCTTGCCATAACCGGGGCGAGCGGCTCTCTCTATGCCGTGGAATTTGCCCGTCTGCTCGCGCCACTCGATGTTGAGGTGCACGGCATCATCTCCACCGCCGGCGTGCAGGTGCTGCATCTCGAAACCGGCATGCAGCCCGCTGATTTGGCCGGGGTGGCAAAATGGTTTGCCATCGATAATTTCGCCGCCGCTCCGGCCAGCGGCTCCGCCGTCTATGACGCCATGGTGGTGCTGCCTTGCTCCATGGGCACCTTGGGGGCCATTGCCGGCGGGCTGTCGAACAACCTCATCCACCGGGCCGCGGATGTCATGCTGAAAGAACGGCGACCGCTGGTACTGGCGGTGCGAGAGACTCCGCTCAATCGCACCCACCTGCGCAACATGCTGCACGCTGCCGAGGCCGGCGCCATCATCTGTCCGGCCATGCCCGCCTTTTATCACCGACCTGCCGATTTAACCGCCATGGCCCGTCATTTTGCCGGTCGGGTGGCAACCCAGGCCGGGATCCGGGTGCCGGGGCTCATCGAGTGGAGCGGCATCGATGTTTAGAAAAATAGCCATATTACTTGAGATGATCAAGTTCGAGCACACCGTGTTCGCCCTGCCTTTTGCCCTGATGGGGGCCTTTCTTGCAGCCGGTGGCGTGCCGCGGCCCGCGACCTTTTTCTGGGTGGTGGTTGCCATGGTGGGGGCCCGGACCTGCGCCATGGGCTTCAATCGTATCGTTGATGCCCGTTTTGACCGGGCAAACCCACGCACCGCCGACCGAGCCATCCCGGCCGGCGCGGTGAAGATGGGGGAGGCGTGGGCCATGGTGATCGCCGCCGGCCTGCTCTTTTTCTTCGCCTGCTTGCAGCTCAACCCCCTGACCCTGCAATTGTCCCCCTTTGCCCTGTCCCTCACCCTCTTTTATTCGCTGACCAAACGCTTTACCTGGCTCTGTCATGTGGTGCTGGGGCTGGCTCTTGCCTTTTCTCCCCTCGGGGGGTATGTCGCTGTCCTGGGCTCCCTCGCCGGTTTTCCCTGGGTGCTGTCGCTTGGCGTGCTTTTCTGGGTGGCCGGTTTTGATACGGTCTACGCCTGCATGGATGCCGATTTCGACCGGGAGGTGGGGCTCTTTTCCCTGCCGGCCCGTTTCGGCCGGGAGAAGGCCTTCCGGCTGGCCGTCTTTTTTCATGCGGTGGCCTTTGCCCTCTTTGTCGCCACCGGTATAGTCCGGCAACTCAACATCTTTTACTACATCGGCATCATTCTCACCGCCGCTGCCCTGTTCTATCAGCATCTTATCGTCAATCCCCGCGATCTCTCCCGCATCAACATGTCTTTTTTCACCATGAACGGGCTGATCAGCCTGACTCTGTTTGTCGTCACCTGGCTCTCCCTTGTTACCGGTTGACAAAATTTCCCCGAAGGCCTTTAACTATAAAGAGCCGGCGGAGATATGGAGGGCTTTTCTCCGCCTTTGACGCGGTTTCTCTCCTCTTTTGGGGGTCTCATGTCGATGATCAGGATTTTTTCCGAAAAACACATGCAGCAGTACGGCTTGACAAGCGACGAGCTTGACCGCCTCAATGCCGAATGGCAGGAAAAGGCGAAAATGCAGGGCCTTGAGGAGCACATGCCGGAATACTGGCAACAGGCCCGGCTGCATGCGGACAGCGTTTTTGCCGGCCGTGTGCTGGAGGGCGCGGCTGACCTTTCCGGTGCGCCACCGGTGGATGAGCCGGTTGATCTGCCTGCCCTTGATGTCGATATCCATGATCTCACCGGCACGGATAGGGGCGGGGGCGTCGAGGTGGACGCCGGGGCGGAGCTTGTTGCCATTGATCTTGGCGATCTCGAGGAAATGCCGGCGGAAATGGAGCTGTTTCCGGAGTTGGCCATTACCCTGGAGGAGGGGGCAGGAGAAGAGCCGGAGGAGAGTGCCGCGGTCGAGGAGGCGGTGTCTTTGATGGTTGAGACAACGTCCAGCGTGTCTGCGCCGCCAGTTGTCATGTCGGAGGCGGAGGAAATTGCCATCGGCGCGCAGGAGGAAATGGCGGCGGCAGAAGAGGTGGATCGCATGGTGACCGGCGATCAGCCGGTGATGGAGGGCGAAGAACCGGAAGTGCGGGAAATCTCGGGGGCGGCTGTTGAGGCTGAAGAGGTGCCTGCTCGGCCGACGGTCATGAGCGCGCCCGCCCCCCCGGTTGAGAGCGAGGAGAATGCAATGGAAGAAACCTCACCGTTTGCAGAGTCGGCCGAGGGATCTGTCGAAGAGACGCCGCCTGCCGGGCAGGTCATTGCCGAAACAGCTGCCAGCGACCGTGAAGAAAGCCCGCCGCCGTCCTCGTTTTGGAGCCGGTTACTGGCCGCTGCCAAGGCGATGTTCAAAGGGCACTGAGGTAAAGAGCAACCCACGGCATCCCATCCCGTTAATTAGTTCAGCCGGAACCTGTTGACCTCCATCTCCAGCTTGCCGGCCAGTTCGGCAAGCTCCTGGGCCGCGCTGTTGATGCCGGCGGCGGACTGGCCCGTTTCCCGGGCCACATCATTGACCCCGTGGATATTGTGGGACACCTCGGCAACCCCGACAGAGGCCTCGCGGATGGCGCCGAGCAGTTCCTGTTCAATGGTAGTGGTGAAACCGCGGACCAGGCTTGACACCTCGTGCGTCTCCCCGGCCACGCCGCTTACCGTGCGGGCGATCTCGCCGGTGGTCGCGGTTTGCTCCTCCACCGCGGCGGCGATGGTGCTGGCGTATTCCTTCATCTTGTTGTTCATCTCCGTCACGTTCTCGATATTGGCCACTACGGCGCTGGTTCGACCCTGCATGTCCCGGATCTGCCGGGCGATATCCTCCGTTGCCTCGGCCGTTTGTTTGGCCAGTTCCTTGACCTCGCCTGCCACCACGGCAAAGCCCTTGCCGGCCTCACCGGCCCGGGCTGCTTCGATGGTGGCGTTTAAGGCGAGCAGTTTTGTTTGCTCGGTGATCTCGGTGATAACGTTAATCACCTTGCCGATGTCCCGGGCCGCCTGATCGAGCTCTGCCATTTTGCCGCTGGCGTCATCGCTGGCGGCACTGGCGTTTTCCGCCATCTGCAGGGATTTGGCGCAATTCTGGGAAACCTCCTGGATGGAGGCGGACATCTCCTCCACCGCCGCTGCCACGGAATTGACATTGGCGCTGATCCCCTCTGCGGAGGCGGAGACATGTTGGCTCTGGCCATCCATCGTCTCCGTAGTGGCGTTGACAACGCTGAGATTGGCGCTGATCTCCTCCGCCGCCGCCGATGTGGTGGCGGCCTGGGTGGTCAGCTCCTCGGCGCCGGAGGCCATGGACTGAGCCGTGCTCGACAATTCCGCCGAGGCGGCGGCCAGCCCCTTCATCTCTTCGGCGATGCGGCTCATCACCCCGCGCAACTGATCGGCCATTCTGTTTAAGGCCCGGACCATGTCGCCCACCTCGTCCTGCTGATCGATATCCATTTTGGCGGTCAGATCACCCTCGGCCAGACTGCCGGCAAAGCTGACCGCCCTCTGCAACGGTCCGGTGATGTTGCGGCTCAGAAAGAGCCCAAGAACAAGAGAAAAGGCCACCGCCGCCGCCAGGGCGACGATGATGTTGCGCAACGCCCGTCCCACTGCCTTGTCCATCTCTTTTTTGGTGAGAAGGGCTGCGGTGTGGAGCAGATCGGTCATCTTTTCCCCATCCGCGTCAATTCTGGTATCCAGTTCATGGCGCTGGCCGTCGAGTTGCACCATGTCCCGGTGCAGCGCCATGATCGTTTCGGCGTTTTTGCGGAAATTTTCCTGAAACTGGCGATCGATGTCCACTGCCATCTTTTGCAGCTCAGGGGCATCCACCGCAGCGATTTTCCCCATTTCGTTTTCGCCGCCCTGGCGCAGGGCCGTGATCCAGGTGGCAAGACGGTTGTTTTGCGTGCGGTACTCGTTTTCGATGCTGTCCAAGGCGTCTGTTGCTGTTTCCTTCTCATACTCTTCAATGGCGATGCGCGCCATGGCCACCGTGGTCCTGATCTCCATGGCCATGTCGGTCCACGAGATCTCTTTGGCGAGAATGTCCCGCGGATCAGCGCCGTTTGCCAGTCTGTCGGCCATGTGTGTTTTGATCTGCTCTTCGAGGGCGTCGGTCAGCGCAATCAATTTGTCATATTCATCCTCGAATTGTTCCATGACCTTGTTGTATTCCGCTGCCAGCACGAAGTTTTTTTCCAGCATGGTATGCAGATTCTCGATGACGGGAAGAAACTCTTTGTCGTGGAACGCGGCCACCTCCTCGAACTTTTCCAGTAGAGCGGCATCATCGGTGGCATGAATCGTGCCCATTTCCGTGTCCGCCCCCTTGGTGATGCCGGTGAGAAAGAGGGTGAAGTCTTCAACGGCGAGGCCGTGTTCCTGCCAGACCTCGGCCAGCTCTTCCGGTGAGGTGGCGACAAGCAACTCCATGACCATCTGCATGTCGGTACGCACGGCGAGCATCATCTCCAGGCTGGCATCGACGATGGAGCCGCTTTTTTTCATGGTGTTCATGCCCTGATAGCCGACAAGGCCGGTAAGAAGGATGGTCAGGCAGATGGCCAGATAGCCGCCGATGATCTTGATGCTGATTTTGACGTCAGTGAGTTTCATTTTTTGTGCCTTGAGTTTTGGTGTCAGAAAGTGACACCGCGAGAGAATATCAGAAGAGTATTTTTATTATCTTCCCTAACGAGTAATTGATAATAAAAGAAGAATCTGAGGAAAGAATATCATTTTCATAAAATGAAAATCAAATAAATTACCCATGAAAATACGGAAGGGGAAAGGGAAAGACAGGTGCAGAGCTCACAGGACCGATAAGGGCCGGCAGTGCTGATTTTATCTCATCAGTGGAGCCGTTCCTGCTCTTCCGCTGTCATTTCCTTGGTCACGTCGGTCAAGGCGCCGCAGGAGAGACAGACCTGGTCATCGCCAAAGGATTCTACCGTTGCCTGGTCCTTAAGCCAGATGACTCGACCGCTGCCAAGGGCGACTTTGTAGATTGCCTCCACCGCTCCGCTGGTCTTGCCCTCGGCGCGCAGGACGGACTGGATGCGGGGCAGTTCGCAGCGGTCGTGAACCGATTTTGCTATTGCCCCGGTATTGTCGGCATACTGGTAGGAACAGCGCTGCAGCACGCTGTCGCGAAAGATTTCCGCCACCTCGCAGGAACGGCAGCAGAGCAGGTCGAGCAGCCGGTTGCCGACGAACTCGTACCAGATGGCATGATCGGCGGTTTCCCGCCAGGCGGAGATATAGGGGGTGGCCGGATTGGCCGGGGCGTTGAGGGTGCGGAAGAGATGGATCGCGTCGGCCACCCGTTTTTTCAGGGTATTGCTGAACGCGCCCTTGAGGATGAGGCCGCAGTAATCGTGATCAAAAACCCAGTTGAAATCCTGCTGATTGCCCATAAAGACACCCCGCATGTGCCGCTATCACCAGTATAGCATCTGCCGGCGTCGCCATGTCAAGGACAATTGTGGCGGCAGAGGGATCTTGGCGGCCCCGGTTTTCCCGGATGTGATTGCATCCCGCCAGGGGAAGAAAGAGGGTAACTGATCACGGGGGTAAAGCAACTTCCCTCATCGCTTACGAAAGAGGGATTATCGGGCAAAGAGGAGGGCGATGATGATCCATGCCACCAGAAAGAGCACTGGCAGCAGGTTGGTGGGCGCGAGGTAGGCCAGCCAGCTTCCCGGTCTGACATAGTAACCGACGATGGGCGGTCCGCTGTAGTCTCTTTTTTCCTTTTCCCACCAGCCCAGCAGGGTCATCTTCGCCCGCACCCCGAGCAGCAGAGAGACAAAGGTGAGACAGCAGACACCGATACCGATGCCGACCAGCACATGAAGAAGCGAGTGGACTTTGTCCCGGGCCACCAGGGCCAGGGCGGTGAACAGCAGCCCCTGTACCGTGGTGAACCAGCTTAAGCGATGGTTGGCGATGGTGTCTTCATGCTGCCACATCTGGCGGAGAACTTCGTCCGATTCCTTCATGCTGCCCTCCCTTCTCCGATGAATGATGACCGAGCGAGTGACGGCCCATATTTTCCGACAGGGCGTCGTCCAAGGTCGATTTGTCAGTCATGGCAATGATAATGCCGGCCTGCCGGAATACATACTCCGGCCCCTTGCCGCGGATATCCTCTTGCAGAAGAAGCTCGTCTATTTTTTGAGTCACCAGCCATTCGGCGACCCGGATGCCCTTTGCCTTTTCCAGCCGCTGGTGCGGATTGCTGATGACCTGTTGCCCGGTGACGCTGCCGTTGTCACGGTTCACGGTCATGATGGCGAAATACGGAGCTTCGCCGAAATGAGCGCTGATCCTGCCGTCACGGTCGGCAAGGGGAATCGCGTAACGACGGTGGGTCATGTCGGATGGCTCGATATGAATCAGAACCCGTTCGATATTGGCAACCGCCCGGCGGACATCCGCTTCGATCCGGTGAACGATTACCTCTGCCTTGTCCAGTTCAACGACACGCAATGTCACCCCCGCCTCGACGAAACGGAAGCGGCCGGCATTGCGACCGGTCACCCACCTGAGTTCGGAGACCTCCGGGACGGCGTCGATCATCCGGCTGACCTGGCCAAGGGTTTCCTTGTCCAGCGAGGCGTCAAGCAGGACGCGCATGGCGTCCCGCAGCAGATCCCAACCTGTTCTGACGATGACGACAACAATGACGATCGTGGCAATCCTGTCGATCGGCCAATGTGTATTGTGGCCGAGAAGGGCCACCAGGGCGAGCCCGGTTGTGTAAATGTGGACCCGATATTCTTTGGCATCGGCAAGCAGGGCTGGGGAATGGGCGGCCAAGGCGACGCGCAGTTCGAAATGACTAAAGACGAGCGGCAGGATGGTGGTGAGCAGCAGCAGGGCGATCATCCAGCCTTCTGCCCGTACCGCCGGGGAGGGAGCAAATAACGCTTTGTTCAGCATTTCATAGACACTGATGAAAATCAGGAGGGCGAGTCCGGCGGCCAGCAGATTTTCCACCTTGTAGAGACCGTAAGGAAAGGCCTCGGATTTGCGGGTGGCAAGCCGAAGACCGATCAGGACGGCCAGCGAGGCAATGAGATCAACACCGTTGTGGAGCAGTTCCGCGGTCACCGCGAGACTGCCGGAGGCCAGGGCAAGCACACCGTGCAACAGGGCCAGCAGCACGTTGAGGGCAAGTGAGGCCCATCCCCAACGTTGCAGGCGGGCGGCATCGTAGCGGACATGGGCCTCTTTTTCCGGTGTCGTCCTGGGGCGGAATGAATCAGGCGACTGCTTCATCATGTGCCGAAACAGAAGATCGAGCTGATTGTTTTGAGTCGGCATGCGCCATCAGAAAGGCATAGGCGCGGCTGACAAGCAGCGATGATTTTGCCGCTGAGTGCCGGCAGGAGGCCAGCCAGCTCCCTTCCGAGGCAAAGGAGTTAAACACGGCAAAACGACCCAGTGCTCGGTAGGATTCAAACTGTTCTTCGCTGAAAAATTGATCGCCGGTGCTTTCATGCGGAAAGGACGGGCTTTTTTCCCGGTAATTGACGATGGGCGCAATTTCGGCGCCGGTCATGGTGTTTTTGAACAGCACCAGCCAGTTTTCCTGGTCCGGTCCCTGGTCCGGATAATAGATGCGGCCGATCGCGAAGGTGTCCGGAGTCAACCCTTTATCGTTTTTGCGCAGGCCGTCCAGAGAAATGTCGATGCAGATGCCTTCGTCGACGTAGGCGTTGCGCAGCGAACTGTTGAAGGAGTCGAAGAGGTGGTCGGGATCGCATTCCGAATCCGAAACAAGCAGCACCTTCACCCGGCGTTGTAGCAGGGGGATGATGCCGAGGTTGTCGCCGCTGTGGCCGCCGTCGCTGAGGTAGATTTCTTCTGCTTCGGCCGTGGTGTGGCCGACCAGCTCCTTGAACAGCCGGGCAAATCTGCTCCGGAAGCTGCTTTTTCCTAATGGAGCGATTCTCCGGCACAGCTGTTGTCGTTTTTCTTCGGCCTTGTATCGGGCGCCCAGGAGTTTCTGCCGGTCTTGTCGGGCCTGGTTCTCAAGGTCGGCGTCAAGCGCCCTGATCGTGGCATCGATTTCGTCCAGCCTTTTTCTGTTGCAGCAGAAGTTGGGCAGCCAGTAGCCGAGCCGCACCCCGAAGATGGTGCAGGCAAAGGAGGTGGCAAGGGAGGTGTTCATGCCCATGACCGAGGTCACCGCCGCGCCGCTGATGGCCATGGCCCGGGCAAGCTTTAACGGGCCGTCGTCAACCAGATAGTCACTGGTTCGCAGGTATCCGGTTTTTTTCGAGCCGAGAAAAAAACGGGAAAAGGTAAAAATATCCGACTTACGGTTGAATGCCTTCAGATCCTGATCAGCGGTGAGATTGAGGGTGGCGTTCATAAGCAGATAAGGGCCGCGTGCTGCCCATGTTCTGTCCGACCGGTTGCCATGCAGATTCTGCAGCAGCATTTCCGCGTCATCGCGCAGCAGGGTCGGCGCATGAGTTGCTGTCCGCAGAAAGGTCTCGGCCAGACGATCCCGGTAAAAGTAGTGGGGGGAGAGCTTGTTTGGGTCCACCCACCCGGCAAAGGCGAGCAACAGCAGGAAGGCAAGCGCTGCTGTTGCCGACAGCGTCCCGGTATGAAGAGCCTGCCAGGTCAGGGTTGGATCGGAACCGTTTTCCAGGAGGAAATCGTGGAGGGCGTTACCGACGGAAATAACAGCCAGCAAGGTAAAAAGCAGGGTGCAGAGGCCGAGCAGCAAACATCTGTATTTGTCGGGGATCGTAAAAAACGTTTTTTGGCGGCCTGCTGTCCTGCGGGTTGTCACCACGGAGCGGATACCAAAACCGATGAGAATGAGGAGTGCGCTTTTCCAGATGTCCATGCCGACAACGAGAAAGCCGGGCAGGATCGCCCAAACCAGGGTCAGCAGCAGGCCGATCAGGAGAATGCCGGTCAATTTATGAAATTGTGAGCGGGCGACAATGTCCCAATTTGACGCCTGTCGTGCGGCTTCGGCATAAGCGAGCCAGACCCCGATCAGGGATCCGCCGGCAAAAAGAACCGGCAGGACGAGGAGGGCTCCCTCTGTCAGGGCCTTTTCCGTGGTGAAAATGGAGCAAAGCAGCGAGTGGCCGCCGAAAAGAACAAGAAGGAGCAGCGCCATGAAGCAGAAAAAACAGGGATAATAGGAGGTGTCGATACATGCGCGGATTGTCGGCCGTCTGCTCATGAAAAAAAAGAGAGTGGCGCTGAGGGAAAAAAATGCCACCCCGACCGTCCAGGGGCGCTGGTCGGCCATATCGGCAAATTTTTCAAATGGACGCCAGGCGCCGGCCGTAAGCAGGGTGAAAATATCTTTTTGGGCCGATGCCGAAACCGCCTGGCCGGTTGCCGCGAACGACACCGCGGAGTTCGCGGTCCGCACTTCCATGGCGAGACTGCCGGCCGGTCGGCTTTCCGGGTGCATTGCCATATCCGGGGCGGTCAAGCCGACCACCGTCATATAGCTTGCGGTGATGACGACGATCAGCAGGACGAACCAGAGCAGGGACATGAATGTCGAGGTGAAAACCGAGCCCACCGCCCGCATGACGTTGGGGCTGAAATGGCGGGCAAGCGGGGCCAGATAGCTGGCCCGGGTGCGGATATGGTCCATCTGTGTCTTGCCGCGGACGTTGTCGGCTGGCTCTGCCCGGAAGTCGATCCTGTCCTCCCGAAATGGGAAGTGACGCCAGTCCGTGGCAAACAGCGCCTCGACCTGATTGCCGTTAGCGCCGAAATCATAGCTGTCCCGGACATTTTCCGGCCGGGGTATCTCCCTGTTGGAGAGCAGGGATGTCAGGCAGGCGCCGATGTACCCACCACCGGAAACGGTGCTGAGATAATCGACAAGGGAGAGGACGCCCCGTTCCGCCAAGCCCTGCAGCACGCCGAGATTGGTGGCGGCGGAACGGATACCGCCGCCGGAGAGGGCGAGACCGATGAGTCTGTCCCCGTTCCACTGGGCCGGATCAACGGGCCATTTTCGTTTTCTTCTTTTTCTGATGTACGCCTGTTCTTCCCGGATAACCTCTTTCAATGTTTTCAGGTCTGCCATAAGATCCTCACTGCAAGACAGGAGGCGGGCCGGGTCATTCGTTTGCTGCCGGAGTTCCGCCCGCAAGCGCCTCATTGACCAGTTGCTGGGTAAGGGGAAAATCAAAGGGTTTGGGAATAAAGGAAAACGGGCCTAAGCCGGCCGCCTCTTTTTCATGCTGGAGAAAATCGTTTTTGGTCCGGTATTTACCGGTAATGATAATGAACGAGGCGCCGGGATGGATTGCTTTCAGTTGCCGGATGAGTTCTATCCCGTTCATGTCAGGGAGATAGAGATCGACAACGCAGAGGCGGCAATTGTCAAGGGCAGCGGCCCGGACCAAGGCGTCTGCACCACTTGCGGCCGTGGCAATGGTGACAGAATCATTTTCCAGCGCAGCGAGCAGGCTGAAGCGGATCAGCTTTTCGTCGTCAACAAGGAGAATCTGTTTTTTTGCGCTCGCCATCGTGCTGTTCCCGCCGGTGTCGGTAAAAAGTTTTTTTTATGAATTTAGCATGATTGTTGCTATAAGAAAAGCAGGGATATAAAAATGGTACAGGATCGCACCCCTTGTCCTCTTCTTCACTGTCGGCATGTCACAATGGCTACCATGAATGCAGCAAACCTTATCCGCAAAGCAGGAGAACACCGTTACGGGATCGCCCTGCTTTTTGTCTGGAGCCTGCTGATCATTGCTTCGGCGATCTGGAATCTTCATGAGAATTACCGCGGCACCTACAGCAAGGCGCTCATTGAGGCCAAAACCATTTTTCAGCACAACCTTGCCTATCGCCGCTGGAACGCCATGCATGACGGGCTTTATGTCAGGGTCACCGAAAAAAATCCACCGAATCCCTATATTCTGGCCGAGGGCAGGGATCTGGTAACTCGTGATGGAACGGTGCTGACCACCATTAACCCGTTTCAAATGACCCGCCAGGCCTATGATCTGCTGCGCACCCAGTCGCCGGAACTGGCCGTTCTCAACCGAACGGTCAGTCTCAACCCGCTCAATCCGGACAACCTGCCGGATGAGTGGGAAAAAAAGGCGTTGCTTGATTTTGAGAAGGGCAGAGGCGAGGTGAGCGATATCACGATGATCGACGGCGCTCCCTTCATGCGTCTCATCGCCCCTTATATCACTGAGCAGCAGTGCCTGAAGTGTCATGATTATCAAGGCTATCAAGTCGGTGATATCCGCGGCGGCATGAGTGTTGCCGTGCCGATGACCCCCTATTTCGCCTCGGCCGCCTCAGCCCGGAAAATCATTATTCTGACCCATGTTGCGTTGTGGGTGTTGGGTACGTTGGCCATCATGCTCTTTTTCAACAGTTTCCGAAAATACAAGATCGCCCTCAGGAGCAATGAGGAAAAATTCCGCATTGTTTCCGAATTTGCCTATAACTTTGAATACTGGATCGACGAAAACAAGGAGATCGTCTTTATTTCGCCTTCCTGTGAGCGGATCACCGGCTATTCCCGCGAGGACTTCATGAACAGCTCGCAGCTGATGTTTGAGATGGTGCACCCAGACGATCGGGCAAAACTGAAGAAGCATCTTGCCAGCTTCCATGAAGCCACCCATGAGGAGATGGAGTTTCGGATTATCACCAAAGAGGGCACGGTGCGCTGGATGGCCCACACCTGTGCACCGATCTTTGTCGAAGGCAAATTTCTGGGGCGCCGAGGCAGCAACAGGGATATCACCGCAGCGAAAAGGATGGAGGAAGAGCTGCGTCAGGCAAAACGGGTCGAAGAGATCGGCCGTTTCGCCGGCGGCATTGCCCATGACTTCAACAACGTCCTCACCTCGGTTTCGAGCCTGACCTATCTGCTGAAAAATAAAATTGCTCGGGACGACAAGTCGCTTCATGAGATTGTCGATTATATCATGATCGCCACCAAGCTCGGCCAGAATCTGACATCAAACCTGCTGATGTTCGGTCGGCGGCGCGCCAGTGATCTAAAAGAACGCCAACTCAACGCCATTGTCGCCAATCTCGAAAACGTCATTGCCTCACTGCTCTCCGACCTGATCACTTTTTCCGTGAGTCTGGCTGATCGCGAGCGCTCTGTTAGGGTCGATCAGCATCAGGTCGAACAGATTCTCATCAACCTGGCCACCAACGCCAGGGACGCCATGCCCGGCGGCGGCAGGCTGACCATTTCGACCGATCTGGCCCGCGTGGATCGTCCTCTCCTCTGTCGTGATGGCGAGATTCCGGCGGGTGACTATATGACGCTCTCGGTGGCCGACACCGGCTCCGGCATCAGCGAGGAGAGCATGGAGAAAATTTTTACTCCTTTTTATTCGACCAAACCGGACAACAAGGGGACTGGCCTCGGTTTATCGATCATCCAGGACATCATCCGGCAACATCATGCCTTTCTCGATGTGCAGAGTGTTGTCGGCGAAGGCACCCTCTTCCAGGTCTATTTCCCGGTTATTGCCGAAGATGGGCAGTCGGCAGGGGACGGCCGGTCTGATTCGTTGTCAGTCTGCTGAAAAAATCTTCCTTGCTTTGTAACGATCCAGTTTGAGACAGTTCGAACTTTTGCGACGCCATTACAGTTTGGTGGAGGCGTAAAGTTTATCGTAAGTCACGGTCAGCAGCAGCGCCAGCAGGGCGGACATCACGCCGATCGCGACATTGAGGAAGGGCGGCGCGGTCAGGGCCAGTCGGATAAGGAGGGTGGCGAGGGCGTAGCCGGAGTTGCGGAAGACGGCCCTGAATCCCGGCTGAAAGCATTGGGAAATGAGGACCAACAGGATGTCGCAGAAGATGAGTACCGTGTAGAAATGGTGGAAGAAGTGAAAGGGTTTGTTGCCGGTGAGCAGCAGTAGACCGTTCCAGGCGCCCATGGCGCAGAAAATGACAAGCATGAGGAGCGCCACCATCTTTTTGGCGGCAACAAAGCTGTAGAGCGTGGCCCCGGTCATCTGTTTCTCTTCCGACTTTTTCAGCATCCTGGCGTAAACGCCGAGCAGGGCGAAGATAATGATGGCGCCGCCGCCATCGGAGAGAATGCGCCAGAGTACATCGATATGACCATCGATGGAGATGGGCTCGGGCAGCAGGGTCAACTCCTTGAAGGAGTTGCGCAGAAAGATGAGAGCCAGGATTTCGAACTGTTTGCCAAGTGCCCGGGAGATGGAACAGGGCAGGGTGAAGATCAGGCTGACGACTTCGAGAATCAGCACCAGGGTAAAGGCGAGGTTGATTGCCATGTAGTGGGTCAGAGGCACGGTGGCGCTGAGGCCGGCAGGCAGCAGTCCCTGACGGTTGAGCTCGATCACCCCGAGGCCGAGAAGGAAGATGACCACCAGCACGCCGGAGACAAGGCGCTGCGTCGCCTTGTCCTCCCAGAAAACATGGAGAGGGTCGTAAAGGCGGGTGGTAAGGGTGAATATCCTGTCCATGGCCGTGTTGTTTTCCGGGGTGGATAAGTGCATGGTGTGACCGCTTTGCCTTGTGCGATCATCCTCAGTATACACATCCTGTTTTTGAAAAAAATAATTTTATCCCCATTTTTTTGTCAAAACGGCGGTGGAAAATTTCAATCCACGCCCCCGCGCGGGGGGCGACTGTGTGCCATCGGCGGTTCGGCAAGACCGTAATGTTTCAATCCACGCCCCCGCGCGGGGGGCGACCCAGGCCAAGGGCATGCCTGTTACCGTCGGCATGTTTCAATCCACGCCC
>JBMONN010000010.1:0-23547 GCA_049323935.1 Thermodesulfobacteriota bacterium
TGGGTAGAAATGGCCATTGGCCATGCGTTGCCATTTCTATCGGAACAAAAGGAGAGATTGCAAAGCGATAACGAGGAGAGAGTGTGGCTGAGTGGAGTTTGTCTGCCGCGAAGCGGCTTCGTCCAACAACAGAAACAACTGAAAACAGACCTTAACAGGAGTTCAACCACATAGTCTCAAAATATCTCATCCCCATGTTGTTGACCGCCCATATGGAGCCATTACGAGATCGCCTTAATGGCGCCACATGGTGATCGGGTTAATGGAGCCACCGTCTGATCGCCTTAATGGCGCCATCTCATGATCGGTCTAATGGCGCCACTTTGATTATTCTTGACTCTCGGACTTTTCGAAAACCGGGTGTATCTTCCTGATTTTTTTTCAGGAGGACTACCCCATGGCCAATCGGAGGTTCGAGATGGTGGGTTAATTCGGTCCGACCCTGTTCTGGTGGCCTGAAAGGATGCTTGAGGACCCAGCAAAGAAACAAGCGGACATCCTGAAGGCTTTTGGCTTCAAAGTGGCCAATGGGGTCTTACAAAATGCTGCCCGCTAATAGATTGTTATTAAAAGTTTTTTTGAGCAGGAAGAGTTGTAGCGGTTAAACTCCTGTCAAAGAGCCACCGAATCCAAACCTGCCGATCCCGCCCAAAACGAAACAGAAATTCTTTCTGGTGGCATCGGTGGGTAATATGTCACACATATCCTGGAATGAAGTATCTATTCGCTCTCGGCACGGTGTTCGCCTGTTACAGCTCTATTTTTCAGCCCAAAAAGCGGTTTCTAAGGCTCAAAAACAGGACAAATTTCAGCTTTATTTGTATAAAATCAGCAAGTTAATTCGGTCCGACCCCGTTGCTATTGGTTGCTAGTTGCCGTTGCTAGTTGCTCTCATGAAGTGAAAAGACGACCTGACCTTTTTTCATAGATTGGAATTAGGTATCATGTCCATTAATTGACGCAGGCAATCTGTTCGCTCTCGGCACGGTGATCGCTCGTTACAGCTCTATTTTTCAGTCCAAAAAGCGGCTTCTAAGGCTCAAAAACAGGACAGATTTCAGTTTTATTTGTATAAAATCAGTAAGTTAATTCGGTCTGACCCCGTCTCGGTCGTCCGTCTCGGTCCGTCTCGGGTCTCGGGTATAAAACACCCTGAATCGCCCGTATTTTATCAATGTTTTTACCTTTTTCTACAGGCTCAACGATCAAGGTCACTTGCGCCGCCACCAAACCTTGCCGCGTCAGCGCCGCCAGCGTTCTCGGCGTCTCCGTTTATTTTAATTCATGGCTTTCAATGGCTATTGCCACCTTCTCCAGCCAACCAATAAGTGTTTGAATTTCTGTGTTGTTGAATTTGTGGTTTATCAGAGCCTTGAGTTCTCTTCCTGCCGGTTGAAATAGACCTGTTGCCTGTGCCTCTTGCCAAAGTTGATTAATTTCAGATTCTTGGACTTCCAATTTGCTCAGGAACCCGCCTCTACCAATAAGGGCTGTGTAAACCGACTGTTTGAAAACTGCCTTTGGTGGATAACCGTAGCAGATGGCGACATGAACACCATTTTTGTCAACGTTCATTGAAAAACCCTTTGTCCCCCAGTGAATGGGAAATGATTTCTCGTTAGCAAACTTGAGCAGTTGGCCGAAAACTTCTTTGCCGTTCTTGTCCAAAGACTCCATGAATGAATCTTGAGAGACAATCGGCAAGGCCCCGGAGGTTATTTGTTTTATTTTTGTTGGTTCTTTCCCAACTACAATGTCATAGGAAAACAGATGCTTGCCGCCATTTGCTTGAAAATATGAAAACTCAAGACACGTGACTCTCATGCCTTTTCTGCGTAGGAAAGATGCCGTTTGTCTTATTTCTCCGGTGACTCGCTGGCCAACAAGGACAATACGTTGTTCCTTATTGAAGGAAACAGCTTCATCCGAAGCAAGTTCAAAATAGTTGCGGTGATAGCTGGCTAAATTCAGTGCTTCATCACTGACGTACCGCTGAAGAATTTCTTCGAGCTGATCAGTGTCAAGTTCCTCCACGAATGATGCATATTCCAGGGCTTGGGCCAAAGTGTCACGGGGAGTTCTGTCACGTTTTAACTCGATAACTACTGTATTTCCTTCCCTATCAATTCCAAGAAGGTCGATTATGCTCCCGAGATTTGTTGTGACTTGCCGGCCAATAATGAGAAGTTTGCCGTCTTCAAGAATGTCGTCGGAGTTACTTTCAAGCCAATTTTCCAATACCGACTCCTCATGATCGACATGGAAATGGGTTTGTGAGAATTCCTCAAATTTACCGTCTTCTTTGATGCTGAATATTCTCATATGCCTTTACCGCCGAACGCTTTAAGTTGATTCGGTCTGACCCCGTCTCCGTCTCGGGTCTCGGTCTCGTGCACCCCATATTTTTCCGAACCACCTCTGCGTTCTTATAAGTTTTCCAGAACATTCTTCATCTCATCCAGCCGGTAGGGCTTGGCAATGGCCCCGGAAAAACCATAGGCGCGGTAGTTGACTATAATCTCATGCTGCGAATCTCCACTGGTGATTATTCCCTTTGCTCCAGGATCAATTTTCCGTAACGACTGCATCACCTGTTCGCCGCCCGCATCATCGGGCAGAATCAGATCAAGCAGCACCCCGTCAAAGGGATCGCCCGCCGAAAGCGCCTCTTGATACAACCGCAGGGTCTTTTCCGAGGAAGAAGCGGTTTCCACCCGGTGCCCCAGGTGGGGAAGAAAGCGCTGCAGCAGGCTCAGGTTATCGACATTGTCATCCATGACCAGAATCTTTTTCCGCTCCGCCTTTTTTGCCACCGGAGTAAACTGGGTTTCCACCACGATAGAATTGGTGACCGAGCCGTCAGCCATCGGCAGATAAATGGTGAATCTCGCTCCCTGCCCCTCTTCGGACTCGAGCATGATGTGCCCGTCATGCCTGGAAATGACGCTATAGACGATGGCAAGACCCAGTCCGCTGCCCTCCGGCTTGGTGGTGAATTTGGGATCAAAAATTTTTTTCTGATACTTTTTGGCAATCCCCATCCCGTCATCCGCCACCTGCAACATGGCATACTGCCCTGCCCGCAGGGGAAGGTCGTTGTCTTCGGAGATCGAAACCCGCTTCAGGGTAAAGCTGAGTGTGCCGCCGTCCGGCATGGCCTGAATGGCATTGACCGTCAGGTTGCCCAACACCTGGTGTAGCTGGTCTAAATTGACTAAAACCGGCAGCGCATCGCCTTCGATGGTAAAGGTTGTCGTCACCCCGGATTTTGCCGTATAAAAGGAAACAGCATCTTCCAGGATTTTTGTAAGATCAACCACTTCCCTTTTCGGCTCATCCTCCTTGGCAAAGGCAAGAAGTTGCCGGCTGAGATTCTTGGCCGCCAGCGCCGCCCGCTCGACATTCTGCAACGCCTGAACCGTCTCTCCCCTGTCCATCTCGTGACGGAGAATGACGGTGATTCCGCCGATGATGATATTGAGCAGGTTATTAAAATCATGGCCCAACCCGGCCGCGAGAATCCGACTTGCCCTGATGCAATCCTCAGAGGATTCGCATAGCCCCTGCATGATCTTCTCCGAGACAAAACTGAACACCGCATCCGCGGAGAAGACCCCGTAAAAATCATCACCCTTGAAAACCGGCAGGGCTGATTGATTAGTCTCCTTCAACATCAGCATCGCATGGCCGATATCATCGTCATAATTGATCTTCGGCTTTTTCCGAACACAATCTGCAACCAGTTTGTGCGGCTTGTGGATACAATCCGTCGCTGTGACGATTCCCTGAAAGCCCTTTTTGTCCATGACGACAAAAAACTTTTCCCCTACCAGCCGGTCTTTAATCTCTCGCGTTCCGGCAAAAGGCGATATTTGCGGGAATTGGGTGGTTGCTAACTCACCAGCCTTCATCATCAAAGCACCCCCTTGATCCCTTTCTGGGAAAGAATAATGTTGATATCCACCTTGATGGCTTCCTCATCGGCGACGTAAGGGAAAACAAATTTTTGAAGAAGTGACAGAAGGGTTTCTCGCGGCATCTTGAGCAAAATTTTCTTGGAGGCCAGCACCGCGCCCACTACTCCATCATCGTTTTCCTGGATGCACTGAAACTCATCCGGCGCGATATATTTAAAGGCCTGCAGCACCCCGTGTTTGCCGTGCGGATATTTCCTGCCCAGCACCAGGACATCGGTGACCGGCGGCAGATTGACGCTTTCAAAGGACAGGGATATATTAAATTCGGGGCTAGAAACCGACTCCATTGTCATTCTCCTTCTGGACAGACAGATATTGTTAAATTTTTCATGGAAATTCCGGATGAAAAAACGCACCAGTCAACACATCTCGCAGGTTCTGCCTTGCGCGGTGACATTTTCAAAGCAATAAAATATGTTTTAATCATTTTACCACAGTAATGTTGGCGAATTCTACTTCTTCCCCACTGTCCCAGGGCGGCATGAATGAGCAATTTCAGGCGCTCTGGTCCGGGGGCAGACCTGGTGAACCATTTGATAATCAAGGGGAAATGTTCCAAAACAGACTGTTTTCATGGCATAAAGTGGAATTTCCCATGTCGAAATCACTGGTGTAAGATGCACCCGGCTCGCGCAAAGGAGAATGGCACCAAACGCTATCTGATCCACGCCGCCGCCTACAACCTTGGCCTGCTAATGCGAGCATTTTTTGGTTATGGCACTCCCCATGGGCTGACCGATGCATTGGGGTGGCTTTTTATGCACCTTTTTGGTCTGCTGACAGCTCTTTTGACCACGATAACACCCAGAAACTGCTTTCTTGCGGTCAGTCTGGCCTCCATGCCAAATTTGCCGCGGGCAACCGGTCAGTTGTCTGTCTGTTGCGCAAAATAGGTTTTTTCAACGGGCTGTTACAACTCCATTTTTCAGCCAAAAAAGCGGCTTCTAAGGCTCAAAAAAAAGGAAAGATTGCAGTTTTATTTGTATGAAATCAGTAAGTTAACTCGGTCCGACCCCGTCCCCTCCCTCGCCCGACCCCGTCCCCCGTCGTCCCCCGTCCCGGTCCCTCCCAGTCGTCCCAGTGTCCCATGATTGACGTGATCAGCGCGTTCAGATTGTGGCTCGCTGCGCTCGCAGAATCTAACCTTGTTCGTTAGATCGCAAATCTTCGATCCGCTTGGCTAGCTCTTCATCGGACCTCGTGATGATCACCGGATGTTTCGCGTTCGCGATCTCGTGAAGGGTCTGCAGCATTCGCGCAATGCCATACGACAGATCCGACGTGCAGTTGAAGATCGTCGCCCGGATATCTCTGTCTGACTTCGTGTCCTGGTATTTCCGAGTGATACGACTCATCTCGCCGTAACCAATCGCGAAATCAGTGACCCCGGAAAAATCGACAATCTCGATGGCTTCCTGGGGGCAATCGTTGTCCTGCTGTAAACGTGTGAAGTAGTCCTCAGTGAGGCCGATGCTGAGCTCGTCGGTAACTCTGACAAGGATCAACCGTTGTTCTTGGTCAAAGGAGTAAGTAATTGGCATGACTGGTTCCCTCGATCTAACGGCAGTATTGCGTCGGGGCCGGTCTCGGGTCCGGGCGGGTCCGGGCTCGGGCCTGGTTAACCAATTGATAATCAATGGAATATGTTCGAAAACAGACTGTTTTCATCGCTTAAAGCGGCATTTCCCATGTCGAAATCACTGGGGGAAAATGGACCCGGCTCGGGCAAAGAGTTCATTTCGTCATGTGGTCCTTCGTGAATTTCCCGCCCCATTGCCTTGCCACCAAGCTCTTCATTAATTGCCGCGATAAATTTACCATTAGCGCCTTTTGCAAAATGATGAAAATTTCATGTTTTGTCATTCCGGGCAAAGGCGGCGCGCCCCGGCATCCACCATGTTTTCATCAGCGCTTTCGCAGGAATGACTGGCGGGGATTTTTGTTACATTTTGCAGGAGCCTCATTATCGTGCGGGTAATGTCTGTCGCACCCCGAGTGTCTTTCTCGAATACGGGCGGAAGGTGTCACTGCGTTTGCGTCCTTCGCGCAAAGCAGTGCCCGCCGGCAGCAAAGTAGAACAAAAAGATAGAGTCAGAATGCTCTTTCCCTGACCAAAAAGCAACAGAAAAATTGCAACAAGGGGCGGAGAGGCGAAGCCGTCACCGTTTCGGGCGAGGGGTGGGAGGGGAAGGGGCGGCGAACGCAAAAAGGCCGCGGGATGTCCCGCGGCCTCTGCTGGTTCAGAAAAACACCTGTGTCAGAGAATTACTTCTCTTCCTTGGTCGGGGTCTCCGGCTCCAGGGCCTTGAAACGGCCTTCCAGGAACTTCCAGGAACGTTCGACGTCCTGCTGGGCCTGGGCCATCAGCTGATCCGCCATGGCCGGGTTGGAGAGCTTCAGGGCGCGGTAGCGGTTCTCGCCCAAGGCGTACTCGGCAAAGGGGATGGAGGGCGCCTTGCTGTCGAGGTGGAGCGGATTCTTGCCCTCTTTCTCCAGTTCCGGGTTGTAGCGGTAGAGCGGCCAGTGTCCGCATTTCACCGCCTTGGTCTGCTGATCAAAGCCCTTGGCCATGTCGATGCCGTGGTTGATGCAGTGGGAGTAGGCGATGATGAGGGACGGGCCGTCATAGGCCTCGGCCTCGGCAATGGCCTTGGCCACCTGCACCGGGTTGGCGCCCATGGCGATCTTGGCGACATAGACGTTGCCGTAGGTGGAGAAGATCATGCCGATGTCCTTTTTCGGCATCTTCTTGCCGCCGGCGGCAAACTGGGCCGTGGCCGCACGCGGGGTCGATTTCGACATCTGGCCGCCGGTGTTAGAGTAAACCTCGGTGTCGAGAATCATCACGTTGACGTTCTCGCCGGAGGCCAGGACGTGGTCGAGGCCGCCGTAGCCGATGTCATAGGCCCAGCCGTCGCCGCCGATGATCCACACCGATTTCTTGACGAGATAGTCGGCCACGTAGAAGAGCCGCTTGGCGATGACGCTGTCGCTTGTTGACAGGGCCTCTTTCAGTTTGGCCACCCGGCCGCGCTGGGCCTCGATCTCGGTCTGATTTGTCTGGGAGGCGCCGGTCAAGTCGCTGGCCATCTTCTTGGTGATGATCTTCTCAGCCACCGCCTCGTCGAGCAGCTCGACCGCCTGCTGGGCGAGCTTGTTCACCGTCTGGCGCATGCCGAGACCGAACTCGGCGTTGTCCTCGAACAGTGAGTTGGCCCACACCGGACCGCGGCCGTCTTCCCGCTTGCAGTACGGGGTGGTCGGCAGGTTGCCGCCGTAGATGGAGGAGCAGCCGGTGGCGTTGGCGATCAGCATGCGGTCGCCGAACATCTGGGTGACGAGTTTGATGTACGGGGTCTCGCCGCAGCCGGCGCAGGCGCCGGAGAACTCAAACAGCGGCCGTTTGAGCTGGCTGCCCTTGACGGTGGAGGGATCGATCTCCGCCGGGTCGATTTCCGGCAGGCTGAGGAAGAACTTGACGTTGGCTGCCTCGGTGGTTCTGATCTCCTCGTTGTTGGTGGTCATGACCAGGGCCTTGGTCTTGGCCGGGCAGACGGTCTCGCAGAGGGTGCAGCCGCAGCAGTCCTCGGTGAAGACCTGGACAATGGCCTTGCGGCCCTTGAACTCCTTGCCCACCGCATCGGCGCTCTTCAAGGCCTTGGGCGCCTTTTTCAGGTCAGCCGGCTGGACGATCTTCATGCGGATGGCGGCATGGGGGCAGACCAGCGAGCAGCGGCCGCACTGGATGCAGTTTTCCGGCACCCAGACCGGCACATGGACGGCGATGTTGCGTTTTTCGTACTGGGTGGTGGCGGTGGGCCAGGTGCCGTCATCCGGCATCTGGGAGACCCTGATCTCCTCGCCCTTGCCCTGGATCATCTTGGCGGTCACTTCCTTGACAAAGGCGGGGGCGTCGGCCGGCACCGGCGGCGGCAGCTCGTGGCCGCTCACCGATTTCGGGATCTTCACTTCGACGATGTTGTTCACCGCCGCGTCAACTGCGTCGTAGTTCATCTTGACGACCTTGTCGCCCTTCTTGCCGTAGGTCTTCTTGATGGCGTCCTTGATTGCCTTGATCGCCTCTTCCCGGGTGAGGATACCGGAGATGAGGAAGAAGGCGGTCTGCATGATCATGTTGATGCGGGCGCCAAGACCCAGGGCCTCGGCCAGCTTGATGGCGTCGATGATATAGAACTTCGTCTTCTTGTCGATGAGCTGCTGCTGGACCGGGGCGGGCAGCTGTTTCCAGATCTGCTTGCTGTCGAAAGAGGTGGTGAGCAAAAAGGTGCCGCCCGACTCCAGGTTGGCGAGCATGTCGTACTTGTCGAGGAAGGTGAAGTTGTGGCAGGCGATGAAGGTCGCCTTGTTGATCAGGTAGGGGGCGACGATCGGGTTCTTGCCGAAACGCAGGTGGCTGGTGGTGATGGAGCCCGATTTCTTCGAGTCGTAGACAAAGTAGCCCTGGGCGCTGTTGTCGGTCTCGGTGCCGATGATCTTGATGGTGTTCTTGTTGGCGCCGACGGTGCCGTCCGAACCGAGCCCGTAGAACATGGCGCGATGAACGTCCTTGCCCTCGATGTTGAAGGACTTGTCATAGGCGAGGCTGGAGAAGGTGATGTCGTCGTTGGGGCCGACGCAGAAATGGTTTTTCGGCGCCCAGGCGGCCATGTTGTCGAATACCGCTTTGACCATGGCCGGGGTGAACTCGGCGGAGCCGAGGCCGTAACGGCCGGAGAGGATCATCGGGTGGCTCTTCATCGACGAGGTCTCAATCGCCTCGCCCACCGCGGCGCGGACATCGAGGTAGAGCGGCTCGCCGGCGGAGCCCGGCTCTTTGGTGCGGTCGAGCACGGTGATCCGTTTGACGGTGGCCGGCATGGCGTTGACCATCGCCTTCATGTCAAAGGGGCGGAAGAGGCGGACAATAATCAGACCCACCTTGCGGCCCTGGGCGGCCAGATAATCGACGGTGGCGGCCACGGTCTCGGCGCCGGAGCCCATCATGACGACGATCTCCTCGGCGTCGGGTGCGCCATGGTAATCAAAGAGGTGATACTGGCGGCCGGTGATGGCCGCGAATCTGTCCATGGTCTCCTGGACGATGGTCGGAGCGGCGTTGTAGTATTTGTTGACCGTCTCGCGGCCGGTGAAGTAGACGTCCGGGTTCTGGGCGGTGCCGCGCATCATCGGCCGGTCCGGCGAGAGGCCGCGGAGCCGGTGGGCAATGACGAGATCTTCGTCGATCATGGCGCGCATGTCGTCCATGGTGAGCTGCTCGACCTTCTGGATCTCGTGCGAGGTGCGGAAGCCGTCGAAGAAGTGCATGAAGGGGATACGGGATTTGAGGGAGGCCTGGGTGGCGACCAGGGCCAGGTCCTGGGCCTCCTGGACGTTCTGGGAGCAGAGCATGGCCCAGCCGGTCTGGCGGGCGGCCATGACGTCGCCGTGGTCGCCGAAGATGGAGAGACCCTGGCAGGCCACGGAGCGGGCAGTGATGTGGAAAACGGTCGGGGTCAGCTCACCGGCGATCTTGTACATGTTGGGGAGCATCAGAAAGAGCCCCTGGGAGGCGGTGAAGGTGGTGCAGAGGGCGCCGGTGGTCAGCGAGCCGTGCAGGGAGCCGGCCACGCCGCCCTCGGACTGCATCTGGGAGACAACGGGGACGCTGTTCCAGATGTTCTTCTGGCCCGCGGTTGCCTTGGCGTCCGCTTCTGCCGCCATCGGGGAAGACGGGGTAATGGGGTAGATGGTGATGATTTCGCTGGTGGCATAGGCGACATGGGTACAGGCCTGGTTGCCATCAATGGTGACCATTTTCCGAGACATAACTTCTCCTTACGCTGTGATTGTTGTGGTGGTGTGAAGACGTAAATCGGAGTGCCGTTGCAGCACGTGTTTGGCAAAATTATGTATTACTAATCCATCTTGAGAATAATTTCCAGCCTTTCATGACGCTGCCCTGTTTTTTTCTTGACAGGGGGGACCTGTCGGCTCCGTTCATGCCCTGGACTTGATGACCAGTTCCGGCGGGTTGAGGATGACCTTGCTGTCCGGCGGCACCGAATGGGTAAGCCAGACGTTGCCGCCGACCACCGAGCGAGCGCCGATTATCGTGTCGCCGCCGAGGATGGTGGAGCCGGCGTAGACGGTGACATCGTTCTCCAGGGTCGGGTGGCGCTTGCCGGCCCGTTCGAGCTCGCCGCTTTCCGTGCGTTTGAAGGAAAGGGCACCGAGGGTGACGCCCTGGTAGATCTTGACCCGGTCGCCGATCACGGCCGTCTGGCCGATGACCACGCCGGTGCCGTGATCGATGAAAAAGGAGGAGCCGATCTCGGCGCCGGGATGGATGTCGATGCCGGTGATGCTGTGGGCATACTCGGTCATCATCCGCGGCAGAATGGGAACCGCGAGTTCATAGAGACGGTGGGCGATCCGGTAGGTGGTGATGGCGGTGATGCCGGGATAGCAGAAAATGACCTCGTCGTGGTTGGTCACCGCCGGATCGCCTTCGAAGGCGGCACGGACGTCGGTGGCGAGGATGCGCCGCAGTTCCGGCAGGGAGCGGACAAAGTGGAAGGCCTTTTCCCGGCCCTGGTATTCGCAGTGCTGGCAGGTGGTGTGGTGACGGACACAGTCGTGGCGGATGCTGTAAATGGTTTCCGTGGCGAGCAGGTCATAGAGGGCGGAAACCTCCTGGCCGACCCGGTATCGGAGGCTGATCTGATCGATATCCTGGGAGCGGAAATAGCCGGGGAAGAGGATGTCCCGGCACCGTTCGAGGATGTCGATGGCCCGTTCCCGGGAGGGCAGCGGATCGGTGTTGATGTGCTCGAAACATTCCGCTGTCTGGCAGGAATCGACCAGCTGATCAACGATGCCGGGCAGCATGGACCGGAATTCGTGGCTGGTGATGCGGTCATCGGCGCAGGTGCCTTCCTGGGGGGTGGTGGTGGAGACGGTAATGGTCATGGTGTCCTGTGCCGGCAGCCGCTGCTGCCGTGCTGGTCGGTTTGGTTGCAAAGAGGTCCGGGACCTACGGCCGGGACCATCAATCTTCTTGGTTTTTTCTGACTTTTCCGTCAAAATAACAGCAGATGGCATGAAAAACAAGCAGCCAGGACGACAAACAGTGAATGTTCTTTCCTTTCACCTCTGCATCGAGAGCGGCAATAACCGGGTTGCCACCGTCGACTCCCCATCCGCCGATGATCTCGCTGCCATGGCCCGGGCCGACGCCATCATTCTGCCGCAAGCCTGTCGGTATCATTTGTATGTTGCGGCCCGCCGCCTCTGCCCCCATGTCTTTCCCGATTATGACGTCTTTTTCGCGTATCCGGGCAAAACCGGCCAGGCCGTCCTCTTTCGTGAAATGGAAGTGCCCCATCCCCGGAGCGTGACCTGTGGCCGGATTGAGGAGATACACGCCGCTGCCCTGCCCTTTGCCTATCCCTTTGTCTTCAAGTCCGCCTGGGGCGGCGAAGGGAACGGCGTTTTCCCGGTGGCCGACGAGGAGGAGCTGCGCCGCTGCCTTGCCAGGGGGAGCCAGTGGCAGGAACGCGGCCGGCCTGGCGTGGTTTTGCAGGAATATATCCCGACCAATGGCCGCAGTCTGCGGGTGGTGGTCATTGCCGATGACTATTACCCCTACTGGCGGACGGCGGCCGGTGACGCATTCTATACCAATCTTGCCAAAGGGGCGAAAATAGACCGCAATTCCTTTCCGGCTCTTCAGGAAAAGGCGGTGACCGCGACAAAGGATTTCTGCCGAAGAACGCGGATCAATCTCGCCGGCTTTGATTTTCTTTTCGACATGCGACAACCCGATCCTGTCCCGCTTTTCCTGGAGATCAATTTCTGCTTTCGCTGCAAAGGACTTGGCGGGGTGGATGACTATCATCGTCTCCTCGAAAAGGGAATCCGCGCCTGGCTGAATCGGATCGCCGGCGAACAGCCGTCATTGCCGCTTGACATTGCCGGGGAAAAGGACGTTCAATAGAGATACATTGTCACGCGGAGACCGCGCGCAACCTCTCTCCGTAAGGGAGGCAGCCAGAGGGCTGTCCTGACCCGCGCTCAACATGCACGATAACATCCATGCCGATTCGCACCTCGCTGCAATACGCCATGGCCGGCGCCCTGTTTGCCATGCTGCTCCATTGGCTGTTGTCCTCCGTTTTGGGAGAAGGACAGCATCAGACTCTTTCCGCCATCGAGGTGGCGATCTGGACCGCTGCGGCCGCAATCATGGGTCTGCTCAAGGAGCGCTGGGACAAAAAAACGGCTGAACTCGAACGGGCCAACGCCGAACTTCATCTGGAGATGGAGGAGCGGCGCAAGGCTGAGCACAGCCTGCGAGAGCGGGAGGAGCTGTTCAGTGACCTCTTTGACAACTCTCGTGATCTGATTCAGAGCATCTCACCGGACGGCCGGGTTATCTATGCCAACCGGACCTGGCGGGAAACCCTTGGTTTCGAGGTCAGGGAGGTCAGCGGCCATTCCATGTTCGATATCATCCACCCGGACTATCACGACCACTGCAAAGAGCGGTTCAAGGTCCTGCTCGCCGGGGATAAAGTCGATGCCTTTGAGACGGAATTCGTCACCCGGGACGGAAACCGCATCCTGGTGGAGGGCAAGTGTAACTGCAAGTTCATCGACGGCAGACCGGTGGCGATCCGCAGTATTTTCCGCGACATCACCGATCGGCGCAAGCTGGAGACCGAATTGCTGAAGGCGCAGAAACTGGAGGCCGTCGGTCTGCTGGCCGGAGGCATCGCCCATGATTTCAACAACCTGCTCACCGGTCTGCTTGGCGTCTTCACCCTGATGAAGGCGTCGTTGCCTCGAGACAGCGAACAGGACGGTATCATCGAGGAAGCCCGGCAAACCTGTCTGCAGGGTCGGGAGCTGACCGCCAAGTTTCTCACCTTTGCCGAGGGCGGAGCGCCGCGCAAAAAGTGCACTGCCATGCAGGAGCTGGTGGAAAGATCGGTGGAAACCGCGCTGCGCGGCGCCCGCATCGAGGCATCGTTTTCCTTTGCCGATGATCTGGTCCAGGCCTACATCGATCCGGATCAGGTTCAGCAGGTCATCAACAATATCGTCATGAATGCCAGGGAGGCGATGGAGGAAGAAGGTGTCCTCTCCGCAGTGGCGGACACTGTGACCATGACCGAGGAAAACGGTCTTGATCTGGCGCCTGGGATTTATCTGCGGCTTTCCATTATTGATCAGGGCCGGGGCATTGCCCCGGAAAATCTGCCGAAAATCTTTGATCCCTATTTCACCACCAAACGGATGGCCAATCAGCGGGGCACCGGATTTGGTCTGACCATCTGCTATTCCATTCTGCGCCGGCATGGCGGCGCTATCACCGTGGAGCCGGGCGCCGAACGGGGCACGATCTTTCATCTCTATCTGCCGGCCTGCTGCTGAGTGGTGCGGACAGCTGTCCTGGCCTGTATGCCGGTTATTTTTCCAGCTGACTCTGGATAAAGTATTTTTCCGGCTGGTCCGGAATGTAGATGTCGAGATTGTTGTTCCAGCGGCTGACAAAATGGCGGGTGAGGAGAAGGCGCATGGCATTCTTCAGCTGGACCAAGGTGGTGAAGTGCTTGAGGAAGTATTCGCCGTAATTGTTGACGGTGATCAGGGCGGACTTCAGGGTCTGTGATCCCTTGACCGGCTCCTTGTCGAAATTGACGATGACCAGCGCCCTGGTCACCTTTTCCTGACTGAGCAGTTCGTTTGCCGAGATCTCGGAGAAGGTGAAGAGGGGAAAGGTTTTGAGGAGGAGATCGGCCAGGGTGGTGACATCCGCCAGGTGGACATTGAGATAGTTCCTGATGAGATGGATACGGGATTCCTTTTGCAGGATGCCGTTGATGACAAGCCACATCAGCAGGTGAAGGGGGTCGGTGTCGCGTTTGATAAGCAGACTCAGATTCTCTTTAAGGGCGTCGGCCTCGACCCGTCCCTGAAAAACAGCATAAAAGGTGGTCTCCTCCTGGCGGCTGACGTGAAAGGTGAGGTCTGCCTGACCCATGACCTGGCGGGACAGGGTGTGCAGATAGGGGATCTTGTCCGGTTTGACGTCGTAGAAACTGAAGAGTTTTTTGCCGAGGATGGAGAGATCGCGATCGGAAATGGCCCGTTCCGTCTCTTCCTGAAAGGATTTGCGCAGCCAGCGCAGCCGGTTGTAGGTGTCGAGCAGATAGGCATGCACCCGGGTACCGATGGAGAGCAGTTCCTTGTAGTTCCAGCTCTGCAGCAGCATCATCCGCTCATGGTCCGGCGGCAACAGATCCCATTTGTCCATCAGGGCCAGGGTCGCCTGGAGGTGGTTGTTGTCCTTCTGTGATTTCGCGCCTTCGATGGTTTTGAAAAAGAGGCACTCGCGGATGAGGTTGTCTTCGTCCTTGATCTTGTTTCTCTGATAAAAGGCGACAAGCTCGCGGGCCAGCAGCAGATAGGGGTCGATCTGGGAGAGGGGCAGACGGGGCTCGAAGGCGGGCAGACGTTCCGGAAAGGTGACCAGGCACTGAATCTTCGTCGAAAAGAGCGGCAGAATGCTGGTCTTGTGTTTGAGCAACAGTTCCAGGTAGGCGAATTTGATCACCGATTTGAAGGGGCTGTCCAGTGCCTTGTTGAGCTGCCAGAGGCAGGCCCCGAATATTTCCCCCTTCGGAATGTCGGACAGATAGCCGAGATCGACGAAGTTGTCGGGATTCAATCCCTTTTTTTTTATGAGATCGTTGACGTAGGTGCGGTATCCTTCATCGCTGAGGCCGGGGGGGATGAGCCACCAGAGCAGCATCTTGCCGGCGACCAGAATATGGGTGCGGAACAGTTCGTCTTTGAGCAGCAGCTTCAGTGCTGATCCGGCCGATTCCTCCTCGGCGGTCGAAGAGAAGCGGTTCTCCCTGGTCTGGTCGATATCCATGAGAAAGAAATAGATCTCAACCCCTCGCCCCAGTGCCCACTGTTCAATTTTTTTACATTTTTCCTGGAGCAGGGCGACACCCTTCGCGCCGAGCTCCTCTTCCCGGATGGAGACCCAGTAGTCGCAATCGGATTTGGCGGACTGGGCGATGGTGCCAATGCTGCCGATGGTTTTGAGGGAATGGATGCACGGCGATCGGGGATAGGGCGATGCGCTTTTATAGTTGCGGGCGCTGGAATCGGGAAAGGTCTGGCGGAACAGTTCGTTGTCGACGAATTTGTCCGGCAGAAAGCGGGAGATGCCGAAGGGACAGGCGGGATCGTTGACATAGCCCGGCAGGTCGGGATAATTGCAATGCAGCAGATAGGGAACGATTCGAAACAGCAGAGTGGCCTTTTCCGGTTGAAAGGTAATTGCCTTGATTTTGCGGCAGCGGTTGTAGAGCTGGTATCGTTTTATCCTGTCGTGCATGGCGCGTGTGCCCGAGGTGAGGATCAGGCCGGCAGGGAAGGGGAGCCGCTCATGACCGCACGGGTGATGCTGACGGCCTGCACGGTGCGACCGACGTCGTGGACCCGGAGTATTGCGGCGCCGTTCCAGGTGCAGAGGGCGGAAAGGACGGCGGTGGCCTCGTCCCGCGCGGCCGCCGGCGGCAGGGAAAGAATGGAACCGATGAACGATTTGCGGGAATGACCGACCAGCACTGGACAACCAAGGGTGGTAAACTGCCGCAGATTCCGCAGAATAGTGAGGTTGTGGTTGGCGCTCTTGCCGAAACCGATGCCAGGGTCGATGATGATGCGCGACCGATCAAGTCCCTGGCGTTCCGCCCAGCTGATCCGTTCGGCCAGGGCCGCGCGGATCTCTGCCACCACATCGTCATAATGGGGATTGATCTGCATGTCCCGCGGGGTGCCCTGCATGTGCATGATAATGACCGGCACATCGTGATCGATTGCCACCCGGATCATCTCCGGGTCGTGGGTCAGGCCGCTGACGTCGTTGATGATGTCGGCGCCGGCGGCAATGGCCGCCCGGGCAACGTCCGCCTTGGCTGTGTCGATGGAGAGGGGTACGGCAAAGCGCGCCCGGATGGCGCTGATGGCCGGAATAACCCGGTCAAGCTCTTCCTGCAGGCTGACCGGTGGGGCAAAGGGTCGGGTCGATTCGCCGCCGATGTCGATGATGTCGGCGCCCGCAGCCGCCATGGTCGCTGCCCGGTCCAGCAATCTGTCCATGTCGCTGCACTGGCCGCCGTCGGAAAAGGAGTCCGGCGTTACATTGATGATTCCCATCACCAACACCGGGCGACTTGGATCGGGCAGGGGGTGGCGCAATGTGCCGAGCATCGGTTCTCCCCGGTCCCTGGTCATGCGCCTCCCTGTCCGGGCGATTCGGCGGGCGGGGGCAGTTGGTCTTCGGCGGGGGGCGATGGGGCTGGCTCTGTCGGGGCGGCGGCATGGACGGCGTGAAATTCGGCTGCCGGTTTTTCCGCTGTTTTCTGGCGTGGTTCCAGACCTTGCCCGGACATGATTTTTTCAATATCTTCGGAGGTCAGGGTTTCCCGCTCCAGTAATTCTCTGGCAATGATCTTCAGGGTTTCGATATTTTCGCCGAGCAGCCTGAAGACCTTGGTGTTGGCCTCATCCACCAGCCGCCGCACTGCGGCGTCGATCTTGATGGCGGTTTCCTCGCTGTAGTCGCGGTGCTGGGCGATCTCCCGGCCGAGGAAGATCTGTTCCTCCTTCTTGCCGAAAGTCATCGGACCCAGTTCATCACTCATTCCCCATTCGCACACCATCTTGCGCGCCATGGTGGTCGCCCGCTCGATGTCGTTGCCCGAACCGGTGGTAATCTCACCGAAGATCAGCTCCTCCGCCACCCGGCCGCCGAGCAGGATGCACAGGGTGTTCAGTAAAAAGGATTTGGCGTGCGTGTACTGTTCCACGGTCGGCAACTGCTGGGTCAGGCCCAAGGCGCGGCCACGGGGGATGATGGTGACCTTGTGGACCGGATCGGTGCCGGGCAGCAGCTTGGCAATGAGGGCATGGCCGGCCTCATGAAAGGCGGTGATCTCCTTTTCCTTGTCGGTGATGATCATGCTGCGCCGTTCCGCGCCCATCATGACCTTGTCCTTGGCCCGTTCGAGGTCGTTCATGGTGACCTTGTCCTCGTTGGCCCGGGCGGCGAGCAGGGCCGCCTCGTTGACCAGATTCTCCAGATCGGCGCCGGAAAAACCGGGGGTGCCGCGGGCAATGACATCCCAGTTGACATCAGGAGCAATCGGCACCTTCTTGCCGTGCACCTCAAGGATCATTCTGCGGCCGCCGACATCGGGAATCGGCACCACCACCTGTCGGTCGAAGCGCCCCGGTCGCAGCAGGGCCGGATCAAGAACATCAGGCCGGTTGGTGGCGGAAATGATGATGACTCCGTCGTTGGATTCGAAGCCGTCCATCTCGACCAGCAGCTGATTCAAGGTCTGTTCCCGCTCGTCATGCCCGCCGCCGAGGCCGGCGCCACGATGGCGGCCCACCGCGTCGATCTCGTCGATGAAGATGATGCACGGTGCGTTTTTCTTGCCCTGGGTGAAGAGATCGCGGACCCGGGAAGCGCCGACCCCGACAAACATTTCAACGAAATCAGAGCCGCTGATGGAGAAAAACGGCACATCGGCCTCGCCGGCAATGGCCTTGGCCAACAGCGTTTTGCCGGTACCCGGCGGGCCGGCGAGCAGCACACCCTTGGGAATGCGACCGCCGAGCCGGGTGAATTTTTTCGGGTCACGGAGAAAATCGATGATCTCGGACAGCTCCTCTTTGGCCTCGTCGATGCCGGCCACGTCCTTGAAGGTCACCTTGGCGCTGCCGCTTTCCAGGACACGGTGCTTGCTGCGACCGAAACTCATCGCCTTGCCGCCGCCCATCTGCATCTGGCGCATAAAGAAGATCCAGACGCCAATCAGCAGCAGCATGGGAAACCAGGAAACAAGGATGGTGATGTACCACGGGGTCTCTTCCTTCTGCTTGACCATAATGTTGACCCCGGCCTTGCGCAGCTCGGGAATTAGGTCGGTATCCATCGGCGCGATGACGCGGAAATTCTTGCCGCCGCTGTTACCAATAATTTCGTCGCCCTGGATCGTCACCTGACCGATACTCTCACTTGCTACCGCGTCGAGAAAGTCGGTGTAGCTCATTTCAATAACCCCGGTCTGGGGCTGATTGAACATATTGAAGAGGAGAATCATCGTCAGGCCGATGACCAGCCACATGGAGAGATTTTTATAAAAATTGTTCAAGAAAGAGCTCCTGCAAGGTTTTGTCGAGGATGCGGCAAAGGCATCGATCGGTACGTCGTTGCGGCTCGGCAGCGGCTGCCTGCGAGCGTGTTGCCGCTCCGAGGGCGGCATTGTCAACTTGTTACAATAAGAATTTCATCATCAAAAGTCCAGTAGATAAGCTCTTCGAGCACAAAAGGTCGGGAAGAGGCAGAGAAATCATTGAAAATACTCCTGCACCGATTTGACCTCCATGGATTGTTCCCGCAGGGTAGCGATGGCCATAGCCATTGATTCCGCCCCGGCTGTGGTGGTGGTGTACGGCAGATGGTAGTTCAGCGCGGCCCGGCGGATCGTGTAGGAATCCTCGGTGGTCCTGGTCCCCCGGGAGGTATTGATGATCCACTGGATCTGCTTGTCCTGGATCTTGTCCAGGATGTGCGGCCGGCCTTCGGAGATCTTGTTGATGCTGGTGCAGGCCACGCCATTGTCATTGAGAAAAGCGGCAGTGCCGGTCGTCCCCATGATGGCAAAACCAAGTCCCGCCAGTTGTCGGGCCACCGGCAGGATGACCGGCTTGTCGTCATTGCGGACGCTGAAGAGCACGGTGCCGCTGCGCGGGATGGGCTGGCCGGCGGCCACCTGGGATTTGGCAAAGGCCATTCCCAGCGATCTGTCGAGCCCCATGACCTCGCCGGTGGATTTCATCTCCGGACCGAGCAGGGTATCGACGTTGTCGAAGCGGTCAAAGGGGAAGACCGCCTCCTTGACCGCAAAATGGCTTACCTCAACCTCTTTGGTCAGTCCCAGCTCGGCAAGCTTCATGCCGAGCATGACCTTGGTCGCCAGTTTGGCCAGCGGCACACCGGTTGCCTTGCTGACAAAGGGAATGGTCCGGGAGGCGCGAGGGTTGACCTCCAATACGTAGAGGATGTTGTCCTTAACCGCATACTGGACGTTCATGAGGCCGATGACCTTCAGTTCCAGGGCCATGGCCCGGGTCGCCTCCTTGATCTGCTCGATCAGCGCCGGGGAAAGGCTGTGGGGCGGCAGGACGCAGGCCGAGTCGCCGGAATGGATGCCCGCCTCCTCGATATGCTGCATGATGCCGCCGATAATGGTGGTTTCACCGTCGGAGATGGCGTCCACGTCGATCTCGATCGCCTCCTTGAGGAACTTGTCGATCAGGATCGGGTGTTCCGAGGAGACATCGATGGCGGTGGTCATGTATTCCTTGAGGTTTTTCTCGTTGTAGACGATGCGCATCGCCCGACCGCCCAGCACATAAGAGGGGCGCACTACCACGGGATAGCTGATCTCGCGGGCGATGCGCAGGGCGTCGTCCGCAGTCCGCGCCGTGCCGTTGGCCGGCTGGATGAGGTTCAGTTTGTGGAGAAACTTCTGGAACCGTTCCCGGTCCTCGGCTCGGTCGATGGAATCAGGCGAGGTGCCGATGATCGGCACGTTCATCTTGGCAAGAGGGACAGCCAGGTTGAGGGGTGTCTGCCCTCCGAACTGGACGATCACCCCTTCCGGCTTTTCCTTTTCGATGATGTGGAGGACATCCTCGCGGGTCAGCGGTTCGAAATAGAGCTTGTCCGAGGTGTCGTAATCGGTGGAGACCGTTTCCGGGTTGGAGTTGACCATGATACTCTCGATGCCCATTTCCCGCAGGGCAAAGGAGGCATGCACGCAGCAATAGTCGAACTCGATGCCCTGACCGATCCGGTTCGGGCCGCCGCCCAGGATCATGATCTTGCGTTTGTTCGTTTCGCGGGATTCATCCTCGGTTTCGTAGGTTGAGTAGTAATAGGGGGTGTACGCCTCAAATTCGGCGGCGCAGGTGTCCACCAGTTTGTAGACCGGTTTCTGCCCCTCCTTTTCCCGCAGCTCCCAGATGTCTTCCTCGCTGGTGCCGGTGAGCCAGGCGATCTGCTTGTCGGAAAAACCAAGCTGCTTAATCTTGCGCAGATAATCGCGGTCAAGACCGGAGAAGCCCAGCTTCCTGATCTCCTGCTCAATGGCGACGATCTCCTGGAGATTGGTGAGGAACCAGGGATCGATTGCCGTCAGCCGAAAGATGTGGTCGATTTCCATGTCCCGCATTAAGGCCTCGTGCAGGGCGAAGATGCGCTGCGAGTTCGGCACTTTCAGCTTGCGCTCCAGATCGCGCTGGTCCATGCCGGTGAGGCTGAACTTGGGACCGGCGCCGAAGCCGGCGCAGCCGATCTCCAGGGAGCGGAGCCCCTTTTGAAAGGCCTCTTTGAAGGTGCGGCCGATGGCCATGGTCTCGCCCACCGATTTCATGGCAGTGGTGAGGATATCATCCGCCTCCGGGAATTTTTCAAAGGTCCACCGGGGGATCTTTACCACGCAGTAGTCAATGGTCGGCTCAAAGGAGGCGTAGGTCTCCTTGGTGATGTCGTTGGGAATCTCGTCAAGGGTATAGCCGACCGCCAGCTTGGCGGCGATCTTGGCGATGGGAAAGCCGGTGGCCTTGGAGGCGAGGGCGGAGCTGCGCGACACCCTCGGGTTCATCTCGATCACCATCAGTTCGCCATCCACCGGATTGACGGCGAACTGTACGTTCGAGCCGCCGGTTTCCACCCCGATTTCCCTCATGATGGCGATGGCGGCATTGCGCATGATCTGATATTCCCGGTCGGTCAGGGTCTGGGCCGGGGCCACGGTGATGGAGTCGCCGGTGTGCACGCCCATGGCGTCCATGTTTTCGATGGAGCAGATGATGACGACATTGTCCTTTCTGTCCCGCATGACCTCAAGTTCGTATTCCTTCCAGCCGAGCAGACTGCGTTCCAGCATGACCTCGCTGTTGAGGCTCAGGTCGAGACCAGCGGCGCACAGGGTTTCCAGTTCCTGGCTGTTGTAGGCCACCCCGCCGCCGGTGCCGCCCAGGGTGAAGCTCGGGCGAACGATGATGGGAAAACCGATGGTCTCGGCTGCCGCTCGAGCCTCGGAGAGGGTGTGAACAATGGTGCTTTCCGGCACCTTCAGGCCGATTTTATACATTGCCGCCCGGAAGGAGTCGCGACCCTCCGCCTTTTTGATGACGTCGATATTGGCAGCGAGCAGTTCAACGCCATATTTGTCCAGCACGCCCATTTCTGCCACCCTGATAGCGGTGTTGAGGCCGGTCTGGCCGCCCAGGGTTGGCAGCAGGGCATCCGGTCTTTCCCTCTCGATGATTTTGGCCACCATTTCGGGGGTGATGGGTTCGATGTAGGTGCGGTCGGCGATTTCCGGATCGGTCATGATGGTCGCCGGATTGGAGTTGATGAGGATGACCTCGTAGCCCTCTTCCTTCAGGGCTTTGACCGCCTGGGTGCCGGAATAGTCAAACTCGCAGGCCTGGCTGATGATGATCGGGCCGGAGCCGATGATGAGAATCTTTTTGATGTCGGTTCGTTTGGGCATATCGGTACTCGCAGAGAGAAAGAGTTGAGTTGTGATTAATTCGGATCGTCTCCGGTTCTGTTCCCGGATCAGGCACGCATCGACTCGATGAAGCGATCGAAGAGATAAAGCGAGTCGTGTGGACCGGGGGCATTTTCCGGATGATACTGGACTGAAAATGCCGGGAATTTCTTGTGGCGCATGCCCTCCACGCTGGAATCGTTAAGATTGATGTGGGTCAGCTCCACCTCGTTTTTGTCGAGGCTGTTCATGTCAACGCAGAAGCCGTGGTTCTGCGAGGTGATTTCTATCTTGCCGGTGAGCAAGTCCTTGACCGGCTGATTGGCGCCGCGATGGCCGAATTTGAGTTTGTAGGTCGAACCACCATAGGCCAGGCCGAGAATCTGATGGCCGAGGCAGATGCCGAAAATCGGTTTTTTGCCGAGTAGTTCGCGAATGTTTTCCACCACTCCGCGGATTCCGGCCGGATCGCCGGGGCCGTTGGAGAGGAAAATACCGTCCGGGTTCATAGCCAGGATATCACTGGCCGAAGTGGTGGCCGGCACGACCTGCACCGAGCAGTTCCGTTCGGTGAGTAGACGGAGCTGATTGTACTTGAGTCCGTAATCAAAGGCGATAACCTTGAACTGGCCAGGGGCGGATGAGGAAAAATGGGTGCCAGGCCGCGGCTGATCGCCGAACCAGCCGTATGGCTCGGTGCAGGTCACCTCCTGCACCAGGTCACGGCCGATAAGACCGGGGGCGTTTTTTGCCTTGGCGATCAGCGACTGTGGGTCAAGATCCTCAGTGGAGACAATACCCTTCAATGCCCCGGCTACCCGGATGTGCCGGGTCAAGGCGCGGGTATCGATGCCCTGGACGCCGAGAACGCCGTATTTTGTTAGGAATTGACCGAGGGTGGCGGTGGAGCGGAAGTTGCTCGGACGATCCTGGTATTCCTTGACAAGAAAGGCCTCGACATGGATGCGGTAGGATTCCATATCCTCGTCGTTGACTCCGTAGTTGCCGATTAACGGATAGGTCATGGTGATGATCTGGCCTTTGTAGGATGGATCGGTCAGGACTTCCTGGTAACCGGACATGCCGGTGTTGAAAACGATTTCCCCGGTGGTTTCGCCCGGCCCGGTAAAGGATTCCCCTTCAAATACAGTGCCGTCTTCAAGTGCAATCAATGCTTTCATATTGGTTTATCCTTTAGGATGATGGTGTCATGTGCTTGCCGGCACTAGCAGATCTTTCCGATCGCCCAGCCGATGTGATGAACGTATTTCTGTCAATGCCGCTGCGGTCGGCATGGCGAAAAAGCTCTGGTGCTGGGGCGATATCAGGTCGGCCGACGGTAAAATATAATAGAGGGTATCCAAGGGTATAAAGCAGCGGACCGAAGATTGTGAAAATCGCGTTAATCAAGAAACCGGACATCCCTTATTGGTAGAGGTGGAAAATGCAGAAAAAATCATAATATTAGAACTGGTATTTGTTTCGACGTCAAGGGAAATTGAGAGAAAAAACAATATTGCCGGAATAGTGAAAAATCACGATTCCGAGATGCTGCGCATCATTAATCGTTGCATTCACCTTCCCGCCCGCCTTGGTTTTATGGTTTTGGCGGGGCCTGTAATATTCAGCGTTTTGTGTTTGACCCCTTTATGTGAGGTGCTATAAAATGTATTACTCTATTGAACTGAAAACAGATTGGGCCGGGGCATTTTATTGATGCTGTCGTTTTTCTTTTTTGATAATAAAAACAACGAGTAGAGAGATTTTGTTATGGGTCGGTCAAAATAGTATTGACAGTATCGCGGGAGTCAAGTAGGTTAGCGGGCTTTCGGCGGCGATGAGGAATTCGGCGGCGGGAAAAAAGGTAGAAAAAAGAAGTTGACAGCCTGGGCGGCTCCGGGTAGTATACGCGG
>JBMONN010000011.1:0-3049 GCA_049323935.1 Thermodesulfobacteriota bacterium
CAAGATCGCGGTGGTCATCCCCCGCTATGGCCTGGTCGGGGGCGGGGAACTCTTCGCCTATGAGTTGACGGAGCGGCTGGCGGAAGATTCCCGGTACGACATCCATGTCCTTGCCAATCAGTGGCAGGCGGGCTCGGCGCGGATCGCTTTTCACAAAATACCGATCCTCACCTTTCCCAAGTGGCTCACCACCGTGAGCTTTGCCTGGTTTGCTGCAAGGAAGCTCAAGGCGCTCAAGCCGGACATCGTCCATACCCATGACCGGATTTTCAGGGCCGATATCGCCACGGTGCACAGCATTCCCCATATGACGTGGGTGAGGGAAATCCGTGGCAAGAGGATTCCCAGCCTCTTTGATCTGGCCACGGGTTGGGTTGAAAGGCGGATGTTTGAAAAGGGTGGCTGCCGGAAGATCATGCCTGTCTCGACTCTGGCGGCGGAAAAGCTCTGCGAGATGTTTCCGACCATCCGTGACAAGGTTGCCGTCATCCCGCCTGGTGTTGATCTGGAGAGATTCGGCCAGACGCGGCCTGATTGGCGCCACGAGATACGGCAGGAGTTTGGCATTGGATCGGATGATTTTCTGGTGCTTTTTGTCGGGATGAATTTTGACTTGAAGGGGCTTGCGCCGCTGACGCGTGCGGTTGCCATGGCGCAACGGCAGGTGCCGGCAAGGAAGATCTCCCTGCTGGTGGTCGGCAAAGGCGACAGCCAAAAGTTCCGGCACCTGGCCCAGGGGTTGGGGCTCGGCGGGCAGGTGTTTTTCGCCGGGGTCCGGCGGGACATGGAGCGGGTGTATCAGGCCGCCGACACCTTTTGTCTCTTGTCGCAATTCGATACCTTTGGCATGGTGGTTCTGGAGGCCATGGCGGCCGGCGTACCGGTTATCGTCAGCAACCGGGTCGGGGCCAGGGATCTGGTCGAGCACGGCCGGAACGGCTTCGTGGTGGGGCGGGAGGATATCGCTCAGATCGCCGAACATCTGGGTATGGTGCTGCAGCCGGGAAGCAGGGCGCAGATGGGTTCCGCTGCTAGGTTGACAGCAGCAGGACATTCATGGGAGCGGGTGGCCGACGATTTGGCCGGATTGTACCGCGCCCTTCTGTCACATTGAAAATTTCACTTCATTATGGCACGACAACACTATCTCGACTCCCTTTTGGCGGGTGGCGACTTTTTTTTCCAGCGTCTTGCCATTGAGGGCATTGACAACGGTCCTGTCTTCGAACAGTTTGGGGTGCAGCTCGCGGTTGAGGAAACCGTCTTGTTGCACCGCACCGCACCTTCCGGCGATGCCTGCCTTGATTTGTTGCATCGTCTCGTTGGAGACGGCATCCTGCAGCGAAAGCCGCTGCCGGTGGTGCGTTTCGCGGACGGCGAATATGCCTTTTACGCCATGAGCCTCCAGTGCAACGGTCTTTACCGGCAAGCCGAATCTGTCAGTGAAATCCGGTCCGTTTTGGCCGACCATGCGGGAAAAATGCGCACTCTGAGCCGCATTGGCCGACTGGCGCCCCTGGTCCATCCTGCGAACAGCGAACCGGCTACCAAAGCCTCTTGGTGGCGGTTCTGGCAACGATCGACAGAGGCTGGGTCAGCACTTCATTTTCTTGATTTTCTGGAGGAAAACGAGGTGGCTCTGCACGGCGGAAACTATCTCCCCTTCTATGCGGTGTACGCCTATTTTTCTTCAAGCCGTTTTGCGCGGCTCATGGATGGGCGCCATCTCTGCATTATTAACTCGACGTGCAACCTCGACGCCTGCCGGGAATGGTTCGAGCGTCGCGGCAGCGCGCCGCGGATCACTTTTGCCGAGATCCCGGCTTCCTATGTTGCCACTCGTTGGCACGATATGCGGCAGGACGTGTTCGAGCGAATTCCCCAGGATGTCGATCTCTGTCTTGTCGGGGCCGGCATCGGCGCCCTCCTTGTCTGTGTCGATATCGCCGAGCGCTTTGGGGTGCCAGCCATCGACGGTGGGCACGTGCTCAACATGATGAACGCGCGGGAGGACAAGTCCAACGGTGTTCGCCTCTATACCATCTGGGGTGACGCCGTGGACGGCAATGTTGTAGCACCATGAATGATTCATTGAAGAACTATCGGAAGCGGTTTCGGAAATGGCGCAACAACCGTCGGCTTGCCGAGGAAGCGGCCCGCTACCACCGTGCGTTTGTTGCAAGAAACCTGCGCGTGCCGGCTGAACAGGAAATTGGCGCTTTGCTCCGCGCGAGGTTGCCCCAGGTGCGGTTCAAGTCCAAGGGGGCGCTCCGTATCCTGGCCATTTTCCACCACTACAACTGGGAGCGTGACGCCCTTTTGCCTTCCCTGCTGCGGTTCGGCTCGGTCCATCACTACGATTGGGCTCCGGAATTTGATCACCAGGCAAAGGGGTGGCACAGTGGACCGAAGCAGCGGATGAACGAGGCGCTCGTCGGCCGCGTGCGTCGCTGGGCCGCTGAAGAGGGTGGGGATGTGATTTTCTGCTATCTCTCCGGCGAGAATGTGTATCCGGAAACGGTAGAGGAGATGGCTTCCCTTGGCGTGCCCATGGTGAACCTTGCCCTGAACGACAAGGAATCGTTTGTTGGTCGTATCCGCGACGGTCAGGCCATAGGGGCGCGGGACATCTGCCGCCATTTCCACCTCTGTTGGACCAGTACCGAAGATGCCCTGGAAAAATACTGCGTCGAGGGGGCGGTGCCGCTCTATCTGCCGGAAGGGGCCGATCCTCTGGTTCACAGGCCCTACGACGTCGCCCGGACCATCGATGTCTCCTTTGTCGGGCAGTGCTACGGCAACCGGCCGGAGATCATCGAACGGTTGCGCCGGGCCGGCATCGGCGTCGAGGCGTATGGTTTCGGCTGGCCGAACGGGCCACTGACCACCGAAGAGATGGTTCGTCTCTATTCCCGGAGCCGCATCAGTCTCGGTTTTGGCGGGGTCGATGGGCTTGATGCAACCTATTGCCTGAAGGGCAGGGACTTCGAAATCCCCATGAGCGGCGGGTTGTACCTCACCGAATACCATCCCGAACTGGAGCGTTGCT
>JBMONN010000012.1:0-21144 GCA_049323935.1 Thermodesulfobacteriota bacterium
GTAAAAAATAATAAAGAGTTATTTCTTGAAAATATAAAAAAAAATGATACTTCTTATATACTAAATAAAAATGAAAAAATAGAAAATTTTAATAATTTTTTTGGTCTTCCCCTTTCTTATGATGAAAAAAAAGGGGTGATATCTTTTGTAAAAGAAAATAAAGAAAAATGGAACGCGAGGGAAATAAAAATACTATCATTTATAGGTAGTCTTCTCTATAGGGAATATATGCAAAAAAATGAGTCTTTTTAAATTTTTTTCAAAAAATATGGCGATGGATCTTGGTACGGCCAATACCCTTATCTATGTAAAGGGGAATGGAATAGTGCTCAATGAACCATCCGTTGTTGCCTATAACACCTATTCCAAAGAGATACTTGCAGTGGGTAATGCGGCAAAGAAATATCTCGGTCGCACTCCCCAGCATATAAGCGCGGTGCGGCCGATGAAGGATGGTGTCATTGCCGATTTCATCATCACCCAAGCGATGATTCGTCATTTTTTTCTGAAGATTCAGAAGATGGGCCGTTTCTTCAAACCGAAAGTCGTGATCTGCGTACCCACCGGTATCACTCAGGTGGAAAAAAAGGCGGTTATTGAGGCGGCGGAGGAAGTAGGTTGCGGCAGGGTGTATCTTATCGAAGAACCGATGGCTGCTGCAATCGGGACCGGGCTCGATGTCAGTGAAAACCGGGGAAGGATGGTCATTGACATCGGTGGCGGCACCACCGAGGTGGCGGTTATTACCATGTCATCGGTGGCTTACTGTGAATCTATCAGAGTGGCAGGCGATGAACTTAATGAGGCGATCATTCGCCATCTGCTCACCAAACACAAAATTCACATTGGTGAGAACAGCGCGGAGCGATGTAAAATTGAGATTGGCTCAGCCCTTGATACCCATGAGTTTCCGGAAACCTACCGTCTCATCGGGAAAGACGCTTTGACCAGTAATCCTCGGGAGGTATCGCTGAGTGCCGAGGAAATCCGCATGGCGATTCAGGAGCCGGTTCGCGCTATTGTCGAGGCGGTGCGCCGCGCCCTGGAAAAAACCCCCACTGAACTGGTGACTGATATCTACGAGGAGGGAATATACATGGCCGGTGGCGGCTCCTTGCTGCGTGGGCTCGATAAGCTGATCGAGCGCGAGACGAAAATAGACTGTCACCTGACCAAAGATCCCTTGCTGGCCATTGCCATCGGCAGCGGCATTGCCTTGGAAAATCTCAAGGCCTATAAAAAGGTGTTCATCAATTAGCCCATGGGCAAGCGCTTGTTGCCGCTCGCCGGCACCCTTGATCCCCTCATGGAAGAAGCCCTGACCAGGCACGTCTTTTCCGGTGCCGCCGCAGGCGTGTATCGGCTGGCAGATGGTCTATTTCAGGGTTATTGGGGAAAAACGTCATTCTTCCCCGGCAACCGGGCCGTTTCTTCGCACACTCTCTTTGATCTTGCCTCTCTCTCAAAGCCGCTGGCCACGACTCTGTCCATTCTCTCCCTGGAAGGGGAGGGTCGGCTGCGCCTAGATGATCCCCTTGCCCTGTTGCTGGAAAGAGAGGTTCCGAGTGATAAAAAAAATATCACCTTGCGCCACCTGCTCAACCACTGCGCAGGTTTTGCCGCCCACCGTCCCTATTTCAACGAGTTAAGCCTGCTGGCGCCGCAGTCGCGTAAGGAGTGGCTGGGCGATGCGCTTCTCAATGAACCTCTCCAGTATCAACCGGCAGAGATGTGTCTGTACAGTGATCTCGGTTTTCTCCTGCTCGGCATGATCGTCGAGCAGAAATCCAGTTGCAGCCTTGATGACTATGTCTGTTCCCGAATCATGGCACCAGTCGGTCTTGGGAAGAGAATTCTCTATAATCCGCGCCTGCAGGGGAAGAATGATTTTGCGGCCACGGAAATCTGCCCGTGGCGAGGCAGGATGCTGGAGGGAGAGGTGCATGACGAGAACACCTTTGCCTTAAACGGGGTGGCCGGTCAGGCTGGTCTCTTTGCCGATCTTGAGGCCGTGCTGCAACTGCTGGGACTGTTGTTGGAGATGCTCGTCGGTACAGCTCGCCATCCCTTTTTTTCCGCCGAGAGGCTGCGGTCATATTGCAGCAGGCAGAATAGGGTCGCGGGCAGCAGCTGGGCTCTTGGTTTTGATACCCCCACCCTGCCGGGCTCGTCCGCCGGCCCGAGAATCAGCCCCAACAGCGTCGGTCATCTCGGATTCACCGGTACCTCGTTCTGGATCGATCTAGCGAGGGAGACGACAGTGGTGCTGCTGACCAATCGGGTCCATCCGAGCCGGGACAACAACCAGATCAGACAATTTCGGCCGATCTTTCATGAAAGGGTGTTTGCGGCGCTTGATCACTAAAAGCGGTGCTCACAGTTCTTGTTTATCTGCAAACATGGAGCGTATCGCCTCTCGGTTTGCGGCGACAATGCCCCGTTCGGTGATAAGGGCGGTGACAAGCCGGGCCGGGGTGACGTCAAAGCCGCAGTTGAGCGCCCGAGTGTTTTCCGGAGCGATACGAACGGTCTCCAGGAGATTGTCCGCGGTCATGCCGGAGACAAAGGTGATCTCTTCACCGGAACGCTCCTCGATAGGTATCTCCCGCACTCCGTCGGTGATCTTCCAGTCAAAAGTTGATGACGGCAGAGCGACATAAAAAGGCACGTTGTTGTCTTCTGCAGCCAGGGCCTTCAGATAGGTGCCTATCTTGTTGGCAACGTCTCCGGTGGCGGTGGTTCGGTCCGTGCCGACGATGACCATGTCCACCATGCCATGCTGCATGAGATGACCGCCGGTATTATCAGCGATCAGGGTATGAGGGACCCCTTGCTCCCGCAATTCCCAGGCGGTCAGCCGGGCTCCCTGCAGCCAGGGTCGGGTTTCATCGACATAGACATGGAGTGGAATGCCTGCTGCATGAGCAGCATAGATGGGTGCAGTGGCTGAGCCGAAATCGACAAAGGCCAGCCAGCCGGCATTGCAGTGGGTGAGGATATTGACCGGCGCGCCCCTTTTTTTTTCGCTGATTTCCCTGATAAGTGTCAGGCCGTGTTCACCGATTCGCCGGCAGAATTCGGCATCTTCGTCGGCAATCGCGCAGGCGGTTTGAAAGGCCGCCTCTTCCCGTTCCCGGCGGTCTTTTCCCTTGTTGATTGCCTGAAGTTGCCGTTCCACCGCCCAGGCAAGATTTCTGGCGGTGGGCCGGGTTGCCGTCAGTTTATCCGCGCATTGCCGTAAATATGAGTCCAGATTGGCGGGCGGTGCACCGAGGGTGGCGATATACATGGCAAAAGCGGCGGTGGCGCCGATCAGTCCGGCACCCCGCACATGCATGTCACGGATGGCGACGACGAAATCATCGACCCCTTTCAGCGGCTCGATGAGAAAGCGATGGGGAAGAAAGCGCTGGTCGATGATATGGATGACCGCTCTGTTATCAGGATCAGGCCAGATGGTGCGATAATGACGATTGGAGACATTCATTTTGGGTTTTGCCGTTTTTAGAAAAATTTTCGCAACAGGAAAAAGGTGAGCAGACCCACGCCTATGGATCCATAGATGAGCAGTCAGGGGGTGCAGGAGGTGCTGCGCATCATCCGGCGGGTAAAGAGAACGGCGACAACAAAGGATATGACGGAAAAGAGTGCGGTTTTCATGTCGGTAATCCGAATTTCAGAGGGAAAAAGCGGGGGCTTTCATTATGTTAACACTCCATAAGGTTAGCATGTTATGGTTGGCAGTTCAATCATCCAAAAAATGAGAGAGGGCAGCCGCTGGTGTCGACAGGCCCTTGCCCGGCTCTGTTTTCCTCCTTCCTGCCTTGCCTGCGGTCTTTATCTCGACAACGCGGATCTGCTCTTCTGCCCCGTTTGCCTGCAGAAAATCCGATTCATCGTTCCACCCTTCTGTCTGATCTGCGGTCGTCCCTTTGCCGCCGGCGATAATCATCTCTGTGGGCATTGCCTGAAAAAGCCCTGGCACTTCAGAAAGGCGCGGGCAGTCTTCCTTTACGACGAGACCGTGGCCAAACCGATTCTCTCTTTCAAGTTCGGCGGCCGCAAGGCCTGCCTGCCCACCTTCCAGCGTCTCAAGGAGCAAAGTTACTGTTGCGCTGACCTTGTCCAGCCTGATCTTATCCTGCCTGTTCCGCTTCATCCAAAACGTTTGCGCTGCCGTGGTTTCAATCAGGCCCTGCTTCTTGCCCGCCGTTTTTTCCCGGGAGAGGGGGAAAAGATCGTCACCGGCATCCTGCAGCGCCGGCGTGACACACCGGCCCAGACCGGCCTTGACGGTGCGGCCCGCCGGAAAAACATGCGTGACGCCTTTCATGTAAATCAGGTTGAGCGGGTCAGCGGTCGTGCCATCATCCTGGTAGATGATGTCTTCACCACCGGTTCCACCGTCAACGAGTGCGCCCGGGTTCTGATGGAGGCCGGCGCGGCCCGGGTCGATGTCCTCACCTTGGCCCGGGTTGAGAAATGAGACCTGCCGGTTGCGCCAGCACGGTCAACCGCCGTTCAGAGTTGATGCATAATAGCGGATCCCGTCTGCGATATGGCGGGCCACCGCGTCCAGATAACGATCATCGCGCAGGCGATTTTCATCCTCGCTGTTACTGAGAAAGGCGATCTCGGTGAGAACAGCCGGCATCTGAGCCCCGATCAGCACGATAAAGGGGGCTTTTTTCACCCCGAGGTTGTTGATCCGGTAGTGCCGGTTCAGCCCGTTGATCATGCTGTTTTGGACGCTGCCGGCAAAGCGGACCGACTCCTCTATCTTGCTGTTCTGCATCAGATCCTGCAGAATGCTCTGCAGATCACTCAGGCGGCTTGCCGAGGCGGCGTTTTCCAGGGCGGCCGCCTGCATCTCCTCCCGGCTGGTGGCAAGGCTGAGGTAATAGGTCTCCACCCCGCTGGCATGCCTGTTCGGAGCGGAATTGGCATGGATGGAGAGGAAGAGATCCGCCTCGCTGGTGTTGGCGATGGCGGTGCGCTCCTCTAAAGGAAGATACACATCGCGATCCCGGGTGAGGATGACGTGAAAGGCGGTTTCCCGGCGCAGGATGTCGGCCACCTTTTTTGCCACTGTGAGAACGATATCCTTTTCCCGGAGGCCGCCGGCGCCCATTGCTCCCGGATCTTTGCCGCCGTGTCCAGGATCAAGGACAATGGTTTTCACCCCGAGGCCGAACTGTTCAGCCAGGGTGGGCAGCCGGTCCCTGGTTCTGGTCGGTGTCCGTGCCGATTCGCGCTTCGTCTTGTCCGGTGTCTTTCGGGCCTTGATCTCATGGTGCCCCGTGCTGGCGGTGACGTCGATCACCACCCGAAAGGGGTCATCAAGGGCGAAGATCTTGTGAGAACCAACGGATTCGGTATCAAGGACCACCCGGACCGTCATCGGATCGAACTGGGCGCCGCGTACCCGCTTCAGCAGTCCATCACGGATCGGGATTGGATTCTGAAAAGTCGGCGCGATGCGGGCGTTGAAGAGATCGACATAGAGCCGTTTCGGCTGGCCGCCCTCGGCGGGCAGAAAGGCCTCCTTGAAGGTAACCGGCCGGCTCGTTTCGATGACGATGCGGGTATAATCACGGGTGGACCAGTAACGGATGGGTTGGCTCAGATGGGCAGGAGGGGAATCAACCTTGGGCCCTGATCTCTCCTCACCCGCGGTTGTTTTCATTTGCCGCAGCTTATCCGCTGCGGCTGTTGCCATGTCGCCTTTTGGGTAGACAGTGACGAGACGGGCGAGCAGCATCTCCGCTTTTCTGCCGTTTTCCTTTTTGTCGATGGCAATGGTGGCGAGATGAAAGAGGGCATCGTCGGCCAGATCATGGCCGGGAAAGATCATGGTCAGATCCTCATAATAACCCGCGGCCTCGATCAGGTCACTGTCTTCGCCAAAACGGTCGTGCATGTCGTTGTGAATCCTGCCCAGCAGGTAGAGAGAGGGGGCCGCCCTGCCGTGGCCGGGATTGCTGTGATAGATGGTTTGGAAGGTTGTGGCGCAGGCCTGCCAGCGGCTCCGCTCGCCATCGCCCCTGTTGAAGGAAAGGGTGCGGTAGAAGGCAATCGCCTTGTCGTAGCGCTTGTCGAGCAGGGCACCGGACGGCGCCGCCCCGCCCTTGCCCGGCAGGAAAAGGCCCTGGAGGAGGAGAAGAAAAAGGAGGATGCTGAGAAAGGTCGTCTTTTCACGCATCTCGTTTCAGTTCATAAAGGAGATTGAGGGCATCGAGGGGAGTCAGACGATCCGGTTCGATGGCCTTGATTTTTTGGCGGATCGGATCCTCTTCCGGCGGAAAGAGCGTCAGCTGACCGGGATGATGGCCGCGCCCCCTTTTTTCCGGGGCGATCCGCGGAGCCCCGTCGCTGGTCAGCTCGCCTTTTTCGATATTGTGGAGCAGCTCCTTGGCCCGCTCGACCACCCGGGCCGGCACCCCGGCCAGGGCCGCCACCTGGATGCCGTAGCTTCTGCTTGTCCCGCCGGGTTGCAGTTTATGGAGAAAGATGATGGAGTCGTTCCATTCCCGCACCGCGATATGATAGTTCTGGACCCGGCTGTGGGTAAGGCAGAGCTCGACCAGTTCGTGGTAGTGGGTGGCGAAGATGGTTTTCACCCCCCTGCCGCCCAGATTGGCCAGATCCTCGGCCACCGCCCAGGCAATGGAGAGACCGTCGAAGGTGCTGGTGCCCCGGCCGATTTCATCGAGGACCACCAGGCTTTTGTCTGTCGCATTGTTTAAAATGTTGGCGGTTTCATTCATCTCCACCATGAAGGTGGACTGGCCGCGCCGCAGATCATCCATGGCGCCCACCCTGGTGAAGATGCGGTCAACCACACCGATCCGGGCCGCTGCCGCCGGCACGAAGCCGCCCATCTGCGCCATGAGAACGATGAGCGCGGTCTGACGCAGCACGGTGGATTTGCCCGCCATATTGGGGCCGGTGATGATCAGCACCTCCCGGCTGCTCTGGTCGAGATGGATGTCGTTGGGGACAAAGCGACCGGCCGGCAGGGAGCGTTCGATAACCGGGTGGCGTCCCTCGCGGATGATGATCTCTTCGCCGTCATCCACCCGGGGCCTGATGTAGTGATAGCGTTTGGCCGCTTCTGCCAGGGTGGTGAAAAAATCGACCTGTGCGACAAAAGAGGCGGCCTGGAGAATCCGGGAGCTCATGGCCGCCACCTGTTCCCTGATCCGGCAGAAGAGCTGGTATTCGAGCTCGATCCGCTTTTCCTCGGCCCCCAGCACCTTGCCTTCAAACTCCTTCAGCTCCGGGGTGATGAAGCGCTCGGCATTGACCAGGGTCTGTTTGCGGATGTAATTCTCCGGCACATTGGCAAGCTGCCCTTTACTCACCTCGATGAAATAGCCGAAAACCTTGTTGAAGCCGATCTTGAGCTTGGCGATGCCGGAACGGATTCTCTCCTTTTCCTCCAGGGCGAGGATGTGCTTTTTGCCGTCGGTCATAATGGAGACCAGCTCATCGAGATCACCATGAAAGCCGGGCCGGATCAGTTTCCCTTCCCGCAGGGTGACCGGGCAGTCCTCGCGGAGGGCGTCATCGATGAGGGCGTGAATATCCTTCAGGCAGTCGAGGGGTCCGCTCGCCGTGCTGAGAAGACCACGGGTCAGAGCGGCACGTTCTTTAAGACGGGGCAACAGGGCAAGCGACTGTTTCAGCGCAATCAGATCCCGGCCATTGGCGCTGCCCAGCACCACCCGGCTGTTTAATCGTTCCAGATCATACATGCCCTCCAGGGTGTTCCGCAGTTCCTTGCGCAGTTCCTCCCCGCACGATTCTTCCATTGTTGACCGGGCCGCGGTCAGGGTGGTAAGGGGCGGCATCGTCTGTTCGCGACCTTCACCGAGAAAGGCGACGGTGTCGAGCCGTCGGTTGATTTCTTCAGTGCTGCGCAGGGGGAAAAGCAGGTTTTTGCGCAACAGGCGCGCCCCCATCGGCGTGCAGGTCAGGTCGAGAATCGCGAGCAGCGAACCTTCCCTGCGACCGTCGATAATGGTCTGGGTCAGTTCCAGGTTGCGGCGGGAGGCGTCATCCACCAGCAGCAGGTTATCACGCTCGATGGCCTGAATGCGCTCGATGTGGGAGAGATCGGTTTTCTGGGTTTCCTGGATATATTTCAGCAGGGCACCGGCTGCAGAGATTCCTTCCTGGAAATGGTCGCAGCCGAAGCCGGCAAGACTGGTGGTGTGGAAGTGTTCCAGCAGGGTTTCGCGGGCCGTATCCCGGTGAAAGGAGAAATGGGATCGGTGGGTCAGGCAGAGATGGGGCAGTCGGGCTATAACGGCTGCCGCGCTGTTGCCGTCGTCGTCCGCCAGCACCAGTTCAGAGGGGGTGAAACGGTTCAGTTCATCAACAAGCTCGACCGGATCGTCGTACTCGGCGATAAAAAATTCGCCGGTGGAGAGATCAAGCAGACCGAGTCCCCAACCCTGGCGATGATGGATGGCAGCAACATACCTGTTCGTTTTTTCGTCGAGGATCTGTTCATCGGTCACCACCCCGGGGCTGACCACCCGCACCACCTCCCGCCGCACCACCCCCTTCGCCTCCTTCGGGTCTTCCACCTGTTCACAGATCGCCACCCGGAAGCCGGCGTTGACCAGCTTGGCCAGATAACCGGAGGCGGCATGGTACGGGACCCCGCACAGGGGCACCCTGTTTTCATCATCTTTGTTGTTGCGGGAGGTCAGGGTGATACCGAGTACCCGCGAGGCGGTAATGGCATCCTCGAAGAACATCTCATAGAAGTCGCCCAACCGGTAAAAGAGAATGGCGTCCTGATGCTGTTCCTTGATCTCCAGATACTGGCGGAGCATCGGGGTTATTCTGGTCTGGTCACTCATGGCTGCCGGCGAATCATGAAAAAGGCGGGGAGAGAGGCACGGTTCATTACTCAGTCCAGAGGGGGAACAGGGAGAATTTTTCCGTGCAGGGTCGGCCCTGTTTCTAGCAGGGCATAGGTGCCGGACGCGCCATAGCGGCCCGTGCCGGTGAAACTGCCCGGATTGATGAAGAGGATATCGTAGAGGCGATGGCAGACCGGCTGGTGGGTGTGGCCGGAAACAATACAGTCCACTTCCGGAAACTCCCGGAGAAGATGGTCCTCAACATGATGACGCCAGCCCATGCCGTGGATCAGACCGATGGTATAGCCGTCGATTTCCACCACCTTTTTCTCGGGCAGGCGGTTGCGGGCCGAGACATGGCACATGTTGCCGTGGACGGCATGCACCTCCTTGCCATGAAATGCATCGAGGATACTGAGATCGGTGAGATCTCCGGCATGGAGAATGACCGGGACATCGGCAAAACAGCGTTCCACCAGCCACTGGAAACGGGGGGCGGGGCCGAGCAGGTGGGTGTCTGACAGGATGCCGATCTGTGTAGTCATCTCTCTCCTTGGTCCGGCGGTATCGCGGTGCTGATGATTTTTTTCGCCTCAGCCGGGCCGACCCCCTCTATTCGACAACGCTTGTGGCGGCTCTGCAAGCCGCTGATAATGGTGACCGATGATTTCGATACCCCGAATAGTTCGGCAAGAAAGGCAATGGCCGCCTTGTTTGCTTTGCCATCCACCGGTGGGGCGGTGAGGGCGATTTTCAGCTCGTCGCCGCGCCGCCCGCACACCGCATTTTTCGACGACTTTGGCTGGATGTACAGGGCCAGCGCGATCGCGGTGCCGGAAAGCGGCTCCAGAAATTTCATTTCACCCGGACATTCCCCAGGTTGTCGTCATGGTTGTGGTCGAAGGCCACCTTCGGTTCATGATCGTCGTCAAGGGGATCCTCCAGGGAAAAGAGCATGTCGCCTTCCAGATCGGGAATGTGCGACTGGTTCAGTTCGTCCTCCTCTTCCTGCTGTCGGGGAGGGAGGTCCGTCTCCCCCGTTCGGGACCGTTTTCCGGCTGGCAGCGGTGTATCCTCCGCTGGCACTTCATCGGGAAGATCTATTTTCTCGTAGAGTTCGTCCGGGTCATGAGCCGCCCGTTTGTGGCTGTCGGCCGGGGTGGATTCCCTGACGGCAATCAGGCCGGTGGCAAGGGAAGCCACCCCCTGTCCCTGGGAGGAGAGCGGCTCGTCGCGGTCCAGGCGGTCGAGATAGGTGCGCAGATAGCTCTTCATTTCGTTTTTGATGGTTTCCCGGCTTTGTCGCAACTCCTCGATCTGGCGCTGCAGGGCAGCATGTTCCTCCTGGCCGGCGAGCCGCAGCCGCTCGACTTCCGCCTGGGTGGAGGCAAGCCTTTCCTGGGATTCCTGGCGGCTTTTTTCCAGCATCTCATCGGCGATTTTCTGGGCCGAAATGATGGCGTGCTGAAAGGTGCGCTCCTGTGATTGAAATTCCCTGATGGTCATCTTCAGTTTGTCGACCTGTTCTTTCAACTGCCGTTTTTCGTCCTGAAGCAGGGCGAAATTTTCGGCGATGCGCTCGAGAAAGGCATCAACCTCTTCAACATCAAAACCGCGAAAGCGAACGTGAAACTGTTTGGTTTGTATATCCTCGGCAGTCAGCGACATACCCGGGCTCCTTGGGTGCGGGTTGAGTATCGAAAACAGGGCTTCATCCGAGCGATCTGGCCAGTTGGTGCAGGGTCGGCACGAGGAAGCTCTGTAAAAAAAGTATGACAAGAATAAGGATCATTGGAGAAAAATCAATCCCCCCGGCCGCGGCAAAAGGGATGACGCGCCGGATCCGCCACAGCAGCGGTTCGGTGATATCATGGAGAAAGCGAACAATCGGGTTGTAGGGATCGGCGTTGACCCATGAGATGATGGCGCGACCGACAATGACCCACATGTAGGCGCCGAGGATGAAGTTAATGAGACTGGCCACGGCGCTGATAAAATTGCCGATGATGAACATGGTGTATTCCTTGTGACAGGGAGAGGGACCCCTGTCCTCTTTGGTTTCAGTCGAGCAGCGAGTTGCAGATTTCCATGATCGCCATACTGGCCCGGGCCTTGGGCTGGAAAACCAGAAAGGGCTTCTGGCGCCGCACCGCCTGGGCCACCGCGCTGTCCTGGGGGATGGCGCCCCGGTAATCCGGGGTGATGTGGAGAAAATTTTCCAGCACCGCCTTCATGCTGGCAAAAACCTCCTGTCCTTCCTTCCTGCTTTTCACATTATTGATGATCAGCTGAAAGTTACTCTTGTTGTAACGTGTTTTCAAGACTTTCATCAAGGCGTAGGCATCGGTCATGGAGGTCGGGTCAGGAGAAAGGATGGTAAAGGTGGTGTCCGCCCACTCGTTGAACCAGAGCACCGAATCGCCGATCCCCGCTGCCGTGTCCACCAGGACAAAGTCGAACCTGCCGATGATCTGTTCCAGGCTGTCCTGAAGGAATGCCTGTTCCTCATAGGAAAGCGAGGCCATCTCCGGCACCCCGGAACTAGCCGGCAGCACAAAGAAACCCGGCATGATTTCAACCAGGGTTTCAAGCGGGTCGCGCCCCTCCTCGACTACCTCCCGCAGGGTGTGATTGACACTGAGGCCGAGCATGACATCAATGTTGGCCAGGCCAAGATCACCGTCGATGACCAGTACCTTTTGTTTTTTTCCGGACAGGGCCGCGGCCAGATTGATGGTGAAGGATGTTTTGCCTACTCCTCCCTTGCCGCTGCTGATGCAGATTATCTGCGGTTTTGTCTTGTGCTCGTTCATTTGTTCACTCATTGTGGATGCCCGGCGCGAAAGGAGAAGAGCTGGGCCCGCTCCTCGGCCGTCACCTGGCAGGAATGATCCTGCTCTTCCTCGGCAAAGGCGGAAAAGATCCCCCTTTGTTTGTCATCCGTTCGCGCCAGTTCACGAGCTGTCCGGGCGATGAACTCGTCAGCCCCCGCCGGATCACGGGCGGTGCCGAGGGTGCAGGCGATGCGAACGTTGCGGGTCAGCTGGGCGGCACAGCGTTGATAAAGCCGTTCAGCCATTGCCATGAGGGACCGGCGGTTCATGCCTGCCTGCAGCACGGCCAGGGTCCATTCGTCGTAAAGGGCGGGCCGGCAGTCTGGGCCGATTGTCTCTTCAATGATCGGCAGGGCCCGCTCGAGGGTTGTTCCGTTGAAACGGATCAACAGCAGACCGCAGGGGATCCGGCTTTTTTTCACCCTGTCGAGTTCCCGGCCGACGCGGCAGCGCAAGGGGTCCATCTCCGCCGGGCCAGTCTGTTTTTCCAGCAGGGGAACGATCGGTGCAAGTTCGCCACCTGCACCAACCCGGCGGCGCAGCTCTCGCTTGGCGGCTGGCGGCAGGGCTGGATCGAGCAAAAGCAGGGCCGGTGGACAGTGGTGATCTTCACCTGGAATCCGAACCCACTCCACGGCAAAGTCAGCCGCTTGCCTGGTAATCAAGCAGAGAAAGTCGGTGAAAGTGCCGCCGTGCTGCTGTTGTTTGACGTGCGCCACCGTTTCAGGACACCTTGCTGCCCGGCGTCACCGGGGCGGAGACGGCGGAGAGAAAGAGCCGCTCCTGATCGCGTACCGCCAGCACCATGCCGTGCGAGGTGACACCCATCAGTTTGGCCGGCTTGAGGTTGGCGGCAATAATGACCTGTTTGCCGACCATCTCTTCCGGGCTGTAAAATTCGGCGATGCCGGCAACAATGGTGCGTTCTTCCGGCGCCTTGACGGTGAGCTTGAGCAGCCGGTCCGATTTTTTGATCTTTTCAGCGGCCACTACCTCGGCCACCCGCAGATCGATTTTTTTGAAGTCGTCGAAGGAGAGAAGCTCCTCTTGCTGCTGCTTTTCTTCGGTCACAACCGGTTTTTCCTTTTTGGTTGCGGCGGCAGGCGGTGCTGGCGCCTCTTTTTTCGTTGTGCTTTCCAGCCGGGGAAAGAGGGCCGGGGGCGGCGTAATCGGAGTGCCTGGTTGCAGTTTCCCCCAGCGGGCCTGGTCGGTGAGATTGCCTTTGGCGGAAAGTCCCAGGGCGTTGCCCATTTTTTCCGCCGTTTCCGGCATGACCGGTTCCAGGCACAGGGAGAGCAGACGCAGGGTTTCCAGCAGATGATAGAGCACGGTAGCCAGTCTTTCCTGGTTGGCCTGATCTTTGGCCAGCTCCCATGGTGCGGTGGCGACGATATATTTGTTGGCCCGGCTGATCACCTCCCAGATAGAGGCCAAAGCCCGGGTAAAGGCAAAGCCGGCCATCTCCTGCCGGAAGGTTTCCAGCATGGCGAGTGCTGCTGCTGCCAATTCCCGGTCGATGTCAGCGGCTTCACCAGGGGACGGCACCATTCCCCCGGCGAAGCGGTTGACCATGGTCAGCGAGCGGCTGACCAGGTTGCCGAGGTCGTTGGCCAGATCGGAATTCTGCCGCGCTACCAGGGCCTCGGCCGAATAGGCGGAATCAAGGCCGAACGACATCTCCCGCAGGAGAAAGTAGCGCACCGTGTCCGTCCCATAGGCCGCCACCATCTCCCCCGGCTGCACCACATTGCCGAGACTTTTGCTCATCTTGGTCTCGCCGATGTTCCAGTAGCCATGCACGTGCAGGCGGCGATAGGGAGCAAGGCCCATGGCGCGCAGCATGGTCGGCCAGTAGATGGCGTGGGGTTTCAGGATGTCCTTGGCGATGATGTGTTCGGCGGCGGCCCAGCGGCTGGCGAACTGATCGCCGTCGGGGTAGCCGATGCCGGTCAGGTAATTGATGAGCGCATCGAACCAGACATAGGTGACAAAACGATCGTCAAAGGGCAGCGGGATGCCCCAGGTCAGCCGGCTGGTTGGTCGTGAAATGCAGAGATCCTCCAGTGGCTCCTTCAGAAAGGAGAGCACCTCGTTGCGGTAGCGTTCCGGGGTAATAAAGTCGGGATTTTGGCGGATGTGGTCGATGAGCCAGTCCTGGTATTTCGACATGCGGAAAAAATAGTTCTGTTCGCTGATCTCCTCGGGCGGGGTGAGGTGATCGGGGCAGTTGCCGTCAATCAATTCCTTTTCCGTCAGAAAACGCTCGCATCCCTTACAGTAGAGGCCGGTGTATTCGCTGAAGGTGATGTCCCCCCGGTCATAGACCTCTTGCAGGATGTTCTGCACCGTTTTGATGTGGAGCGGATCGGTGGTGCGGATGAAGTTGTCCGGGACGATGTTGAGGGGGGGCCAGGCCTGCCGGAAGAGGAGGCTGATGCGATCGACGTATTCCTTGGGTGAGACCCCGGCCTTGTCCGCGGCCTGGACGATTTTGTCACCGTGCTCGTCGGTGCCGGTCTGGAAAAAGACCCTATCGCCGCACATTCTGCGAAAACGGCAGTAGGTGTCGGCGACAATGGTGGAGTAAGCGTGGCCCAGGTGTGGTTGCGCGTTGACATAAAAAATCGGCGTGGTGATATAGCAGTTCATTCTTTTTTCTGTCTGTCTGTCTTTTCTGGTTTAGGCTGCTGTGGTTTTTTGCGCGGTCGGGAGGGATGCGGGCGCGCCGGCCTGCCGCTCGGCGGTTCCCATTCCGAGCGGGACAGGGTGAGAGAGGTTTCCGGAGCCTCGGGGTCGATCACCGTGATGGTTTCTTCCAGCACATTCTGATTGATGACCTTGTACGACTTGCCGTCCACCGTCACCTTTTTGCCGACCCGCGGCATCTCCTTCTTGATGTCGCGGTAGGTCGGGTACTCGTAAGTCAAACAACAGAGCAGTCGATTGCAGATGCCGGAGATCTTGACCGGGTTCAAGGGCAGGTTCTGTTCCTTGGCCATCTTGATCGACACCGGGGCGAAGTTGTCGATGTATGAGGCGCAGCACAGCTCGCGGCCGCAGCAACCGAGGCCGCCGATCATCTTGGTTTCATGGCGGACGCCGATCTGCCGCATTTCGACCCGGGTCCGGAATTCCTGCACCAGATCTTTGACGAGCTGGCGAAAATCGACCCGGTTTTCCGCGGTGAAGTAAAAGATGATTTTGCTGCCGGTGAAAAAACGCTCCACCCGGATCAGTTTCATGGAAAGATCCTGTTTGATGATCTGGGCCTGGCAGAAGGAAAAGGCTTCCTGCTCTCGTTCCACCAGCCGGGTGTATTTCTCTATCTCGTCACGATTACAGCGGCGCTGGATAGTGTAAAAGGTCTTCAGCCCACCCTCCTCTTCCAGTAACGGCCCGAGACCGACAACCCTGGCCGGTTCGAGATTGTGATCGGTCTGGATCATCACCATCTCGTTGATTTTCAGGTTCTGGAGCTGGGAGGTGGCGGAAAAGATCTGGCTCTTTTCACGGAACTGGATTTTATAGAGCTTTTCCTGTTTGCCGGGCTCTTGCTGCGGTTCCTGTTGCATGTTCTTGTCTTTGTATCCGGGGAGTTGGTTGTGCGCAGGCATCCGACGGCAGGGCAACAGGTACGTGAGACGTTTTCCGGGGCCGTATGCCTTTTTGCGCAAGGATTTCTGTATATACCATCAAACCAGGCCAAAGAAAAGCACTTCGCAAACCAGGGTTCGATTGCAGTTACGGGCCAGTTGCCGTCGCGCCCTGGTGATGAGGTGGAGCTGTTTTTCCAGTTCCTCCTGGGGCCAGCGCGCCACTGCCTGCGGCAGCAGATCGCGCAGATCCTCACTGATGGTTCGGTCGGCCAGACCCTGGCGGCAGAGCATGATGTCACGGATCCAAATGACGAAAAGATCGAGCAGCTCGTCAAGGTTTTCCTTGGCGTCAGCAGCCCTTTCCGCCATTTGGAAGACCGCCTCCACCGTCTCCGGCCGATCCGGGATAAGACTGATGAGCTCTTCGACGATGTGGCGGCGCAAGGGCAGCAGTTCTTCGCCGGCCAGCAGACGGGCCCGGCCGAGACTGCCCTCGGCGATGGCGCTGAGCGCTCCGGCGGCGGCCGGGTCGAGACCGTTTATGGTCAAGGCATGGGCGACCTCGGCATAGGGCAGCGGGAAAAAGGTGATGATCTGGCAGCGGGAAAGGATCGTCGGCAGAATGTCGCCAGCCTCGTCGCCGGTCAGGATAAAGATGGTGTCGGCCGGCGGTTCCTCCAGGGTTTTCAGCAGGCTGTTGGTCACCTCCCTTCTCCGCATGGTGAGGTGGATGTCCGGGATCAGCACCACCCGGAAATGGGCCTCGAAGGGTGGATAGGCGAGAGCCTTTTTCAATTCCCGCACCTGGTCGATTTTGATGCTGCCGCTCTGGGGGAGCAGCTCGACAAGATCGGGGTGGTTGCCGGAGGAGTATTTGATGCAGGAGGGGCAGGTGCGGCAGATCTCGGCCCCCTTAGGCTGATGGCAGTTGAGCAGCGCAGCAAAGGCCAGGGCGCAGGTTTTCTTTCCCACCCCGGCCGGACCGCGAAACAGATAGGCGTGGCCGATCCTGTTGGCGGCAACGGCCTGCAATAGCAACTGCTTTGCCTTGTCCTGGCCGATAATCGTTGAAAACGGGATAAGCATGAGGGTAATGCCGTGCCTGTGGCGGGCGGGCGCCGATTAAAAAAGAGTCGGCTGCCGGACTTCCGGCTCGATCGTTTCTTTTTTTCTTTTCTTCTGTTCTTCATCGGGCGGCTGCGGCTGAGCGGAGTGGCCGGCCAGAAAGAGGAAACGCTCCAGATTACGCTGGTATTCACTCCACTGGTAGGTGTTTTCCGGCACCCGGGCGGCAAGTCGTTCGATATAGTTGATCTTGGCGTCGAGGTCGTCGATGAAGTTCAGAACAAAGGCCTCTTGCAGCATGGGCAGGGTGGGGGCGCCGAAGTCATGCCGGCCATGGTGGCTCAAAATGAGATGCTTGATCCGCATCGCCAGCTCCGGCGGAAAATCCTTGATGCGGGCTGTCTTCTCCCCAACCATCTCGACGCCGAGCACCATGTGCCCCACCAGGCGGCCGTGGTCGGTGTAGTCAAAAAGACCGGAGGAGAGGGAGAGTTCTTCCACCTTGCCCATGTCGTGCAGGATGGCGCCGGCCATGAGCAGGGAGCGGTCAAGGGAGGGATAGAGTCCGCACACCCTGTCCGCCAGCCGGGCGACATGGAGGGTGTGTTCGAGCAGGCCGCCCAGATAGGCGTGGTGCATGCTCTTGGCGGCCGGCGCCCGCTTGAAGCGGTCAAAAAACGCAGTATCGCTGAAGAATTTCAGCAGCAATTTGCGGATAAAGGCGTCGTCAACGCTACGGGCCAGGGCGTGCAGTTCGTTTGCCATGGTCTCGAGGTCGCCGGGCGCGGTCGGAATAAAGCGTGAGAAGTCCACCGACTCCTCCTCAAGCCGCTGCACTGCGCTGATAACGAGTTGCAGGCTGCCCTTGTAGCTCTGGGCCCGGCCACTGACGGAGAGGGCCTGACCGGCAAGGCATTCCTGTTCCCAGCGGTCCGCCTCGTCCCAGATCCGGCCGATCAGCTCGCCGGTCTTGTCCAGCAGCTTCAGGGTCAGATACGGTTTGCCGGCCCGGGTTTCCGAGCGAATCAGCTCTTTCAGGAGAAAGACGCCGTCTATCTGCTGGCCGTCTAGGATGTCCTGGATAAAGGGGAGGTCGTTCATAGTCAGTCGTTTTTGTTGCCCGTCTCGGCAATCAGGCCCAGGATTGCGAGCTGGTCGATGATTTTCTGGCGGGTCAGCGGTTTGATCAGATACCCGTTGCAGTTCGCCTTCGCCGCCTTCAGCACGTTTTCCCGGTCGGAAAGGGCCGTGGTCATGATAACGGCCGCCTCCTGCTTTTTGGTCAGGCAACTGTTCCGCTCAAGCAGGCGGATTTTTTTCAGGGTGTCCTGGCCGTCCAGCACCGGCATCATGATATCGAGAAAAATCAGATCATAGTGCCAGTTTTCCGCCAAGGCGACGGAAACCGCCTCCACCGCCTCCCGACCGTTGGCCGCGTTGTCGATCTCGCCATAAGGGGAGAGAAAGGTGTTCAGCAGCTTGCGGGACAGAAAGTCATCTTCAACGATGAGAATTTTCATGGTAACCGGTATCCTGAAAAGAGGATAAAACGGCATGGCGTTCCATGATCCGTATTTTCAGGGCGTTTCTGTTTTTTTGTGGTAAAATAACGCGATTGGCAGGCAACCATCACCGCATAGTGCTGCAATCTACCATCTCAGCACCAAAACCCGAAACATTTTTATGCACTACATCGACAACCCTTCTTATCTCCTCGACCTTTTGCTGCGACAGCGGCTGATCTCGCCGGAGCAGGAAAAGATGGTCGCCCTCAAGAAGGAGCAGCAGCGCCAGGTATTGCTGCGCGCCCTGCGGGACAGTGAAAAGGGGCGCAAGGGCAGAATCGAGGACGAGGTGGATCTGGTCGATGTCATCGTCTCACTAAATCTTCTTGTGCCCGGTCAGCAGAACGTGGCCCTGAGCGAGGAGATGATCGTCCGGGCCATGGCGAGCGACCTCGGGTTGCGCTTCAAGAAACTCGACCCCCTGCAGCTCGAACTCGACGTGGTCACCAAAACTATTCCGGAATCCTTTGCCCTGAAGCATCTGCTTCTTCCCTTTGCCGTGACCAACGGGGTGCTGGAGGTGGCCATCTATGACCCGGCCAAGCGGACCCTGCTTGAGGACATCGAGAAGGCCAACCAGATCAAGGTGCGGCCCTATCTCACCACCAAGAGTGACCTGAAAAAGATCCTCGCCGAGTTTTTCGGTTTCAAGTCCTCCATCTCGGCGGCGGAAACCCATCTCGGCGGCCCCTTGGTCGATCTCGGTAACCTGGAGCAGTATGTCAAGATTTCCTCGGCCCGGGAGATCACCCCCACCGACCAGAACATCAAGACCGCGGTAGACCATCTCTTCAACTACGCCTTTGATGAGCGGGCCAGCGACATCCACATCGAGCCGAAACGGGACATCAGTCGAGTGCGGCTGCGGATTGACGGGGTGCTCCACACCATCTACGAGCTGCCCAGGGTGGTGCATGCGGCGATCATCTCCCGCATCAAGTTTCTCTCTCGCCTCGATATCGCCGAGAAACGGCGGCCCCAGGACGGTCGCATCAAGGTGGACCGCGGCGGCAAGCAGGCGGAGATCCGCGTTTCCACCATCCCGGTCGCCTTTGGCGAAAAGGCGGTCATGCGTATCTTAAGTTCCGACATCCTCTTTCAGGATATCCGTTCCATCGGTTTTTCCGAGCGGGATTACGGGGTATACAAAAAATTCATGGAGGCGCCGCACGGCATCGTGCTGGTCACCGGCCCCACCGGCAGCGGCAAGTCCACCACCCTTTATTCCACCCTGCAGAATCTCTCCTCGCCGGAGGTGAACATCGTCACCGTCGAGGACCCGGTGGAGATGATCCACGAGTCGTTCAACCAGATCGCCGTGCAGCCCCAGATCGATGTCACCTTTGCCACCATCCTGCGCAACATCCTGCGCCAGGACCCCGACATCATCATGATCGGCGAGATCCGCGACCTGGAGACGGCGACCAACGCCATCCAGGCGGCGCTGACCGGCCATCTGGTTTTTTCCACCCTGCACACCAACGACGCGGTGTCGGCCATCACCCGTCTGCTGGAACTCGGGGTGCAGCCCTTTCTGGTCAGCTCCACCCTGCTCGGCGCCATGGCCCAGCGCCTGGTGCGCACCATCTGCCCCCATTGCGCCGAAGACGTCGTTGTCGCCGCTGCCGATCTGCAGGGCTGCGGTTTTCCTCTGCCCGAGCAGCCGACCCTGACCCTGCGGCGCGGCAAGGGCTGTCGTATGTGCCGGGGCACCGGTTTTCTCGGCCGCTGCGGCATCTTCGAGATCTTCCCCATGAGCAGCCGCATCAAACAGCTGATCAGCCGCCAGGCCAGCGCCGGCGAGATCAGCCAGGTGGCGCGCAAAGAGGGCATGACCACCCTGAAGGAGGACGCCTGGCACAAGGTGATGCGTGGCGTCACCACCCATGAGGAGGCGATCAGGGTCACCGGCGCGACTGAACTCGATTAATTGATGGCGTCGCAAAAGTCGCCAACTGCTTTGTTGCTGCACATTCTCTCGTCACCGCGGCGAACCAAAATACGCCTCATTCCTTGAAATGCGTGATGGTTTTGCAAAAAATCGCAAACCGTGGCAGGCGGGAAAGTGAAAACAACGAGTGACATGCGCGCCCGTCGGAATCGTGGCTTTTTACGATTCCGACAAATATGCGCGCCTCGCCTGTGACGATTATTGCTTAGCCATCCCCAAAATTGACTTTTGCGAGATCATCATTAATTAATGGAACAAAAAAAATACAGCAATGTCTCAACATAAAGAAACAACAGGCAGAAAAATCGTCGCCACCAACAAGAAGGCCTATCATGAATACCATGTCGATTTAACCATAGAAGCCGGCATGGTCCTGCTGGGTTCGGAGGTAAAATCCCTGCGTGCCGGCCGGGTCAATCTACGGGACGGCTATGTGAAAATCAAAAACGGCGAGGTCTTTCTCTACAGTGTTCACATCTCGCCCTACAAATTTTCGACCTACGATGCGCCGGACCCTTTGCGGGTGCGAAAGCTGCTGCTTTCGGCCCGGGAGATCAAAAAGCTGATCGGTAAGGTACAGGAAAAAGGATTTGCCTTAATACCAATTAGGATTTATTTTACAGACAAAGGGCTGGCCAAGCTCGAACTGGGTCTCTGCAAGGGTAAGACGCTGTATGACAAGCGCCATTCCATAAAGAAGAAAGAGTCCGACCGCGAAATGGACCGGCTGCGAAAAACCTATAAATAATTTCACAAACAACTCAACAAACAAAATTCGCATAAGGGGGCGAAACGGATTCGACGGGGATATATAAGCTCAGGCTGCATACCGAGGTCTCTGATTGCTCGTTAAACGTCAGAACTAAAAATAGTCGCAGACGACTATGCATATGCTGTGGCAGCATAAATAAGCCACTGTCCTACCCGGTTGCTCCTGCGAAACCGGGACCGGGCATCGACTAGCGGGATAGCTTCCATGTTGCACCTGTGGGCATGGCGGCGAAACAAAACAGAGGGTAGCGCCGAAAGTTTCTTGTCCTGGAGGAAGCAAGGCGCGATAAACAGCTAAACAGGACTATGTATGTAGACGCTTGCAGGGGAGTATTTTCGGACGCGGGTTCGACTCCCGCCGCCTCCACCATTTGAAAAAAGACAACCCGTCTCTCCAGAGTGATTCTCTGGGTAGACGGGCTTTCTTTTTCCCCTTATTTCTAAAGGGTTTGCGCCCGTTTCACATCTTTCCAAAGCACCTCTCCG
>JBMONN010000013.1:0-20080 GCA_049323935.1 Thermodesulfobacteriota bacterium
GCTGTCCGGCCGCCGCGGCCATGGATGATCATATCGTCGAGCTGCGCCGGAGTTATCGCTATCCGGCGGCAAGCGGCATGGCCCGGCTTGCCCCGCTGGTCCGGAGCGGCCGGGGAGAAGAGGCCCTGGCCCTGCTGCGGGAGGGCGGCCAGGATCGGGGGGATGTTATGTTTTTTGCGCTGGACAGGATGGAGGAGGAGCTGGGAAGACTGGTCCGGCACCATTATGGTGCGGCCCTGCAGGAGCGCGGACCGGCGGCGATGGTGAGGGCCTTTGAGCGCTTTCGTATTTTTTCCACCCAGCGCCGCGGCGCTCACGGCATCGAACGGATCAATCTCTTTATTGAAAACCTGCTGGTCGAGGAGGGAATCATTGACCGGAGCGCCGGCCGTTTCTACCATGGCCGGCCGATCATCGTCACTGCCAACGATTACGCTGTTCGCCTTTTTAATGGCGATACCGGCGTTCTTCTCCGTGATCCGGGCGAAGGGAGGGTGATGGCCTTCTTCCCCGGAGAAGAGGGCGGCAGCCGCGTCTTTCCTCCGTCGCGGCTGCCGGCGCATGAAACCGCCTTTGCCTTGACCGTGCACAAGGCCCAGGGCTCCGAGTATGACCATGTCGCCTGTGTGCTGCCGTCCGATGACACCGGGTTCGCCGGCCGGGAACTGGTCTACACCGCCATTACCCGGGCGCGCCGGGGCGTCACCCTTTTTGCCGGGGAAGAGGGATTCCGGCAGGCAGTGGAACGCCGGACCCAACGGATGTCCGGCCTCGGCGAACGGCTGCGGCCCGTCAGATAGGCGTTTGCCCGGCGTCCAGCGCCTCTCTGATCGTTCGGGCGAATTCCCGGGTCGGCACCGGCTTCATCAGCAGGCGGAAAATACCTGCCTGACGGGCGGTTTCTTCGGTGATCAGCTCACTGAAGCCGGTGCAGAGGATAACCGGCAGGTCGGGCCGCACGGCGTGGACCTGCCGGGCCAGATCGAGGCCGCTGAGCCGCGGCATGGTCATGTCGGTGACGAGGAGGTCGGTAGAGTCCGGTTCGGCAGCGATCAGACGCTGCGCCTCTTCTGCGACGACAAAGGCCTTTACCCGGTACCCCAGCTCTTCCAGCAGTTTTTTCTGCAGGGTAATGATGATCTTCTCGTCATCCACCACGACGATCCGCTCGCCCCGGCCTCTGGGCAGGACCGTTTGCAGAATGATTTCCGCCGGCACCGTCTGTTTTTCCGTGGCCGGCAGGAGGATGTGAAAGGCGGTACCTTTGCCCGGCTCGCTGTCTACCGAGATGTGGCCGCCATAGGAAAGAACGATGCCGTGCACCACGGCAAGACCGAGACCGGTTCCTTCGTTCTGCGGTTTGGTGGTGAAATAGGGATCAAAGATCTTGTCGATGATCATCCGCTCCATGCCGCAGCCGGTGTCCTTTATCATCAACTCGATGTAGGGGCCGGGGGGGAGGCCGGGCACCGCTGTTTTCCCCTCCGGGCCGCCGAGCTGAAGCCGCGAGAGGGCGATGGTCAGCACGCCGCCGCCCTGGGGCCGCATGGCATGATAGGCATTGGTGCAGAGGTTCATGAGGATCTGGTGAATCTGGGTGGGATCGGCGAGGATGATGCCGCTCTCCGAGTCGATCTGCTGGCGGATGTCGATGGAGCTGGGCAGAGAGGAGCGCAGCAGTTTGATCGCCTCCTTGATAATCAGGTGGATCTGCAGGGGTTTACGTTCCCCGGCGCTCTGCCGGCTGAAGGCGAGGATCTGCTGGACCAGATCCCGGGCCCGTTTGGCGGCCTGCAGCACCTGGGCAAGGTCCGGGGCGACCGGATGGTCGGCCCCAAGCTGGGCCAAGGCGAGCTCGGTGAAGCCGATGATCGGCGACAGCACGTTGTTGAAGTCATGGGCAATGCCGCCGGCCAGGGTGCCCACCGCCTCCATCTTCTGGGCCTGACGCAGCTTGCTCTGCAACTGCGCCTGTTCGGTGATGTCTTTGGCGATGTGGACAAAGCGCTCGGCTCTCCCCTCCTCATCAAGAATGGGGGAATAGGAGACGGCAAAGGTTCTCCCCAGTTTCGGCTGGCAGATTTCGGCGCTGGCGGCGGTCAGTCCGGCCTTGACCGCTGGTTCCGGGCAGCCGGGACAGAGAGTGGTCGTCCCGCGGAACAGATCGTGGCATTTCCGGCCGATCAGTTTTTCGGGCGGCAGGCCGAAGAGCTGGCCGGCGGCCCGGTTGGCCCGCAGGATGGTGAAGTTGGCGTCATGGATGGTGATCGCCTCGTCGATGGCGTCAAAGGTCCGTTCCCATTCCTTTTTGGCTGCACTGATCTTTTCTTCCGCCTCCTTTTTGGCAGTGATGTCGAGGGCAATCTCCAGACGGACGATACGGCCGTCCACCCAGCGGATGGCCCGGTCGGTGATGTGGAACCAACGTCCGGTTCGGGTATTTTGAAATTCCCAGATGTAAGGTGCGCCGGGGGTGCCGGCCGCATCGACGAGGAATGAATTGGTGCAGAAGGCGCAGGGGCCGGTCTGGCCAACCTGGATGGTCTGCCAGCAGACTTTGCCGGTGATCTCGCCGAGCAGTTCCCTGCAGAAGCGATTGATGAAGAGCAGCTCGTAGGTGTGCATGTCGGCCACGTAAACAATGGCCTCGATGCTGTCGAGGATGGTGGCGAGCTGGTTATGGGAAAGACGGAGCTGCTCCTCGACCTGGATGCGGTCGTTGATCTCCTTTTCCAGGCGTTCCGACTTGCGCAGCAGTTCCAGGCGGGAGGCGTGCAGTTCCTCCAGGGTCCGGTTCAGGGCCAGAAATCTGTCGATTGATTTTTCCGGCGAAACGATTTGCAGGACGACGAGGCCGTGGTGGCCGTCCGCCGTCAGGTTGAGGTGAAAACCGTGGCAGGGTGTTTTCCTCTCGCCATCCGGGGTGCGCAGGGTGATCACCCCGGGCACCGGACTGGAGGTGCGTGCACAGCTGTGCAGGTAGCTGTGCACCTTATCCCCACTGTCGGCGCTCAGTCCGACAAGAAGAGTTCCGGTAATGGTGTCGCGTTGCAGGCCGAACAGACGGTGCGCCGCGCCATTTGTCGCCAGAATTCGACCGGTGGCGTCCAGAAGGAAGGAGGGTGCCTGAGTTGCCTCGGTAAAGGCGAGAAAGCATTCGGTGATCTGCCGGAGGGAGTGTGGCACGGGCAAATTCCTTTATCCGCCGAAGTATTCGCGTCCGGCCATGACGTGGGCCTCCTCGGTCGTCGCCAGAAAGATGGTGACCAGGCAGCGGGGGCAGCGGCCGGCGATGGTCTCCTGGAGAACAACCTTGGCGTAGCCGAGATTTTCCGCGGCAATGACGCCAAAGACATTGGAGGTCATCATGCACATGGAGGGCCGATCGATGACCTTTTCGGCAAAGGGACAGGCGTCATTGGCGAGGACGATTTTTTTGTCGTTCTGCTCGAGCAGGGAAAAGCCGCCGCCGATGCGTCGCTTCAGGTCAATGAGGACCTCCGCCACCTGGGCCGGGGTCAGTCGCTCGACGCCCATGGCCTGGCGGTAAAGGCCGTTGAGCCAGCGGCCCATGTTCTGGCCGACGAGACTGATGTACCCTGCCGCCCCTTCCTGGCCGACCACCTCTTCAAGCAGGCCGGCCAGTTCCCGGATCAAGGTGCGGAGAAAAAGGTCGCGGTCAAGGGACAGGGCAAGTTTTTCCAAGGAAAAATCAGACGGCATGGAGATCTCCCGGTTGTCATGGCGACATGGTGGCATCATTCGGGTAATATGATCATATGTGTATCACGACGGCGGGGGAAAAGGCAAGAAAAGTGCCTAAAGTGCCTAAAGTGCCTGAAGTGCCTGAAGTGCTTAGAATGCTTCGAGTGACTGAAGCATCTAGGGAAGTAAAAAGTTAGGTATTTTAGGCACTCCTTGCTTTGCCGGTCGGCGCCGCCAGAATCGCCCGGATGGTCTGGGCCAGCTCATGGAGTTGCAACGGTTTCATGAGAAAGGCCCTGATCCCAATGGCGCGAGCCCTGTTTTCATCGATGATGTCGCTGTGGCCGGTACAGAGGATGACCGGCAGGTCCGGATGGATGGCGAGAATCCTGCCGGCCAGTTCCGAGCCGGTCAAGCCGGGCATGGTCTGGTCGGTGATGACAAGGTCGAAGCCGTCCGGGGCGGCGAGAAAGGCAGCCAGTGCCTCCTTGGCGTCGGTAAAGGCGTTGACCCGGCAACCGATGCTTTCCAGCGTCATTTGGCCGAGCTGGGCCAGATCGTTGTTGTCGTCGATAAAGAGAATGGTGGCATCGAGGCTGGGAAGCTCGTTTTCCCCTTCATCCCCGACCGTGAGGGTGGAGTTGCTGTGGGCGGGCAGATAGACGGTAAAGGTGGCGCCCTCGCCCATTCCGCTTTCCACCGTGATGGCGCCGTGATGATTGGTGACGATACCGTGGACCACGGCCAGCCCCAGCCCGGTCCCCTCACCCTGTAGTTTGGTGGTGAAATAGGGTTCGAAGATGCGGTCGATGATGGCCGGCTCGATGCCGGGGCCGGTGTCGCGCACCATGAGGCGGAGACAGTGGGCCGAGGCGAGGCCGGGATGGAGTTGGCGGAAGACGTTGTCCACCTCCACCCCGTCGACGTGAATGGTCAGCGTCCCGCCTTTTTCCCGCATGGCATGGTAGGCATTGGTGCAGAGATTCATGACAACTTGCTGAATCTGAGTGGCGTCGGCCAACACTGCCGGACAGTCCGGGGCGATATGCTGCTCGATCCTGATGGTGGCGGGCAGACTGTGACTGAGCAGTTTGATTGCCTCTTTCACCAAGGGGGTGATAGCGATGCCGATCCGGTGTTCGCTGGAGGGACGGCTGAAGGTGAGGATCTGTTTCACCAGGTCAGTCGCCCGTTTTGATGATTGTATCACCTTTTCCAGATTGTGATGGGCGCTGCTTTCCCTGGGCTGCTGCATCATGGTCAGCTGGGTGTAGCCCATGATGGCGGAGAGCAGGTTGTTGAAGTCGTGGGCAATGCCGGCGGCCAGGGTGCCGATCGCCTGCATTTTCTGGGACTGGCGCAGCTGTTCCTCCAGTTCTTTCTGGCGGGTGACGTCGCGGAAGATGCAGCGGACGATCAGCGGTTTTCCGTCCGCATCCTTGCGGCAGTTGGCCGATCCCTCAATGATGATTTTGCCGCCGTTTTTGGCGATAAAGTCGGCATGGATGGCGGAGACGTTTCCTTCCCGCAGCACCTGAAGGAATGTCTGCCGGCACTGGCCTGAGCAGTCGGGGGCGATGAGGTCGAAAATGGTGAGATGATCGATGTCGGCGTCGCTGTAGCCGAAGGTCTGGCGCCATGCCCGGTTGACATAGATCAGTTTGCCGTCCGGCCGGACAATCTGGATGAGATCATTGGCGTTTTCAAACAGATCACGATAGCGCTCCTCGCTTTCGCGCAGGGCCTGTTCCGCCTTTTTCCGTTCCGTGATGTCGGTGATGATGGCGATAAAGCCGGAGACGGCACCCGTTTCATCCCGTTTGTAGTTCCAGTCGACCTGAACGTCGATGAGGCGGCCGTCGCTGGTTCGGTTGCAGGTGATGTAAGGGGTGGGGGATGGCGTTTCCCTGACCAGAAAGGCGAGATAGCTGCGCAGCGCGTCCGCTTCGTGCTCGGAGGTTGCCATGTGCCAGATCGGTTTGCCGATCAGCTCGTTGGCCTCGTAGCCGAGAAGACGATGGTGCATGGCGTTGCTGAAGGTGATGATGCCGTTGACGTCGTTTTCCTGAATGCCGTGGGGCACCGTCTCCACCAGGGTTCGGTACTGTCGTTCCCGCTGCCGTAACTGTTCCTCGGTATTTTTATACTCCGTTATGTCATGGAGAATCATCATCATGGAGAGCTTCGCGCTGTCAGGCACGGGCAGCAGGTCCAGGGTCACCGTGCGGCCGTTGAGCCGGAGCAACTCCGGATAGGGGGTTTTGACGCCGGAGGCAAAGGCCTCGTCTGTCAGTTTTTTCAGTATGGCGATCTCTTTTTTGTCGACAACCAGCAGGATATGCCGGCCCAACAGTTTTTCCTCCGGCAGTCCGCAGAGTCGCTGGGCGCTCCGGTTGGCAGAGAGGATGCGTCCATCCCGGTCGAATTCCAGCACCCCTTCGTCGAGATTATTGAGAATTCGATCCATGTGATTGCGGCTGACCAGCAGTTCCCTGGTGATCTGGCGGTGGCTGACCTGATGGCGGCCGAGCACCTTTTCGGGAAAATCGAGGGGTTCCCGGTTTTCGAGTCTGTCGAGGATGGCCTGAACATGGGTGGCGACCAGGGCGAAGGGGCCTTTGGCGATGCAGGCGGAGGCACCCCAGGCGGTCATGTCTTCATCCGTTTCGACGACGGCGTCCGACAGGATAACGATGCGGGTATGGGAAAAGTTCACATCCCCGTGGATGATCCGGCAGAGATTTTTGCCGCTGATGCCGGGCATGATGAGGTCGAGGAAGATGAGATCCGGGCTGAAGACGGAAAGGATGTCGAGGGCGGTGATGCCGTCTTCCGCGGTGCGGACGAGATGTCCTCGACCCGCCAGATAACGGGAAAGCAGGGTGAGCATCACCGGATGGTTGTCAACGACGAGGATTTTCAACGGCATGGGGTGGCGGATGGGGCAACCGGCGCAGGGGCGGTTGTGTCGGTTCTGGTTTGTCTGACAGTTTCTCTTTCTTTCGGTGTATAACCGGAGAAACTCTTTGTCAAGCCGGAAAAAGGGGGTCTTATCCTCTCACGTCGCTTACTGGATGGCCCGTTTTTTTTCCTCCAGGGTCAGATCGAGCATTTTCAGCTGTTCGATGCTGTTTTTCATCTTTTTGTTTTCTTTTTTCAGGCGATCGACCGTGCGACGCAGGGCCGCGCCTTCTTTTTTGAGGGCGGCATTGTCGCTTTCCAGGAACTGCCGGTCTGCAAGCAGGGATTCCCGTTCCTCTTCCAGTTTTCGGAACTGCTCTTCTGTCAGGCGGTTGTGGTCGATGACATGCAGCAGACCAAGGGGGTGGAGCAACCGATATTTTTTGGGGCCGTGGGGCAGGCCGGCGATGTAGTTGTCCAGGAGTTCTGCCGCTCTGCCGTAGTCCGGCGCCGGGTTGTTGACGTGGGAATAGAGCATGGCGAGATGATAAACGTATTCCGGCGCAGGCGCCTCGGCCGGCCGGGAATCATTGGCAGCGAGATTTTTTTCCAGCCCCTCGATTTCCGCGCTGATCTGCGGACCGGAGAGGGCAAGATAATAATCGAGCGGGTCGGGCTGCGGCTGGCGGCCGGCGCAGCCGCTCAGCAGGAGCAGGGCGGCTGGCAGGATGATGACGAGAATCCTTGATGTCATGAACGGGTCTTTCCTTGGAGATTATTAAAAGTGCCTTAAGTGCCTTAAGTGCCTTAAGTGCCTAAAGTGCCTTAAGTGCCTAAAGTGCCTTAAGTGCCTAAAGTGCCTAAAGTTAAAGGTGTTATCTGATCAGATGCGTACCGCAACTTCAAGTACTTTAGGCACTTTAAGTACTTTAAGTACTTTAGGCACTTCAAGTACTTTAGGCACTTCTTTTATTTTATCACCCGCGGAACAAAGCGATCGCATTGTTCGCTGTCGGTCGGTTGTTCTTTGCGCCGGTTGACGACGTAAACGCTGCCGGGCAGGGATTTGGCATGTTCCTTGAGTTCCGCGGCGATCTCGGAGATTTCGATATGATTCATCTGCCGGGCATGTTCGTTGGTCACCACCGCAATGGAGATGGTCATGATCGGAAAGCGGATTTCCATGCCCTGACGGGTGCGGCCGACGATGTAACCGCGTTCGCGGTCTTCGTTGCTGTAAAAGGAAAGAACCCGGCGGTCGAACTCGCGAATCACCGTTTCGCAGATTGCGACAACGCGGTCCGGCCTGACAATGATGGCAAAATCATCCCCGCCGATATGGCCGACAAAGTCATCCCGCTGGCCATGGCCACTCACCGCGCTGACAATGATTTCGGCGGCGGCCTTGATCACCTCGTTGCCCCGGGCGTATCCGTAGCGATCGTTAAAGGATTTGAAGTTGTCCAGATCCATCATGCAGAAGGCGAGCAGCTGGTGTTCCTCCAGCCGCTGCTTAAGGATGTTTTCAATGGCCAGGCCGCCCGGCAGGCGGGTCAGGGGGCTGGAATCGATATACATCGACTCCAGCATGCCGAGTCGGCGGGTCATGGCGTTGAATGCCCTGGCCAGATCGCCGAGTTCGTCTTCGCTGTCGATCTCCGCTCGCTGGTCGAACCTGCCCTGGGAGACAAACTCGGTGTGTGCCTTCAACCGGCGGACCGACCTGGCGATGCCGCGGGTGATGACCATCGCCGTCCCCAATCCGATGGTGATGCCCAAAAGGGAAAGAAGCAGGGTGGTGCGGAAGATGGAGGCGCCGATGTCGCCGAACCGTTCCATTTTTTCCTGGCGGCTGTTGGTGCCGATCTTTTCAATGGTGGCGAGGAGTCCCAGCAGTTCGTCGAGACGATTTTTGTGGAGAGGGTCACGCCCTGTCGTTTCGGCATCCTCCGTCGTCTCCTCCCTCTTGAACTCCTCGTAGTAAAAGGCGACGAATCCGTCATGAGCAGCGATCAGCCGGGCGAGGGGAAGGCCCTTGTCCTTCGGCAGGGTGGCCAACCGGGCAGTCAGATTTTTGAAATCATCGTTTTTGCGGTCGAACATCTGCCGCATCTCATCACTGCGCAGGATGAGGAAGCGACGGCCATAACCTTCCTGGGCCAGCAGGGTATCGGCCATTTGTCCGGCAAGCTGGATCAGCTCGGTGTCGCCGGTCAGGATGGCGTCATTGATCCGATTCATCTTGTGCAGGCCATGCAGGGAAACAGCGGCTATGGCGATGATGACGAGGATGACCGGCAGATAGCCGAGCACCATTTTTTCTTCCAGAGAGAAGCGTAAAAATTTTTTCATGGTGCGGACCTCGTGTCGCTGCCGGGCGACGCCGACGGGACAAGGGAGGGGCGGCAGCGGGGTGCCGGAACAATCTGTTTGCTGACGCATCACTTTATCAGGATTCTGGGTTGAAGAAAAGAGGGTGTGACAGTTTGCCGCATGAAAGTGAGGATGTGTTCTGCAATAGCCGTGCCTTGTTGCGGCAAGACGACGGTTCCATTATCCGGCGCGGCGGAAGCGAGTGCGGATATCCTCGACGATCACATACAGGGATGGCACCAGCACCAGGGTGATGAGTGTGGCAAACAGCACGCCGAAACCGAGAGAAATGGCCATGGGAATGAGAAATCGGGCCTGCCGGGAGCTTTCCATGATCATCGGCGCCAGACCGCCGAAAGTGGTGAGGGTGGTGAGGATGACGGGCCGAAATCGCTGGATCGCCGCCTCGAGGATGACGTGGACCGGCTGCCGGTCACCCATGTCTTTCAGTTCGTTGGCCCGGACAATGAGAACGAGGGAATCGTTGACCACCACGCCGGAGAGGGCGACGATTCCCATCATGCTCATGATGCTTAATGAGTAGCCGAGCAGCAGGTGGCCGTAAATGGCACCGATGATGCCGAACGGGATGGCGGTCATAACGATGAGGGGCTGGACATAATTGCGGAAGGGGATGGCCAGCATGGAAAAGACCACCAGCATGGACATGAAGAATCCTGTCTTGAGGTTGGCCATGTTTTCCCGCATATCGGCCTGGCGTCCTTCGAAGCTGTAACGCAGGCCCGGATATTCGGCCTCCAGCCGGGGCAGCAGGGTGTGCTGCAGATCGTTTAAAACCTCACCCGCCCTGCTGCGCGGGGTGACATCGGCCTGGACCTGCACCACTCGACGTCCGTTGCGGCGATTGATCTCGGTATAGGCCCGTCCCCGGCTAATTTCGGCAACATCCCGCAGGGGGACTTCCCGGCCGGACGGGGTGAAGACAAAAAGATCGTCGATGCCGGCGATGGAGCTTCGCTGTTCTTCCGGCAGCCGGACCATGATCTTCAGTTCGTTTCTGCCCCGTTGCTGACGCAGTACCTCGGCGCCGTAAAAGGAGCCGCGGAGCTGGCGGGAGATCTCCCGGGCGGTGAGGCCGAGGCTGTGCGCCGCCGGCAGCAGGGTGAAATCGAGCTGTTCTTTCCCAGGGGTGAAGCCGTCATCCACATCCTTGACAATAGGATACTGCAACATACCGGTCGCCAGTTTGCCGCTCGCCTCACGGAGGATCTGCAGGCTGCGGTGGTTGAGTTCAACGGTCAGGGCCTGGCCGGAACCGGGACCACCGGCGTCGGATTCGAAACGCAGCGCTTTGATGCCGGCAATCTCGCCGGTCAGGACGCGCCAGCGATCGGCAAAAAGGGCTGTGGAGAGAATGGCGTCGCGTCTGTCGGGGTCGGTGAGATAAACGGTAACCTCCGCCCTGTTCGCCCCGTCTTCACCGATTTCCGCAAAAATGCCCTCAACCAGTTCCGCGGCCCGGCCGGTTTCCTCAGCGGTTTGCCGGGCAGCGGCGATCAGACGTTGCGTTGCCGCGGCGGTCCGCTCCACTGCAACGCCATAGGGCATGGTCAGGGTTGCCCGGGCAAAGTCCGACTCCACCTTGGGAAACATCTCAAGCCCCATTCGTCCGCTTATTGCATAGGTGAGGGTGAGGATGAGCACGGCCAGAGCAATGGCGGTGGTGATATAGCGAAAGGCAAGGACCCGCTTGAGAAAAGGGGCATAAACGGAGTGCACCCAGTGGAGAAAGCCGGCGCTGAAGCGCTGCTGGACACCATGCAGCCAGGCGTTGCAGCGTCCTCTTGCCTTGTCCGGCAGATTGGCAAGGTGGGCCGGCAGCACAAAGACGCTTTCCAGCAGTGAAACGATGAAAACGGTGCATACCACCAGGGGAATGACCCGGAAAACTTTGCCGTCCGTGCCCGGAATGAAATAGAGGGGCATGAAGGTGGCGATGTTGGTGAGAATGGAAAAGGAAACCGGCGTGGCCATTTCCCGGGCCCCCCGGATGGCCGCGGCCAGTGGGGAAAGGCCGCGCTGGCGATGATGATAGATGTTCTCACCAACGACAATGGCGTCGTCCACCACGATGCCCAGCGCGATGAGATAGGCAAACAGCGAGATCATGTTGATGGAAACGCCGAGCAGCGGCAGGAAGAAAAAAGAGCCCATAAAGGAAAAGGGGATGCCCATCATCACCCAGAAGGCCAGCCGCAATTCGAGAAAAAGGGACAGGGAGAGGAGGACAAGGATAAGGCCCATGGCGCTGTTGCGCAGCAGCAGATCGATGCGCTGGGCGAACATCTCCGAGCGATCGCTCAAGACATCGAGCTTTATGCCGTCGGGCAGTTCCGGTCGCACCTCGGCAATATGGCGACGGACCGTTGCCGACACCTCGATGGGGGTCTGGTCGCCGACGCTGTAAACGTTGAGCATGACTGCCGGATTACCGTTATAGGTGGCGTAATAGTCGGTGTCCTGATAGCCGTCGCTGACCGTGGCGATTTGTTCAAGGGTCAGCCGGCTGCCGTCCGCTTCGGTGATGATCGGCAGCCGGGCGAATTCCCGGCCGAAATCGCGTCGTTCCGTGACGCGGATGAGGATTTCGCCGCCCCGGGTCTTGATGGCGCCGCCCGGCAGGTCGATGGACGCGTTTCGTAAGCGCTGGGCGAGGGCGTCGATGGTCAGCCCGTACCGGCGCAGATTTTCCTGGGAAATCTCGACGCTGATCTCCAGCGGTCGTACGCCGGCAAGGTCGATCTGGGTGATTTTCGGATCCTGCAGCAGTCGATCCCGCATCTGTTCAGCCAGTTCATGCAGGGAAGAGGGCGACGCCGGGCCGGAGAGGACGACGGAGATCGTTCTTCTTTTGCTGGTCTGCACCCGGACCTGGGGCTGTTCCGCATCCTCCGGAAAGGTGGTGATGCGGTCGATTTCGCTCTGGACGTCCTGACCGAGTCTGTTCATGTCGGTGCCGGCCAGGGCCTCGACGACGACCGTTGCCATGCCCTCGGCAGCGGTGGATCTGATTTCGTCGATGCCGTCGAGGGCGCTGATTGCCTCCTCGATGGCCAGGATGATGCCGGTTTCCACCTCGTCCGGGCTGGCGCCGGGATAGGGGACAGTCACCCGGACCATGTCCATTTCAAATTCCGGGAAAACTTCCTGGCGAATGGATTTCAGAAAAAGAAATCCGCCGACCAGGCAGGCGATCATGAGCAGATTGGCGGCCACAGTGTGGCCAGCCATCCAGGCGATGGCGCCGCTGTTTTGTCGCGAGGAAGCGGCGGCCATCAGCGACTCTCCGCCGAGGATTGCCCTGTTTCCCTGCGTACTTCCATGCCCTGCACCGGCGCGGCCAGGGCGCTGGTGACGAGCTGGTCGCCGTCGGTCAGGCGAGCGCTGACAAACACCATCTTCTCTTCGCTCCAGATGATGGTGACCGGGCGGATATCGAGACGGTTGTCGGGGGTGACGATCCAGACGGTGCGGCCCTCCCGCAAGGCGTCACGGGGAATGGCATAGACGCCGCGCAGCAATTTTCCGGCGATTTCTGCGGAAACAAAGGCATTGAGGGCCAGTCGGGGCTTGTGGGTGTTTTTGTCGTTGACACAGAGAGGATCGGCAATGGCAATCAGCAGTCCGGCCATTTTGCTCTGCGGGTCAACCGCGGGTGCTACCGATTTGATCGTGCCGGTCCTGAAGGCGTCCGGACCCCAGACCGTGGGGTTGTATATCCGAACCGACCGGCCGTCGCTGCGGGCGGCATCGGGCAGGGACAGCCAGCTGAGCTGGTCCTGCGGCAGAAAGACCTCCAGCCAGTATGCATCGGTGTCAACCAGCGACGCCAGGGTGGTGCCGGCCGCGACCTGGGAGCCCTGACCCACATATTTTTTTTCGATGACACCGTTGAAAGGGGCAATGACCCGGGTGCGGGCCAGATCGAGTTCCGCTTTGGCCAGGGCTGCCCGGGCGGCAAGAAGGGCTGCCTGCGCCGCTTTCAGGTGCGGTTCCCGCAGGACCAGGGCCTCCTTGGCCACTTCCACCATCTCGCCCAGCAGTTCGTATTCACGGCGGGCCACTTCCTGTCTGCCTTGTTCGAGACTGAGCTCGTACTCAGCCCTGACCACGTCGCCCCGGCGCTGCTCCACCGCCAGTTTGTAATCCGCCGGGTCAAGAAGGAGCATCTCCTCGCCGGCGCTGAAACGACCGCCCGGCAGAAAGTGCGGAGCAAGCCGGACAACGGTGCCGCCAACCCGAGCGGCCAGCTCGATGGCCTGGGACGGCACCACCGTGCCCATGGCGCGCACCGTGGCCTGGTGATCAACGCGATAAAGTTCCATGGTGCGGACCAGGGCAGGTTTGGCTTCCGGTATCCTGCGCTCGGCCCGGGGGCGGTTTTTCAGCCAGTAGCCGGCGATTGTCACGGCGCAGGCCAGGATGGCGATAATGATGACAATGCGGGCGAAAATAGTCAGGTTCTTTTTGCTGGAAAGATGATCGTCCATGGTTCGGAGTTCGGCGTTGAAAAGGTCAGTGGTGCTGGCGGAATGCCTGATGGTCGGGCGGATTGTCCTCAATTTTCCATCCCCCGGCCAGGGCGCGACAGAGGGTGATGCGCGCCTCGATCAGTTCGCGCCGCGCCCGCAGATGACCGCGTTCCAGCTCCTGCTCGTTGAGCTGGGCAATAAGAAAACGGAGAAATTCCATGGCGCCGTGGATATAGCGCTCCCTGGTCTGCTTTGTAACCAGACGGGACAGGGTGAGGCGGCTTTCAATATTTTCCAGCAAGCGGCGCTGTTGGTTTTCGCTAGAAAGGGCGTCCTCCACCTCCCGGATGGCGGAAATGATGGTCTGACCATAGCTGAGCAGGGCTTCATCGGCAACGGCCCGTGTTCGGTCCACCTCATAGGCGCGCCGGCCGCCGTCCAGCAGGGGGGCGGCCAGGTTGCCGGCCAGGGTTGCCAGCCAGTTGGAAAAAAGCTGGCGTGGTTCACCGTTTGTTTTAGCCCCGGCAGTGAGGCTGATGCGGGGGAAACGGTCGGCAATCGCCGCAGCGATTCGTTGATCAGCGGCCTGCAGGCGAAACGAGGCGCTGCGGACGTCCGGCCGGCGCCGCAGCAGGTCTGCCGGCAGACCTGCTGCGGGCAGCGGCGGCAGTGTGGCGGGTTCCGTCCCGGACGGCGGTGAAAAAGAGAGAGGATCATCACCGCTCAGCACGGCCAGCTGGTGGACGAGGAGCTGGCGGCCGGTGTCCGCCTCGATCAGGGCGGCCCGCGCTCCCTCCAGGAGCTGGCGCTGCTGCAGCACATCCGTTGCCGGTACCTGGCCGCTGCCGAACTGGCGGCTCACCAGGTCGAGGGCCTTTTCGTTGGTGACAATCTGCCGGCGCAGCAGGGCGATCTGCCCCTGCTGTTCCAGGAAGCGGTACCAGGTAATCGCCACCTCGGCGGACAGGGTCACGGCTACGGTTTGCAAATCTTCGTGTGCGGCCTGCAGGTCAAGCCGGGTGGCGAATTCATTGGCGCGGAGACGACCCCAGAGATCGATTTCGTAACCCGCGGCAAGACCGAGGGAGGAGGTGGTGAATGTGCTCTCCCCCGTCTCCGAAAAACGCTGGGCGCTGCGGGCAAGCGCCGCCTCGGTGGAGACTGCCGGCAGAAGCTCGGCCCCGCTTTTGCCGGCCACCGCCCGGGCCTGTTCCAGCCGGGCGCGAGCCATGCTCAAGGTGAAATTGTCGGTGAGGCTCCGTTCGATCAGGTTGTTGAGTGTTTCATCGGCAAAGACATGCCACCATTTATCCGGGAGGGGCTGCTGGCCGGTGGCGCTGAATCCGACAGGGGGATTGAGCGGCAGCACCGGTGGGGTGGCGGGGATGATGCAGCCGGCCAGAAAAAAGAGAAGAAAACAGGTGGTTGTCACCAGTGTCAGGCGGCGGGGTGAAGTCCCCTGGCTGGGCATCGCAGTTTCTCCTGATCGGCGGCGCCGGAAGCTGCTTCCGGCACAGTGTGGTCGCGGGGTGGAGATCATTGCCGTCATCACGGCACGGGCATATTTTCAGGGCCGATTGTAAAAGGATATTTAAAATCGTCAATTGTTTTCGTCGTAAACCATGGAAACGCTTGTTTGGCTCTGTTCCCTGCTGCTATAATATTTCGTGGCAGTTTATCACTCTTCTGCCTGAAAATATTCATGCCTGTTGCCGGCGACTGGGCCGGTCCAGCGCTGCCGATTATCTGTCGGAAGGGAGTTGTGCGTGCGGAAATTTCGCGATATTTCCATCAAAACAAAATTTTTTGTCCTGATGGGTCTGGCCGCCGGTGCCGGGCTGCTTTTTATTTCTTCGTCTCTCTATCTTTACGAAAAAAAGACTGCCAATCGTTTTCTCACCTCCCAGGTCAGCACCATGGCTGACATCATCGCCGCCAACAGCGTCACTGCGGTCGTTACCCGAGACTATGCCGGCGGCGCGGAAGCCCTCCGTTCCCTGCAACTGAAATCAGATATCGTCGCTGCGGTGCTCTATGACCGGCAAGGCGGTGTTTTCAGCCGTTATGACCGGGGCGGCGAGGATGCTGCCGTCGGGGCGGCGGCGATAGGCAGGATGTTTCCTGATACGAGACAGATCGTTGATTTGGCTAAAAAAAACGGCGGGCTCGTCATTAATTCCGGCGGTTATCTGCATGTTGTGCGGCCACTGCTGATAAACAATGAGACAGTGGGAGCCGTCTATCTCGTTGACGACCGAGGTCAGATGAAACGGCGGCTCAACGCCTATATTTATGTTGTTTTCGCCATTGCCGCGGTAACCCTGTTCGTCGTCATGGCCATTGCCGCCCGACTCCATACCCTCTTCACCGCGCCCCTGCGTGAGCTGATGGAGTCCATGCGGCAGGTGGCCGGCGGTGAAGAGTATTCCGTCCGGGTCGCGAAACAAGGCAATGACGAATTTGGCGTCCTGATCGATCATTTCAACGCCATGCTGAGCGAGATTCAGAGTCGGGACAGAAAGTTGCAGGGGTACAGCTCCTCTCTGCAGAAAATGGTGGAACTGCGGACCGAGGAACTGTCCCGCACCAACCGGGAGCTGGAGCTGGTGGTCACTGATCTGGAAAAGGCGAAAGCAGCGGCCGAGGCCGCCAGCCGGGCGAAAAGCGAATTTCTTGCCACCATGAGCCATGAGATCCGGACGCCGATGAACGGCATTCTCGGCATGACCGAGCTGCTGCGCGGTACCGGACTCAACAACCGGCAACTCCGTTTTGCCCAGACCATCCAGCGGGCGGTTGATTCCCTTATGGGGGTCATCAACGATATCCTCGATTTTTCCAAGATCGAGGCCGGCAAGTTGGAGCTGGAGGAACACTCCTTTGACCTGCGGGAATTGGTGGAGGACACGGCGGAAATGATGGCCGAGGCCGCTCATCTCAAGGGGCTGGAGCTGATTCCGGTCTTGCCGGCTGCCATGCCGCGGCTCTTTGCCGGGGACTCGAACCGTCTGCGGCAGATCCTTGTCAACCTGCTCAGCAACGCGGTGAAATTCACCGAGGTCGGTCAGGTGCTCCTGCGGGTCGAGGTTGTCAGTGAAAATGACCAGGAGGTGACCTTTCTTTTTGCCGTGGAGGATACCGGCATCGGGATCAGCCAGGAGATCCGGGAGCGGATTTTCGATGCCTTTTCCCAGGCGGACAGTTCCACCACCCGCAAATACGGCGGCACCGGCCTTGGTCTTGCCATCTCCAAGAAGCTGGTGGGGCTGATGGGTGGCGATATCGGCGTCGTCAGTCAGCCGGGCCGGGGCTCCACCTTCTGGTTCAGGGTCTCTCTGCGGCGGCTGCCCGATGAGGTGGAGGACGATGAGCAGCTTATGCAGAATCTCCTTGGTCTACGGGTGCTCATTGTCGATGATAATCCCCTGAATCGTGCCATCCTGAAGAATCAGGTGCGCTCCTGGGGTATGAGCAGCGAGAGCGCGGAGGACGGCAACGTCGCCCTGCAGCTTCTGGCCAGGGCCGGGGAAACGGGAAGACCTTTTGATATTGTCCTGCTTGACTGGCACATGCCGGAGATGGACGGCATCGAGCTGACGAGGCGGATTCGGGCCGAATATAACCGGAAAAATCTCCTGTTGGTCATGCTCAGTTCCGCGCCCTTCGACGAAGAGGCTTTGAAGGCCTCCCAGGCCGGGGTTGATCTCTATCTGAGCAAGCCTGTTCGCCAGAGCCTGCTCTTTGACTGTCTCATTAATCTGTTGGAAAAGGTTTTGAATAAGGAAGACGAACCTGCCAACAGCGGTGCTGTTTTTTCTTCCGAACATGTCAGCTGTGATGCCACGGTCCTGCTGGTTGAAGATAACGCGGTCAATCAGGATGTCGCACGGGAAATGCTGCAGCACATGGGTTGTCGGGTTGAGGTCGCCGAAAACGGTCGCCAGGCAGTGAATGTTTTTTCCCGTCAGGAGTTCGACCTGATCCTGATGGACTGTCATATGCCGGAAATGGACGGCTTTGCCGCTTCCCTTGAGATCCGCGGCATCGAGGTGGGGCGCGGCGGCGGCAAAAGGGTGCCGATTATTGCCCTGACCGGAGATGTCCAGTCCGGCATCAAGGAGGAGTGCCGTGAGGCGGGCATGAATGATTATCTCAGCAAGCCTTTTTATATGTCTGATCTGCAACAGGCGATGAGCCGCTGGCTGCCCGGTCGAATGCGCGTGACAGAGCCCCCTGTCCCGGAGGCACCGGAAAGGCCGTCCGGCGATGCTGCTGATCATTTCCTCCTTGACCGGGAGCGGCTCGATATGATCAAATCCATGAATAGCCCCGGAACGCCGTCGGTCCTGGACCGGATTATTCATCTGTACATGGAGAATTCTCCGGAAATACTGAGAGCTGTCCGCCAGGCGGTGGAACGCGGTAATGGCGTGGACCTCTGCGAGGCGGCGCACAGTCTCAAGACGAGCAGCGCCAATCTCGGCGCCACCGATCTCGCCGGACTCTGTCGCAAGCTTGAAGAGTTCGGCCGTGAGAACCGGGCTGCCGAGGCTGTTGCCTATCTTGATCATCTCGATGCCTTGTACCGGAACGTGGTCGCCGCCCTGGAGAAAGAGCTGGAGAAAAAAGACGATGGATAAGAGTAAAGAGATCGAAGGGCAGCCGGTTGTGCTCATCGTTGATGATGATATTGCCCAACGCCTGCTCATGCGCCAATCTCTGCATGATGCCGGACTGGTCATTCACGAGGCGGCTGACGGGCTGGAGGCCTTGAACGTTTTTGAGCGCGTTTCCCCTGATCTGGTCCTGATGGATGTCAAGATGCCGCACATGGATGGCTTTACCGCCTGTGCCGAAATGCGGAAATCCGCCGGCGGTCAGGATATCGCCATTGTCCTGGTCACCGGGCTCGACGATTATGAGTCCATCCAGAAAGCTTTTGAGGCCGGTGCCACTGATTTTATTACCAAACCGGTCAACTGGCCGCTGCTCGCCCACCGGGTCCGCTATCTGCTGCGGGCCAGCCGGGCCTTCTGCAATCTGCGGCGCAGTGAAAAACGGCTTTCCATCGCCCAGGATATTGCCAGTCTCGGCAGCTGGGACTGGGACCGGGACAAGGGCAGTTTTTTCTTTTCCGAGAAAATGTACCGTATTTTCGGGCTCGATCCCGAGCAGAGTGAAACGGATTACGAGATGTTTCTGTCCTGTGTCCATCCTGACGAGCAGGATGGGGTGAAGATAACGGTACGAAAGGCCCTGGTCGACAAGACACCCTACAGTATCGATTACCGCATTATCCAGCCGAACGGCTCTTTACGCACCGTCCATGAGCAGGCCGATGTCGTCCACGACTCCCAGGGGGCGGTGGTCAGCATGCACGGCACCGTGCAGGACATCACCGAGCGGATTACGGCCGAGGAAAAGATCCGTTTCCTCGCCCACTATGACTCGCTGACCGGTCTGCCCAACCGCCAGCTTTTCCTGGAATACGCCGGCCAGGCCCTGTTCAGCGCCCAGCGCGACGGTTGCAAGGTCGCCCTCCTCTATCTCGATCTCGATCGTTTCAAGCGGATCAACGACACCCTGGGTCACAGCGCCGGCGACAAGCTGCTTAAGGAAATCGCTACCTGTCTCGGCGACAGTGTGCGCTCCTCCGATATTATTGCCAAGGCCTGTTTTCCGAAAAAACCCGGGGTCACCCTGTCCCGGCTCGGCGGGGACGAATTTACCATCCTGCTGACCTCCATCGCCGAGGAGGAACATGCCGCCCGGGTGGCGAGCCGTATCCTTGAGCTGCTCAGCCGGCCGATCAGAATCGCCGGCCAGGAAGTCTATGTGTCGGGCAGCATCGGCATCACCATTTACCCGAGTGACGGGGATGATGTCGATACCCTGCTGCGCAACGCCGATGTCGCCATGTACCATGCCAAGGAAAACGGCAGGAATACCTTCCAGTTTTTTTCCGATCAGATGAACAGCCGGGCCATGGAGCGGTTGAACATTGAAACCGCCTTGAAAAAAGCACTGGAGCGAAATGAACTGGTCCTCTATTATCAACCCAAGATCGACCTGCGGACCGGCCGGCTGGCCGGACTGGAGGCATTGGTCCGCTGGCTCCATCCGGAGATGGGACTGGTGACACCCGCTCTGTTTATTCCCATTGCCGAGGAGTCGGGACTCATCCTCCCCATGGGCGAATGGGTGATCAACGAGGCCTGCCGGCAGGTGCGGCAGTGGCGGGATGAAGGGCTGCAAGGACTGCGGGTGGCGGTCAACATCTCTGGCCTGCAGTTTAAACAGCTGAGTCTGATTCCGGTGGTACAGCAGGCCCTGCGGCAGAGCGGCATCGACGGCTCCGGTCTCGAACTCGAGCTGACCGAAAGCTCCATCATGCAGAACGTCGATCAGGTCAACGAGACCCTGGTACGCCTCAAGGAGATCGGTGTCAGCCTCTCGGTTGATGATTTCGGCACCGGTTACTCCTCCATGAGCTATCTCAAACGTTTTCCCCTTGACGCACTCAAAATCGATCGCAGCTTCATTATGGATATCACCACCGATCCCAATGACGCCGCCATTATCAAGGCGATCATCGCTCTGGCCCGCAG
>JBMONN010000014.1:0-19603 GCA_049323935.1 Thermodesulfobacteriota bacterium
GCTCTGCCACCCTCGACAACTGCGGCGTCTGTGACACCGATCCCGCCAACGACTGCACCGCAGACTGCAACGGCGTCTGGGGCGGCTCTGCCACTCTCGACAACTGCGGAACCTGTGACGCCGATCCGGCCAACGACTGCACGCAGGACTGCGCCGGCGTCTGGGGCGGCTCTGCCACTCTCGACAACTGCGGGGTCTGTGACGCCGATCCGGCCAACGACTGCACCGCAGACTGCAACGGCGTCTGGGGCGGCACCGCCACTCTCGACAACTGCGGAACCTGTGACGCCGATCCCGCCAACGACTGCACGCAGGACTGCGCCGGCGTCTGGGGCGGCTCTGCCACCGTCGATAACTGCGGCGTCTGTGACGCCGATCCGGCCAACGACTGCACCGCAGACTGCAACGGCGTCTGGGGCGGCTCTGCCACCGTCGACAACTGCGGCGTCTGTGACACCGATCCCGCCAACGACTGCACGCAGGATTGCGCCGGCGTCTTCGGCGGCTCGGCTGTGGTTGATGACTGCGGGGTCTGCGGCGGCGACAATTCAACCTGTAATCCGGAAGAGATCATTGGCGACTTGAACAATGATGGCGTCATCGACAAGGAGGATCTGTCGATCCTCTTTCAATTCGTCCGTCGCCCGGTCGCTGAATGTCCTGAATGTGATATTGACAACGACGGCAAGATTACCGTCCTTGACACCCGGAAACTGGTTCTGCTGTGGATGGCGTCAGTTGCAGCGACGTCAACCGATTCACCCGACAGTGAACACCATCAGGAGAAAAAAGACCGGAAGGGCCCGGCATCGCCTTTTTTGATAAAGCAGATGTTTGACCTCCGCTGACGTATTGCATGTCTTTTTTTCACTGCAATCGCTGTTCCTCCATCGGCGTGGAGCGATGGAGGAACAGCTTGTGACGATTTCTCACCGAACCTGACACTGCCGCCAGCGGTCGATTGGCTTCCTGCGCGGCATTTTTTCCTTATCAACCAGATGACCATTGGAACAACTACAATGAAATTGATGATATCATTCAGCCGCGTTGCGGCCTTTGCCGCTCTTTCCCTGTTCAGTGTTCCGGCCATGGCGGCATCCCTGTCACTTAGCCCGGCGTCCTCTTCGGTTTTCACCGGCGACCTCTTCACCCTCGATGTCATCCTCGCCGACATGGCCGATGCCGATACGATCAGCGCATTCGATCTTGACATCAGCTTCAACCCTGCCATCCTCTCCTTTACCTCGTATGAACTGAGCAACGCTCTGGGGGATGTCGCCGCCGGCGACACGTTCGATGGAAGTAGAGGCAACTACGACGACGGCGTGGCCAATCTCATGGCAACTTCGCTTATTTTTACGAATGATGCCTTTTTCGCCGACCAATTCAGCACCTCCTCCACTGCCCTCACCCTGGCTACCCTGTCGTTCACGGCCCTGAGACCGGGCGCCGGTTCAGTCGCTTTTGCATACGCTGATCTCGGCGATGAAGAGGGCGATTTTTTCACCGCAACCGTTGCTGCCGCCGCCATTCACGTCGATCCGGTGCCGGAACCCGCCACCATGCTGCTTCTGGCCAGCGGCCTGGCCGGTCTATTCGCCGGACGGGCGCGGGGCAGGCAGGCATAAGAGTCGGTCTTCCTCATCATGCCGGAGCAGAAACATGAACAGAATGCACTTCTTATCGCCATCACGAGGGAACCCGATGTCCACTTTGAATAAATTCTTACGTCGTCTTGCCGCGGCCATCATGCCGGTTGTCATGCTGGTCCTCTGCTGCCCCCCCTCCCCGGCCCGGGCCGGGGAACGTTCCGTCATCGTCGGCTTTCATGGCAAACCGGGCGCGCAGGCGGAAAGCCTGCTGCGCGGTCACGGCGGCAGGGTCACGGGTAAATTCCGCCATCTGAAAGCAGTTACCGCCACCCTGTCCGATCAGAAAATGGCGGAACTGCGAAAAAATCCCGCCGTAAAATATGTTGTCGAAGATACGCTGTACCAGGTAATCGAGCCCATCAATGCTGCCGCATCCCCAGAAGAATACCTCAACTCCTGGGGGGTGGCGCACATCGGCGGCGAAATCGCCCACAGCGACGGTATCACGGGGGCGGGGGTGCGGGTCGCTGTTCTGGACAGCGGCATTGATTACAACCACCCGGAACTTGCCGAAAATTATCAGGGGGGTTGGGATTTTGTCTTTAACGACAGCGACCCCCTTGATGACAGCTGGAACAGCCATGGCACCCATGTGGCAGGGATCATTGCCGCTGCCGCCAACGGCAGCGGGTGCGTCGGCGTGGCCCCCAATACCGCGATCTACGGAGTCAAGGTGCTGGATGGCGCCGGATTCGGCCTGTTGAGTTGGATCATCGCCGGCATCGACTGGGCGGTGGACAATGATATCGACATTGTCAATATCAGTATTGGCGGCCCTCATACGGCAGCGCTGGAGGATGCCTGCGCAACGGCATACCAGGCCGGCGTCCTGCTGGTGGCCGCCGCCGGAAACGGCAACACGGTTACCTATCCGGCTGCCTACGATTCCGTTATCGCCGTCACGGCAACCGACAGAGAAGACCAGCAAGGCTGGTTTGCCCCGACCGGAACGGCGATCGAGCTGACCGCCCCCGGCGTTCTCATCACCTCGACAGCAGCGGACGACGGCTATGCGGAATTAAGCGGCACGTCCCAGGCCGCCCCCCACGTTTCAGGAGTCGCCGCCCTGCTTCTTTCGGCTGGCGTGGCTGATGTGAACAACGACGGCGTCATCAGCAATGTCGATTTACGCCAACAGCTCCAAAACAGTGCTCGGGACCTGGGTGCGGCCGGCCACGATCCAATTTACGGATTCGGACTGGTTGACGCGGCAGCCGCCCTGAGCCCTCCCGGCCACGATGACCCTTACCTGGTGCTCGAATTGACTACGCGGAGAAAAGGAGACAATCGGGCCACCAGCGTCACGCTTGCCGAGGAGCTGTTTCAGATCACAATCCGCAACAGCTCGCTGCGCGGGGTGAACATGATTGTCCTGGAGTCAGGTTCCCGGCGCTCCGATCTGTCGGAAATGGTGCACTTCAAACGGCAGGAGACGGAAGAAGTGACGTTCATGCTCGATGCGCACGGGACGACCTATGATGTCGTTTTTCAGCCGATCGGCAAACCCGGCGGCACGGCAACGATCATCATTAACAGAGAAAATGACTGACGCAATAATACCGTCCGCGCCGACCTTTTTCCCCTCCCTCCAAACCGGAAAAAGCGTTCGGCATGGCGAACAAAACAGAGAGGTCCCCTATGCACATTCAAAAAACCAGTACCACGCTAGTCCTGCTGGGTGCTTTCCTGCTCGCCGTTCTGCTTGGTTCCACTGACTGCTGTCGCGCCGGCACCACCCCGGAACCACAGAGCGACACGATCGTGGCCACCATAAACGGTCAGCCGATCCGCGAAAGCGCACTGCGCCGGGAAGTGAACAAGGACCTGGAAAAGTACGCGAAATTCGGCATGAAAAATGCGTCGCCGGAACTGTTGAAAACCCTGCGCAATCAGGCCCTTGATCGACTCATCGACAACGAGCTCCTCTCCCAGGCCATCCGCGGCCAGGATACGGCGGATGCCAAAAAAAAGACCATGGAGGAGCTGGACGCCCTGAAAAAACGACATGAAACACCGGAGAGTTTCACCCGCTATCTCGACATGCGTCGGATGACGGAAAACGACCTGCTCGCGTCGCTGGAGAGACAAATACTGCTTTCCGCCTATCTGGAAAAACAGGGCATTCTGCACGTTTCTCCGCCGCGGGAAGAAATTCTTGCCTTTTACGAGCAGAACAAGGAAGGATTCAGAAAAAAAGAACGGGTGGATGTACGGCATATTCTCGTGCAGGTCACCGATGCCGCGCCACAGCCTGAAAAGGATGCGGCGCGCATAAAAATCACGGAGATCGCTGGCAAAATCCGCGCAGGCGAGAATTTTGCCACGTTAGCGGACCAGCACTCCGATTGCCGCATGTCGAAAGAACAGGGCGGGAGCCTCGGTTTCATCGAAAAAGGATTCATGCCTTCGGAGTTTGACGAGATCGCCTTCAGCATGGAACCAGGCTCGACAAGCGAGGTCTTTGCCACGAAATTCGGCTACCATATCATTCAGGTCAACAGTAGAGAAGCCGCAGGCTATGTCCCGGTCGAACAGACGGAAGATTTTATCAGGAAATTCCTCCAGGAAAAGTACACCGGTAAAATGCGTTTGGAACATGTAAAAGAGTTGCGGAAAAAGGCAGAGATTGCAACATTTCTCCAGTGAGCCAGCTTCCCGTGCAGAAACCAACCGCGAAGCGCACACAGCAGAGTAGTTATGCACCATGACCAGGGAGACATAAATAAAATGAAGAAAAAAATGCTGCTGGCAACGATACCTGTTATTCTCTTTTCAGCAATCGTGTTTTGTAGCGCCACTGATGCCGGCGCCCGAGGCTCATCGGGAGGAACCTGGAGTGGTGGATCGTCCTCCGGCTCCTGGAGTGATGGTGGGATGGGGGGCGGTATGGGAGACAACGACGAGGTCGATTGCCTCGCCTGCCACGCTGATCTTGTTCGCTTTCCCCGTCTCCAGTACGAGAACCCCGACAAACACCACCTGTTCGTCGGTCAACCAATTCCGGCAGCGAGCATTGTTCCCTACGACACCGGCAATTCGACCTATGAGTGCCTGTCCTGCCATGCCATCGAACCGGCCGATGACGGCAACGCATACCTGGTGACCGTGGAGCGGAACTGTCTGAATTGTCATCCCGCCAGCACGGTGACAGGCAGCCCGCGCAGCAACAACCTGCACCACCGTCTGCCGAATTACCGGTGTAGCGATTGCCACCGAGGGGGGCATTAGATCGCATCGACCAACCTGGCAACCTCCGGAAATCAGGCTGGTTCCAGTAAAGGATCGCCATGCAGCGCCACATCATTCACCTCGATATGGATGCCTTTTACGCCTCGGTCGAAATCCTTGACCAGCCCGAGCTGAAGGGCAGGCCGGTCATCGTCGGCGGCGACGCCGAGCGCGGCGTGGTCTGCGCCGCCTCCTACGAGGCCAGGGCGTATGGCGTCCACTCGGCCCTGGCCATGGCTATTGCCCGCAAGCGCTGCCCGGACGGTGTTTTTCTGCCGGTGCGCATCCATCGCTATCGGGAGGTGTCGGAGAGGATCATGGCGATCTTCGCCGACTACTCGCCCATACTGGAACAACTCTCAGTAGACGAGGCCTTCCTCGATGTCAGCGGCTGCGACCGCCTCTTCGGCCCGCCGGAACAGATCGCCGCGATGATCCGGCGCCGGGTCCGGGAGGAAACCGGGCTCACCGTCTCGGCCGGGGTCGCGAGCTGCAAGCTGGTCGCCAAAATCGCCTCGGACTGCAACAAGCCGGATGGCCTGACCATCGTCGGCCATGGCGAGGAGGAACGTTTTCTCGCCCCGCTCGTCATCGGCCGGCTGTGGGGGGTGGGGAAAAAAACGGTGCCGCTGCTCGAACAGCTCGGGGTGCGGACCATCGGCGATCTCACCCGCTTCTCCCTTGATTTTCTGGAGAAAAAATTCGGCAAACAGGGGCGGGCCATGTACTTCCACGCCCGCGGCATCGACTCCCGGCCAGTGGAGACGACTGACGAGGTCAAATCCATCGGCAATGAAGAGACCTTTGCCCACGACCTCATCGACCTTACGGCGATCAAACGGGAGCTGTTGCGGCTCGCGACAAAGGGAGGAGAGCGGCTGCGCCGCGAGAGATGCTCCGGCCGCACCGTCACCCTGAAAATCAAGTATCACGATTTCACCACGACAAGCCGCAGCATCACCCTGGCGCAACCGGTCAATGATGGCCGGACGCTCTACCGGGCTGCCCTTGCCCTGCTGCCCGCCACCCTGGCCGGCAACAGACCGGTCCGCCTGGTCGGCATTACCGTCTCAAACCTGACCGATGACGATTCACCGGTCCAGCTCGATCTGTTCGGCGATCGCCGGGCAATCGACCGCCGCCACTTAAACAGCGCCATGGACCGGATCAACCAGCGCTATGGCCCACAGACCATCAAACCGGCCACCCTGCAAGGGGAGTGAACGGAGATCCGGGCAGGAGACAGCAAGAACAGACCGGACTGCTGGAACGATGCGATTTGAACTTTTGCCGGATATATGGGAAATGGGCAGAGCCAATCCTGCATCCACCCGCTGAACACGCATTTCCACACAAAAAATACTGGAAAACATCATGACAGATCAATGCGTTATCGACGCTTACCCGTTGACCTTGTCCACCGCTTTCCTCCTGGGCTTTCTGGCGCGCCAGGTCGGCCTGCCGCCTCTGCTCGGTTTTTTGGGGGCCGGATTCCTCTTTTACGCCTTCGGCATCAAGGCTGATCCCACCATCTCCATTGTCGCCGACCTGGGCGTAACCCTGCTGCTCTTTACCATCGGCCTGAAACTGAAAATAAAAAACCTGACCCGACCCGAAGTCTGGGCCGGGGCCGGCGCCCATGCGATTATCACCGTTCTGCTCTTTGCGCTCACCTTTCTTCTCCTGTCGTCACTGGGTTTGCAGGCCTTTGCCGATATCGATTCACAGCGCGCCCTGCTCATCGCCTTTGCCCTCAGTTTTTCCAGCACCGTCTTTGCCGTCAAAATTCTCGAAGAAAAGGGAGAAATGCTTTCCCTGCATGGACGCACCGCCATCGGCATCCTGATCATGCAGGACATCTTCGCGGTTTTGTTTCTTACCGCCTCAACCGGCAAACTGCCTTCGCTCTGGGCCGTGCCGATGCTTGTCCTGCTGGTGCTGCTGCGGCCGGCAATCTATACCATTCTCAATCGCTGCGGCCATGGCGAACTGCTGCCGATGTTCGGACTTTTCGCCGCCCTGGCCCTGGGCGTCGCCTCCTTCGAAATGGTCGGCCTCAAACCGGACCTCGGCGCCCTGGCCTTGGGGATGCTGCTGGCCGGCAACAAACGGGCCTCGGAAATTGCCGACAACCTCTTCAGTCTCAAAGAGCTGTTTCTCGTCGGTTTTTTTGTCCAGATCGGCCTTGCCGGCTTGCCGGGTTGGCGGGATGTCGCCCTGGCCCTGCTCCTCGTGCTGCTCATCCCCCTCAAGGTAGCCTTTTTTTTCCTGCTGCTTACCGCGTTACGCCTGCGGGCCAGATCATCGTTGCTCGCCGCTCTGAGCCTCGCCAACTACAGCGAATTCGGTCTGATTGTCGGAGCGGTGGGGGTGAACAATGGCTGGATGGATTCGTCATGGATGCTCGTCATCGCCATCGCCCTTTCCATTTCCTTTGTGGTGGCTGCTCCTCTTAATCAGGCATCCCATCGTCTCTTTGATCTGTTGCAGTCACGCCTGCAAAGATTTGAACGAAAACAACGGCATCCGGAGGAACAGCCCATCGATATGGGCGAGGCGGTGGTGGCGATTTTCGGCATGGGCCGCGTCGGCACCGGCGCCTACGATTTCCTCACCGGCGATTTCGGCAAGGTGGCGATTGGCGTTGAAAACAATACCAACAAGGTGCTGGAACACCGAAACAAGGGACGCCGGGTCGTGCATGGCGATGCCACTGATCCGGACTTCTGGCACCGGGCCCGGCATGACAATCTGCGCATGGTGCTGCTGGCCATGCCGGAACACAACGCCAACATGCATGCCCTGAAACAGATCCGCGACAAGGATTTTACCGGCTATATCGCCGCCCTCGCCCTGTTCCCCGATGATGCCGCCGAGTTGGAGGCAGCGGGGGCACAGGTCGCCTTCAACCTCTACGAAGAGGCGGGCAGCGGCTTTGCCGCCCAGGTCGAACCACTGCTTGCCGAAATGATCGGCGAAAATCCGCGGGACCGTCTGGCGTGAATCACGTCACGGCCGGGAGAAACATGACGCCAGAAAATCAACGCCGCCAGTCACGAGTCTGAAAAGCACGGGGAGTGATCGCCGCGGCCCGGCAGGCCAGCTTCTCTTCAAGACCAGCCTTCAAGGAGGTCAGCAGTGCGCCGATCGCGGCCAGAAACTCGTCATCGTGGCCGGTCCGGTTGATGGTGGCATGCACAACGATCTTCTCCGGGCAGGGCGGATAGCCGGTGGTCACCGTCCAGGCCAGGGCATTGGGACAGTCGGGCACGGAGAAGCGTACCCCGCCCATCACCTGTTCCCGGCGGATGTGAAAGCGGCCCCAGTGCAGGAAATAGATGACAAGGTCCGAATCGCCCTCCTCCACCGCCTCGATGGCGTCACAGAAAACCGGCAGCGCCTCCAGGGTGAGCCTGGCCACGATCTCTTCCGGGGTGGTCGCCACATCGGCGAATTCAAAAAATTCCATGAAACCTTTCGATTTCCGTAAATATCATCAGCCAGTCGCAGCTCCGGCCCCGAATCTGTGGTAAACAGGTGCTGTCGTGTCCATGACCCTACCATAACAAATGCTGGCTCACGACGTCAGCGGAAAATTCATACCCTGTGAGGGCTTACGCATAACGTAATGCCGGGCGGGCAACAAATTTTCCAAGGCCCTGGCCAGCGTGATTGGGAGATAGCTTGACGCCCCCAAGATATGTTGACTTACAGTAGATTGCTATTTTAATCTTCTTCGGTTGAAAGACCCAATAGGTGTTCTCCAAAGGCTTCGTAGATATCACGCCTGTGGCCTATCGCCCAAACAACAATAATTTTTTCCTTAATGTCGGCCTTAAAAATAATCCGATACCTCAAAAATTTATATGACCTGAACCCTTTCAATTCAGCTTGTAACTCTTTCCCGAGATAAGGGTTTTGGGCAAGTTCTTTCAGGACTGCTTTTGCTGCTTTTTTTACTTCAGGATTGAATTTTTTGGCGGACCTGTTTGCGTAAGCCGTGATCATTACTTTGTACGGCATTAAAAAGCCTCGTCAATATCAATAAGACGACCGGCTTTTACGTCTTTAGCAGAACCTTGTAGCTGCTTCATCATTTCCGGATCGGCCAAAATATCGATAGTCTCTAAAAAACCTTCGAATTTTTTCATCGATAGCATGATAGCTTCCGGCACTCCATTTTTTGTTATTGCGATGGTGTCGTCTGTATCGTGTAGCTGCCGCACCATATCCAAAAGTTTTGCCTTCGCCTGTGTTATCGGGATATAAGTCTCTATTGTCTGCATTTGCTCCTCCTTATCGGTGTCCTGCCATTATTATAATGATCTTCTCAACAATTCACAAGGATAATGGTTAAAATTATGACCACTATCTGGGGCATACAACTCATAAAGACAAACAGCGGAGACCACTCAAAGAAAATTTCCGGCCAACTATGACACTTTCAGGGTCGTTTCCATATTCAAAAAGAAGCTGGGAGTTCGGCAGTAAAAGATATCCACTGGCGCTCTCAAGCCAAGATGCATGAAAGGGAACTTTAGATGGTACGTTTAAGGTGACCGCAGATACCTCTCTGCCACGTATGTTGACCATTCAAGAAATGGGATATATTGATTTTTTGCAGGGAATTTATTGCTTCGGTGGCTAAATATATAAAGTTTTGACGTGCTAAATTCGCAAAATCACTGCCTATTCTTTTCCGACTCTCTGTCCCTACCTACATTTTTGTCTGTTTTTGTCATCAGAATCGGCAGAACCTGTCCTGAGGCTCCTCCCGATTAAAGAAATTTTCCATCTTTTTTTTGATATCGCACTTTGCTGCCTATGACAAAGGCGGCGCTTACCAGAAAAAGATTTTTGACGATATATTGGCCTTCGAGGGTAAGGCCGAAGGGGAAAGTGCTGAAACAAATTTCCGGAAGCAGGAGCAGTGGCAAAAAAGTGCCCGGTAATTGAATGAGCAAGAGCAGGAGCGCGACTCTGATCAATGGTCGAATCAGGAGAGCCGTTCCAATGGCAATTTCCCACCAGCCAAGGACTATGACAAATGATTCCGGTCGGAGCCAGTAAACCGTCCTTTTGATAAGTTCTATTTCAGGACTGATGCCCAATGGCTTTAAAGCGCCGAACCAGATAAAAATCAGCGCCAAGGAAATTCTCATCAGGATGTGACAATATTTGTCCATCCACTCTGCAATTTCATTATCAGCTTGGTCAAGCCATCCATACATGATCATTTTCCTGCTTGTTTCTTGGTGTTTTCATACATCGTGCTATGAAGTCGAAGATCTGCTGGAAGCAATAGCGTCAGATTCGTTTTCATAAATGATCTTTCATGTCTCGTTTCAGCTTCAGCAGTTCAGATTGCTCGCCTACAGGAAGCGAGGTTTAGGAGGAAACACAAAATTACTTTCAAAAAAAGAGAGAGGTTTTTTTAGAAAGTTGTAAGCGAGCAATCTGAACCGCTGAAAAAGAAATATTTACAGATTCATCACCAGTTTTTGTCTCTCAGCTTAGAGTCATTACGGTGCAACTGACTATCATTGTGACTTTATTGACCACACTGTGATGAGCAAAAAATTTTCGCCCTCCGGCCCTACTTCCCCCAAGGATAACCAAATCTACCTCTTCTTGCTGGGCAATAGCGGCGATCTGTTCTGCCGGCTCTCCTCGTTGCACCTTTAGTTTATACACTATGCCACGCGTGGTGGCCTTGCGAGTGAATTCCTTCAGGATTCTGTCTCCTGCAGCTTGTTGTTCCGCTAAAACGTATTGCACAAACCCTTCCTTGGTTTCTCCTGGCACCAATTGATCCACATAACCGTAATGACAGAGATGATCATCTTGAACGTGAAGCACAGTGAGCTCGGCACCGCTGGCAAAGCAGAGATTAAGGGTAAAATCCTCAGCCTTGCGCGCAGAGACAGATCCATCAGTAGCCAGTAGAATATGATGATACATAATCCCTTTGTCCTATATCTGTAGTTTAGAGTTTAAAAAGTCATCATTAACCTGGTGAAACACCGCGTTGTCAGCGAATTTTCATTTGGAAATAATGCACAGCCGAAGGAAGTTGTGGCACATCAGTCTTCACTCCGGCTGTGATCAACTTTCCACTACGTAAGAAACATCGCTAAAAGCACCATGCAAAGCCCCAACGCACACACCACTAAATCCTGCCTTCTTGATTTAGACAAAGTCATAGTCGTTTCCTCCATTGCTAGAAACGTGATAAATAATCCCACACTGGGATTACATCCAGATCATAACCACGGCCAGTGCCAGAGCAGCCTTGATCGAGGCTATGATAAAGCCCATCAGAAATCCGGACAGCCCAGCGGCCTTCAGGTCGGACAGTCTGGTAGTCAAGCCGATACTTGCAAACCCGAGCAAGAACGCCCAGTTCATGAAAATGGACGCCTGGTGGATTTCTGGCTTAGTGAACAACCCCATGGTGTTCAGACAGACGACAAGCAAGAAACCGATGACAAACATGGGGAACTTGTCAACGATTAATTTCAACTTGTTGATCTTCAGGTCGGTACCACTTTCCGCTGACTCACGGCTGGCCGCCATGATCGCCAGCATCAGCACGATGAAGGGAAGAAACAGAACTCGACCGATATTGTACACCCCGGCCACCAGACCAGCGCCCTCACTGTAGCCAAGCCCAGCAGCCAGCACCTGAGCAGAGTTGACGATGCCAATGCCGGCAAAGGCGCCGAACTGGGCGTCGGTGAGGTGCAACATCCGCCCCAAGGGCGGAAAGACCACCAGGGCCAGCAGCCCGAACATGAGAACAACGGCGATGGAATAGGCCATGTCCTCGTTTTTTGCCTTAACGGCCGGTGCGACGGCGATGGTAGCGGAGACGCCACAGACGGACAGGCCTGAGGCCAGACAAGCGGCTAGGGACGGAGACATCTTCAATCGTCCTCCCACCCACATCAAGGCAAGAGCGGTACCAAAAAGAAAGATAGCGATACAGAGCAAGGCCGGAGCGCCAACCTTGACTAGGCCTGCCATGGAATACTTGGCCCCCATGATAACAATGCCGGTCTTGGTGAGGATGGTGGAGAAGCGAAGCCCCCCCTCGCAAAATTTCGGCACTCCCACCGTGTTCTTAATGACGATACCAAACATAATGGCCAGGATAAAATTATTGAGCGACAAATACGATTTGAAGAACGGGTACTTCAACAGCGCCGGAGCGCCAAAATAAGCGACTAAAGCCACGCTCAACACAAGCAGCACTCCCGGGGCGCTGTCCAGAATTTCCTGACCCAGGGTTTTCCCCTGTACAGGACACGACTCTGTTCGCGGTAACACCAAAGTTTGTTTTGTCATTTTCCTCTCCTATAATCTGTCTTTCATTTATACTGATCGGCACCCCGAGACGCCTGATGTCGATCACTGAAATCAAATACACCGGTTCATTGTTTTTATTTGACCTCTCGTAAGATCATCTGTGGAACCTCTTTTATTTGATGACGAGAACATGACAGGGGGCATGTTCAACAATTTTTGCCGAAACGCTGCCAAGAAAAAACCGTTTGGCTCCATGCCTTCCATGGGAGCCGACAACGATCAAGTCCGCCCTGATTTCCTTGGCAGTATCAATAATCTTTTCCGCTGGATGCCCGTCCTTGATGACAATGTCCGCCTTGATTCCCTTTGCGGCCAATTCATCCGTTACTTTTTTCATCGCCCCTTCTGCCTCCAAAAAAAGCGATTCTGTGATATAAACTTGGTCATTTTCAGAAATATCCTCAGAAAGACACAAGTCCGGAGCTACCGTCATGACGGTGAGTTCCGCCGCCATGAGTTCAGCCATTTTGCTTGCCTCCTGGAGCGCCTTGTCCGCGTGAGCAGATCCGTCATGGGCAATCAGAATCTTCATTTCAACACCTCCTTTTTTTGTTTAACCTCTAGCTCCCCGAGCAAGGATGCTATTTATTGTCGGTTTTAGCAAAGAGGGTGCCAGGAGTAATCGAAAACAAGTAAATAAAAATAACTCAATGAAAACAATATGATACAAGGAATCATTTCTCTTTTGTTGCGATGTGCGCCATTGCCCGGCTCTTCTTTTGTGCATACTGAAGTTTACACTGCCATCATGAGTTGACACGTTGCCTGGTTCTATGATCTAATACGAAAATCATGGGTACAGCTATTGCCTTGCGGTTGAGAAAATGGAGCGTATGGGAAGAAAGACGGCTGGGATGAAGAGGTAGAGTCGCCCTGAAGAACGTTGTTTCGGGTCAACCTTGAACACTGCCTCCTGATGTATCCTGTGGTTTTCCCGATTGATTCATGGAGCAACGCGCTGTTTGTGGAAGTTTGTTTATTTCTTGCCGTGAGATTAGTTTTGTTGTGTCGGTGTGTTTCGATCTTGGATGAGGTACGGAATTAGAATAATGAGCACAGGGACATCATGAAAAAATTTTTCAACATTGTTCCACACGGAGTGCAGGGGAAATTTCTCCTGGGACTGGCGGGTATCCTCTTTTCCTTCTGCCTTATGTGGTCAACCGCGATCTATTCCTATCAAATAAACAGCCTTCAGGAGGAGGCCTTCCGCCGGACCGAGCTTGTCATGGCGGCGGTCAACGCCAGTCGCGCCTATATCCATGAGATTTTACGCCCGCGGATGTATGATCTGCTTGGTCGTGATGATTTTATCATCGAAGCAATGTCCACATCGTACGCGACCCGGGTGATCATGGAAAAATTCAGGGAGAGCATGCCCAATATCATCTATCGCCGAGTTGCCATCAATGCCAAGAATCCTGGATTCGAAGCGGATCAAGAAGAACTGGAGATGATTAAATATTTCAATGAAAATCCGGGGATAGAATCGTGGCAAGGGATTCAAGAGGTCGGCGGAGAGCGTTACTATGTCAGGTATAAACCGGTTCATTACGATACCTCCTGCCTGCATTGTCACGGCAAACCAGAGGATGCGCCGATTAAGATCCTTGAGCTCTATGGTGATAAAAAAGGATTTTATATGAAAAAAAACCATGTTAACAGCGTGGTCAGTGTGGGCATCCTCGTTGAAGAAGGTCTGCGCCAGGTCGGCAAATTTGCGATTTCCGTCTTTGGCACGGTTTTTATATCCTTTTTCTTTCTCTATGCCATCATCGCCTTTTCCTTCAACAAACTCATCGTTCAGAATATACGGGCTTTGCTTGACGTATTTCACCTCAATCTCACCGACCGGAAAGGGGAACAACTCTACCAACAGACCAAGCACATGGACGAAATAGGGGAACTCCATACAACGGCAACCCATCTTGCCCGGCATTTACAGGAAAATCGCCTGCAACTGGAAGATTATGCAGAAAATCTGGAAATCAAAGTTGATGAGCGAACCAGGGAATTGCAAAAATCACAGGACCAGCTGCATCAACAGATGCTCAGTCAAAGCCGGGAACTGAAGACCCTGAATATTATTGCCGAACTGATCACCCAGTCCGTTGATCTTCTCAACATTCTGCCCAAGGTATTGCGGCAAACCCTGCAAGTCATTCCCGCAAAAGGGGCGGGAATTTACCTGTTCCGCCCCGACCGGCAAGGACTGTTCCTCCAATGCCGGGATAACGCCCCGGAACTTGATGAACATCTTTCCTGCGACAGGATTTCTCCCCAAATTCTGGAAGATGCGAAAAATAGCGAGACCGGGTGCAATGAACTGAACTTTTTCACCAATGACCTTGCCGAAAAGAAACTCCTGAATATTCCTCTCTGCTGCCGCAACCGACTTTTGGGAGTGATGACTCTGACCAATTATGATTGTAATGAGATTGACCCCAAACACCGGGAACTGCTTCTCTCCATTGGTCGACAAGTTGGCGTTACCCTAGAAAGTCTGCAGAATATGGCAAGCCTGCTCCAAGGGAAGGAACTGCTCCAATCCGTTTTTGACGCCATTGCCGACCTCGTGGTGCTCATTTCACCAGATGGCTATCTCCACATGGTCAACAAGGCCTTTCTTGATTGCTATAATTTAAATCCCACCATGATCCTCGGCCGTCATACCGAAGAACTGGCACAGGAACACCCAATTCCATTCATGTTATTCAGTCATATATCCCTGATTAAACTCCAGGAACCGGTCTCTGACTGCAAACGGCTTTCCAATGGCCAGTTCTTTGAAACCCATTATTATCCAGCCTTTGATGACTACGGAGTTTTGAAAAACATTGTCTGCTATGCCAAAAACGTCACCCTGCAGAAACAGGTTGAACACCGGATGCAACAAACCGAAAAACTGGTTGCCCTGGGCCAGCTTGCAGCCGGCATCGCCCATGAAATCAATAATCCTCTGGGGATCATCCTCTGCTATACCGATTTGCTCAAAGAAGACCTTGCCCAGGCAGCAGATAAAATCAAAGACCTTGATATCATAGAAAAACATGTAAAAAACTGTCAACGGATCGTTCATGACCTGTTGAGTTTCTCACGGAACCAGCAAACAACCAGATCCCTCGGATCAATTAACCTGACCATTGAACAGGTTGCGTCCATGGTATCCCACCAACTGGCCAAACAACAGATAATCTTGACACTGAATCTTGATGCGAAGATTCCCCTTTTTAACGTCGATGCGGAAAAGATGAAGCAGGTATTCATGAACCTGATCATGAACGCGGCCCAGGCCATCGCCCCGTCAACCAACGGAAAAATTGAAGTCATGTCGCATTATCTTCAGGAACAGGAGCAGATAGAAATAAACGTCCGCGATAACGGTCAGGGTATATCTCCTGAAATACAGGACAAGGTCTTTGAGCCATTTTTTACTACCAAAAACCCCAAGGAGGGAACAGGTCTCGGCCTGTCGCTCAGTTACGGCATAGTCCATGATCATGGCGGCGAGATTTACTTCCAGAGTACCCCCGGCCAAGGCACTGAATTTACAATCATGCTTCCCCTCCATGGCGTATAAACATACTACTTAGGAAAAAATCACATGGTTCATGCCCGCCTGTTACTTGTTGACGACGAAGAAGATATGCTTGCTGGTCTGCAGAGAACCCTGGAGCGAAACATCCCTGAACTGGAGGTGGTCACGGCAAGCCGCCCCAGTCACGCCCTGCGCCTCATGACCGATCAGACATTCGACCTTGCCCTCCTGGATGTGATGATGCCGGAAATGAACGGCATTGCCTTGCTTGAAAAACTACGCGAGAAGGATCCTGAACTCTCGGTGATTATGATGACGGCCTTTGCCAGTATCGATCTGGCAGTTGAGGCCATCAAAAAAGGGGCCTATGACTTTATCACCAAGCCGTTTGAAAAAGATACAATTCTCAGGGTAATCAACAAGGGGTTGGAACGAAACAGGTTGGTGCGGGAAAATATCACCCTGAAAGAACAGGTCTGCCAGAAAGAGGCTTTTTCTTCTTTTGTCGGGCAATCCCCACCCATGATTAAATTTTATGAACGCCTTAAAATTATCGCTCTGTCTGATTACACCGTTCTGGTGCGTGGTGAATCAGGAACCGGCAAAGAACTGACGGCTCGAGCCATCCACAATTTGAGCAAGCGCCGTAACCGGCCGCTGATCATGGTAAATTGCCCGGCTATTCCCGAACACCTTCTCGAAAGCGAACTCTTCGGACACAAACGCGGCGCATTTACCGGAGCAGACCGTGATTACCCCGGCCTCTTTGTGGCTGCGGATGGCGGGAGCCTCTGCCTGGATGAGATCGGTGACATTCCCGTTTCCGTCCAGACCAAACTGCTGCGCGTCCTTCAGGAACAAGAAGTACGCCCACTGGGGGATACTCACACCCGCAGGATCAATGTCCGGATCATTGCCATCACCAATCAAGATCTTGAAAAAAAGATCAGCGACCGCTCCTTTCGCGAAGATCTTTTCTACCGTCTGAATGTGGTCACTCTTTCTCCCCCAAGACTTTTTCAAATCCGCGAGGACATCCCTCTGCTGGTCGATTTTTTCTGCCGGAAGGTCTGCTGTGAACTTGGAATCCCTGAACGAAAATTTTCGCCGGAAGCAGTTGCTCTGCTCAAAGGCAGAAGCTGGCCGGGGAATGTTCGGGAACTGCAGAATGTGGTGAGGCAGGCAATACTCTTCAGCACCTCTCCTATTATATCTCCCCTTGACCTTCAGGCATTTTTAACACCAAATGCCACGCATCAGGACGAGAACCACCTCTGGCCGGCCACTGATACTGATCCGTTTCCAGAATACAAGCAGGCTAAAGACAATCTTCTGCAAAAATTCATGAGTGAATATGTCTCGCAACTGTTACAGATTACTCAGGGCAATATAAGCCAGGCCGCCAATCTTTCAGGTCTCACTCGTGCAGCATTACAGAAAATCCTGCAGCGGCTGGATATAAAAGCGGACAGTTTCCGCAATCAGGAATCCTGATCCATCAATCTATTCAGGACTATTCTCGCATTCATAGCCAAATCTTTGCTGTGTAACGATCTTTAAAGAAATTCTTTGATGCCAATTCCCATCGCGTTTTCTTTCCACAAAAAAATGGAAGAGGTCTTACGCTGCTTTTCTGTTGTTACACACCATTCATTTTGTGAAAGTAAGGCGGGAATGTGCAACCAAGAACAACAATCCTGCTGCATGAAAAATCTACCTATCCCAATCCGGAAATGGTCAAATTATGTCTTGAATTCTTTTGGAGGCGCAGATCTGTCTCTTGTTCTGATTTTCCTGCAAAAGGGATCTGTTTACTTTCTGGGAGTGAGGTGCTCTCTGATGTGAGAACTTTTTTTAAGCTCTCAGCAATCTTCGCTGGAGAAAAGATTGCATATCACGACGGCCATCGGCAATTAAATAAACATACACGCGTTTTTGGCTGACTCGATAGATAATGCGGTAAGGCTTGAAAAAAATCTCCCGATAGTCGCGAATGCCTAAATCCACCAATTCCCTCGGGTATACTCCCCGCTCAGGGAGTTCACTCAGGCTGGCAAATTTCCTCTCAATTTCATCAAGAACGTATTCTGCTTTGTCTGCTGAATCGTGTTCTGATATGTGTGTGTATATATCATTAAGGTCAGCCTCGGCATCTTTAGTGAGAAAAACCTTGAAACTCACGAGATTACGCCTCTTTTTTTCTGCGGAGCCGTCCTATTGCCTCGGCAGCGGAAACGACTCTACCTTCTTCTATCTGCTGATTTCCTAAAGCGAGGATTTTAAGCATAGCCAAGGTTTCCTGCATTTTCTCATAACTCTTGATGCTTTGGATAATGACTTTCGCTTCACCGTTTTGGGTAATGATAAGCGGATCTTCCGTTTTTTCAAAATTCCTGATTATTTCGGCAGCATTCGCCTTGAGATAGCTGATTGGTTTTATTTGCTCTGTCAGTTTCATTTGATTCGCTCCATAAGTATTTATATGACCATATTAAAACTAAATTCAGTCTTATGTCAATAGCGCCAATTCTGAAAAATGAAAACAAGCAAAGCTTTGGCAATTCGACCCCGCAGGAAGTCAACTTATCCCCATCCGCGAAAGGTCAACCTAAGTCTTGAGCTGATCTACGCAGGACTGTTCGAATCTCCTCTCAAACAGCAGACACGATTCACGCCTTCCGGTTGATTTTCCCAGCTGAATCTCCTTAACAAAGTGACAACTGTTGACTTGAGCTCGCCCAAGGGCTATATTAATAAATAATATTTATTGGTATTAATGGAGGACAGTAATATGCAAAAGAACACAAGCGTCACTCTTGGGCCGCATTACGAAAAGTTCATTGCCGACCAAGTTTCCCGTGGTCACTTTGGCACTGTAAGCGAAACAATTCGAGCTGGATTGCAACTTTTAGAAGAGCGTGAAATGAAGAAAGCTCTGCTGCGCAAAGCCCTTATCGAAGGAGAAGAAAGCGGAGAAGGTGATTATTCTTTGAAGGCCATTTTGGAAACCCTGGATAAGGAAAGGCTCGTTTAATGCCTTCATTTTCTCTTACAAATAGAGCCATTGCTGACTTGCTGGAAATCGGGCGTTATACCGAAGAACATTGGGGGCAAGTTCAAAGAGACAAATATCTATCCCTCATAGACGAAAGCTTTAGCTCGATTGCACAAAGCCCTACCCAAGGTCAGGACTGTAGCGACATTAAAACAGGCTATAGGAAAAAGAGTGTTGGCTCCCATGTCATTTTTTATCGTCAAATAGCAGATGATAAAATCCAAATCGTACGCGTTCTCCATGGACGCATGGATTACGCATCCAAACTATAAATGCAACAAAATGCGGTCTTATATTGTGAGGTGGAGACTGGCAATTTTAAGCAAACACCATTATTGAGGATTATTGAAAGTGTGAAGCTTCTCCTGAATTTGCTCAACACGACTGTAGTGCGATTTTGACGACCCCCAAGATATGTTGACTTTGGGTGCCTTGACGAAGATGAGTCAAAGGTAGATCTGACCCCTTCCAAGGTAGATCTGACCCCTTCCCAGACGGAATCTGGCGGCTTTTTGCGGCCGATGAGCTTGGCGCGGGCAAGGTCGCGGTCGGAGTCACCCAGCCGCATACGGGAAAGGATTTGTTGAAACTGGTACATCTCGAACCTCCGATTGGCCATGGGGTAGTCCTCCTGAAAAAAAAATCAGGAAGATACACCCGGTTTTCGAAAAGTCCGAGAGTCAAGAATAATCAAAGTGGCGCCATTAGACCGATCATGAGATGGCGCCATTAAGGCGATCAGACGGTGGCTCCATTAACCCG
>JBMONN010000015.1:0-125573 GCA_049323935.1 Thermodesulfobacteriota bacterium
GACAGCCAGGGACCGGGCAGCCGGCCGCCGCGGCGAGCCGGGCGGCGGTGGCACTGCTGACGCCAGCTCCCTCGCCGCACAGATCGGCAAAAACCGAGCCGGGATTGACCGAGGCGAGCTGATCGCGGTCACCGAGGAGAACAAGCCGGGCGGCGGGCGGAATCGCATCGAGCAGCCGGGCCATGAGGGCGACATCGATCATCGACCCTTCGTCAATCACAACCAGATCAACGGCAAGCGGATTATTCCGGTCATGGCAAAAGCCTGGCCGACCGGTCCGGACGCCGAGCAGCCGGTGGATGGTGGAGGTCTGTTCGGCAACTGCGGCGCCGACTGTCCCGGCCCGGCGGATCGCCTCCTGCAGCCGCGCTGCCGCCTTGCCGGTGGGCGCGGCAATTGCCACCCGCCGCGGCTCAGCAAGCCCGAGTCGGAAGAGCAGGGCGAGCAGGCCGGCCACTGTCGTCGTTTTGCCGGTGCCCGGCCCGCCAGAGATAATGGTGAGCCCCTGCATGGCCGCCATGGCCGCCGCCACCCGCTGCCAGTCGGTGCCCCCGTCGCCGGCCGGGAAAGCGCCGCTCTCCAGCAGGGCCCGGCCCACCTCTTCCGGGGCCGGTGCATCGGCGGGGCTTGCCAGCCGCCGGCTGAGATGGCTGGCAACGGCGCTTTCAAAAACATGGTAACGGTGCAGATAAAGCCGATTCTGTTCGCGGATGAGCGGCAGATAGTCGCCCGCCTCACCGATGGCACCACCTGGGCCGGCCACGGCCGCCAGTTCCCCGGCCAGGCCCGGATAGCGGCAACAGATAGGCAGTCCGGCCAGACAGGCAAGATCAAGGCAGGCATGGCCGTCGCCGGTGCAGGCGCTGACCAGGGCATAGAGGAGGGCGGAGCTTTCATCGCCGCCGAAGCGGGCGATCAGCATCCGGGCCAAATGGTAGTCGATGGGTCGGACAAGCCCCTGCTCCCGCCAGTTGTCAAGCATCGTCATGACCATCCCCTGCTCGGCAGCAGCACCGCTTCCATCCTGGTGACAAGAGTCGGGGCGGGCCGGTCGAAAAAAACGCCGGTATCGGCGCCGTTGTCGGGATCGATGCCGCGGAGGAAAAGGTAATAGACCCCGCCGAAATGGCGCTCGTAGCTGTAGTCGGGCAGACTGTTGGCCAGATGGAGATGGAGGGCGAGGGTATAGAGATGGTACTGGAGATAATAGTCGTGCTCCGTCATGGCCCGCAGGACGGCGCGCTGGTCATAGGCCGCGGCCGACTGCCCGAGCAGATTCGATTTCCAGTCGATGAGATAGTACTTTTCCCCCCAGCAGAGGACGAGATCGATAAAGCCGTGCACGGAGCCGTGACGGGGGCTGAAGGTGAGCCGGGTGCTGCGTCGGGCGAAACTGTCGCCAAGGTGGCTGGCCGCTGCGCCGGCAAACAGGGCGGCAAAATCGGGGGGCCTCACCCGCTGCAGGGGGAAAAAAAACTCAAGCTCGTCAGCGCGCCGGTTCCGGTCGATATCAGCGAGGGTAAAACCGTCGAGGGGCTGCCGGACGACGTTTGTCAGCATGGCGCAGAGGGCCGGGGCAAAGTCAGCGGCAAACCCGTAACTGCGCAATCCCCGGTTGACCAGTTCCCGCACGGTCGCCTCATCGGCCCGGGAAAAATCGAGATGCTGGAGGAGATCATGCATGAAGGTGCCGGCCCGGACGCCGCCGGCAAAGGAGAAGATGGAAAAGGGCTGCCCCTCTCGGCTTTCGGAGTGGAGCAGAGACGGGGCCGGGAAGGCGCCAAGGTCGTCGCGATCCCGGCGGCCGTCGCCTTCGCCGTGCTGGTCGCGGGTCAGGGCCGAGAAGCTGGTGATCTGCCGGGCCGGCGGCACGAGGCTGTTCCAGCGGGCAGGAGAAAGTGATTGCCTTTCCTCCACTGGGGTCAGAATCGGCAGCTCGCCGGTCCGGGGCAGCGGGCAGACGGCAACCGCGGCAGGCGCCTCGGCGAAATAGGCATGGAGGCGGGCCGCCACCGCCGCTGAGGTTTCACACCCCTCGTAAAGGGCCTTCATCTGCCCGACCGGATCAACCGGATCAGGCGCCGCCCCTTTGCCGTGAAAGAGATAGGCAGGTGCCGAGGTATGGGCCCCGGCCCGACCGTCAAATTTGTCCCAGAAAGTATAACAGCGATGGCGTGCCCGGGTCAGGGCGACATAGAAGAGGCGGAGATTTTCCGACAGGGTCTCGCGGAAAGACCGGCCCTGCCGGTCGGCAAAGGCATTGTCATCGAGATAGAGCACGATGCGGCCGTCACTGTCGTGACAGAGGTTGTCACGGACCTCCGATCCGCTCCAGACAAAGGGGGCAAAAACAATGGGATATTCAAGCCCCTTGCTTTTGTGGATGGTGACGATGCGCACCGCGTCGTCGTCGCTTTCCAGCCGCAGTTCCATCTCCTCCTCCCGCCGGGACGGATCGCGTCGCCAGGAGACAAACCAGTCAAAGAGCTCGCTGACGCCAAGCCCTTTCTCGACCTGACGCAGATGAAGGAGCTCGGCAAGATGCAGAAAATTGGTCAGGGAGCGTTCCCCGCCGGTCCCGGCCATGAGCCGGGCCCGCCCCCCGTGCTCGGCCAGCAGGCGTCGGAACATGGCAAGAAAACCGCCGGTCCGGCAAAGATCGTGATAACCGCGAAAGGCCAGCACCCAGCGGTCCCACTGCCCCGGGTCGGCCGCCTCCTGCTGAATATGGGCAGCGGCAAGGCCGAACAACGGGGTGGCCAGAGCGCCGCAGAGGGCAGCCATCCGCCCCGGCGCGGCAATCCCGGCCAGCAAGAGCTCCATGGCCGCCGCCTCCTCTGTATCAAAAACGCTGGCCGAGCCGGACACCACCGCCGGAATGCCGTGCCGGATCAGGAGCTGCTGCACCGGTTCCATCTGCCTTCTGCTGCGGACCAGCACGGCGAAATCGGATGGCCGCAGGGGGCGCGCCGTGCCGTCGGACAACCGCAGAGATGCCCGCCCCTGGCCGGCCAGGGTGAGGAGCCGGTGGATTTCTGCAAGGATCGCCCGATTGACCAGCTCAGCGGCCCGGGTCGTTGACAGCTTTTCCTCGCCAATGTCATCCTGGTTGCCGTTCCAGATAACAAGCGGCGGCCTTTCCTCCTCGCCGAGGATAACGAGCGGCGAGGAGGAAAGGGCTGCTTTCACCGGGGCAAAACCGATCTGTGGCTCGGCAAAGGGATTGCCGTCCAAGCGTCCGGCAAAAACGGCGTTGACCCCTTGCACCAGCAGTGGATCGGAACGATAGTTGGTCGGCAGGGTGTAACGCCGGTCAACCCGGGCCGCGGCCTGCAGGTAGGCATAGACATCGGCGCCGCGGAAGCTGTAGATCGCCTGCTTCGGGTCACCGATGAGAAAGAGAATGCGCCGGCCGGCAAACAGGGTGCTGAAAATGGCGTACTGGAAGGGATCGGTATCCTGAAACTCGTCGATGAGGGCCGCCTCGTAGCGGGAGCGGATCGCCTCGCCCAGCGCCCCGCCGCCGCTGTCCGGCTGCCGGACGAGGCGGTCGCGGAGGCGGACGAGAAAATCATTGAATGTCAGGATATTCTCCTTTTTTTTCCGTTCCGTCAGCCGCTGCTCGACAAAGGAAAACATCCGCTCCTGCAGAAAGAGAAGGCGGGCCCGACAGAGAGAGCGAAAGGCATCCGCCGCCCGGATCAGCGCCGCCGCCAGGTCGAAAAAGGGATGGACGGGAATGACGCCGGGTTTGCGGGCCTTGGCGCGCAGCCGGTCGGTGGTAAAGAATCCCAAGGCCTGGCAAGTCGACTCATCGATGATCGCCGCCTCCCCTCGGACAAAGGCGGAGATGGTCCGCGCCGCCTTCTCGACCACATCGCGCCGGTAGGCGCGACCGTCCAGCAGTTTGCGATCAAGCGCCAACCAGGCCACCGCCTCCCCCTCGTCCGCCGGCCACTGATCACGCAAGTCTCGACAGAGGGCGACCAGCCCGGCATGGGCGCCGTCGATCGCCGCCCGCTCCGGCGGCGGCGCACCGCCGGCAACCACCAGGGCCGGATTGCGATCCTTGATCCCGTACAGCCGAAAAAACTCGCCAAGCCGGAAATGAGGCAGCGCGGCCAGCACATGGGGCGATTCATCGTAGACATGGCAGCGCCAGAAATCGCGCAGGCAATCCATGACCAGCTCGGAGAGATCGGTGACAATGGCGCTGTCGTAGAGCGAGCCGCTGGCAAAGGCGTGATCGACAAGCTGGCGCTGGCAGAAGCCGTGGATCGTATAGATGGCGGCCTCGTCGAAGTCGCGCAGCGCCCGCCGTACCCGCTCCTCCTTGTCGGCAAGGAGAATGGCCGGATTCGCCTTCAGGGCCGTGAAGATTCCCTCCCCGCCTTGCTGCCGGCCGGCAAAGACCTCCCGCGCCTGCTGGAGAACGGTGCAGAGTCGCTCCTTCAGCTCCTCGGTGGCGGCGCGGGTAAAGGTCACCACCAGGATGTTTTCCACCGGAATGTTTTTTTCCACGATCATCCGCAGAAAAAGCGCAGCAATGGTATAGGTCTTGCCAGTTCCGGCGCTGGCCTCGATGAGATTGGCGCCGTCAAGCGGACAGGTGACAAGATCAAGCTCTTCCACGACAGCCTTCCCCGAAAAGCTGCAGATGCTGATAAAGCGGCCCACCGATCTCCGCGGCGAGGGTGACAAAAGTCGCATCGACCACCTCCTCCTCACCGAAACAGTGACGGAGATAGGGATCGACCCGGCCGGCGCCACCGGCGCCACGCAGCTGGACGGCAACGGTGTCAGGCTTGGCTCCCTCGGCCAGGGCCAGGGAATAACGGGGCAGAAAACGAAGCGGACAGCACTGGCCCTGCCGGTAGAGCAAGACCAGTTCGTCAAGGAGGCGGGCTGCCTCCGCCACTGGGGTAAAACAGACGGCACTGCAGTCGATGCCCGCGCAGACGGTGCGCTCCACCTCCACTGCCGCGGCATTGGCGACCAGATGACAGATCCAGGCCGCGATCAGCATCTTCCTGTCCGCCACCACAACGCTGCCGTTTCTCTTCTGTTCCGCGCCGAGCCGGGCAGGCCGATAAAAGAGCTGAAAATCCGGGAAAAGCCGGTCCAGGACGCCGCTGATGACAACGCCGGAGGGCAGGGTCAACGCAACCGGTCGGGTCGGCAGCGGGGCGGAGACAAGCCCGGCCAGCCAGCGACGAAAATGGGCCATTTCATCGCGCAGCGCCCCGGTCCAGCACTGGCCAGGGGTGCCCAGGGGCAGCAAGGCGCGCTGGTGGAGGCGACGCAGGATCGTGTCCAGGGCCGTCCCCTCTTCCCCCGGTCGCGGCAGCAACTCGGCCCTGACCCGGTAGGCTTGCAGGCCGTCCGGCTCAAACGGTTCATGATCGGCAACGGCCAGGGTTCTCTCATCAAGTTCGATATGCAGCACCTGGTTATAGAGAAAGCGGACCGGATGGGTAAAAAAACGCAACAACTCCTCCAGCCTGATCTCGACCAGCTCCGGGCCGGCGGCAAGCGGTCCGGAGGAGAAGAAAGAGAAGGACGGTCGCCGATCAAACCCTGCTACCGCGGCCCGGAAATTTTCCTCGGAATAACTGAAGAGACGCCCGGCCTGGCGAAAATACTCACGGTTGAACGATTGCAGCCGGTGGCGGACAACGAGCCCGGCCCGCTCTGCCTGGGAAAGGCGCAGGCGCAGTCCGAGGTAATCAAGCAGTTCACCCACCGGCGCGGCCGGCGGCGCCGGGCTGTTGTCGGCGATGCTCTGGCCGGTATAGCTGATGTACAGGATATCCCGGGCGGAAATCAGGGTTTCGAGGAAGAGATACTTGTCGTTCTCCTTGCGCGACCGATCGCCCAGTCGCCGCTCGACCCGGGTGAGATCATATTCAAGGGACCGCTCCTGGCGGGGGAAGACGCCGTCGTTCATGCCGATCATGCAGATTACCCGGAAGGGGATGCTGCGCATGGGCAGCATGGCGCAGAAGGTGATGCCGCCGCCCATGAATCCCCGGGCGTGCAGGGTGGCGTTATGGCGCTCGACGAGACAGGTGCGCACCGCTTCCAGAGAAAGGTGGAGCGGCCGGCCTATCAGCTCCTCCTCGTGGGCCAGGGCGGCAAGCTCGGCCTCCAGAATGAGCCGGTCCGCTTCACAGGACGGACCGCCGGCAAAAAAGGCGTCAAGCAGCTCGCCCAACAAACGACTCCAGCTGACCAGGCTGCCCCCCTCCGCCTCGCAGCTTGAGATCCGCTTGCGAAACAGGGTGAGGGTGTCGTAAAAATCAAGAAACCTGCCGAGCAGGGCGGCACAGCCTTCATCCACCTCCGGGCAGGGAAAGGCGCCGACCACTTCCCGGCCCTTCTCCACCACCATGGCATAGCCGAGCAGCAGCCGTTCACGGCCCGCCTCCCAGGACAGGTCGTGGGGCGGCAGCCCCTCGCCGACCACCATCTCCTTGTCTGCCCCCCAGCGGATGCCGGCCGCCTCAACCCAGGTGCGCACCAGCTCGCGCTCGTCGACGGTGAGAAAAAAACGGGCGGCAACCGCCTCGATCTCGAGCAACCCCAGCACCTCCGAAGCGCGAAAACGGCTGCGCAGAACGGTCAGCAGATGGAGAAAGGCGTTCATCAGCACCTGGAGCCCCGGTGCCGGCAGGTCGGCGATGGCATAGGGCAGTTTTGTCGCAGCGGAGTAGGGCGAGTCAAAAACGACGCGGATGAAAGGGGCATAAACCGGCAGTTCCGGGGCCATGACCAGGATGTCGGACGGGGCCAGACTTGGATCCTGCTGCATCAGATGGAGAAGCTGGTCGTAGAGCACCTCCACCTCCCGCAGGGGCGAGTGACAGGAATGAAACTGGATGGAAACATCGCCGGCAACCGGGACAACGGCCGGCGCCTCTTCCGGAGCGACGAGGTCGAGCAGATCGCGCTGGACGAGATGGAGGTGGCTGTCAGTCGGCCCTGCCAGGAAACACTCCTCGACCTGGTGGCGCTCGTCGTCGAGAGTCAGCATCATGTTAAAAAAATCCCGGCCGAGGATACCCTGGGAGGCGAGCAGCGGATTGACCTCCTCCAGCAGCAGCTCATTCCGGTCGCAACCCGCGGCCCTCTCCTGTCGCCGGATCTCCCGGGCGCTGCGGATAAAGCCCCAGTACTCGCGACAGGGCTGGAGCAGATAGATGAAAACCGGCAGATGGCGCGCCACGGCGGCGAAGATATCGAGATAGAGAGGCGGAATGACCGCCACTCCGAAAAGGGTGAGGCGAGCGGGCAGGCGGGCCGCTACCGCCATGTCACGATCCTCCATGCGCCGGAGAAAATTGCGATGACAGCGGGCCCGGCCGGCGGGCAGGCCAAGCCGGCGCCAGAGCATCTTCTGCCACCCATAGCCCGTCGCCCCGATCAGCCGCCCATCATGGGGGTCACGCCCCTCCTCCCAGGACAGCACCAGATCCGGCCGGTAAATCTGATACTGATCAAAGAGATCGGCGATTTTCATTGCCAGCTGGTAGAGCTTGACGCCGCTTTCGTCATCGGCGAGATAGTCGGCCACCGGCGCAAAGACATCCGTGGCTGCCGGTTCTCGGCACAGCTCCGGCAAGAGCGCCATGATGCGCCAGGCCGTGATCGCCGGATTCTCCGGCTGCCAGGCGCCATCGGGCAGAACCAGGCTGAAAAGGCGCTCCACCACTGCATTGGGGTAAAGAAATTCCATGCCGGCACAGATGCGGTTGCGGTCGGCCAGCCACAGGGACAGCCAGCGGCCCATGCCGGCGGTCTGGACCACGACAATCTGCCGCTCAAAAGGTGAACGAGCCGCTCCGACCGTGGCTTTTGTAAAGAGATCGGCCAGTTTTTCCAAGCGGTTACTGGTGTAAAAGGAAAGATTCACGCTTCATCCAGATCAAAACTTGACAAGTAAAAAGTCTTTTTCTACCACAGAGCGCCCTGAGGTAGCAAAAAAAAACGATTAATTACAACTAGTTAACCATGTACACTCTGCGGTCTCTGTGTTTAATTTTCAGTTTTTACGAAACCAGCAGAACTTACGATTCCGACAAAAAGAATAGCCGAGTTTTTTTCATAATCACTTTTCCTGAATGCCGCCGGGCATGATGATCTGCTCAGCGGCGCAGCAGGTCGCTGATGATTCTGTCGATGTCGTGCAGCTGGAAGGGTTTGACAATGGCGGCGGCAAAACCGTATTCCCGGCAATGGGCCATAATCGGATCGCTGGAATAGCCGCTGGCGACGATGACCCGCGCCGCCGGGTCCACGGTGCGGATGAGGCGCACCGCATCCTTGCCGCCCATACCGCCCGGAATGGTGAGATCCATAATGACCAGATCAAACGGCTCGCCGCTCTCCATACCCTGCCGATAGAGGGCGACGGCCTCAGCCCCGTCCCGGGCCGGGGTGACGTGATGACCGAGCCTGGCGAGCATGGCGGCCGCTACATTGCGCACCATCTCCTCATCATCCATAAGCAGGATGTTCGCCCCGGCAACCTGCGCTGCCCCCTCATCCTCATCCTTTTCTTTTTCCGCCGCAATGGAGGAAACCGGCAACAGGATGGTGAAGAGAGTCCCCTGCCCCGGCGCGGACTCGACGCTGATAAAGCCGCCGTGTTTGCCGATGATGGAATGGGTGATGGCCAGTCCCAGACCGCTGCCTTCCTCCTTGGTGGTGAAATAGGGATCAAAGATTTTTTCGACAACGTCTGCCGCCATCCCGGGACCGGTGTCGCGGATGCTGATGCTGACATAGCGGCCCGGCCTGGTCAGGACCTGGTCTGGGGTCTCACCGGCTACGACGTTTTCGCAGCGGACCTCGATGACGCCGCCCGAGGGCATCGCCTGTTTGGCGTTGATGATAATATTCTGAATAACCTGACTGATCTGCCCCTTATCGATATTGACCAGCCAGAGGTCATCGGCGATGACATATCGGCAGGCGACGTTGCCGCCATGCAGGACGAATTCGGCGGAATCGCGGATAATCTCAGCAATGGAGGCGGTTTCACGGACCGGCTCGCCCCCCTTGGAAAACGTGAGCAACTGACGGGTCAGCTCCTTGGCGCGCACCGAGGCCTTTTCGGCGCTACCGAGCAGGAAGCGGGTCTTTTCCCCTAAATCGGCATCGAGCAGGGCCAGATTGATGTTGCCGAGGATGGCGGCGAGGATATTGTTAAAATCATGGGCAATGCCGCCGGCCAGCACCCCGACTGATTCGAGTTTCTTGATTTTGAGCAGCTCCTCTTCCATCCGCTGTTTTTCCGACACATCACGGAAGACAAGGACCACCCCGACAATCTGCCCCTGCTCGTCGCGGATCGGCGCGCCGCTGTCCGCCACCAGCCGCTGTCTGCCGTCCCTGGTTACGAGAACGGTATGATCGGCAAACTCGGTGATGCGGCCGGAGGCCAGCACCCGCTCCACCGGGTTGGCACAGCGTGCTCCGGTTCTGGCGTGGATGAGAGGAAAAACCTCGTCCAGCGATCGGCCGTGGGCCTCGGCCTGCGACCAGCCGGTCAGGGTTTCCGCCACGCTGTTGAGCAGCACGATTCGGCTGTCGGTGTCGGTGGTGATGACACCGTCGCCGATGCTGCGCAGGGTGACGGCAAGCTGTTGTTTTTCCGCGGCGAGGGCATCCTCGGCCAGCTTACGCCGGGTGATATTGATGGCGATCTCCATCCGCACCAGGCGGCCGTCGGTCCACTCGATGGCCTGATCCCGGCACTCATACCATTCCCTGGTGGCGGTGTTGTGTATGAGGGTGACAATGGTGCCGATCGGTTTTCCGGCCGCATCCAGCAGCTTGTCGTTGGTGCAGAAGGCGCACGGCCCGGTTTGCCCGTCCTGCAGCGCCTGCCAGCAGATTCTGCCCTCCACTTCACCCCAGACCTCTCTGCCGTATTTATTGATGAAGAGAATCTCATGGGTTTCCAGGTCCGCCACATAGACCAGGGCGTCCAGGCTGTCGACCAGGGTACGGAAACGGGCAATCGCCGTGTTTTTCTCCTCCTCCGCCCTCTTCCGTTCGCTGATGTCCCGGACCACGGCGAGCAGCCGGTCGTCATCCCCCATTTTCACCAGACTGAGGCTGACCTCGGACCAGAAGAGCCGGCCGTCACAGGCGCGGGACTGCCAGTCAAAGCGTTGCGGGCCTTCCAGTCTGACCGCCCTGATCCTGGCCAGGGCGGTGTCAAGGGTATAAGGCGAGGTGCCGGAACTGAAGACGCCGATATCGCTGTTGAGCGCCTTTTCCCGGCTGCAATCAAACATCTCGCACATCCGTTGATTGACATCGAGAATTCTGCCGGTGGCGGCGTCTTGGACAAAAATCGCCTCACCCACCGCGTTGAAAATGGCGGCAAAGCGCATTTCGCTCTCCCGCAGACTGCTGACCTGGTCAGCAATGGCAGCAGACATGACATTAAAATGGTCGGCCAGCTCGGCGATCTCGTCGCTGCCGGTGATCCGGATGCGGGCGGTGTAATCGCCTCGGGCCAGCCGCCGGGTCCCCTCGGTCAGGGCACGGATGTGGCGGGTGATAAGATACCCGCCGGAGGCCAGCAGCAGCATGCTGAGCAAAATCTCCACCGCAGCGATGATCATCCCCTCCCGCACCACCCGGTCCTTGGTTGCGACCATGGAGGCCAAGGACAGGCCAAAGGAGACCGAACCGACCTCGTTGCCGATAATGGTGAGCGGCAAACGGACATCGTAGGTGAGATCAAGCAGGGCATCAGTGACGCTGTGGTCCTGGCCGGGCAGCTCGTCGGTCAGGGAATGGGCGGTGGAGGCGATGATCCTGCCGGTGGGGTCAAGGACGGTGATGTAATTGATCTCGGCGGTGGGCGAGGTGGTCAGCCGGGTGATAATCGCCTGCACCTCGGCATGATCCCGCTGAAAGACGCGGCCGGCCAGGGCCGCGTCCAGCAACGGAGAAAGCGATTCCAGCCGCGCCCTCGCCTGGGATTGCACCGCCTCATCGAGGAGACGGAAGCTGTTGAAGAGCAGGGCGGAGAGCATGACCAGCTCAACGGCGATGGCGGCGATCACCAGCTTGAAACGCAACGATCGACGCCAGGGAACGGTATCCGGCCGGCTCTGCATCATCTTTTAGGGCTCAACAAGGACATGGACATAGGGATCGATGCGTTCCATGGCCTGCTCGTCCGGGGGGTGGAAGGATTCGTACTGACTTTTCTGGAGAAAGTCGCGTCCCTCGGCGGTTTCATGAAAATTGAGCAGCGATTGACGCAGGCGCGCGATGATCGCCGGTTTCGCCTGAGGCGGCATCATCACCAAAAAGGAGGGCGGCGCCGGTTTCTGGGCCCGGAAGATCTCGCTGAGCTGGCGATGCTGCTCCTTATCAACATGGACCCATTTGTCCCAAAGCAGGGTGGGCGTTGCCCCGGCCGCGGCCTCGCCCAGAAAGACGGACTGCACCACATTGGAAAAGGTGGCGGTCTCCATCACCTGGAAATCCCGGTCAGCCACGAGGCCTTTACGGGCAAGGGCCTCTTCGGCCTGCAGATAGGTGACCGAGCGGCGGTTGCCGACCGCCATTTTCTTGCCGCGCAGATCCTCCAGTTTCTCGATGCCGGCATCCTTGCGCACCAGGATCACCGTGGCGGTCTGCTGACCGGACATGACAACGAGCTGCCAGCCGTCCCGCTGTTGAGCTAGGCGCCCCATGTGCGGCGCGGTGAGGACCAGATCATATTTTCCTTTGGCGGTGCGTTCCACATAACTCATGAAATCCGGGGCCGACACCATGGTGATCTTCTCGCCAAGCGCCTCTTCCATCCGTTTGACCAGGGGGGCAAGCTGCTCCACCATCTGGCTCGGCGAGAGATAGGGAAAGACGCCGAGGGTGAGGCCGTTCTCGCCGGCAGCCCGACCGGGGGACACGCTGAGGGGGAACATGGCTAGGGCGACAATCGTCACCACAATGAGGCGGACAATGCGGGGCATGAGAAGTCCTCCGGCTTGTGCGGAAAAGGTGCGGCAAGTGGGACGGTTTCGTCGTGCCAAACCGAACCACAGAGCCAGATCCGTAGGCGATGCCCCATCATAGTTCATGCCGGGCTTGACAATCAAGAACGAAAAAAAGGCGAAAAGAGGGGGAACCCCCTTCCCGCCTTATCGCCGATCTCCGACAGCCGTCTCCGCGTCAGAAGAGGGAGGTGCCGGTGATCCGCTGGAGCGCCTCCAGATAGCGGGCGCTGGTCTTGTCGATGATGTCGGCCGGCAGTTGCGGCGGCGGCGGGGTTTTCGGCCAGTCAAGGGAGGAGAGGTAATCGCGGAGAAACTGCTTGTCGAAACTCGCCTGGCCCCGCCCGATCTGATACTCATCCTCCGGCCAGAAACGGGAGGAATCAGGGGTGAGCACCTCATCAATCAGCATCAGCTTTCCCTCATACCAGCCGAGTTCGAACTTGGTGTCCGCGATAATGATCCCCCGGCTGCGGGCGTAATCGGCCGCCTTGCGGTAGAGTTCGACGCAGACCCGGGCAATCTCCGCTGTCTGCTCCCGGCCGACGATCTCCTCCATCCTCTCCAGGGAGATGTTTTCATCGTGCAGCCCCTGTTCCGCTTTGGTGGACGGGGTGAACAGCACCTCGGGCAGCTTCTCGGACTCCTGCAGTCCCGCCGGCAGGGCAAAGCCGCAGACCGTCGTGCTTTTTTTGTAGGCGCTCCAGAAGGAACCGGAGATATAGCCGCGGACAATGCACTCCACCGGCAGAGGTTTGGCCTTTTTCACCAGCATACTGCGGCCGCGGAGCTGATCGGCGTAAGGAGCGCAGGCAACCGGATAGTCAGCCGGATCGGCGGAGATGAGATGATTCGGGATGGTGTCCTTGAGATACTCAAACCAGAACAGGGAAAGGCTGGTCAGCACCGCGCCCTTGTGGGGCACGGGGTCATCCATCACCACATCAAAGGCGGAGATCCGGTCGGAAGCCACCATCAGCAGTTTGTCGTCCACTTCATAGAGATCACGCACCTTGCCGCGATGGATGAGGTGCAGATTCGGGAAATCGGTCCTGGAAATCAGAGAAGTCGTCATTGTTGTTCCTCGAAGATTATGGGCAGGGGTTCCAAATCACTGTACCGTGTTGCTCTCAACGGAAAAACCATTTTTTTATATCCGATTCACTGAAAAATTTCACCACCGGTCGACCATGGGGACAGTGGGAAAAGATATCCGCCTCCTCCATCCGCCGGACCAGCTCTTCGCCTTCGGCGGCAGTCAGCCGATCATTGGCCTTGACCGCCGCCTTGCATGCCATACGAGCGAGGATATCATCCATCCGCCGGGCCGCCGCCCTCTCGCCCACCTCGTTGCCGAGAAAATGGTCGAACATGCCGCTGACAACTTCCAGCGGACCGACATGGGCGAGGATAACCGGCACCGCCTTGATGACCCAGCTCAGACCGCCGAATTCCTCGATCGTCAGACCGAGCCGGCGGATCTCGCCGCCATGGCGTCGCAACACCTCGGCCTGGGCCGGGGTACACTCGATCATCTCCGGAAAAAGCAAGGCCTGACCGGGCAACTCGCGCTCTTGGTACTGTTTTTTCAGTTTCTCAAACAGCAACCGTTCATGGGCCGCATGCTGGTCAATGACGCAGATGCCCTCCTCGGTTTCACACAGCAGGTAGGATGAGCGAAACTGACCGACATAGGTAAACCGAGGAGCGGACCGCAAGCCGGGCAAGGGTTCGGGCCGGGTTGGCTCCGGCGGCACCGCCATGGCAGGAGTGGATTCCGTCACGGTCGATGGGCCGGCCGAAGGCCGGGCCGGTGACGGAACGGAAAATCTGCTGATTGGCGGCGGCTCGGCGACAAGGGGCGGCTCCCAGGTCGGCATCGACCCGATAACCGGTTCGGTTTGCCCAACCGGGGCAAGGTGCAATCCCTCCGTGCCGTGCCGGGGAGGGCAAAGCCCAGGTTGTTCCGATCTCTTTACCTCCGCCACCGGCAGGGCAGCGGCTGGCGTCTCCTCCCGCTCCGGCCGACCAAACAGGGAAAAACGAAGCTGCTGCTGATAATCCGCCATGGCTCGGCCGATGCTGGCGACCACTAGACGATGGACCTTGTTGCTCTCGCGAAAACGAATCTCCTGCTTGGCAGGATGGACATTGACATCCACCTGCCCCGGATCGAGATCAAGAAAAACAACGCCGCGGGGCAGGCGGCCCTTCATGAGAAAATGGTGCATGCCCTCGGCCACTGCGTGGGCCATCATCCGGTCCCGCACCGGCCGGCGGTTGACGAAAATCCGCAGCCTGGCCGCCGCCGTGCCGCCCTCGTCCGGGGGCAACAGCAGAGCGGAGAGCACCATGTCGTCCACGCTGCCGGCAACGGCGATCAGATCCTTGTGCAGACGCTGGCCCATGATCTGGCGTACCCGCCACTCCAGAGTCTCGCTGCCGGCGGCATAGGAAAACGACTCTCTGTTGTCAACCGTATAACTCACCCCGAGAGATGGATATGCGAGAACGCAGTTGAGCAGCATATCGTCGACATGGGCCAGTTCGGTGCGGGCGCTTTTCAGAAATTTACGACGGGCCGGCACGTTGCCGAACAGATCGCGGACCTCCATGATGGTGCCGGGCGCGCAGCCCATTTCATGCACCTTGTGCAACTGACCGTAGCGCACCTCGACCCGGTTGCCCAGCGCCGCATCGGTCGACCGTGAGGTAATGGTGAGCCGGCAAACCGAGGCGATGCTTGGAATGGCCTCACCGCGGAAACCGAGGGTGGCGATTGCCCCGAGCTGTTCGAGGCTGTGCAGCTTGCTGGTGGCATGGCGTTCCAGGGAGAGGAGGATATCGTCCTGATCCATGCCGACGCCGTCGTCAATGACCCGGATCAGCCGGCTGCCGGCGCCCTCCACCTCCACCGCGATCCGGCTGGCGCCGGCGTCGATACTGTTTTCAACAAACTCCTTCACCACCGATGCCGGTCGTTCGACCACCTCGCCCGCGGCGATCTGGTTGGCGAGATTTTCCGGAAGAATCTTTATGTTCGACATCGATCACCAGGGCAGCAGACGTCCTGTAGCGTAAAAAGACACCTCACCACCTCTTTGTCGAAATTGTGAAAGCCACAACTCCGACGGGCCGTGTTTTGTAACTCTTTGTTTTCACTTTCCCGCTCGCTATGGTTTGCGGTTTTGTGCAAGAGCATCCCTATTTGAGATACGCATGAATATAGAGATCCATCCAACTCTGATCCCACCACTCGACGGGGTTGACGAGAATGCCGTTGACCAGCATACTGAAATGAAGATGATCGCCGCCCGCCATGCCGGTGGTGCCGGTATTGCCGATGACCGCCCCCTTGTCCACCATGTCGCCGACCGCGACACTCATTGCGCTCAGGTGGGAATAGAGACTGCAGACGCCGAGGCCATGATCGAGGATGACCATGTTGCCGTAAATGCCGAGGTAGTCGGCAAAGACCACCCTGCCCCGATTGGCGGCCTGCACCGGGTAGCGTTCGGTGGCGGCGATATCCATGCCGAGATGCACCTGCTTGTCCACCTCCTTGCCCTGATAGAAATAGGTACGATGGTCGGCGTAGCCGGCCCGGCCGCTGCCCTCCATCCGGCCGAAACGCCCCTCCCACAGCCGCTCCGGGGTTGAGGTCCGGCAGACCTCCATGATTTTGTTGTTGTTTTCGATACGTACCGTATTGTTGACAAAAAGAAACTGATCCAGCAGGCTGCCGCTCATCTGCGGATAATGCTGGGCAAACTCCGGCATTTTGGCCTGGAGAAAATTGTCGGAGATAGTGATACTGTCCTGCTTGAAATTGACCTTTTTCAGGAGCATGGAAAACGAGGCGTTGCCGATATTGCCGGCCTGATCCACCGCTTCGATGCGCGCCTGACTGATCTCGGCGGTATCATAAGAAAGGGAGATGATGGCGCCATACAGTCCATCCTTGGTCGGGATGGGAAAACCCGGATGATAGATATCATTGAGCAGCACCCCGTGCCTGGCAACCGCCTCACTGACCTGATAGGTTATCATCCCCGCTCCGCCCGGCTTGATGTAGCGGGAGGAATCGACGAGGCTGACCAGGGGCGGCTTGGTGTCAAGCGTCACCGGAAAAATCTGCTCGGTTCTGTTGCCGCGCAACAGGCCCCAGAGGGAAAAATCACGGGCGAGAAAGAGAAGCTCCGCCGGGCCGTCCTGCAGACCGAGGCCCTTGCTGTCGATCACAGCCTCGGCCTTGATCTCGTGCTGGCCGGCTGAGCGGAAATAGCCCTGTCGCTCAAATTTTTTCTCAAGCACCGGCTTTTCGACCCCCGCCTGGCGCACCGCCACCCTGATCTCACGGATGCCGCTCTTCGCATCGCTGACCGTAAAGGCAATACGCCGCTGCCCGCCGATCAGGTCGAGCTTGCCGTCAATGTCGATCCTGGGTTTTTCCAGCTCAAAGAGAAGAAAAAGGACACCGGCGGTGGCGATAAGCAGCAAGACGGGCAAGAGAAAAAGCAGTCCCGGTTTTTTATTGAGGCTTCGATCCATTCCTGAAGATTTTGCCATGACGTCAGACTCCTGAACACTCCATGTAAAAAAAATGAAAAAAAATGAGGGCCCCCGGCGATGGGCAGGTCGGCACAAAAAAAGGCATGATGGTCAGCCATCATGAACGTTGAATTGACAACGTGGCAACATTACCATAGTTCCGGTGAAAATAAAACCTTTGCCTCCGCCTTTCTTTACATTACACTCGGGACGGCGCCGGCGGCGTCATTGGCCGCTCTTTCTTTCCGCCCATCATATGCTCATGAAAAAACATTTTCACACCATCATCATCGGCGCCGGTCCCGGCGGGCTGTCCTGCGCAACCATGCTTGCCCGGTCCGGGGTTGACGTCCTCGTCCTCGAACGCAACAGCGTCATCGGCCCCAAGGTGTGCGCCGGCGGGGTCACCTGGTCCGGCCTGGCCCGCCACCTCCCTCCCCACCTGGTGGAAAAGGAATTTCCCTGCCAGCATATCCTCTCGACCTGTCAACGTATCGTGGTCAGCGCCCAGGAGCCGATCATCTCCACGGTGAATCGGGCCACCCTCGGCCACTGGATGGCGGAGGAGGCGCGGCAGGCCGGCGCCGTGATCCGCACCGGCATCCTGGCAACCGAAATCGGAGCAAAGACCATCAGCACCAGTGCCGGTCGCTTCAGCTGGGATTATCTGGTCGGCGCCGACGGCAGCACCTCCCTGGTCCGCCGCTTTCTCAAGCTTCCCAGCCAGCGGATCGGCACCGGCATTCAGTACCTGGTGCCAGGCGACTTCACCGAAATGGTCTGGCAGCTCAATCCGGCCCGTTTTGCCAGCGGTTACGCCTGGATTTTTCCCCACCGGCAACGGGCCTCGATCGGCGTCTTTGCCGATCGCCGAGTCATTGCTCCCCGCCGACTGCTGGAAAATTTGCACGCCTGGATGGAAAAATGTGGTATAGAAAGAAAGGGTCTGCGACAGGAAGCAGCCATTATCAATTCCGATTATCGGGGCTGGCGCTTCGGCAACATCTTCCTGGTCGGTGACGCGGCTGGGCTCGCCTCCGGCCTTACCGGGGAGGGAATCTATCCCGCCGTCTGCTCCGGCCGGGTTGTTGCCGCACACATCCTCAATCCGCAAGCCGATGACGGTCCGCTGCAGCGGCTGCTCGGAAAACACCGCACCCACAACCGGTTGCTCGACATCTGCAGTAAAAACCGTTTCCTCGCCTCGGCCATCCTGGAATTACTCGTCACCTCCCTGCGGCTGCGGCTGCTTCATTTCCGCGCCCTGGAAATGGGCGACTAGCAGGTGGAAGACCGAACACCTTAACCATTTACAAACACAGCAATCATCCATGGACAACAACGGCACAAAGAAAAAAAATCTCCTGCTCTACAACCTGCTCTTTCTTCTCTTCTGCGGCGGCGCTTTCCTCTTTCTCTGGAATGCCCCGAAGGAAACCACCGCCTTTCTTCCCCATGACGAACTGCATGAGCGCTTCTTCCCGATGGACAAGAAGGAGGCAGAAAAGTTCTGCGAGGAATGTCACAATCCGCAAGGGGAATCACCGCTGCCAGCCGAGCATCCGCCCAAGTACCGTTGCCTCTTCTGTCACAAACGTGCCCCAAAATGAGCGCGGATTGCGTCCTCCACCTGCCCGGCCTGGCCGAGACCCTGCATTTTGGTCGTCACCTCGGCCGGACCGCTCGACCGGGAGACATTTTTACCCTGTCCGGTGATCTCGGAGCAGGCAAAACAACCCTGACCCAGGCCATCGGCAAAGGGCTGGAGGTGCCTCCGGATCAGTATATCACCAGCCCTACCTTCAGCCTGCTCCATGAGTATGACGGCCATATCCCCCTCTACCACATGGACCTCTACCGGCTCGGCGGCCCGGAAGAGATAGAGGAACTCGGCTTTGAGGAATATCTTTACGGTAAAGGACTGACCGTCATCGAGTGGCCGGACCGGCTCGGCTACCTCCTCCCTGTCCACCGGCTCGCCATCGAGCTGACCATGATCTCCCCCACCGCCCGCAGTGCCCGGCTCACCGCCCATGGGGGTATGCTCCCGCGCCTCTCCTCGTTTCTTCCTCAATAAAAAATTTGACTTTTCTTCCACGAAAAGAAAATAATATTTTTTATTTATAAGTCCTTTTGCCGACATGACCTCCTTGATGGAAACCAAACAGGAAATAACCATTCTCATCGTTGACGATACCCCGATCAACCTGAAGCTGCTGCAGATCGTCCTCGCCCGGGAAGGTTACCGGGTCCTTGTCGCCCGCAACGGCGTGGAGGCCCGTGAAATCGTCCTCCAGCATCAGCCCGATCTCATCCTGATGGACATCATCATGCCAAAGGAGAGCGGTTTTGAGGTGCTGGAAAAACTGCAGGCCAACCCGAAGACCAACAACATTCCAGTGGTCTTTCTTACCGGCAACGACGATGTCGCCTCAAAAATCAAGGGGTTTGAGCTCGGGGCGGTGGACTATGTGGTCAAACCGTTCAATACCACCGAGGTTCTTGCCCGGGTCCGTCTCCACCTCAAACTGAGCCTGGCCACCAAGGCCCTCGTCCAGCGGCAGACGGAAAAATTCAAACAGCTCCATGACGCCCAGGCGGCCCTGCTGGTCAATCCGGCTGACCTGCCCAAGGCAAACTTCGGTATCCACTACTCCTCCCTGCACGAGGCAGGCGGTGACTTTTACGACGTTCTACAGGTTTCGGACAATATCTGCGTTTACATGGTGGCCGATGTCTCCGGCCATGATATCGGCACGAGCTTCATCACCGCGGCGGTGAAAGCCCTGCTGCAGCAGAACTCGTCTTTGATCTACAGTCCGGCGGACAGCATGAAGATGATGAATAGCGTGCTCATCGACATTCTGCCGGAAGGGAAATACCTGACCGCGGTTTATGCCCGCCTCAACCGACAGACCCTCATCATGTCGCTGATAAATGCCGGTCATCCGCCGGTTCTTTATGTGCCGGTGGACGGCGACGCCCAGTTCATCCCGCTGCGCGGTACGCCGGTTGGCATCCTTCATGACGCCTTTTTCGAGGCATGTGACCTGAAGGTGAAACTGGGCGACCGTTTTTACATTTACTCGGACGGCCTTCTCGAACGGGCTTCATCCCGGCAGGTGTGGACATCGCTGACAAACGAACTTATTCCGATAGCGGAAGAATTACGGCAGATCCCGGTTTCGCGTGCGGCTGAGATCCTCAAACAGCTCGTCTGCGACCAGAAAAGCGAAGCTGACGACGACATCGTCAGCATGGCCATCGAGGTCTGACCATGCAGGATTTTGCCATCACGGAAGAGTCGCGTGCCATCTCCTGCATCTTCGCCTCATCCTTGGCTAATGTCGACAGGACGGTCGAGATAATCAAAAAATTTATCGCAGACCGCCAAATCAACTGTAATATTTTTGAATTTATTTATATCCTGAGAGAGGCATTAAACAACGCGGTCCTGCACGGCAACAGACAGGATCCCGCCCTGCAGGTGCAGTGCAGCGTTTCTTTCAATAATGAGGAAATCGCCGTCACCGTGTCCGACCAGGGAACGGGCTTTGACTGGCGAGCACAACTCCGCAAGCAGAAGGTGGCGGAAAACGCCCTCTCGGGCAGGGGCATCCATTCCATGGGCAATTACGGTTTCACCATACGCTACAACGATTCCGGCAATACCCTTTATTTAACCAAAAAAATCATATAGAATCATGAAAGGTTCCGTCCCGGCCGCAGACCATTCACAGCAAGGAAAAACACCATGAGCCACATTGAACGAAAAGATGGCGTCGTCGTCATGAAACCCGGAGTCGATATCGTTGCCTCGCAATGCGCCGGGCTGAAAAAAGAGTTTCTGGAAATCATCAACAGCGGGGAAAAAAAGATCACCATTGATCTGGCCGGTACGGAAATGATCGACTCATCCGGTATCGGACTGCTCATCTCCATCCGCAACAGCATTGTCAGTAACGGCGGCGGCGAGATAGAGCTGACCAACCTGACTGATGATATTCGTCAACTATTCAAGGTCATGCGACTGGACAATCATTTTACCATTCGTTAATCAAGCGGTCCGGACGGATCCCGTTGCCGCCCCATCGCAATCGGCTGCACCAAACGCCGAGGAGAACATGTCATGCCCCTGATTGAAGATGATGAAACCCTGCTGGCCTTTATCGAGGAATCCAAAGAGCATCTGGACGGCATCGAGGCTGACCTGCTCGCCATCGAGGAAGCGGGCGCCAACATCGATACCGATCTTGTCAACAAGGTCTTCCGCGCCGTTCATTCCCTCAAGGGCGGTGCCGGCTTTCTCGGCCTCGACAAGGTCAAGGAACTTGCCCATGCCTCGGAAAATCTGATGAACCTCATCAGGAACGAGGAACTGGTGCCGACCCCGGCCATTGTCAGCACCCTGCTCGATGCCGCCGATCTGCTCGGCTCCATGATCGAAAACGCCGCCACCAGCAACGAGGTGGATATCTCCGCCCACCTGCAGGCCTTGCAGAACGCCGTCTCCAGTAATCTCGCCGAAGAGGTGAAACCGACCCTGGTCACCACCCTGCCCCTCGGCACCCCGGGAAATCCAAACCTTTTTGCCGTCACCGAATTTGAACTCAACGCCATCCGTAAAGGCGGCAACAATCTCTTTGTCCTCGAATACGACCTCATCGCCGACATCGAACAGCAGGGCAAAACGCCGTTGAGTGTCATCCGCGAATTGCAACAGACCGGCGAACTGGTGGACAGCAAGGTCGATATCACCTCAGTTGGCAATCTCGAATCCGATTTCGGCGCCATGCGCATCCCGTTCTTTGCCCTTTATGCCACCATCATGGAAATCGACCTGCTCACCGGCTTTCTCGGTCTTGCCCCGAGCAAGATCCATCCGGTGGAGATGAACGACGCGCGGACCGGCGCCGGTAGCAGCGTCGCGCCGCCGGCAGACGCCAGTCGGCCGGATCCCGCCCCTACCCCGACCCCGCCAGCTCCCAGGACAACGGCTCCCTCTGCCCCGCCAGCTCCCAGGACAACGACTGCCTCTGCCCCGCCGGGTGTTCCTGCCGTGCCCAGGGAGGAAACACCGGTCCGGGAGGAAGAGCCCCTTTCCGCCGGTGCGGCCAGATCGGCAAAGGAACCACCGCAGATCAAGACCGAGACCAATCTGCGGGTCAGCGTCAAGATCCTCGACAATCTCATGACGTTAGCCGGCGAACTGGTATTGACCCGCAACCAGCTCGTCCAGGCGGTGGCCACCCGCAACCAGCAGGGCGTGGATACCGTTTCCCAGCGCCTCGACCTCGTCACCTCCGAACTGCAGGAGGCGATCATGTCCACCCGCATGCAGCCGGTGGGCAACATCTTCAACAAGTTCAAGCGGGTGGTCCGCGACCTCTCCAAGGATCTCGGCAAGGAAGTCAATCTGGTTATCGAAGGGGAGGACGTCGAACTCGACAAGACCATCATCGAGGCCATCGGAGACCCGCTGACCCACCTGGTACGCAACTCGGTGGATCACGGCATCGAAACACCGGCGATTCGCATCAAAAACAAAAAGCCGGAAATGGGACTGCTGCGACTGTCGGCCTTTCATGAGGGAGGTCAGGTCATTATCGAAATCGAGGATGACGGTGCCGGCATCAACACGGAACGATTGAAGGCCAAGGTGCTGGAAATGGGTTTGCACGACCGGGCCCAACTGGAGGCCATGTCCCACAAGGAACTGGCCAAGCTGATCTTCCTGCCCGGCCTGTCCACCGCCAAGGAGGTGACGGACGTCTCGGGCCGCGGGGTGGGAATGGATGTGGTCAACACCAACCTCTCCAGGCTCGGCGGGGTCATCGACATCGAGACTGCCATGGGCGTCGGCACCACCATTTCCATCAAACTGCCGCTCACCCTGGCCATCATTCCCAGTCTCATCGTCACCTGCCAGCAGGAACGATTTGCCATTCCTCAGGTCAATCTGGTCGAACTGGTGCGGGTGCCGGCCGGCCAGGTCAAGGACCGCATTGAGAAGGTCGGCGACGCCCTGGTCATGCGGCTGCGCGGGGAACTGCTGCCGCTGGTGCATCTCCGCGATGCCCTCGCCATCAAGGAGCCTGTCTTTGTCGATCCGGAGAGCCGGGAGATCCGCCAGGAACGTCGTCTGAACATCTCTGATCCGCGCGGCACCGGCAAAATCCCGCACGACAGCAAAGAAGAGGGGCAGACATTCGAGGAAAAACGGTCCGGCCACGACCGCCGCACCAGTCCGCTCAGCGCTTACAACATCCTCGTCCTCTCCTCCGGAGATTTTCACTACGGCCTCATCGTCGATCAACTCCTGGATTCGGAAGAGATCGTTGTCAAACCCCTGGGTTCCCACCTGCGCGGTTGTAAGTGTTACGCCGGCGCCACCATTCAGGGCGACGGTCGGGTGGCGCTGATCCTTGACGTGGTCGGCATCAGCAGCCAGATGAAACTAAACCGGGTGGCGGACAAGGTCAAATCCCAACAGATGCTCGGCAAAGAGAAACAGGAAGGCCTGGAAGACTCCCAGTCCCTGCTCATTGTCATGAACGGGCCAAACGAGCAGATGGCCATACCCCTAGGCCTCATTTCCCGCATCGAAAAAATCCGCACCGATGACATTATCATCACCGCCGGTCGCCGCAATATTCAGTACCGGGGCGGCACCCTTTCCCTGTTCGGAGTGGAGGAGGTGGCCAATGTCGGCATGCGCGACGAGTCCACGACAACCTGTTATGTTGTCGTCTTTCCCATGGCCGGTCGGGAGGTCGGCATCATGGTCAGCGAAATTGTCGACATCCTCGACGCCAAAATGAAGATCGACGACATCACGCATCGTCAGACCGGCATTCTCGGCTCAATGATCATCTTCGACAAGATCACTCTGCTTGTTGATCTCTACGGCGTGGTTTCCGCCATCATGCCGGAATGGGCGGTCTACACCAAACCGCAGGCCGCGGAGCCGGACAGCGCCCGCCGCAATGTGTTGATCGTCGAGGACTCCAGGTTCTTCATGAACCAGATCACCACCTTTGTCAACGAGGCGGGGTATATCACCTTTACCGCGGAAGACGGAGTGGAGGCCCTGCAGGTGCTGGAACAGGAGGACATCCATCTGGTGCTGACCGACATCGAGATGCCCAACATGGACGGTCTGGAGCTGACCCGACGCATCAGAAGCGACATGCGCTGGGCGGAAATCCCCGTCATCGCCGTTACCTCGGTGGCCGGAGAAGCGGCTGAGGCCAGGGGACGCGAGGCCGGGGTGGATGAATATCTGATCAAGCTTGACCGCGAACAGATCAGCGCCAAAATCGACTATTACATGAAACAGCAGGGAGGAGCACGGTAACACCATGCAGAAATCCGTTGACAAGGCAGCAGAAGGAACACAGGAACTGGCGATCTTTCAGATTGATGACATGTCCTGCGGCCTCGACACCTCACGAGTTCGGGAAATCATCAAAAATACGCAGATCACCAGGGTTCATCTCGCCCCGGACTATGTCAGCGGCGTTATCAATCTGCGTGGCGAAATTGCGACCGTCATTGATCTCCGGAAAAAATTCGGCCTCCCTGTTTCCGAGACCCCGGAGAGCCTGGAGATCGTCGTCGTCCGTCAGGGTGCCGAGAATATCGGCTTTCTCGTGGACCGGGTCCGTGACGTCATCTGGGCGGAGAACAGAAACATCACCCCGCCGCCCTCCAACATCAGCGGGGTCACCGGCATTTACTTTGAAGGGGTATACAAAATGGAAAAGGAGCTGGTGGCCATCCTCAACATCGAGGAACTGCTGAAGATCGGGGAATAGGCAAGAAGAAGACAGAAGCCAGCCCCCAGCAAATTTTATTGCTTAGCCATCCGAATACTTTTTGCCCCTGCATCATTTCCTACTTGTCAAGCACCTCGCGAATGGCAGCGTCGATCTGCTCCGCGGTAAAGGGCTTGGCGAGGATCTTGTTGATTCCCACGTCAAAGGCCTCCTGATGATCGGGACTGTCCCCCTGGGTGGTGACCATAATGATCGGCAGTTCCTTGGAACCATACAGCGCTCGCAACTGACGGGTCAGTTCAATGCCGGTAATGTCCGGCATGTTGAGATCAGTAAGGATAACGTCCGGTTTTTTTTCCGTCGCCTTTTCAATGGCAACGGCCGGGAATTCGAAGAGCTGGGCATCCATGCCAAGCTGGAAAAGGGTGTTTTTGTAAATCGACAGGATCATGCGGGAATCGTCCACCGCGTAGACCAACAGTTTGGCGGCCGCACCCCGCACCTCCCTGGCCGCAAGCTTGTCGGCCAGCTCATCATGCCCCTTCTGGCGGAACAACTCTTCATAACGCTTTTTCAGGTCCGGATGAGCCTTGGCATTTAAAAACTTGACCGCCAGATTCCGAAAGATCTCCAGCTCAATCACGTTCAAAACAATCTTGTGAGATTCCGAGGCAAGAAAGGCCTCCGCCACCTGCTCCGCCTCAGTCCCGCCCTGCATGATCAGGTTACGCACACCGGCGATCAGCACATCGTCACAGTTCCACTCTATTGCCCGCGCCGCGGCGATGCGCACCTGATCGACCCGATCGGCAAGCCCCTCGGCCAGGACATAGGCGCCCTTGGCGAGCGGCATCATGCCGAGCGCCTCATAGGCGGCGAACCGCACGTTGGCGTCTGCCGGCTCGTCATGGAGGAGCTTGCGCACCGCCCGCACCGCACTGATATCGCCAATATAGCCAAGAACATTGAGGGAGTGAACCAGCAGATCCGGGTCGGTGCTGCCGAGATTGGCGACCAGCATGGGAATCGCCTTGGCGCCGATCCTGGTCAGCCGGCTCTTGACGTGGTTGCGCACATAGGCATGGGGGGAATTAAGCTCCCGGTTAAGCTGCTGCAGGGCAAGGCTGTCTTCGAGATTGGCCAGGGCATCAATGATGATGATGTCGAGATCGCTGTCTGTGCCCATGCGTTCGGCCAGGCGCTGCACCGAGGTCGGGGTATCGATGTTGGAGAGGGCGTTGATGGCGGCAATAACCAGTTCACGATGACCGGAATAGAGGAAATCACTCAAGGTGTTGATCGGCCCGGGGTCACCGATACTGCCCAGGGCAATGAGACAGGTCTTCATAACCGGCGGATCATCGGTGGAGGCGAGAATATCCTCGATTATCGGCACCGCGTCAACCAGCTGGATTTCTCCGGCAATCTCCACCAGCACCTGTTTGTCTCGAAACTGCTCGCTTTGCAGCAGGACAAGGAGCAAATGCGGCGTCTTCATGACCCGACTGAGCAGCAGGCTGCGAATGACCGGCCGGGGAATAACAAACTGCCGGTCGCTGACCAAAAGACGGGCCAGCATAGTGATGACAATTTCACCATCCTCGCTGCCCAGGACAGCCATGAACTGATTCTGGCCCCGGGCGTCGAGCTGATCGAAATGATTAAGCAAAATGGTGCCCTTGATGATGTCGTTTTCCCTGATGACATGGCGAAGCTCCGCCAGAAAATCGTCCAGATTGATGGTGGTCATAGTTCCTCGTAGATTATTCCAGGTAGCCGCCCTGATGTTTGACAACATTATACAGTGCAATGGAACTGTCCGGATCAAGGGAGAGATATTCGAGCCCCATGCCGAATGGTCGTCCGCTTTCCGCCCCCACCACCCGGATAACGCGGCACTGGGCCCGCAGCTCAATACGCTCCTCTCCACACTCCAGAACAATGGTCAACCAGCCCACCGTTCCAACCGGCAAAGGCTCCGTGGTACGGAGAAAAATGCCGGACATGCTGATATCCCTGCACTCATGGTCGGTGCGTCGTTGATCTTCCGTTTCGAAAACGGCGCGCACAACAAATTCCACCCGGGGCCGTTTTCGTTTTTCCGCTGATTCCATCATCCTGATTTTCCCTACCGCCTGTCCCTCGTCATAGGCTCGACCGCCCGGAATCTGATGCGTTGCCGATGTGCTGTCATAAAAACCGTTAGCCGCCCTTGTCGTGGATTTGCGATCGTTCTATTTCAACGAATAAAAAACCGTATTGTGATATTCACGTCGCACAAAACGGTCGGTGACGCCGAAAAGGGATTCAGTGGCGCCGATGATCAACGCTCCATGGGGATGGAGCTGAGCCGCCAGTCGTTCAAACAGTGATTTCCGGTTGGCCAGACTAAAATAAATGGCGACATTACGACAGAAGATGATGTCGAACTTGCCCATGGAGACAAAGGATTCCATCAGATTGATCTTACGAAAAAAGGTCATGGCCCGCAATTCATCCTTGACCCGCAGATTCTGGCCTTCGGGGACGAAATATTTGTTGATGAGCGGGCGGGGAAAGCCGCGACCGATTTCAAACTGGGAGTAACTGCCCCGGCTCGCCTGCGTGATCGCCGTATCGGCAATATCGGTGCCGGTGATCTTGATCCGATACTGGGAAACGCTGCTGCCGAGGAGCTCGTGGAGCGTCACCGCGATGGTATAGACCTCCTGGCCGGTGGAACAGGCCGCACTCCAGATGGCGATTGTTTTGCCGGCGCCAGGGCGTGCGGTGTTGGCATCAATGACATCGGGAACAATTTTGTATTTGAGCAGTTCAAAGGGCTTCTGATCGCGGAAAAACGAGGTTTCGTTGGTACTGATTGCATCGATCACCCGGTTGGCCAGCACCGGATCGCGTGACGCGTGATTTCGCAGGTCGTCATAGGTGGAAAAACCCTTTTCCCTGACCAGGGGCTGCAACCTTGATTCCACCAGATAGGCCTTGGTCGAGTCAAGAACAATACCGCTCTTGTCGTGGACGAAAGCGGCAAGACGGGCTAGTTCTTCCGGCGAAATCTTCATTATTTGACCCGATTGACAATTTCCGCCGAAATTTGCTGCAAGGGCATCACGACGTCAGTGACACCGGCCTTGATCGCCTCCATCGGCATACCGAAAACCACGCATGACTCCTCGTCCTGGGCAATAACCTGGGCGCCCTGCTGCTTCATCAGCCGCAGCCCCTTGACCCCGTCCGCCCCCATGCCGGTCATAATGACGCCGAGAGCCCGGTTGCCGTAAACCGCAGAGACAGACCGAAAAAGATAGTCAGCCGCCGGTTTGCAGTGATTCTCCGGCGGATCGTCGGTGAGCTGAAGAAACTCGCCGGCCGCCTTTTTCACCACCTTCATCTGCCGGCCGCCCGGTGCGATATAGACATGGCCGGCCTCCAGCCGCTCCTCACCCTGGGCCTCAACCACCTTGACCAGGCTCTTCTGATCCAGGGAATCGGCCAGCGCCTTGGTAAAGACCGGCGGCATGTGCTGCACCACCACCACCGGCACGCGCAGATTCTTCGGCAGCCGGGGAATGACCTCGGCCAAGGCATTGGGACCGCCGGTGGAAATGCCGATGGCGACCACCGCCACCCGGCCAGCCGGTTGCAGGGGCCGGACCGGCGCGGCAGTCATTGCCGGCTGGGAAGTCGCGGGGTGGGGACGAGGGGGGACCACCGGGGTCGAACGCACCGGTGCCGCCGCCGGACCCTGAACACCCGGTCTGGGCGGACCGGCAAGGGCGGGACGCAGCAGACGACGGGTGGTCACCGACTGCACCACCGGTTTCAGTTGACTCAGCAAGGCTTGACGATTTTTCTCCAACGAGCTGCCGTCCGGCTTGGCAATAAAATCAAAGGCGCCCCGCTCCAGGGCCTTCATGGTGACGGCCGCCCCTTCACTGGTATGGGCGCTGACCATAACAACCGCCACATCGGATTTTATCTTCTGCAGTTCGAGCAAGGTGGCCAGGCCATCCATCTCCGGCATCTCGAAATCAAGGGTCATCAGATCGGGCTTGAGCTGCTCAAGTTTGGCCAGGGCGATCTTGCCGTTGTTGGCAGTGCCCACCACCTCGACCTCCGGAATCATGGCCAGAACGTCACTGACCACCTTACGATAGAGCACCGTATCATCGACGACCAGTACCCGTACTTTTTTACCTGTCATTTCTTGTGCGTCCTTTGTGTTGCAATCACTGCCAGCAATTTTTCCCTGACAATCGGTTTAGACAAAAAATCATCCATGCCGGCAGCAAGACACTGCTGTTCGTCCTCTTTGCGCGCATGGGCGGTGAGTCCGACAATATAGAGACGATTGGAACGTCCGGCAAGGCTCACATAGCTGCCCCGCTCCGCCGACGCCTCCAGCTCTCTGATCCTGCGGGTGGCGGTATGCCCGTCCATGTTGGGCATCTGCACATCCATCAGGACAAAATCATAATAATTCTTTTTCAGCATTTCCAGCGCTTTTCCACCATCTCCGGCAATATCGGCGGAACAGCCGGCTTTCTGCAACAACAGGGAGGCCAGGCGTTGATTGACGACATTATCCTCCACGATCAAAACATGGAGGTCGGCTGGGGCGGCGGACTTACCGGCAACTGCAGAGCCACTGCTGTCCGCCACCTTAGCAACGGTTGCTTTGCCGTTTTCCTGGAGTTGGGAAGCATACTCTGTCTCCCCCAGAGGGGCGGCTTTCGGCAGGGTGATGACAAAACTGAAGATGCTGCCCCGGCCCGGCATGCTGTCAAGCTCCACCCTGCTTCCCATTATGGCGACAAGCTGGCTGGTAATGGCCAGCCCGAGTCCGGTCCCCCCGTATTTTCGCGTTGTCGAGCCATCCGCCTGGGTAAATTTTTCGAATACCGCCTGCTGCCGATCCAGGGGAATACCGATGCCGGTATCCCGCACTGAGAAACGTAGCGCCACCGCTTCTTCGTCCTCCCGCACCTTTTCCGCGATGACGGCAATCTCCCCGGCTGCGGTAAACTTCATGGCATTGCCCACCAGATTGATGAGAATCTGCCGCAAGCGGTGCTCATCGCCGACCAGACTGTCAGATGATCCGGCTTCACAGCGAACCGTCAGTCGGTTCTTTTTCTGAACCGCCTGCGAGCGGAACATGGCATCAACGCTTTTCAGGAGTCCTGCCGGAGAAAAAGGCGCCACATCGAGTTCCAGCCGACCGGCCTCGATCTTGGCCAGATCGAGAATGTCATTGATCAGCACCAGCAGGCTGCCGCAGGACTTTCGAATGATTTCGGTAAATTCGCGTTGTTCATCGGTCAATTTTGTTTCGGCCAGCAGACCGCTGAAACCAATGATGGCGTTCATCGGCGTACGCAGCTCATGACTCATATTGGCGAGAAATTCGCTTTTCAGACGACTAACCTGTTCCAGACGGGCGTTGGTATCGCGCAGTTCCTTGGTTTGCCGGGCAATTTCACTTTCCAGTTTCTTGGCGTACTCCTGTTCCTTTTCCCGGATCTGGAGAAACTGCTGATGATTTTCATCGAGCAGCTTCATGTGCTTGCTACTTACTACCTCCATGCGTCGGCTCAACTGTTCATTTTCCACTACAGCCTCCCGGTGGCGACGACGGAGCAGGGCAAGGTCGATGGAATTGCGGCAGAGGACGGCCCCCAGATCGTTGTCCGCAAATTCTCCCTGCCAGTGAGCATGGGAAAAACAGAGAAGGGCATCCTCCTCAGGCAACAGCAGGCAATGGAGCCAGCGGCCGTCAGCAAGCGCCCTGCTGCAGAAACCGCCATCATCGTGCCGATCGGCCTGCAATTGGACCAGGAGTTCCTCGGTCAGGCCGGCCAGGGGGCCGCCGACCATCGCACCATTGGCGCCGATCAGGACGATTTCCGTCCCGGGCAGCACCTCGGTCAACAGGCGGTGCAGATCGAGCAGCTCGTCATCAGCGGCGACAAAATCGGCAAAAACGTCATCAATCAGCCTGCTCATCCGCTCTCCTGCTCCATCTCATAGAGTTCGCGGGCCTTGGCCATCTCCTCGGGCAGGGCCTTAAGCAGCACCTTGTAGTCGGTCAGCCGGCGTTTCAGGTGATCGGCAAGATAAGGCGGCAGGGCATCAGCCCGGCCACTCACCACGCCATAATTGATCTTGCACGCCATGAATTCAGCAAGCTGGAGAATGGCGATGACGCTGGGGACGGGAAATTCCTTGTCATGGCGGTGATGGAATCGAATCGCCTCGATCACTGCGTCCGGCAAACGCCACTGGGTCGCCAGGAGCCGGCCGATCTTGGCGTGATTGGTGCCGATAAGGGTGTCCTCCAGGCCGGTCATCGATTCCTCGTGGGGGGTTCGCTGATAGAGCTCGCAAACCTGGCGCAGCTCGGCGCCGGATAGCTGGTCCTCGACAATGAGACCGATATCGTGAATGATGCTGGCCAGGAAAACATCCTCTCCGTCCTGACCGAAAATACGGCGGGAAATCATCTGAGACAGAATGGCGACGGTGGCGGAATGGGTCCAGAGATTCTTGCGGGAAAAGAAGGAACCATCCCTCCGGTCCGTAAAGAGATTACGCAAGCCCTCGATGGCCACCAGATTGCGCAGATGTTTCATGCCGACGAAGATAACCGCCTTGGCAATGGATTCCACATGCCCGCTCAGGCCGAAATAGGGGCTGTTGACCAGACGGAGCAGGCGGACGACCAGAACCGGATCAAGCTTGATGACCTCCTCGAACTCCTGCATGGTGGCGGTTTCGGACCCCACCATCTGGGTCACCCTGATGGCGACATGGGGCAGCGTTTTCAAATCGTTGAATTTATCGACGAGCTGCTGGGCGGATGGCATAAACGAACCTGGGGAAGGAGGAAAGCGACTTTAATCATGCAGTACCATGTCTGCTTTGTCGTCGGCCTGATTGGCCATACCGCATGGAAGTGATCTGACTTGTTTTGCCCATCTGCTGCCCTGTTAAAGAGATAGGGGGTGCAGGGCTCTTTTTCGGCTTCTCCCTGAACTAGCGAGCAATGCGAAAAACGTCAACAGGCCGGAACCAGTTACTGCCGGACCCATATCCCGTCAGCCTGGCACAGTTACAGACCTGAATTCACCGAGCGCAGCATCAAGGCGGCCGAGAAGGTCCTCCATCTGCACCCGATCGCCCAGTCGCCCGGCCTGTTCCAGGTCAGCGGCAACGGCGCGGACCCCCTCGATACCCAGACTGGCGGCAGCGCCCTTGATACTGTGCGCCGCATCCGCCGCCTCCCGCAATGCCTCATCCTCCATACACTGCCGTATCCGCCCCGCATCAGCAGCAGACGATTCATGAAACAGCTCGATGAGCTCCTGTAACAATTCTTCGTCGTCGCCGGCCTGCTCCAGGGCAAAGGCACGATCCCACCGTACATCCGTCATACCAGGTGTTCCTCCCTCAACCGAAGAGATTGTCATCATTTTTCCTCTCCTCTCCCTTGCCGCTGCCTCTATAGTGTATGCAGATCAGGAATAAAATTACCATTTATATGCACGCCATGATCGAATTTTTTCCTCTATGACTGCGAAATCGATCACTCCCTCCCGCAGCAACACAGGCTCATTGGCAGCAAGGCCGACCAGGGTGGAACCTTTGCCGCCGGGGGTGCGACCGCCGTCGAGAATGCAATCAACCGACGAACCGAAAGCGGCGATGACTTCGGCGGCCGACACGGTGGCTGGTTGGCCGGAGATATTGGCGCTGGTCGCGGTGATGGGATGACCGACACGGCTGACCAGCAGACGGGCGCTCGGATGAGAAGAAATCCTGGCCGCCACCGTCCCGGTATTGCCGGTGACAAGTGGCGACAGGGTCGAGCGGGCCGGGAAAACCAGGGTCAGGGGACCGGGCCAGAATGCCATCAGCGGCCCATAAAGCGGCGGAAAGCAAGAGGTGAGACTGCCCAGCTGACCGGTCTCCTCGATGAGCAGGAGAATGGGCTTGGCTGACGGTCGTTGCTTCAGGGCAAAGAGACGGGCAACCGCTGCCTCGTCAAAGGGATTGACCGCCAGACCGTAATACGTTTCCGTCGGAAAGGCAACAACCCCACCGCGCCGTATCCAGTCGACCGCCTCGTCGATCCGCTCTTCGGGGATCATTGCCGATCCCGTCAGCGTGCCATTCTGTTTCTCTTTCTCCGCCATCAGCTTCCCCGACGATTCGCCTCACACCTGCAGCCTGGCCGCCTTTTCTTCGACCTCGCGGGCCATTTTCGCTTTAAAGGCAACCATTTTCTCCATCAATGCTTCATCAGCCACGGCCAGAATCTGGGTTGCCAGAATGGCGGCGTTTTTCGCGCCCGCCTTGCCGATAGCCATGGTCGCCACCGGAATACCCGGCGGCATCTGCACGGTGGAAAGCAGGGAATCAAACCCCTGCAGGGCGGAGGCATCAATCGGCACGCCGATGACCGGCAGGGTGGTATGAGCGGCAAGAACGCCGGCCAGATGGGCGGCCATGCCGGCGCCGGCAATGATCACCTTGAGTCCCCGCTCCCGGGCCGAGGAGGCATAGCGGGCCGCCCGTTCCGGGGTCCGATGGGCAGACGCCACCGTCATCTCCCAGCCGATCCCCATCTCGGTGAGAAAATCGCTGGCAGCCTTCATCACCGGCAGATCCGAATCACTGCCCATAATAATACCCACCCGGACCGCCCGTTCTCCGCGCACAAGCGCCTTCATGCCGATATCTTTCCGATAATAACAATTTTTCCAGGTGATCTTTTCGACCGCCGCATAGGCCCGGTCTATCGCCGCTTGCAGGGAATCCCCCAGAGCGGTGACTCCAAGCACCCGGCCGCCGTTGGTGACGATTTTTTCCTTTTTCAGGGCGGTGCCGGCATGAAAAACCACCACATCATCGCCAGTCGCCTCCTCCAATCCTTTGATTTTTTTGCCTTTTTCATAGGAGCCCGGGTAACCGCCTGCAGCCATAACCACGCAGACCGCCGGACGAGGATCAATAGCAAGGCTGATTTCCCCAAGCCTTGCCTCGATCACCGCCAGCAGGACATCGACCAGATCGTTTTGCAGCCGCATGAGGAGCGGCTGCGCTTCGGGATCGCCGAAACGGCAGTTGAACTCCAGCACCCTGGCTATCCCCTGGTGGATCATCAGCCCGGCATAGAGCACTCCTTTATACGGACGCCCCTCCGCCTCCATGGCCCTAACCGTAGGCAGCATAATGGTCTCCATAACCTGACAATGAATCTCGTCGGTCACCACCGGGGCTGGCGAATAGGCACCCATGCCACCGGTATTGGGGCCGGTGTCGCCGTCAAAAGCCGCCTTATGGTCCTGGGAGGTGGGCAACGGCAACACGGTCCTGCCATCGGTGAAGGCCAGAAAGGAGGCCTCCTCGCCCGGAAGGAATTCCTCGATCACCACCTGACGGCCCGCCTCGCCAAAGGCCTTGTCGGTAAGAATAAGATCGACCGCCCGGCGCGCCTCATCAAGGGTTCGGGCCACCACCACCCCCTTACCGGCGGCCAGACCGTCGGCCTTGACCACCACCGGCGCCCCAACTTCTTCAAGATAGGAAAACGCTTGGTCCCGCTCGGTAAATGCCCGGAAAAATCCGGAAGGAATCGCATACTTTTCCAGCAGGGTCTTGGTAAAGACCTTGCTGCCCTCCAGCACCGCCGCCTTGCTGTCTGGTCCGAAAATTTTCAAACCGGCGGCGGCAAAGCGGTCAACAATGCCGAGAGTCAAAGCCTCCTCCGGTCCGACCACGGTCAAATCAATCTTTTCCCGCAGGGCAAAGGCCAACAGGCCGTCAACGTCGCTGGCCCTGATGTCGACACACTTCGCCAGGGTGGTGATGCCGGCATTGCCGGGCGCGCAGTAAATCGTCTCCGTCTTCGGGCTCTGGGCAAGTTTCCAGACCAGGGCATGCTCCCGACCGCCGGAACCCACAACTAAAATTTTCATCCTCTCTCTCCTGTGCTCATTTTTCCATACACAATAAAACGGATCCAACCAATTAATCAGTGGCGGAACCGTAAAAAGCGCCGATTCCGACGGGCGGCACACTGTAACTCGTTGTTTTCACTTTCCCGCCTGCCATGGTTTGCGAATTTTTGCGTGACCATCAATCATTCCGACACCGGGAGACCAGGGGAATTAACGCGGTTGGCCTCAATCTTCTTTATTCAACAAATCAACCAGTTACCAAATAAAAGACACGATGCAGGAAGCTTTTCGCGCAACCCCGCAATTTTACGCTTGACAGAGTCATATTCGATCTCTATGATATGTCCAAAAATGAATCATTATTCATAAAAAATGCATATTTTTGCCTTATCACGACAGCGTGTGCATTCTCTATTCTCATTTTTTTCCCCAAACCAGAATCATACTTTAAACAAAAGAAAAAAGTAAGTCAGCGATTTTCTTTAATTACAAAAAAACGGAATCGGTTGGCAACAGCACTTTCGGAACTAAAGCAAACAATAGTTTTCTACTGATGAGAGTTTCAGATAAGCATCAAAAAATCACCCAGGCCGCAGTCAAGGTATTTGCCCGTAAAGGCTTCTTTAATGCCAGAATTTCGGACATCGCCAAGGAAGCCAAGGTGGCGGACGGCACCATCTATCTCTATTTCAACAACAAATACGATATCCTCATCTCCCTCTTTGAGGATGAAATCGGCAAGATCATCGTCAAGGTGAAACTGCTCCTGGAAAACGAGACCGACCCGGCCAAAATGCTAGAAATTTACGCCAGGAGCCATCTCAGCCTGCTGGAAGATCAGAAGGAACTGGTGGAGGTGCTGCAGATGGAACTCAGACAGAGCAACAAGTTCATCAAGGAGTACCGCAACACCAAATTCATCGAATATATCGATATCATCTCCGATATTGTTCGTAAAGGCCAGGAGTCCGGTCATTTCCGCCAGGAGGTGATGCCAGGCGTGGTCAAACGCGCCTTTTTCGGGGCGCTTGACGAGATGTCACGTCTATGGGCACTGTCGGCCAAACCCCATTACACCCTTGAAGAAACTGCAAAACAGATCAGTGATATTTTTCTGCACGGACTGACCTCCCGCGACAACTGATCGGCTCGGACATCAATCCGCCTGTCACCGCTCACACCGAAACGACAAGGAGCAGGTCCCTGGACTCGGACTATAGCACGCCATCTTTGTGTCGTCCGCAGATGAAGGGAGAGGCGCACCCTTTTCGTCATCTAGCCCCTGCCCCTGCCCCCCTTACTCATCCGACCCCTTTTCGATATCGAGAATCTCCAGTTGCCGGATACCGGACGGGGTTTTCACCTCAAATTCATCTCCGATTTTTTTACCGAGCATCGCCTTTCCCCACGGCGACAACACGGAAATACTGCCCTTTTTCACGTCCGCCTCTTCCGGACCAAGCAACTGATAGACAATCTCCTGACCACTGTCGAGATCCTCTACCGTCACCACCGTTCCGAATACGACTCGATCACAGCTTACCTGAGAGCAATCAATCACTTCGGCCCGCCCAAGCTTGTCCTTCAACTCTATGATCCGGCCCTCAATATGACTCTGCCGTTCCTTGGCGGCATGATACTCGGCATTTTCCTTCAGATCGCCATGGCCTCTGGCCACCTCGATGGCCTTAATCACCTCGATGCGATCGACACGCTGCAAACGGGTCAATTCCTCCCGCATCCGCGCGTAGCCGCCTTTTGACATCGGTACCCTCTCAATCATTCATTAACCTCCAGGTCCGGAATCATCCGCCCGTCTTTGATGTGTTGTGGCGAACAAACAAAAAAGATGGCGTCGCAAAAAGTCTTTTCCCGCCGAGAGCACAGAGGACACAGAGAAAATACGAGCAATGCAGCCGGTTATCTCTTTGTGCTCCGTGGTCTCAGTGGTTGATTTTCAGTTTTTGCGAGACCATCAAAAAAAGAGAGATCCGGGAACGGATCTCTTTCACGGAAACCAGCAGACTGGCTTCATCATCAACCGCTACGAAACAGGAAAAATGTCTGCACAGGCTTGAGCCGCAACACGCCTGTCATCTATCTATCCCACCACCGACGTGGCCCGGCAACACCCTGTGCGCCGCTACTCTTCCAGAGGAATACGACCCCGACCTGCTACCAGCGATAGACGGCAGTGAGGCTGAGATCCTTTGCTCGATATTCATCGGACAGTACCAGTCGAGCCGCGGATTCAAGCATCCAGTTTTTTGACAGCTCAAGGGAAAACCCGCCCCTGACCGTTTGCAGCATATGGCCGTTGGCATCATATTCGACAAGATATTCGGCACTATAATAACTTGGCGTGCCGCGTTCAAGAGTATCCGCGGATAATTTATGGGTCCAGAGAACGGCATATCCATTTTTCCAATAATTTCTCGGGGTCCAGTAGGGATGGTCGTCAGCGGCAAAGCCGTCTTCCAGTAACGGCCCCCGATCGTTACCGCCTTCCTCGGTATCCATAAAGCGGTAATTGAAGCGCACCAGCAGGGAGGTTGGCTCAGGCAGCAGAATATAACTGGCCCAGAACGAATACCCCATCATATTATTACCGTCTGAATAGGTCGTGTAGTCGTAATCGCCACCGGTCAGCAGTCGTGGCAGAATTCCGAGGAAAAGTCCTGCCCGGAGATTTTCCGCCATAACAGTGCGACTAAGGCTGGCCACCGTGTCGTCCACCACATCCCGTTCATAGCTGACTTCGCCCCGCAGTCGGTCGCTCACTCTGCCTTTCAGCCCGCACTCAATCAGACCGGCATCAGCGTAGTCCCCGTCAAGACTCTCCACCCCGCCGCCCAAGGTAAGGTCAAAGCGATCGAGCAGGTTTTTGTCAAAAGAGACAAAGGCCCTTTGCGATCTCATCGAATCATCCGCGTCCGCCGAACTGTAACCGATGGTCGAAAGCGTCACATCCACGTCATTACCCGGCTGCATTGAGACCCAGGCGCCAGTATCAAGGGCATGTTTTCTGATGGATTGATAGCCGTCCCAGCCATCCTCGGTTGCATAACGATAGGCGGCGGTAAACCGCGGCTGTCGTTTGAGCCGGTTCCGCTCAATTGCCTCCTTCAGGCCGGGGTAGTGAGGATCGATCTCCGCCAGACGCTTATACAAAAGCGCTTCATCGCCAAGCTGGTCAAGTCTGCTGTGAATGCCGGCAAGATCGAAAAGCAGGGACTGATCTTCTGGGTAGCGCTCCGTCAGCTGCCGAAAGAGGTCAGCTGCCTGAAAATCATCCCGCTGCTCAACAAGACGCCGGGCGGCCAGCTCACCGGCAAAACGCTGTTGCCACTTATAGCGGGAAAAGAGGGACGCCGCGATTTTTTTCAACGCAAGATTGCCGGGCTCAACGGCAAAGGCTGGGGTCATCATGCGGTCAACAAAGAGATCCCTGGCTGGGGGAGCGAATGTCAGCCGTTGCCAGAGCGAGACCTCGGCCTCGGCTGGCAAGAGTAGCCCCTTGCCTTGCGCCTGTTCGACCAGCAGATCATGGACCGCCGGGATCAGATAATTTTCATACACGGGTAACGACTCACCCCAGTCGGGCTGTCGCCAAAAAATTCTCGCCTTAAGCAGCTGCATGTCGGCCCGGTATGGTTGGGCGGCGAGAATGGTGTCGCAATAGGAAAGAGCGGTTTCATCCAGACCAAGGCTGAAGGCGGCACGGGCGCCGAGAACCTGCAACGCCGTGCTTTCCGGGTAGTCACGGAGCAGCTCGTTTACCGCGGTGAGGGCCTGAAGTTGATTGCCGGCCATGGCCAGGCCCTGGGCAAGTCGGAAGCGCGGGGTAAACGAATCGGCTCCCATGGCGACAGCGAGTACCGCGCTGTCAAGCATGTCCTGTTTCATTCCTGCCCGTCGATAGGCATCATGAAGCCGCATCATCCGGCCGAGATCACGGTCGGCTGCCGCCAGCAGGCCGCTGCGAACAACGGCAAGGCGGTCATCATCCCCCTGGGCTACGACAATCTTCTGCAGCATGACCCGACTGTCAAGGTCGCCGGCATCGCGCTCCATCAACAGGCGGCACTGTCGCTCCGCCTCGTCATACTCCTCCAGCCCGAGGCAGGCACGGGCCAGCTCCAGTCCGGCCAGGTCGAAAAGCGATCTGCCGTTGAAGAATAAAGCCGCACCGGCTCCATCGTCCGCCATTTCCTCCAGCAGATGGCGCATCCTTTTCCGGGCCGCGGAAAACTTCCCGGTGTGATTCAGGAGTCGGCCCTCCAGCAACTGGGTCAACCAGAGTCCTGCTTTCTCCGCTCCGGCCTCTGCCTCATGAGGAGCTGACAAGGATTCGAGTTGTTCAAACCAGAGGGCTGCTTCACCAATATATCCCGCCTCGAGCTGCAGATCGACAAGACCGGCAAGAACTTCGACATCAGCGGGATGCTCAAGTAAGGCGAGGCGCAAAACCTGTTCCGCCTCAAAAACGAGATGCTGCTGTTGATAGGATTGGGCAAAGGCAAGCAGGAGCCGACGCCGCCGTTCCGGTTCCTCGGTGGAGTCGAGCAATTGTCGATAGAGATTGTGGGCGGTCTCGTAATGACAACCATCACGGAAACCATTGGCAACCCGCAGCAGATATTCGGGCGAGAAAGATTCGTCACCAACTTGTTTGAGCAAGGTTGCGGCCAGTGACATCCGACCCATGGCGGCGGCCAGCTCCAAACATTTAACCCGCAGCTCCGGCGTCGCGGCACCGGCGTTTGCCAGGGCGAGATAATCGTTCAAGGCGTGATCCGGCATAGAGAGGCCCTCAAAAACTTCGGCCCGCAGCCGGAGCAGGTCTGGGTCATCAAGCTGCCGTTCCGCAACCGGCAGGAAAACCCGCTCAGCCCCGGCCATGTCGTGGCTGGCAACAAGGGCAGCGGCAAGACGAAGGGCCACGTCCATGTCAGCGGGATCCCGGCGGTTGAGTTCAAACAGAACACCGATCAGCTCGTCGTGTCGTCCCAACCGAATCAGCAGGGCCATCATGGAACGATACACGGTCGTGCTGTCCGGCGAGATCCGGGCCAGATGAGCCCAGGCCGCCAGCGTCCCGTCATGGTCGCCGACCGCCTGCAGAGCGCGGGACAAGTCAGCCAGCACCTCGGCATCATCAGGATCTCTTTCCAGCAGGCGGCGGTAGAGGGAAATAGCCTCATGGTGCCGGCCCGCTCTTTCATGGAGCGAGGCGGCCTGACGCAATTTAGCGGTCGCCGGAACAGGCTCCAGGGCGAGATAGCGATCGAGAGCAGCCAAGGTATCTCCGTCGCGACCGAGTTCGCCATACAGGACGACCAGCCGCCCCAGAACCTCTTTGTCCTCGGGGCGCAGAGCCAGGTATCTTTCAAAAAAGAGGGCCGCCTCGGCGGGATTGCCAGCGCTGAGACAGCCTTCAGCGACCCGGGCCAAAAGGTCGGCATTGTCTTCATCAGCATCAAGCAACGCCCGCAGATGGACGAGCGCCGCTTGCCACCTCTCACGTTTTTCGTAATAGGAGGCGAGCCAGCCATGCCCCTCGCGGTCTGCCGGCAAAGCCGCTACCACCCTTTGCCAGCACCTGGCGGCAACATCCTCATCCCCCCCCTGGTCATGGGCCCGGGCCGCCAGTTTCCAGTCAGAGGGGTCGGCATCGGTCCGATCGGCCAGCCGGAGGGCCAGCGGCTGCGCCTTGGCGGCCAGCCCGAGATCCAGGTAAAGACGAACCAGACGTTTCTGCAGATCGACGTCATCACCTCGCCGCTCATTGAGGGCTTCAAGCCTGGGCAGGGCCCGGCCCAGATTACCAAGAGAGAGCAACCCTTCACTGAGTCCGGTCAGGGCAACAATATTGCCAGGATCCTGGCCGGTGGCGCGATCGAACAGCTCGACCGCCCGGCCGTGATAGCCCTTTTTCTGCATGGTATAGCCCAGGCCGTTAAGATAATCAACCTGGTCGGGGAATTGCTCCACCAACGTTTCGAGCTGCTCGGCGGCCCGATCAAACCGCTCAAGGGAGAGAAGCAGGGAGGCATACTCCCAACGGGGATCGACCGCGTCACTCTTCAGATCGAGCAACCGAGAATAGGCGGCAGCGGCAGCGGTATGGTCGCCGGTCGCGGCAAGACGGCGGGCATCCTGCCAGGCCCGCAGCCAGGCCGGCCCCTCCTCCCTGGTCAGCACGATCTCCAAGGGAGCGATCCGCGGCGAGGCAAAAAAATCCTCTAGAGCAGAGCCGGCAATGCCGTCCGCGGCGCAGAGCAGCAGCATCGCCAGCACTACCACCCCCTGCCGCACAAAGAAGGAGAAACGGGCAGCCCCTCTATTCGTGATAAAATGCGCGGATGCGATCGACAACATACTCCTGCATGGATGAGGTCAGTTCAGGATAGATGGGCAGAGCCAGGGTTTCCGCGGCGGCCTTTTCCGACTCGGGTAGATTGCAGCGACTGCATGGCAGGTCTGCAATGCATTTCTGACGGTGCAGGGGAATCGGATAATAGACGGCAACCCCGACCGACTCCCTCAGAAGAAATTCCCGCAACGCGTCGCGCCGCTCGACGCGGACAATATACTGATTGTAAATATGATAATCCATTCCACTGCCGACCGCCTGTTCCGCATAGACAGCCTCCGGCAGGCGGACCAACCCCTCTTCAACCAGACCGGCCTCCCTGAACAGGGCGCTATAAAGGGTGGCATTCTGCCGTCGGGCCGCATGCCAGGTCGGCAGATATTTCAGCTTGATTCGCAGGATCGCCGCCTGCAGGGCATCGAGCCGGAAATTGCCGCCAACCACCGCGTGCTGGTACTTGCTGATATCGCCATGGACCCGGATCAGCCGCAGGTCATGGGCCAGCTTGTCCCGACTCGTCACCACCATGCCGCCGTCGCCCATACCGCCGAGATTCTTGCTGGGGAAAAAGGAGAAACAGCCACAGTCGCCCATGCTGCCGGCCCGGCGCCACTCGATTGTGCCGTTGCTTGGCAGCGGATAGCATGCGCCAATAGCCTGGGCCGCATCTTCGACCACCGGAATGTTGTGCTGCGCCGCCAGTTCCAGCAGCGGCGCCATATCGGCGCACTGGCCGAAGAGATGCACCGGCATGATCGCCCTGACCCGGGCCGCGGTATGGCGATCCGCCAGGGCGGCGGCGGCCAGGGCCGGATCGATATTGTAGGTCGCCGGGTCGATATCGACAAAGAGTGGCTGGGCGCCGAGGCGCAGGATGCTGCCCATGGTGGCGAAAAAGGTGTAGGGCGTGGTCAACACCAGATCGCCCGCCTTGATACCAAGGGCCATCAGACTTGCCAGCAGGGCGTCGGTGCCGCTGGAGACGCCGATTGCTGCCGAAGTCTGGCAATACGCGGCAACGTCTTTCTCAAAGGCGTCGATCTGCGGGCCCATGATATAACAGGTGGAATCAACCGTTTCGGCAATGGCCGCCATGATCTCGTCACGGAGGGAATCAAGCTGGGCTTTCAAATCAAGTAAGGGGACGTTCATAATAGTCGTTAGATTGGTTGATTGGTTGATTGGTGAGGAAGTTGAATGGCGGTCACATCGACATCAGACTAACCCGACGGCAGCATCCGACAAGAAAGCGGGCGATGTCGGATTCCATCAGCTCACGCTGTGCATCTACACCTGCCACTGCTTGTCGACATGATCGAGAAAAAACCCGATATCCGGCACTTCCTGCTCCAGATACTTCTTCATCTTCTTGAGCAAATTTGACTCGATCTGCCGCACCCGTTCCCGGGAAATGCCGAATTGATCGGCGATGTCCTGCAGGGTCAGCGGCTCGTCACTGAGCAGCCGGGCCGCCAGAATGGTCTGCTCCTTCTCGTTCAAGGTCCCCTGCAGCGTATCAAGAATCTCGGCCAGCCGCTCCTTCATTTCGATATCAGCCACCGTCTCCTCGACGGAAGGGCCCGTGGCCGGCAGGAAACTCTTCTGTTCGTCATCGGAATCCTCGCGCACCGGACTCTCCAGAGAGACGTCCCAGTTATCCATGCGCTGGCTCATCTCAATGACCTCGCTCTCCTTCACCCCAAGGCGTTCCGCCAACAACTTGGTTTCCGGCTTGAAGCCCTGCGATTCGAGCAGCTTCTTTTCCCGGTTGAGGCTGAAAAAGAGCTTGCGCTGGGCCTGAGTGGTGCCGATCTTCACCAGCCGCCAGTTATCCATGATGAATTTGAGGATATAGGCACGAATCCAGTAGGCGGCGTAATAGGAAAACTTGACGCCGCGATAGGGATCGAATTTTTTTACCGCCTGCACCAGCCCGACGTTGCCCTCCTGAATGAGATCGAGAAAATTCTGCATCCAGTATTTCTGAAAATCCATCGCCACCTTGACCACCAACCGCAAATTGGCAGTCACAAGTTGATAGGCAGCCTCCGGGTCACGGGTCTCATGGAAGCGCTGGGCCAGCTCTTCCGTCTCCTCGCGGGTCAGCAGGCGGTGCTGGTTAATCTCCTGCAAATAACGGTGCAGCCCCGGATGACTTAAGGCGGGCAGATGGTTGTCATCCGGCAGGGCGAGCAGAGGATGATAGGAAGGCTCCTCGTCCTCATTCTCAAAAGTATTGTCTCTCTCGGTATCTTCTGTCATGATTCTCTATAGGACGGCATGGCCGGCCGCCGTTTCTTTCTTGACAAGGCGAAGCCGCCACTATATATCCACCTATTCCGGCGCACTTTCCGCCTTCACCGGCCATTGTGCTCGCAAACAAGAACTTGTACCCCATTTTAGCAGATTCCGCCAGAAAAACGAGGGAAAGACGGACCGATGCAGCAAAAAAATATCCGCAATTTCAGCATCATTGCCCATATCGATCACGGCAAATCGACTCTCGCCGACCGGCTCATCCAGAAATGCGGCATGGTCAGCGATCGTGAGTTCAAGGATCAGCTCCTCGACAACATGGACATTGAACGGGAGCGCGGCATCACCATCAAGAGCCAGACCATCTGCCTGCCCTACACCGCCAGAGACGGCCGTGAGTACAGTCTCAACCTCGTCGACACCCCCGGGCACGTCGATTTCAGCTACGAGGTATCCCGGGCTCTTTCCTCCTGCGAGGGGGCCTTGCTGCTGATCGACGCGGCCCAGGGCATCGAGGCCCAGACCCTGGCCAACCTCTATCTGGCCATGGAAAACGACCTGGAAATCATCCCGGTCATCAACAAGATCGACCTGCCCTCCGCCGATCCGGACGCGGTGGCGGCCCAGATCGAGGAAGACCTCGGCTTGGACGGGGATTCAATCCGCAAATGCTCGGCCAAGACCGGCGAAGGGGTGGATGACGTGCTGGAGGCCATCGTCACCCTGCTGCCCGCCCCGGAAGGCGATCCGGAGGCCCCCCTGCAGGCCCTGATCTTTGACGCCACCTACGATTCGTTTCGCGGCACCATCATCTCCTGCCGCATCGTCAACGGCCGGGTCAAGGCCGGCGACACCATCCTCTTCATGTCCAACAAGGCAAGCTACCGGGTTGAAGAGGTGGGTCTCTTTCGCCTTGAACGGGTGCCGCAGAAAGAGCTAAGGGCCGGCCAGGTCGGCTATATTCTGGCTGGCATCAAAACAGTGAGCGACACCCGGCCGGGTGACACCATCACCATCAAGGACAACCCCTGCGCCAGTCCGCTGCCGGGCTTCAAGGAGATCCAGCAGGTGGTCTTTTCCTCCATCTACCCGATCTCCACCGACGACTATGAGAACCTGGCCGCGGCCATGGAAAAGCTCACCTTGAACGACGCCTCCCTTTCCTACCAGAAGGATTCTTCCTCTGCCCTCGGGTTCGGCTTCCGCTGCGGCTTTCTCGGCCTGCTCCATCTCGAGGTGATTCAGGAGCGTCTGGAACGGGAATTCGACATCCCCCTCATCCTCACTGTGCCCTCGGTCTGCTACCATTTTTATCTGCAGGACGGCACGATGAAGGAGGTGGATAATCCGGCTTATTTTCCCGACCCCGGCTCCATCGTCAGTACCGAGGAACCCTTCATCAAGGCCACCATCCATATTCCGGAGCGGTACATGGGCGCAGTGATGACCCTCTGCATGGAACGGCGCGGGGAAAACACCCATTATCACTATCCCATGCCGGGCCGCATTGAATTTACCTGCGAACTGCCCCTGGCCGAGGTGATCTACGATTTTTACGATCGGCTCAAATCCATCACCCAGGGCTACGGCTCCTTTGACTACGAGCTCATCGATTACCGGCAAAGCGACCTGGTCAAGCTCGATATCCTGGTTAATGGGGAACGGGTGGACGCCCTCTCTCAGCTGGTCCATCGGTCCAAGGCCCGGGAACGGGCCCTGCACGCCTGTGAACGCCTGAAAGATGAGATTCCCCGCCAGATGTTCAAGATCGCCATCCAAGGGGCGATCGGCGGCACCATCATCGCCCGGGAAACCATCTCCGCCCTGCGCAAGGACGTTACCGCCAAATGCTATGGCGGCGATATCACCAGAAAGCGTAAACTGCTGGAAAAGCAGAAGGCAGGCAAAAAACGGATGAAAACGGTGGGTAACGTCGATATCCCGCAGAGCGCCTTCCTTGCGGTGCTCAAATCCGACGAGCGGTAGCCCCGGAGGACACGGCAACGCCATGGATGCGATCGAAGTCGAGGTCTGCAACAAACTGTTTGCCTCTGTTGCCGAAGAGATGGGAATCATCCTCGCCCGCTCGTCGTTTTCCTCCAACATCAAGGAGCGCAAGGATTTCTCCTGCGCCATTTTCGACCGACACGGCAACCTGGTCGCCCAAGCCGCCCACATCCCGGTTCATCTCGGCGCCATGCCCCGCACCGTGGCCCATGCCCTTTGCTGCCACACCTTCGCCCCCGGCGACATCCTTATTGTCAACGATCCCTTCCGCGGGGGCAGCCATCTGCCGGACATCACCCTGATGCGGGGAGTGCATGATCCGGACGGTCGCCCCCTCTTTTATATTGCCAACCGCGCCCACCATGCCGATGTGGGCGGCAAGAATCCGGGCTCCATGGGCTTTTCCCGTCATCTTGGCGAGGAAGGGGTGCTGATTCCGCCTACCATGCTGGTCCGGCAGGGCACGATAAACGATGCCTTTATCAACGGGTTTCTCCGCCAGGTACGCAATCCGGAGGAACGACTGGGCGACCTGCGGGCTCAACAGGCGGCCCTGGAAAGAGGCCGGCTCCGCCTGCTCGACATCGTTGCCCGACGCGGCGAGGAAAGGCTCTTTGTCCTGCTTGACCAGCTGCAACACTATGCGGAAAAACTGATGAGGGCCACCATTGCCGGGCTGCCGGACGGCACATATGAATTCTGCGACTGGCTCGATGGAGACGGCGTATCGCCCAGAAAGCTCGCGATCCGGGTCCGCCTGACAATCGTCGGCAACGAGGTGACCGCGGATTTCAGCGACTCGACCGACCAGGTTAGCGCGCCGCTCAATACCGTCGAAGCGGTCGTCGTCTCTGCCGTCGCTTACGTCTTTCAATGCCTGATGGGCGACGGCTACCCGATCAACCAGGGCAGCTTCCGACCGATCCGGGTTATCACCCGGCCCGGCTCCCTGCTCCATGCCCTGCCACCGGCACCGGTGGCGGCAGGCAATGTCGAGACCGCCCAACGCATTGTCGACGTCCTGTTCGGCGCCCTTGCCCAGGCGGCGCCAGAGATCATCCCGGCGGCAAGCTGCGGCTCGATGAACAATATCGCCATCGGCGGCACCGACCGCCGCACCGGCCAGCAGTATACCTATTACGAAACCATCGGCGGCGGCATGGGCGCTCGGCCGGGCAGCGCCGGGCTCTCTGCCGTCCATACCCATATGACCAATACGCTGAACACACCGGTGGAGGCGCTGGAGCACAGCTATCCGCTGCTGGTGGAAAAATATGCGATCAGGCGGGGATCGGGCGGGCAAGGTCAATACCGCGGCGGCGACGGCATCATTCGCGTCTACCGTTTTCTTGCGGGCGGTCACGTCTCGCTGCTTACCGACCGGCGCAGGGCGGCGCCGTATGGTCTGCATGGCGGGTTACCCGGCAAGAGGGGAATAAACATCATTTACCGGCAGGGCAAAAAGAAAAGACTTCCCGGCATCGTTACCCTGCGGGCAAAAAAGGGGGACCGCCTGACCCTCCGCACGCCGGGCGGCGGCGGTTGGGGGCGGGAAAGCGCATCAGCCGCCACGCGACGGACGGCTGATGTCGCACGGGGTTGACAGGGTTACATGTGGCATTTCTCCCGCAGAATACAAACCCCTTTTTTTAGCAGGATCTCGTCAATCTCTTCCCTGCTGAGCACCCCGTTGTGGTGCATGCTGAGATAGACTATACAATCTGAACAGACATTCATGGCCGACCGGTAATCATCGAGCTCATCGGCCACCTCCCAACAGGCTTTTCCATTTTCACGGGCGGAACATTTCTCATTGCCGCATTGCATGATATTCCAGCAACTGACTTTTCCTTCTGACGACATACTCTCTCCCTCAGTTCCCACAAACTGTGCAAGCATTGTCACCTCTCCCCCATAAAATTTTCGTCGCGGTTCCCTGCCGATCATCCCGGAGCCTCCATTCCCGAATGATGCGCATGACATAGAATCGGCCACTGCCACAATATGGCAATAAACCACTATTCGGCGAACTGTTCAAGTCTGGAAATCAGATTTTCCCGTCCCTCCCCTGTTTTTGCGGAAAACAGCACCCGGTCGTTTGCACCGATCCCGAAGCCGGCATCGAGCAGAGCGGTTTGCTGCATCCTTTTATTGGCCGTTAATTTGTCCTGCTTGGTGTAGACCAGGAGCAGGGGTATCTTTTCGGTTTTCAGCCAGGTCACCAGTTCACGATCCTGGTTCTTGACCTCGTGACGGATATCAATGATCACCACCACGCAGATCAGGTTCGGCCGGTTGAGCATGTAGGAGGAAATGAGCCCCCTCCAGTCATTCTGCACCCGGCGCGGCACCTTGGCAAAGCCGTAGCCCGGCAGGTCAACGAGGTAAAGCCCTGCACCGGCGGCAAAAAAATTAAGACTCTGGGTCTTGCCCGGCCGGGCGCTGACCTTGACCAGATTACGCCGGTTCAGCAACCGGTTGATCAGGCTCGATTTGCCGACATTGGAGCGCCCGGCAAAGGCGATCTCCGCATGATCAGCGGGCGGCAACTGGGAGGTATTATGCACGCTTTTGACAAATACCGCCTCACCACCCTGAAAGAGAGACATACTCAGATCACCTTGTTCAGGGCGTACTCAATAATCCCCTCGGCCCCGGCCTTCAGCAGCCGCGGCACCAGATCCCGCACCTGGTGCTCGGAGATGACGGTTTCCACGGAAAACCATTTTTTATTATAGAGAGGGGCAACAGTGGGTGCGTTCATACTCGGCAGCATGGCGATCACCGCTTCAAGCTTCTCATCAGGCACGTTCATCTTGAGGCCGACAATCTTGTCCGCTTTCAGCGCGCCCTGAAGCAACATGGCGATATTCTCAATCTTTTCCCGTTTCCAGGGATCGGTCCAGGCAGTCTTGTTGACGATGAGCTGGGTATTGGAGGTCATCAGCTCATGGATGACCCGCAGGCCATGGGCGCGGATGGTGGATTCGGTTTCCGTCACCTCGACAATGGCGTCGGCCAGCCCGGAAACCACCTTTGCCTCGGTGGCGCCCCAGGAAAACTCAATCTCCACATCGATATTTTTTGCGGTAAAAAAGCGCCGGGTGTAACTGACCAGCTCGGTGGCGATCTTCTTACCCTGCAGGTCCTCGACGGTGCGGATTGGTGAATCACCCGGCACTGCGATGACCCAGCGGGTCGGTTTGCGACTGACTTTGGAATAAACGAGATCCTCCACCACCACGACATCCGATTCATTTTCCAGGATCCAGTCCTTGCCGGTGATACCGGCATCAAGAATGCCGTTTTCGATATAACGTGACATCTCCTGCGGCCGACAGATGGAACAGGACAGTTCCGGGTCATCCACCTCGGGGAAATAGTTGCGGGAAGAGAGCTTGATCTGCCAGCCCGATTTGGCGAACAGTTCGATAGTGGCCTTTTCCAGACTGCCTTTGGGAATACCGAGCTTCACTTGCTTCATTTTATATATACCTCCCGGGGATCGAAAAGCGGTTCGCCGATGACGACCAGGTTCCCCTCCTGCAAACGCCGAAAAAAACAGCTGCGATAGCCCTTGTGACAGGCCGCGCCGCCCAGCTGTTCAACCTTATAAATGACCGTATCCTCATCGCAATCAACGAGAATGTCCCTGACAAGCTGCACGTGACCGGACGTTTCCCCTTTGAGCCACAGTTTCTGTCGGGAACGACTCCAGTAGTGGGCCTTGCCGGTGGCGATGGTTTCCGCCAGGGCCAGGTTGTTGATGTAGGCCAGCATCAGCACCTCGCCGGTCCGATAATCCTGAGCGATGACCGGCAGCAGTCCACCGCTCTTCTCAAATTTCAGTTTCTCCATTCCTGTTTTCCTGTTTACCCTGACGCTCTTCCAGTTTTCTCTCCGTTTCCAGAAAATGGATCATGCACGATGTCCGGAAACGGCAGTACTCCGTCGGATGAGAACATCTTGCCCGGTCAGAATCAACTTTTTGCTTGTATTTTTCACACAGTAATTCCATCATTACACCAGATTGGCCGCCAGTGTCGCTTCTCAGCGCCGGCGCCTGCGGCCGGAACCGCACTCCAAGGTATGCCGATCACGAGCGTTTGTCAAGTTTGGTGGAAAGGGAAAAAAAAAAGACCGCATCCACGACTCCTTCATTTCCCTTGAATTTCGTCACAACCGCTGCTACAGTTTTACATTATGAATGAAATCAATACTCCCCATCGTATTCTTCTGGTTGATGACGAAGACGTCATCTGTGACACCTTCACCCGCCTGCTGACCTATGCGGGCTATGAATGCCACGCCGCCAACAACGGCCGCCAGGCCCTTGATCTGCTGGGAAAACAGCCGTTTTCTCTGATGCTTTCCGATATCAATATGCCGGAAATGAGCGGTATCGAGCTGCTCGAACAGGTTCGGGTCAAGCACACCGATCTGGCCGTGCTGATGATCAGCGGGGTTGATGACCGGGATGTGGCCATCAACTGCCTGGAAATGGGGGCCTACGGCTATATCATCAAACCGGTGCAGATGAATGAGCTGGTCATCAATGTCGCCAATGCCCTGCATCGCCGGGAGCTGGAAATCGAGAACAACAGATACAACCAGCAGCTGGAGGAACTGGTCGCCAATCGCACCATGGAACTCCATCTGGCGCGGGAAGAAACCATCATGACCCTGGGCAAGGCGGCAGAGTTTCGCGACAATGAAACCGCCCAGCACACCATGCGCATGAGCCATTACTGTCAGCTGCTGGCGCGCAAATCAGGCCTGCTGGAAAAGGAATGCGAACAGATCAGGCTGGCCAGCCCTCTCCATGATATCGGCAAGATCGGCATCTCCGACACCATCCTGCTGAAGCCAGGCCGCCTGACCGACGCGGAGTTTCGCATCATTCAGCTCCATCCGGAGATCGGCTACCGCATTCTCTCCGAGGCAAAATCGGAGCTGCTGCGGCTGGGGGCCTCCATCGCCTACACCCATCATGAAAAGTTCGACGGCACTGGTTACCCGCGAAAATTAGGAGGGAAGGAAATACCCATAGAAGGGAGAATCGCCGCCATCTGCGACGTCTTTGACGCACTTACCACCAACCGGGTCTACAAGGATGCCATTCCGGTGGACCAGGCCGTTGCCATTCTCGTTGAGGGCCGGGAAAAACATTTCGATCCGGAGCTGCTCGACATCTTCCTCGACAACATCGACGCCATTCTCCACATCCGGGAGACCTGGGCCGACCCAGACTAAAAAAACCAGAAAACCGCCACCTCTCCGCCCACCGCCTTTCAGGAGACGATCCGGAATTTTTCCACCAGCTCCCGCAGGCTGCCGGCCAGCTCGACCAGTTCAGTGGTCGAAGAACTGATCTTGCGCAGCTCGGCTCCTCCGGTCTGAATCTCCGCGTCTATGAGCCGGATGTTTTCCTTGACGAGCGACGCCTCGGCAGAGAGCTGGGCAATGGCCTCGGCAACATGCCGCACCCCGCTGTGGGAGTGAGAGACCTTGCTGGTGATCTCGCTGTTCATCCGTCCCTGATTTTCCACCGCCGAGGAAATCGTGCTCGACGAGTCGTGGGCTTTGCGTACGATCTCCGCAACATCGGCAATGGCCCGCACCGCCGTCTGAGTATTCTGCTGGACAGCGGTGATCTGGGCAGCGATACGATTGGCCGCCTGGGCGCTCTGATGGGCCAGTTCTTTGACCTCGCCCGCCACCACCGCAAAACCCTTCCCCGCTTCGCCGGCCCGAGCCGCCTCGATGGTGGCGTTTAAGGCCAGCAGCTTGGTCTGCTCGGTGATATCGTGAATAACCCTGGTGATCTCGCCGATCTCCTCTGTCCCCTCATGCAACTGCTCCATCGATTGCCGCGCTTTTTCCGACATCTCCAGGGCCTCCCGGGTGATGGCACCGCCCTCTTCCGCATGACTGCCTATCTCGGCTACCGATGCGGACATCTGGGTGGAAGAGGAGACGACCAGCTCCATGTCGCGCAGCATATCACCGGCAACCAGGGCGGCCTGTTCCGCCTGGTTGTTCATTTTATTCGCCGCATCGTTGACCCCTGCGGAATTGGCAACCATACCGTCGGAACTGGCGGCGAGCTGCTTGACAATACCGGTCAGCTGATCGGATGAATGGGCAAGACGGCTGGAATTACCCTGAATCTGGCGGATCATGCCGGCCAGATTCTCTACCATCCGCTGCAGAGAATGGCCGAGCAAATCATGTTCGGAATAGACCGAGACCTCGCTGGTGAGATCTCCCGCGGCAATGGCCTCGGCCAGTTCGGCCCGCTTGCGCAAACCGGCGATCATCAGATCCATGCTGCGACCGAGATTGCCCACCTCATCCTGTTGCTGCAGTTCGAGATTTCGGCGGACGTCGCCCCCGGCTACCCGGTCGGCCATGGCGACACAGGCAAGGATAGGCCGGGTGATCGACCCGGCGACCAAAACGGAGAGGACAACACTGATGACGATGCCGGCCAGCCCGGCGATCCCCATGACCAGCGCGGCGGTATCGATCTGCCGCACTGTCTTTTCCCGGATCTGCGCCATCCGTTCCTGGCTGAGACGGATATGTTCCGCCTGAAAGGCGCGCAGAATGCTCAGGGTTTCCTCCAGGGTTCGATTTGTATCCTCGCGCAACTTGTGGAAGACGGCGGTGTAGCCGGCCCACATGTCCCAGAAATCTTCCAGATTGTACTGCAATTCTTTAGGCAACTCCTTGCCCGCCTGTTCGAACGCCTGCTCGATGGACGTTTTCGCCCCAGGATCCGGGCTCGCCATGTCGGCACTGACCATGTCGATAATCGTCAGGATCTCCCGCGCCTTTTCCGGAGAGCAGGAGGACGTGAGGCTGTCGCGGATCTCACGAATCAGACCGAGGGCATCGGCTCGCTGCTTGTCCAGGGTGACAAAGCGAACCCCGGCAGCGTCAATGAGCTGCTCCAGGCGACCGAGGGCCGCCGCCACCTTGTCCTCGCCGGCAATGCTCTCCATGGTTTTCAGTTCGGCAATGGTCGCCTTGGCTGCCTTTTTGTCATCCTCCCTGGCAAAATAAAAATAACGGCTGGCCGTCTGCTGGGTCTGACCAATGAGCAGTGTCAGGCCGGTTTCCTCCTTCAGGGTCTTTTCCGAACTGGTTACAATCTCCGCCACCGTGTCACCGAGGGAATGAAAGTCCCTGACACTCAAAGCAACGATTCCGACCAGAAAACAGACAATGATAAAGGACGGGATAAGAATTTTTACTTTGAGCGAGCTGCGCCATGACACCTGGCCCCTATCTCTCTGTGTCTTCATTGTCCACACTCCAGTAACAGGAAAGAAAAAAAACCTCGTGCAACAAAGTATAGCAAACCTCTCCGGCATGTGTGCTACTTTTCCGGTGACAGATCAAAAAAAAAGACCGTCCACGCCCTGCATGAACGGTCCTGGTCATCTCCATCCCGCTGCCGGATCAGAAACGGCAATCCATCAGGAGATAGTAGTTACTGAGTTCGGCGTCGGTTTCCTGCGGCTGCCCAAGATGGGAACCGCTGCCGGTGTAATCGTATTCGATAAAGGTGTAACCGAGCCGGAAAAAGAGGTTTTCGTTGACCGGCTGGATGTAATAGAGTTCATAGGCGTCGCCGCGGGTGGCCAGCTTGTTGAACATCTCGGTGCTGGCCATGGTCATGCTCATCCAGTATTTGGAACCGTGGTTGTACTCAAAGCCGAGCTTTGGATTCTTCAAGGTCGGACAGGTCAGGGTATAGCGCAAACCGGCAAAGATGCTGGAACCGGAACGGTCGTCCCCACCGTCCGGCGAAAGCAGCCCCATGGTGAAGGAGCCGGTCGGCATCCCGAAGAAAGGGGAATAGTCGAGGAAGTTGCCGTTAGCGTCCGTGCGGTTGCCGGCCCAGGACAGGAAGAGGTCGAAATTTGAATCCAGCAGATTGCCGGCCTGGAGATGGACGCCGTAGAGATCCATGTCGCCGAGACTGATCGGGCCGTCTATCCCCATGAAGGAACTGGGCAAGTCGGTCATGTGGGCGTAACTGAGCACCACCAGACTGTTCTGGAGGCCGGGAATCTCACTTTCAAGAAAGCTGGCGTACATGTCAGTATCACCGGTGTTGCCGTCATCAAAAAATGAGAAGCTGCTGGAATCATCGTCATCGCTGTGGTAGCCCTTACCGTAGGCCAGGCGCCAACCCGCGTTTTTCAAACCGGTATAACGCTCCAGGCCCAGGGTGACGACGATGCCGTCGTTTTCCGCGTCAAAAAGAAGCGAAGGATAGGTGGCCTGGCGTTGCCGGTTTTCCCGATATTCTACCGGCGGTCCCTCGGTGGAGGGATGGCGACCGATGGTGACCGCCACCGGCAGAATGAAGTCCGGCACCCAGTCAATATAGGCACGGTCAAGCTTAACGCCGCTGGTGCCCGGCCGGTGGGCACGGTTCATATCATTATAGAGGGCGGTTGAGGTGATGTCTGAATCTCCCCAGTTTTTGTAGACCGTCATCCGACCATGGAAGCTCAGGGTTGGATTGATCTTGGCGTCCATGTTGAGGCGCAGGCGGTTGGTCCAGTTATTGTCGTCATACTCCTCGTCACCGTCCGGCATCACCATTGCCAGTCCGCCGGTCGGGGTGGGACGGATAATCGCATCCGCAGCGGACAGCTCGGACAATTTGTAGTTATCGACCCGGGTGCGCAGCTCGGCCCCCCAGTTGATGCGATCCTGCAGTGCCTTGGTCTCCACCGCATCAAGGGTATCGTAAATACTGTTGACGTCTCCTGCCAGCTTGTCGTACTCCTCCCTCGATACTCCCGGAGCCGGGGCAATCGCCGAAGTAACCGGCTTTTCTTCCAGCATATCGACTCTTTTCTGCAGGGCATCAAGTTTCTGCAGAATGGCGTTATAGGTCTCGGCGGGCAGGGTCACGGTGTCCCCCGTTCCACCGGCGAATACCGTGCCGGTCCACAACAGCAGGGCTCCGGCGCTCAGCATGTATTTTTTCATCTCATTATCTCCATTTCAGGCTTTTACTTGGGAATGGCGGCCGTCTCCGGACGATCGCTGTCCGCGGCAAATTTTTTCAGATACCCGACCACCTCGGTCAGCTCGTCGGCGCTCAATGTTGCCGACAAATCAACGCTGTGCCGGTTGCGGTCAAAAAACTTCTCCCAGACCACCGCCGCCTTGTCCGCCGGATTAACCGGCGCGGCCTGTCCTCCCTTCTGATGACAGCTGCCGCATTTTCCCCGGAAAAGCGCGTTGCCGTCCGCGCTGGCCGGATCGGCAGTCATTGCCGTCGCCAGCACCAGACAGCACATGATTCTCCATTTCATTTTTTCCCCCTTATGCTCGTATTGTTCATCCGTGATCGACGTCCGGCGGGTGCTGCGTTTTTGCTCCACGCCGGCCGTCCTCCCGCCTGCCATGCCATGCAATGGCTTCATATGACAAATATTTTTTCTCATTTTCTCGGTACCGATTATGTTATATAGTGGCCGCTAACATCTGTCAAACCATCATCGCTTTTTTCTCACTCTTTGCAGACAATCCCCGTGACCCAACAATCGGCAGAAACCATTACTTTTCTCAGAACCCTTTTCCAACAGGCACGAGGCGCGGCCCGGAAAATACTTGGCGACGAACGCATCGTCGCACAGTGGGGCGATGTGGATATCGACCGCTACCGATCCGTGCTGACCGTGCTTGGCATCAACCACAGCGACCTTGCCCTGGCAATGCAGAATATTCACAAAAACGCCCGGGCCATCCTGCAGGACATTGTCAAATGGGAAAACCGATTAAGCAACCTGGAAGCGGACATCCGGCTGGGCAACCGGCCGGAGCGTGATACGGCCGCCGAGGCCCTGCTCCTGAAAAGCGATTGCCGCGACCTGCCACAGCAGCTCGACATCCTGCGACGCCAGGACGCTCTTCTTTCCGACGCGGCGGTGACCATCCGGAAACATCTCGACCTGGGCAATCTCCTTACCCTTGCCACGGTGCTGGAAGACCAATCGAAAAAGAGCAGGGAAATATTCGACAAGGGCCTGCTGTTTTTTCGCCTGGTTACCGATAATCGATTTCTGATGGCAAACGAAAACAATATTCACCGCCTGACCCACAAAGCGGAAAAACTCGAAAAAGACCTCGATGCTCTAGAATTTCCCCGATTGCCGGAACTCGCCCGGGTTGCCCTGCGCTGCCGTCTCGATACCTGCCGCACCGCCCTGAAGGAGATCCTCCTGCACGCGGCGGTTATCAACCGAACCCTGCTCCTTGAACTCAGAAAAATACACAACATCGAGGAAGGCCTGAAGCGGACCAGGGAGAACACCCTTGCCGCAACCCTGGCACGGCTGGAAGAAAATGCCCGCAAGCTGCGCAGCGCCATCAGCGAGTTCGAATACAAATCCCACCTTATCAAAGAGGTGCAGACCATCTCCCTTCTCCTTGACAATCTGACCGTTTTCCTCGAAGCCTTTCGCGATTCCTATCTCCCCCATCTCAGCACGAAAATTCAGCAGGTCGGCTCTCCCCTGAATCCCCACCGGCTGGCCGAAGGCGTTGGCAAGACCTATTTCAACGGATTTAAAGGACTTTTTCGGCTGCTCAAACTGCTGCTTGCCGGAGGAGGCGCCGACGGCCCGCTGAACGAACAGACGGTGGCGGAAAAAATATCCATTGCTCTGACCACCTGCCCTTATTACTATTGCACGGATCATCATCAGGGCGCATTGATTGACGACTTTATTGATTCACTACTGATCGGCTACGCGAAACCCTTCCCCTACAGCGATCTCCTGCAACTGATCAGGGACGCCATCGCCACCTACGGCGAACGGATTGAAAAGGATTTTTCCAGCTTCACCACGGTACCCAAAACGGATGATCCGAATGCAACGGCCGGCACTGCGGCAACGGTGCCGCCACCCGGGGCGCAGCTTGGGCGTTTGATAAACAAAATCGAAGTCCGTGCTCTGCAACTCAACAGCCACCAGCACGACAGGACTCCTGCCCCGACAAAACAGGGGTCAGGAAAAGGAGAAAACGACAGATGAAGACAGCACAACCCGGCGATATTGTAACCGTTGTTTATGACGGTCTCCTGGACAACGGCGAGGTTTTTGAAACATCGACAGACACCGGCCCGCTTGAGTTTCACATCGGCACCGGCAGCGTCATGGCCGCCTTTGAGGAGGCGGTGATCGGCATGACGGCAAACGAAACCAAAGAAATCGTCCTGTCTCCGGAAGCGACTTACGGAGCACACCGACCGGAACTTGTGCACTCGATATCACGATCTTTCTGGGATGACAATGCTGATATCCGGCCAGGAGTGGTGGTCGGCATGAACATGGAAAAGGACGGGGTCCAGCATACAGTCCCGGCCATGGTCACCTCTGTGGCCGGCGACAACGTTACCATTGACTTCAATCATCCCCTGGCCGGGAAAAGCATCACCTACCGGATCACCCTGCAGAAAATCAGATCAAACCGTCCGGCACAGACCAATGCTGCGGGCGGCTGCGGCTGCGCCTCCTGACCGTCTCTGTCCATGAAGTCCCATGCTGATCGGCGGATCCCCGCCGTCCTGACCATTGCCGGCTCCGATCCCTCCGGGGGGGCCGGCGTCCAGGCGGACATCAAGACATTCACCGTGCTCGGGGTGTATAGCGGCGCGGCGATCACCGCCCTGACCATTCAAAACACCCTCGGCGTCAGCGCGGTCCTGCCATTGCCCCCCGATGTGGTTTCCCAGCAGGTGCGGGCGGTGCTCGATGACCTGTTCATCACCCACATCAAGATCGGCATGGTGGGCAGCGCCGAGATCGCCGGGGCACTGGCCGGCGTCCTGGCGACATTCCCCGGCCAGATCATCTACGATCCGGTGGCCGGATCATCTGCCGGCGCTCCCCTGCTGCTGGAAAAAAATCATGCGGCCCTGCGACAGCTGGCAGGCTGTTGTACGGTACTGACCCCAAACCTCGGTGAACTGGAAATCCTTGCCGATTGCCCGTGTCTCACCGAGGAGAGCGCCCTGGCAGCAGCCGGAGAACTTCTAGTCCGCTATCCCCGCCTGCAGGCAATCTGCCTTACCGGCGGCCATCTCAATCCAGACCTTGCCACGGTCACCGATTATCTGCTGCGACCTGGCCCGGCGACAAGGATAAAAAGAAGGGGCCGGCCGCTGATCCGCGCCGCCCGTCATCCGCGGATTTCCTCAGCCAACACCCACGGCACCGGCTGCACCTTTGCCTCTGCCTTTACCGCCTACCACATGCAGACGGGCAGCCTGGTTCGCGCCTTCACCCGTGCTTCCGCCTTCCTCGAACGGCTGATCACCTCGAGCGCGCCCTGTCCGGTCGGCCACGGCACCGGGCCGCTGCTCCATCATCTGATGATCGCCGGACGAAAAGAAAGGAAGAAAGGAAGAATTGCGGCACCGGGATGTGCCGGCTAAGATCAATAGGTCATGCGCACCCGCCCGCAATCAGGACAAACCCAGGTCGGACCGTTGCTGATTCCCCAGAGATTTTCCCGGAAACAGACGTCGCAGATCTGAAAGCCGCACGGGCAATTGTGGCAGTAGGGAAGATTTTTCCTGCAACAGTGACAGACATAGCCATCTTTTTTCGCCCGACGGCGGCTAAAGGTCTTCTTCTCGTTCATGCCTGCCGTTGCTGACTGATCCCTTCGATGTCCCGCAGTGGCAGACTGATAAGAAACAGCGCGCCTCCGGCCGGGGCGTCTTCAACGCGAATAGTGCCGTGGTGATAATGGAGGATATAGCGGCAGATCGCCAGACTGATGCCCTGGCCCCGCTGATGGTGCGCCACATCCTTGATGGCAAACTCGTCAAAAATCTGATCGCGCAGATGCGGTTCCACCCCTTTGCCCTGATCGGCGATACTGACATGAACCATACCCTGCTCGCTCCAGCTTCTGACGTTGACGGTGCCATCTTCCGGAGAAAACTTATAGGCATTTTCCAGCACCATCCGGAAAACATTGATCAGCAGCGGCCAATCCGCTTCCAGAACAAGGGAATCGTCGAAATCAACGGTGAGCCGCACCTTGTCATCGAGATGCTCTTCCACCAGATTGTTAATCACATTGGACAGCATGCTGCTCACCGGCTCCGGATTATAATGGAGCTCGATACCGGCCTTGAGCTTACAGAGCAGCACCGCATTTTTCATGAAACGAAAGAGCTGCTGACCCGACTTGGCGATCAGCACCGCCAGTTCCCGCCCCTCTTCCGACAGGGTCGGATCGTTGGCGAGCAGCTCGGCGCAGCCGATGATCCCGCTGACTGGGGTGCGCGTCTCATGGGTGATCAGGGTGAGCAGGTCCCCCTTGACCTGATCCACCTCTTCCTTGTTCTTGAGCTGGGCAAAAACCCGCACCTTGGCCAGCAGTTCCTCGTTATCGAAAGGTTTGCCGATGTAATCATCGGCACCGGCCTCGTATCCCCGCAGGCGCTCATTGACCCGGGCATGGCCGGAGACCATGATGATCTTGGTAAAACGGTATGTGTTATCAGCGCGGATGGCACGGCACACCTCATAGCCGTCCATCCCCGGCAGCTGGATGTCGAGGAGGATGAGATCAGGCTTGAAAGCTGGCAGAATTTCCAGCGCCTTTTCTCCGGAATCGGCAGACTCGACGATATAATCACCTGCCGAGCTGAGCAGATCCTGCATGTAAAACAGGATGATGGGCTCATCGTCAACAATGAGGATCTTATTGTGAACCTTCACATTCCGCTCTTCATGTCAGACGCCCCGTCGGTCGGGAACGTGGAATTGGTCTTTGCAGCACGCTCATCTTTTCCGAGCGCCATGGATCCGATCAGGGTATAGTGCCCAAATGGGTCACCACCAAGCGGACGGCGCTGAGAAGCTGTAGTGCGACTTTATCACAATCGTCCTGTTGTCAAAAGGTTTTTTCGAGAGAATTTTACCAGGAAGGGGAGAGACAATGCTGCTTGCGGTCGACGTGGGCAACACCCACACCGTCCTTGGTCTTTTTGATGGCGAACGCCTCTGCTGCGACTGGCGCATGCAGACGAACCGGAATATCACCAGCGACGAGCTGGCCGCCCGGCTCGAGGGACTCTTTCACCTCAAAAAACAGAGCCTGACCACGGTCAGCGGGGTGATCATCGGCTCGGTCGCCCCGCCGCTGGGCTCGACCTGGAGCAATATGGCCGGCCTCTATCTTGGCTGTGAGGCTTTGCAGGTCAAGGGCAAGAACCTCGATACCGGGGTGGCGGTCATCACCGACAACCCGGATGAGGTCGGCGCAGATCGGATCATCAACGCAGCGGCAGGCTTTGCCCGTTACCGACAGCCCCTGATCATCGTCGATTTCGGCACCGCCATCACCCTGGACTGCGTCTCAGCCGCAGGCGAGTATATCGGCGGCGCCATCGCCCCGGGACTCGGCATCTCGTTCGACGCCCTCATCCAGCGGACCGCCAAGCTGCCGCGGATCGATTTCACCATTGCCCCGGAAAAACCGATCGGCACCAACACGGCAATGGCACTGCGCGCCGGCCTGCTGTATGGCTTTGCCGGCCTGGTGGAAGGGCTGGTACGGCGGATGGTCGAACAGTTCGCCCCCCTGACCCCAAAAGTCATCGCCACCGGCGGCATGGCCGGGGTCATCGCCCCGTATGCCCCAAGCATCGAGGCTGTGGAACCGCTGCTCACCCTGGAAGGACTGCGCCTCATCCATGCCCGCAACTGCTGAAGAAATCTCCCCCCTGCTCCCCCCTGTCCTCCGTCGCGGCGACACCATCGGCCTGGTGGCGCCGGCCGGGGCCTGGCGGGAAGAGCAATTCGCCAGCGGCGTTCACCTGCTTGGCGAAGCAGGGTTTCCGGTCAAGATCGCCCGCGGCCTCGATGCCCGGGAGGGCTACCTGGCCGGCCCGGATGCGCACCGCAGCGCGCTTTTCCACGAGGTGTGGCGCGACCCTGAGGTAAAGGCGGTTCTGGCGGTGCGGGGGGGCTACGGCGCACTGCGCATCCTGGCCGACATCGATTACCGGTTGCTGCGGGCCTTTCCGAAACCGTTTATCGGGTTCAGCGACATCACCGCCCTGCACGGGGCAATCACCCGCAAGGCAGGGCTGGTCACCTTCCACGGCCCGATGGTCACCACCCTGGCCACCAGCGACCCAGAGTCACTGCACGCCTTTTTCCTGGCCCTGACCCGCGGCATCGTTGAGCCGATCAGCTCACCCGCGCTCACCATCCTGAAAGCCGGCACCGGCCGGGGCCCCCTCGTCGGCGGCAACCTGACCACCCTCGTTCATCTGCTCGCCACCCCATTCGAGAATCCGTGGCAGGGGAAAATCGTCTTGCTTGAGGATGTCGGTGAGGCGCCCTATCGCATTGACCGCCTGCTGACCCATCTGAAAATGGCCGGCCGATTCGCCGGCGTCTCCGGCCTGCTGCTCGGCTCCTTCACCGACTGCGGCGACGAGGAGATCATCTGGGCCAGGGTCATGGAACTTTTCGCCGACGAATCTTTCCCCATCTGGGCCCGCTTGCCAGCAGGACATGGCCCCGGTAACCGCATCCTGCCCTTCGGCGTCGAGGCGATCATGGATTCGGGGAGCGGCGTTCTTGCCTTTGCCGGCCCCTGCTGCCGAACAGACTGACACCAGCCTTCCCCGGACGACAATTCGCCGGACCGTTTTGCCCTTACCCTTGCGCCAGCAAGCGGGCCACCTCCCCATGCAGCCGTTCCGCCAGTTCCTGTTTCTGACCAGCGGTCAGCGCCTTGGTTTCCAGCGGTCGGCCGACCCGGATAACGACCCGGCCGGGCTGCGCCAGCAGCCTGCCCTTGGGCAGCACCTGAAAGGTGCCGGAAATCCCCACCGGCACCAGCGGCACTCCTGATTTAATTGCCAGCACCATGCCACCGGTCTTGAAGGGCTGGAGCCGGCCATCACGACTTCTCGTCCCTTCGGGAAAGAGAACCACCGAGGTACCGGCGGCAATCCGCTCAGCCGCCTCTTTCAGACTTTTCAGGGCCTCGCGGCCGTGGGAACGGTCAACGGCGACATAACCGGCCAGCCGCATGGCCTTGCCGAACAGCGGAATTCGGAACAGCTCCTTTTTCGCCAGCCAGCGGAAATCGACACGAAAGCAGCCCTGCATGGCAAAGATATCGAACTGGCTCTGATGGTTGGCGGCAAAGATATAAGGACGGTCCGGCTCGATATTCTCCAGCCCCTCCACCGTGACCCGGACCCCGCTTATTGTCAGAATGATTTTTCCCCACATCCGGGGCAGCATCTGGGCCTTGCGGGCCGAGCCCCGCAGGACAACAAGATAGATGATTGCCAGCAGACTGACGACAAAGGTCAACAGCGGCGCCACCAGCAATACACATATTCCTCTGACAGACGTCACAAGTTTCATCATGATTCTCTCCTCCACCGGCACCACAGACGGACAATGGCGCTCCCTGCTGAAAGTCTGGTCAAGATTATCATATCATGGTAAGAAACGGAAAAATCTTTCGGCCGCGGCATGATGTCCATGGCGAGATTGGCAGAATCGTAATAAGCCACGATTCCGACGGGCAGCGCATGTAAATCGTTATTTTCCCTTTCGCGCCCGCCATGGTTTGCGGGCTTTGCGAGCCCATCGAGATTGAGATGATATGTATCCCATCAGCGGCATAATTGCCACTTTTTCAGCAGAGAAGAGCCCATGGCCGATGATCCCCGTGATCCCTTCGGATCGATAATCATCGCAGAACACCCACCGGAAGAGCCAACCGCACGGCCGCCGGAGGACCGCGAGCCTGCGGTGGTCATCGGCCCTTCCGACGAAGAGAGCCCGCATCCGGCAGAAAAGAGCGGTGCGGGCGCAAGGCGGTCTCCCAGCAAACAATCCTTGCCGTCCCAGCCGGGCATGCCGCCCGGAGGTCGTCTGCCCGGCTGGCTGAAACCGACCGGGGCAGTTGCCCTGCTCCTCTTTCTCAGTTACTGCCTGTTCGGTTTCCTCGGCCTGCCCTATCTTATCCAATCCGTCCTGCCGGACATGATAACCAAAAAGCTGCAGCGGCAGATTACCTTCGGCAGGGTCGACTTCAACCCTTTCACTCTGGTCCTGCGCCTGGAAAACACCATCATCGGTCCCCGTCTCGACCAGCCGGATGACCGCATCGATCCTTTTTTTTCCGCAGGAGAGGTGGAGGGCGACATCTCCGCCTGGTCGCTTATGCGAGGAAAACTGATCTGCTCCCGCCTGACCGCAACCAAACTCTTTTTGCACATCGAACGCAGCCACGAGCACACCTACAACACCGCCCATTTCATCCCGCTGCAGAAGAGCCCCGTCTTCCCCTTTTACCGGCTGCCTTTTCCCCTGCTGATCGGCGATCTCTCCATCACGGAAAGCAGAATTCTCTTTGACGACCTGCCCGCCGGTCGCAGCCATACCCTGGACGATATCACCCTCATCCTGCCGCTGATGTCTGCGGGACAGGGCCAGGAGACCGACTTTTCCCCAGGCCGCTCCGACACGGGAACGCGCCTCATCGCCCCCTCCTTTTCCGCGGTGATCAACGGCAGCCCTGTTAACGTGTCCGGCGAAAGCAGCATCCAGGATAATGATGTCGTCACCCGCCTCAGCCTCCGTCTCAACGGGGTTGACGTGCCCGCCTATCTCGCCTATCTGCCTGGCTGGAAACCAATTATCACCAAAGGAACGGCTGACATCGACGTTGCTGCAGCGTTCCATCTTGGGGCCGCGGGACCGGCCGATTTGGCGATCGACACCCGGATCCAGCTGGCCGATATTACCCTTGCCGGTGAAAAGAACCAGGGCGGTTCTTTGCCGATGACCGCCATTAATGCCTCGCTTTTTCCCCTGGAAGACCGCTGGATCATCCATGAAATTCTGATCAAGGATCCGGTTGTCACCCTGACCAGAAAGTCTGACGGCACCTGGGCGCTGCCATTGCCATCACCAATAATGACAACGAAAAAGAAGGGTGAGGCCGTCCCCTTTTCCCTTACCGTTGAAAAAACAGCGATCAGCAACGGCACCATCACCATCTCCGATGAGCGGCCCGGCCGACCGCTGTCCCGCACATTTTCCGATATTACCTTCTCCCTCACCACCTCCGAACCGTCCACCTCGACTATCGCCTCCTTCTCCCTGACCGGAACCACCGCGGAGAACAGCCGCATTTCCGTGCAAGGCGAGTTCGATCCGACCAACCGGACCATTGCCGGAGAAGTCACCGCGGCATCGCTGCCCCTCACCGCCCTGGCTCCTTTTCCCGCCCCCGGTGGTCACCGCCTGGAACAGGGAACAATCAGGCGGCTCGACAGCCGTTTTACCTGGACAGACAGAGGCGAACAGGCCGAAAAGGTGCTGCTGCCCAAGGGCACGGCCACCATCGTTGATGTCACCCTCGGCTCCCCCCAGGCAGCGCTGCTCTCCTCTCCCGCTCTTCAGCTCGACTTCACGGGACTCGATCCTGCTGAAAAGAGCATCGACACCCTCCACATCAGAGGCGAGGAAGCGAAAATCGCCATCATCAAAACACGGGATGGACATTCCAACTGGTCAGGCAAATCGGCCGACTCCACTCCTGCCGCTGTTACGCCCGGATCGGGATGGGATGTGGGCGGAATCTCCTTTTCCCTGGCCAAAACGACGATTACCGTGGACGACGCCAGCTTGCCCACCCCCTTGGCACTGAACATCAGGGAGAGCAACCTGACCGGTTCCGCGCTGTCCACCCGACCGAACAACATAGGGCACATCGCGTTGCAAAGCGCGGAATTCGGCCAAGGCACTCTTACCCTGGAGGGACCTCTCACCCTGTCGCCCTTTGCCGCTACCCTGCGCTGTACCCTGGATGGCTACCAGCTTGCCCAGATCCCAGCGACCTTTTCGGACTGGCTGGCTCTCTCCCGTTTTACCGGCGAGGCGGATGCCGACGGCACCCTGCAGCTGCCCGATTTTTCCTACAGCGGTTCGCTTACCCTCCGCGATCTCACCGCCGCCGGGGCGACAGGTCCGCCGGTGCTCGGTTCGACACAGGCCCAGGTCGACGGCGTCACCCTCAAACTCGCTCCCTTTTCCCTGACCACGGAAAAACTCTCCCTGGTCGAACCCTTTCTCCACTGGAGCATTGCCGCCGACGGCGCAATGAACATTGCTTCCCTGCTCAATCGGGATCAAATGAAGGAAACAGGGTTTGTCAACAACGGTCAGGTCTCACTGCCGACCCTCGTCATCCAGGATGGTACCCTTCATTTCCAGGATAACCGGGTCACCCCTCCCTATACCCGGAAACTTGTTGTGCAGGCCACCATGAAAAATTTCGTCAACCTGCCGTCCAGCCGGCTGCGCCTCGATCTGACTGCGGCCATGGATACGGTGACGGCGACCGTAAACGGCGAACTCGGTTTTTTCGAAGGACCGCTGTTTGCCGACCTGCGCGCCGAGATCGGCGAGGTTCCGATACCCCAGTTCACGCCGTATCTCACACCCCTGCTTGATGCGGAAATCACCGGCGGGACATTTTCTCTGGCCAGCCGCTACCGGAGAGAAAAGCAGGCCTTTGCCGCGGATACAACCCTGCGTGTCGCCAAATTACGGTTTGCGCCATCGCAGGAGAACAGAGCCTCCACCCTGCCGTTGGCCGTCGCCCTGTTCTCGGATGCAGAGGAGACCATCACCCTCACCCTGCCGCTGCGCGGTGAAACAGGAGCCCCCGCCGCTTCCTTTCCCGCAGCACTGGGCCGGGCCATCCGCGCCATTCCCCTGAAAGGCAAGGTGTCACCGCTTGCCCTGTTGAAAAACGATTTTCCGGAGGTAAGCGATGCACTCGACCACCTGCTCTTCCCCCCCGGCTCAGCCGCGTTGACTGAGGAACAGAAAAGGTCGCTCACGACCATCGCCCGTATCCTGGCCGCCCGCCCCCTTCTGCAGCTGACCGTCAGAGGCTTTGCCGGACAGGATCGCGACCGCGAAGCACTGCTCCAGTTCAAAAAGGAAACAAGCCGACGCTCCCGCGAGGAACAGGAGACCAATAAGACCCGGCGCATCACCGAAAAATACGGGCGCGAGGAGATTGCGCCCCTCCAAACCGATCAGCCGCCGAACATGGTCGCAGCGACCCCGAAAATCACTGTCAGCACCAAAGAATTGTTAAATCTGGCGACAAAACGGGCACAAACGGTCAGCGATTTTCTGTCCAGGGAACGAAAAATTCCCTCATCCCAGCTGCTCATCGCCGATGCGGACCTGGTCCCCCCCGGTGCACCGGGGCGTCCGGCCAGCCGAGTAGACCTTCGCTTCGGCACAGCGGCTGCGGCAAGTCCATGAGAAGCAAGGATCATCATGCTGCGGCCACCGTACACATCCTATAACAGACTGCACGTCTATCATCTTGACAACCCGGCCATCCCCTGCCCTGACGATCAGGATCTCATCGGCCTCTGGGTCGAAGACGACACCTCGGTTCTTTTTTTTCATCAGCCCAAGGATCTTCTTGTCGCTGATCTCTGCAGCCGTTCCGGATGCAGTCTCATCTATCAGGCGGAACTTGATTACCAGGACTGGGAGGCTGGTCAGGAGATCACTGCCTTCACGGTCGCCGACATCACCGTGGCCCCGGTCTGGGAGACAGATACGGCGGATATCCGACTTGATCCGAGCGTCATCTTCGGCACTGGTTTTCACCCAACCACCCGTATTTGCCTGCACACTCTCCTTACCATGCTGCGCTCTCCGGAGACACGCATCAATTCCGTGCTCGATCTCGGCACCGGCACCGGATTGCTGGCCATTGCCGCGGCGCTTTACGGCGCCAGGCAGGTAACAGCCATAGACAACAATCCGCTGGCCTGCCAGGTGGCAAAAGCCAACTGCCGGAGAAACAGGGTGGGGAAACAGGTCTCCGTGCAGCAGCTGGATCTGCGTCAGCATATCCCCTCGACAAAAGAGTACAATCTGGTTATAGCCAACCTCTATCGCGGTCTCCTGGAAACACTCTTCATCACCCCCTCCTTCTGGGAGGCGGACTACTATCTGCTTTCCGGTTTTCTGCCTGGCATGGAGGGTGACTTACTGGCCGCGATACCGGGCGACAGGGTGCGCTTTCTCAACCGGCTGCGCAGCGACAAATGGTGCATCTGGCAACTGGCCAACAGGAGGATCAATGGATAGAATGACGACACTCGGCGAGATCTATTTCAGCGACGTTGCTCGGAAACTCGCCTGTGCCCGGGATATCTACGCGAAAAAAGGCTCAGCGTTGCTGGCGCTGGCGGGAATGCCGGAAAATCTGACCGGTCTGGAACGACTTGCCGCCGATCTGCGGGAACAGATGGCTGTCATGGGGATGTTCTCTCACTGTCGGAATTGCGGTGAAAAACCTGGCGGGGGATGCTGCAGCGCCTTCATGGCCAACGAAACCGACGCTGTCCTGCTGCTGATGAATCTGCTCCTGGGGGTGGAGGTGGCCCCCCAGCGGGATGATCTCTTTGAGTGCCGCTACCTTGGTCCGCGCGGCTGCATCTTCAGGGTAAAACCAATCTTCTGTCTCAACTACAACTGCCGGATTATCCTGGAAAGTTCCGACAGCCACCATCTTGCCGCTCTGGAGAGAGCGGCGGCCGCTGTCCTGCAGGAGCAGACGAAGCTGGAAAATCTGCTGCTGGAGCAGATCCTCGTCCGCTGATTCCCGCAGTCGCGTTAAGCGACGCCATCAACCCGGCGAACCTTCTCATTGTTGTGCATCTCAATCTTGCGCGGGACAAGTCCGCTGGCCATAAAGGCGGTGCACTGTTTACGTTTCTCGAACGGACAATCCGCGATATTCCAGCACGGGGTGTATTGCAGCAATTTTTTGATGGCGGCGATGCTGATCCCGCTGTCATGAATCATCCCCCGCAGACATTCGATCCAATTGATATCATCCATGGTAAAGTAGCGCCATTTTCCCTGGCGAATCGGGCGAATCAGACCTTCCTTTTCATAGATTCGCAGTGTTCTCGGATGGACGTTGAGCATTTTCGCCGCGACACCGATGGTGAAGATTGCCTTGTCGTCTGCTATCATTGTCATCCTCTTTTCCCTTTTCCTGTGTTGATCGGAACCGGGGCGCCTGAGGCGCCCCGGCTTTTCCTCGGGTTAACCCACTATCAGCTGACTGATCAATGCTCCGCGTGATGCTCGAAGGCGCGACCGAAGAACCGTTCACCGAGGATGAAGGCGGCGCCGACGACACCGATGCCGGCCATGGTCACCATCACTTCACCGACAGACGGAACGTAGCTGAAGTAGGTCGGCAGGTTATCCCAACCGGCGTACTGCGGCACCAGCTGACCGGCGACGACCAGGTCATAGCGGGCGAAGAACTGGCCAACCAGCACCATCAGAGCAGCGGCGGACATGGCCGGCAGACTTTTCAGTTTGGTCATGGCCAGGATGGCAAGCGGGAAGAGCAGACCGATACAGACCTCAAAAACCCAGAAGTTGGTGGCCAGGGGACCGTTCAGCAGGGCGTTGGCCGCAATCCGCCCGTCTTCGCTGCCGCCGACATAGAAGGTAATGGTTCTCCAGGCAGTAGCAACAGTGACCAGGAAGAGCATCAGGATAAGAACCTTGGCGGCACTCTGCACGCCGGTATAGGTTGCCTCATTCATCTGCTCGTTGCGCATCTTGTAGGCATAGTGGGTGAAGAGAATGGCCGCTGCGGCTCCGGACATGAACGAACAGGCAAGAAAGTAGATCGGCAGCTGGGCCCCATACCAGTAAGGACGGGCCGACAGGGTAGCGAATACCGCGCCGAGATTGGTGTTGGCGGCTACCTCAGCAAGGGCGCCCAGCACACCAAGAGTGATGGCAATCTTGTACTGACGGGTGAGGATCAGGAAAAACTCGACAAACATGAAGCCCACCGCCAGACCATACAGGGTGCCCATCCACCAGATATTGGAGGTCAGATTCGGAGACGTAACGTTGTAGATCGCCATCCGCCAGGGGCTTTCCAGCTCAAGGCCGATGAGGGAAAAACCACCGATAATGGTAATGATCGACAGCCAGACCATCCTGTTGGCAAGAGGGGCCAGCTTATTGCCGCCGAAAATGTGACTGATCGCGGCAAGCAGACAGAGACCGGTTGAGGTGATGGCGAAGAAGGCATAGGAGGAGATCAGGATTCCCCAAGGCATCTCCCGGGTGTTATTGTAAACATTGTGATGACCGGCATAAAATCCGTAGAGCCCCGCCCCCACTCCGGCCACGGCCATCAGCACAAAAAGCAGGGTGATTTTGTTGAGCCCCGGGGTGGCTACCTTGGGCTCGGCAGTTGCTGCGAGTGAAAATCCGTTTGACATTGTGAACCTCCTTAGCGTTGTTCGTGATGTGGTTGAAAACCGTTCTATTCTGCTTGGCGCCACTGTCGCCTAAAAGAAACCCTGAAAAAATCTTGTGCAATCACAGCCATTCTGGTACAAATTTTCTGTTCTTGACTTTTTTCGTTTTTTCCATGTCCCCAGGGCCGCCACCCGGAATGGGACCGGAAAAAACCAGCGGCTGTCAGGCCGGCTCCGGCTCATTCTTTTTCTGTCCCTGCGTCGCCAGGGTATGAAGGCCGACGATTACCGCGAACACGGAAAACGGCCCCATGACCAGGAACAGGCAGAGAGAAAGCGTGAACCAGAACGCCTCGCTCAGTTGGCTCATCCGGGCAGCCACTTTCTCGACAACTGACTTCTTTTCGCTTTTTCTCTGACCGGCTGAGAGCAGATGGATTAAGGCACTCATGATACGCCTCCTTTCTTTCTCGATCTTTGGCTTAGGCTTGCTGTCTCGTTTGCTTAATGAGAAGAGCAAGGGGTATGCCAAAGGCAGACGCCGCCACCATCAAATCGGTCGCATTTTTCGCCTTCCCCTGCAAAATCAAGGGACGACAGACTTAAAAAGATTCATATCCACTACTTTTGTTAAAAAATTAGAGTCAAATTATCTCCCCAAGTGGGCTTAAAATTAGCCCTCCCCTCCGGAGACAAAAAGCGCAAAAAACGCCTCATGTAGCCATCACTCCCCTCTTCCTTCGACACATTTCCACCCACGCGAGACCGGGTCGACCACCCATAATCGAACAAAATCAAATAATTACCCATGCGACATTCTGCCGCAGACAAATAGTGCGCCCGGAAACTCCCCAACGAACAAACCTAAAGCGCAAAATTCGCCCACGCCATCAAATTGCACCAACCCGACCAATGAGCACTAATCGTCGCTTTTTCTTTAAACAAATCGGCAAACTAGCAGGAAAACCAGCGGGGAAAAGAAGGAGTGGGGCACAATAAGCGCCAGAGAATGAATTCAGATTAAAGGATACAAAACAGAGAAGAACAAAGGGGAAAGAACTAAAGAGAGAAGGAAAGAGATATTGTAAAAAGGAAAATACAACAGTTAAGCCAACCAACTTACTTCAGAACTGGATAATTATCTATCGCGAGGGAAAAGTTATTTATCACCGGGGCGCAAGAAACGCCCACAAAGAAAACTTACCTGAACAATGGAAAGCGGGAGAGGGAGAAGAGCACCACCTGGTGCAGCCCCCCTCCTCTCCGCGAAACGATCGACTTGGTCAGCCCCAAGAGGGAGATCAATGCCCGCCGCCGTGGCCTGCTGGTTGTGTTCCACCACCCTGAAGGCGATCAAATCCCTTCACCCCGATATGACAAACCGTGCAGCGGGTATTGGAGGCAAAGGCTGTCTGGCCGTCATGACAGGCGCCGCAATATTTGCCGTCATAGAGCGACTGCATGGTAAAATCATCGTTGGCCTCGGCGGTACCGATCGCCATCTGAAAGAGATCATCATGGCAGCTGTCACAGGAGAGACCCGCATCCATGGTATGGGTTTTGTGAGAAAAAATTACGGCCTTTACCGGTTGGGTAAAAATGATCGGCGCCTCAGGTCCGTAGGTATCCTCGTCATATGGCTCCTCGCCGATCGCCTGGCCACCCTGGGAGAGCAGCAGTCCGACAAGAACCATTGCACCAAACAAACCCGTTATACATTTTCGCTGAATATTCATCGTTATCCTCTCCGGCAAATTAGTCGTTCATGTAAAATACGTTGGGCAGTGCGCCAGTTTCCGGACGCAGGACCCAGACAACCTTTTCTGGGGCGTGCACCAGCTTGTATACCCGGCTTTGCGGATCAGCGAGATCACCGAAGACGCGAACATCCGCCGGACAGGCCGCCGCGCAGGCTGTCTCTGTCTCCCCCTTGGAGAGGCGCGTATCAATACAGAAATTGCATTTGTCAACGGCCCGGTTTTCTTCCTTGAAGTAACGGGCGTTATAAGGACAGGCTGCCATACAGGTTTTACAGCCGATGCATTTCTTATATTCCATCATGACAATACCGGTTTTCTCATCCTTGAACGTCGCCTTGGTCGGACACACCCGAACACAGGGGGGGCGGTTACAGTGATTACAGAGAACCGGCATAAAGATCCGTTCGGTAACATTCGGACCGACTTCCTTCTCCATCTCCAGGATTGTTGTCCGGTAGCCATAGGAGGGGACATGATTGGTTTTGGCGCACGCCTCTTTACAGCGCTCGCAATCAACGCATCTGTTCTGACGCATAACCATGGAATAATGCGGGCTGTAAGGGAATTTTTTTGCCTGAGGCATGGAGCCGACCGCGCCCTGAACAGTGCGGGCGGAGGTCAACGACAGCACAGAGCCACCAAGGAAGACACCGGTTACCGAAAGGCCGAATTTCAGGAAACTTCGCCGCTCTTCAGAGGGGAGATTTTCAACACCCTCATTCTTGAGCTTTTCCAAGTCACTTATTTTCATAATGAATCTCCCTCGAAAAATTATTGTTACGGCAGCCGATTTTTTTTGTGGGCAGACCGCCTGATGTCACGCGACGGGGATATCCCCGCACAGCAGAAACAATGCAACCAAGAGGAAAAGGGCCCGGACCTGTCACGACTATCGTTCCTAATGATGCCACGAGGTGCAATCATGATCAGCGAGGTGACACAAACAGCGCGGGGGAAAAGACATATGGCTGCGTCGCACACACAATCACACAATCATTCAGCTGTCAAGACAATTTTGCCACATTTATGTTGCAAACGATTCGCACCTTGACTGGCGACCTGCATAAGGCTAGAGTGATGAATGACTTTCCGGCCAGACTGTGGTGATCTTTTCGCGGCCAGGACAAAAAAAAACTCCGACCAAGCGGCATCCGCCCCTGGTACCTTTGCCTTGTCAACCTTCAGCAGAAAGCGTTGTTTACCATGAAGCACCAACCTGCACTCCCCCCCCCTGTCACCCTGGCAGTTTTCTCCGTCGATTCCCAGTGGCAAATCACCTCCTTCAGCCAGGCGGCCGAGGAACTGCTCGGCTTGCGGGCAGCGGATATGATCGGCAAACACTGTCATGATCTTTTTTCCCGGGAGGAACGTTTCAGCGAGCTCTTTCTGCAGTGCCCGGCCATCACCAGCGGCAAGTCGATGACTTCTTTCAACATGGTACTGAAGAATCCGACTACGGGTAAAAACATCGCCGTTCTCGTCACCGCCATTCCGGTGCCGGATCGCCTCGGCAATCTTGCCGGTGCAGTCATCAGTTTCCAGGAACTCTCCAAATCGGCCATCACCAGCCAGCTGGTGCTGAATTCCATCGCCGACGGCGTTTTTACCGTTGACAGTCATTGGCTGATTACGTCCTTCAACCGAGCGGCGGAAGAGATCACCGGCTGGAGGGAAGATGAGGTCCTGGGCAAATCATGCAGCGCAATATTTCTCTCCAGCATCTGCGGCGACTCCTGCCTGCTGGCGGAAAGCGTCCGCGACGCCAAGGCCATCATCAACCGCCCCATCTTCATCCGCACCAGACAGGGTGAGAGTGTTCCGATCAGTATCAGCGCCGCCCCTCTGGTCGATCAGCTCGGCAATGTCATCGGCGGAGTGGAGACCTTTCGTGACATCACCGCCACCATCAGCAAGGATCTGATCTTCGACTCCATCGCCGACGGGGTCTTTACCGTGGATCGCAACTGGCGCATCACGTCGTTCAACAAGGCGGCGGAACTGATCACCGGCTGGCAAAGCAGCGAGGCGATCGGCAAATCCTGCAGCGACATCTTTCACTCTAGCATCTGCGGAAAGAACTGTGCCATCGCCCAGTGTTTCTATACCGGCAAACCGGCCGCCAACCTCTCCATCACCATCATCAATTCCCGGGGAGAGACCGTCCCGATCAGCATCAGCGCCGCACCGCTGACCGACCACGAGGGCAACATCATCGGCGGAGTGGAGACCTTCCGCGACCTGACCGCCATCACCAGCCTGCGGAAACAACTGACAAAGAGTTTCACCTTTGACGAGATCGTCAGCAAGAGCGCGGCGATGCAGCGGATATTCACCATCCTGCCCGATATCGCCCGTAGCCAGAGCACCGTCCTGATCCTTGGCGAGAGCGGCACCGGCAAGGAGCTCGTCGCCCGGGCGCTTTACAACGCCAGCAACCGGGCGGACAAACCATTTGTCATCGTCAACTGCGGCGCCCTGCCGGAAACCCTGCTGGAATCGGAACTCTTCGGATACAAGGCCGGCGCCTTCACCGACGCCAAAAAAGACAAGCAGGGCCGTTTTGCCGCTGCCGAGGGGGGAACTCTCTTCCTCGACGAAATCGGTGACATCCCCCAATCGGTTCAGGTCAAGCTCCTTCGCGTCCTCCAGAACAGGGTTTACGAACCCTTAGGCTCCAACACGCCGGTCACCGCCGATGTCCGGATCATCACCGCCACCAACCGCAACCTCCAGGAGCTCGTCCAGCAGGGGGTCTTTCGCGAAGATCTCTTTTACCGGCTCAACGTGGTCAAAATTCATCTGCCGCCCCTGCGCGAGCGGCGGGAAGACATCCCCCTGCTCGCCGACCATTTCATCAAGCAGTTCAGCGCCATCCAGGGCAAGGACATCCTCGGCATTTCCAGCAACGCCCTCAACATGCTGATGCGCTACGATTATCCCGGCAACATCAGGGAGCTGCAGAACATCATCGAATACTCTTTCATCCTCTGCGACGGCGGCATAATCCAACCCGAACATCTTCCCGAACCTTTTTACACCCCCACCCTTCCCGTCAACAGGACGGCCGACAAGTCGCCGCCATCCCCGGACACATTGCTCACCCTGGAAGAAACTGAAAAACAGGCGATCTTTCTCTCCCTTGAGCGCAACAGATGGCGCCGAATGGACACCTGCCGGGAACTCGGCATCTCCAAGGATACCCTGCGCCGCAAAATTCAGCGCTACGGACTGGTTAATCCGGCCGGCGAAGGCGAAGAGGGAGACGAGTAACAGTCACCTTTCCCGCAAGCGGACGACAACGACGCCCATCGTCACCGGATCAAAATCCTTCCAATTTACCTCTTCCCTCTCCACCACACCACACGACCGACAAAAAAAAACGGAACCTCTCCAAAGAAGAGGTTCCGTTTTGCACGATCAGCCAACCCAAATGATTCAGGAGGCCAGGCAGACCTGAACAGACGCTCCGTCCGCCGCCTGCTGATAGCGACTCAACCACACAATTTTCTTTCCAGCATCGCGCACGATATCTCGCAGACAGGGCACTCGCTCCGAAAAATCAACCGGGTAATTGTTGCTTTTTTTTTTGCATCGATTTTTTCTTTTTTTCCTCGTCAGCCATTTTTGCCTGGCGCTCAGCGACCTTGTCGCCCACCCGGTGCAGCGTGCGCGGCACCGACCAGTCGACCTGGAAGTCACAGCCCTCGCATATCTCAGGCGGACAATTTGCCACTTCCCAGCAGGGAATTAGGCTCAACAACTTCTTCAGGCCCGGGATGCTTATCCCCTGGTCGTGTATCATGGACCGCAAACATTCAATCCAGCGGATATCGTTGGGGGAAAACATTCGCCGTGTCCCGCGGTGGGCCGGCTTTATCAATCCTTCAGCCTCGTAGATTCGAAGCGTTCTCGGATGGACATTGAGCAATTTCGCCGCCACCCCGATGGGATATATCGGCAAATCAGGCCGCAAGGGCTGAATATCAGTCTTCTTTCTGGCCATAACCTCTCCTTTGACTCTTTGTCCTTCTCATGATTTGCAGGCGGGCGAAGCGCTCGTCGAGAGCCCTGCCCGCCCTCTTCCTGTCAGCAAATCATCGACATTAATGATCCTCGGACAAATGGCCCTTGAACAGACGCTCGCCCATCAGGAACCCCATGGCACAAAGAGACAGACCGCCAACAACCACCATGATCTCATGGAGACTGGGGGTATAAGACCAGAGATGCGGCTGGCCGACAATATTCAATTCATGGAACTGGGGAACGATCATGCCGACCACGACCAGGTCAAAGCGCATAAAGAAGATGCCGATCACACTGGATACGGAGGCAACGAAAAGGGCGGTGAGATTTTTTGCCCGCACTGCTAGGATGATGCAGAACGGAATAACCATACCCATCATCACCTCAGCGATCCAGAAGTTCACCGCGTAAGGACCGGTAAGAATGGCCTGCATTGCCTCATATTTTCCAGGGGGCTGACCACTGACACCGGAGATGATTTTCCAGCAGGAGAAGAACATAATGATGGTCATCAGCAGGGCGCCGAGCTTGGCCACTGACTGCAGCGAACTTTCCAGGGCCGGGCTCATCTTCCAACCATTGGCCTTGTAGCCGATCCAGTGGAAGAAAATAACCGCGGCACAACCGGACATCATGGCAGAGGTGATGAAGTAGATCGGCATATAGGGACCATGCCAGAATTCACGACCGTTGAGCAATCCGAAAACCGCGCCGAGGTTGCTGTGCGCCGCGACACCTGCAATGACTCCCATCAGACCAAGATAGCCGGCCTGTTTATGCTTGCCGGCCTGCAGCAGGGCAAACTCGATCAGCATGAAAAAGAGGTAGGCACCGTAGAGAGTACCCATCCACCAGATGTTGGAGGTGAGGTTCGGCGAAATAACGTTATATATCGCCATTCTCCAGGGGTTTTCGATCTCAAAGGCGATGACCAGGAAACCGGCGATGATGGTGGTGATGGCCATGAAAACCGACCGTTTGGCAATCGGCTTGAAAGCCTCGACATTAAAGACATGGCCGATGGAAGAAACCAGACAGAGGCCGGTGGAGGTGACTACAAAGAAAACATAGGTGGCGATAAGAAGCCCCCACGGCACCTCACGCGTAACATTGTATGCATTATGATAGCCCTGAAAAAAGGCATGCACGCCAAAGGAAATACCAACCAGGGTGAGCAGGCCGAAGACCGCCACCGCGGCATTGTAACCAGTGGAAGATTTTACGGAAAGGCCTTCACCCTCCTGGGGAAGAACCTGAGCAAGAATATTGTTCATCGCTTTCACTCCTTCGATTTTAATGAATGCATCTCAAGAACAATCAACAAAAAGTTGTGACTAGGAAAAATCACTTTCTTCCCGTACCGCGCGAAGCACTGGTCTGACCTTGAGATCAAAAACCGTATGGAGCGAAGCGCAACCTAGCCAAAAAACGAGAAATAGTATGCCGTCCATTTGCTTCTCCTTATGTACCCAACAATGGGCGTTGCCCAACAACATTCTCTCTCTTTCCGGCACAAATTGGCGGATCGGCACCGGAAAGCCCTTGATTCTCTCTCTCAACACCTCCTTATTCAGTTTAAAGTTCACAAGGAAAATTTTCTCTACCAAGACAGATAAATAAAATTATCATCAACCTTTTGATTAATTTTTAAAACAGGACACCAGCATTGTCAAGAAAAAATATCACACGGATTACAATTTAATCTATAAATCGACCGATCATTCTTCTCCCATATGACAATTCAGACCGATCATATTCGAGAATTAATCAAACAATTACAATAAGATAAATATAAAATCGCAAGCAATACCGAAATGGGACATTGCGCATTATGCGCCCACCAACAAAACCCGAAACCGCGCATTATACGCCCATCCACAGATGGGCAATGGCGCACAATGCGCCATGCGCGTCAATATACACAAAGCTTCCGACCCGACACAAATTTCACGTAACTAACCGAAAGAAAAAGATAAAATAAATAACTGCCTAAAAAAACAAGGGTCGGCATATATTCTGCATACACAAAAAACATCTTGCTTAACCAGTCAGCCATAGCGAGAAAACTTCTCCTTTGTGATCCCGGGGTGGCGGCCCCGGGATCCACTCAAAATCCCACCTTATACACCTAAGCACCAGAAAACTCAAGCCGCTATCAGTGCCTTCTTTTTACTCCCCGCCCCTTTCTCTGTCCCGTTCGACCATCAATTCCCGCCTTCCTGCCGTCGCTTTCCAAAAAGACCAGCCAATAGCTCCTTTACCTTTTTTGCGAGTTATGTTTATATTTGCGCGCCACAGATTCTTTCCGCAGATCGTGGCATTCTCCCCTCGTGAGACATGGCGCATAATACGCCCTGTTCTCTGACGAACCACGGAACCAGCCACAGAGGAGGCATTCCTTGAAGTATTTTTACAAAAATCTGTCCATTTGGCTCATTGTCGGCGTCATCGGCATTGTCATCATCAATCTCGTCAAACAGCAACCGGACAATATCCATTATGTCACCTACACCGACTTTATCAAAAAGGTCGAAAAAGGGCTGCTCAGCGACGTCCGGATGGAGGGAAGCGCCATTAGCTGGACCGATTCCAACGGCGAGATGTACAAAAGTATCGTGCCCGCCAACCCCGATACCATTGCCCCCCTTGTCAAGTCCAACATCAACGTCGAGGTCAGGGAAGAAAAGAAGCCGCACTGGTTCCTGCAGACATTTCTCTCCTGGGTTCCCTTTCTCCTGATCATTGTCCTCTGGTTCTTCTTCATGCAGGGGAGCGGCAAGGGCGGCGGCAACAAGGCGATGGCCTTTGGCAAGAGCAGGGCTCGGCTGATCGATGGTCAGGAGTCAAAGATCAAATTCAAGGATGTCGCCGGTGTTGATGAAGCAAAGGAAGAACTGGTGGAGATCGTCGACTTCCTGAAAAATCCCCACAAGTTTGTCGAGGCAGGGGCGCGGATTCCCACCGGCGTCCTCCTCTACGGTCCTCCGGGCACCGGCAAGACCCTTCTTGCCAAGGCGATTGCCGGCGAGGCCGGAGTTCCCTTCTTTTCAATCAGTGGTTCGAATTTTGTCGAAATGTACGTCGGCATCGGCGCCTCGCGCGTGCGCGATCTCTTCACCGAAGGAAAGAAAAAAGCGCCCTGCATCATCTTCATCGACGAAATTGATGCAGTGGGCCGACATCGCAGCGCCGGTGGCGGTGGAGGCGGCGGCAACGACGAAAGGGAACAGACCCTCAATCAGCTCCTCGTCGAAATGGACGGTTTTGAGCCCAACGACGCGGTTATCATCATTGCCGCCACCAACCGCCAGGACATTCTCGACCCTGCCCTCCTCCGGCCCGGGCGCTTCGATAGACAGGTGATGGTGCCGGTTCCCGACGTCGGCGGCCGCGAGCAGATTCTCCGGGTGCATGCCCAAAAGATCAAGGCTGACGCCGACGTGGATTGGAAGGTCGTTGCCAAAAGCACCCCGGGGTTTTCCGGGGCGGAACTGGCCAACATGGTCAACGAGGCGGCCCTGATGGTGGCCCGCAAAAGTGACGGCGGCAAGGTGACGATGGAGGTCATCGAAAAGGCGAAGGACAAGGTGATGATGGGGGCGGAACGAAGAAGCCTGATCATCACCGACAGGGAAAAGAAGATCACTGCCTTCCACGAGGCCGGCCATGCCCTGGTCGCCTGGATGCTGCCCGGCGCCGACCCGGTCCACAAGGTAACCATCATCCCCCGCGGCAAGGCGCTGGGGCTGACCATGCAGCTACCGGAGGAAGAAAAGCTCTCCCACTCCCGCTCCTACCTCTTCACCACCCTCTGCATTCTGCTCGGCGGCAGGATCGCCGAGGAAATCGAATTCGGCGACATCACCACCGGGGCGGGCAACGATATCGACCGGGTCTCCGACCTGGCCCGGAAAATGGTGTGCGAATGGGGCATGAGCGAAGAGATCGGCACCATCACCTTCAAGGCGGCAAGTCCGGCACCGGGCTATCCCGGACCGATCATCAGCGAGAGCACCGCCATCAAGATCGACAATGCCGTTCAGTCCCTGATCGCCTCGGCCTATGCCAGATCAAAACAGATCCTGACCGACAACAAAATGATTCTGGACGCCATGTCCCAGGCCCTGCTCGACCGCGAAACAATATCCACCGCGGACATCAAGGAGATTGTCGAGAAAAACCGCTAAACCGCTCTTGACGTCCGCCACCCGCTATGCTAAAAGGGTAGCCACAAAAGACACGGGCCGTTAGCTCAATCGGTAGAGCATCTGACTCTTAATCAGCAGGTCCCCAGTTCGATCCTGGGACGGCCCACCAAATAAAAAAGCACTTAGTTCACGGCGAACTAAGTGCTTTTTTTCGTTCCTCTCCTCCCCACCCTCTCTATACCAGCCCCTCAGCGCAGAACCTGTTCAGCCACGAACCGGACTGGGCCGTGCCAGTATTAATCTCGATCTGCGGAAACTGCTTGCCCCGGTCGAATGCCCGCGGTAAAGAAAGGAACGAATAAACCTTACAAGGAGGAAAATATGCTTGCCATTGCCAAGATTACCAGCAAGGGGCAAAACCACCGTCCCCCAGGAAGTCAGAGCCCTGCTGCACATCAAGCCAGGCGCTTTCATTGCCTGGGAAGAGGCCGCAAATGGGGAGGTGCGGGTGAAACGGATGCAGCCTGCCGACATGGAATACCTGCGGGCCGTGGAGGACACCTTGAGCGAATGGGCCAGTCCTGCCGACGAGGAGGCCTACCGTGACCTTTGAGCCCTTTGCCGTGGTTCGCGTTCCCTTTCCCTTCACCGATCGCACCGCCAACAAGATCCGCCCGGCCCTCATTCTTTCCGACGACACCCTCTTCAACAAGCCGGCCGGCCACTCGGTCATGGCCATGATCACCTCGCAGTCCAATGCCCCCTGGCCCTCTGGACTGTCCAATCCAGGATCTGAACGTCGCCGGCCCGCCCGCCCCATCCAAGGTACGTTTCAAACTTTTCACCCTCTTCCACCGTCTGGTGCGCGGCGAACTGGGGCGGCTCGGCGCGCAGGATGAGGCCTCGGTGCGCGCCGCTTTCGCGAAGGTGTGCAGGGCACACCCATGACCTCCTGCACACTTTGCAACTCTGCCGGGCCGTTTCACCCCAAATCCCACGTCATCCCTCAATGGATGTACGAAATGCTCCCAATGGATGATCGCCGTATGCGCATTGCTTCTTCCCTTGCCTGTGAATGGGAGCAGCGATCACCCACTGGAATGTATGGCTCGTTTGTATGCAAATCTTGCGAAGACCGCTTTACCGGCTGGGATAACTACGCGGCAGCCGTTCTGCGCGAGAAACCAGAAGCCACCGGGCAAGGATGGGACTTTGGGAAATACGACCACGACAGGCTTTTACGATTTTTTCTTTCCGTCCTCTGGCGGATGCATGCCTGTGAGCACAGATTTTTTGAAACTGTTGATCTTGGTTCGCAGACAGTCAGCTTGACACGCTTTCTCCTCGGGAACAGCGATTTTCTTCAACAAGATTTCGAGGTCGTTCCAACATACTCAACCCATCTCCTGTCCTGTGGGGTTATGGCGCCGATCTTGATCCACGTCGAAGGGGTTCCTTACTGGCAAATTTATTTGCCTCGATTTCAGGCATTGATCAAGATTGTTTCCGGGCCTGGTGCTGCTTGTTTACAGCCCTATGTTATGGCGAATGGCAAGTCCCTCTGCATGCTTGAAAAAAACTTTGATGAGTTCAATGAAATCCAGACGTTCGAGCGTGTAGTCGCTGAAAATTTGAAGAGAAAGAATGGAAAACGTCACAAATTCTAACATTAAAAGCCCTAAAAAACTCATCGAGGTGGCACTGCCGCTGGATACCATCAACGCTGCCTGTGCTTATGAAAAAATGCCGGGTATCGGCGCATCCGTGCTGAATTCTTCTGAGGTAAAGAAAAAAGGAGACCGCCGAGTCAGCGATCTCCTTGTCGTGCAAACGCCCTTATACGACGCCGTCAAAAGGTGAGAACCTTTTCACATTCCTCGACCAGCTCAAACAGATCGGTCATAAAGCCCATCGGGCAGGCAGCTGATCCCGTTTGACCACGGGATTTGAGACACACGCCTCAGACAATCAGCTCGCCGCCGCCGGCGTCGAACGCCGCGATCTGGCTTTTGACATCAAATTCCGAGGTGGAGATTTCATTAAACTCCACGCCCCGGCCAAGCATGAACATCTTCACCTCTTTGCCCTTCTTCAAACTGACATTGGCCAGTCGGACCGCGTTGTAAACGGTTTCCGCATCATTGGATGAAATCACATACAACCATGCCATTTTACACCTCCCCGCCTGCTGTTTTATGGCTCATTGCCTGACCGACCAGATCGGCAAGGCGCGACAATCTCTCCTGAGCCCTTTTAGGCTCACAATTCAAAGCAGATCTGTAATAGGTGCGATCATTGTTATCGAACTGGCAAAACCACCTCCACTCCTCGCCGCTCTCTCTACCGACGATTGAACGGATCTCATGTATACTAATCTTTCCGATCCCTTTTTGCCCAAGGGGATGGTGATGACTGTGATCCGGTCGTCAACCTGGCCAGAGCAGCCGCTGCCTGTCATTGCGGCAATGCATGCAAACAACAGCGCCATAAATAAACGCATATACATATGTTAAGTTTTTAATGTCAAGATAAAAATACACATTGCCGAGGACGCCAGGGATAACTGCGCGGTTTCCTGTTGCCATCTGCACACCGGATAAAATGAGGCCGAGCACCCCAGATCTTCTGGAGGCGGTGCCATGACACTGTCTTTTCACCCGACATTCACCAGAAATCATTGGACTTTTCTCCGCAAAATAGCGCAAAATGACAAAAGATGCTCTCACTGCGACGCTCTCCAGAAAGAGGGACCTTGTCAAAAGAGACGGCACATACCTGCGCATTGCGTGCCTTCACTGGTACCGGGCAAGGGTACGAACACATCCATTGTAGCACGGAGCAAATCTGCGCACTCACCAATCCTGTGCCAAGGAGGAAAACCATGCCGGTCGCCGATTACCAAACCTATTGCCGGATGCTCGACCGAGCGCGGGCCGGTCGCTTCGCCTACCCCGCCATCAACGTCACCTCGCTATCCACCGCCAACGCGGTGCTCCAGGGACTAGCCGACAGCAAAAGCGACGGCATCATCCAGGTCTCCACCGGCGGCGGCGCCTTTGCCTCCGGCGCCGGAATCAAGGACATGGCCCTCGGCGCCATCTCTCTGGCCGAGCATGTCCATCGCGCCGCGGCCCGCTATCCAATCTACGTCGCCCTCCACACCGACCATTGCCAGGCAGACAGGCTCGATCAGCTTGTCATCCCCCTGGTCGAGGAGACGGAGCGGCGCCGGACCGCTGGCCTGCCCAATCTCTTTAGCAGCCACATGTTCGATGGCAGTGCCCTGCCGCTCGCCGCCAACCTAGATATCGCCGTCAAGCTGCTGGAGCGCTTTCGCGCCAGTGAGCTGCTCCTCGAAATCGAGACCGGGGTGGTCGGCGGAGAAGAGGACGGGGTGACCGGTGCGGCGGGGGCCAAGCTCTACACCACACCGGAGGACACCCTGGAGGTGGCCCGCCGGCTCAACGCGGTGGAGGGCGGCCGCTATCTGCTCGCCGCCACCTTCGGCAATGTCCACGGGGTATACAAGCCGGGCCAGGTCAAGCTCATGCCCTCGATCCTCAAGGAGTGCCAGGATGCGGTGGTGGCCCGCTACGGTGCGGCGGCGCGCTTTTATCTGGTTTTCCACGGCGGCTCGGGCTCAGAGCTGCATGACATCCATGCCGCCCTCGATTACGGGGTGGTCAAGATGAACATCGATACCGACACCCAGTACGCCTATACCCGACCCATCATCGATCATCTCTTCAAAAACTACGACGGGGTGCTCAAGGTGGACGGCGAGGTCGGCAACAAAAAGGCCTACGACCCCCGGGTCTATCTCGGGCTGGCCGAGGCCGCGATGGCGGAACGGGTGCAGCGGGCGACCAGGGAGTTGCGCTCCGCCGGCACCACCCTGTTTCCGGAGTGAAAGAGGCGTCATGGAGCAGGCAACCCATTTCACCATCAGCAGGCTCGGGGAGTGCGCCATCCCCTCCCCCATGCAGGGCGTCCGCTTCACCGGCGCCGACGAGCATGTCCTCTTCCACGGCAACCTGGCCGCCGTCCGGCGTTACCTTGACGCCGGCCAGCAGCCGCCGGTCTTCGAGATGGCCGGACCACGGGAAAAAATCTTCTTTAACCCGGCCCGACTCGCCTGCGGGATCGTCACCTGCGGCGGCCTCTGTCCGGGAATCAACAACGTCATCCGCGCCATCGTTTTAAGTCTGCATTATCACTACGGGGTGCGGACCATTTACGGTTTCCCCTATGGCTACGAAGGTCTGGCCTCCCGGCAGGGCCACCGGCCGCTGCTGCTCACCCCGGAACAGGTGGTCGGCATCAACGAGATGGGCGGCACCATCCTCGGTTCATCCCGGGGCAGCCAGGATGTCACCGACATGGTCGACACCCTGGAACGCCTTGGGATCGGCATCCTCTTCTGCATCGGCGGCGACGGCACTCAGCGGGGCGCTTTCGCCATCAACGAAGAGGCGGCGCGGCGCGGATTGCGGCTGAGCGTCATCGGCATCCCGAAGACCATCGATAACGACATCTCCTATGTCCAGAAGACCTTCGGCTTCGAGACCGCGGTGGCTGAGGCGAAAAAGGCCACCGCCGCCGCCCATGCCGAGGCCCTCGGCGCCCGCAACGGCGTCGGCCTGGTCAAACTGATGGGCCGCGATTCGGGCTTTATCGCCGCCTATTCGGTGCTGGTCGACAATCAGGTCAATTTCTGCCTGATCCCGGAAGCCCGTTTCACCCTGACGGGGCTGCTCGCCGCCCTGGAGCGTCGGCTGGCCCAGCGGGGCCATGCGGTGATCGTCGTGGCCGAGGGCGCCGGCCAGAATCTGCTGGAGACAACCGGTGAACGGGACGCCTCGGGCAACATCAGGCATGGCGATATCGGCCTTTTTCTCCGCGACAGCATCACCCGCCATTTCCGGGAGATCGGCACGGAACTCACCCTCAAGTATATCGATCCCAGTTACATGATCCGCAGCCTGCCGGCCAACCCCAACGATTCCGCCTTCTGCCTGCTGATGGGCCACAATGCCGTCCATGCCGGCATGGCGGGCCGCACCGGCATGATGGTCGGTTTCTGGAATCACCAGTTCACCCATGTACCGATTCCGCTTGCCGTTTCCCGTCGAAAAAAGATCGACCCGCACGGCTGGGTGTGGAGTAACGTCCTCGCCTCCACCGGCCAGGCGCCGGAAATCGTCTGATCCCTGAAAAAGGAAATCGCATCGAGGGAGCGCCATGAAAATCCTGACTACACCGCGCATGGAACGCTGCATCGGCTGTCATTCCTGTTCACTGGCCTGCGCCCGTCTTGTCCACAAAAAGCTCTCCTGGGACACGGCCGGTATCCGCATCCGTTCCTCCGGTGGCCTGTCCACCGGTTTCGAGGCGCGTACCTGTCTGGCCTGCAATCCGGCTCCCTGCGTCGCCGTCTGCCCGACCGGGGCCTATGCCCAGCGCAAGGGGGGCGGCGTGCTCGTCAAGAAGAAACTCTGCATCCACTGCGGCGAATGCGCCAGGGCCTGTCCGGTGGAGGCAATTTACCTGGCGCCGACCGGCGAGCCCTTTGTCTGCATTCACTGCGGCAGGTGCGTCGCCTACTGCCCCCATGACTGCCTGGAGCTTCGTGAAATTTCCAGAGGAGCGGATGATGCTGACAATGAAGAGACGACGGTTGGGGAGGTGGGGCCATGATCAGAGATCACTTTCGCGCCCTGGTGGTTGATCTGTCGAGCGGCCGCGCAACGATCACCGAGATCGACGGCCGCAACCGGGTGGCGGGCGGCAGTGGTCTGGCGGCCCTGCTTTTCGGGAAATACGGCATGCCCGACCGGCCATGGAACGAGCCGGACCAACCGCTCATCTTTGCCATCGGCCCGTTGACCGGTTATTTCCCGCTGATGAGCAAGACGGTCTGCGCCTTCAAATCCCCCTACCATGATCAGTATGCAGAAAGCCACGGCGGCGGTCGCTCCGCCCTCTCCCTGCGCTTTGCCGACTGCGACGCCCTGGTCATCGTCGGTCGGGCGAAACAGCCCTCAGCCCTGCTCGTCGGTTCCCGCCAGATTATCGTCAAGGACATCCATTATCTATGGGGCACCGATCTGCAGGTGGCGGGCAAGGCCCTGCGCCGCATGTTTCCCGGCTCCGGCCATCGCACCATCCTCAGGATCGGCCCGGCCGGGGAACGGCAATCGCCCATGGCCTGCATCACCGCCGACACATACCGCCACTTCGGCCGGCTCGGCGGCGGCGCGGTCATGGGGGCGAAGAATCTGAAGGCGATCATGATCCACGGCGACGGCTCCTTTCCGCTGCCTGAGGGCAAAGAGTACAGCCGAGTCTTTACCAAGGTCTATGCGGACATGACCGCCACCGACATGATGAGCAAGTACCACAACCTCGGCACCCCGATCAATGTCGCCGGGCTGAATAAACTCGGCGCCCTGCCGATCCGAAACCTCCAGGCCACCACCGACCCGACGGCCGCTGGCATCACCGGCGAACGCTTTGCCGAGGTGGCGCTGCTGCGCAACGCCGCCTGCGCCGGCTGTCCGGTGGGCTGCATCCACATTGGCTTCGTCCGGGAACGCTTTCAGAAGGAGAACCGCTATCTTTACCGGCAGATCGCCTATGACTTCGAACTGATTTTTGCCGTCGGTTCGATGCTCGGCGTCATGGATTGCTTCGAGGTGCTGAAACTGATCGATGTGGCGGAAAAGATGGGGCTTGACGCCATGTCACCCGGCGTGGCGCTCGCCTGGGCCACCGAGGCGCTGGCCAAAGGTATCATCAGCGAAAAGGAAACCCTGGTTCCTCTTGCCTTCGGCAACGCTGCCCCCTATCAGGAAGCCATGCAGCATCTGGCCCTGGGCAGCAACGACTTTTACCGGCTGTTGGGACAGGGAACCATGAAGGCCGCCTCACACTATGGCGGCAGCGATTTCGCCTGCGTCCTCGGCCAAGAGATGGCCGGCTACGCCACCGGCAAGACATTCTTTGTTTCCCAGGCGCTCGGCCTGCGTCATTCCCATCTTGATGCCGGCGGTTATGCCTATGACCAGAATCCGACCGGCGCGACGGTGGCGGATGCAGTGAACTTTCTGGTGGAGGATGAAAAGGCCAGAGTTTTTCTCACCTCGATGGTGGCCTGCCTCTTTGCCCGGGGCGTCTACACCGATGAGGCGCTGGCGCAGTGCCTCACCAGCGTCGGCTATGCCACCCTGGCCGACTCCATGGATGCAGTGGCGAGCGAGATTCAGCGGCTGCGCTGGCAGATGCGTCTCGCCACCGGATTCCGACCGGAGGAGGTGACGATTCCCAAACGCTTTACCGAGATCAGCACCAGGCTGGGTCCCTGTCATCGTGACGACCTGGAGGAACTGAAACGCGCCTACGCGCAAGGCATTGTCGCCCTGGTTGGCAAAGAAGGAAGCCCATGAAATGGGTGCGCATCAGGCCGCCTTGCGCGGCTCGTTATTGCCCGGCGTCGTCCAGATCTCCGGGGTCAGCGGGGCAAGCCCCCAGTGGATCCGTGCCCGATCGCATCGTTCATTGGGAACACCGTCCAGCCAGGCCGGCTGAAAATCACGGCAGACCGACGCCCTTTTTTCATAAATGGCGCAATGCACCTTCTTGCCGATAATCCCCATCAGAGCGATACAGCGAGGCGATGAGCCATTACTGCCCTTCATCACCATACGGAAATCGTTGAGTTTCTCGGTCAGCTCCACAGGAACGCCATCCGGTTTGGCACAATCCGACTCCCCCCAGTAAAAGGAAGCCCGAAAAAAGGCGCAGCAGGCGCCACAGTCAAGACAGGGATTTATCATCGCGTATCGCAACCTCACATATATTGATGGTCTCGTAAAACTGAAAATCAACCACAGAGACCGCAGAGCACACAGAGGTAACCAATTACAATAAAAAAATGTTTTCTCTGTGTTCTCAGTGCGCGCTGTGGTGAAAAAAGACTTTTTACGGGTTTGTCATATATTGTCGGAATCGTAAAAAGCCACGTTTCGGACCGACCGTGTTTCGGAACTCATTCTTTTCACTTTCTCGTCCACTATGGTTTTCGGGGTTTTGCAAGACCATCATATTTTCAAAAAAGCCGAACTCGATGAAGGAGAACGACGAAACAGCGAGGCGAGCGTCGGCAAATAGTGCTTTGCTTTTTGCGTCAACCGTACTTACACTGAAAAAATCGGGAACAGAAACGGCCTGCTTTCAGTCATTTTGTTACCATGTCGTTTCCGAACAATCCTTCCTTGCAACCGACAGCCATGATCAAAAAAGTACCCATAGAAAAACTGCGGCCCGGCATCTTTGTCCATGATTTCAACTGCGGCTTCAACTCCAGCTATCTGCTGGCCAATCAGGCCCTGATCAAGGACATCAAAATCATCGACCATCTGCGTTCCTTTGGGATCAGAGAGGTGTATATCGATACCGACAAGGGCCATGACGTCAGCGATGCCCGGCCGGAGATCGAAATACGACGCGGCACGGACAGCGGCCTCCGCCAGCTTGCCCGGGAAGAGCCGATTTCCATCCGCAATGTCCCTCTCAAGGAGGAACTGATCGTTGCCCGCAACATCAAAAAACAGGCGGTCAACGTCATCCGCAATGCAGTTGACTGCATCAGGTCAGGCAAAGCCCTGGAAACAGAGGAGGCATACGATCTCATCGGCAAGATGGAAAAATCGGTGACCCGCAACCCTGACGCCCTGGTACTGCTCACCCGCATCCGAAAAAAAGACGAGTACACCCTGATGCACTCCATCAGCGTCGGCGCCTATGTCCTCAATTTCTGCAACTTCTACAAAGTTCCCCATCAGCAGACCCTGAGCCTGGCCATCGGCGCCCTGTTCCACGACATCGGCAAGACGAAAATTCCGCGCACCATCTTAAACAAACCTGGCAAACTCGACGAGCAGGAATTCGCGGAGATGAAACGACACACCTTTTATTCCGCCGAGGTGCTGCAAACCGCCAAAGGCCTGCCGGAGGAGGCCTATGACATGGGGCTGCACCACCACGAGCGTTACGACGGCAGCGGCTACCCCCACCGGCTGCGCGGCGAGGACATCAAAACCGGCTCACAGCTCTGCGCCATTGCCGATGTCTATGACGCCATCACCTCTGACCGCTGTTACCGCAACGGCATGGGCCGGGTGGAAGGACTGCGTAAGCTCTACGAGTGGAGCGAATCGCATTTCAACAAGGACCTGACCCACAAATTTATCCGATCCATCGGTGTCTATCCCATCGGTTCCTGCGTCCGGCTGGAAAGCGGTCGGATCGGCGTGGTGATTGGCTCAACGGAAAATCTGGTCCAGCCGGTGGTCCGCCTCTTCCATGACGACGAAAGAAAAAAGCCATTGCCATTACAGGACATCGACCTTTCCCTGACCGACGATCAGGTGGTCGGCTACGAAGATGCCGACAAATGGCAGATCGCCACCCTCAATCTCTTTGAGAAATCGATCAGCGACCTCCTCGCCCTCTGAGCCGGCAACCGCACTTCATCGGCGCCCCAGCTCCTGCAGCAAGGCGACATAGGGGCCGAACAGCTCTTCATGACAGCGCAGTCCGGCCCGCAGGACAACAGCGAACCTGGCTGCATGGTCGGGATGCACGACCAGATTGGCGCTTTCGGCCAGGGCCTGCAGATCGTAGAGGGTGTGGAAACGCGGCCCGATCAAAACATAATAGATAAAACGCCGCCGCGCCATCGGCAATGACTTCATAAAACGATGAAAAGAGGATGTTGCCAGGGCACTGCCGACAAAACCATCCTCCAGGACGACGATGCCGACCGCGTCTGCGGCCATGCGCCCCTGGGCGTCATCCTCGCTCGCCGCCGTTTCGACCGCATAGCCCATCTCCTCCAGCGCCTTCATGACCAAAGCCCGCTGCCCCCCCTCCTGCATGAGAACAAGGGCGAGGGAGGCCTCGGCCTGGCGGGCCACCGCCTGCCTCTCCCCGGCCAGGAGGATGGCGATATCCGGCGGTGGCGGAGGTTTGACCCGGCTCGCCGGCCGCCGCGCCGTCTCACTGCCCCGGACTGAGGACATCGTCGCCCTGTCCTGCCGGGCAGTAGAAGGCATATTCTTCATGATGTCGGGAAAAAGTTCGAATGCGCTTTTGCCCTTGATCGTTGTCGCGTCGTCCACACTCACCCTTTCCGATTCAGCTCCCCCCGTCCCTGTTCAGCGCTGGCAGCACCTCGCCGCCGATCAGGAAGGTCAGACAACCTGATTTCCGCAGATTTTACTTTGATACCGGAATCGCGGTTAGAAAAAGTGCCTAAAGTACTTAAAATGCCTAAAGTACTTAAAGTAACGGTACTTTCTGATCAGACAACACCTTTAACTTTAGACATTTTCAGTGTTTCAGGCACTAAAACCGGCAACATGTCAGAACCCGAAGCGGCGACATAAGGTATTGAAATTACCTTACGTCATCAGGATGCCTAAAAATACCTCCCCTCCTTTCTATCTGTCAAAACAAATCAGCAAAAAGAAAACAGGAATCGTCAGGATAGCCCGGCAGCGTCATTTCCCGCACACCGCCTCTACCAACTTCGGATGCAGACTTTCGCCGATCGGGAGCCAGATCCAGCCATCCTTGCTCAGATTCGGCGAGTCAACCGGCTTGCCGTCCCGCCACGATTTGGTCTCGCCGATCGCCCATTTCCTCGCGGTGCAGTCGATGCGCAGCTGCCGCACATCCTTGCTGCGGCTGTCCACCACCCCGTCATAGACCTCTTTGATCGAACCCTCCACCGTCCGGATCGAGTTTGGGGAATAGTTGTAGCTGCGACCGTCGGCCAGATTCTCGACCAGAGTCCAGATCAGCAGATCCTCTTCGGCCATGACCGCAGGCACGACCGCCAGCATCACCACCAGCACCGGGACCACCAAACCGCTTTTTTTCATCGTTCTCACCTGTTTCGCAAAAAATTAAAAAAACCCGGACTTCACGGAAACAGCCGCCCGCCCGGCAATCAGCCCTGCCCTCTCTTCTTTTGCCCCGGAGCAGCGCTGCTTGTCAACAGCAATATTGCGACGATCAAAAGACGACAAAGCTGGGAATGTCCCTCTTTTCAGCTGTCCCATCGAAGCGGGTTCCGGCAACAGAGCGTTTCAACCATGCAAAAAAGGGGGATCCGGACGAGCCGGATCCCCCTTGTCACTGGTTGCGAAGACAGTCACTGTCCTCTTAGAACGAATGACATTTCCCGCATTCGTAGCCCTTTTCCAGATGTTTTTTGTGCAGCCTGTTGCCGCTCCAGGATTTTGACCTGTGGCAGTCGTTGCAGAGATCGCTCTGCGGCTTGACCAGTCCGGTCGGCTCCGTGGTGTGGCAGCTGACGCAGGACAGATTTTCCCCGCTCACGTGCTCGCTGTGCATCGCCGTCCAGGAGAGCGACTCCTGCTCATGGCAGAGAGTGCAGTCTTTCACCCTGGCCGGCCAGACATGGTAGCCGAGATCGGTGAAGGGAACCATGCCCGTTCCGTCCGGGGTCTGACCCGAGCCATCATGGCACTCCCCGCAGCTCGGCGCCATAGAGGCCGGCTCGACACCATGGGAGATCAGCATCTCCGCGTCAACATCCACGAGCCGGTAAGTGCCGGTCATCCCCTGCTCCTCCATGCCCTTGCGAACCGCCAGGTCAAAATCGCCGGTCATGAACATCCACATGATCTCCGGTGGAACGATCCGACCGCTCTCATGCAGGGGCATGACGGAAAAGTGGCGTTTGATCGGCACGATCTTCGACACGCCGTCAAAGGCGGCACCGTTTGCCCGGGCCATGGGATAGACGCCGCGGGCATCGGCCGCGATAATCTGACCGACGCTGTAAACCTCGGAGGTGCCGTCAAACCAGACATATTCCGGCTTGACATTGGCCTCCTTCACCTCTTCGCCGACAAAACCGCCCTGACCGGAACAGAGGCCCGGGTTCCAGACAGGATTGAGCCAGTCGCGGGACATCTCGGTGGCGCCGCCCTTGCCGAACTGGCGGATATGGCAGACCTGGCAGGAGACCTGTCCCCCGGCATGGCGATTGAGGGTCGCATCGTCGTGGGGGGCGCTGCTATGACAATCCGTGCAGCGTGGATTGGGCGCCTCGGTCTGGCGCAGATCGATGCCGCGACCACCGATCTTGTGGTTCTCCGCGGCGTGGCAGGCGGCACAGCTCAGATCCGCGCCGCCCGGCTCGGCGGACATATGCACGTCCTGGACCAGGGTCGGGGCCGCCGAGTTCATCCCCATGTCGCCCCGCTTGGCCCAGTCGGAACCGCCCGCCTTGGCATGACAGCGCAGGCAGGATTGCCTGGTCGGCATATGAACGGTGCGGGCCAGATCGACCATGGTGGTGCCGGCCGGCATCTTCGCGTAATCCGGCACGGTGGTGTAATTGCCGTCGGCATCCACCAGGCCGAAGACATAGGTCCTGGTTTCGCCGTTGACATTGGTGACGGTCTCGGCGCTGGCCGGATCGACGACAAAGGTCCGCTGGTAGGTATCGTTATGACACATAAGGCAATCGACGTCCGTGACCTCCGGGGCATGGGGGGCATTGCCGTCGGCCCGCACATGGCAGGTAAAACAGGCGCCCTTGGACGACATGGCGTAGGTGCAGAAGGTGTTGATGCCGTTCACCGCCTTGCCGTCATCGCCGCTGCTGTTCGTCACGTTCGGAGTGGGACCGGACCACTGCATGTGCAGACTGTCGAGCATATCCTGCGCCTCGGCCTCATGACAGGCGATGCAGGTGGACGGCCCGTCATAGGAGGTGATGGCCTGGTGGGCCGCTACGGAGCCGCCCGACCCGCCGTTGGTCGCCTCCCCGGCGACCATGAAAGCCGCCTCCTGCGTCAGGCTGTTTCTCCGGTCGGCGAGATCGCAGGTAAAGGTCCACTGACCACCCGCTTCCCCGGCAGGGATGGTATAGTCGTAGGTCGCGGCCAGGCCGTCAATGCGCATCGATTCGCTCTCCACCAGGACGTCATTGCCGGCATCCTCGATGGTGATCCGCGCCCGCCGCAGCGCATCACCCCAGCTGCCGGTGCCGGTGCAGGAAAAACGGACCGTGGCGCCGACGGGCGCGGGGTCCGGGTTGGTCGACATCTCCATGGCGCGGCTCGGAACACTGGCAACCTTGCTCCATGCGGATCGCGATTCCGAGCGATCATCATCGTCGTCGGAATCGGCGAAAGCAGGTCCGACAAGCAAGGCAAGCACCGCGGCAGTGGTAAGAATTTTCTTCATACATCCCTCCTGTTGTGAATGGTTATGCGGCAAAAGCAGCCGCAAGGTGTTTTCGTGGGGTCACACCCCGGCGCGGCGCGATGTTGCTTGCAATTTTTTTTCCACCGCAACACAGCGATCAACCCGGCCTTAACGACAATGTGGCACATAGCAAAGATAATGCCATCTTCCACCAACACGCCACAACAAGAGAATTAAACCAAACAACTATTTAATTTTAAACAAAAATATTTACTTAACCCACCGTCTTCCTCTGGCGTCGAATTGCCCGGCCAGTGTTCGCTTTCCGCGACAATTTTTTTTCGAATGCGACAATTTGCCGCAGTCACAAAGTGACATATTCCCCTGAAATTAGGACAATCTTTTCACATCCGCCTCCTGATAAAAAGGGGGTGTAGAGTTTTTCATACCATAGAAAAAAAATTTGTACGCACAGGGAAACGACTCATGGATTGCCAGACGATGAATACCAACCCGACGGCAAAAGAGCGCGGGGATTTGTGTTTTACGGATAAAAAAAGCCAAAAGCCGACTTGACCCTATTTAGACCCTATTTACGCTCCTATTTGCGCTTGACCCTATTTACGCTCAAACAAACCGGAGGAACGCAAAAAAACTTATAATCCGAAGTACGTCCCCTTTCTCACTTTATGCATCAAGCTGGTCCGGATTGATGCCCATGGCCGCGGCCAGTTTTGCCCTGGTTGTTTTGCGAAGTTTGCTTTCGCCTGCCTCCATCTGGGACAGTGCCGCCTGGCTGATGCCGGCCTTGTCCGCCACCTCGGCCTGGGTAAGGCCAAGGTATTCCCGCCAGGCCCGGAGATAGGTAATTCCGCGCTCGATGTGCATGCTGACGACCTCGTGGGGCACCAGCTCTCCTTCCGGAATTCTGGGATGCAACGGTTTGATTTGCGCGGCCTCGGCCGGGTGCTCCCTGGCGAAATCCGCATAGGGAAGAACAACAAAGGCCGGGACGCCGCCCTGGTAGATGGTCTGGATTTTAGTAGGTTCGATCATCGCGTTTTTTCACCTCCTCGATACTTATGATACGGATTGTCTCGGCGACATCGAAGAAAACCCGGTAACGCCCAACTCTGAGCCGGTAGCCGTACCGGTGATTGGTCAATTTCTTCACCTGTCTGGGGCGCCCCGGGCAGGTCTGCCAGGATGGCGACGGCAGCCGTGATTTCCGCTCTGGCACTGCTGTCCGTTATCTTATCGAGCTGCTTGCGTGCCTTTTTCTTCCAGTCGATGCGACACATAAGTATTATATAAGATATACATAAGAAAAAGACAAGGGGAAATTACCGAAGGTTCACGGCACATTATCGGATTTGGATCGCGCAGAGCATTTTTCCTGTTAAAAAAATCTGTCCCCTTTTGCTTGTGCTTGGGGAACAGGGCAACGAAAATTTCGTATACTGCCCCTGGAATTCTCAAAATGCAATCAAATAATAGTCGATTGCCGGCACACGGGCCAGATGGTGATAGGGCATTTAACGTTCCACACCCTTTTACGGCATCTCGATAGTTGCGCAAGGTAATGAAAATGTATACAATAGGTCATTACCTAATTAAAGGAGATTGCACAATGTCGAAAGAAGCCGTTTTTACGATGAAGCTGGAACCCGAGCTACGCTCCGAGTTCATGGCCGAGGCCGAGGCCGCCCATCGGCCGGCCTCTCAAGTGCTCCGCGAACTGATGCGTGAATTTATCCGCCGCCAACGCGAGATACGGGAATATGACGAGTTTTTGCGCAGCAAGGTCGAAGCTGGCCGTGCCTCGATGCAGGCTGGCCGTGGCCGGTCGAATGATGAGGTTGAAACCGTATTTGCCGACCGGCGTGCCCAGGTGACTGGCCAGACTTCATGAGAGTTATTTGGACACCAGAAGCGGAACAAGACCGCGCCGACGTGTGGGACTACATTGCAGCCGACAACCCGCACGCAGCCGCCCGTATGGATGAGCTATTCAGCGATGCGGCAGCCACGCTGGCCGCGCATTGTCAGTTAGGTAAGCCGGGAAAGATATCCGGTACCCGCGAACTGATACCGCATGAAAGCTATCGCTTGGTGTATGAGATTGAGCGGGAAACGGTGTGGGTTCTTGCCTTGGTGCATACGGCCAGGCAGTGGCCACCAGTCCGCAAATGATGAGATGCGCGGGGATTCCCCCCCGGAATTCGGAATTTCAGTCGACTGGAATTCCTCAGAACGCGAAAATGCGCCGGTTTTATCCGGTGCATTTTCTGGTTGGAATTAATATCATGCCCCCACGAATTCCGTATACTGTCCTTGGAATTCGCGGACCATGAATGAACGTCTGCCCTGCCGCACTATTCTTGACTGCTGGTTCGCGCGGCTGCCCATCCGGGAATTCATCGAAGATAATTATTCGCAGGAGGAGCAGCAGCGCATATTTACACCGCCAAAGCCGAAACTGGTCTCCTTAGCGGAAATAGTCGAAAATGCGCAAAAAAAGAAATGAAGGGGCAAAGGTGCCCGCAAATGTTTACCCAACCGCAAGCGGTACCTGGCCGGGCGAGCTTTACTGCCAGTGTGGCACGCCTTGGGACATAAGGAAATGATGATAAAAAGAAAGAGTGCAACGATGATCGGGTTTATGGCTGGGATGGGGATGTTTGTCTCTGTTCTGCCTGGATATGGTTTTGACCTTTGGCCTGATACCGGCCAGACGAAGTGCTATGACAGCACGGTGGAAATACCCTGCCCGCAACGGGGTGAACCTTTTTACGGACAGGATGCCCAGTACGATGGCCCGGCGCGTTCTTACACTAAGCTTGCGCAAGGCGATGTGGAGTTGCCAGATTCGGCCACCAACGCTGACGGCTGGATTATGACCCGCGACAATGTCACCGGCCTGATCTGGGAGATGAAGACCGATGACGGCTCCATCCATGACAAGGACAACACTTACACCTGGTGCGATTCCAACCCGGCGACCAACGGCGGCAATGCCGGCACCTGCGGCGACACCACTGATACGGAAGACTTCATCACTGACATCAACAACGACAACTTCGGCGGCCACAACGACTGGCGGCTACCGGACATCAAGGAGCTGTCCTCCCTGGTGAACAGCAGCATACCGTTTCCGGGACCGTCCATTGACAGCACATATTTTCCGGACACAATGCCCTCCCTCTACTGGTCGTCTACTACCTATGCCTACGAAACGTACTACGCGTGGAGAGTCTTTTTCGGCGATGGGAACGTCGACTATTACCTCTATAAGTCAGACAGTTGCTATGTCCGCGCGGTTCGAGCCGGGCAATCCGTCGGCACCTCGGCTCATTTGGTCATGAACGGTGACGGCACGGTGACCGACACCACCACAGGGCTGATGTGGCAGCAGTGCGACATGGGCCAGACCTGGAATGGGGTCAGCAACGTCTGCGATGGCACAGCCCTGCAGTATGACTGGCAGAACGCCCTGGCACAAAGCGAGAACCTCACTCTTGCCGGATACAGCGACTGGCGTCTGCCAAACCGTAGCGAACTGCTGTCGCTGGAGAATTATTTACTGACCGGTCCGGACGTGAATGCTGTCTATTTCCCGGGCTCGTCAATGTCCTTCTACTGGTCGTCCACTACCTCCACCAGCGATTCGTTCAGTGCGTGGCCTGTATATTTCGGCTACGGTATCTCCTTCTATTCCGACAAGTCGGTCAGTTATTATGTCCGCTCTGTTCGAGCCGGCCTGGCTGCTGATGATCTGGCCATTCCGATAGTTGGAGACTGGGACGGAGACGGCAGCGATGATGTCGGGCTGTTCATCGGCAACCAGTTCCGGCTTGATTATGATAATGACGGAGTGGTCGACGAAGTGGTGCCTCTTGGCACGAACACGGATAGTCCGGTTATTGGTGATTGGAATGGGGATGGGGTCGACGATATCGGTGTTTTCTGCGGCGCGCAAAGAAAATTTTATCTGGATGACGACAGGGATGGAGTTCCGGATTCCACAGTTACCATTGGCCGTCTGTCGGACCTGCCGGTGGTTGGCGACTGGGATCATGACGGAATGGATGATATCGGCGTATTCCGGCCTTCCGTCAGAAGGTACTACATGGATTTTGATGGGAACGGCATTCATGACCGAGCCGTTACCATCGGCAGACTGGGGGATTATTCCCTGGTTGGTGACTGGGACGGAGATGGGGTCGACAGCATAGGAGTTTTCCGCCCCGGCATTAGCAGATTCTATCTTGATGACAATGACGACGGTATACACGACCATGCCCAGTATTTCGGCCAATCGACGGATATCCCCGTTATCGGAGACTGGGACGGGGACGGAGATGATGATATCGGCGTTTACCGTTCTTCCAGCAATACGTTTTATCTTGACGAGAATTTTGACGGCATTCCCGAAACGGTGGTCGTGATGCAGTAGCGGAGACCGGATCTATTTTTACGCCGCAAATACCCTCGCGGAGTGCCGTGGAATATAAGAGCCTTTTGCGAAATGTTTGGTATCCCCGCATACTTTTAGCGGGGATACCTTTTTACGGGAACCCCGGACGCAATTCCGGCAATTCCTGGGACAGGCAATTCCTGGGACAGCGTATAGAATTATTCAAAAAAATTGCATATACTGTCCCCAGAATTCCTGAATTCCTGAATTCCTGTCCCCAGAATTCGTCCTAGATTTTTTTTCAACGGGCTGTTAATCCTCTTCTTCGTGAATATCCTCATCTTTGATGCCTTTAAGTAATGGCCCTCCGCTTGGCAACCAACCTTCTTCAATAGTGTCAGTTAAAAAATCTGATATAGAAATTCCAGGTGGCACATATTCTTCATGCACCCAACAAGTGAAACTAAAAGTTTTATCATTCCACACAACCTTATTTAACAGACCAGCATCACCGAGATAGATGCCTGGTACTGGAGCAAATGGTATACTAAAAAATTTATAAAAAGCGGCATGTTCCCCATCTTGTTCAGTGCTAATAATTTTCACAACCTTAATGTCCAGCAACACACCTTGATATGATTTCTTTTTCGATAAATATTTTTCCTGCAAATAAAGATCAATAGCACACCTGGCGTCTTTGAGGCCAAGACCTTGAGAATCTCTCAATACTTTGATGGCCCCCAAAATTTTGCCATTTTCAATCATCGTGATAACATCAGCTGGGATTTCAACATTACCGTTCAATATTTCTCCTCCAAAAAAATCAAAACTCCTCTTTCTTCCCCTAAGGGAATTCCGGGGGCAGCATATAAAATTATTTTCTCCGAGGGTCAAATGGGGTCAAGCAGGCTTTTACCCTCTCCCCTCTCTCTCGCCTCTTCACTCCTCTTGCCTCTCAAGAAACGCTCCCCAACAGAAGGCCGAAGGTGCCCAGTTTCACGGGCCGGAGACGCCAGCAGATCGCAAGATCGCGCTATCGACGGCGCGCCTCATACTTCTTCTACTTCATCGTTTGGATATCGTCAAGACGGGAAAAATTGCCAGGATATTTTGATGCGCCAGGAAGGATGGCGGCGCGCTGGGGTCGGCGGATGATGGCATAACAGCCCGTTGAAAATGGGCTGTTACCGGCACAGGGATGTGCCGGCGAATTGCGCCTGCTCTGAAAGAGCCAAGCAATTCGGGAGGTTGGGCGAAGCATTATTGGGCCAACCGGCAGTTGCAAAAGCCAGGGACGGCATTTCAACAGACTGATATGGGGGCAGGAAAAAATGCATTATCCCCCTCGTTCACCCATGTCGATCGTTGCCAGCCTCCGCCTTTCTCCCGCCGAACAGCGCCAGCTCAAAGATCTTGAAGAAACAGTCCACGTCGACAAAGCCGATGCGGCGGAGCCACTGGCACTGCTCGACCACCGGGGCCAGGATGTTTTCCTTTTTGTCCGGCCGGTCATAAAAAGTCTGCGCCACCTCATGCCGCGACCGGCCCGGCTCCTGCCCCTGATGAAACCGGTGCAGATGGTCGATGAAGTATTCATCAAACAGCCCTGTCACCGCCGAAGTGGCGGAGGCAACGTGTTCCAGGTTGAGAAAGATGCCGCCCGGGGCGAGCAGGTCAAACACCTCGGCGTACAGCTCCTGCTTGCGAGGATCAGGCTGATGATGGATGGCAAAGCCGGACACCACCACGTCAAAGGGGCCATGCTCCCGTACCGCCGCGAGCCAGATGGGAGTCGAAAAATCCGCCTTGACCACCACTGATCGCTCATGACCGGCAATCCGGGCGCGCACCGCGTGCAGCATGGGGTCGGAAAAATCGGCAAAGGTGGCCCGCGCCTCCGGAAAACGTTCGAGCAGGGAACAACCGAGGATGCCGTCACCGCAGCCGAGATCCAGGATGCCGCGGGGCGCGGCGCGCCATGATTGAACAATATGGCCGACCACCTCGAGCTGAAGGGCGGCGGCGGGAATCGCCCCCCGCACCCCTTGCAGAAAGGTAGCGGACAGCTCATCGGTCTGCCATGTGCTGTGGTGTGTCATCATTGCCTCCTCGCCGCAGGCGTGGTCATCACAGCTCCAGATAAAAGGCGGCGCCCTTCTCCGCTCCGCCGCTGGCCGCCCAGATTTTGCCGTCCAGGGCGCGGGTCATAATCCTGGCCAACGGCAGATTGAGGCCGAACCCCTTGGGCCGGCGTTTTTCCGGTTCCAGGGCAAAGGCGGTGAAGATGGTTTCCAGATCGGCCGGATCAATGCCGCGGCCCTGATCCGCAACAGAGAGCAGGATCCTGCCGTTTTCCCGCCTGGCGTCGATGGTGATGGCGCCGCCCGCCGGGGAAAAATGGATGGCATTGTCCAGCAGGACGGCAAAGATGCGTTGCAGGTATTCCGGATCGGTGACGAGCAGCAGCTCGGGATCAACGTCCCAGTCAAGGGTCAGGGAACGCTCCGTCAGCTCTTTTGCCCGGCTCGCCGCAATCCCCTCCAGGGTTTGGCGCAACGCAAGCTCCCGGCGCTGCGGCTTGAGGTTGCTGCCGGCCAGGCCGAAATAGGTGAGGATGGTTTCCGCCAGCTTCTGGATGCGATCAAGCGGTGAGTTGATCTCGTGGGCCAGATAGAGAAGAAAAGACATCTTGTCGCCGTCGAGCTGCCGCACCCGCTCATGGGCCTTGACGAGCTGGGCGGTGCGCTCCTGCACCATTTTTTCAAGATTTTCGCTGTAGTTCTTGAGTTCGATGTTCTGCTTTTCCAGGGTCAGTTTGAGCCGGCGGTTTTCCAGCCCCTTCTCGATGACGTTAAGCAGTTGGCGCTGGTTGACCGGCTTGAAGAGAAAGCTGAAGATATGCCCCTCGTTGATGGCCCGGACAATGTCGTTTTTTTCCGCCTGACCGGAGAGGACGATCTTGCAGATGTCGGGATGGACGCGGTGCAGCCGGCTGAGCAGCTCGCTGCCGCGCATCTCCGGCATCAGTTCGTCGGAGATGACGAGATCCACCGGATTGGCGTCGACAAAGGGCTCCACCTCCTCGGGATTGACAAAGGCATGCACCCGGTAGGCGCGACCGAGGAGGATCTTCAGCTCGGTCAGGATCGGGCGTTCATCATCAACGATCACCAGGATCGGTTTCTGCTGTGGTGCGCCGGCGCTTTCATTCATGGCGGCCAACCTCCTTCTGTACGATTTTTCCTTTCACCCGACCGGAACCGGCTGGACATAGAGACGGACAATGAAGGTCGTCCCCTCGCCCGGCGTGCTTTCCACGACGATATCGCCGCCATGGGTCTCGACGATGCGGTGACAGAGATTAAGCCCGAGTCCGGTGCCGGAGCCAATGGCCTTGGTGGTGAAAAACGGGTCGAAAATCCGGTCGATCACCTTGCGGTCGATGCCGGTGCCGTTATCGCGGAAGCGGGCCTCGACGCAGTTTTTCTCCGCATTGTAGCGGGTGGAGACGAAGATGCGGCCGTCTTTCTTGACCAGCCCCTTTTCCTTCACCGCATCGCGTCCGTTCATGATGAGATTCATGAAGACCTGGCCCATCTCCTGGGCAAGCCCCTTGAAGGGCGGCAGGCCCCTTTCCAGGTCGGCCTCGATCTCCACATCGTATTTGACCTGGTTGTGGGTGAGGACAATGGCATCCTCGACAATGGTGTTGAGATCGCAGAAACGAAAGGTCTCCTCACTGTGGGCCATGCGTTTGGTGCTCTTGACGATGTGGTCGATCCGCTCGACGGATTGAATATTGCGGTCGGCAATATCGTTGATGCCCTCAAGGACGAGTTCCATGTCGAGTTCGGCCATCAGCTCGGCCAGTTTCCGCCGTTCCGCCGCCGGATCGGTCGACTGGTCGGCGAGCGATTGGTTGAGAAAGGCGACCAGTTCCTTGACGTAATCGATGTTCATCTTGAGGCCGTCCATGGAAAAGCTGATGGCCTGGGCCGGGTTGTTGATCTCGTGGGCGATGCCGGCCACCATGGTGCCGAGGGAAGCCAGTTTCTCCTGCTTGATGATCCGCGTCTGGCTCTCGATCAGGGCGTTTTTCGCCATATTACGCTCGGTGATGTCGCGGACCATGGCAATGAAGAGCTGGGTGGCGCCAAGCTGCATCTCGCTGAGCGAGAGCTCCAGGCTGAAGGTGGAACCATCCTTCCTGACCCCGGTCAACTCCCGGGGCGCCTCCAGGGCCTTGCGCACCTCGGCCGGCAAGGCGCGCTCCGCCGGTGTCGCGTCCTCTTCCGACTTTGCCAGCAGGGTGCCGATATGGCGGCCCAGCAGCTCCTCCTGTAAATAGGCAAACATGCGGACCGAGGCCTGATTGCAGGATTCAATCACCCCCTGTTCATCCATGGTGAGGAGGCCGTCGAACATGTTGTCGATGATCGACCGCACCCGGGCCTCGGCCTGCTCCCGCTCCCAGACGGTGACGGTGAGTCGCTGCACCCCGAGATAGATGCCGAGCAGGCCGAGCAGCCAGAAGGTGCCGTGGGCCAGGGAAAAGGTGAAGATATCCTGGCGGGAGATGGAAAGCAGCGGCGCCATCGGGATGGAGACACTGATGCCGCCGCGGATGTCGCCGAGCTGGTAGCCCTGGGAGGCGTGGCAGCGCAGACAGCCGGTTTCGGTGATCATCGGCCGCATGAGGCGCAGGTATTTTTCGCCGTTGATATCCTCCACCGAACTGACCTCGGTCTCCCCGTCCTCAAAGGCCTCCAGCGCCGCCTTCTCCCAGGCGTCGGCGGCGTTTTCCGGCCGGATCGGGTCCAGACTGGTGATGTGCCCGAACGGTCCCTGCTGCCGAGTCTGCATCTCGTAGACCTGGCGGATCATGTATTCCGGATTGACCAGGGTCAATTCCAGCCCCTGACTCGTTTTCGCGGTGGTGTAATCGGCGATCTGGGCCAGATAGGGATTCGGCGTGGTCGTTTCGCTGACCGGGACAAAGACACCGTGGTGGCCGGTGGCCCAGCGATAATAGACAAGATCCTTTTCAAAGATGGTCTTCGCCTCGATCAGGGCGATTTTCAAGGTCCGCTGTTTGTTGACCGTGATGTTCCACGACAGGGAAGAGAGGACGATGACGGTCCAGATGGCGGCCAACGGCCAGCCGTAGCCCTTGTCGATCCGCGCCCGAGTGACGCTGCCGGCGCCGGTCTCGGTCCGGCGCCGCAGACCGACCTCGATGACGACAAACAGAAGAAAGATGACCAGCGCCGTCATACCGCCGACAATGAAATGCTCCCGCTCGGCAAAGGGAATCTCCGGATGGAGCACCATGTCGGTGACCGCGCTCAGGTTGGCCATGAGCAGCAGCAGAATAAAATAGATGGCATAGCGAAATTTCATCATGAGAGAAACCGTGGCAAACAATCAGTCATGGTCGGATTCCCCGTCGTCGTGGGCAAAGCCTGTGATGTCGCCGTACTGGGCGAGCTTACGCCGCAGGGTATCCTTGGAGATGCCGAGATCACGACAGGTCTGCATGCGTTTGTAGTTGTTGCGGATCAGGGTGCCGATGATGACCTTCTTCTCGATCTCCTCCAGGGGGAGGCAGGGAATCACAAAATCGTCGGCATCGGCTGTTTCCGGTCGTTGCGGCGGCTCCGGCTCAGGCTCCGCCGGCGCCGGCGGCTGCAGGGTCTCCGGCAGATGATGGGGCAGGATCAGTCCCTCATTGCAGAGGATAAAGGCGTATTCGACGATGTTTTCCAGCTCGCGGATATTACCGGCGTAGTCGGCGGCCATGAGGAGATTGAGCGCCTCGTCCGAAATGCCCTTGACCGCCTTGTTGCGCTGCCTGTTGTACTTGTTGATGAAAAATTCGACGAGAAAGGGCAGATCCTCCATTCGTTCCCGCAGAGGGGGAAGCTCGATCTTGACGACATTGAGCCGGTAATAGAGATCGTCACGAAAGGTGCCGGCGGCGACCAGGGCGGCGAGATCCCGGTTGGTGGCGGCGATGACCCGGGCATTGGTGGGCACCGGCGTATTGGTGCCGAGCGGTTCATAGGTCTTTTCCTGAAGGACCCGCAGCAGCTTGACCTGCATGGCGGCTGAGATGTCGCCGATTTCGTCAAGGAAGAGAGTCCCCTTGTCCGCCGCGGCAAAACGACCGGGTCGGTCCTGCTTGGCGTCGGTAAAGGCGCCGGCCTTGGAGCCGAACAGTTCGGATTCGAGCAGGGTGTCGGGCAGGGCGCCGCAGTTGACCGCGACAAAGGGTTCCTTGCTGCGGGTGCTCATCCGGTGGATGGCGTTGGCAATGACCTCCTTACCGGTGCCCGACTCTCCGAGGATGAGGATATTGCTGTCGCTTCTGGCAAAATCAGGCAGCACCGACATGATCTGCTGCATCTTCCTGCTTTTGCTGTAAATCCCCTCCCGGGTACTCTCCTCGGTCAGCCGACTGCGCAGCTGGAGAATCTCGGTGCGGTCGCGGAAGGTCTCCACCCCGCCGATGCTGTTGCCCTGGCCGTCGACCAGGGCGGTGACGCTGATCGACACCGGGATGCGCCGGCCCAGCTTGCCGCGGATGATGACATCCCCCTCCACCACTCGGTCGCCGGCCGACAGAGCCCGGGCCAGCGGGCAGCTTGCGCCGCAGAGATTGCCGCAGAAGATGTCGCCGCATTTTTTGCCGAGCACCTCGGCGAGCGCATAGCCGGTAATCTTTTCCGCCGCCCGGTTAAAAGAGGTGATGCGGAAATCAGGGTCAACGGTGAAGACGCCGTCCGCCACGCTGTCCAGGATGTAACGGCTCTGCAGCATGCCGGTAATGTCGCGGAAGATCTCCATGCCGCCGATGATGGCGCCGCGCGGGTCGAGCAGCGGCGCGGCCTGGATACTGACCGGCACCACCCGGTTGTCGGCGGTGATGAGTGAAGTGGCGTCGTCGTGGGCCGGCTTGCCCTCCCGCATGGCCCTGAGCAGGGCGGCATCCTCCTCGCCGGAAGCGCCGCTCCGGCCGAAAATCTCGGCAAAGGGCCGACCAACGACCTCTTCCTGATTCCAGCCGGTCATCTTCTCCGCCGCCTTGTTGAACAGGGTGATGTTCATCTCGGCATCCACGGTGAAGACCCCGTCGAAAAAGGAATCGAGGATGAGCTGACGATGAAAGATTTCGCGGATTTCCTGGAAGGACTGGACGCCGCCGACGATGTCGCCGTTGTTGTCTTCCAGGGGGGAGGCGCTGACCAGCACCGGGATCTCCTGATCGCCGAGGCGGAGGATCCGGGTCTTGCGCAACAGCGACCGGCGACTGACGAGAACCTCGTCGACCATACAGAATGGGTCGGGGCCGCCGGCGGGAAAGAGTTCGAGACAGGGCCGACCGAGAGCAGCCTCTTCGCTGATGCCGAGAATAGAGGCGCCGGCCTTGTTAAGAGAGGTGACCTTCAGGTCGGTGTCAACCGTGAAAACCCCCTCGGTGAGATTGTCGAGAATCAGCTTGCGCTGCAGGGCATCGCTGAAGATGGCGGAAGAGAGCCTCTGCAGGGTCCCGATAACGTTTGAAAGGTTGTCGTCTCGTATCATCTAAACGGATCACCCCGGCACGATGCGACGCCGCACCGGCCCCAGGCCGGCCCGTCACAAAAAAAAAGGAGTCAGCCGAACTTCGACTAACCCCCCCTTGCTATGACTGGTCGGGATGAGAGGATTCGAACCTCCGGCCCCTTGAACCCCATTCAAGTGCGCTACCAGACTGCGCTACATCCCGACACATAACTGACAACCGTTACTGCATAACGTGACCCTTATGTAGCAGGCTTGACAGGAACTGTCAAGCGCCATTGCAAGAAAGTTGCTCAGCCCTTACGCAATAATCGCTCGATTCTCTGCAATTCCTTCTTGATGACGGCAAGCACCTCGCGGACATCGACAACGCTGGCCCCAACCTCCGCCTCTCCTGAAGGGCACTGCCGTTCACGCAGCACCTTGCGGGCACCGGGGATGGTGAACCCCTCCTCGCGCAGCAGCTTCTTGATTCGCAGGATAGTTTCCACATCCTCGCGCCGGTATAAACGCTGTTTCGAGGTGGCGCGGCGGGGACGGATCAGCTCCTTGAATTCCGTTTCCCAGTAGCGGAGCACATGCTGCTTGAGGCCGGCGATTTCGCAGACCTCGCCGATCCTGAAATACGTTTTGTCAGGAATCGTCGGGACCGGCTCCTGCCCGTTCGCCTCGGCAGACCTGTCGCTGCTATGATCACCAGGGGTGCCGTTCACTGATCCGCTTTTCCGTCAATGGGTTCAAGGTCAGTTGACAACATACCCATCCTAGCATCTTCTGCGGAAAAAAGCATCCACCCTTTTTCGGCGGACGGCCAGCAAGACATCAGGAGTTGATCTTTTCCCGCAGCGCCTTGCTCGCCTTGAAAGAGACCATGCTGCGCCTGGTAATCTCCATGGTTTCACCGGTCCGTGGATTACGGCCCATCCGGGGCGATTTTTTTCTGACCGTGAAGGTGCCGAACTGGACGAGCTTAACCGGCTCCTCCTTGAGCAGCGACTCTTTCAGAGTGGAGAAGACCTGATCCACCAGTTCGGCAGCACTGCGTTGCGAAATACCGAGTTTCTCATTGATGATGCGGGCCAGTTCCTTTCTGGTGAGATTGTCTTTCATACCCATCACACTTCCCGCAACTGGCCGTGGAAACGGTCGAGAATCATGGCGACGATCCGGTTGTGGACCACGGCCACCGTTTCATCATCCAGGGTTTGTTCGGCGGAACGGTAGACCACCTTGATGGCGACGCTTTTTCTGCCCGGTCCAAGCGCGTCACCGCGATAAATATCAAAAAGTTCCGCCTGCTCCACCAGTCCTTCGCCACAGCCGCGGATGGCGGCAACAATTTCGCCGGCACCAACCTGTTCCGGCACAACAACGGCGATATCCCATTTGACCGACGGGAATTTGGGCAGGGCGACAAACTGTTTGCCGAGCCGTGCCATGACGAGCAGTTTGTCGAGCAGCAGGGAAAGAAAGAAGACATCCTGCTTGATGCCGAAACGGGCCAGCACCGGCGGACTGATCCGGCCGCAATAGCCGATCACCTCATCGGCTGCCGTCAGGGAAAGGCAGTTTTCCGGGTCGCAGAAGACCGGCATCTCGTGCGGACGCAGAACAAAGCGCAGATCAGCCAGCCGCAGCTCCCGCTGCAGGGCCTCGATGGCGCCGATTCCATCATAGATGTCGCAACGTTCTTCGCCAGCATGCAGAAGGGGAGCGCCAGGCGATCGGCGGCCGGAGAGCACCGCGGTCAGCCATGTCTCCTCACGGGGCTGGTCGCTTGCATTGTCGGCCGGGATAAAGCATTTGCCCGTTTCAAAGAGGCGGACATCGGTGACCTGATAACTGACGTTGCGCCGGACATTTTCCAGCAGGCCGGGCAGCAGCATGGTTCGCAACACCGACTGATCCTCGGCCAGAGGGTTGAGCAGATGCACGGTGCGGCGGCGCGGATCGTCATCGGCAAGCCCCATCATATCGAAATGCGCTGGGTTGACGAAACTGTAGTTGATCGCCTCGGAAAAACCAAGGGAGACCAGGACCCGGGCAGCATCCTGCCGCAGGCGGCGGGCCGGATCCTCCCAGGCGGCGGCCATGGGCACCAAGGGCATGGTGTGGGGAAACTCGTTGTAGCCTTTGAGCCGCGCCACCTCTTCGATGAGGTCCACCTCGCGCTCCAGATCGACCCGGAAGGATGGTGGCGTCACCAACAGGGTGTCGGCATCATGGGGGGTGCTCGGTATATCAATGCCAGCAAGCAACGCCGCGATCTCTTCGCCAGTAAATGGATGGCCGAGAAGATCGGAGGTGCGCGACACCCGCAGGGTGATAGCGGCGGACTCCCTCACCCCGGCGGCCCAGTCAACTCCGTTGTCGATCACGGTGGCACCGGCCACCTCGCAGAGCAGGCGCACCGCCCGCTCCATGGCGATGGGCGCCAGCTTTGGATCGACGCCGCGCTCAAAACGGTACGAGGCGTCGGTGGCCATATTGAGCTTACGGGCCGTGCGCCGGACACTGATCGGGTTGAAGCAGGCGGATTCCAGCAGCACGGCGGTGGTCGTATCATCAACCTCCGAGTTGGCGCCGCCCATGACCCCGGCCACGGCCACCGGTTTCTCGGCGTCACAGATCAGCATCATCGTCGGGTCAAGCGGGCGAATTGCGCCGTCGAGGGTGGTCAGGGTCTCACCCGGACGCGGCTTACGGACGACGATGGCCTTCCCGGCCAGCTTGTCGAAATCAAAGGCATGGAGGGGCTGACCGTATTCAAGCATCACGAAGTTGGTGACATCGACCACGTTGTTGATCGGCCGCAGCCCGACGCTGAGCAGCCGTTTTCTCAGCCACCAGGGCGATGGACCGATGGTGATGCCGGTGAGGAGGCGGGCCGCATAGCGGGGACAGTCATCGTCCTCAACCGTCACGCTAAAGGGGATGTTTCCGCCGGTCAGCCTTGGGGTATCCGCCGCCGACACCGGCGGTCGCAAACGGGTCCCGCAAAAAGCAGCGGCCTCGCGACCGATACCGATGACGCTGGTGCAGTCGGGCCGGTTGGGGGTCAGATCGACCTCGATCATCGTATCGCGGAGCCCGAGTTCCTCGACGAGCTTGCCGCCGGATACCGTCAGCCAGGGCAGTTCCATGATGCCGGCATGGTTTTCACTGATGCCGAGATCCTTTTCTGAGCAGAGCATGCCATGGGACTGCTGGCCGCGGATGGTGCTCTTTTTGATGGCGAGCCCGGACGGCAATGCGGTGCCGGGCAAGGCGATGGCGGTAAAGAGGCCGACACGGGCGTTGGGGGCGCCGCAGACAACCTGCAGACGCTCCTCCCCCACCGCCACCTGGCAGAGGACGAGGCGGTCGGCGTCAGGGTGGGGAGAAACCTCAAGAATTTCGCCGACCCTGACCCCGTCACATTCGTGAAACATCTTCGCCACACCATCAACCTCAAGGCCGGCCATGGTCAGGCGGTCCGCCAGTTCCTCGGCGGTGATGGTCAGGTCGACATACTGTTGTAGCCAGTTTACGGTAAATTTCATGGGCAGCTTGTCCGCTTGGATTAAAACTGCGAGAGAAAGCGCAGGTCGTTTTCGTAATAGAGGCGAATGTCGTTGATGCCGTATTTCAGCATGGCGATGCGCTCCACCCCGAGACCAAAGGCGAACCCGCTGTACTGTTCGGGATCATAGCCGACCTGTTTGAAGACCTCCGGATCGATCATGCCGGCGCCGAGGATCTCCAGCCAGCCGCTGTGCTTGCAGACCCGACAGCCTTTGCCGCGACAGATAACGCAGGCAATGTCGATCTCGGCGCTGGGCTCGGTGAAGGGGAAGAAACTCGGGCGGGCCCGCATCGCGGTCCGCTCATCGAACATCCTGGCGATAAAGACGCCGAGCACGCCGCGCAGATCGGCGAAGGAGACCTTCTTGTCAACGAGAAACCCCTCCACCTGATGAAACATCGGGGTATGGGTGATGTCGGAATCGCAGCGGTAAACCTTACCCGGGGCAATCATCCGCAGCGGCGGGGACTGGGCCTCCATGATACGGGCCTGCATCGGCGAGGTATGGGTGCGCAACAGCAGACTTTCATTGATATAAAAGGTATCGTGCATGTCCCGGGCCGGATGGTGGCGGGGAATATTGAGGGCCTCGAAGTTGTAGAAATCCGTTTCCACATCCGGACCTTCGGCAATGCCGAACCCCATTCCTTCAAAGATGGCGCAGATCTCTTCCATGATCTGCGTCACCGGATGAAGCTTGCCGCCCGGACAGCCGCGGCCCGGCAGGGTCAGATCACAAAGTCGTTCGCCGCGGCCCTCCTCTGTCTCCAGTTCAGCCTTTTTTTCGGCATACAGGGCCTCAAGGTCGGCCCTGATGTCATTGGCCAGCTTGCCGATCCGCGGTCGCTCCTCGGCGTCAATCCGGCCGAGCTGACGCATCAAACCGGTAAAATCGCTTTTTCGGCCAAGATATTTGACACGATAGGGTTCGAGCTGCTCGCTCCGACGGATTGCCGTCAATTCTTCCCTGGCCGCTCGGTGCAGGCGTAACAGTTCTTCTTCCATCTCAGGTTCCCTGAATAAGGGTGATTCCCATCTTCCCCCCGAAACGACGAGGAATTTCCGGTATACAGGAGCGATAAAAGGACTTTCATGGCTGGAGGCAGCACCTGACTGTCTCCACCGTGAAAGCCCTTTTGAGAGAGCGATGGGCCACTCAGCACACATCGCTTCTGAGAGGCGATCCCGTCGGATCGGCTCTGAATCAGGAAGCGAGCTTCGCTACAGCGGAAAAGGCATTGGGATCGAGGATGGCGAGGTTGGAGAGAACCTTGCGATCAAGCTCGATTCCCGCTTTTTTCAACCCTCCCATCAGCCGGCTGTAGGACGTGCCGTTCATCTCGGCGGCAGCGCCGATACGGACGATCCACAGTTTTCGGAAATCCCGTTTTTTGGCGCGGCGATCCCGGTAGGCCGAACACAGGGCGCGATCCACCGCCTCAGTGGCGGTGCGAAAGAGGCGATGACGTGCGCCACGAAACCCTTTCGCCAGTTTCAAGACTCTATTTCTTCTGCGGCGTGCTTTGAAGCCGCGTGTCACTCTAGGCATCTTTACTCTCCTTACATATAGGGCAGAATACGTTTAATACCTCTCACATCACTGGCGTCAACCACCCCGGATTTGCGCAGATTGCGTTTTCTCTTGGTGGTCTTTTTGGTCAGGATATGACTGGTATACGCCTTACTGCGAATAACCTTGCCGGAACCGCTGATCTTGAAGCGTTTGGCGGCTCCTCTGTTGGTTTTCATCTTTGGCATGACACTACTCCTGTTTTCGTGATCACGTTATATAAAAGGTGCTGCGCTTCGGCGCAGTTGCATCAACTCTTCGGGGCGACATACATGGCCAGCTGCCGCCCTTCCATGATCGGCGCCTGGGTGATGGTCGCCACATCTTCCAGGGATTCGGCGATCTGGTTGAGCAACGCCATGCCGATGGTGTCGGCATAGACGATCTCCCGCCCCCGGAAGCGCATGGTCACCTTGACCTTGTTCTTCTGCGCCAGGAACTTGCGGATATTGCGAATCTTGAAATCAAGGTCATGCTTTTCCGTTTTCGGACGGAGCTTGATTTCCTTGACTTCAACGACGGTCTGTTTCTTTTTGGCCTCCGCCTGTTTTTTGCTCTGCTCGTAGCGGTATTTGCCGTAATCCATGATGCGGCAGACCGGCGGTTCGGCGTTAGGCGAAATCTCGACAAGGTCGAGGCCGGCCTCTTCGGCTATGGCCAGAGCCTCCTTCACCCTCATGATGCCAAGCTGCTGGCCTTCATCACTGATGACCCTGATCTCAGGCTCCTTGATCAGTTCATTCACCCTGGTCCGCGGTTCGCGTCCATCCTTTTCACTCTTTTTTCTTTTAATACGCTTACCTCCTCACGTTTCCGGACACATCAAAGAATGATCGCCGTCAGAACCGGTACCGACTGCGGCCACCATTCCGTCTCGCGCTGCTTTCGCCCAGCCGCCGAACCGATTGTGCCGTTCAGCGTTTCCGGCATTCCTGCTCGATCAGGTCGGCAAAGTCGGCAACCGACATCGGCGCGAGATTACTGCCGTCGCGCAACCGCACCGTCACCATTGCGGTTTCCTTTTCCTTGTCGCCGACGATGACCATATAGGGAATTTTTGCCACCTGCGCTTCCCTGATCTTGTAATTCAACTTCTCGTTGCGGGTGTCCTTTTCCACCCGGACCCCAGCCCGGCGCAGTTGATCATAGACCATGTCAACATAGTCGAGCTGGGCATCGGTGATGTTGAGCACCCTGGCCTGGACCGGCGCCAGCCACAGGGGGAACGCCCCGGCGTAATGTTCGATCAGGACACCAAAAAAACGTTCCAGCGAGCCCATCAGAGCACGGTGAATCATGATCGGCTGGTGCTCGCGGCCGTCCTCCGCCGTATAGCCGAGCTGAAAACGGTCCGGCAGATTGAAGTCCACCTGGATGGTGGAGCACTGCCAGGCCCGGCCAAGCACATCCTTGATCTTGATATCGATCTTTGGTCCGTAAAAAACACCTTCGCCCGGGTCGACCTGAAAGGCCAGGCCCTTTCTTTCCAGGGCACGCTTCAAAGCATCGGTGGCCTTCTGCCAGTTCTCCTCGGTGCCGACGAATTTTTCCGGCCGGGTGGAGAGATAGATGTCGTACTGGCTGAAACCGAAGGTCTTAAGAATATGAAGATTCAGATCAAGAATATTGTAAATTTCGTCGTCAAGCTGCTCCGGCAGGGTGAAGATGTGGGCGTCATCCTGGGTGAAACCGCGCACGCGCATCAACCCCTGCAAGGCCCCGGTCCGCTCGAAGCGATAGACCGTGCCCAGCTCGCACCAGCGAATGGGAAACTCCCGATAGCTTCTCTTCTTGGACTTGTAAATGGCGATGTGAAAGGGACAGTTCATCGGCTTGAGCTGATACTTGACCTCTTCCACCTCCATGGCCGAGAACATGTCGTCCACGTAAAAGTCGAGATGACCGCTGGTCGCCCACAGATCACGGCGGGCGATGTGCGGGGTGTAGAGCAGTTCATAGCCGTTGCGGTAATGCTCGTCCTTCCAGTAATCTTCGATCAGGCGCCGCACCAGGGCGCCCTTGGGCTGCCAGAGGATGAGACCGGGGCCAACCTGATCGCTGATGGTAAAGAGCTCAAGATCCTTGCCCACCCGACGATGATCCCTTTTTTTCGCCTCTTCGAGATGATGGAGATAGCTTTTCAACTCCTTGGCGTCAAAAAAAGCGGTGCCGTAGAGCCGTTGCAGCATCGGCCTTTTTTCATCGCCGCGCCAGTAGGCCCCGGCAATGCGGATCAGCTTGAAGGCCTGTAGAAGACTGGTGTCGGCAATGTGCGGTCCCCGGCAGAGATCGACGAACTCGCCCTGCCGGTAGAGACTCACTGTCTCCTCAGTGATGTCGTCAAGCAGTTCGACCTTGTAGACCTCGCCTTTTTCCTGAAAAAACTGCCTGGCCTCGGCCAGGGGAAGCACAGTACGGCTAAAGGGACGGGCAGCGGCGGCGATTTCCGCCATCTTTGCCTCGATGGCGGCGAAATCATCCGGGGTAAAGGGCTCGGCCCGGTCGAAATCGTAGTAAAAACCATCTTCAGTGGCTGGTCCGATGGCCACCCGGACATCCGGGCCATAAAGAGAAATGACCGCTTCGGCCATAATGTGGGCGGCGCTGTGCCGCAGAATGTGCAGGCCCTCGGGCGAATCTTTGGCCAGCGGCTCCAGCATTCCGTCCGCCTGCAGCGGCTCGGACAGATCAAGCAGTCGCCCCTCCAGACGCACGGCGACGATGCGCTTGCGCTCCTTGCCGGAACAGAGCGTTCTCACCGCCTCGGCCACCGTGGTGCCGGCGGGGAATGTCCCTGTTGCACCGTTCTGTATGCTCAACCGGATTTCAGCCATGAAAATTTCGTCAGACAAGCCGTCCCTGTCGATTTTCTCGAAAACTCGCGCCAGCCTGGCCCTGATCATCACTCTTTTTCGTGCAGCCGGGCGAATGGAGGGTTGTCGATTTTTACGAGATTGTCATTTTTCTGTGGCAAGAACAAAGAAACTTCGCAACAGGCTAGTATTGCGAAGTTTCTTTGTTTTCGAACCACACGATGATGAAGAATATTCTGGTAGGCACGGGCGGGATTGAACCGCCGACTTCTACCATGTCAAGGTAGCACTCTCCCACTGAGTTACGCGCCTGTTTTTTCTGCAGATGTCTCCGTGAACGGCAAGGAAATACCAATAAAGAGCGCCGCTGTCAAGAACATTATGCATTGCCCGCCGCATTCGGTCAATACCTTTTCCGCGCCTCGATGGCCCGGCTCAGGGTCAGCTCATCGGCATACTTGATATCCATGCCCATGGGAATGCCGCAGGCGAGCCGGGTCAGCCGAACCCCTGTCTCTCGCAATGCGTCAAAAAGATAGGCAGCAGTGGCCTCACCCGGCACGGTGGAGCTGGTGGCGATCAGCACCTCCTCCACCTGTTGCCGGCTTACCCGACGGACCAGCTCAGCAATCCGAATCTCCTCCGGACCAATGCCGTCCATCGGCGACAGCACCCCGTGCAGGATGTGATACTGCCCTTGAAATGTGCCGGTTTTTTCGATGGCCATGAGATCGGCCGCCTCCTCGACGACACAGAGGAGCTGGCTGCTGCGGCGAGGGTCGGCGCAGATCGGGCAGGGATCGGCCTCGGAAAAGGCGAAACAGTTGGAGCAGAGCCGAATCGCCTCGTGCAGTTCGGCGAGATCGCGGGCCAAGGCCCGGGCATCGGCCGCCGGGCGGCGCAGCAGATGCAGGGCGAGACGGGTTGCTGTCTTCCGGCCGATGCCGGGCAGACGGTTGAAATCACTGATCAGCCGTTCAAGGGCCGGCGGCACGACATTCATGGGACAATCACCCGCCGAACATGCCGGGCAGATTGATGCCAAGCCCGCCGGTCAGACGAGCCAATTCCGCCTGGGTCATCTCCCGAGCCTGGCGCATGGCGTCATTGACCGCGGCAGCGATGAGATCCTGCAGCATGGCTGGATCGTCGGGATTAATCGCCTCCTTGTCGATGCGCAGGCCGACCACCTCGAACTTGCCGTTCACCGTGACCTCCACCATGCCGCCGCCGACTCTGGAGGTGATGGTGCGCCGCGCCAGCTCCTCCTGCATCTGGCTCATCTGATACTGAAACTGCTGCGCCCTTTTCAAAATCGAATCCATATCCATAATATTGGTCCTGTTGGCCTGACTGGTCTGGTTGGTCTGGTTGGTTTTAACCAATTGAACTAATCAAACCAATCGGACCAATTCAACTAAATTTACCGAAACCGCGGTCCGGTGCGGATCGCCCCCACCTGACCGCCAAAGACATCGAGGGTCATCTGCACCAACGGATCATTGGCCAGGGCCCGCCGCTCCTCCTTGGGGCCGTCATGCACCGCTTCGCCGCCATCCTCACCTTTGCCGCCCCGGCTGCCGATCTTAAGCGTCAAATCCTTCTGAAAAAAATCCATCGCATACTCAGTGAGATCCTTGACGTTTTCTGTCTGCTGCAGCAGGGTGCAGTCCGAGGGATTGTCAAAGCGGATCAGCAGCTCCCCACCCTCCTCGCGCGGATTCTCGCACAACCGCAGCACCTGGGCCATCCACGGCTTGCGGTCCTTGACGTAGGCAAGAAACTCATCCCAGTTACGGCGCACCTCCCTGGTGCGTGGATGAATGGCCACCCCGCCCTTGCGGCTTTCCTCCGGTGCGGGGGAAACGGATTTCCGCTCGCCCGCCGCCTCAACAGCGGCCGGCGGCGGCGTTTTTTCCGCCGCCGGAGCAGCGACAATGGCAGGCTCGCGCACTCCCGGAGACCTCGGCACTGGCGCGACAGCGGTCTGAACAACCGTAGGCGGCGAATTGGCGACAACGGTTTCCGCTCCACTCTCCGCTCCCCTGGTCCGCAGCAACCTGTCGAGCCGGGAGAGCAGTTCCGCGGCCGGCGTCACCTGGCCGGCCTGGACCACCTTGATAAAGGCCATCTCCAGGACCAGGCGGGGATGGGCCGAGTACTGCATCTCCGCGATTCCCTGAAAAAGCAGATGAAAGGCCAGCGAGAGAGTTTCCCGGCTGTGGCGGCCACTCAACTCCCGCAGTTCGGCCAGCTCCTGATCCGAGACATCGAGCATGGTCTCCGGATGCGGACTGGTGCGACAGATCAGCAGGGCGCGCAGATAGGCGACCAGATCGTTGGCAAAACGCTTGAGATCAAGCCCGGCGCCGTACGTTTTTTCGAGCAGGTCGAAACAGTCGGCAAGGTTGCCGGACAGCAGCGCACCCGCAAGGGCATGAAAGATCCGCTGGTCAACAAGGCCGAGGACCTGCACCACATCCTCCACCGTCACCTGCTCACCGCCGAAGGAAAAGATCTGATCGAGCAGACTGAGACCGTCGCGCACGCTGCCATCTGCCTCGCGGGCAATCATCTCCAGGGCCTGCCGGGGAATCTCCACCCCTTCCCGGTCGGCGATCTTCTCAAAAAAAACGACAAGCCCGACAAAGGGCACCCTTTTCAACTCATAGCGCTGACAGCGGGAGAGGATGGTAATGGGAACCTTGTGCAGCTCGGTGGTGGCGAACATGAAATAGACGTGTTCCGGCGGCTCCTCCAGGGTCTTCAACAGGGCGTTGAAGGCCTCAGTGGTAAGCATGTGAACCTCGTCGATGATGATGACCTTGAAGCGATTCTGGACAGGGAAAAAACGGATATTGTCCTTGAGTTCGCGGATCTCCTGGATGCCGCGATTGGAGGCGCCGTCGATTTCCTGGAGGTCAACGGCGGAGCCGGCGGTGATCGCCTGACACGACGGGCAGCGGTTGCAGGGCTTCTCGCCGTTGTCGCTCTGGCAGTTGAGCGCCTTGGCCATGATGCGGGCCAGGGTGGTCTTGCCCACGCCGCGCACCCCGGAAAAGATCATGGCATGAGCGACCCGGTTGCGGAGCAGCGCGTTCTGCAGGGTACGAACCACCGCCTCCTGGCCGACCACGTCGGCAAAGGTCTGAGGACGCCATTTTCGAGCAAGGACAAGATAGGACATAAAAACACGCGGGATACATCGATAACCGGCGATTATCAATCACAATGACGACAGGACAATCGTTCTCCACAACGGAGCGGGGAGCCTGAAAAAATGATAGCCAGGCACCCCCGCGGCACACAAAGGTGGTTCACTACCGCTGCTTCCTCCCGGACCTGACGGGGTTCATGAGCCTCTGTTGCGCGGGACCCGGCTATCACACTCGCATACATGGAAGGGTTCCCTGCTATGTCGTGACAAACTGGCGGAGAAGGAGGGATTCGAACCCTCGGTACGTTGCCGTACACACGATTTCCAGTCGTGCACCTTCGGCCTCTCGGTCACCTCTCCGCATCTTCGTCATTTGCAAAGACGGTTACTTTACAACCAAAAGGGATTTTTTTCAAAGGAGATTTTCCAGAACCGGCGTTTTTTTTCGCCGCTCCCGGAAAAAATCCCGGAGCAGGGCGGCGCCGGCCTCGGCCAGCACCCCTTCAGTCAGGGCGACGGCATGGTTGAGACGGCCGTCCCTGCCGACCTGATAGCAGGAGACCACCCCGCCCGCCTTCGGGTCGCGGGCAGCAAAGACGAGGCGGGCCACCCTGGCGTGCACCAGGGCGCCTGCGCACATGACACAGGGCTCCACCGTGACATAGAGGGTCGAGCCGGGCAGCCGGTAATTGCCGGTTTTCTCTGCGGCCCGGCGCAGCACCAGCATCTCGGCGTGGCCGGTCGGGTCATGCAGCTCGATGGGGCGATTGCCGTCCTGGGCGAGCACCGCCCCATCCCGACCTACCAGAACCGCTCCAACCGGCACCTCGCCGCGGGCGGCGGCCCGCTCCGCCTCCACCAGGGCAAGTTTCATGTAAAAAACATCCGTCGCCTCATCCATGATGCAGTCGCAAAAAAAGTTTTTTTGACCACCGAGAGCACAGGGCACAGAGAAAACATCTTGAATACCAGGCAGTATCTCCGAATGCCGTGGCCTCAGCGGCTGATTTTCAGTTTTTCCGAGATCACCAGGCATCAGACAGCGCCAGATTCCCGTTTCTGCTTGTTGGCGTAATTGGCCGCATACCAGCCCGCCACGCAACCTTCGCCCACCGCCTTGGCCATCTGGTGCGGAGGCCCAGCAATGTCGCCGGCTGCGTAGACGCCGGGCAGGTTGGTCTCCTGCTGCTTGTTGGTGGCGATGTAGGTGAAGGTCTCCATGTCAAGCTGTACCCCCAGAGTGGTGGCAAGCTCCATCGCCCCCTTGGCGCCGAGTTCGATAAAAACCCCGTCCACCTCAAGCCGGCTGTCATCCTCCAGCACCAGTCCCTCCACCGCCTTGTCGCCGGCGATCTCCTTGACCCAGGCCCCGACATGCAACCTCACCCCGCTCTCCTTGAGCTTTGCCGCCAGTTCGGCGGACACGGTCAGCTCCCGGCTGATGAGATGAACTTCGGCGGCATACTTGAGCAGGGTCAGCGCCCCGTCCACCGCCGCGCTCTCGTTACCCACCACCGCCACCCTGGCGTTCCGGAAGAAATTGGCGTCGCAGTCGACACAGTAACTCACCCCCTTGCCGGTCAACTCCTTCTCCCCCTTCACCTTCAGTCTGTTCTTGTGGGTGCCGGTGGCAAGGATGATGGTGCGGCCCAGACACATGCCGCTTTCCGTCCGCACCGCATAGTGTTCGCCCTGCTGCTCGATGCCGAGCACGTCCTCCTCGACACATCGGGCGCCGAAACGGGTTGCCTGGGCAAGCCCTATCCTCAGCATCTCGTGGCCATCGGTCACCCCGTCGACACAGAGATAGTTTTCCACATGGGCCCAGTAAATGGCGCTCTTCTGCGGCCGCCCCAGCACCAGCACACTCGCCTTTTTACGCACGGCATGGACCGCGGCCTGAAGCCCCGCCGGCCCCGCCCCGACAACAATGACATCGATCAGTTCAGACATGGCTATTTCCTTCTTTTTTGCGTTTTCCGGCAACAAGGTCTGCCGGCACGGCAAACATTTTATCCTTGGAACTTTGCCCCGCGCTCCTTATAGTAAGGCGATACCTTAATGCCGCTTCCGCCGAATGTCAAAAAAGATCTTGCCGCCATTCGCCGGATGCCCATTTCGCGACAAGACACCATGAACTTTCTCGCCGACCTCCATATCCATTCCCCCTTTTCCCGGGCCACCAGCAAGGACAGCACCCTGGCCGGGCTTGCCACGTGGGCGCGGGTCAAGGGCATTCACCTGATCGGCACCGGCGACTTTACCCATCCCGGCTGGTTCGCCCAGATCAGGGAGGAATTGGTGGCGGCCGAACCCGGCCTGTTCAAACTGCGCGATGAAAAAAGCGCCCCCGCCCTGCCCGGTGTCACTCCCGAGGCGATCCCGGTCCGCTTTCTCCTCAGCGCGGAAATCAGCTCCATCTACAAGAGACACGGCCAGGTGCGCAAGGTCCACAACATCCTCTTTGCCCCGGACCTGGCAAGCGCCGAACGGATCAACCGCCGGCTCGCCGCCATCGGCAACATCGAGTCCGACGGCCGCCCCATCCTCGGTCTCGATTCCCGCGACCTGCTGGAGATCCAGCTTGAGGAGATGGCGGACGGCTTTCTTGTGCCGGCCCACATCTGGACCCCGTGGTTTTCCCTGTTCGGTTCCAAATCCGGCTTTGACTCCATCGAGGAATGCTTCGGCGACCTCTCCTCCCATATCTTCGCCCTCGAAACCGGGCTTTCCTCGGACCCGGACATGAATCGGCTCATCTCCGGCCTCGACCGCTATACCCTGATCTCCAATTCCGACTGCCACTCGCCGGCCAAACTCGGCCGGGAGGTCAACCGCTTTGCCTGCGACTTCGATTTCTTTTCCATGAAAAAGGCCCTGCAGGAGCCGACCAACGGCTTTCTCGGCACCGTGGAATTTTTCCCGGAAGAGGGCAAATACCATCTCGACGGCCACCGCGCCTGCAATGTAGTGATGGAGCCTGCTGAGACCAAAGCCTGCCGGGGAGTCTGTCCGGTGTGCGGCAAGCCGCTCACCGTCGGCGTTTCACACCGGGTGATGGATCTTGCCGACCGCAAGACCCCCTTGTATCCGGCCAACGGGCCGACCTTCACGAGCCTTATTCCCCTGCCCGAGGTGATCGGCGAGATCATGGCCAAGGGTCCGACCAGCAAGGGAGTGATGGAGCAATATGCCAGGACGATCAACCGCTTCGGCTCGGAATTCAACCTCTTTCTCCATACCACCCTGGACGAGATCACCCTCTTTTCCCCCATCCTGGGCGAGGCGATTGCCCGTATCCGCGCCAACCGGGTGATCCGCCGGGCCGGCTTTGACGGCCAGTTCGGCGTCATCCGCGCCTTTGCCGAGGGTGAGATCGACCGCCTGTGCGGCCAGGCCGCCCTCTTCGGAGAAAGCGGGCCCCGCCGGAAAAAAGAGAAAAAAATCGAGCCAGGACCACAGCCCCCTCTTTTTGTCCCGGCTGCGGCCCGACCCGCGCCGGAGCAGGCTGACAACCCGGCGCAAAGGCAGGCGATAACGAGCCCGGCCCGCCGCATCCTGGTCGCCGCTGGCCCCGGCACCGGCAAGACCCATACCCTGGTCGGCAGGCTCCTTCATCTCATCACCGCGCGAGGGGAAGACCCGGCCGGTCTTGTCGCCATCACCTTTACCAACCGGGCGGCAAACGAGGTGCGGGAGCGGCTGCGCCGGCAGGCGGGCGCGGCGGCGGACGAGGTCTTTGTCGGCACCTTCCATCGCTTCTGCCTGGACTGGCTGCAACGGGAAAAGCCGGGGCTTGCAGTCATCGGCGATGATGACCGCGAACTCGTATTGAGGCGTCTTTATCCGCAGGCAACGGCAAGCGAGCGCAAGAAGATTGCCGGCGCCATCACCGTCCTTGACCCGACTGAAAAACATCCCGGTCCGCTTGCCCTTTATCTGCACGAACTGGAACGGCTCAACGCCATCGATCTCGAAATGATCATCCCCGTTTTTGTCGCCAGACTGCGGAGCGATGCCTCCCTCAGCGGCCTGCTCCAAAAGCGGGTGCGCCACCTCTTTGTCGATGAGTTCCAGGATGTCAACCAGGCGCAGTACGACCTCGTCACCCTGCTTGGCCGCTTTGCCGCACTCTTTGTCATCGGCGACGCCAACCAGGCGATCTACGGCTTCCGCGGCAGCGACCTCCGCTTCTTTCTGCGCTTTGCCGAAGAATCCGGGACCGAATGCCTCGCCCTGGAGAGCAATTACCGATCCGCTCCGGAGATCATCCAGGCGGCCGGCGCCCTTATCCGCCACAACCGGCTGCGCGGCGACAACACGATCACTGCCCAGCGTGCCACCAGCGGCGAAATCTTTCTGCTGGCCGCCCCGACCGCACGGGCCGAGGCCGAGCAGGTCGTCAAACAGATCGAAAAACTGCTGGGCGGTATTTCAAGCTTTTCCATCAACTCCGGCCGCTCAGGCGGCGAGCAAAGCAGCTTCACCTTCCGCGACATCGGCATCCTCTACCGCCTCGCCCGCCAGGCCGAACCGTTGGCCGAGGCCCTGGAGCGGCGCGGCATCCCCTTTCAACTGGTGGGGGCCCGCCCTTTTTTCATGGAACACGATATCCTGCCCCTCGCCCTGCTGACACTGGCTGCGGCGGATCTGGCCAGCGCCGCCGACTGGCTCACCCTGTGCAGGGAGCTGCCGGGCATCGGCACGGCCACCCTCAATCTGCTGGAAAAAGAAATGGTTCCGGGCAACGGCGCCTTCCTCCGCAGGATCCAGAGCCTCCTGCCCAGGAAAGCGGCCGAACTGATGGCGAGCCTGGAGCACGCGATCCACCATTTTCAGGCCGCGGCCGCCACCGCCCTGCCCGAGGCGTTCCAGTCGCTCTTTCCTCTTTTCCAGCGTGACCCTGCCTCGGCAAACGCCCGGCGCTTTCTCAGGCTTGCCGGCGCCTTTGGCGACCCCCTTGCCCTGGCCCGCCATCTTGCCGAAAACCGGCAGGCCACCATCTACGACGACCGGGCCGAGGCGGTGTCGCTGCTCACCCTGCACGGGGCCAAGGGCCTTGAGTTTCCAGTGGTCTTTATCACCGGCATGAACGACGGCCTGCTGCCCTGCCGGCTGGCGGGCTGCGAGCCGGAGGAGGAACGGCGGCTTTTTTATGTCGGCATGACCCGGGCAAAAGACCGGCTCCTGCTTTGCCATTCAGCCGCAGAAGCTCCCTCCCCCTTTCTTGCCGAGATCCCGGCAGAGCTGCTGCACAGTGTGCGCGACCAGGGGCCGAAACGGAACAAAAACAAGAGCAAACAGCTCACCCTCTTTTGACACAACAGCATCTGCAAGCGGGCAACCGTTTCATCAGTCAACCAATCACCCATATGCGTCATTCATCACACCGACCATGCAGAAAAAGATAAAAATAGGAAAAGCCACTGTCGGCCTGATCGGCCTCGACCAGGCCCTGCAACAGGCCCTGGCCATGGAGATCGGCCCGGAGGAGGCGGTTGACTTTCTCTTTGCCGCCATCAGCCGGGACAACTATGTGCCGCCTGCCGCCGTCGATCTTTACCGGGAGGCGCTGGGCAACGAGTTTGCCCGGGCCACCGGCAGCAGCGAGGGCGGCGTGCAGCAACTCACCATCAAGATTCTCGGTCCCGGCTGCGTCAGCTGCAACAGGCTCAACACCATGATTTTCGACATCATGCAGCGGCTCGACATCGCCGCCGACATCGAACAGATCCATGATCTCGACGAGATCTGGCGGCACGGCGTCATCACCACCCCGGCTCTCATCATCAATGGCGCCATCACCTGCGCCGGTCGCATGCCGTCGCCGGCCGAGGTGGAAAAATGGCTGGTGGATGAATGGGAAAAACTGTAGCCGCGCAACCGGACAACCCGATCAATCGTCAACAAGGAGACGCACCCATGCGCACGGAAACCGGAAAAGCCTTTACCCCCTTCACCCTGAAGAACGTCACCCTGAAAAACCGGCTCGGGGTGGCGCCGATGACCCGGATGTCCTCCACCCATGACGCCATTCCCCGCCAGGACGTCCTCGATTTTCTGGTGCGGCGGGCGGCAAACGGTGCGGGGCTGGTGTTTACCGAGGCGATCGTCACCGACTACGAAAGCGCCCAGGGCTATCCCGGTCAGGCCCGGTTGCTGACCGAGCGGCAGATTGCCGCCTGGCGGCCGGTGGTGGCCGCGATTCACAGCCATGGATCACTTGCCGTCATGCAGATGTTTCACTGCGGCCGCATGAGCTGGAACGAGGTCAACCCGGCCGGCCGGGTCATTGCGCCAAGCCCGATTGCCCCCAGACAGGAAAACCCGCTGACCAGCGCCCCCTACCCGGTGCCGGATGCGATGAGCCGCTTTGACATCGACCACGTCATCGAAGGCTTTGCCGAAACGGCCAAAGGCGCGGTGGCCGCAGGTTTTCGCGCCATCGAGATCCACGGCGCCCACGGCTACCTCATCAACCAGTTTCTCTCCGCCTACTCAAACCGTCGCAGCGACGATTACGGCGGCAACGCGGCCAACCGCTTCCGTTTTGCCGGGGAAGTGATCAAGGCAGTGAGGGCGGTGGTGCCAGCGGAGACCATCATCACCTTCCGCATCTCCAACTGGGGCATTGCCGACATGGCGGAATCGCTCTTTGCCGACGCGGCGGAGTGGCAGGAGATGATCACCCTGATCGACGCGGCCGGCGTTGACGCCATCTCGGTTTCCACCTACAACTTCCGCGATCCGGCCTTCGGCACGGGCAAGACGATGGCCAGACTCACCCGCGAAGTAACAAAACTCCCCCTCATGATCTGCGGCAAAATTCATGACCGGACCACAGCGGAAGAGGCGCTTCAGGACACCGACATCGCCTTGAGCGGCAAGTCGATGCTGCTTAATCCGAACTGGGTGGAGGATGTACGGGCCGGCGGGGAGCTCCCTGTCTTTTCCTCGGAAGAGGCCAACATCGCTTACACCACGGAGCCGCTGCCCTAGGCCGCTCCCCTACAAAGATTTTTTTCTAAGACAGGCATGTCTTTTTTTGGCGACATGTCACTAAAAAATGTGACAATTTGAACATCCATAGAAACGACACCATTAAATCGCTATGGATGTTCTCCTCTCCATCAAAACAGCAGCGACACCGCCCCTCTGAAGTTGCCGACGTTATCTCCAATTTTTCCAATTATAACGTGGAGAAACGCCAATCATGCCGGCACAGTAAGCTACTCATCATGATGGCGCTCCCATGAACTCTTTGTTGACAAATCCTTTTTTTTATATTCTAAGCAACCAGACTGTTGAATGAATTGATTTGATAGTAATTAGTTTTTTTCTTAAATGTCGCAGCGCCGGGAACTTTCATGTCCATACAAAGGAGGTGAACACGACTACCAGGAAAGAGACAGACCAGCGAAGCGCCGTGATGTCGGCATTTCGCGACCCCCGTAAGAGTAATCATCAGCAAATTGAGGAATCACACACAAGCAGCACAAAAACAAAAAATGATAAAGGAGAGATTATCATGGAGATAACCAGCAAAAAGGTTATGTTGTCCGCTGTTCTTGCTTTGACCACCGTGGGAACCAGCTGGGCCAACACTCCACCACCCCCGGTTAATCAGATCCTTGGCATTCCTGACAGCTCTTTTAACAATCTCGTTGAAGAAAATTGTCGGGCCTGTCATGAAGACCAGACCATCGTCAAGCCTGGAACTATCCCAGATCGACACCATTTACTGGTCAATAAAACTATCCCGACCCAAACCGACATCCCTTTTCCGCAGCCGGGTGTCACTGCCTATCAGTGCCTGTCCTGCCATCAGCAGGTCTGGGATCCAAATACCAGCAGCTACGTTTTTGACACCTTCCGTGACTGCCTGTACTGCCATAATCAGGTGGTCGGCGAGGCATCCGTCCATCACCTGACCGCCAAGGCCCAGTCACAGGATTGCAAGGCGTGTCACGGCCCCATCGACAATCCGAATGACGGCCATTACATTCCGACCTACGAGCCGAGCCTCGTCACCCCATGGCCGAGCGAAAAACCCAATGCTGACACCAACGGCGAAGGCCAGTGTGTGTTCTGTCATGAGTCAGGCACGGACGATGCTTCCGGCCTTTTTGTCCTCAGCAATGATCAAACCCATCACTCCACCGGCCTTGGGCTTGGCAGCAGCGCTCAATGCCTCTTTTGTCATGACTTTACCGTAGAAAAAAAATATTACATCCGCAAATGCGAGGCATGCCATGGCGTTGCCTCTCTCCACAACATTCAGGTTGACTCGGACAACCCGGCCAACCTGGGTTCCATTGTCCCGGGCAAGGAAAACCCCTACTGGGGCCATATCGGCCACAATGATGACTGTTATGGCTGCCATGGGTTCAGTGCTCTGTCAGCCGCGGCTCCCTACTCTGGACCGGTTATTCCTGATGTCAGCTCCCTGGATACCGCAAAGGTGACCAGTGGTGTCGCCACGACGGTCACGGCGACCGGCAGCGGCTTCACCAACGTGGTCACCGGTGTCGGCGGCGAGCAAGTCGATCTCACCTCCAAGGTGACCTTGACCGCCGCGGACGGAACCTCTGTCACACTTATTCCCACCGCAATATCGGCAACCTCCATCGAGGTGACGATTCCCGCCGATCTGGCTCCCGGCAACTATGGTTTCCGTGTCGTCAAGGTTGACAAAACCAGTAATGCCGTCAACCTTTCCGTCATTCCGGCCATGGCCAACGAGTCAATTACCTGCCGGGGAACCAGCGTCACCATTACAGGGACAGGGTATTCGCAGCATGTCGATGCGCTCAACTCAGGAACCGGGCTTGTGGCTACCAGCAAGACCGGCGCCGCCGTGGATTGTTCAGTGAGAACCTGGACAGATACGTCCATTACGGCAACCTGCAATGAATGTCCGAGCAGCGTGACCGTCAACTCCATCTGGGGTGCAGACAGCGACAGGGTCAGGACGCTCAGACCGACGCGCCGCTAATTCGTTATACCCGGAAACAGACATGCAAATCGGGAGGCTGCTGCTTCTTCCGATTTGCATCCCAGCGCAACCGTTCGGCGTATTCCTTTCAGAGAAAGGAGTTCGCCGAACGGGCGCCTATGCCCTGAGGAAATGCGGCATGGTCGCCGGGGACAACTGTTTCAAAATTCCTTATCGTGCCGGATCGGATGGGACGGAACGTTCGCTATCCTGCTCTTTGCGTGACCTCCTCCGGAAAAGCACAGTGACCATGACAAAAGCATTTTATCTCGATGGAGGGGTATAAATGAAGAGGCTGGTATCGGGAGTCAACTCCCTGTTGTTTCTATGTATTTTCAATTCCACCGCCCAGGCGGAAGTCGAGTTGTTCGACTGGGGCATCAATATAGACGGAAAAACCTACTGCCTTGAAGGGCCGTGTTCTTATGATTTTTTCACCAAGGGAAATTTACGCACGCTCGCCGATCTTCCCTCATCGCTGGATTATTCAGAATTCAACCTGACTGACACATCTATTATTCGCGATGGTTTCGGAACCCTTGCCATTGAGGTTACCGGCGCAGGACCCCATTCAGTGTCCGTGTATTTCAACTTTGATCTCGATTATTCGATCAACGGTGTGCTGAATGAAACCGGCACAAATCATGGAACAGCACCGGAGGGCCTTTCCTGGGAAATCGACGAGATCGGCTGGGGATACACCCAAACCCGCGGCACCGCCGGTGCAATCTATACTGGAGACATATTTGACAATTTCCTGGATTCAGGTGTTGTTCCTCCGCCCGCATCCTCCTATGACAACCAAATCTTCTTTGACCAGTTTCCCTTGCCGGACGGACAATTTCTCATCCCGCCCATAGAAGATGCAGCCCTGGGGCAAGGGTGGGATTTCGAACTCCAGGAAGGTCAAACCGCGATCATAACCTTTACCGTCGGAGCGACCGCACCGACCGGGTTTTATCTTGTTCAGCAGGATCCGGGCACCGGCACCAGTGTGTATATGACGAGCTCCATCTCTTTCGACACGAACTGTGACGGAGTTCTTGACTGCGCCGGCGTGTGCAATGGCGTCGCGGAGGTGGACAACTGCGGAACCTGCGACGACAACCCGGCCAATGACTGCACGCAGGATTGCGCCGGCGTCTTCGGCGGCACCGCCACCCTCGACAACTGCGGAACCTGTGACACCGATCCGACCAACGACTGCACGCAGGATTGCGCCGGCGTCTTCGGCGGCACCGCCACCCTCGACAACTGCGGCGTCTGTGACACCGATCCGACCAACGACTGCACGCAGGATTGCGCCGGCGTCTTCGGCGGCACCGCCACCCTCGACAACTGCGGCGTCTGTGACACCGATCCTGCCAACGACTGCACCGCAGACTGCAACGGCGTCTGGGGCGGCTCTGCCACTCTCGACAACTGCGGCGTCTGTGACACCGATCCCGCCAACGACTGCACCGCAGACTGCAACGGCGTCTGGGGCGGCTCTGCCACTCTCGACAACTGCGGAACCTGTGACAGCAACCCTGCCAACGACTGCACGCAGGATTGCGCCGGCACCTGGGGCGGCTCTGCCACCGTCGATAACTGCGGAACCTGTGACACCGATCCCGCCAACGACTGCACCGCAGACTGCAACGGCGTCTGGGGCGGCTCTGCCACCCTCGACAACTGCGGCGTCTGTGACACCGATCCCGCCAACGACTGCACGCAGGATTGCGCCGGCGTCTTCGGCGGCTCTGCCACCGTCGATAACTGCGGCGTCTGTGACGCCGATCCGGCCAACGACTGCACCGCAGACTGCAACGGCGTCTTCGGCGGCTCTGCCACCCTCGACAACTGCGGAACCTGCGACACCGATCCGACCAACGACTGCACGCAGGACTGCAACGGCGTCTTCGGCGGCTCTGCCACCCTCGACAACTGCGGCGTCTGTGACACCGATCCCGCCAACGACTGCACCGCAGACTGCAACGGCGTC